>JBAZXL010000005.1:0-181373 GCA_041659825.1 Hyphomicrobium sp.
GAACCATGAGGAACACTAGCAACTCTATTTTTCTAGTGTAGCTTCTGCATCTGACGTTTGGTTTCGAGACCAGCCGCGAGCGGGGACCAAACGTCAGATGCGCTACACTAGGCGTGCGCCTCAATCTGTTTGGTGCCGACCTCCGAGGTGCCAATCGGGATGGCGCGCGGCTTCATGCGCTCAGGCAGGTTGCGTACGAGCTCGATGTTCAGCAGACCATCCCGCAACTCGGCGCTGCGGACCTCGACATAGTCGGCGAGCTGGAAACGGCGCTCGAAGCTGCGGGCGGCGATGCCGCGATGCAGGTAGCGGCGCTCGTTTTCGTTCGTCTCGGCCTTCTTGTCTCCGCGCACGGCGAGCGTGCTCTCCTTGAGGTCAACCTTGAGCTCGTCGGGCCGGAACCCGGCGACCGCCATTGTGATGCGGTACGCGCTATCGGCAAGTCGCTCGATGTTATATGGCGGGTAGGGTGTCTCTGCCTCCGCGCCAGTAACGCTGTCCATGAGCTGGACGAGGCGATCGAAGCCGACCGTGGAACGATAGAGAGGCGTAAAATCGAAATGTCTCATAGCGTAGTCCTCCTGATGAAGCGACTGCTCTCGGTCCGCCCGAGGGCCGGACCGCTCGTCTGGAAGCGCACCCTGATTGGCGTGCGCATAAGTGATTTAGGTGTGAGCAAGAGCGCTTCAAGGGGGCGTCGTCTGGACCTGGCGAAAGCGATAGCAGCATGGGGGACGGCGGCCCCACGGCAACACTCCGCCAGCTAAGGAGCCGGATAATCTGTCAATTGGCCGTTCCTTCATATCCCGTTCATCTTCGGGGATCGATTTTTAGCCAATACAATGGGACGCCTTAGCTTCAATCGCAGCTTCAGTGCCAAGCTTGATAGTCCAGGAGAGAGAGAGAGAGATGTCCGCGCGTATGTTGAGATCGAGCCTCATTGCGGTGATATCGATCGCCGCCGCAACCGTATCTAATGCAGGCATTGCTTCCGCCGCGGATCTCGGCGGGGAGGGTTACTATGCTCCCCGTGACAGCTACGACTACCCGCCCCAGGCGCAGGGTTATGGCGAACCCTATCCACCGGCCTATGTTCCCCGTGATGTACCGAGGGAGTACGATGAGGATGTGCCTCCGCCGTCCTCCAACTATAGAGATCTCGACCCCTCCGCAGTTGATCGGGTTGGAAGTTACGCCCCGACGTGCATCCCGCGCTGGCAGATCAGAAACAGCCTTCATCGCGATGGATGGACCGACCTTCAGCCGATCGACCGCGGCGGGAACGTCGTTTTAGTGCGCGCGCGGCGCGAGGTCTCCGGTCGGGTCTTCCTCCTCGAGGTCGACCGCTGCTCGGGCGAGATCGTCAATGCGCGCCCGCACTTCCTTCGTCCCTTCGGTGACGGTGGTCCCCGTCCACGTTGGAGCCGCCTTAACGATCCCTTGCTTACGCCCTCCCGCTAAACCCGGGGAACGGACACGCAAAATGGCGCGTCGGCAGTGTGATCTGCCGGCGCGCTGCCGTGCCTCTTATCGCCTGTTCCGTGCTATCGTGCGTCCGGCTGATTTGAGTGGCGTTGCCATCGAACGATGTCTCAAAGGGCGGGCGGAAGCATGCAACTCGTAGCGTTGGCAAAAAATCCTGTGCCAGGCGGCGCGTTTGCGGGTGCCCTGACGGGCTTTGGCGGTGTGAAGCTTCGCTTCGCCCGCTGGGCGGCGACGAGAGGCCCGCGCCGTGGCACCGTGTGCGTTTTCGGCGGCCGCGGCGAATTCATCGAGAAGTACTTCGAGGTCATCGCCGACCTGCGCCGGCGCGGCTTCGCCGTCGCGACCATGGATTGGCGTGGCCAGGGCGGCTCGCAACGATTGACCAGCGATCCGCACAAAGGCCACGTCAACTCGTTCTCGGACTACGACCAGGACCTCAAGATTTTCATGCGCGAGGTCGTGCTGCCGGATTGCCCGCCACCGTTCATCGCACTTGCCCATTCCATGGGTGCCAACATCCTCTTGCGCAACGCCGCCCAGCCCGGGTCTTGGTTCGATCGCATGGTGCTTACAGCCCCGATGATCGCGATCGCGCCCGCGCGAGTCGGCTTTCCACGTTGGGTGGCCGTCAGCTATGCGGAGGGTGGCTGCCTTCTCGGCCTGTCTCGCTTCTATGTGAGGGGCGGTTCCGAGGCGTGTGTTGAGCAGGGTCCATTCGACGGCAATTATCTCACGTCGGACCGTGAACGCTGGGCGCGCAACAAGGCCGTGCTGGATCTCGCCCCAGAGATCGGGCTCGGGTCGCCGACGATCGGCTGGCTGCGAGCTGCCTACCGGTCGATGGATCTCATCTCCGATCCGCTTTACCCGAAGCAGGTTCACGTACCGCTTCTTCTCTTTACGCCCAGCAAGGATGAGGTCGTGTCTGCAAGCGCGATCGAGGAATTCGGCGCGCGCCTCAAAGTCGGCGCCCACGTCCTGATGCCGGGATCGCGTCATGAGGTGCTGCAGGAGGCCGACAACATCCGACTTCGCTTCTGGGCTGCCTTCGATGCCTACCTCGGTGTCGATGATCCTGGGCTTTCCGGCGCCAAGGGCCTCTCGTTTACCGGTTGATCAGCTTCAGCACGCGCTCGTGCAGTACCGGATCGCCGGCCGCGATAATGCGCCCGCCGTCCGTCGCTGGCCTTCCGTCCCATGTCGTAATGCGCCCGCCAGCGCGCTCGATCACCGGGATCAGGGCCACAACGTCGTATGTCTTGAGGCCGGCTTCCATGATGAGGTCGATGAGACCGCTTGCCAGCAGGAAATAGGCGTAGCAGTCGCCGCCAAAGCGCGTCATTCGCGCCCGAGCCTTCACACGAAGAAATTTCTCCGTCTCGATTCCGGCTTCGAAGAGGTCGGGGCTGGTCGTCATGACGAAGGCATCCTCGATCCGGGTGCAGGCGCGCGTTGCAATCCGCCGGGCTCGACCCGATGGGCCACGCGCGTAGGCAGCATCCTGTCCGGACCAGCAGCGCTCGGCTGTGAACGGGTGATCGACCAGTCCCAAGATCGGGGAGTTGGCCTCGAGAAGCCCGATCAGCGTTCCCCACATCGGCGCGCCGGTTATGAACGAACGTGTCCCGTCGATCGGATCGATGACCCAGCGGAATCGCGCATGTGGCAGATCGATACCGAACTCCTCCCCGACGATGCCGTGCTCGGGGAACCGCTTCTTTATACTTCGGCTGATCACACGCTCGGCGGCGCGATCAGCCTTTGTAACCGGATCGAAGCTCGCACCTGCACTCTTGTCGTCGACCGCCAGCACCTTTCGGAAATGGGGCAAGATGACTTTGCCGGACTGATCAGCCAAGTCATGAGCATGCGACAACAGTGCTTTCAAAGACGGCGTAGTGGGCGAAGTCACAAGAAGTTTCCGTAGCTTAAGTTGTTCGGATCTATTCGCGGCAGTGTTATTACATTGCCGCAAGCGAAAACGTAAAGTTTGAGTAAAACAGCCCAATAGGCGCCGCTCTGTTGCGTCTGCGCATCATATTAACAGTAAATACGGACGCCCTCGAAGCACTTCATTGCTGTGTTATGCAAATAAGCGCATACAAAAATTGCGGTTCCGGAGAAGCACTTCCTCGCAACCGTAGCCCGGTACGGGCGTTTCCTCCCTAGACTTGGGCCGTTCGCTTGCCGAACGGCTTCTTTTTGCGAGTGTATCCTCGTTGTCGCTAAGTATAGACAGCTTGAGGACGTGCCTGAGACCTCGCTCATCTTGCTAGGCATCCGTGTAATAGCAGCCCTGCAAAAAACGCGCTTTCCAAATATTTCATGCGCCTACATATTGTGCGACGCGGCATTGCTGAGCTTCGCTCGCTTGCCGTTGCCCTCCTTGGGCGTTTCCTCCCTAGACTTGGGCCGTCCATTGGACGGCCCTTTTTTCTTTCGAATCGCGCTCTGTTTGTGACAGGTGCAACGGGGACAGCACCAGATTTCGCAATTGCGTTGTGGAGGGGCTTGCATTATCTCGCGCTGCAGCATAGACTTTAAAGCGTAGGGACCTCGGGGTCCTTACGAGCCCTCCTTGGGCGTTTCCTCCCTAGACTTGGGCCGTCCATTGGACGGCCCTTTTTTCTTGCGTATTGCTCCGCGCATCCGAACGCGGACTCATCTCCATTGCTGCCCGGTCGCCCTTGCTCGGTCGCTGCTCACTCGGCCGCTGCTCACTCGGCCGCTGCTCACTCGGCCGCTGCGCGCCGCTCGAAAAGTGCTGGCACTTTCACGAAGAGACTGGCCAAGAGGTCGTCGAGGTCTGCCTTCAGAGCGGCAAATCCGTCTGACGGCTCAAGCGCGCGCTCGTCGAGGTAGAGCCCGCGGTTAATCTCGATCTGCACGGCATGGACACCCTTGTAGGGCCGCCCGTAGTGCTCGGTGATGTAGCCACCCGCATAAGGCCGGTTGAGTTGCACATCATAGCCCTGGCCCACGAGGGCCTCTTTGAGGAGGCGTGTCAGGCGCGCGTCGCACGAGGAGCCGAAGCGATCACCGATGACAAAATCAGGGCGCGGGCCGCTGCTCTGCGCCATCTGGACTGACGGCATCGAGTGGCAATCAATTAGAACCGAGTAACCGAACTGTGTGCGCGTCTCTTCGACGAGGCGAGACAGGGTTGCGTGAAACGGCAAATAGAGACGCTCGATACGGTCGAGGGCTTGGGCGACAGGGATTCGGTTTCGGTAGATCTCCTCACCATCGGCAACGATCCGGGCAATCGTCCCAAGTCCGCCGACCACCCGCACCGACGAGGTATTGGCGTAATCTGGCAGCGGATCGGCGAACAGCTCCGGATCAAGCTCGTATGGCTCGCGGTTGACGTCGAGGTAGGCGCGGGGGAATTGCGCGGCGATCAGCGGCGCGCCAAGCGCCGGCGCCGCCGCGAAAAGATCGTCAACGAAGCAGTCCTCGCTTTTTCTGAGCGTCAGAGGGTCAAGGCGGGACTGGGCTAGGAACTGACGCGGGTAGGCGCGGCCTGAATGCGGCGAGCAGACCACGAAGGGCGTGCTCTGCACGCCAGGGCTGCTCACCACGAACGGCGGATCGAGCTCCGTGCCGGATTGGGACTTTTGCCTCGGTGCCATGGGATCGCGCGTTTCGGCTCCGCCAATCAATCAATGGGGAACCTTGCCAAAAGTTAACTCGTCCTGTCTACGGCATCCGGCGCAGAACGCCGGCAAAATCGAGCGCGGTGAGTGAAAAGACTGTGGGCGCAGACGTGGCCCGTCACTTGCAGGTACGTTCAGAGTTGGTCGCGTGCAGACGTCTCGAGCCAACTTTGCGTGTTGGTGCATCATCGTGTTGCTGCATCATGAGGTGAGAGGTTCACGTTCCGTTTACCAAACTCGCGTCAGATTCCTGTGCGACCCCACTTGATGATTGATAACGTCCATTAGTTAGGTACCGATAGTTATGACCGCCAAGCCGTCCCGGGCACCAATGTGCAGAATTCTTCTCGCTGAAGATGACGATTCAATGCGTGGCTTTCTCGAGCGCGCTCTCGGCAAGGCCGGCTACGACGTGATCGCCTTCGACAATGGCGAGGAGGCGTTTCAGCGCCTTAAGGAGGAGCCCTTCACCCTGCTTCTCACAGACATCGTCATGCCGAAGATGGACGGCATCGAGCTGGCGCGTCGCGCTGCCGAAATCGATCCCGAGCTCAAGATCATGTTCATTACAGGCTTTGCTGCCGTCATTCTCAACAATGAGGTGACAGCGCCGAAGGACGCGCGTGTCCTTTCAAAACCCTTTCATTTGAAGGACCTGGTTCGCGAGGTGGAACGTCTTCTCGCGGCCTGAATCGGCACATGAAGTGCTCCTGGCGGCCGCGTGCCAACAAAGAAATCCGCGCGCCGGGTTGGTGAGGCGGCCGCGTGCCAACAAAAGAGGTTTCTCGGCTTGCGCACCTCGGCCAATGCCAGTATAGGAGGCGCAGCCGAGTGACTTTCTTGGCTGGGATGGGCACTTAGCTCAGCGGTAGAGCACTACCTTGACATGGTAGGGGTCACAGGTTCGATCCCTGTAGTGCCCACCATCCTTTCCCCAGAAAAATCAGATAATTAAACGACACGCTTTGATTCAGGCTTGGCCGCTTGAAATTTGTCGTAAGACAGGTTTGTGTCTATGGGGGTTGCGAAGCTGAGTGCATCGTCTCCGCCCCCTATTCCCTCTCTTCACCACGGAGGCGGCAGAAGGGGGCCGGTGCCCGGGCCTTCCCCCAACGACAGGAAGCCGAGAGCCCAGAGATCGTTCGGGACGCGGCGATCGCCAGCAACGACGGTCTCGGGAAAGAGATAGTCAAAGACGGGAGCCGCGTATTGCCCCGAGCTCAACCCATTGGCGGCAGGTGCGCGATCGAGACACCTCACCGGACCCGCGTTCGGTTTCCCAAGCACCGGCTTCATCGTATTGATCTCGGACGGGTCGCAGAGCGATCGGGTAGCGATGCGCAGCATTCGCGTTGGCGAGGCTAGCATTCCGGGGCCCGTCTTCGTCGCCTGCAGGCGTACGCGCCCCGGCACCGGGCCGGTAAACTGCGTGGTGATGCCGCCGTCGAGCACAAAGCCATTGCCGTCGATGGTGCCGAGGCCGCCGGTCATGCTCTGCGGCGAGATCCAGCGCTGCGTCTCCTGGCCAGTCGTAGCATCGATGTCGACGAAGTAGACGTCGACGACGGACGTCACATCTGTGACAAACGCATTTACGACGAGCTTGTCGGCGGCTTCCTGCGGTACAAGTCCGTTGAACAAGATCGGCGCTTCTGTGCCCACACCAAACTCGTCGAGAACCAGATAAACAGGAAGCGTGCCTGGCTGCGTGTAGATGCCGACGTTGCCAATGACGGTGTGCGCAGAGAGCGTCTCGGATCCGCCTGGTCCCTTCGTGTCACCTGCCAGCAGCGTCGCGGAAAAGGTGATCAAGTCGCCGATCTCGAACGGGGCCTGTTCTGTCGCGGCCGGTTCCGTTGGACCGGCGGTCGCGGGATCGCCCATGACGAATGAGCTGCAGTACGTTTGACCGGCTGCGGGCGGCGTTAGCTCGCGGCCGGCTGGCAGGAAGACGCCGGCGGCAGCGAAGTTGCGGCATCCTTGCGCTACAAGCGGGCGGTTTCGCTGGGGACACCGCGGGTCATCGCCGCTGGCGGGATCCTTGCGCGGTACGCACATCGGATAGCCCGTAGCTGAGCGAACCGTCGGATTGCGATCGTCAACGCTGAAGCGCGTATCAGGCGACTGCCCTTTGCTGAAGCGCCCTTCCGGGTCGTTGAGCTCGAGGCGGACTTGTGGCGCACCGAGCGCACTACCGCTTACAAAAATGACGCCCTTGTCGTAGTCGAACCCGGAGATGTAGCCGGTCGTCGTGTTGAGCGATTGCTGGGAAATGTAAATCAGGCCTGCGATGTGCCGATTGCCCACAACGTTGCCTTCGATGCGCATCTCGACGGAGGGGTACGCGAAGACGCCGTTGCCGAAGGTTGTGGGCGAGGCCGCGAGCGGCAGCTGAGCAGGGGGCGACTGCGTGGACTTGAACCCTTGCGACCCGGGTCCCGAGGACGTGGAGAAGAGCTCGGCCCACGTGAATGTCGCTGCCGGCATCTGTACGATCGAGTTGCACGGAATGACGATCTCGATCTCGTTGATGACGGCCGTGCCGCCCCACTGCCGCCGAGGCAGGCCCGTACAATTCGCGTCGGTGACGGTTGCCTTCTTGATAAAGCCTATCGCCGTGAACCCGATGATGGTCTCGGGGGGGGCGCTGAAGATGGGCGCCGGCACTTCGGGAGCGGGCGTTGCTTGCGGGGGCGGAGTGCCAAAGCCCGGGAGGGGCGGCGTTGCCGTGCCACCGGCAGCATAGGCCACGGAATTTGCTAGCAGTGCCAGGGCGCTCACAAGGATCGGTCCAAGCACCAGAAGCGTGAGCCGCCGAATGTTGCGGCTAGCCACAGCGGACCGTCGTGCCGCTGGTGTGGCGCTTACCTTGAATGCCATGCCCTCTGCCATCATGGTCTCACCACGGCGTTGGGCTGAGGCGCCCAACTCCAGGTCCCTCGCCGTTCACGAGGAAGCCGAGGGCCCAGAAGTTGTTCGGCACCAACGGGTCGCCCGGTGCGACGTTCTCGGGGAAGAGGAAATCGAAGTTCGGTGCGAGATACTGACCGGTGAAGAGACCGTTTGCGGCGGGTGCCCGCTGCAGGCAGCTTGCCGCCGTTCCGGCCCCGTTTGCGAGCGGCGCGACCGTATTGATATTCGCCGGGTCACAGAGCGATCGCGCGACGATGCGGACGTAGCGCGTGGCGGAGGTCAAAATGCCGGGAACGGCTTTGTTGGCGCGGATTCTCACGCGGCCTGGAACAGGCCCATCAAACTGCGTGGTGATGCCGCCGTCGATAAGATGGCCATTGCTGCCGGGCGCGCCGATGCCGCTGGTCATCGAGCCAGGCGTCACCCAGCGCTGCGTCTCGGAGCCCGTAGCGGGGTCGAGATCGACGAGGTAGACGTCGACGATCGAAGTAACGTCCGTGACCATTGCCGCGAGGAACAGGCGATCGGGAACCTCTTGGGGAACGCCATTGAAGGTCAGGGCCGGATTGTAGGTCGAAACCCCGAACTCTTCCGTCGCGAGATAGACAGGCAGCGTGCCGGGCTGGGTGAAGATGCCGACATCCGCATCGATCGTGTGCACGGAAATTGTATCCGAGCCGTTAGGACCAGCCCCATCGCCCTCGAGCACGGTACCCGAGTAGGTGATGAGATCGCCGATCTCAAACGGCGCCTGCTCATTTGATGTGGGCTCGGCCGCGCTTGCGGTCGCGGGATCGCCCATCACGAACGCACTGCAATACTTGACGCCGGGAGAAGGCGGCCCAAGGTCACGCCCGGTCGGTAGCCCCACGCCGGCCTGGGCGAAGTTGCGGCAACTCACGCTCACGAGCGGGCGATTGCGCTGCGGGCACAACGGGTCGTCGCCGCCTGCGACCGTGGGATCGGTTCTGGGCACGCACATCGGATATCCCGTGGCTGCGTGGATGGTTGGGTTTTGATCGTCGACGGAGAAGCGGCTGTCGGGCGACTGGCCTTTCGAGAAGCGGCCATTGGGATCGTTGAGCTGAAGGCGTGCCTGCGCCGGGCCATCGGGGCTGCCACCGACGAAGATCACGCCGTTCGCATAGTCGAACCCGGTGACGTAGCCGGAGCCCGTATTTAAAGATTGCTGCGAGATGTAGACGAGGGCCGCGATATACTTCCCGCCGACAATATTGCCTTCGATGCGGACCTCGTTTGAGGGAAACGCAAAGCGGCCCGCTCCATACGTGGGCAAAGTTAGGGTTGCGGCAGGACTTTGCACACTCCGGAAGCGCGTCGGCTCGAAAAGGTCAGCCCACGTGAACGTAGCCGCAGGCATCTGAACAATCGAGTTGCAGGGGATCGTGATCGAGATGTTGTTGATGACGGCGGTGCCGCCCCACTGCGGGCGCGGTGCGCCGGGGCAGTTGGCATCGCTCGTGGTCGCCGAGTTGAGGAAGCCGATGCTCGTGAACCCGTGAATATCCGAAAGGGGCGCATTGAAAGGCGTTGTCGGTACTGGCGGCGGAATAGTCGGTGCGGCGGCGGTTAGGCTCCCCCCCGCGCCTGTGCCCGTTCCGGTGCCGGTACCAGTGCCGGTACCAGTGCCAGCGCCGGTCCCCGTACCGCCTGTGCCGCCTGCTCCCTGACCGGTCCCGGTTCCAGTGCCTCCCGCGCCATTGCCCGGCGCGCCGTTCCCAATGTTCGGGAACGGATTGTTGCCGTTGGCCAAGACGAGGATCGCCTTGAACGTCTCTTGCAGCGGCGCCGAGGCGGTCTTGTTCACCGAACCAAAAAGATCACCCGAGTTTGGAAAGCACGGCTTGCCGATCGCCTTGAGGCCCCTGCTGCCGACCGCCGGCAGAACGCGGACGATGTCCTGCGCTATTTGAGTGCGCCCGATGGCCTTGTCCTCTTGCCCAAGCAGCAGCGGCAGCTCTGGATGGTCGAAAACTCCCGAGTGGCAAGCCACACGCTCGTCGGTCAGCGAGAGCAGGAACTCGACGAGATAGTCCATCTCTCTCTCGTTCAATCCGAGAGCGTTGTGCTGCCCCGGCACTTCGCTATCGATTTGACCGATATCGGGATCGAGATTTGTGGTGTTGACCTGGCCGAACGGGTTCGGCGTCGCAAGCCCCGAGGTATCGTTGTCGGGTTTGCCCCGGCGGTCTCCGCCGCGATTGTAGAAATGGATGACGTCCTTCAGCGAGGCCGTTCCGCCGTTGTGGAAGTAGGGCGGGCTAAGGCCGACGTTGCGAAGGATCGGAACCTTGAATGCCCCGTCTACCGCATCGCGCTCACTGAGTAGTGGATCGGTTCCAGTCGGAACCTCGGCGCACGGCCAAAACTGAACCTCCCAGCGACAGGGCGTCGGCCCGAAATGGTCGGGCGAGCCAAAGGACTGTCCGAGCAGCTGCCACTTGTACTCGCGCGAGAACGAAAGATCGAAGCCGTAAGGATCGTTTGCGCCGACGCCACGGTCTTCGGCAGTCGGCCGCACGCCGATGTTATAGAAGCCGGCGTCGTAGAAGGCCGCGTAGCCGTTGCCCTGGTACATATGCTCGAGGACTTTGGGGCCGTTCTTGTCTTTGCTGGTTACGGTCGCGCCTGAGAGCAGGGGTCCCGAATGACAGCTTACGCATTCGGCTTTACCCGTGAACAAAACCTGCCCCGCACGCGCCTCCTCGCTCATGGCAGCCACGTTGCCGTTCATGGCGCGGTCGAACGGTGAATCATCCGAGATAAGCTGTGCCTCATACTCTTGTATCGCGAGCCCCCAGAAGAGCGAGAAATTATGCTCTATCTGTGCAAAGCCTTTGGGATCAGGCTTTACCTCTCCGCCCGCAGTGATCGTTACCTTCGTGGGGTCGATCCAGAACTTCGGATTGAAGGCCTTCTCGATCAGCCGCCGGTAGTTCGTATTCAGTCCCTTGTCGCGGCCAATCGCGATCAGGCCCGGCGACTTTGAGAACAGGCTGTCCTCAATGTTGACGCGCTGACCACTCAATACGCGGAGCGCGAGTAGCTTGCGGCCGAGATCGGCGAACGTTTTGCCTGAGCACGACATCTCGAAATCGCTGAGTGGCGGCCCGACCGCCTGCGAGGCGAGGCTCGAGTATTCGATCAAGCGCTGTTCAAGCCGCAAACGCACGCTGCCTGTGCGACGCGTGGAATCGAATACGAGCGTCCCGGCCTTCTTGGCATTCGGGTTGCCTGCGCCGTCGGCCGCGGAGACGGGCTGAAATGTGCGCGGCCCGAACGGGTCTACTCCGTTGAACTCATTGTTCGCCCTGCCATCCCAGAACTGGCGAAAATTGAATACGGCATTGACGGCAGAAGGTGTCTGACGCGGCTCGACCTTGCGGTAGACAAGATTGTTCGCGTGGAAGGGGTTTTGGGGATCGAACGTGAGCGAGCAGGTCTCATTCCCGGGGGGCTTCGCCCATGGGTTACCAGCCAGCCTCACAAGGGATCTTAGATCGAGCGACCCCGTGAAGCGTACGGCGCTTAGGACGGCGCTAAAGAATGGATTCCTGCGAAACCGCTTGCCAAAACCCCAATCACTTGGGACGTCGCGGGCACGCATACCCTGCCCGTTTCGGCTCGAGATGAAGTCCCCGCCAAGCGAGCCTTCCGAGGAGAAGACGTCGTTGGTATCGAAGACAACTTTAGATTCTCTGTCATTGGCCTGATTGAGGCGATGAAACGGGAAATCGTCGGCCGTGAACGTCTTGTTCGGGCCGCTCGTGCCCGCGCTCTTGGCTCGTGAGTTGAAGACGGAATCGCTGGCCTTGCCTCCCGGATTTACCTGATTACGGGTGCGAATGTCTGCGCCTGCATGGAAGTGGCAGCTCGCGCAGGCGAGCCCGTCGCTGCCGACTTGCGCATCCCAGAAGAGCGCCTTACCAAGCTGTTTAGCGGCCGTTTTGTCGACGATGTACTCGTCGAGATTGGGACGAAGCGGCGTGACATCTTTGAGGGAACTGATGGTCGCCTGTAGCTCCTCGAAGGGAACGATCCTCGGGCGCGTACCTCCGCTCATGGCGTTGGCTTGGTAGGCAATCGCGAGCACCACGCCGACCACAATTGAGCCGGCTCCGATCGCAAGCGAGGACCCAACTAACGTTCTACTATGGGTACTCTTGCCTCGCATCGGTGAAATTCAACTCAACTGGCTGTGCGTACCAAAACTCAGCGCTTGCATATTCAGAAGCAGGACGATGCTTCAGTACGGACTCTAACGCTTCAGCAGCGCGAGGGCATCGGCCTGGAGACCTTGTGCGGCCTGCCAGACGTCCTATCCGGCTCGGACTTAGGTCCACATCTCGCGACGCCCCGCGATCGCTACGAGCGTGCGCGAGCCACGGCGTTAACTAACGGGGCTTGTTAACGTGCCACGAGCGGGGATGACTGGCGGATTTCGGCGGGCATGCGATGGATCGGGGGCCGGGCGAGGGCCGTCAAATCGAATTTAGCGACAAGGCGCGTGCCTTCGCCTTTGGATAGCTGGATTTCAAGTTCGCCCCTGTTCGACGCGATTCTCCTGGCCAGCCCGACCAGCCCGAGCCGTGCCTCGTGACCGTTCTGGTGCAGCGGCTCCCTCACCTCTCCGCCCTGGTCCTGCACTTCCACAATCAGGTTCATTCCTTCGCAATGTGCACTCAAGCGTTGCCCTTTCCCGCCAGCATGCCGGAAGGCGTTATTCAGGCCTTCCTGCGCAAAGCGAAAAAGGCAGGTCGTCAGTGGACGTCCGGCTTGGGGCAGCGGGCCTATGTCGAGTTCCACGGATGTTCCTGTGCGGTGCTCATGCAGCTGCACTGCGAGTCTCAGTGCCTCGCTCAAGCTCGCTTTTTGCAAATCGGGTGACGTGAGGCCACGGGAGATCTCGCGGATCTCGCGCAGTGCGTCTCCGGTCGCGCTGCGCACGACGTCGAGTGTTGTCTGCGGCGAGCCGGCCACGGAGCCTGGTGGTCGAAGCTCATCGAGCTTAAGCAGGACCAGGGCAAGAAGCTGGGCCGGTCCGTCGTGGAGATCTGCGCCGATCCTGCGCACCGCCTCCTCGTCGTCACTGGCGCGCTGCACGCTTTCGGCCTCCAGCGAGGCCGCGAAGGCCTGCTCGCTCTCGGGCTCTTCCCGGCGCTTACGAAGCACTCCGCTTTCATAGAGCAGCACAATGGCCACAGCGATCGCATGCAGAGCGACAACGGCTACTAT
This sequence comes from Hyphomicrobium sp., assembly GCA_041659825.1. Classification (GTDB taxonomy): domain Bacteria; phylum Pseudomonadota; class Alphaproteobacteria; order Rhizobiales; family Hyphomicrobiaceae; genus Hyphomicrobium_C. The sequence continues at coordinate 13,311 of JBAZXL010000005.1, forward strand.
GGTAAGGCTTTGCTTGCGCGCATCCTTCAGGTTTTTGGAAAGTACTGCGGCATTGAGGAGAAACTCGGCGACGCCGACAATCTTCTTTGTCTCCAAGGAGTGCAATGGCGCGTGCACCTCCATGATTGGTACCGAATAGTCGAAGTTGTGCGTGACATGGTCCCGATGCACGTCATTGAACTCGGTCGTGACCTTGCCTGTGAACGCACCGAGCAGCTCATCGTGCATCCCGAGCTTCAACCCTTCCAGGGATTTTTCGTCGCTGTATACAATGGTGCCGTCGGGATGCCAGATTTTGAGATTGACGACATGGTCCCGGAAATTCGGGTTCATAAGCAGCTTATCGAGTGCCGCCTTTTCATCTACAGAGAGCTTGGACTGCTCCGCTAGAGATTGAATAAGCGGCTCAATAAAACCTTGGATGAAGCTCGCTCCGGTGAGCGAGGTGTTGGTGATGACCTGCTCCTCGATGCGCGTGACCACGCCGAAGCTGATGGCCGTGACCGCGACGACGAACCCGATCGCAGCAATGATCGCCAACCGGCGCGCAGGCTCACGTCGTGGCGCGAACGACCTATCCGTACCCGATACCTGGCGAACGAACTCCCGAAACACGTCGACTCTCTAGCCCCGGCGGGATAACTCCGCCAACGATTTGCGCCAGCAGGAATGTGAATTCATCTTGTGATAAAGAATATTCGCGGGCAGCTAGCTCCAATGGCTTGTAATCTGAGTCTTTCTTTTGAGTACGAGGTGCACTCTAACCGTCGGTGTGCGTTTCTGCCAGCGTAATTGCAACGCGGAGCCCGCCGAGGGAATTGCTGCGCGAAAGGTCGAGACGGCCGCCGTATAGGCTCACCAGCTCGCTCACGATTGCCAAACCAAGTCCCGACCCGGGGACGCTCGGATCCGCTCTTTCGCCGCGCCGCAATATCCGCTCGATCTCCTCCTCGGCAACGCCATGCCCGTCATCGTCGATCGTATAGACGAGGAGCGCCCCGGCGCGCCTGGCGTCGACTGAGATCCGGCTGCCGGCCCATTTTAGTGCGTTCTCAAGGATGTTCCCCATGATGTCGCTGAAGTCGGCGTGGTTAATCGCCAGGTGCAGCTGTGGCGCAACCGAGACCCGCCATTCGATCTCGCTGCTGAGCGGCAGCTTCTTCAACGCGGCGACCAACTCGAGAAGCTGCTTGCCCGTGTCGAGGCGTACTTGCGGGGTGACGGCGAGGCCGCCCCGATCGCGCGCTAGGACAAGCTCTCGCTCAACGTGCCAGCGCATCGATTCAATCTGCTTGTCGACCTCGTCGGCAAACTCGCCGTGTCCGCTGCGGCGGATCAGGCGGCTTTGAGCGGCCATGATCGCGAGTGGTGTCTTCAGCCCATGGGCGAGGTTGCCGGCGCGGGCTTGAGCCGTCTCGAGCGCCTGATCGCGTGCATTCAGCAGGGCGTTGGTTTCTTGGATGAGCGGCATGATCTCGTCGGGAAATGCCCCTTCGATCCGGCTTGCGTCTCCACTTCGGACCGCGGCCACAGACGAACGGAGCGCGTGCAGGGGCGCGAGCCCAAAGTAGACTTGAACCGATGCGGCGAGCAGGAACAATGCTGCAAAACCGGCAACGCCGATCCAAATATCCTTCTCGAATTTCGCCTGGGCGTCGAGAATCTCGGCTTGGTCGATGGCGGTGATAATCTCGAGCTCCTGCCGCGTCGCGCCCTTCGACACAACACGCTGGACGAGACCGAGAAGCGCTTGATCGCTTGGGCCGGAAAACCGGGCGAGGGCCGGAGGCTGCCCGGTCTCAGGATGAACATCCGCTTCGAGGCTCTGATCCCACAGAGATGGAGAGCGCAGGATGGGTTTGCCATCTTCTGAAACCTGCCAGTAACGGCCACCGAAGGCGAGCAGGAAGCGCGGATGAGCCGGAGCCTCCGAGAGCTTTGGGCTTCCGGCCTCGTCGAGCTCGAGCGAGTCCGCAATCAGCCGGAGGTCGGCAGTAAGCTCTGAGATTGCACCTCGGCTGATGCTTCGCTGGAACAGCAAGCCAAGTCCCATTGCGGCGGGCTGCAGCGTGATCAGGAGGAACACGCTCCATGCTGCAAACAGCCTAAACTTAAACGATGATCTGGCGATCACGGCGACGCTCTCACGAAATAGCCGTGACCGCGCCGCGTCTCGATGACGTCGACCCCGAGCTTGCGGCGGATACGTGCCAGCACGGCCTCGATGGCGTTGTCGTCAGGCCCGTCGTTGTGGCCGTAGATGTGGTCCTTCAATTCCTCTCGCGAGACGACACGGCCCTGATGATGCATCAGGTAGCTCAGGAAACGCATCTCGAGGGGCGTCAGATGGATGCTTCGTCCATCGACGAGCGCTAGCATCTGGGTTGTATCTAGCCGCAGAGGGCCTGCAGCCAAGGTTGGCGTGGCCTGACCGGCGGCACGCCTCAGGACCGCGCGGAGCCGCGCAACAAGCTCTGCCATTTGGAAGGGCTTGACGAGATAATCGTCCGCGCCGGCGTTGATCCCTTCCACACGCTCGACCCAGGCTCCTCGGGCCGTGAGAACGATGACGGGCACGGCTCGCTTCTCGCTGCGCCAGCGCCGCAGCACCGTGAGGCCATCGAGTTTGGGAAGGCCGAGATCGAGAATGACGGCATCATAGTTCTCGGTAGAGCCCAGGAACCAAGCGTCCTCACCGTTTTCACACCGCTCGGAGACGAACCCCGCGTCGGCGAGGCTCGTTGCGATGTCCTCGGCGATCTTTGCTTCATCCTCGACGACCAGAATTTTCACGCCCATTCTCGCCGTTAGGTTCAGAGCCTTACGTGTTATGGTAAGCTTACTCTCCCTTGTCGCGGAAGAATAGCGCCGCCTCGAGACGGCTTCTCACCTGAAGCTTTTGCATCAGGCTGGTCATGTAGTGCTTCACGGTTTTCTCACTCAACGAGAGACTCCGCGCGATTTCCTTGTTGCTCTGCCCCCTTGAGACGTGAGTGAGGACTGCTTCCTCGCGCGCCGTGAGTTCGCCGATCGGATTGTCGGCGCGCTCTTTCTGCTTGCTGCGCATCTTCGTCAGGAGGCGTGCGGCAAGCTGTGGTGTAATATAGGCCTCGCCCTCACACACCGAGCGAACAACCCGGAGCAGCTCCTCGCCGCTCGTGCCCTTGAGCACGTACCCGCGCACGCCTGCCTCCAGGCAAGTGGATACGCTCTCGTCGATCTCGCAGACCGTGATGATCACGAGCCGGACCGAGGGATGGCTCTTTGAGAGCTGCAAAGCCGCCTCGACGCCGGAGCCTGGCATGTTGAGGTCGAGCAACATGGCGTCTGGGGCGAGCTCCCTGGCGATGCGGATCGCATCGCTCGCGCTTCCACCCTCTGCGACAACGTCGAATTGGCCGGACATCTTCAGCGTATGGACGACACCAGCCCGGAACAAGGGATGATCGTCGACGACCGCAACTCGATAGCTGGAAGGCATGGCCGAAACAGATTCCCTGCACGTTAGTCGGGGACTCCCGACATTTGTTCTAGGACTATCAGCTTACATGGTCTTCTAAAGGTCTCAAGGTTGACCTTAGGTTCAAGGTTTACTGTGTGTTCAGGGCTTAGCGTGGGGGGTGCCAGCGCCTTAAATTATACAGCCCTCGTAGCAATTCCGATGTTTTCTGACAAGATCCTGACAGCGAGTGGCGGCGAAGTGTCAGGATCTTCATGGTAGTAGAAGAACCACTTTGCGCTGGCATGGGATCGCAGGCAGATGACACGTTCACAGCTCCAAGCCTCAACCTGCTATGTCGGCGTAAGAGCAACGATGAACGCCTTGGAAATTCATGCGCTTAACGACCGGCGAGAGGTCGTTCTGCAAGGTTGGTTCTCCCGCGACGTTGGACTGGCACTCATCGGCAATAGGCCTTCGAGCCTTATTGCGATTGACGGTGAGACGCTGCCGCACGAAGTCGCTTCCGAGCTCGCGGAGCTCGGCCACTCCATCGTTCTTGTTCCTCCCACGAAACATGCTTTCAACGAAACGACCAAGCGGTGCGCGAAGGATATATGTAGCATCGGAGTTACGCTGGCGGAGAAAATGAATTGACCGTCCGTTGAAAGCGTAGATCCTGCAGCTTGAGCTTAGAGCTTGAGCAAGGCGCATCATGGACCGGCAAAATATTTCACCACCCGCGGAAGCAGCAAATGCTGACCCTCGAAGCGCCGAATTCGTCGAAAAATTCGGAGCATTCCTTCACGCAAACTCCTATATGGACGAGCTTGCAGTGCGCCGAGCGCAGCGGGCGCAACGGCAATCGGGCGAGCGCTTCGACCTAGTCATTATGCGCCTTGGATTGCTGCAAGACGGCGCCATGGCGAAGGCACTGGCGGTCTATTGCAGCCTGCGGCTCGTGACCGAGCAGGAGCTACCAAACACACCCATGTTCGCAGAAGAAATCGACCCGGCCTTTCTCAAGGCTAACCGTATTCTGCCTCTGACGGACACGGACAACGTCCTTGAGCTGGCTGTCGCCGATCCGTTCAATAGCGAGGCAATTGCAGCCATTTCGTATCTCGTCGATCGGGAGGTGGCGCTGGTCATCGCGGCCGACGGCGAGATCCAGCGCGCGATCGAAAGGCTCTATGGCGCTCATGCGGGACGGACTGAGCTCGGTGCGGCGCACTCCGCCGCGAAGGCTGAGGAAGCAAGCGATGACGACATTCAGCGCCTCGAGGACATGGCGAGCGAGGCGCCGGTCATCCGCCTTGTTCAAGACCTCATTGTTCGCGCCGTCAACGAGCAGGCCTCCGACATTCACATCGAGCCGCGCGAAGACTGCGTCAGGGTCCGAGTTCGCCTAGACGGGCTCCTTCACACGATCGAGACGCTGCCCATCAGTATGCGTGCCGCCATCGGCTCGCGCATCAAGATCATGGCGCGGCTCAACATTGCCGAGAGGCGCCTACCCCAGGACGGCCGCATCAAGGTCAACGTTCGCGGCCGCGAGATCGACCTGCGCGTCTCGACGATGCCGACGCTGTGGGGCGAAAGCATTGTGCTGCGCATTCTCGATCGCAGCAGCGTCGAGCTTGATTTCAAGAAACTCGGCTTCGGCAACCAGTCCTACGACGATCTCAGAGCGCTGCTCGCGCAGCCAAACGGCATCATCCTGGTTACGGGCCCAACCGGAAGCGGCAAGACGACCACGCTTTACACTGCGCTCAGCTCGCTCAACTCGGCCGAACGGAAGGTGTTCACGGTCGAGGACCCCATCGAATACCAACTGGCTGGCGTGAACCAGATACAGGTGCAACCCAAAATCGGGTTAACCTTTGCCGCGGCGCTGCGCTCGATCCTGCGCCAGGATCCCGATATCATCATGGTCGGCGAGATCCGCGATCTCGAGACGGCGCAGATCGCCATCCAGGCAGCCCTCACCGGCCATCTTGTGCTGTCAACCGTTCACACCAACAGTGCCGCCGCGACGCTGACCCGACTTCTCGACATGGGCGTCGAGAAGTATCTGCTCGCGTCGACCGTGAAGGGCGTTCTGGCCCAGCGCCTCGTCAGACGCCTATGCCCGGGGTGCGCGCAGCCCTCGCCTGAGGCCCCGCGCGTGCTCCGCATGTTGGAGTCCACCGGAGCAGACTGCGGAGCCCTGCTCAAAGGCGAGGCTCCAAGACTCCATCGTAGTGTAGGGTGCCCCTCCTGCCGCCAGACCGGCTTTTCCGGCCGCACGACCATTTACGAGCTGCTGACGACAACGCCCGAGATCACGGATGCCATTCTCTCGGGCAGCTCCGAAGGTGAAATCGAGAAGGTCGGGATGGCTCACGGAATGACGACCATGCTACAAGGCGGCTTGGTCAAGGTGCTCAAGGGTGAAACGACCCCCGAAGAAGTGATGCGCGTAACCCGGTTTGATGCATGCCTCGATACCGATATAAAGCTTACGACCAACGCGGATCGCTGACCGAAGGCGAGATCGAGACGCGCACGCGCGAGGCCGCACTCGAGGCCCTGCACCGGCGCGGATACTTCCCGCTTGATGTTGCGGAGAGCAAAGCGGACCCTGTGCTACGGTGGTGGGAACGCGAGGTATTCGGCGACGGCGCGCTGCCGCTTGCGGGCCTCGCGCTCTTCACACGCGAGCTTGCAACCCTGATCAAGGCGGACCTGCCGCTCGACGAGTCGCTCCGCATCGTAAGCTTGCAGCCGCTCATTCCGTCACGCGTCAGAGCCTGCACCAGGGCGCTTCTCGAGGCCGTCCGCGGAGGCGCTTCGCTCTCGGGTGCGATGTCGGCGCGGGGCCAGGATTTTCCCGAGTACTATTGGCGCTTGATCCAGGCGGGAGAAGCCAGCGGCTCGCTCAGCGAGGTGCTCGACGACATGTCGGGCTTCCTTGAGCGCTCGAACGAGGTGCGCGCTCAGGTCGGATCGGCCCTGCTGTATCCGGCGGTTCTTCTCTTCGCGGCGGCGATTGCCGTTGGAGTGATCCTCACCGTGCTGCTTCCCACGGTGCTGCCACTATTCAAGGATGCGGGGGCTGCTCCACCTGCTTCTCTCCAATTTCTGGTCGACGCGGAAGCTTTCGTTGCGGGGAACTGGGCCTTGGTCCTTGCCCTCGCGATTGGCCTTGGGGTGGCGCTTTTCGCGGCGAGCCGCAACGCGGGCCTGCGTTTGTGGTTTGATCGGACCTTGCTGAAAATTCCGGTTGTCGGCGTCTTATCGGGCAACCGCGAAACCGCCCGGCTCGCCCGAACGCTCGCAACCTTGACCCGGAACGGCGTGCCTATGCTCGACGCGGTCCGCATCTCCGGGGCCGTTCTTGGTAACCGGGCGTTCATAGCTGCCGTGGCGGATGCGGGCGAGGCCCTCAAAGAAGGCGGCTCGCTCTCGAAGCCGCTCGAGCAGTCCGGCCTATTCTCCGAGCTCTCGCTCCGGCTCATTGCGGTCGGAGAGCAGACGGGACAGCTCGAGCCGATGTTGATGCGCGTTGCCGGCATCTACGAGGCCACGGTGCAGCGCCAGCTTGCACGCTTGATGACGCTTCTTACCCCAGCGCTCACCCTCTTCGTCGGCGGCTTGGTCGGTAGCCTCATCCTGTCCGTGATGAGTGCCATCTTGAGCGTCAATGATCTGGCGCTCCAATGACGGGCGCCGAGACGCGCGCACTCAGCGCCCGCACAGCCGGCTTCACGCTTCTTGAATTGCTGGTCGTTCTCGTCGTGCTCGCTCTTGCGGCCATTGTCGCGTTGCCGCGCCCGACCCGACTGGCGTCCGCGGTGCCGTTGCGGACGGCCGCGGTGCGGCTCGCGGCTGAATTCAGAGCCGCACGCGCCGATGCGATGCGCACGAATACCGCTCGGTGCGTAACTCTCGACCTCACACGCCGAAGGTTCTGGTCGGGAGACGAAGGTAAAGCGTACGCGCTGGCATCAGGTCTCGAGATCAGCGGCAGCGGGCGCACACTGGAGTGGACGGGACCTGCGACAGCGCGTGTCCGGTTCGAGCCCGACGGCGGCAGCGCAGGGGCGCAAATTTCGCTCAGTGACGGAAAGAGCAAGGCGGCTGTCGTCGTCGACTGGATGACGGGCGCAACTCGCATCGATTGGGGGTTCTGAGCCATGGCGCGCAGGGACGGCGGGTTCACGCTCATGGAAGCAGTCGTTGCCCTGGTTGTTTTTGCGAGCGTTGCAGTTGCCCTACAGAATGCGTTTGTCCGCGGCACTCAAGGCGTTCGCGTCGCCGATCGAGAAACCCGCGCGCTTGAGCTCGGCCGGACCATCCTGACGTCGGCTGCTCCCAAAGCCGCACCCGGGGTCGAGCTTCATGAGAGCGGCGAGAGCGACGGATACTCCTGGGATATGGTCATCTCGAATTACCAGCCGCCGGAAGCCGAGGAGACCCCCTTGCCGATCCAGGCTTACTGGGTGGTCGTGGAGGTGCGCTGGCGAGACGGGCTGATTTTGAGGCCGCGCAGCCTTCAACTCAAGACGTTGAAGCTCAAATTGGCGCCCCAGTCATGATCCGGGAGCACGGCGACGCTACTGGACACGACGCAGGCTTCTCCCTGCTCGAGGTTCTTGTGTCACTGGTCCTGATTGCGCTGATCGTATGCATGATGCCGGGGACCGTGCGTCTCGCGCATCGCGCACTCCAAATTGCAGATGGCCTGGAGCGCATCTCCTCAGATGCAGCTGCTCTCGACCTCGTCGAGCGCCGCCTCTCTGAGGCCATGCCGATCTACGAGCATTCGGCGGACGGTCTCCTTGCTGTCGCATTCAAGGGTGACGCGCACTCGCTCACGTTCGTTGCACCCATGGTTACCGAGACTGCTGAGAGTGGGCTTTACCTGTTCGCGTTTGGCGCGCTTCCCACCGCCGACAATAATGAGGCCATTGCGCTTTCGTGGCAGCCATTCCGGGCCAAGCCTGATCCTCGCGAGCGCCCGCCCTCGGTCGAGCAGCGGATCCTCGTCCGGCGGATCCGGGACTTCTCGCTTCGCTATCTGGGAGCTGGATCGCCGGACAAGGATGCGGACTGGCTCGACACCTGGAAACAAAGCGATGGGTTGCCGACCCTTATCGAGATCAATTATTCGCCGGATCATGCGGGCGCACCTTCGCGGAGCCGGCGCGTCGAGCTTCACTTGCGGGCCAAACAGTAGCGGGCTGCGACATCAATTGGTGACGTCCTGATCCTCGCCGGTTCCGCTCGGTGCGTTGTCCCGGCCTAGCGTGAACACCTCAGCCTGGCCGGCACGGCCCGGGAAACGATATTGGTACGCGCGGCCCCACGGATCGACCAAACCCTCGGATCTCTTGAGGTACGGGCCCTTCCAAGCCGCGGAATTGGCGGGCGCCTGCACGAGCGCTCCCAATCCAACCGGCTGCGGCGGGAATGTGCCGGTATCGAGCGCGTAGAGCTCGAGGGCGGTAGAAATCGCAGAGATCTGGGCCTTGGCTGTTTCTGTTCGAGCTTTGCCCATATATTTGAGCACCTGTGGCGCAGCCACCGTCGCCAAAAGTGCGATGATGCCAAGCACCACCAAGAGCTCCAGGAGGGTGAAGCCCGCGTCTCGCAGCGTCGCCTCTGTGGCGCGGTTGCACACACTTGCGCAAGTCTCGTCGTGGAGGCGCTTTGTCATTTCATGATCCGACGGTTCTCAGAGATGGCATAGAGCAATATCCGATCAAACCCGATCGCAAGTGCGATCGGTTGATCGGATGAAATTGCTCTACCAGTATCACTCTAGAGCATCTTTATCCGACCAGTGAATCGCTGCCGCGATTCCGTCTGGTCGGATGATGCTCTAGTCAAAGTATCAGATAAACGGGCCGTAGAGCCAAACAAGCCAAGTTCCAAGTGCAATAAATGGACCGAAGGGGATGCGGGTCTCGCCCCGAACATGAAAACCGACCAGCATCGCCGCGACAGCGCCCGTAAGAGCGGTGGCGCTCGCAACGAGGAGGACGCTCGGCAAACCATCAAGACCGACCCATGCTCCCGTCGCAGCGAAAAGCTTCGCATCTCCAAGACCGAGGCCGTCCTTACCGCGACGGCTGCGATAAAAGGCCGATACCGCATATAGCATAGCAAAGCCGACCAAGGCGGCCAGCCCGCGCCACGCAACATCCTCCGGTGAAAAATAAGCGCAGGCCGCAAGTCCTGCAAGAGCGAGCGGCATCGTCAGCACGTCGGGGAGACGGTAGGTTATGACATCGATTGCGCTGAGGCTCGCAAGCACGCAACCCAAGAGCAGCGCCATCATGAGGTCAGGGCGAGACAGGTTGTTCTGCCAAAGCGCCGGCAAGGCAATCACACCATACAACGCCCCGCATGCGAGCGTCAGCCCGATCTGCCTGGTCTTACTTAGATTGTCATCCGTCCCGGTGCCGGCTGAAGCCATTGCGACGATATCAATCCATTCCGAAACACTTGGCTAGTGTTCCGACACTAACGCTTGGTCCCCAAGCGTCGGCCCGGAACTCGAGGCTACTCTTGGTTTGTGTTCGGGATTCACGAACGCTTGCCGACCTTTGCCCGGGACTCAAGCGTTCGATCCAGAACACTAGAAAGGTGCCCTACTCGCGCCGAAACATCCGCACGAGGCTTACATTAAGCCTACCGATTTATGTACGTCGTGGATAGGGAAGGCGCATGGAATGCGCTAAGATGCGACCTACATCCTCTCGTTATGGACCATGCGTACCGGCACGAGCGTTGCACTGCGATGCCGCTTACAGTGGTTAAAGACAAAGGCTGTCGGCAATGTTGGCGTCCTTCTCGACCCCGATCTCAGACTTCTTTTCTTGGTGGGGCGGCGAGCTTGCTGACGTGCTCAAGCTCTCGACGTCGAGCGCAGAAAAGGGTGGCCAGCGGGCCGTCATCGCCGTCAGTGCTGAGACACTAAAGCTGATTGAGCCGGCCGTGCAAAACGCGGAGAGCGCAGCGGCTCGCGGCGAGGCCGTGGGGCTTGCGGCCATGCTGGACTTCCTCAGCCGGCTTGCACAGAGCAAGGCTCCACCGGCCATCACGCTGCGTTTTCCCTACCGCACGTGCTTCGTTCGCAGCGTTATCCTGCCGGCAAGTGCGGCTGCCGATTTCGAGCGGCTTCTCCAGATTGATCTGGAAAGAGCCACGCCGTTTAAGCACAAGGACGTCTATACCGCCTACCTCGCCGATCCGTCCCAAAACGGCACGCGCACGCAGAAACTGAAGCAGCTCGTGATCAAGCGCTCGCTCGTCGACGGCATCCGCGCCGACATCGAGGCCTTGGGGTTAACGATCGGCGCCATTGAATGCTGGAACGAGGTGGGCACGGCGGCGCTCCCGGCCAACTTCCTCAACGAGAAGAAGGCTCCCCCACGCACGCCTGCGCTGACGCTCTCGCTGGCCGTCGCGGTGGTGGTGCTTGCAGCGTCTGCCGCCTATATCGTCGTCGACCAGCATGAGGCGGCACTGCTCGAGTTGCAGACGCGGAACGCGGCGTTGAAGGTCAAGGCCCAGGCTGCCCGCGACGCAATGGCCAAGTCGCAGGCGGCAGTCGCTGCCATAGCGAGCCTCAGTGCTTTGCGGCGCGAAACGGTTTCGCGCGCAGCGATCCTCGAAGAAATCACGCGCGTTCTGCCAGACTCGGCCTGGATCACGGACCTCAAGATCAACAGGGCGACTGTGGATATTGCGGGCTTAGCATCATCGGCGAGCACGTTGGTGCCGCAACTCGAGAAATCGCCGTTCTTCGTCGACGCAATGCCTACCGCGCCGCTGACATTCGATCCGCGCGAAAACAAGGAGCGGTTTGGCATTCGCATGCGCCTGCGCAATGTCGCCGTGGCGCCCGGCGAGCATGAGGGGGACGTTCAATGATCTATCGATTGAGCAAGCCCCTCCGTCAGCTACTCGCTATTTCCCTCGCACTTTTTGCAATCGGTGTCGCAGGCCTTTTCGTAATTGGGCCGACCCTGTCGCGCATCTCCGAACTCAAGGAGGGTATCGAGCGCGAGCGCGACGTCTACGGGCGTCTCACCGCGATCGCCGATGACCAGGACGGCATTCGCAAGCTCGATGCGCGGACCGAAGCGCTCCGCCGGGCCGGTGTCTTCATCGACGGCGAGAGCGAGCCGATCCGGCTTGCCTCTCTGCAATCGCAGCTCGCGGAGATCATTGCCGCGAACGGCATCAAGCCCCGCTCGACGCGCGGCTTGCCCAGGCGCGAGCGCAACGATCTGCGCCTGGTCGGCGCCCAACTTCAGATCGTAGCCCCGGTCGACAAGGTACAAAAGATCCTGCTCGACCTCGAAGCGCACAAGCCGATCTTGCTGATCGACTTCCTGCAGATCACGCCGTCGTCCTTGACCGGCGTGGCGAATGACGACGACGCTGGACTGCTCGATGCTCGCTTCGACGTCTACGCGGTCGAACGGCAAAAGGGTGATTGATTATGCGTACTGTGCGAACCCGAAGCTCAAGCGGCGTTGTTGTGGCTGGTCTCGCCAGCATGGTGGTGGGGCTTGGATATACGAATTGGGCGCTCTGGACCACACCAGTCGATACGTCTCCGATCGCAGCGGGAGGCGTGAGCGCGCCGACGTTGGCTACGGCCGATTATGATGCAGAAGCCCTGGCTCCGCTCCCGCCGCTCGGTGATCTCTCCGAGACGACCGCTCGCCCTGTCTTCATGGCCTCACGGCGTCCCAGTGAGCCCAAGGCCGAGACGGCGTCCGAGGTCGAGGCCGTAGCGGCCGGCCCGATCGCGCCGCCCGAGCATCTCCAGCTGATGGGCGTTGTGCGTCTCGGCAAGGGTCGGGAGAAGGCGCTGATCCGCTCGAGCGCCGATGTGCCCGGGCATTGGATCCCGGTCGGCGAGATGATCGACGGCTGGCAAATACGCGAGATCGCGGTCGACAAGGCGGTTATCGAGACAAAGGGACAGCGCTACGAGCTGAGGATGGCGTATGCAGGTGCTTCAGGAAGCACCAAGCAGACCGGTCAATAGCTCGCGGCGGAGACGACGTCGCCGCCGCTCATCGATCCAGCTCTCCGCCGGCCAGGGTCGCGGCCTTCATTCCTTCGCTGCAGGTTCATTCGCACCGACCTGCTCGGCACCTGCGGCCGTTACGCCGGCAGGCAAGGATGAGCGCCGTGCCACGTAGGACAAGACGTCTTCGGCATCCACATCCGAGAGCCCGAGGTTGGGCATCCTAACCGAAAACTCGGCCAGCAATGCCATCGCCGTCGGATCCTTCTCGACAAACATCTGATCGGGCCGAGAGATAAATTTCTTGAGCCACTCGGCGTCGCGCCGATTGGCGACATCCTTCAGATCAGGGCCAACCAGCACGCCGCGTCCGATGCTATGGCACGACGTACACATGCGGCTAAAGAGTGCGGCCCCCGGAGCCAGCTCGACTGTCTGCTCCGCGCTCGCCGTTACGTCGCTCGACGTCGCGCCCTGCCCGAGGTTGAAATCCGGATCCATTCCCCGGATGCTCAGCACCAGCCGATCGAGGTCGCCAAGCACAGAATCGCGCGACCACGTCCCCACTGCGTCGTCTCCGAGCATGATCTCCTGCTTGTGATCACCGAGGCTCTTGCTGCGCTCGCCGAGCTTGTAGCGGATCTCGGCGATGTTCTCAGGCGTGCCGGTCAGAAGCCGCCATCCTGGCTTCACGTTGAAGGCCTCGGCGTGCTTCTTAAGCTCCGAGGGGCCATCGTGCTCAGGGTCGATCGTGATCGAGTACATGAAATAGTCGCGGCCGACGGCGTCACCGAGCTTCTCCTGCAATATTGCCATGCGAGATGTCGTGAGCGGACAGATCTGCGAGCACGCCGTGTAAATGAAGCTGATGATGACCTTCTTGCCCTTGATCAGGTCATCGTAGAAACGAAATGTGTTCCCGTCCTGGTCGACGACGGGCAGGTTTGGCATGTAGCTTTCACCCCATCTCGCACTCGGTGCGGCCGTGGAGAAGCGGGTCTCACTCGAAGCTGTCGTAAACCTCTCGACGAAGTCAGTGCGAAAGGCGGCGAGCGCGGAGATGCCGACGCAAAATCCGGCTATGAGCACCGTTGCTAGTGTTCCTGCTCCGACGCTTGGTTCCCAAGCGTCGGCCCGGAACCCTAGGCGACTCTTGGCTTGTGTTCGGGATTCACGAACGCTTGCCGACCTTCGCCCGGGACTCAAGCGTTCGATCCAGAACACTAGTTTCAAATATTGCGGCACTGCATCACCTGATCTCTGAACAGGGTCCGGGAGCATGCCGCCTTTGAGGCAGAGCTCCCGGATTGCTTTTCGCTGGTTGCTGTTTAGATCAGCCCTTGCCCGAGGGCTTAGCCGTGCCACCGCCGCCGGAGGTCGAGGTGGTGGTCGTTGTCTTGCCGGTAGACCCACCGCCCGAGGTCTGATTGAAGAACTTCGTATTCGCCGGATCGCCTTCCGGTAAAATGACGGGCTTCGTGTAGATGATGCCATCCGGCGTCGGGTTCGGTGTCGCTGTGACCACGCCGCGAACGACCGACTTGCTCGGGTCCAAGACGTCCTTGACTTGGCTTAGCGTCGGATCGGCGAGGAGCTGAATTCGCATCAACAGCGCGAAGTCCTCGTGCACCGTGTTATGGCAGTGATTGACGTACGAGCCGCCGTATTCGCCAAACTGCACCTGGAACTGAACGCGTCCCGAGGGGCGCAGGCGCCAGACGTCCTTGCGGACGAGCTTTTCTGTTGGGGGAATGCTGTCGTTACCACGGTTCATGGTAACGCCTTCCTCGAAGTGGAGGTGGATCGGGTGGTCCCAGCCGCCGCCGCCGTTGATGTAGGTCCAGTGCTCGATCTCACCAGCTTTCGGAATGAGCTCCGAAATGCGGTTGGCGTTCATGGAGTGGGCGGCCTGGCCATTGACCTTGATAATCCACGGGATCGCGGTCACTTCCGTGGAGCAATCCGGCGTGCACTGGCCGTTGGCGCCGCGGGAGTCGCCGTTGCCTCGGCCGAACTCCACGATACGTGTACGGACGGGCTTCGAGACGATTGGGATCTGTTCGGTCAGGATCGACGAGACGACGCTCGGGTCTCTTGCGTCGAGCATAACTCCTGGAACATCGACACTTTCGAGCCGGTCAACTATCTTGAATTGGAGAATAGCGCCGACGCAAGGGTCGGGCGACTTGCCCGCAAGTGCATTCGCCATTGTCAGCGCGCCATCGGGCTTGTTGCCGCCAGTCTGCTGCAACAAATTGACGAGGTGCAGCGTGTCATTGGTTTTGAAGCCCGAGAAGTCGACAACGATGTCATAACGCTCGGCAGTCCCCTGCTCGTCCAACTCGAGGAGGTCGATGGGGTTGACGACGAGATTACCGTCATTGGCAATAAACTGGAGCTTCAGCCTGTTGCCCTTCGGGTCCGCGATTGCGAGCTTGATGAAGCGCGACATGCTGCAGTTGATGGTGCGGAAGCGGTACTTCCGCGGCAAAACCTGCATCACCGGCTTATAGGCAAAATTGACGAGCGGCAGATCACCGACGAAACCATCGGTCGTAAAGATGTCGAAGAAGTACTGACCGTGCGCGTCAGTGCCTCCGTCCGAGACGATGAGGTTGACGTCGAAATCCGTGTTGCCCCAATCGAGAAGGCTGCCGCTCGGCAGTCTCAGATTGACGTTGTCAATGTGGGTCTCACTGCCGCGATCCAGTCCGCTGTACAGGTTGCACATCATGAGATTGCCTTTGTAGACGTTCTCAGCTGTGAAGAAGAAGCGGTGGTCGTGGGCCCACATCGACCCCTGGATCTCGCGCCAATCGCCGGCGACGTTGACGAGGCCGCCCTTTGTTTCACCCGGTAGCGGGTCAGAGGGGCCCGACGCTCTCGCATCGGTCGCAGTTGTGTTGGTCTTGTCGCGACGGGCGAGCGTAGTGCTCCAGCGATAGTCGTAAAAGGTACCCGGATAGTGATGCACGTTGGCGGCGCCATCGCTTTCGGCGCCGTTGTGCATGTTGTGGAAGTGCAGCTGGCTCTGATTGCGGCCGAAGCCGCCGTTTTGGGAGGGATCGACCGGAAGGCGATTGTAGACTCGCGCGAGTGCCGGCTCGCCGTAGCGCAGCTTGATGAGGCAAGGCGGCATCAGGCGACGCTCGTCCGGCTCGAAGCCGTAGGTCCACACGGCGTTAGGTTCTTGCGGCGCCATGCTGGGGTGAAAACGCGTGCCGCCGATGCCATTGACGGGCTGCTCGCACTGCCCCCAGGACAGGATGTAGCCAACCTTCGGGAAGAACTCATCCCAGCGCTGGTGGGAGAACGCCTCACCGTACGGACGGCCTTCCATCGGACCGCGGTTGGTCAGCTTATTCCGGAACTCGTTGTTCGGATGGGCAGGATCGAGCTTCGACGGATCTAGTCCGAGGCCGAGCGCCTTCTGCCGGGCATTGTAATCGGTGTGATAGGAGAGGCGCTTGGCCGCCGGCTGCTGAAGCGGGTTGCCGTCCTTGTCCAGGAACACAGCAACGTCATCGTTCGGGTCCTGGCTGAGGATATTACCTGCCGCATCCTTGAGACGCTCGCGCTTGATGGGCGTCGGGGGGACGTGGCGGACACGATTGAAGGGCTGAGTGAAGGGCTTCGCGCCGAAGAGCGGCGAGCGCGGAACGCCTGTCTTGCCGGCTCCGAAGGCACTACGGGCAAAGGGGCTCAGGCCATTCTTGACGACGAGCGCACCACCCGCGGTGAAGATCCCCCACTTGATGAGATCACGCTTGGTGATCTCGCCCTGCGACAGCGCCTTGACGATCTCAGCGCGGTTGTTGCGAGCGTTCTGAGCTTCCTTCTGGCGAATGCGCGACGCTTTTGGTGGCAAATACATTGTCGAAACTCCCCCTGCGAGGTCCCCGAGATGCAGGTACGATCAGCGGCGGGGACAAGGCAACCTGGTCCACTCTTGGCGCCAGATTTGTCGCCGAAACCCGCCTGAACCATAAGAGGCATCGGGACGTCACACTACGCACCACATGGCCCGTATTAAGGTCCGCTTGCCGGGACAATGGTCGGACAGCTGCTGTGACCTTGGTCTGAAATGGAGTTGCTGGATTGTCCGCGAGCCTCGAGACAGAGCCCAAGCTCTTCCCTGCCGCCTTAGCTCTCGCTCACGAGCAACAATGAACGCGGTTCCTAAATTGTCCCTGGATGAAATTGCCAGACGGATGATCGGCGCGACCGAATCACCTATCCAGTTCCCTGCGGGGTGAGTGCAAATCGCTTCCTCCCGCGCACTGATAAATACCTCTATCTGTTGAAAATTTTCAACATTAACAAATCGTTGGCTTTTTTGGTTAAGGCTCGAATGGAGGCTAGCTCCGGCGTGGTCATGCAGGTCCAGTTGAATCTCTAACGCGTTTCCGAGGTGATGAACTTGCGGCTGTTCGGGCGCACTCTGATTGTTATGCTTAGTGCCTGCGCGATCGGCGGGTGCACGCTTCCCTATGAGCAGCTTGCTCTGCCTGGGCCCGTGGCGCCGCCGGTGATCGACGTGAAGCCACTTGCATCGCGCGGAAACGGGACGCCTTTGTCCGCACCGGGAACCCAGTCTCCAGACCAGAATCGCGTTTACCAGGGCTCGGGCGAGTTCGCCAAGGAAGACCAAATTCGCCGCAGTGACGCAGGCGCACCCGCCACGGCTCCGACGCAAGCGGGCGCACCCGGCAACATCACCGGCACCAACCCGTCGAGCCAAGTCAATGCAGACGGAATAACGATCAACCTCGCCAATGCGTCGGTTGCAGAGGTTGCCAAGACCGTGCTTGGCGACGTTCTGGGCTTCAACTACGTGGTGAGCGACAAGGTCAGTGCCAACGTGACCTTGCGCACAGTTCACCCTGTCGACAAGGCCGGCCTGTTTGAAATCTTCGAGGCTGTTCTGAGGGCACAGGAAATAGCCGTCGTCGCCGATGGCCCGCTCTACAAGATCCTGCCCGCAACCGAGGCCGCGGCGTCCGGGGCACCGTTACGCCGCCGCAATCTTGCTGGCGGCGGGGCCGTGGGTCTCGCGAGCGAGATTGTGCCGCTACATTACGTTGCCGCGACCGAGATGGAACGTATTCTGAAGTCGGCTGCTCCTCAGGCTGGCATCCTCCGCGTCGACAGTAGTCGCAACCTCCTTCTGCTGTCGGGCACAAAGTCGGAGCTCGCCTCCATGTCCGAACTCATCGACGTCTTTGACGTCGATTGGATGCGCGGAATGTCGTTTGGGATCTTCCCAGTGGATACGGCAGACCCCGAGGCAATCGCGCAGGAGCTAGACGTCATCTTCGCCAACGACAAGGACAGCCCGACGAAGGGGATCGTTCGCTTCGTTCCGAACCGGCGACTGAAGTCCGTGCTCGTGATCTCTTCGCGGCCGGAGTACCTAAAGAAGGCCGAGACTTGGCTCGCTCGCATCGACCTTGCAACGCGCGCGACCGAGAAGGGCGTCTTTGTTTATCATGTCCAGAACCGACCCGCGGCCGAACTTGCGCAGCTGCTGCAAAAGGTTTACCGGCCCCGCGGTGGAGCCGGTCAGCAGAGCGATCGGAGCAGCTCGCTGACCAGCGGCTCCGATCCCAGCCGCTCAACTGAAAGTGGCGCGGCACCACTCAGCGATGCAAGCTCTACAAGCGGGGGCATTGGTGCCTTCGCGGCACCCTCGATCAGCGCGCCCACGCAACCAGGGGTGTCGTCCTCGGCTCAGCCGCAGCCGCCGGGCGGTGTGACGGACAACGGCCCTGGCGCCTCCGGCTCCGTCGAAACGACCGGCTCCATTCCAGGCGAAGGACAGCATTCTGCCGTGGGAGCCGGGCTCCCGCCTGACGATCGGTCCTCAGGCATTTCAGTTATTGCGGACGAGCCCAATAATTCGCTCGTCATAACGGCTACTCCCGCCGAATACCGCCGCATCCGCAACATTCTGCAAACGATCGACATAACCGGAAGCCAGGTCATGATCGAGGCGACCATCGCGGAGGTCACGCTGACCGATGAGCTGAAGTTCGGAGTGCGCTGGTTCTTTGAAAAAGGCCAGAGCCAGGTCACTCTTACGGATAGTGTTGCCGGGCTGACAGGGCCGGTCTTCCCGGGCTTCTCATATTTCCTAAGGTCGGCGAACATCAACGCCGTCGTGAACGCACTGAGCACAATCACGGACGTAAATGTCGTTTCGTCGCCAACGTTGATGGTGCTCGAGAATAAGAGGGCCTTGCTGCAGGTTGGAGATGAGGTGCCGATCGCAACGCAGTCGGCGGTCTCCGTGACGACGGCTGGCGCCCCGATCGTGAACTCCGTGTCGTTTAGAAACACCGGCGTCATTCTCGGCATCACGCCGCGCGTGAGCGACAACGGCAGGGTCGTGCTCGATATCGAGCAAGAGGTCAGCGACGTCGTTAGGACGACGACGTCGACGATCGACTCGCCGACCATTCAGCAGCGGCGCATCAAGACGACCGTCAACGTTCAGGATGGCCAGAGCATCATTCTCGCGGGCCTTATCCAGGATCGATCCGATCGTACCCGCGGCCAAGTACCGATCCTCGGGGATATTCCCTACCTGGGCAACGCCTTCAAGAATAAGACCGACACCATAAAGCGGACCGAGCTGCTCATTGCGATCACCCCGCAAGTGATCAAGGATAGGCAGCAGATTGATGACGTCACGGCCGAGTATAGGGACAAGCTCAACTTCTCAACACGACCGCAGCGCCAAGGTCCACCCGACGTTCGGGAGACGCTCGATCGCCTCCAGCGCTAGCTCGTTGACGTCAAAGCCGTTCTCCGGCCGGAGGGGCCTGGACCGCGTGCATCTCTCGGCCTATCAATAACAACGGCTGGGCCGCGCGGCGTGCTCTCCGGAAGATGCGCCTCAACCAATCATCACTTATCGCCTGGGGCACACCGCGTGCGGTACGCTCCAAGTAGTAGGGCTTCTGGCCTATGCCGCGTCACGTCCGAGATCAGCAGGGCTTCGTTCTGATCCTCGTTCTGTGGATGGTCGTGCTGGTCGCTCTCATGGCAGCGGCATTCTCACGAGCAACCCAGAGCTATATCCGCGAGGTGGCGAGCCGTTCCCGCTCGGCCCAGGCAGAGGCGATCGCGGACGCAGGCATCAACCTCGTCGCACTCGACCTCGCGGCCGTAAGAGACGCGCCACGGCGTTCGCGCCGCTTCCCGCTCGATGGCGGCGAAACTGCGTGTCAGCTGGAAAATGCGGGCGCACTTTTCATCCGCGTTCAGGATGCGGGCGGCAAAGTGAACGTAAACTTGGCGGACCAGCGCTTGCTGGCTGCGCTTTTTATCGGCCTTGGTGCGACGCCAGAGGCCGCAACGCGATACGCGGACCGCATCATCGATTTCAGAGACCGCGATGACGACCGGCGCGTCTCGGGTGCCGAGCGCGAAGAGTATCTCGTGGCAGGCTCTCTACGGGGGCCCAAGAACGCTTCCTTCGAGGCCTTTGAGGAGCTGCATCAGGTGCTCGGCCTCGACGCGTCGATGATTGCTGCGATGGAGCCGTTCACGACGCTTCACTCGGGCATTGCGGGGCTCGAGCCCGCGGCAACGTCCGCCAAGCTTGCGGCCCTGATAAACCATGGCGTGTCTCAACTGCCGTTCTCGACGGCCGCGGGGTTCACCGCGGACGGCCTGCCGCCCGAATTCACTGTGGCGTCGCCGCGGAGGATCTTTGTGGCGAGCGTCACGGCGCGGCTTGAAGGCGGGGCGACCTTCGTGCGGGATGCAGAGATCGACGTGCTCCCGGGGCGCGGCGCGCTGCCGGCGATCAAGACGTGGCGGCGCGGACGTGACGATGAGGACCGTGGCGGGAGCACCGACGAGCTGCCGCCGTGCTGACGAGCACTATTCATTCTGCTTCACGATCTGGCGGAAGGTCGCCTGCAGCTTACCGAACAGGTCTCCGGTATTTGGGAAGCACGTGGAAAGGCCCCGCTGACCGACGGCGGGAAGTGTTGCGACCATGTCGCGCGCGCGCCGCGTTCCGCCCTTCGCCACGTCCTGATGTCCGATGACGAGCGGCAAAGCGGGGTGGTCGAACACGCCCGAGTGACATGCGACGCGCTGGTCCGTCAGCGAAAGCAGGAATTCGACAAGATCGTCCATCTCGACTTCCGTCAGGCCGAGAGCGTTGTTTCTCGACGTGTTGCTCGCATCTCCAACATCAGGATTTAAGTTGGTCTTGTTGACGACACCGAAAGGTGTTGCGAGCGCAAGCCCCGTCGTGTCGTCATTCAGTGCCCCCCTACGGTCCCCGCCACGATTGTAGAAGCGCACCACATCCTTCAACGTAGCCTGCCCGCCGTTGTGGAAATACGGCGGATTGAGACCGACGTTGCGCAGAATGGGTACCTTGAACGCACCGTCCACAGCGTCGCGGGGTAGGGCCGAGGGATCCGTTAACGGGCCCGGGGGCGCCAAGCATAAGCTCGAAGAGTACCGGCACGGGCCCACGTCGAAGTGGTCGGGCGACAGATCCTTCCTCGCCAGCAATCGCCACTTGTACTCACGCGTGAAGGAGAGGTCGAAGTTATAGGGATCAATGGCGCCGGCTCCCCGGTCCTCCTCAGTTGCGCGCACGCCGATATTGTAGAAGCCATGATCATAGATGGCGGGCTTGCCATCGCCCATGACCATGCCTTCCACAACCTCGGGAGACGAGGCCGCGGGGCTCGTAACCGTTCCGCCGGAAAACAATGGGCCATTGTGGCAGGCGATGCACTTGCCCTTGCCCATGAATACCGTCTTGCCCTTGAGGGCGCTCGCGCTCAGCGCCGCGTCACCGCGGTCATAGGGAGCGTCATCCGAGACCAGCACGCTTTCGTAGGCTTGAATTGCAAGCCCCCAGAACAGCGAGAAATTGTGCTCGATCTGCGTGAGCCCCGCGATCTGCGAGGTGGCAACAATACCGGTCTTCGGGTCGATCACGAAGCGTCCCGGGGCGGCCCAATATTTTGCCTTGAAGGCCGTCTTGACCAGGCCCTCATAGGTGGTGTTGATGCCGGGCAGCGGCAGGGTGTTGACGAGACCGGGCGTCTTGCCGAAGAGGCTGTCATTCACGTCGACCACCTGGGTCGATAGTGCCCTCATCGGCAGTAGCTTCCGGCCCATGTCCGCGAACGTCTTGCCGGAGCAGGACATCTCGAAATCGCTCAGCGGCGGGCCGACTGCCTGCGAGGCGAGACTGGAATTGCGGATGAGCGGCTGAGACAGCACGACGATTGATTTTCCCGCCGCATGCGCGCTCAAATCCGCAACAAGAATGCCCGTGCCGGCGGCAAACGGATTGCCGTAGATCACCCCGTTCGCGGTGAATGCCGGCGTGTAGGTGCGTGGGCCGAACGGATCGACACCATTGAACTCATTGTTGGCGCGCCCATCCCAGAATTGGCGAAAGTTGAACACCGCATTGATGGTCGTTGGTGTTTGCCGTGGCTCGACCTTGCGGTAGATCAGGCCATCGGCATGGAACGGCGAGCCCGTGCCGGTTGCATCGTCTGACGGCTCATAGGTGAGCCTGCAGGCATCGCTGCTTGTGAGCGCGCCGCGTCTCCCCGTGTCGAAGCCGAACCGGGCTATGATGCCTGCCACGGCGGAGCCCCTGGCGCCCTGGCTCGTCCTCCGGCGCGACGAGACAAAGTCACCGGCGAACGTGCCCATCGACGAGACTACGTCGTTCGTGTCGAACGTTACCTTGGACTCGCGATTAGCTGGATCGGCGAGCTTGTGGAGTGGAAAGTCGGCGTCTGCGAGCTGTTTGTTCGGGCCGCTTAGTCCACCCGTTGCCTTCGGCTCGAAGATGGTGTCGTCGCTGCGACTCCCGGGGTCGACCTGGTTTTTCGTGCGGATGTCGGCGCCGGCGTGGAAATGACAGCTGGCGCAAGCGGTGCCGTCGCTTCCGACCTGCGTATCCCAAAATAGCGCCTTGCCGAGCTGGCGGGCAGCGTCCATGTCGGCGATGTAGTCGCTGGTGTCGGCCAAGAGCGGCAGTATGCCCTTCAATGACGGAGGCTCCACCACAGCGTCAACTATCTGCGCGCGACCGTAGTCTGCCGACATCGCATGCAGAAGTGCAACGCCAAGAGCCGCCACCGTGAGACGGAGGGCCGTGCGCTTTCCTGCCTGCAGCTTGCCGCTGAAGCGCGGGCTCAACATGATTTTCTCCGTCAGCGATCGCCGCGCGGATCACGCGTAGCGACGGCCTGCGCGCGGACCCAATCCTCAAGCCGCTGATTTACACATTGATAACGCATTGTTTGCTGGTGGGGAGCGGCCGAGCAGCGGCACTACGGTCGCAAACTTATCCAACTTAGGTCTGAGCTTGCTCAGACCTAAGTCCAGTCACTGTCACGGCCAACGGAAAGAGCTATCCTTCGACTGCGACAAGCGATTCGATTTCTCGACCTCGGTCACTTCGGGCGTGTTGCTCGGAACGTCGCTCGCACGAAGGTCTGACGGGATTGCGGTGAGACACATGAGAAACAGAGCTGTGATTTCCCTCGCGTTGCTCGCGGCTGCCGTGAGCGCGCTCCCTGCACCGGCTTACGCGCAAGCGCCACGGCGGCATTCGATGCCGGCGTACGGAGACGGTGCCGGCCCCCAAGGTGTCGGCTGCTACTGGATGAGAGAACGGCTCTATTGCGCCCGCTATTGCTATGTCGAGGTGGATGGCCGGCGCTACTGCCGAGAGCGGAGCAGGCTCGCCTTCCCGCAGGCCCCGCCGTTCTACGAAGACGTGCCGCGGAACCGGTTGAAGTGATCGCTCCGACGCCGCGCGATCAATCGCAGTTGACGCGAGGTGGGCAAGCTACGGCAGATGTGATCGCACCGCCGAGTGGCACCGTCAGCGTTTCCCACTGGCGGCTGTCGCCGCGGGGAAAGCGCACATCCAAGGAGACGAGGCTCGGTAGACTACCGGACTGGCTCCAGTCGGCACGCCAATGGCTCTCGCCCTCCTGCACATTCGGCTGGAAGTAAGAGAACGTCACGCTCGCGACGCCGGAAAGCAGCTTCGCCGTCCGGCGGGGCGCCGTTTCGGCTTGCGCGGCGGTTGGACGGTAAAGCTCGAGCTCGGCGACGAGGTCGTAGCCGCCGCGGTCGTTCGGCTCCGCGCCGAGGCCCACGCGATAAAGCCCCTGGTAGACGCCAAGCGGCGCGTGCGACGTCGTGAAGGTGACGCGGTCGGCATCACCTGAGAAACCCAACCGAGACTGGTCACCAACCGCTTGCGGCTCGACGGGCGCTGCTTGCTCGAGCGCACTGCGCACATAGCTCTGAGCGGCGTAGACTGGCGCCTGTGAGCTGGCGCGGTCGACGTAGCTCAGAGCGCGACGCGCGCTGAAGACCATCTGCGCCAGTGTCGCGGTAATCAATGCGAGCAGCGCAAGTGAGACCAGCATCTCGATGAGAGTGAACCCGCCGTCTGCCAACGCCTGCCAGCGCAGCGTCCTCATGGCATTGCACCGCCGATTTTGGCCGTCTGCAGCTTGAACACCTGCCGTCCACGACGATCCAGGACCTCGAGCGCGAGCCAATAGGCTGGCTCCCGTCCTGCCGCCTGGGTTCCAGCCGTCTGCTCCGTGCCAAGCGGGGTCACGATCATGCGCCAGCGGGAGCCATCCGGATAGGTGCCCTCGGTCGTCCCGCTTTCGAGCGGAAAGGCGATGCCGGCCGCGTCGAGCTGCGAGCGCGCCGCCACGAGTGACGACGTGTATCGCTTGAGCTGAGCGACGGTCCGATAGGCGCCGCCGATCGCGAGGCAAAATGCTGCGAGCCCGACCGAGACGATGACGAGTGCGGCAATGACTTCGAAGAGCGTGAAGCCTGCGTCGCCCGGCGACCTGACTATCATCGCGCACCGCCCTCGAGCGTGACGGCGCCCGACATCCAGTCGACCCGGACTGCGAAGACGCGCCCCAGTTCAGCGAGCTTGAAAAGGCCACCTGTCGAGCTTCCATCCGAGAAGAACACGAGGCGCCGACTGGTCTCCTCGCGAGCAAGCGTATGCGCAGGTTCGAACCGGAGCCTGACGCCTCCCTGCAGGATTACGCCTTTCGATGCTCCGGCGCGGTAGCTCCGCCCCGACCGATCTACGATCACATCGACCGGCTGATCCTTCGCGATGGCGGCTGCGCGGGCGGAGTTGAGCTCGGCGGCAAGCCGAACGCCCAGTACGCGCAGGCTCGCGCTGCTGCCACCGCGGGCTATAAGCGCGGTCGAAACAACGAGAGCAGAGATCAGCAGTACCACGAGCATCTCGAGAAGGGTGAAGCCCTCGTCGTTCTCGTGCTGCGTTAAGCCTTCAGATCGCATCCTGTCGTTCTCGTCGCGGGAGGACCCTATGATGCGGATAAGCCTCACTTCCGCATACCGAAGGCGGGCCTTGAGAAACTATCATCGAGTTTACGGCGTGGTCAAAGCAAGTTAGTGCTCCTGGTGTTAACGCGCGTGGGCGCCGCCCGAGCGCCGAACGGTTACCAAGCCTCGACAATGACAGACATCGCCACAGAGCGGGACATGGAAGCCCAGAGCCGCGTTGAGCGCGGTTTCATTCTGGTCCCAGTCCTGTGGGTGCTCGCGCTTCTAGCGATTGTGACCGCCATCCTGACCCGCACCGTTACCAACGACATCAAGGTCAGCGCAAACTTGCTGCATCGCTCGGAGCAGGAGGAGCTGAGCGATGGCGTTGCGCGGCTCGCGATCCGGTATGTTCTCTCCAATCCTGTCGATGCTGATCACATAGGCGCCTTCAAACTCGACGGCACGCCCGAGACGTGCCTCGTCGGCGAAAGCATCGCTGCGGTCTCCATCGCATCGACCGCCGGCCAGATTGGCCTCAATACCGCAAGCGCGGAGCTCCTCGAGAAGCTGTTCGAAGGGGCCGGCGCGGCCGATCCGAAGTCGTTGGCTGCTGCTGTCGTCGACTTCCGCGATGCCGACGACGAGGCCCTGCCCGGCGGGGCGGAGGCGGCCGAGTACGCGGCTGCCGGCCGAGAATACGAACCCAAGAATGGGCCATTCAAGATTGTCGACGAGCTCGACCAGGTGCTCGGCATGACGAGCGAGGTATTCGAACGCGTTCGCCCGCTCGTTACGACCCGCTCAAGGCTACCGTCGCCAGATTTGGCCGTTGCAAGCCCGGCCCTTCGCGCGTTGTCGCTGGCGAACGATCTTGCCAACACCTCGCGGGTGCGGAATGTTCAGATCCGTGTGTCGGTCCACGGGTTGGCTGCCTCGCGCACCTACACCCGCGAGACTGTCATCCTAATCGAGCAACGAATTCAGGGCGGATTCGCGCTGAAGAATTGGATCAGATCCGACCAACACCTCCCTACGACCGGCGGCCTTGACGCAAGCCAGCTGCCTTCCTGCATCACCTCCCTTCTCGCCACCAACAGCTGAGCGGGAATGGTCCTCGGTCTCGCTTAGAGCGCGTTTGTTCTTGTTTGAATCGCTATTCTGGGCGCAAGCGCGCTCTAACCTTTGTTTGAGAGTCTGATTCACGTTCTCGATGGAAGCTCAAGTGCTTCCATCTCAAACGATAAGGCTCTAGGGGCCTCGTGAACGGCTGCTGCCCCGTGACCGAGCAGTCTTGCCAGCCGGCAGGTGCTGCGCCACTGCGGTATTGGACGGCGAGGCCGCGGGAATTGGCGCAAGCACGGGAGGGGCGAGCGGGACAGGGGCCGCCGCGAACGCAGACGCTGCATTACTTTGCACAGCGCCCGGCCTAGCGTGGGCGCGTCCGTAGAGGATGATGCGAGCGATGCCGCCTTGCTGGCTAGAAGAGTACTCAATGACATGGTTCTCGTCTTCGAGGACCCGCTCGAGAACCTCGCTCACTGTCCCTTCGTAACGACCTGAAAATGTATCAGCTTGCGCGCCGTCGCCTGGCGTCTCGACTAAGAAGCCACGGTCCTCCGCGAGCCTCGCGATGACCGTTTCAACCGTGGCATCTTGAACCTCGAGCACGACGCGGTTTCCAGAGGGGGCGTACTCGAGCGTGACATCGGCGAAGGCCGGAGCGATTGATCCCAGGTAGGCGCCAAATGCAATGGCGCACAGCGGGCGCTGAAGGCTGCTTCGGGTCAAGACGACCGTCGATTGCGGAGCCACGGTGAGCACCAGATCCTGTCGCACAAGCGAGCGCCTCACCTCAGGGCAGCCTCGACGCTGCAGTAGAAAAGTAATGGCTCGAGCGAGCATATATACACCGCTCGAGCCACCTTTGCGCATCTCCGTGCTTACCAGGGCGTGGGGCTAAGACGTGCGGTGCCAGCACCCTCACCGTTCATGAGGAAGCCCAGGTTCCAGAAGTTGTAGGGAACGATCGCATCGCCCGCAGTAACGTTCTCGGGGAAGATGTATTCGCCAATCGGCGCGAAGTACTGACCTGAGAATACTCCAGCCGCCGGGGCACGTTGCAGACAAGGCGCCGTTCCGCTTCCCAGGGTGGAGATCACGGGAGCCGGACCATTGACATCGTAGAACGCCGGCGTTCCAGTTGTGGGATAGGTTGCCGGACCACAAAGGGTGCGGGTAACGACACGGGCGTAGCGCGTCGGAGAGATGAGAACGCCGGGAGGTGCCTTATTCGCCCGCAGACGGAAGCGTCCCGGCTGCGGTCCGACGAACTGCGTCGTGATCCCGCCGAGGAAGGGCTGGGTGCCGGGCGTCACGCCACCCGTCATCGACTCCATGGTGATCCAGCGCTGCGACTCCGCACCTGTCGTGGGATCGATATCGACCAGATAGACGTCAACGGGAGTGACAACGTCGGTCGTCGTACCAATGATGACGAACCTGTCCTGGCCCTCGAGCGGTGCAACCGCCGCCTGGCCCGCAACCGGTATGGCATCCGCACCGATGATGATCTCCTCGATGCTGATGTAGGACGGCAGTGTTTTCGGCTGGGTAAAGATGCCAAGATTGGCTTCAATGGTGTGCACTGAAATCGTATCGGGTGCGCCGTTTACACCGCTGCCCTGCATCAGGGTCCCCGAATAGAGGATGTAATCACCGATCTCAAAGGGCGCCTGCAGGCGAGCGTCGGGTTCCGAAGTCGTGGCGACTGAGTTCGCCGGAAGGCCGGCCGCCGGCGTCCCTGGCGGGGCCTTCATGACGAAGGCTCTACAATAGCCCGAAGCGGCTGGTGCAGATAACTCCCAACCAGCAGGAGAGATGACGCCAGCGGCTGCAAAGTTACGCCGGCAGGCTGCATCCGTTACTTTCGGACGGTTTTTCTCGGGGCAGAGAGGATCCGGCGTTGCACTCGCGGGATCAGCGCGCGGCACGCACATCGGATAGCCGGTGTGGGCCGTAATCGTCGGGTTCTCATCATCGACGCTGAAGCGGTCATCCGGGGTCTGGACCCTTCCGAACTTGCCGACCGGATCGTTGATAACCAGGTGGGCATCCGGGCTCCCGGGCGTCGTGCTCACGTAGATGGAACCGTCTGCATAGTCGATCTTGGTGATGAAGCCGCTGCTACCGTTCAAGGACTGCTGTGAAATCGTGATAAGGCCGGCAATCATCTTGCCGCTAACAACGTTGCCCACGACGGAAATCTCCATCGAGGGATATTTGAAGGTCGCAGTGCTTGTCCCTGGGATCGTGCCGTCGAGCGCCAATGGCGCGCCGGGCGTCGTCGCAAATAGGTCTGCCCAGGTGAAGGTTGCTGCCGGCAGCTGAAGGATCGTGTTGCAGGGCACGATGATGGTCTGGCCGTTTATGACGACCGTGCCTCCGAACTGGCTCGGTGACGCTGGTGGCGTCGGGCACACGCTGGCATCAAGCGTCGCGCTCTGGATGAAACCGGTCGCATCGAAGCCGGAAATGGTTCCAACCGGCGCGCTAAAAATGGGCGCCAGCGTTGCAGGCGGCGGCGGGATCGTCACCGTGGCGAGCGGCGTTGCTGTCGTTGTGCCGCCGCCACCGCCACCTCCGCCTCCACCTCCACCGGCCGGCGGCTTGGCCGTGCCGCCCTTGGCGAGCGCGACGGTCGTGCCAGCCGCACATAGGGCTATGCTTGCCAGAAGCGCTATTGCTCTCATAGCGCGGCGCGACGTTCTCTTCTCTTGGGATGCGAACACGGCAACCTCCCTCCCTTTCCGGGTAACTTCGATCTGATGAAGCATCCCAAGCCGAGAATTTCGGCGTGGTCGTCTGCTTCAGACCTCGGCCAGTTTCAGCTATCAGCGTATGACCTGCCCCATGGCCGCGGTAGGGACCAAGGAAGCTCCATTTTGCTAAGCCCTGCGGGCGTCAGGCGTCAGACGTTGGAGGGAGATGGATCAGACGTTGGTCCGATCCGATACTGCCATAGGGGACCCAGGTTGAGCCAAGCCCAGCGCCGGCGGACACGCTGCTTTTCGACCCGCTGCTATTCGACATGTGGAGCCGGTCAGCCAGCTCGCCGACGCGAACCTCTGCTGACTTGCGCCGGCTGCCGAGGTAGGCCAGCCCGATCACGGTGATCGACGGAAGCGCCGGTTTCAAGAATGTTGTCTAGCCCTCTCAGACCGCCTTCATTTTGGGTCCGAGTGACACGTCGTATCCGCTCCGGTAACGGGCCGCTTGCATAAGACACACCCGTGTCTTATGAATTGCGCCAACTGATCCGAAACGGCAGTGAACGACACTCTGCTGAGCGAGATTAGCATGCAATTTCAATAACCGGCTTACGGTCAGCTCCTTTGACATGGTAGGGAGCCACAGGTTCGATCCCTGGAGTGCCCACCATCCGCCCGCCTTTGCCGCCAACTGGTGTTCTAAAATGAAAGTAAGAAACTCGCTCAAGTCCCTGCGGTCGCGCCATCGCGACAACCGCCTCGTCCGCCGCAAGGGCCGCGTCTACGTGATCAACAAGACCCAGCGTCGCTTCAAAGCGCGCCAGGGCTGATCACGCCCACGATCTCGAGACGCTCACGAGCCAATTTCACGAGCCAGTCTCCCGAACGTGTCTCGCGCAACGACTTCAATCCGCCCGGCACCCAGTGCTCGGGCGGTTTGGCTTGTTGTGGCCAATAATTAATCTGCGCGGCGGAAGAGGCGCTTTGACGGGTTTGTCACTTAGGTCTTATCTTAGACCCATGATGCAGTCCCTCATTAAGTCCGTCATTGCACGCGTTGCAACGAAGCGGGCCCTGGCCTTTGCGGCAGCGTCCGCGCTTCTCGCAGCCTCGCTCCCGGCCTTGGCAGTCGACCCATCGGCAGAGGGCGACGACCTTCTAGCCCCACCGACATTCTCGCTCCCCGGTGCGCCGCCGACCGACGGCGATCGAAGCTCCAAACCTAAGGCAGGTGTCGGCGAAGAGCCGCCTCTCGGCAGCCCGCCCGGATTTGGGTCCCATGGCGGGCTCAGCAATAGCGAAAAGCAGGCCGGCCCGGCAGCCAAGGCACAACCGGCGCCGAGTAGTCCGGAGCAGCGCGACAAGCTTCTTGCCGAGCTCTATGATCGCCTGAGCGCCGCGCCCGACGCAGATAGCGCAGCTCCGATCGCTCTCGCCATCGAGCAGCTCTGGAACTACTCCGGCAGCGCGACCGCTGATCTCCTGGTGCAGCGCGCCACGATGCTCGCTCAGTCGAACCGCCAGGACCTAGCGATGAAATTGCTCACCACCGTCGTCGAGCTGCAGCCCGACTATGCCGAGGCGTGGAATCGCCGCGCGTTTCTCTATTACCTGATGGATGATACGCAGCGCGCGCTTGGCGATATCCGGCGCGTGCTGGCGCTCGAGCCAAAGCACTATAAAGCGCTCGAGGGCCTCGCCAACATTTTAGAGAACAACGGCGACAAGAAGAATGCCCTGAAGGCGTATGACAGCCTGCTTAAGGTGTACCCCAACATGCCCGGGGCAAAGGCGTCACGCGATGAGCTTCTCCGCGCAGTCGAGGGCCAAGGCATCTGACAATTGCTGTGCAAGGGCCATCGCCATACCTGGTGCACGCTTTTGCGAGCAAAGTGCATCATGACCCGACCCTTGCACCGGATCGTTCCTCGCGTTCAATCGTTTGAGATCGAAGCGCTTGCTCGTCCGTCGATAGCGATCAGGCTTGTCTTATGAAAAACCGGTAAACTCGTTAGCCAAGTTGGTTGCGCCCGGCCCAATAACATCTTGCTTCACCTTGCCGGGTCGCGGGAGCATCGCTATCCTTCAATCCCTACTGCGGCTGAGTGGTATATCTCTTTCGAGCTACGTCGTGCTCGGCTCTCCGCACCTCGTCCTTGCATAGGGATCGGTTGTCGAATGACGGAACAGCAGAAGCACTTTCCGGAATTCTATGTCACCACGCCGCAGCCGTGTCCCTATTTGCCGGGGCGACTCGAGCGGAAGCTCTTTACGCACCTCACCCCCGAAAAGCCGCTGACACTCATCGACAATCTCTTGAAGGGCGGATTCCGGCGTAGCCAGAACATTGCGTACATGCCCTATTGCGAGGGCTGCCACGCTTGCGTCTCGGTGCGCGTGCTCGTCGATGAGTTCGAGCCGGGGCGCACGATGCGCCGGACGATCGAGCGGAACCGCGACCTCGTGGCGCGGCGAGTCTCGGCTGTACCAACCTCGGAGCAGTACGGCCTATTCCGCAGCTACATCGATGCGCGGCACTCGGACGGCGGCATGGCCGATATGACGGTGCTCGACTATGCGATGATGGTCGAGGACAGCGTGGTCAAGACATTCCTCACCGAATACCGCGCCAAGCCCGAGGATCATCCTCTCGAGAAGCACATCGACAGCTGGCCGCTGGCCGCTGTGGCACTGTGCGACCGGCTCTCGGACGGCATTTCCATGGTCTACAGCTTCTATGAGCCACTTGAGGATGAGCGCAGTCTCGGCACCTACATGATCCTCGAGCATGCAGACTATGCGCGGCGGCTCGGACTTCCCTATCTCTACCTCGGCTATTGGATCGAGGGCTCGCGCAAGATGAGCTACAAGACGCGCTTCACACCGCAGGAGCGCCTTGGCCCAAATGGATGGGTGCGGTTTCCCGCAGCGACCTGATGGTCGCGAGGGCGAGTGAGCGGCCGCGGCCCTCGAAGCGCTATTTCGCGAGCTCTGATTCGAGCTTCTTAAACATGTAGCTCCACTTCTCCGTTTGGGTGGAGATAAGCACGTTCATGTGGCCGCGCAGCTCCGACAGCATGGCGCAATCCGGCACCTTGGCAGTAGCGCCCTCCTGGCCCATGGACGAGATCTTGTCGAGAAGTTCGTTCGTCGTGCCGTCGAAGATCTCGATCTGATCGTCTTTGACGTAGGGGGCGGCCTCGATGAGAAACTGGTCGTTGGTCCAGGCGCGCTTTTCCTTCAGCTTGCGAAGCTGATCCTGAAACTCGGGGCGGTTTTTGTTGTTCAAATCACGCAAGGCAGCGGCCGCCTCGTCGACGACGCTCTCGAACTCCGCCTTGGCGCATGCGGCGGCGGCGTCCTGGGCGGTCGCGCGCTCCAATCGTCCGCAACTGGCCAGGAGAGCAGCGGCAAACGTCAGGCTGCAAAGCAGTCCCCTCACCCGTCGCACTCTTTCCGAAGCCATCCCCATCGCACTTACCTAGCGGGCGGGCGAGCTTGAGGCAAGTTAGGGATTGGGGACAGGTGTCAGGGACTAGGGAAAAGGTGTCAGGGAAATTACGCGAAGCGCGTGCTCTGATCCCTAGTCCCTGATCCCTCGCCCTTCCTAAAACGCGGGTCCAAAGCTGTTGGAGCGGGGGAAGCCCTTCGGAGCCATCTGGCCGGCCTGCGCGCGCTGTCCAACCCATTCCTTGAGATCCGCCCAGGGCAGCGTGAACGTGCGACCGGCGCCGTCCAGCCATGTCAGGCCTTCCTTCTTCCAGAAGGCGCGGGCGTCGGCCAGGCCGCCGTCCTTGAAGCGCTGAACAATAACGCCTTTGCCGCGCGTCATCTCGGGCAGCTCATCGAGCGGGAAGATCAGCATCTTGCGGTTCTCGCCGACGGTCGCGACAAAATCACCGTCAACGACGACGCAGACTTTCGCCTCCTCTGGCGCCGCGACGTTCAAGATCTGCTTGCCCTTGCGGGTCGAGGCAATGACCTCGTCCTCCGGCACGACGAAGCCATAGCCCCCCGTGCTCGCAACCAGGAGCTTGCGGCCGGGCTCGTGGACGAAGAACTCGACGAAATCCGTATTTTCCTCGAGATCGACCATGAGACGGATCGGCTCGCCATGGCCGCGGCCGCCCGGTAGAGCGCTCGCTTCCAGCGTAAAGAAGCGGCCGTTGGTGGCGAGGAGAACGAGCTTGTCGGTGGTCTGTGCCTTGACCGCACGCTTCAGGCCGTCGCCCTGTTTGAACTCGAGCTTGGTGAGGTCGTCCTGGTGACCTTTGAGCGCGCGGACCCAGCCCTTCTCAGACAGGATGATCGTGATCGGCTCCTTCTCGACGAGGGCCGCATCGAGATCGACGTCGACCTCGGGGGCGTCGGCAAAGGAGGTGCGGCGGGCGCCGAGCGCGGTCTTCTTTGAGTACTGCTCGCGGGTGGCGCGGACCTCGTCTGCGATGCGCTCCCATTGCAGATCGTCGGACTTCAAGAGCTGCTTCAGCTCGCGCAGCTCTTTCGAGAGCTTGTCGTGCTCGGCCCTGATCTCGACCTCCTCAAGGCGCGACAACGATTTCAGGCGGAGGTTGAGGATCGCCTCGGCCTGGACCTCGGTCAAACGGAACGTCGAGATCAGCTTCGCCTTCGGCTCGTCCTCGAAGCGGACGATGCGGATGACCTCGTCGATGTTGAGGAAGGCAATCAGGTAGCCGTCGAGAACCTCGAGCCGATGCTCAATCTTTTTCTGGCGGAAGCTCGAACGGCGCACCAGCACGTCGACGCGATGCTCGAGCCATTGGCGCAGCACGTCGCGTAGCGAGAGCACGTTCGGAATCTGGCCCGCCGAGAGCACGTTCATGTTGAGGCCGAAACGGACCTCGAGCTCGGTCAGGCGGAACAGGCTCTCCATCAGAATGATGGGATCGATGGTGCGGGTCTTGGGCTCGAGGATGAGGCGTACCTCCTCAGCCGATTCGTCGCGTACGTCGCCAAGGAGCGGGAGCTTCTTTTCGATCAGCAGCTCGGCGATCTTCTCGACAAGCTTCGCCTTCTGCACCTGGTAGGGGATTTCCGTGACGACGATCTGGTAGCCGCCGCGGCCGGTGTCCTCCTTCGTCCACTTGGCGCGGAGGCGGAAGCCGCCGCGGCCGGTCTTGTAGGCCTCGATGATTTGATCGCGGGGCTCGACGAGGACGCCGCCCGTCGGAAAGTCCGGCCCGGGTACCATCTCGACCAGCTTCTCGATGGTGGCGTTCGGATGCTTGATGAGGTGCAGGAGGGCAGCGCAAAGCTCGTCGGCGTTGTGCGGTGGGATGTTGGTCGCCATGCCGACGGCGATGCCGGCAGAGCCGTTCGCCAGGAGATTTGGGAATGCCGCGGGGAGCACGGTCGGCTCCTGCTCACGGCCGTCATAGTTCGGGCGAAACTCGACCGTGTCCTCGTCGATGCCGTCCAGGAGCTCCATGGCGACCGACGTCAGACGGGCCTCGGTGTAGCGGTCGGCGGCCGGGTTATCACCGTCGATATTGCCGAAGTTGCCCTGCCCATCGACGAGCGGATAGCGGACGGCGAAGTCCTGAGCAAGACGGGCCAGGGCGTCGTAAATGGCCTGGTTGCCGTGGGGGTGGAAGTTGCCCATCGTGTCGCCGACGATCTTCGAGCACTTTCTGAAGCCGCCGTCCGGGTTCAGGCCAAGCTCGCGCATGGCGTAGAGAATGCGGCGATGCACCGGCTTCAGGCCGTCGCGCACGTCGGGCAGCGCGCGATGCATGATGGTCGAAAGCGCGTAGGCGAGGTAGCGCTCCTCCAGCGCGTCCTTCAGCAATACGGGCTCGACCGGGCCGCCGGCGGAGGGGGGAAGAATCGGTTTCTGGTTCATGGCGTCTGGTTACCGCCCCACGGGCAGGGGCTCAAGTGCCCTGGGGCAACAGGTTGCAGCGGCATGCGATTGTAGCGGGGGCTTATCGTTGTTATATGCCATTATTGAAATTTTCAACAATCGGATTCCCGGGAGGACGATCGATGGGCACGATGAACTTCTCAATTCCCGACGATCTCAAGAATCGGTTCAACGAGGTCTTCAAGGACAAGAATAAGAGCGCAATCGTTGCGCAGTTGATGGAGCGTGCCGTCGAGGCCGAGGAAAGGCGGCGCAGGGACCGCTGCTTCGAAGAGCGACTACACGCGATCCGAGCCGCGAACACCCGGCTGCACAGCGACGACGACATAAATGCCGCGCGGGAAGAGCTTCGTAGGTGAAGCTTGTCGTGGATGCCAGCGTGGCGGTGAAGTGGTTTCTTCGCCGGCAAGAGGAAGGTGACCTCGAGCAGGCCATGTCCATTGCACGCCTCATCGATGCTGCGGAGACTGAATTGCTCGCACCCTGTCACTGGTTAGCAGAGGTGACGAGCGTCGTCGCGCGGCTCGAGCCAGCCGTCGCCGAAAGCGCGGTCGTGGTTTTGAGGGATATGCGAGCAACTGTTATAGACAGCCTCCCGGCGCTGCTTCGCAGCGTGGAACTGGCTCGCACGCTCAATCACCACCTATTCGATACGCTTTATCATGCGGTCGCGCTCGAGCATGGTGCGACGCTCGTCACCGCAGACGAGCGATACTTCACAAAGGCCGCGGCGATGGGCGGGATCACGTTGCTTCGCGAGCACCGAGATTGAGCGGCACCCGGTTTGCATTGGCGCCCCCGCCTTGCATTTGCCGCGCTAACAGCCGATCCTGCCGACATAAGAGGTCGCGAGAAAAACGAAGCAATGCCCGCCATCCTACCCGATACGCCCACCGTCGAAGCCGCTATCGTGCAATTGACGAACGCCTTTAGGCACGAGCACCAGCTCGGAGACGTCGTGCCGAGCGGGCAGCTCACCAACGCCGCGCGGGCCTATGCGAGCTATCTCGCGACGAGTGGTCAGTTCTCACATACGGCGGACGGCCGGCAGGCTGGCGATCGCGTCGCAAGCGCCGGGTACGCGTGGTGCCAGGTGGGCGAGAACCTCGCTCTTCACCTCGACAGCCAAGGCTTCGAATCGCGCGTGCTCGCGGAGAAATCCGTGCAAGGCTGGATCAACTCTCCGGGCCACCGCGCCAACATGCTCGCGCCCTACGTAACACAGATCGGCGTCGGCGTGGCGCGGGCGCCGGGCCAGGATCCCAAATACCTCTCCGTGCAGCTTTTCGCGCGGCCCAAGTCGCTGCAGTACGAATTCCAGATCTCGAATACGCTGAAGCAGACCGTCAGCTATTCGTTTGGCGGAGAGACGCATGAGGTCGAGCCGAGCTTTGCGGTGACGCATACGGCCTGCAATCCTGGCGAGGTTTCCTTCGAGGCTCTCGGGACGGGCGCAACCGCGAAAAGGCTCTCAATGCGCTATCAGGCCTCCGACGGCCTCGTATACATGCTGAAGCCAGACAAATCGGCCGGCCTCAGGGTCGAGGTGGCGCCGCTCGAGAAGGTCAGCGCGCACAACAACTGAAGTCGCTCGGTAGCAGGCACCGCTCTCGTCAGAAAACCGGCGTCGTGGCCAGCATTCGCGCAAGAAGGGACGCCAGCCGCAAGCGCGCCTCGGGCAGATCCTCGCCGCGCGGGCGGAGGACGCGGGCCTCGAGAAAATGGCCGGTCAGCACGAAACCTGCCGCGATCTCGGATGGCGTCGGGCTCGCGTGGCGGCCGGGCAGAAGAAAGCCCGGCAGCGCAAGGAGCTTGTCGCGATAGGGCTCGCCGGCTGAGGCAGAAACGGCGCGGCCCGACTTCGGTGAGACGTAGATCAGCTCGTCATTTGCGCCGGTCGCCGCGCATTGCGAGAGATCGAGCCCGTAGCCAAGCTCCTGCAAGAGTGCCATCTCCCAACGCACGAGAAGCGCCGGCCAGACGTGATCATCATCGAGGTAGCCGAGGACAAAGAGCGTAATCTCGAAGAGATTCGGGTGCGGATCGCGCTCCGGCATGAGACGCGTGAGGGTACAGAGCGAGGTGAGACCCGCTAGCGCGGCTGGGCTTTCCATTGCGGGCGCGGCGTAGCCACGGCGAAGCTCCACGCTCATGTGGCCCAAATGCTCGGACAGGCGCGCCTTCCACGTGCCGTCGACGTGGTTGCCGATCTGCAGTACGGGTCGCGACTTGCGCGAGCGCCCGCCGTGAACCATACCCAGATGGCGGCCGTGGGCACGCGTAAAAAGCTCGACCACGGCGGCGGTCTCGCCATGCGGCCGCACCGAAAGTACCACGCCTTCATCGGACCAGTTCATGTTTGCCGGTCCCGGTTCAAATTCCCATACTCAGATTCCGGTTGTGTCTTAGATTGACTTTTAAAGAGCGTCCTACCTGAGAAAGCAAGGGTCTGACCATTCAAATCGCGCAGCTTCCTCCCAGGCTCGAACCGGAAGCATGGAGGAATGACGCTCAAGGAGGAACAAAGCTCAAGCCTCAGACTGACACACTACGCTTTCCCCCAACGACATTGACACGCGTTGTTTTCTCGTTAAATCATATACTTCTTTCAACTGCCGCTTTTGAGGACGGATCAGAGACCACCATGCTTTCCATGGAACAACGAATTCTGGTCGCAATCGGGGACGAACCCGCAAACCTCGTGCTTAAAAACGCCCGTATTCTCGATGTTTCCAGCGGTGAATTCCAATATGGAGATATCGCCATAAGCGGCGATGAGATCGTTGGCGTTTATGAAAGTTATGTCGGTTGCTGCGAAATTGATTTGCAACGCAAGGCCGTTGTTCCCGGCTTTATCGATGGGCACCGCCATGTCGAAAGCAACCTTACTCCCCGGATTGCTGAAGCCGTTCTGCCGCGCGGAGTGACGTCTCTCGTCTGGGATCCTCACGAAATGGCCAATGTGAAAGGCAAACTCGGCATCGAGTACGCCCTGGCCATTGCCGGGCAATCGGCCATGGATATCTTCGTGAACCTGCCTTCCTGCGTGCCCGCCACGCCACTCGGCACATCGGGCGCTATTCTGGCGATCAACGATCTTTTACCCTATGCCAACCACCCCAAGGTGATCGGCCTGGCCGAACTCATGGATATTGGTGGCGTATTGGGCAGGGTGCAGGAAGTGCTTGCCAAAGCCAAGGCGTTTGAAAATATTCATATCGACGGCCACCTCCCCGGCATTCACGGCAAAAACCTGTCTGGCATGATCGCTTCGGGCGTTACCACCGATCATGAATCGACAACGCTCGAGGAGGCGCAAGAAAAACTCTCCAAGGGTGTTCATGTCCTGGCCCGGGCAGGATCGGCCGCACAAAATATCCCGACGCTAGCGAAACTGTTCAAACCTTTCACCGCCGCGCATACCGGCTTTTGCACCGATGACCGCAACCCCGATGACATCGAGCGCGAAGGCGATATCGATTATGCCATCCGCACCGCAATCCGGCACGGGGCCGATCCCGTTTCCGCTTACATTGCCGCTAGCTACGGCGCGGCCAAAGCTTTCGGCCTTACGCGGCGCAGCGAGAAATTCGGCGCGCCCCGCGGAGCTATCGCTCCCGGCTGGAAAGCCGATCTCGTCGTGCTGGATGATGTGGAGACCTGTAAGATCCACAGCGTTTACAAAAACGGCGAACGCGTAACGGAAGCAACCTTCGCCCATAGACTCATACCGGATATGAAAGAGGCTCTGAATACGGTGCTGATCAAGGAAACGTGCGTCGAGGATTTCCGCATCACCGCCCGAAATACGGACGCATCCAGCGAGAGCCGTCCCGCCATCGGCATCATTTTTGGACAAATCGTAACTCGGCCGGAAATTCTGGCGCTGCCTGTCGCAAACGGTTTTGTGGAGGCCGATCCTGAACAGGATGTCGCCAAGCTGGTGGTGATGGAGCGTCACGGTATCAATGGCAATGTCGGCAAAGGCTTTATAGCGGGCTTTGGCTTTAACCCAGGCAAATGGGCACTGGCCAGCACAGTCAGCCACGACGATCACAACCTTGTAATTGCCGGGACAGATGATCTGTCCATCTCCGTCGCCGCCAATCATTTGCGCAAAAGCGGGGGCGGCTACGTCGCCGTGAAAGACGGAAGGGTGATTGCGGCGCTCGATCTGCCGCTTTTCGGCCTGATGTCGGCAAAGTCGCCGAGCGCGGTCGCTCAGGAATTGCGTACCCTTCTCAAAACTACGCGAGAAGCGCTAGGCGGGAGATTGCATGATGCGTTCCAGACGCTGGCCTTCCTATCGCTTTCGGTGATCCCAACCCGCAAACTGACCGATAAGGGGTATACAGAGTTCGACCCCGCGAACGGTGATCAGGGGCCGCGTCTATCATCTTTCTAAGCCTTTAATACCGGCCGGACGAAGTCTTGACTCACGGGTCTTGCGGCGTCCGGCCGGTATTCTCTTTTGTTTGCGCGCAGCCGCCACACCAACCCTGCGCGCTGATACCAACCGCACTGCGTCAGTACTTCGTGCGGTTGGTATAAGATCGATCGAACGATAACTTTCCTGCCGGTGTAAAATTGGGAGAGCCTTGATCCTCATGAACGGAAAATTCTGAGGATTGGCGTGACCCGGCAAAGATAGACACAACTCAGATTTCGATGCGCTTCGACCGATTTTCACGCCGATTTGGGGCCTGCTCGATCGTGCAAGGTGCAGCCCTCGCGAGGCATACAAACTTGCCGCCAACGGCGGGCTTGCAGGCGAGGATTTTATCGGCAGCCCTGCCCCAAGCCGAGAAACTTACGCCGAGCTTCGCCGCTTCTCCCTTCCAGATGTCAAGAGCCTGCCTTTTTGCTTCGCGCTCTGTTGCAGCTATGACGGGGCCGCTTGAGATCGTGCCCCGGCATAGGCGAACGGCCGCATCCGAAGGGCTCGTCGAGGCTCCAAGCAACGCGCCCAGCATAATCGCCCGGCATCGCATCAAGCTATTCCTTCGGAAACTCGAGGCCCATTTCGCGGTAGCGCGCGGGATCTTGCTCCCAGCCTTCGCGCACCTTCACGAACAGAAATAGATGCACGGGCTGCTCGATCATGCTCGAAAGCTCGGCGCGCGATTGAGACGATATTTTTTTGATGGTCTGCCCGGCCTTGCCCAGCATGATCTTCTTCTGGCTGTCGCGGGCAACGAAAATTGTCTGCTCGACGCGGACCGAA
This sequence comes from Hyphomicrobium sp., assembly GCA_041659825.1. GTDB lineage: Bacteria > Pseudomonadota > Alphaproteobacteria > Rhizobiales > Hyphomicrobiaceae > Hyphomicrobium_C. The sequence continues at coordinate 53,004 of JBAZXL010000005.1, forward strand.
CCATCTTTCAGGGCCTTCCACGAGTCCGTCTCGACCGTCGTCTGGTAAGGCACCTCGTCGTGCAGAAGGTCAAAGATCTTCTCGCGCGTCACCTCGGCAGCGAGCAGCCGCATCGGGATGTCGGACATTTCATCTTCGGGGTAAAGCCACGGGCCTTCGGGCACAGATTCCGCGAGACACTTCTTGAGTGCCGCGACGCCACTGCCAGTAAGGGCTGAGATCATGAACACATGCTCGAAAGGCATGCGCGCCGAAAGATCGCCGACAAGGGCGAGGAGCTGCTCCTTGTCGGAGACGCGATCGACCTTGTTCAGCACGAGAATGCGCCTTGCCGAGGCTTGAGCGAGCCTCTGCAAAATGGGCTCGACGGTTTCGTCGATGCCCTTCGCCGCGTCGACCATGACGACGACGCTGTCAGCGTCGCCGGCGCCGGCCCAGGCGGCCGCAACCATGGCCTTGTCCAAGCGGCGCTTTGGCGCGAAAATGCCCGGCGTATCGATGAATACGAGCTGGCTTGCGCCCTCGATGGCGATGCCACGGATCGGAATGCGCGTCGTCTGCACCTTGCGCGAGACGATGGTCACCTTGGCGCCGACGAGGGCGTTCACGAGCGTCGACTTGCCGGCGTTCGGCGCGCCGATGATGGCAACGATGCCGCAGCGCCGCGGCGATCCGGTCGCTTCTGTTCGGTGCGCCGCGCCCGTCCCGTCTGCTGTGCTGGCCTCGTCAGGCATTTTATTTTTTCTCCAGAACACCTTCGCGCTCGAGCAGCGCGGTGGCGGCCGCCTGCTCGGCCGCACGCTTCGATGAGCCTTCGCCTCGGGCCGGCGACTTGCCCTTTATGCGCACTTCCGTCGTGAAGTGAGGGGCGTGGTCAGGGCCCTTACGCTCGACTTCCGTATACTGCGGTAACGCGAGGCCCTGGCCCTGGGCCCATTCCTGGAGTGCGGACTTCGGATCGGCGATCGGCTGGGCATGCTGGTCGCCCTGCTCCTTCCAGAGGTGAAGCACGACGTCGCGTGCCTTCTCGAAACCCGCTTCCAGGAAGATGGCTCCAAGTAGTGCCTCCACGGCATCGGCGAGGATCGTGGTCTTGAGGCGGCCGCCGCTCCCGGCTTCGCTCTCCGAGAGCATCAGAAACTCGCCAAGGCCAAGGTCGCGGCCGACCTTGGCGCAGGTTTCACCGCGTACCAGGCGGTTCAAATGCCGGGCTAGCTCACCCTCGCTCGCGGCCGGATATTTTCCCTGCAACAACTCCGCAACGGCGAGGCCGAGCACGCGATCGCCGACGAATTCCAGGCGCTCGTTGTCCTCGCTCGCCTTTTTCGCCCCCTTGAGGCTCGAGTGCGTCAGCGCACGCTCAAGGAGCGCCTGCTTCTTGAAGCGATAGCCGAGTTTAGTTTCGAGCTCCTTGAACTTGCGTGCCTTAAACATCTGGCCAGTTATCCAGACCGGATACACGGGCTAGCGGACAATGTTGAGGAAGCGGCTCCAACGAATGTCGAAGGGCCAGGTCCAGGGGCTCGTCCAGCGGAGTGCGTTCGGGTCATCAACGGCGGCAGAGAAGAAAATGAGCTCGGCGCGCCCAACAAAGTTCTCGAACGGCACGAAGCCCACCTCGGCGCGGCTATCGAGGGAGTTGTCGCGGTTATCGCCCATCATGAAATAGTGGCCGGCGGGGACCTTGTAGGGGCCGACCGTGTCGTACTCGCCGTCGGACTCAAGATCGAGGACGGTGTAGCTGCGGCCCTCGGGCAGCGTCTCGACGAAGGTCTTGTACTGAACCCGGCGGCAATGGCGGAACGAGGGATCGCATTCCGTGTTCACGAACTCGCCGCTGTACACTTTCGGGATGGCGTGGCCGTTGATGATGAGGACGCCGCTCTTCATCGCGATCTCGTCGCCCGGCAAGCCGATGACACGCTTGATGTAATCGATCTCCGGTTCGTTCGGCTTGCGGAAGACGACCACGTCACCGCGCTTTGGCTCAGCCGCAAAGATGCGACCTTCGAAGAGGTCGAGGCCGAGCGGGAACGAGTACCGGCTATAGCCGTAGGCCAACTTCGAGACGAAGAGATAGTCGCCGATCAGAAGCGTCGACTTCATCGAGCCGGAAGGGATATTGAACGGCTGAAAGAAAAAGACGCGCACGACCATCGCGATGGCAAGAGCCTGCACGACAATCTTGGCGGTTTCCCGCCAGCCGGACTCGGCTGCCTTGGAGTTCGTATCCAGGCTCATCTCCTGCTCCTTATCCGGACTTGCGCGACTTGCGTCCCCCGGAAGCTCGCTCGCTATAGCCATTTCCCGGTCGCGGCGCAAACGTATCGGCACGACGCATCATCTTTTCGGGCCCATCGGCAGAGTTCACTCCAATCAGAACCGTCTGGGAAGACCCGGCGCAACCGCCTTTCCACCGTTAAGCTTACGCAACACCCGCCGGCGTTGACCGCAAGCCTCATGCGGTTGCCCGGCTGGAAATCGTCAGTCGCGCCTCATCCATGAGCAAGCGCATGCGCTTCACCGCCGCATGCAAGCCGCCAAAGATCGCCTCGCCCACGAGAAAATGCCCGATGTTGAGCTCAACGATTTGTGGCATTCGGGCGAGGCCTGCGACCGTGTTGAAGGTAAGGCCGTGGCCGGCATGCACCTCGAGGCCGGCGGCGACGGCAAGCTCAGCCGCCCGAGCGATACGGGCGATCTCGGCGGCCATGGATTTACCGTCGCCCGCTGCAGCGAACTCGCAATAGCTGCCAGTATGCAACTCGATGATGTCAGCACCGAGGATAGCTGCCGCGTTGATCGCGGGTGGAGCGGGCTCGATGAATAGCGAGACGCGGATGCCCGCGGATTTCAGCTCGGCAACCACCGGCTTCAGGTGTGCCAGCTGCCCGACGACGTCGAGGCCGCCTTCAGTCGTACGTTCCTCGCGGCGCTCCGGCACCAGGCAACAGGCGTTCGGAATATGCCTCAGGGCTATGGCGAGCATCTCGGCAGTCGCGGCCATCTCGAGGTTCAGGGGGCGCGTCAGCTCGGCCTTGAGGCGGGCTATATCGGCGTCCGAAATGTGCCGGCGATCCTCGCGAAGGTGTGCGGTAATGCCGTCGGCGCCGGCTTCGACCGCCAGATGGGCGGCCCGCAGAGGATCAGGATGGCGACCGCCGCGCGCGTTGCGGATCGTCGCCACATGATCGATGTTGACGCCGAGACGTATGGGTGAGGGCTGCGGCCGGGACGACATGGAAAGCTCTCAACGCTCCTGAGCGGGGTTTGGATCTAGAATAGTGAGCCCGAGACTGCCACGCTGGTCTCGACGTCGTGCACGTGGACTGGCTAGGACTGGCCCGCAAGCTCAGCCCCCAAATAGCGAGAAGGTTATTCAAACACACGATCGACCTTGCTGACCACCGCTTTCACCTTCAGACCCGCGATGATCTGATTAAGGTGGGCGAGATCCCAAACCTCAAGGCCAATCCTCAGCTCGGTAAAGTCCGAGGCGCGGCGAATCATCTTGAGGTTGTCGATATTGCCGCCCGCCTGGCCGATGACGTCGGCGATCTGGGCGAGCGTGCCCGGCTGGTTCGGCGCCGTGACGCTAATCAGGGCGGGGAAGCGCTCAGGGTTCTCCGGGTCGATATCCCAGGCGACGTCGATCCAGCGCTCGTGCTCAAATTCCTTGAGGCGGGGCGAGTGAATTTGGAAAACGCGGATGCCCTCGCCGGGCGCCAGCACGCCGACGATGCGGTCGCCCGGCACGGCGCCGCCGGCCTCGAACATCACCGGCATGTCGTTTCTCACGCCGCGGATCGGAATGCCGCGCATACGGCCGGAGGGCTGGCTGCCGGCCTCGGCGTCCGAGCTTCCGACACGCAGGGCGTTGCCGGCAGCGCGGGTAATGCTGAGCCAGCCCTTTTGCGACTTGGCGGGATCCTCTCCCTTCGCCACGGTCGCCGACTTCTCGGGAACCATCGCGCGGACCACGTCCTCAATCTTGACGTCGTTGCGGGCGACGGCAGCAAGCACGTCCTCGAGCGATTTTTGGCCGAGGCGGGGAAGAACCTTTCGCAACGTATCATCAGAGTAGCTTTCGCCGACGCGGTCGAGGGCGGAGGTCAGCAGGCGGCGGCCGAGCTCGGCATACTGACGTCGGATGGCATCGCGGGCGGCGCGGCGAATTGCCGAACGTGCCCGGCCGGTGACGGCCAAACTCTCCCAAGCCGCCGGCGGCGTATGTGTCTTGGAGGTCTGGATCTCCACCTCGTCGCCATTTCTCAGCCGCGTATCGATGGGCACGTGCCGGCCATTGACGTAGGCGCCGACGGCGGCATTGCCGATGTCGGTATGAACGGCATAGGCAAAGTCGAGCGGGGTGGCACCACGAGGCAATGCGATGAGGCGGCCCTTTGGTGTGAAGCAGAACACCTGATCCTGGAAGAGCTCGAGCTTGGTATGCTCGAGGAACTCTTCCGGATTGGCGCCCTCGAGCAGCGTCTCGACGAGGCGGCGAAGCCATGCGTACGGACCGCTGTCCTTATCGTAAACGAGGGGGTTCTTGTTGCTCGTGGCACCAGCGGGCTTCTGCGCATCCTTATAGATGGCGTGGGCTGCGACGCCGTACTCGGCGATGTTGTGCATCTCTCGGGTTCTGACCTGCAGCTCGACACGCTGATGGCGCGGGCCAACAACCGTCGTATGGATCGACTGGTAGTTGTTCTGCTTGGGCGTCGAGATGTAGTCCTTGAAGCGGCCTGGTACCGTGCGCCAGGTCGTGTGTGCGACGCCAAGCACCCGGTAGCAATCGTCGACGGTGTCGACGATGATGCGGAAGGCGTAAATATCCGACAGCTGCTCGAGGCTGATCTGCTTGTTCGTCATCTTGCTCCAGACAGAGTAGGGCTTCTTCTCGCGCCCCTTGACCTCTGCCTTAATGCCGACCTCGGCGAGCTTTTCGGACATGGCTTTGGCAATTTCATCAACCAGGCCTTCGTTCTTGCTGCGAAGGTCGGTGAGCTTCTCGACAACCGTGCTGTACGCGTCAGGATAGAGCCAGCGGAAGGAGTGCTCCTCGAGCTCATCGCGCAGCGCCTGCATGCCCATACGCCCCGCCAGCGGGGCATAGATCTCGAGGGTCTCCGACGAAATGCGCGCCCGGCTTTCGGGCTTCATGTGCTCGAGCGTGCGCATGTTGTGTAGGCGGTCGGCGAGCTTCACGAGCAGCACGCGAATGTCGCTCGAAATGGCGAGCAGCAGCTTTCTGAAATTCTCCGCCTGCTCCGCTTGCTTCGAGACGAGATCGAGCCGCTTGATCTTGGTGAGGCCCTCGACAAGGGCACCGATCTCGGGGCCGAAGAGTTGATCGATCTCGGCGCGGGTGGCGTCAGTGTCCTCGATGACGTCGTGCAGAAGGGCCGTGACGATGGTCGCATCATCAAGCTTGAGGTCGGTCAGGATGGCCGCGACCTCGAGGGGATGGGAAAAGTAAGGCGCGCCGGACGCCCGCTTCTGAGTGCCGTGTGCCTTCATGGCATACACGTAGGCGCGATTGAGCAGCGCTTCGTCAGCCGTCGGGTCGTATTTTTGAACTCGTTCAACGAGTTCGTAATGTCGCATCATGAGCCCGGTACTCTCCGCCCTGCCCTGGCCGGCCCTCATCGCCCTGGCGCGTGTAACGTGGCCGGCGAGCGCTCATCATCAGAGCGTAGACCTTAACGCGGACTTGCCGACCCGCGACAAATGATCTTTCGAACTTTCCGGCGCTACACTTTCGGCACGAAGCTCGCGAAAGCGCTCGCGGGTCAAATGACAAACGCTCAGAAGCGTGCTGGAGAGAGTGACGAGCTTCGCGATCCTGAAACTAGCGGCCGCGGTCGCGGGGACCGCTGCCGCCGCCGTTTGACGACGGCTCGGACGGCGTCATGCTCTCTAGGCCACGCAGCAACTGCTCCTCGGTGAGGACGTCCACGTGTGTATCGCTCGATTGGTCGTCGCGGCCAAGCATCGGTCCGCGGCGCTCCTGCACCAGGATCGGTGCCGCACCCGCCTCCGGCTCGTCAACTTCGACATTTTTCTGTATCGAGTGGATCAGGCTTTCGCGCATATCCTCGGACGGGACCGTGCGCTCGGCGATCTCGCGCAACGCGATAACCGGGTTCTTGTCGTTCTCCTGCTCGACCGTGATAGAGCTCCCGTTGGCGATAGCGCGGGCGCGATGGGCAGCCAAGAGAACCAACTCAAAGCGATTTGGAACCTTATCGACGCAATCTTCGACCGTGACGCGTGCCATGGGCCAGCACCTCTTCTCAATTTCGCGGATGTTCGGACATACATACAGTTACTCGGCCCGGCGCGCAAATGGCCCGAGCCAAGTCAACTTTCCTCTCCTTCGCACGAATACTTTGCGTGAGCAAGAGGGGTTGGCACAATCTGTGCGGGTAGGTGCGACATTTGACGCAGCTTTGCAGTCCTGGTGCCGCTTCACAGCCCGAGCGCGTAAGAGTTATTCTGAGTACATGCAAATTTTGCCAGCTAGAATCTGAGCCGACAGTCAGCTTACTTAATCGCCGTGATTTCTATCATCCCTAGACGCGCAACGTCTGCCTTGTGATCCGCGCCAAGTGTCTCCATGGCGGCGCATGGCTTCGGCGCGATGGCAAGAGGCCGCCTTATGCATTTTTACCAAAGTGAACGCGTCGCTCTTTTCATCGATGGGGCTAATCTTTACGCCACCGCGAAGGCGCTCGGCTTCGATATCGATTACAGGCGGCTGCTGACGGTTTTCAAGCAGAAGGCCCACCTCGTTCGCGCTCTGTATTACACTGTGATCGCCGACGATCAGGAGTATTCGTCCATCCGCCCATTGATCGATTGGCTGGACTACAACGGCTATAGCATGGTGACGAAGCCTACCAAGGAGTTCACCGACGCGACCGGACGGCGGAAGGTTAAGGGAAATATGGACATCGAGCTGGCGGTCGACGCCATGCGGCTCGCCGAGTCGCTCGATCACATTGTGATTTTTTCAGGAGACGGAGATTTCAAAGGACTAGTTGCTGCTTTGCAGCAAAAGGGCAAACGCGTAAGTGTGGTGTCGACACTTCAGACGCAACCACAGATGGCGTCAGACGAGTTGCGGCGACAGGCCGACCAGTTCATCGATCTTGCCGATCTCGAGGCGAGCGTCGGGCGCGAGATGACCTCACAACGTGCCGTTCGGCCGGCAGCCTCGAGCCGGCCTGCGACGTCGGCAGGTCGCGAGCATGGCTTGCAGAATGGCAACGATATTTCGGAAGAGGTTTAGGCGTGCCTTGCACGACATTCCTTGCCACTTTCGGCTAATCTATTCGACATGACATCTGCGAAAACGTCTGAACGGGACGAGCTTATCGCCGAGGCGCCGCGCAATTGCCCGCGCTGCCCGCGGCTCGTTCTCTTCCGCGATGTCAACCGCGAGGCCGAGCCCACCTGGTACAACGGCGCCGTTCCCTCGTTTGGCAGCGAGGCTGCGCGGCTCTTGATCGTGGGGCTTGCCCCCGGATTAAGGGGGGCCAACCGGACCGGGCGCCCGTTCACCGGCGATTATGCCGGCAACCTTCTCTATTCGACGCTGATCGAGTTTGGTTTCGCCCAGGGTCGCTTCGAGGCGCGCCCGGACGATGGGTTGAGGCTCATCGACTGTATGATCACGAACGCGGTGCGCTGCGTACCGCCTCAGAATAAGCCGCTACCCGTTGAGATTGCCGCTTGTCGAGGATTTCTCATCGCGCGGATGAGGGCCCTTCCTCAGCTCAGTGTGTTGGTTGTGCTCGGACGCGTCGCACACGAGCAGACGCTGGCGGCGCTCGATCTCAGGAAGTCGCTCTTTCCGTTTGCTCACGGGAAGCGGCACGAGCTCCGGCCGGGGCTCACGATGTTCGACAGCCTGCATTGCTCGCGTCTCAACACCAATACCGGCAGGCTCACGACCGCCATGTTCCACGATGTGTTTCGCGGCGTGCGGCTGCTGCTTGGTCCACCCGGCGTCCTTCCGACCTAATCCAGTTCGACCTGCCATGGACTGGCTTTCGCCATGTGCACATCCGAGAAAGCCAACCAGATCTGCCGCTTTGACTTTTTTTTTGACGGCGCCTTCAATGTCGCGCCACCTCTGCCTATCATTGACCATACATCGGCTCGGTTGCGGGAAGTCAAAGCGCCGTCATGAGACACCCGGTCTTATCGGCGCGTGGAGGATCGCTCATGGCAGTTACGGGGGCACTCGATATCGCACCTGAAAAAGTGGCGCACGTGATCATCAAGGCGCGCGAATACGATGTGAAGGTCGGCGCTTGGAACGATACGACGAACGAAGGGGACGCAGACGAAGATCCGGGCGCCATCCTCGAGGATTTCGCCAACGATCCGACGCGGGCGGAAATTGCGGGGTTCATCGACGCGCTGAATGACGATGAACAGGCAAACCTCGTGGCTCTTGCCTGGGTCGGGCGCGGCACGTTCGAACCGGAAGAGCTAGAGGAGGCAGTCGAGACCGCGCGCTCGGAGAAGGTCAACTCCACGGCCTCGTATCTGCTCGGGCTGCCGCTGTTAGCCGACTACCTCGAAGAGGGCCTCGAAAAGCTCGGCTACTCGGTCGAGGATATCGAGAGCGACGTACTTTAGACGAGGCTCGCAAGGAGGCTCGCGGCATGGGTGTGCGGCGGATGCACGGGATAGATCGCGCGCTCGATGACGCCGTCGCGCAATAGAAGGGTGAGGCGCTTCAGGTAGGTGACGCCGCCGGTTGCAAACGCCGGCAGAGCCAATGCGCGTCCGAACTCCTGCGCCTCATCCGAGAGCAGCGCAAAGGGCAGCCCAACGCGGATGGCGAACTCACGCTGATGTGTCTCGCCCTGTCCGCTCAACCCGAAAATCTCATGGCCCGCGTCCTGGAAGCTCGCGTAGAGGTCGCGGAAGCCCTCCGCTTCCGGCGTGGAGCCGTGCGCGCCTGGGATCTCATCCCACTGCGGCGGGTTCGGAAGGCCAGGTCGGCCGGTCCAGGGGTAGACGAAGAGCACAGCGCGGCCCTTGCGCGTCCCAAGGTTCACCCTGCCGCCGAGCGTCGATGTGAGGGTGACAGCAGGCACCGCCAGGCCGGGCACGAGGTGGTTTGCCTGGCCATCGTCGTCATATGCCGGATAGGGCCACACGCTGGTCACCGTGGATTACCCTTGAGCCAGGCAAGAACATCGCCGGCGTTCCGATCCGGCGGGAACACGGGGTAGAAGACGGTGGTGACAGCTCCCGCGTCTGCGATCAGTGCGAGCCGCTTAAAGAGGAGCTGGTCAGCAACCGACATCATCGGAAGATCTAGCGCTCGTCCAAATTCTAGGTCGGCGTCGGAGAGAAGCGGAAAGGGCAGGTGCAAACGCTTCGCGGCCTCCTGCTGGTAAGCGGTCGACTGCGTCGAGATCCCGTAAATCTCGCGGGCGCCGGCCGACCGCAGCTCGCCGTGAAGGTCACGAAATGCGCAGGATTGCGGCGTGCAGCCGCGCGCACCAGGAATAGCGTCCCAGCCCTCGGGCAATGACACTCCGGGCCTGCCAGTCAGTGGATAGGCGAAGAGCACCGTCCTGCCGGGAAGGCGGGCAAGGCTGACAGCCGTGCCGGCCGTGGATGTCAGGGCAATATCAGGAAGACGTGCTCCTATGAGGTGGCGGGCGCCACCGTCGTCCAGCGGCGCTGGAATCTTCGACCAGTCGACGCTGTTGAGATCCGGCTGCTCCGACATCGGCTTAACCCTTCTCGCGCATGATACGGGCGCGCTGTCGGTCCCAGTCGCGCTTGGCGGCGCTCTCGCGCTTGTCGTGAAGCTTTTTGCCCTCGGCGAGGGCGAGCTTCAGCTTGGCGCGGCCTTTGTCATTAAAGTACATCTCGAGCGGGATGATGGTCATGCCCTTGCGCTCGACGGCTTGAAGGAGCTTCGCAAGCTCGCTCTTGTGCAACAAAAGCCGGCGCTTGCGGCGCGGCTCATGCTGGAAAAAGTGACCCGCATCCTGATACTCAGGAATATGGCAGTTGATCAGGCAAAAGCTGCCGTCGTCCTCGAACGAGGCGTAGCTCTCGGTGATGTTGGCCTGGCCTCGGCGCAGGCTTTTGACCTCGGTGCCCTTGAGCTCAATTCCGGCCTCGTAGTCGGACGTTATGAAATACTCGTGGCGGGCCTTCCGGTTCTCAGCAACGAGCCGGCGGCCTTCGTCCTTCTTGGCCGACATGATCCCGTTCCTCGCCTAATAGACTGTTGAATTGGGCTCAAACCAGACGGGCTACGCGAGCAGTGCCTGGTCCGCCTCCCCCCTGTGAGGGAGGGGAGCAGCAGTCGCGTCACCCGTCTGCAATGCCCTTCGCCCTTATGCAGAGTATTGCGTTCCTGGCTATTCGGCGGCCTCAGCCTTGAGCAGTCCGACCTTCACGAGGGCGGCGTCAACCACCTTCTTGCCGGCGTCGGTCACCGGAACCATGGGGAGGCGCATCTCGGCAGAGCATAGGCCAAGGCGCGAGGCTGCATACTTTACCGGCCCCGGATTCGTCTCGACGAACAAGACCTCGTGCAGAGGCGTCAGCCGGTCCTGCAGAGCGAGCGCCGACTTAAAGTCACCCTTGAGGCAGGCGTTCTGGAACTCGGCGCAAAGACGTGGCGCAACGTTCGAGGCGACAGAGATGCAGCCGTGTCCACCATGGGCCATGAAGCCCAGCGCAGTCGCGTCCTCGCCAGAAAGCTGGATGAAGTCGGGGCCCATGGCGGCGCGCTGCTGCGAGACGCGTGCGATGTTCGCGGTCGCATCCTTGACACCGACAATGTTCTTCAGCTCGAAAAGCCGCGCCATCGTGGCGACCGACATGTCAACAATCGATCGGCCGGGGATGTTGTAGATGACAATCGGTATGCCAACTGCGTCATGGATTGCCTTAAAGTGCTGATAGAGCCCTTCCTGGGTCGGCTTGTTATAATAGGGCGTGACGATGAGAAGCCCGCTCGCGCCCGCCTTCTCGGCGTGGATCGAAAGCTCGATTGCCTCGGCGGTGGCATTCGAGCCGGTGCCGGCCATAACCGGCACGCGCCCGCGTGCGGCCTCAATCGTGACCTCAATAACGCGCTTGTGCTCGGCATAATCCAATGTCGGGCTCTCGCCCGTCGTGCCGGTCGGAACGAGCGCGTGCGTGCCCTCGACAATCTGCCAATCGACAAAACGGCGGAGGGCCTCCTCGTCGACGCGTCCATTCCTAAACGGCGTAATGAGCGCCGTAATCGAACCTTTAAACATGCGCTGTATTCGTCCTCGTCCTCTGCGGCGCCTCATCAGGGAGCATCAATGCCGCGAATCATGTTTCTGCCGCCTCGGTTTGGCCGTATATGACCCGTGGCCACACCTTGTAAGCCGCAGGGCTCATTTGTTAACGTTCGACCGCCCTGCGCGGCACGCTGTTAGGCTGAAGAACCGGACATTATGCGGTTGAAAGCCTGCCTGCAAGACGACAGCGTACCTCTAGCGGTCTGCGCCGAACCCGGTGCAATCGAACCCAGTCCTGGCCCGTCAATCGCCGGGCTTCCAACGGTGATCGAGGCGACCTTGCTGAAATCGACCTTGCTGAAATTATGCCGCGAGTTCAGTGCAGTCGCCTTCGGGCTTGCGGGAGCTGCGATGGCGGTCGCGGTTGCCGCCGGACTATGCGGTGGGCCGGCATTTGCAGAGCCGAAGCCCGCTCCTTCGCCAAAGACCGGCGCTGCCGCCGCCACCAAGCTTGCCGCCCTGCCGGTCATTCCCAAGCCCGGAAATCCGGCCAAGGCCGAAGCCGAGTACATGACTATGCTCGCCAAGGCGCTTGCACCGCTGACCGAACGCCCGGTCTCGCCCGAAGACGCGGCGCGGCTCAAGGACGCCTTCAAGGCGGTCGGCGCGCAAGATTTCGAGAAGGCGCGGGCGCTTGCGGGCGAGATACAGGACCCCGTCGGCCGCAAGCTGGTGGACTGGTCGTTGCTCAGAGCCGGAGCCGCGAAGCCGGGCGAATACCGGGTGTTCCTGGATGCCAACCCCGCCTGGGCGGATCGCAGGACGCTCATTCAGAGGGCTGAGGAGGCGCTGTTCACGCAGGGTGGCTCGTCGAGCGAGATCAAGGCGTTTTTCGCAAATCGTGAGCCTCAATCCGGGATGGGGCTCGCCGCGCTGGCGTCGGCTTTTCTCGCGGAGGGCAATCGGGAGCAAGCCAAGAAGCTCGCCGTCATCGCTTGGCGGACCGAAGACCTGCCGGCCGGGCTCGAGCCGGGATTTCTTGCGCGATTTGGCGAGTTCCTGACGTTCGCCGATCACAAGTGGCGCCTCGATCGGCTGCTGATCGAAACAATTAGGTGGGACGGAGAGAAAGCGCAACGCGCCTCGGTCGCTCGGCGCGTCATCGCGCTGTTGCCACCGGCCGAGCAGAAGAAGGCCAACGCGCGGCTTCAGGTGTTCCTCGGCTCAAAGGGCGCAAAGAAGCTTATCGATGCACTGCCGGCGGAGGGTACGCCCGATTGGGGGCTCGTGTTTCATCGCATCCAAGCGTTGCGGCGAGCCAGCAAGAGCGACGAGGCGGCGAAGCTTTTGCTTGGTGCACCGACCGAAGAGGCGTTGACCGTTTCGCCCGACGAGTGGTGGGTGGAGCGCCGGGCGAACGCCTATGACGCGCTCAAGGCAAACAAGAGCAAGCTTGCCTATGAGCTCGTGCGCGAAGCTGGACCGCTGGGTGTCAATCCGCTCAAAGAGCAGACCTTCATGGCCGGCTGGATTGCCCTTCGCTACCTGAAGAACCCAGCGCTGGCGGAAACGCATTTCCTGGCCCTCAGGAAGGCCGCCGATGGGCCGCTCAGCCGGGCCAAGGCGAGCTACTGGCTTGGACGCACGTTCGAAGCGCGTAACGACAAGGCGCAGGCCGATGAGCAATATCGTGCTGCCTTGCGTGATCCGGATACGTTTCATGCGCTGCTGGCCCGCCAGAAGCTCGAGCCGGGACGGCAGTCCATCAGCACGCGCCCACCTGCCGCCCCGAGCGCGGAGCAACTCGAGGCTTTCCTTGCCATGGACGCGGCGCGGGCCGTCGTTATCGCGAAGAAGGCGGGCCTCGATATCAGTGTCATGCGCGCGTTCATCACCCAGCTTCGCGTCGCTCTCAAGAGCGAGGCGGACGCCGCCATGGTGGCGCAGCTCGCCGAAAGCATGGGCGATACGCAATCGGCCGTGCGAACTGCGAAGGCCGCGATCGCGCGCGGGCAAAACCTTTACTACTACGGATATCCGGTGCATCCGTTTCCATCCTACTCGGCGCTCCGGAAACCGCCTGAGGCCGCGTTCCTGCTCGGCATCGCGCGGCAAGAGACGGAGTTTAATACGCTGATCGTCTCTGGTGCGGGCGCAAAGGGCCTCTTGCAAGTGATGACAGTCACGGCAAAGCATGTGTGCCAGGATTACAAGATCAAATGCGATATCGCCCGGCTGCTGACCGATCCCGGCTACAATGCGACGCTCGCGTCGGCTTACATCGGCGATCGGATGGAAGAATTCTCCGGCTCCTATGTGCTGACAATCGCGGGCTACAATGCGGGGCCAGGGCGGGCCAGGCAATGGATCCGCGAGTTCGGTGATCCGCGCAGTCCGAACGTGGACCCCATCGACTGGATCGAGCGTATTCCTATCCAGGAGACGCGAGAGTACGTCGCGAAGGTTCTTGCCAATATTCAAGTATACCGGGCGCGGCTTGGCGACGAGAAGGCTCTACGGCTCGACGAGGACCTGGTGCGGGCGCGCTCGGCCACGACTGGCGCCGCGCTGCCTGCCCGCGACGATAGCGAGCGGGATGATTCCCCCGGCCCTGCCGCGAGCGAAAACTCGGACGGATAAAGCTCACCCATCGCGGAGATGGCGGACCAGGTGCTCGCTTCTTTAAACTGACTTTTCAGACTGGAATGATTGCAATGGCCGATACTTCTCAGCCCTTCCGCGAGATCTTTTTCACGTCCCGCGACGGACTAAAGCTGCATGCCCGGCAATATTTCGCCGCGTTCGACGACAGGTCGGGGCGGCGCCCGGTGCTGTGCCTTCCTGGACTCTCGCGGAATGGCCGCGACTTCCACGCACTGGCTCTTGCCCTGGCACAGACCGAGACCGGGCCGCGCGATGTCTACACGCTCGATTCAAGGGGGCGCGGTCTCTCGCAATCGGACCCTGTTTGGGAAAACTACTCGGTGCCCATCGAGATGCTGGACGTGCTCGACTTCATGACGGCTGCCGGACTGCACGGCGCTTCGATCATCGGCACGTCTCGCGGTGGTTTGATCACGATGCTGATGGCAGCGGCGCAGCCATCAGCGATCGGGCCCGTCGTTCTGAACGACATCGGGCCTGTCATCGAGCCGAAAGGGCTTAGCCGGATCGCGGCCTACGTGGGACGCATTCCGCTGCCCGGCACATGGCCGGACGCAGCACGGCTCGTTGCCGAGATGAGCCAACGCGCCTTTACGGCGGTCCCCGAGGACGAATGGGAGGACATCGCGCGGCAGTGGTTCAACGAGCGGAAAGGCAAGCCCGCACCCGGCTACGACGTGGCGATCGCCAATGCCTTCTCGGTGCTCGACGGTCCGGTGCCGACGCTATGGCCGCAATTCGAGGCGTTGAAGCGCGTACCGCTCTTGGTGTTGCGCGGCGAGAACTCCGATATTCTTTCAGCCGAAACGGTGGACGAGATGAGGCGACGCCATCCGGCGTTCACATCGGTGACTGTGCGTGCGGAGGGTCACGCGCCGCTGCTTCGCGACGCGCCGACGATCGAGGCCGTGCGGCGCTTCCTTGCCGCAACCGACGAGCGGGGCGGGATGGCGCGCGTCGCCTGAGCTTCATCGTCGTTGATCGACTAGAGAAGAGCTGCGAGACGTTCCGACGCCAGCAAGCGCAGGCGATCGGTGAGGTGCAGGCCCGTCTTCGTGCGCCGCCAGAGGATGTCGTCGGGGGTGCGGGCCCATTCGAACGCCTTAAGGTAGGCTACTTCGCGCTCGGTGAGGCCGCCGCCGATGTGCCCTCCGAGATCGGCCATGGATTTGGCATCGCCGAGGAGGTCAGCGGCGCGAGTGCCATACAGCGTTGCGAGGCGCGAGATGAGCCGCATGCCGATCGCCGGATATCGATGCGCGAGCGCCATGCGATAGCCTTCGATGCCGCCTTCGCCGAGGTCTCCGCCGGGTAGCACCGCGGTTCCGGTCCACGGACCGCGTGCGGCTCGGACGTAGGTCTCGAGCTTGACGAGTGCTGCTTCGGCGAGGCGGCGGTAAGTCGTGATCTTGCCGCCGACAACATTGATGAGTGGCGGCGAGCCGGGCTCGGCCACGAGATCGAGCCTGTAGTCACGCGAGATGGCGGACGGGTCGCTGCTGCCGTCGTCGACCAGCGGGCGTACTCCGGAATAGCGCCAAACGATGTCGCTTGCGGCGAGCTTCTTGGCGAAGAAGCGGTTGGCGAGATCGAGGAGATATGTCTCCTCCTCCGGCGCGATGGCTACGTCCTCCGCATGGCCAATGAACAGCACGTCGGTGGTGCCGATCAGCGTGAAGTATCGCTCGAAGGGCAACGCGAAAACGACGCGCCCGTCTCCGCTCTGCACGAGATAGGCGTCTTCGGCGCCAGCGATACGCGGGACGACGATGTGGCTGCCTTTGACGAGGCGGAGGGTCAATGGCTTCGTGCCAGCGCTCTGTTTTGCTGCTGTGCTTTGCTCCGCGGCGGAGCCGTGCAACGCGGAGCTTGAGACGTCGCCTGCCCACGGACCGGCGGCATTGATGAGCACGCGCGCGCCGATCTCGCGCGTGCCGGTGCCATCGTCGAGCGAAACGCGCCAGAGGCCGTCGGCGATTGCCGCGCCGGCGACGCGCGTGCGAGTGAGGATCGTGGCGCCGAGGTCGGCGGCCTGGCGGGCATTCAAGACGACGAGGCGGGCATCGTCCACCCAGCAGTCGTAATAGGCGAAGCCCTGCTCAAGCTCCGGACGCAAGGCCCGGCCGGCGGGGTCGCGCCTAAGGTCGATGGCCATCGAAGGCGGAATGACCCGGCGCGGAGCGAGATGATCATAGAGCGCAAGGCCCATGCGGATGAGCGCGGGGTGACGCATGCCGGCGATATGAGGCAGCACGAATCGCAAGGGGTGAATGATATGAGGGGCCTTGGCGAGGAGGACCTCGCGCTCGGCGAGCGCTTCGCGGACAAGGCGGAACTGGCGATGCTCGAGGTAGCGCAGTCCGCCATGGATGAGCTTCGAGCTTGCCGATGACGTGGCGCCGGCCAGGTCGCCCATCTCGGCGAGCAGCACTTTGAGGCCACGCCCGGCTGCATCGGCCGCGATGCCTGCGCCGTTGATGCCGCCGCCAACAATGGCGAGATCGTAAATCGTCCCGGTCATAGATTGGAGCTTACGCCTTAAGCGTTAACTCTGCGTCTTTTTACCCAGCTCGGTCGTGCGGCGCTTGTCTTGATCGCGGCAGGATGAGGCTTACGAGCAGCATGACGAGGAGGCCCAAGGGCAGGCCGAAGACTGCGGCGGAGGGGCTCGCGATGCCGAACCAGTTGGCAATACCGGGCCTCGACGATGAGCCAAGCGCAAAGGCATCCAGTGCGTCGAACGCCTGCGCCTTTGCCTGGGGCTCCGCGGCGTTCGCCCACGTGGCACTGAGGCTTGCGAACTTGCGGGCCGCGCTGTCGCTGGCATTCGAGAGGCCCGGCCAGGCCTCGTAGAACATGGCTGGGGTGACCTGGGTCGCCGCAAGATAGTAGAGCGTGAGAGCGAGGCCTGCTGCAATGGCGGCCGCGGCGCCCCAGCGGCTGGCGCTCCTCCACCAGAGGCCAAAAAGGAGAGCCGGTAAGAGGCCTGCTCCAGCGATGGAGAAGGCAGCGACTGCGAGCGAGACCACGTCTCTAGGGTGGATGAGGATTGCGGCTGCGGTCACGGCGCTGACGACGAGGGCTGAGAGAACATGCCTTGGACTAAGCCTCGGACTTTGGCCAATGGCGGCGCGGTCTCGCACCAGGATCGATGCCAGCTCAGCGGCGAGAGCGCTGGCGGCGGCCAGCACGGCCGCGAGGGCGGACGCTAGAAGGCATGCGGCCACAAGCTCTGGCCGGCTTGTGAGCAACGGCAGCATGATCGGGATCGCCGCCGGATCGATGGCGAGCGCGCCGTGGGTCAGCAGTCCCGTCTTATTGCCCGCTGCGGTCGCGGCGGCCGGCAGAACAGCGCTTTGCAGGAGCGCCCAGGTATCGACGCCGGAGGCTGTGGCGCTAGCCTTAGCAGCCTCGATCAGTGCGGATTTTGCCTGCGGCTTGAGCTCTGCCCACGCCAGCAGCGTTGCGGCCTGCTCGCTCTTCAGAGCACTTGTCACACCCGCCGCATCGACGCTTCCTCCACGAACGGCGCTCGTCACGTCCTCGAGCAGGCGGGTCGAGACACCGTGGACGCGGACGAGGTCGAGGCGGGATGGAGCTTCGAGCCAGGCGGGAAGGCTCGTGAGCGGCGTGCCGTTTGCGATTGCGCTATAGACGACGAGCTTCGCATAAGTGGCGAGGGCGGGAACGGTAATTAGCAAGAGCATCGCAAAGAGGGCGGCGAGCGCTTGAGTGAGCCTTGCCGCATGCCGCGATGGGCCCGCGGCGAGGCGCCCTGCCAGGACGTGCGTGAGCACGGCGCCACCTGCCGTCAGCGATACAATGAGGGCAAGGTCGTTGCGCTGGTCGAGCGCGAGGAACGGCTTCGTGTGAGGCTTGAAGACACGGTAATCGGCGGTGCCCGCTTCCAGCATTTTCGTCTCGACGCGACCGAGGTCCCCGAGCGCGGTGCCGAAGGTGAGATGGGCAAGTCCGAGACCGTGGGTATCGGCGGCGATGAGCGCGAGCGGTACAAGGAGGCCCAGCGCAATCACGGCGTAGAGCGCAGCTCTGATCCAGGTATCGAAGCGGCGACCGCGGGCGAGTGCCAGTAGACATACGAATGCCGCCACGGTTATGCAGGCGGCGACACGGCCAACGCTCATGAAGCGCTCGGCGACGAGCCCGGCGAGGGAAAGCTCGGCCAGCAGCAAGAGACCGGAGGCGATGACAAGAACAGCGCTTCCGAGAACAGCTACCGCCTTGCCGAAGCGCGCGTCGAGAAAGTGGTCGATGCTCGCCGTGCCAGCACGAGCTAGCGCGGGCGTCACGAGAATGGCGGCGAGTGCCGTTCCCGACATCAGGCCAAGGCCATAGGCGAGCCCGTCGAAGCCGAGCACGAACGCCAACCCGATGAGCGCGAACAGAAACGATGCGGGCATGAGGCTCGCGCCGGCGGCGAGGCCCATGACAATTGGCGAGGAGCGAGGCTCACTCATCGACGCTATCCTCCGCGTCAATGGTGTTCTGCTTCAGAACTGTCAGGAAGATCAGGATCACCAGACCGAGCAAAGAGCCTTGAGCCGCCATATAGTAGCCGGCTGGGAAACCGCCGATCGCAATGAGATTCAATGGCTCGGCCAAGAGCGGCGTGACGAATGCAAGGAAGAGCACGCCGAGGAGCGAGGCAAACGCGAGGCCGCCTGAGCGGACGCCGTGGCGATCACGGTGCGGGCGCCGCAAACGGCGGCTATAGATGCCCTGCGCGATCAGCAGCGCGCCAAACGAGATAATGAGGCCTGTACCCAAGAAGCCAATAAGCGGGAAAAGATCGCCGACGGGTAGGCGTAGGGTGTCGCCCGCACCCATCAGGATCACGAGCGCGCCAAGCACGGCGAGACTGCCGAGCACGATCTGGATCACTTTTCGCTCCCTACGCAAACGCGGCCGGACCTTAACCTCTGGCCGCGTCAGGGGCTAGAGCAATATCCGATCAAACCCGATCGCAAATGCGATCGGGTTTGATCGGATGAAATTGCTCTACCAGTATGATTCTAGAGCATCTTTATCCGACCAGTGAATCTCTGCCGCGATTCCGTCTGGTCGGATAATGCTCTAGTGTCCCGATCGCGAAGTTCGTTCGAGAGCCTGCTGCAGTTGGTGACGAACGTCGCGATCGGGACACCAATCGGGACACTCGGTGAGCGAGGGCTTCAGCGATGTAGGAACTCGGTATGGAGCATCAAGCGTTCAAAACGCTGTGCCGGCGCGGATCGCTGCCTTCGTTGCGGTGGATCGCATGAGTGCGCCTGGTGCACTGTACCCGAGTGACGTGCACTCAGAAAAGCGGATTGCCCCGGTGCCGCTACAAAGAGCACGGGGCGGCGCAAGCGCCGCCCCGGAACTTAGTCTCCCTAGACTTGGGCCTTATTTCTTTGAACGGACCTGCTGACCCAGGCCGATCCGATGGCGTGCACAATGAAAGGCCTGCGACAGACTGTCAAGGTTCAGAAATTACACCAATGGCTTTTCTGAGCGGGTGATGCGTTCCATGAGGCTCGATTTACGCTCGGGCTTCGGCGGAGCTGCATCGGCCGGGGAAACGGCAGGCGACGCGGTCGTCTGCTCACTTTGGGCCGAGCTGCTATTGGCAGATTGTGCCGAGCTGCCATTGGCGGCGCCATCTTGTTGCGGTGCGTTATCCTTACCGCCGAGAGCGCGAAGAAAGCCAGTGACGCGCGCCGGATCCTCGAGGCCAGCTCCGGAACCGCCGTTGGCGCGAGCAGAATGCGGTCGCGGCGCACTGATGCGGTCCACGAGCGGCTGCTTTCTGGCCTTCTCGCCAAGATCTCGCCCCGATGGGCCTGAGGCTGGGCGTGTTCCGGCTCCCATGCGACGCATCTCGTCCATGTAATGGGCTGCCTGCCGAGCGAGCTTCTCGTTGGCGGCTGCCGCCTCGGCCCGGAGGCGCTGGATGGTTGCGGAATTCTCCTCGGCCTCGGCTTGCAGAGCACTGAGCTTCGCCCGCATCGCGATCTTGCTGTCCTTCAGAGTGCGCTCGTCCGCGTCCTCGGCCTCGTAGGCTCGCAGCGCTGCCTTCAACTTGGCGATCTCGGCGGACTTGTCCTCGTTGGCCACCTTGAGGCTGCGCACCTCGGACTCGAGTGCTGCCTGCCCGACGCTTCCGGCCTCGGCCATGCCGCGTGCCGACTTCAAGGCTAGCTCTGCCTCTGAAAGGCTCTTACGCAGGCGATCGATCTCATTCTCGTGATCGTAGTCGGTGGCATTGCGCGGCCAACCCGCATTCGGCGCGCCTGCAATCTGATCGGGGCGGGCGCCAGCATTGCCAAGCGCGCCTTGCAGGCGGCTGATGAGGGCTGACTGGTCGCGCGTCTTGGCCCGCAGCGCCTCGATCTCGGAACGCAGAGCGACCTCGCCATCGAAGCGCGGATCGGAAAGCGTTTCGCGGTTGCGCGCTGCGCGGGCGGCGAGCGTCGCGTTGAGACGATGCAGCTCGTCGCGTTGCTGCGTATTGATCTGCGTTGCTTCCTCAAGGGCCTGTGTCTGCCGCTTGGAAGAGTGTGTAAGAGTTGAGATTTCTCGATCGCGCACGTAGAGGAGCTTTTTCGCCTCGGCGAGCCGCGTTTCCACTTTGGGCAGACGTTCCGTGATGGTCTGCTCCAGCACGCGGCGCGCGTTCTCGTGCTCCTCGAGCGAGGTTCGCAAGCGCTGCACCTCGCCTTCCAATGCGCTGATGCCGGCGTCGCGGCGGTTGATCTCCACCATCTGCCGTGCAGACGCGTGGTTGGCCTCGTCGAGCTTCCTCTCGAGGCGGTGGGTCAGGAGGGCATATTGCGCACGCAGGCGGTCCTTGTCGGCGGCAATTTCGGCCGCCGTCAGAGGCATCGTGGCCTTGAGCGCCTCGGTTGCCAGGCGGGCTGCGCGGCGGCGATAGAACGGCGCAAGCAGAAACCCCAGAAGGGCCGCCATAAAAAACCCGAGTGCCACTAGCATGGCCCACTGGATGGTGATCACCAGCTCATCCCCTGGACTGCTCCTTTACTCGCGCGGGGAAACCGAATCGCCGGCATCCCAAACTCCCGCACATTTGCTCTGCCACAGCAGCGCTTGCCAGCGCCAGCTACAGACGCTCGGATCTAAAGCCGCGCTTGCGGCCGGGCGCAAGACCTTACTCGATACCCGTCCTCGGACTAAGCGCTAAGCGTTGCCTCTCTTAAATAAGCGTTGCCTCTCTTAAAGGGGATTCCAAGTCGGAGTGCGGGTATACTTTAGATATCCAATGTTCGCACCTAGGCGAACGCCAACACCTGAGCGAATGATCCCGAGCGTGACATCGTTGTAGGTCTGAAACTGGACGCTGACACCGCCCACCAGATAGACAGAGCCCTGGACGCCGCCAAATCGATTATAGATCTCCGAGGGGTCGCGCAGGTTGTAGACGAGAACCATGGTTTTGGATCCTTCCGCACCGGCGTCATAGCCAACGGACGGACCTTGCCAGTAGACCCTATGATCCCCGGCATCCTTGGTGTAGAGCCTGCCTTCACCGTAACGAAGGCCAAGGACGAAGGCACCGCCCGCGTCCTCGCCCAGGATGTAGCCGTTCGGCCTGCCCTGGCTCTGGAAGGCGTATTCGACGGCGTTTGCGAGACCTTTGCTCAAAGCGCCGAAGAAGCCATGCCCAGCAGCGATGATCTCGCCTTGCTCATAGGTTGCGCCCGAATAAGGTGCGCCCGAACCGCGGTGGTCGGAGCCTTCGCTCGGGGGCTGCGAGGGCGCGGCGGTGTAGGGCGTGCCGTAACCAGGTCCACCGCCGTTGCCAGCCGGTTCTCCAGGCTCGGTGAAGCTGTCACCCCGCGAAGGGCCGGCGCTGTAAGTGCCATTTTGCGGTGGCGAATAAGCGTCATTTTGCGGGTAAGCAGATTGGGGATAGCCGGTTTGGGGATAGCCAGATCGGGGGCCGGGTTGATACGTGTTGCTGCCGGAGGGTGCATAGCCGGATGAATACGCGTCATTCGACGGGGCGGCGGAGTAACGTTGGCTCGGCTGGCTTGGCTGGTAGGTCCCGTAACCTCCCTGGCCATTGTAAGCCGGCTCGGCGTAGGAAGTGGACGGCTGGCCGGCCGCGACTTGCCCTTGAGGGCGATATGGCGACTCCCCCCAGGCGGGGTCTTGGGCGATGGCGGAGAATGCGGAAAGCGGCAAGGCCACCGCGGCGATGAGGCCAGCGAGGGCGCGGATCGGCGACACTGTCGGCATGGTGATGAGGATCCTTCGGGTCTTTCTCGAGCGACGCGTGGTGCGCAGCGCGCGATGCTCGCTGCAGGCAAACCCAATGCGATCCTTCATCGAAAGTATTACGAAAGTATGGCTAAGGTCGGCTTTACCAAAGGCGGCCTTCACGCTGGTCGTTGATTTTCGGATCTCGCCGTAGCTGGTCAAGCCATTGGAGCAACGTTGATACGCGGCTGCATCGGTGCGCCGGCCCAGGCAACGAAATGTGGGTTCAGGTAATCGACGTCAACTTTGCCATATGTCAGCGGCGCTCCGCTCAGCCGCGTCACCGCTCCGCCGGCGGCTTCCAGGATCGCTTGCCCCGCGGCCGTGTCCCATTCCATTGTCGGCCCAAGCCGTGCGTACATGTCCGCTTCGCCAGCAGCGATCAAGCAGAACTTCAGCGAAGAGCCGGACCGCTTCTCGCTCCCGACACGGAACCCCCGGAGATAGGCCTCGGTTGCCGGCGTCCGGTGCGAGCGACTTTCGAGTACGATAAGCGCGTCAGGATCGGGCGTGCGCGTCTTTAGCTGGCGCAGCGCGCAGTCCTTGAGCGACGTGACGCAGGACGCGGGCGAGATATGCGTCTCGACCGCATGTCCCGGCCCGATCGTCACGAACAAGCGCTGAAAGACAGGCGCGTAGATCACACCGAAGACGGGACGATCGCCGACAACGAGGCCAATGTTGATCGTGAACTCGCCCGAGTGGCTCGTGAATTCGCGCGTGCCGTCGAGAGGATCGACGAGGAAGAATGCGGTGCCGGGCATGGGGAGCTGTCCTGCGGATGCGCTCTCCTCGGCAACGACCGGCACGCCGCTCGCGGCTGCCCATAAGCCGTCGAGAAGGATCTGCTCAGCCTCGCGGTCGGCGGCCGTGACAGGGGACGAATCAGCTTTCTTCTCGATGGCGACGCCCGCCTCGAAATAGTGCATCTCAACGCGCGCAGCCTTCAAGACCGATGGCAGAAGAGCGTCGGCGAGCGCGAAATGATCGAGGTTTTTCATCGGTGAGACACCATTTGGGTCAGACGCCGCTGGTCGCGTGGCCTTGGCTTTCCAGTTGCAGCCAAGACTCAACGGCTCGGAAAAACGGACACTCAGTGGGGTCTACAAACTGCAGCCTTTGCATCGCATGCAAGGCGCGTGTATCAGAGCGGACAAGCGATTTGCAAGCGGCCGACGTAGCTCGCGTAGATTTGGCGCCCGATCGCGGGGATGAAGAGCTTCAGGGGCAAACTCATGAACCAGCGCGTCCACCCAACGGATCTCGAGCTTGCGGCCCTGATCTCGAGTAAGATTTGCCATGACGTCATTGGCCCGGTCGGAGCGATCTACAACGGCCTCGAAATCCTCAATGAGGACGATGATCAAGAGGCAAAGAACTACGCTCTAACCGTCATTCGCAATGTCACCGAACAGGCTTCCGCCCGGCTACAATTCGCGCGCTTTGCATTTGGTGCGGCCGGATCGGCCGGCGCGCTCATCGATCTTAGAACTGCCGAGCAGATCTCGCAGGGCTATGTTGGCAACGGCAAGCACAAGCTCATCTGGCGCGTGCTTGCCGGTCACATGGTCAAGGACAAGGTCAAGCTGCTGCTCAACCTCGTCGCCATTGCCATCACGGCACTACCTCGCGGCGGCGAGATCGAGGTAATGATGTCTGGCAGCACCGAGGCGCCTAGCTTCGTGCTGCGCTGCCGCGGTACTGGCGCGCGTGCGCCGCAACATCTGCCGGAGTTCATTTCGGGCGAAGGCGTGCCGCCGCTCGATGCACTCTGCATCCAGGCTTATTATACGTGGCGGCTCGCAGGCAGCGCGGGCATGGACCTTTCGATCGTGAAGGACGGGGCCGATATTCTGCTGTCTGCGCTTGCGCCTGCTTAATCCCTGTCGCCGGCCTTTTCCAGTACGGCGCTTTACTCGCCGTTAACCGGAATGCCGCACAAAGTAGATCGTTATACGGGTTGCTTTGCGGCACATCAGTGCGCTGGCGCTCAGTGGATAGAGAAAGTGAAGCCGGAGCACGGTTGGCATGAAGCGGTGCTTGGTCGCGGATAACTCGGAAGTCATCCGCAAGGTTGCGCGGCATTTCCTTGAGGCGGATGGGTTTGAGGTGCTCGAGGCGGAGGACGCCCCGACGGCGCTTACCCTCTGCAAACAGAAGGCGCCGGACATCGTCGTTCTCGACTGGCGCCTCGCCGGAATGACGACGCTCGAGTTCATGTCGGCTTTGCGATTCTCGGGAAGTCAAAAGCGGCCCTACATCATCTACTTCACGACGGACAACGACCCAGTCGAGCTTAGGCGGATGTTCACGGTCGGCGTCGACAACTTCATGCTGAAGCCGTTCGATCGCCATTCCTGGTCGGAGAAGTTCTCAGAGATTCGTCTCTCGGCGGCATAGCGCGGGATCCGTACAAGGCTTCCCAGGGACGGCTGAGCTTGGTAGTCATGCTCATCTCTTACCGAGACCTCAATTGCTGCGCGTCGAACATCTCAAAGTTGGCTCACTGCCTGCCCTCACCTTTGCGGTGGCGGACGGTGAGTGCCTCGCGATCGAAGGGCCTTCTGGCTCCGGTAAGACGCGCCTTCTTCGCGCTATCGCGGACCTCGATCAGGTGGAAGGTCACGTTTTTCTCGATGGGGTCGAGCGGCGTGAGCTGACCGGGCCGCAATGGCGCAGAGCAGTGCGTTATGTTGCGGCGGAAGCCGGCTGGTGGACCGATACGGCAAGGCCGGCCATCTCGCAGACTGGTACAGCCAGCGCACGCACCGGCCGGATGATCACCACGCTGGGCCTTACCGACGCTATTCTCGACAAGCCGCTGTCGCAGCTCTCGACGGGTGAGCGCCAGCGGCTCGCACTGGCGCGAGCACTTGGAGACGAGCCGCGCGTGCTATTGCTGGACGAGCCCACCGGCGCGCTCGATGCCACGTCGTCGGCGCTGGTGGAGGAGCTCATCAGGTTTCAGATGCTCGCCGGGCGCTCCGTGCTGCTCGCGAGCCACGACGTTCTACTCGTTGGACGGCTGGCGCATGTGCGCCTGCAGCTTGCAAGGCCTCAGCCGGCCGTGTCACCAACTGCGACCCGACGCAATTCGCCATGACCTATGTGCCGCTCGACATTACTGATTTGATGCTGGCCGCTAGCCTGCTCATTGCCAATGGGCTCATCTCGATCGCGTTTCGGCTGAAGCTCGAAAGGAGCTTTGTGATTGCCGCTCTACGCATGGTGGTGCAGCTCTCGATTGTGTCGCTGGCGCTGACTTTCATCTTCCAGGTCAATGATCCAAGGTGGACCGCCTTCTTCGCGATCCTGATGGGCGCCGCCGCGGCCTACGAGGTCAATTACCGGCAAGAGCGGCGCGTCAAAGGTGCGATTGCGATAGCACTTGCTGCCGGCGCGCCGTTTCTGGCGGGCCTTGTCGCGACGCTATTTGCCGCGATCGCGATCGTTGCCCCAGACCCCTGGTACGCTCCGCGGTATCTGCTGCCGATTTTCGGCATGATGCTCGGCAACGCGCTCACAGGTACGAGCCTCGTGCTCGATACCCTGACGCAGGGCGTGCAGCGCGAGCGCACCGCGATCGAGGCGCGCCTTGCCCTTGGAGCAACCCGCTTCGAAGCGCTCGATAATGTCCTGCGGCGCGCGCTCACGACCGGCCTGACGCCGATCCTGACGGCGATGGCGGCGACGGGGATCGTTTCCTTGCCCGGCATGATGACGGGGCAGATTCTCGCCGGTGTCGATCCTGTCGCCGCAGCCAAGTATCAGGTGATGATCATGTTCCTGATCTCAGGCGCGACCGGTATTGCTGTGGTTGCGGCTGGCCTCGGCGCGGTGCTGCTCATTACGGATGAGCGGCATAGATTGAGGCTCGACCGGCTCGAGAGCTGAGCGTCGGGCCTGGCCGCTGAGCACGTCGTGCTCGAGATGAAAGAACAGCTCCGATCCGGTCGGATCGGAGCTGCGTCTTAGATCATTGGTTCGGCATTCCTCGACGAACCGCATGCTCACTTTTTGAAACGTGATCAGGGTGACGGCTTGAGCGGAGGCACCACCGCTCCCTCGGTCGCGGCAGGGCCGCTGGCCGTGGTTGTGGTCGTGGAGGTCGATGTCGCGGCTGTTGCCGTCGGTCCGGTCGGGTTGCTTGATGCCGTGTGGAGAGCAGCTGCTGCACGCTCGGCCGCGGCCGCGGCGCGTTCTGCAGCGGCGGCGGCACGTTCGGCCGAAGCCGCCGCCGCCTCGGCCGCCTCGGTGGCAGCCTTGCCGCGCTCCAAATCCTTGTCCGCGTTCACCTGGGGCTCAGCCACGGCAGGTGCACTGGCTTGGCCGGACTTGCTTGGGATGGTACCGGTTTCGACCTTGAGATCGGCCTTCGCCGCCTCGGCCGCGTTCTTCTCCAACTCCGCCTTTGCCTCGACCTCGGTTTTGGCCTCTGACTTCGGCTCCGCCTTGACCTCGACCTTGGCCTCTGACTTCTCCTCGACGAACTTATGCTCGGCGGGTTTTGCCTCGGCGGCCTTCTTTTCCTCTACCGGCTTCTTGTCCGCTGAAGGCTTTGCGTCCACAGGCTTGCTTGCGGTCTTTGCCTCACCCGACTTTACGTCATCCGACTTTGCCTCGTCAGATTTGGCAGCAGCCGACTTCTTGTCCGGCTTCTCGCTCTCGGCCGTGTCCTTCTTGTCGGACTTTTCCGTCTTTTCGGCCTTGGCTTGCTCGGACTTCACAGACTTGGGCTTGGTGACGTCCTTGGCCTCCTGCTCGCCTGCGGGCGCTTTGTCATTGCCCCAGCAGACAGTCGCGGAAGCCGTGCAGGTATGCTCGTCGACGACGATCAGGTTCAGAAACAGCTCGCAGCTCACGTCCTTCTTGCCGACCGTGAACTTCTCGATGCCCTGGTCGGCCGCCCACTGCGAAATATGCTTATCTAACAAATTCTTAGCGTCGTCTGTAGGGCCGTCCTTGCCGTAGTCGTTAACAGTGAAGCCCATGCGCTTGCAACCAGCGATCGCAGGTCCGGCAACGGCGGCGCATGTGCCCACCAAGGCGACAGCAAGAGCAATTTTTGAGATGGAAGGCATCGTATATCTCCGTAACGGGCCGGCCAAGCAACGCGTCTCTTGGCTGCTATAGCGGTCCCCTCAAAGCATGCATAGACCTGTTGGCGAGATTATGCGCAGCTTTGATTTTGTAGCTAAAAAATTCTGTGAGCGTAAATTTCCGACCAGAGACAAGAGGGTAAACGGGCGTGCCCGCTCGGACTTTGCTAGGTTTTGCTCCCATAAAAGACGCCGCGGCATCGCATGATGCCGCGGCGTTTTCATCCGGAGGTGTGCTCAACCAGTTAGAGCTTGCAGATGGTCGACCTGCCGTGGCACGTCCAGCCAAGCGAGCCGGACTTTGAACAGCTGTAGGCGCGGGGGCCGAAGCTGTAGCCCGGCGTGGTCTTGCTCGCCATCCAGGCAGCCCAAGCGCCCCAGTCGACTGACTGAAGCAGGGCTTCATCGACCTGGAACTTCGCCCCGTCCTGAGAGGTCGCCTCACCGACTGCGCCCTTCTTGACGCAAGACTTCGCCTCCGCGTCGAGAGCGAAAAGCAACACGGCGGACATCGTTGCAACAGCCGCAAGCAAGCGGACAGCGGTATGCATTGTCGACACTCCTATCTATTGGCTAGATTCAGTCGGCTCACAGAGCCCGAGTCTGCCTCGACCGTCAGCCCAGTCCTAGGCGTCGCGCACAGGAAAGGCCGCCTCTACGCGCGAATCCGCGAGGTCAGTTGCAGGTAAACATCATTGTATCGATCTGCTCACGCCGGGGATGCATGCTCGCCTGTGAGCCAATCCGCGCGGAAGCCCGCCCCCTGGCCACGCGCCAAGGTTTTGGCGAGAAACGGCAATAGCGCATCCAGCTTCCCAGGCAGGGTAAACGGCGGGTTCAGGATCAAGAGCCCGCTGCCTGACAGCTCCGTGGTGGTGCGCACGGCCCGTATCGTCACCTCAATCGAATAAAGCTTCGGAATGGCGAGCGCTGTGACGCTGCGGCGGAAGCGGTCGACGGCGCGCTGATCCTTGATCGGGTACCACATCATCACGGTGCCGGTCGCGAAACGCCGAGCCGCCGCGTCGAGGCCGTCTGCCATGCGCTGGAACTCGCCCGGCTCCTCGAACGGCGGATCGACGAGCACAAGGCCGCGACGCTCCTTTGGTGGGAGCAGCGACTTCAGCGCCGTCCAACCGTCGAGCCCGAGCACCTTCACTTGCTTGTCGCGGTGGAAGAGGTCCTGCAGCGTCTCGTGGTCTGCGGGGTGTGCTTCGTTGACGACGAGCGTGTCGCCCTCGCGCAGTAGCCTGCGGGCGATGAGCGGGCTGCCTGGATAGCGCGCGAGCTCTGCGCCGCCGTCGTGTTCCTCATCGACGATTGCGAGGTAGGGCGCCAAAGCCGTTTCTACCGCTGGTGAGCGCTTGGCGGCAAGCACACGACCGATGCCATCCTTCCACTCGGCGGTTTTCTGGGCTTCCTCGCTCGTCAGATCGTAGAGGCCGATGCCTGCATGCGTATCGACGACACGGAATGGCGCCGGCTTAAGCTTTAGATGCTCGATGACCAGAGCTAAGACGGCGTGCTTCAAGACATCGGCGAAGTTTCCGGCGTGGTAGACGTGGCGATAGTTCATATCCGACTCGAGTGTATTCAGGACAAACTGCGTCATGGCGGCTTGGGGTGAACCCCGAGCCGCCATGACCTCTACCACAGTTCGTCCTGACTACGCTCAAGAGCGATGGGCTCAAGAGCAATGGGCTCAAGAGTGATGGGGCGGAGCGGCACCAAACTGAGACGCGGAGGGCGCATTCTGCTGAGGGCGTTCGAGCTGCGGAGCGATTTCGGCCGGGTTCAAGACGCGGCGCGAGCGGCCGTCGAACGCTGCGCCTTGCTCGATCGAAAGCAGATGACTGTGGATGTCCCCCTCCACCTCCGCTCCGGCATGAAGCACAACGTGGGCGCCGTGAATAGCTCCGCTCACACGCCCATAGACATCAACGGTATCAGCCGCGATGGAGCCTTGGATGACGGCCTCCTTGCCGACCTCAAGCTCGCGACTGTGCAGGTCCGCCTGGATGTTGCCGTGAACCTTGAGCGAGCCTTTGCAGCGAATGGTTATGGTCTGGCCTTCGATCGACAGATCGTTGCCGATGACCGATTGCTGGGTGCTTGTGGAACCGAGTGCTTGAAGGTGCTGTTTCTCTATACCGTTGGGGCGCTCGAGACGCCGCATCTGCGGTGCGACCACATCGGCCGGGACGGGGATTGGATCAGGCTTCCGGTTGAACACCATACTTTCTCTCCCTAAGCTTCGATGACCCGCACGAAGGCCCCATTTGAGCCCCGAGTGCGTCGAATTCATGTCGCGAAGAGCTTGGCTGCGTTCTGCTCGAATTGAGCTAAAATCCAGATTTGATACCGGGCACAGACACGTCGCTGGGCGATGCCGCTCACGCGTTGGTGCATGGCTCTGGCTCTGTTGCTTCCTGATGATGGGATCGGTTGCGTTGGCTTCTACTCGGGACGAGGCTTCTCCTGATCGGCATAGGCCTGAGCGCGAGCGGATGGTGGCCGAAATCGAAAGTCTCGTCGCGCGCCTCGGTGTCGAGCTCGGAGGCCGTTCGTTGTCCGACCGCGTGCTCAGCGCAATGCGCGATGTGCCACGCCATGAATACGTGCCCGCGGGCGAGCGGGCGTGGGCGTACTACAACCGGCCTTTGCAGCTCCCTCACGGCCAGACGGTTTCGCAGCCATTCATGGTGGCGCTTATGACCGACCTGCTCGAGGTGCGGCCAGCCGATCGAGTGCTCGAGGTCGGCACCGGATCGGGTTACCAGGCGGCCATTCTCTCTCGGCTCGCACGTGAGGTCTTTACGATCGAGATCGTTGAACCTCTGGCGCAGCAAGCGAAACTGACGTTCGAACGGCTCGGCATTGAGAACATCCGTACACGCACCGGAGATGGCTATGCGGGCTGGCCGGAGGAGGCTCCGTTCGATGCTATCATCGTCACGGCTGCCCCCGACCACATTCCAGCCCAGCTCATCGCGCAACTAAGGGCTGGCGGCAGGCTCGTGATCCCTGTCGGCACGCTCCGACAGGACCTGATGGTGGTTGAAAAGAAGCCCGACGGTACGACGACGTCCTCGACACTCATTCCGGTTCGTTTCGTTCCCTTGACGCGCGGCGCGGACGAGCCTCAAAGGTAACGGCGACGTCGCAACAGGCGTGCACTCGTTATCTGGACCACT
Organism: Hyphomicrobium sp.; assembly: GCA_041659825.1. Classification (GTDB taxonomy): domain Bacteria; phylum Pseudomonadota; class Alphaproteobacteria; order Rhizobiales; family Hyphomicrobiaceae; genus Hyphomicrobium_C. Next base: position 83,505 of record JBAZXL010000005.1, read on the forward strand.
CGTTATCAGGACACTCGTTATCAGGACACTGGGAGGAGATCGATGGACGACCTCGATCCGTTCGAGCGGGGCACCCACACCTTCAGCGGCACCGTCAGGCTTTGGAGCACAAACTCGGCGGAGCTTGTCACCGATAGCGGGCTCGTCCTGTTTCTGGATACGCGCGGCCAGCCGCCGGTCCCTCCCGGCACGCGGGTGACCGTCGTCACGCGGAAATACCGCCCCTGTCATCTGGTGATGCGCGTCACGCCGGGGTGAGGCCGCGACGGAGGCGTCCCGTCACGCCTTCACGACGAAGCTGTCGACGACGCGCTTCCTGCCGGCATGGTCGAACTCGATGGTAAGCTTATTGCCGTCGACCTCGGTCACCGTGCCGAAACCGAACTTCTGATGGCGGACACGGTTGCCCGCGACATAACCCGCGCCAGGGGCCGAGGACGAGGCGATGATCTGGCCGGCCTCGATGGTGATGGTGGGGCGAGCGGGCTTCATATCGGAGTTGCGGCGGCGTTCTGCATCGCGGGACCATTCCGCCTCGTTCGCCTTGGCGCGCTGCCAGCCCGGCGTCTCGTAGCTCGACTTGAAACGCGATTGGTCGTCGAAGCGGCTCTTACCGTAGGGGTTCGAACCGCCGACGCGGTCGAACGGATTGCCAAAGGTCTGGTAGGCGCCGCCGAACGGGCTCTTGGTTTCGACGACATCCACGTTCTCCTCCGGCAGGTCATCGACGAAGCGTGAGGGAATTGCCGATTGATAGAGCCCGCGCGTGCGGCGGTTTTGGGCGAATGAGACCTTGCCGAGACGCTTTGCACGCGTGATGCCGACGTAAGCCAATCGCCGCTCCTCCTCGAGGCCCGTCTCGCCGCTCTCGTCGAGCGCGCGCTGATGGGGGAACAGGCCTTCCTCCCAGCCGGGAAGAAACACGGTGTTGAACTCGAGCCCCTTGGCTGCGTGCAGCGTCATGACGCTGACGCGCTCCACGTCGTCGCGCTGCTCGGTGTCCATCACGAGGCTCACGTGCTCGAGAAACGCTTCGAGGGTTTCGAACTCGTGCATGAAGCGCACAAGCTCTTTCAAGTTCTCGAGGCGGGCTTGGGCCTGCGGACTCTTGTCTGCCTGCCAATGGGCGGTGTAGCCGCTCTCATCGAGGATCAGCTCGGCAAGCTCGGTGTGCTTCACGTGGCCAACTTGGCCGCGCCAACGCTCAAACGAGGCAACCAAGTCAGCAAGTGCCTTGCGCGCCTTGCCGCCGAGCTCCTCGGTCTCAACGATCTCGCGCGCGGCACGATACAAGGGCACGGACCTGGCGCGGGCGAGGGCGTGGATGCGCTCAACGCTGGTATCGCCGAGGCCCCGCTTCGGCACGTTGATGATGCGCTCGAACTTGAGGTCGTTCGCCGGGTTTGCCGTAACCTCGAGATAGGCGATTGCGTCCTTGACCTCGGCACGCTCGTAGAACCTAGGACCACCGATGACGCGATAGGGAATGCCGGTCGTGACGAAGCGGTCTTCGAGCACGCGCATCTGAAATGAGGCGCGCACGAGGATCGCGATCTCGTTCAGGCTTTCGCCGCTCTTCTGAAATTCCTCGATATCGCGCGCGATGGAGCGCGCCTCCTCCTCGTCGTCCCAGAAACCGGTGACACAAATTTTCTTGCCCGCCTCGCCGTCGGTAAAGAGCGTCTTTCCGAGACGACCCTTGTTGCGGGAGATGAGGCCGGCGGCGGCGGCAAGGATATGGCCCGTCGAGCGATAGTTGCGCTCAAGGCGGACCACCTTGGCGCCCGGAAAATCTAGCTCGAAGCGGAGGATGTTGTCGACCTCGGCGCCGCGCCAGCCGTAGATCGACTGATCATCGTCGCCGACGCAGGCGATGTTCGGCGAGCCTTGCGCGATGAGCCGGAGCCAGAGGTATTGGGCGACGTTGGTGTCTTGATACTCGTCGACGAGTATATAGCGGAACCGGCGATGATACTCGGCGAGAATGTCCGGATGCTCTGTGAACAGGCGGAGCATCTCGAGCAGAAGGTCGCCGAAATCGGCGGCGTTCAGCTCCTTCAGGCGGCGCTGATAGGCCGCGTAGATCGCAGCGCCCTTGCCGCCGCCAAACGCGAAGGCCTCGCCTGCCGGAACCTTGCCCGGCGTCAGGCCGCGATTCTTCCAGCTGTCGATCAGGCCGGCAAGCTGGCGCGCGGGCCAGCGGTCGCGATCCAGGCCCTCGGCCTCAATGACCTGCTTCAAAAGACGGAGCTGATCGTCGGTATCCAAAATCGTGAAGCTGGACTTCAGTCCGACGAGCTCAGCGTGCCGGCGGAGGATCTTCACCCCGATCGAATGGAATGTGCCGAGCCACGGCATGGCCTCGACCGCGCCGCCGACCAGGGTACCGATTCGCTCCTTCATCTCGCGCGCGGCCTTGTTCGTGAACGTCACCGACAGAATCTGGTGCCCTTGGGCGCGGCCGGTGGCCAGAATATGGGCGATGCGCGTCGTCAGAACGCGGGTCTTGCCGGTGCCGGCTCCGGCCAGAACGAGGACTGGCCCGTCGAGCGCTTCGACGGCCGCGCGCTGCTCGGCGTTGAGACCGTCAAGGTAGGAGGAACGCGCGGCCAAGCCGCGGGCACGCTCGGAGATCGAGCGGCGCTCGGCGGGAGGCTGCTCAGGACGCACTTGCTCGGACTGGTCCGCGCGCGGTTTCTGTGCCGCGGAACTTGGGGCCTGCGGCAGATCGAACGGCGGCATGTCGTCATCTGGCGAAGCCTCGCCGGCGAAAGGCGGCGCCTCGTTGGCAAACCTGTTCGCTGCTTGTGTATTTTTCGGTCGCATTACCCGCAACTATACCACAGAGACGACGCCATCAATTGGGCTCGACGAACGGCCCACATAAGAAACGAACTTCAGTCCCATCTATATAGGGTTCCTGGAGCCGGAACCTGTAAGGTGTGGGGTGCGCAGCCCCGGGAAAAAGCCCAATTTGAGGGTGACACTCTCGCCGGATCATGGGCTATGCTGCCTTGTTGTGCATTCCAGGCTTGGCTTTTGGCAGGGTTGCATTGGACCGGTTGTGTGCAATCAGCGTTTCGTATTTGTGGACTTTATATGGAGGCTAGGCAGCAGGGAGCTCGCCTCGCAGGAACCCCGCTGCCTCTCCCAAGTCTTCCTTAGTTTCTGGTTCGTCAGGTCAACACGGCAGATACGACGCTCATGAACAATGCCCTGCTCTACCTTGGCGGCCTCTTGATAGCGGCTTTGGCCGCTTTGTTCGCGGTGCCGCATTTCGTGGACTGGAACAGCTACCGCGGTCTGTTCGAGGAGGAGGCGAGCCGAATCCTCGGCCGCGAGGTGCGCGTGGGTGGCGCGGTTAACGTTCGTTTCCTGCCGGTTCCTTATGTTCGCTTTGAGAAAATTCGTATCGCGGACGCCGAGACGGCGGCGAGCGGCTCGATCATCAGGGTCGATTCATTTACGATGTGGCTTGCCGTGCCACCACTTCTGCGAGGCGTGCTCGAGGCACATCAGGTGGAGCTGCGCCGTCCGATCGTGCAGCTTGCGACGGACGCATCTGGCAGCGGCAACTGGCGGACGCTCTCTCTCAATCCGGGCTCCATGCCTTTCGTCCCCAACGGGGTCGCCCTGCAATCGGTCAGGGTGACAGATGGCGCCATTATCTTGAGCGGACCGGTACAGGGGGAGCTCGCCCGCTTCGATGCCATCAATGGCGAACTCGCGGCTGAGGCGCTCGATGGCCCGTTCAAGTTCAAGGGCACGCTGGCCTGGAGCGGCAGCGCACGCCAGGTCCGGGTTGCAACGGCCAAGTACGATGCAAACGGCGACTTGCGCTTCAAGGCTTCCGTCGAAGCACCGCAAACGGGCAACAGTTATGTCCTCGACGGGCGACTGAGCGAACTCGACGGCAAGCCAAAGCTCGACGGCGATCTGACGGCAAAGCTTAAGTTCAGTCCCAAAGCTGCAGGAGAAGCGGGTGCAAATGCCGAGCCAAAGGCGCTCGGGCCGCTGGATACGTCTCCCCCGGCGACTGAGCCTGGTGTCGCGCCGCCGCCCAGCAAAAACGGGCCGGCCCCGTTCGAACTCAAGGCCAAAGTGGCTGGCGATACGAGCGGCGCCAAGCTCAGCGAGCTCACCGTATCTCTCGAGCACGAGGGCGCACCGCAGATAATCACGGGCAGTGCCAAGCTCGACTGGTCGAACAAGCTGCGCCTCGATGTCAACCTGTCGTCCAAATGGCTCGATCTCGATCGCCTCGCCGGGGGAACGGAAAACGCGACGAAAATTCCGCTCGAGGCGGCGCGGAGCTATTTCGGGGCGCTGGCGGCCATCCTCCCGCAAGAGGCCGACACGAATGCCGAGCTCGAGTTCGACCAGCTCACGCTCGGCGGTGAACCGATAGGCAATGTGCGCCTTGCGGCATCGCGGTCGAATGGTCCGCTGGAGCTCAAGGGCGTGCGTGCAACGTTGCCGGGCGGTGCTCGGCTTCTGCTCGACGGCGTTCTGCAACCGGGCGGGACAATGCCGAAGCTCGACGGCACGCTCTTCATCACCGGCCAGAGCCTGCTGCGGTTCCTCGCCTGGGGCTTCCGGGATACGGACATCGCGGCCGGACGCACCGACGGGCCGTTCGCTCTCGATGGTCATTTCGAGCTATCCCAAGCCGACATTGCACTCACCGAAGCGACGGCTGAGTGGTCCGGCACGGCCTTGCACGGCGGCATCAAGCTCGGACTCGGAGAGCGCAAGAAGGTAGCGCTGACGCTCGAAGGAAGCCGCGTCGACGCCGCTCAGATCCACTCTGGCCTGGTAGGGCTTGCTAGCTTGAAGGGACTGATGTCCGGTCTCGCGCTCGAAAGCCTGGCAGGCCCGGCGATTGCTTTCCCTACGACTGATACCTCTCCGACGGCCGAACCGATTGCGTCCAAGATCACCGGGGCCAATACGGATATCTCTCTGCGGCTCAAGATCGCGGAGCTGACCGACGGACGGCGCGTGCTTCGCGACTTCGATGCGGAGCTTGCCATTGAGAAGGGTGCGCTTTCCTTCCCGGCTCTGAAATTCTCCACTCCCGACGGCCTCATCGTCGAAGCCGAGGGTGAGGCAACAGACATCGTCTCCCGTCCGCGCGGGGCTATTCGAGCGCTGATCTCGGCACCGACGGTGCCTGCGGCAAGAACGCTGATGCGGCTGCTCGACCTGCCCGAAAGCGAAAAGTCGTTTGCGGATCGCGTGGCAAGCCTTGCGCCGCTGCGGGTCGCCGGCATACTCGGCTTTCACGGGGAACGGGGGCACGGGGAACGGGGGGCCGCGAGCGAGCTCAACCTCGACGGCTCGTTGGCCGGCGGCCGGTTGACGGCACGGATGAACCTCGACGGCGGATACCAACACTGGCGCACAGCGCCGATCGACCTTGGCCTGACGATGAACGGCATCGATGCGGGCCATGTCCTAGGCGCCCTTTTCGATGTGCCCGCGGCCTCCGTTGCAAGCGTATCGGCAAACACGAGCACGGATGGCGGCTCGGAGAAGGGTAGCGTCGGCCCGGCGGTCAATTCGGGCCAACTCGTCCTCAAGGCAGTGGGGACACCCGCCTCCGGCTTGGTATCACTCGCCCAGCTCACCGGCGACGGCGTCTTGCTTGACTATCGAGGACGCGTGACCCTGCCGGAGGATGCTGCCGTCACGGTGCTCGGCGACGTCCGGGCGACAGCGCGAGATAGCCGTAGGCTCCTCGCGCTCGCAGGAGTGCCGATTGCTGCGGGTGCCGCGGACGTGCCGCTCTCGGGCACGCTGTCCGTCGCCCTTAAGGACGCGACGTTGCGCCTCGAGAGTGGCGATCTCACTCTCGGCGGAGGCGCGCTGAAGGGCGTTGTGTCTGTCGACACGGGCACGAACGGGAAGCCGGTCTTCACGGCCGATCTTGACGTGGCTTCGGCCTCGATGTCGTCCCTGCTTTCGCCAATCCTGGCGCGGGCCACAGCACCGGTCGAGGCTGAACCGGCGGCGCCAGAGAGGCCTGCTCGCGGCGGTGTTGCGTCAGTGCCGCCTGCCGCCCCAATCTGGCCCGATCAGCCGTTCGACCTCGCCCTGCTCGATCGCGTCGGCGGGACAGTAAAGCTAAAAATCGGCACCTTCTCAATCGAGCCAGGCCTTGCGATTTCGGACGCGACCCTTGAGGCGACGCTTAGCGAGCGTGGAATAAGAGTTGGCAACCTTACCGGCAAGGCGCTTGGCGGCAGGCTCGCGTCCCAGCTCGACTTTGAAAAGGCTGCCGCCGGAGCCGGCCTCAAGGGTGAACTGCGGATCGACGTCGCGAGCAAGCCAGATGCGGCGGTCGGGACACCCGGCGACGTCGCAGCCTTCTCGATCGACTTCTCCGGCCGCGCACTTTCTCCAGCTGCCCTCATCTCGGCGCTCGACGGCAAGGGTGAGGTTTCCGTGGGCAATGCTGCGATTTCCGGGATGTCGCCTGCGGCTGTTTCGACCGTGATCGAGGCCGGTTTGGCCGGCAAGGGGCCGGTTGGCGGCGAGCCGCTGGTGGAGGCCATCAAGACTGGGCTGCGTCAGGGCGAGCTGAAGCTCGGCAAGGTTGCGATCCCGCTCAAGATCCATGACGGCGCGTTGCGCCTCGAAAAGGTAAGGATAGAGCAAGCCGACGGCCGCTCCACCTTTGAGACCACCATAGAGCTCGCAACGATGAAGCTCGACAGCGAATGGCAGATCGAAGCCAAGCTGGCGCGGGCCACGGGGCCGGCGGAGCGCGCATATTTGCCGCCGGTTTCGGTCGTCTACACCGGCAAGCTCGCGGAATATGGCGTACTAGAGCCCACGGTGTCGGTTGCGGCCCTCGAACGCGAGCTTGCTGTGCGAAAGTTGGAACGGGACGTGGAGCACCTTGAGCAGCTCCGCAAAGCCGATCAGGCCCGGGCCGCGCAGGATCGCGAGCGGCGGCGCTTGTTGGAGGCCGAGCGCAACGCCGCTGGCGCGGCGACCAATAACAATGGCAGCACGACCGCTCCGCCCCCGGGGGCTACAAGCCCAAGCACGAACGCGCCAGTGCCTCCTGGGGGACCACAGCAGCCGCCAGCGCCATCAGCACAGCCTCAGTCTGGCGCAGCCGTAACGCCAGGGTCCGCTACTACGACGGCTACGACCGCGACGCCGCAGGGTGCCGCGGCCGGGGCGAACGCTGCGGATCCCGCCTCGGCTGCCGCACAGACGTCCGCTCCGGCGACGAGCGCACCAGAGGTCGCGGGCGCAGACGAGCAACGGCCTTCCCGCCGCCGCAAACCTCCTCAGGAGAATGGCTGGCAGCCGTTCCTTACCCCGTTCTAAAAACGGGAAGCACTCGAAATTCAGTCGCGGTTGCCGCCGTCGTAGGTCTCGGCCGCATGCTTGGCGCGATAATGCTCAAGGATCCAGATGCGGACCGCAGTCGAGAGGCCACTGCCGCCTGAGCGTGCGTCATCGATCTTGGCGATCAAGGCCGAGAGGGACAGCCCTTCGCGCGCAGCGGCTTCCTTCAATGCGTCCCAAAACGGTGCCTCGAGCGAAATCGAGGTGCGGTGTCCGTGGATCGCAAAGGAGCGCTTCATCGGACGCGTCATGAGCGATCCCTGCCATCGCCAGCGTCGCCACCGACGCCATTTTGACTTGCACCCGCCTCCGGCAGGACTTCTTCCTTTGCTTTGCCCGCCTCCGGCAGGACGCCCGCCTCCGGCAGGACTTCTCCTTCACCCGCCTCCGGCAGGACTTCTCCTTCACCCGCCTCCGGCAGGACCGGCAGGATGCGCTTATGCGTCTCGAGGCGGCGCAGCTTGATTGCCTCCTCAGCTGATGCTCTCTCGCGCTCGGCCTTGGTGCGGCCGAACTTGATGCGGTTCTCTTTGGCGCGCTTCTCCTTCTCCATGCGGTCGCGGGATTTGCGGGCTTTTCTGAGGTTGATAATCTCTGCGGACATACAGCCTCGCTCAGACGCCCTTGAATAAGATATCGAGAGCAGCCGTTATACGGCTCCAATCCTGTTCAAGGCTCGTCACACGCTCGACGAGAGCCAGACGCGGAACAGACGCTAGGTCGGGCGTCAGGAGCGTATATGTTGCTCCGCCGATTTCGAACGTTGGATAGAGGCGCGACGGGGCCGTTTTCAGCTCCGCGGTCAGCGCCGCAACGACGACCGACCCCGTACCAGCGACCACATCAGACTGCAGCACGAGCAGAAAGGGCATGACCTTGCGTGTGCGAGCGCCCGGGTTGCGATAGACGTCGTACTGGCGCATCAGAACTTTCGCCAGTCGTCACTTAGAAGCCCGTGCTGTTCAATCAGGCGGTTGTGGGCTGCGATCGCCTCACGATTCTCTTCCTGCAACTGCTTCGTGCGCCGCTCGCGCAAATCCTCCTTCAGTGCGCGCTCGAGGACGGCAGACATGTTCGTGCCTGCCTCCTTTGCCTCGGCGATGAGGGCGGCATCTATCGAAAGGTTAACGGCCTTCTTCTTTGCCGACATGTGAGGCATCCTCACTGAGAACGCGCATATTACATGCGCATTCTACACAATGTCTGGAGGGAGGGAAGAAGGATCGGGGCTGGTATCTCCTCAGCCCTCCGTCCCTGACCCCACCAGTTTTTACTCCGGCCCGATCATCTTCGAAGGATCGACGATGTCGTCGAACTCCCTGTCGGTGACGTAACCTCCGCCGACGGCCTCGTCGCGCAGGGTCGTACCCTTCTTGTGCGCCGTCTTCGCGATCTTGGCAGCGTTGTCGTAGCCGATCTTGGGAGCGAGCGCTGTCACCAGCATCAGCGAGCGGTCGAGGCCGGCCTTGATGTTTTCCGCACGCGGCTCGATGCCCACGACGCAATTGTCGGTGAACGAGCGCGCGGCGTCGCTCATGAGGCGCACGGACTGCAGGAAGTTATATGCCATCACGGGATTGAAGACGTTGAGCTCGAAGTGACCCTGACTGCCGGCGAAGGTCAGCGCGGCGTGATTGCCGAAGATATGGGCGCAGACCTGGGTCAGGGCCTCGCATTGGGTCGGGTTCACCTTGCCCGGCATGATGGACGAGCCGGGCTCGTTCTCCGGCAATGACAGCTCGCCGAGGCCTGAGCGGGGGCCCGAGCCCAAGAAGCGGATGTCGTTTGCAATCTTGAACAGCGAGGCCGCGACCGTGTTGATGGCGCCGTGCGTGAAGACCATGGCGTCATGGGCGGCGAGCGCCTCGAACTTGTTCGGCGCCGACGTGAAGCCGAGCCCCGTGATGGCGGCGATACGCTCGGCGACCTTCTCGGCGAAGCCCTTCGGCGCATTGAGGCCGGTTCCGACCGCCGTTCCGCCCTGGGCAAGCTGCATAAGATCCGGCAGCGTCTGCTCGATGCGCGCGATGCCGTTCTCGACCTGCTTGGCGTAGCCCGAGAACTCCTGGCCAAGCGTCAGCGGCGTTGCATCCTGCGTGTGCGTGCGGCCGATCTTGATGATCGGCTCCCACGCCTTCGACTTCGCGGCAAGGGCAGCATGCAGGTGCTTCAGGGCGGGCAAGAGGCTGCGCACGATCTCCTCGGCGCAGGCGATGTGCATGGCGGTCGGGAAGGTGTCGTTGGACGACTGTGCCATGTTGACATGGTCATTGGGATGCACGGGCTTCTTTGAGCCCATCTCGCCACCGAGCATTTCTATGGCGCGGTTCGAGATCACCTCGTTGGCGTTCATATTCGACTGGGTGCCGGAGCCTGTCTGCCAGACGACGAGTGGGAAATGCTCGTTGAGCTGGCCGTCGATCACCTCCTGCGCGGCCGCAACGATCGTTTCGCCGATCTTCTTGTCGAGCTTCCCGAGCGCCATGTTGGTTTCGGCGGCGGCGCGCTTCACGATGCCAAGTGCACGAATGATCGGCGCCGGCTGCTTCTCCCAGCCGATCTTGAAGTTGCCGAGCGAGCGCTGCGCCTGGGCGCCCCAGTATTTGTCGTGCGGCACCTCGATCGGTCCGAAGGTGTCCGTCTCGGTGCGGGTGGTCTTCTTGGTGCTCATGGCGCTCGTGCTCCGGGGAGGCGTGTGTTGGATCAGGGGTTAGAGGCTGGGTTGGCTTGGTCCTGCCCGCTGGTCGCCCTGGCAAAGCGGCAATCAGTTGGCTTTATGGCCCGTGATTCACTGAAATTTAGTGGGTGTTCCGTACCATAGCATTTTTACTCATAAAAATGGCGATGCCAAAATTTGCATTTTCCCGGACGCTGGTAGGCGCGCTGCCATCATGGCGGGCGCGCTTCCTTTCCGACGCGAAGGGAAGCATTTTGGTGCCCTTTGCGATCATGCTGTCTGTGGCCCTGATGTCGGTTGGCGTTGCAATCGACTACGGCGAGATGACGCGGGTTCGCAGTCAGATTGCAGCTGCAGCCGACGCGGCGGCTCTAGCCGGAGTGTCGGAAGCCCGGACAAATCTTCTCGCCAACTTGCAAAGCAATGGAACGCAACGCGGCAAAATCCTCAAGGCCGCAGAGGAGACGACGAGAACGTTCTTCACGACGCAGGTCGCTGAGCTGAGCGCAGTGGCTCCGGAGGCAAGCATCAAGCTTAACCTCAACAAGCGGAAGATAACGTCGACCCTTGATTATTCTGCCACCTACCGACCGCACGTTATGAGCATCTTTGGGTTCAGCACGATGCCGATCTCCGGTACGGCCGAGACGGCTGCCGAGACGGTGCCCTACATGGAAGTCACGCTTGTCGTGGATACGTCGGGATCCATGGCTATTGGCGCAGATGCCGCGCAGCAGACGCTTCTCAGAAACAAGCTTGGCTGCGCCTTCGCATGCCACGACGGCAACCCGGTCGCCGGCTATGCCGACGCTTATGCTTACGCTCTCGGAAATGGCATCAAGTTGCGCTACCAGGTTATCAACGAGGGCATCAACGCTCTCATAAATGAATTCGACCGGCTCGACCCAGATAGCGAGGCCGTAAAAGCGGCGATCTGGTCGTTCGATACGGACCATCACATCAACCAAGCCCAGACGTCAAACAGATCCAAGCTCAGAATGCACCTCCCCTCCGCGCCCGCGACGTCCGGCGAAACGGAAGGTGCGACGAAGTTCAACGAGGCTATCGGGCACATCATGCAGACCGTTGGCAAGGGAGGCGACGGGTCGGTGCCCGGCCACCCGATCAAGGTCGTGATAGTCGCAACGGATGGTGCCCAGGATCCTGGACGGTTTTGGACATCAAACGTACCCTACCGCCAATACGTCGCGCCGATCGATACGGCCTTTTGCACGGAGCTCAAGGAAGCCAACGTGAAGGTCGGCATACTTCACACGCCTTACGCGGAGATGTCTTACGACTGGGGTTACAATGCGACGCTCGGGCAGCCGAGCCAGCTCGGCGGCCCAGGCACGCGAGCCGACGACATTCCGATCGTGCTCAAGGCGTGCGCCGGCGACCTCTATCTCGAGGCGAGTAACAGCAGCAAAATCGCCTCCGGCTTCGTCAGCATCTTTAGGGCTGCTGGCATGCCGCGCGTGACGCATTGATCGTAAGCGCGTGCGCGGCAATAACTTGCCTGCGCGCCTCTCCTGTATGCCATTGCCAAAGCTGTCTCGGCGCGCGCCCTTGAGGAGTGCAGGCCAATTAGCCTACGAAACCACGCCCCGTAGTTCCCGGGATGGCCTCATCGCGGGAGATGCGGCGGGTGAGACGGAAGACGCGCCAGGCGCGGCGGCGGTCTTCCCAGGAAAGCTTGATGCAACAGCAGGAGATGCGCGGGTTTCTCGCGACGCGGAGCATCAGCTCGCGGGCGCGGTGAGCGTCATAGTCGAGCTGATGATCGGTCATAGGACTTCCCCCCTTCTTTCTTCGTCGCTCCAGACCGCAGAGCGGGGGCTGCCTCCGGTCTACGCAAGGGCGAGGCTTAACACTTTGCCTGCTCCGGCGGGTTGAGGGAAATCATACCGGCCCGCCGAAGCTTTGCCTCGCTTAAGCCAATGCAGGTGGGCCGGTATTCTCATTTGTTTGCACGTGGCCGCCCCACCAACCCCGCGCGCTGATATCGGCCAGCATAAGTCAGTACTTTTGCGGGCCGATATCAAAGGGCGGACGCCGGGAGCGCGAAGACCTCGCCCTCGCTTTGCTCGGTGTCGAGCCAGAGAAACGCCTGATCGGGATAGTCGGTTTCAAGACGCTCGCGCGTCTGGCCGACCTCGACGATAAGAGTGCCGTCCGGTGAAAGATGTTCCTGTGCGTCCGCAAGAATACGACGGACCAGATCGAGGCCATCGCCGCCGCCGAGGTGGGCGAGCACAGGCTCCGCCTTATACTCAGGCGGGAAGCTCGCAACCGCTTCGGCCGTGACGTAGGGCGGGTTCGAGATGATGAGATCGAACTGGCCTTCGATCGCGGAGAAGAGATCGGACTTTACGAGGCGCACACGGCCTTCAAGGCCGTAGTCGGCGACGTTCTGGGCGGCAACCTCGAGCGCGGCCGGCGAGATGTCGGCGGCGAGCACCTCCGCATTCGGGAAGGCGAGCGCGGCCAAGATCGCAAGGCAGCCCGAGCCGGTGCAGAGATCGAGCACGCGCTCGACATTCTCGGGATCGGCAACCACGGCCGAAAGGCTCGTCCGGGTGATGAGCTCGCCGATGAAGGAGCGCGGCACAATCACCCGCTCGTCGACAAAAAAGCTGTGTCCATCGATCCAGGCCTCGTTGGTGAGGTACGGCGCCGGTTTTCGCGTCTCGATGCGCCGCGTGATGAGAGCGAGGAGCGCCTCTCGCTCAGCACGGGTGAGACGGGCATCGAGCCATGGGTCGAGCTCCGTTATGGGCAGGCTCAGCGCGTTAAGGATAAGATAGGCCGCTTCATCGAGTGCCGTCGCCGTGCCGTGGCCGAAAACAAGTTTCGCTTCAGTGAAACGGCTTGTCGCGTAGCGCACCCAGTCGCGAACGGTCGCAAGGTCGTCCAACGTTGTATCTCGCGCCATGGCTTGGTCCGTTTTCGCCTGAAATGCTGAGGCCGTCGAAGTGCCCCAGCGCGTCTTACCCCAGCGGGCAACGCAGAGCCATCGTCTTATGCCGCAACGCAATACGAGAAGTGCGTCGCGTCATGGTGTCCATATTTTCGCGAGCCGCTTGGCGAAGTGCGCGGGAGACGCCAATAATGCGTCCGAGTCCGGCCCCACCTAAAACGGGGCGCGGAGAGAAACGCACCATTGGAGGGAGCCCTCGTGACCGTTAAGTCCGACATCGAGATTGCGCGCGAAGCTAAAATGAAGCCGATCACGGAAGTGGCGGCGAAGCTCGGTATTGCCGCCGACGCAATCATTCCCTACGGCACGACGAAGGCTAAGCTCTCGTTCGATTTCATCAATGCACAGAAGGGTAAGCCCGACGGCAAGCTCATCCTCGTGACGGCCATCAGCCCGACACCTGCGGGAGAAGGCAAGACGACGACGACAGTCGGCCTTTCAGATGGCTTGAACCGCATCGGCAAGAAGGCGATGTGCTGCCTGCGCGAGCCGTCACTCGGACCCTGCTTCGGCGTCAAGGGTGGCGCTGCTGGCGGCGGCTATGCTCAGGTCGTGCCGATGGAGGACATCAACCTCCACTTCACCGGTGATTTCCATGCCATCACCAGCGCACACAACTTGCTCTCGGCGCTGATCGACAATCACATCTACTGGGGCAATGCAGCCGGCCTCGACAGCCGCCGCGTGGAATGGCGCCGCGTGCTCGACATGAACGACCGCGCGCTGCGCTCGATCGTGAACTCGCTCGGCGGCGTTTCGAACGGCTTCCCGCGCGAGGACGGTTTCGACATTACGGTTGCTTCCGAGGTCATGGCCATCCTGTGCCTTGCGCGCGACCTCAAGGATCTCGAGACGCGCCTCGGCAATATCATCATCGGCTATACGCGCGACAAGAAGCCGGTGCGTGCGCGCGACGTGAAGGGCGACGGCGCGATGACCGTGCTGCTCAAGGACGCGCTGATGCCGAACATGGTGCAGACGCTCGAGAACAACCCCGTGTTCATCCATGGCGGTCCGTTCGCGAACATCGCGCATGGCTGCAACTCGGTGCTCGCAACTGCAACCGCGCTCAAGGTTGCTGACTACGTCGTCACGGAAGCAGGCTTCGGCGCAGATCTCGGGGCGGAGAAGTTTTTCAACATCAAGTGCCGCAAGGCCGGCCTCACGCCTGCTGCCGCGGTGATCGTCGCGACCGTGCGCGCGCTCAAGATGCATGGCGGCGTGACGAAAGAGAACCTCAAGAATGAGAATGTGCTGGCGGTCAACAAGGGCTGCGAGAACCTTAAGCGGCACATCGAGAACGTGAACAAGTTCGGCGTGCCGGCTGTCGTCGCGATCAACCGCTTCATCACCGATACAGACGCCGAGGTGCAGGAGGTGATGCGCGCCGCGGAGAACATGGGCGCGCGTGCCTTCATGTGCACGCACTGGGCCGACGGCGGACGCGGCACGGAGGCGCTGGCGCAGCACGTGGTCGAGATTGCGGAAGCTGGCAAGGCGCAGTTCAAGCCGCTCTATCCGGACGAGATGAGCCTGCGCGACAAGGTGAAGACCATCGCGACGGAGATCTATCGCGCGGCCGATATCTCTTGCGATGCGTCGGTCGAGACGCGCTTCAAGAAGCTCGAGGCGATGGGCTTCGGGCATCTGCCTGTCTGCATGGCAAAGACGCAGTACTCGTTCTCGACGGACCCGAACAAGCGCGGCGCTCCGACGGGTCACATCGTGCCGGTGCGTGAGCTGCGCCTCTCGGCGGGTGCCGAGTTCGTGGTCGTCATCACGGGCGAGATCATGACGATGCCTGGCCTGCCGAAGGTCCCTTCGGCGGATTCAATCCGTCTCAATGACCAGGGCCAGATCGAGGGCCTGTTCTGAGCTCGTTGGGGTAGGCTGCCGGGGCCTACCCCTCCCCTGCTGGGTGTCTATATGCCGAACTAAGGGGTTAGGCTTGCTTGCAGGCCTGCCCCCTTTTTTACGGGATCGAATCTGGGGTTTGAAAGGGAGGCTCGGGGAGGGTTTCTGCCGGGCGAGCTCTGCGGGCCGCGCGGAGGGCGCGAATCTCACGTACGCGCGTCGGTCTTCTCACAAAGACCAAAAACGAATGAAGGCAGATGCCAAGGCCCCAGCCAAGCAGAACCCATTGCATCCAAAAGCCGTCCGACGATACAGCATTCAGCACGGCCAGCACTGCCATCACTGCAGCGAAAATCAGGAAATGCGTATAGAAGCCGTTAATGGCGCGATCCTGGTCGCGCGCCACCATATGCTCAAATAGGTCATCCATTGCGAGAGCCCTCGCGTGCCCGATGCTGCTCATTAGGACATCTTACGCATCAAACAACAGGTGCGCTGTTCCCAATGAAACATAATTCTGTGAACATTCACAGTCACCAGGCAAAGTCATCAGGCTGAAAAAACGAGCGGCTCGGTGGCGGGTTCCATGTTTTCGTAACCCTGCGCGACAAGCCGGCCCTGTGCCGCGTCGCACACGACCGCGATACGGGTCGTTGGATTAAGGATTGGCGGGACAAGCCAGGCAAAGTGCTCGTCAAGCTCCGGCGGAATGCAGTGCATCATGGCCGCGCGCTCTGCCGTTCTGTCGCCGCGTGGATGGCCGCGCCAGCCGTGCGCCTGCCAGTGGTTGGCGGCGACATTGGCGCCGTCGTGGACGCGTGCGTCGGTCTCGGTGCGCTCAACGACCACGGTTTCGCTCGCCTTGATGCCGGCAAGCGAGAAGATGGCGGGAGTTGAGATCGGCTCACTGATGAGGAGAGCGCGGGCCTCGGCAAACGTGCTCGCCTTCTCGAACACGGTGCGCAGGAGATGGGCCGGCGTCGGATGCGGCATGTGCCAGACGCGGCGCCGGTTTGCAGCCCAGTCCAAGACGAAAAAGCCGGTCGCCTTGCGCATGGGCGCCTGGTTGAGGGCGGCGGAGAACCTGCCCGGCGCCATGCCAGTCAGTACGCCCGTGTAGCCGGGCCATGTCAGCACGAGGAAGTGTCCAGTTGGTGTCGTGACGCGAGCTGCAACGACATTCCGTCCAAGACCCGGCGCGCGCCAGTCGAGCACGCGGATAAGGCGGGCCGTGGTTGCATCCGGCGACGGGGCGACGCGGCACGTGCAGGCCCACTCATAGTTAATCGAAAAGAAATACGCCCCGGGGCGCCCAAGACGCCGGGCGACAGCTTCGATTTCAGGAAGGTGCGCATTTTCCCACTTCTCGAGCCAGCGGCGCGAGACGCGATCAAGCTCGCGCAGCGCGAATGCCGGAATTCTCTCGGTCGCAAGGTCGAGCAGCGCGTGCGCGCGAGCTTCGTGCGCGTCCAGAGTATCAATTGCGAAGGAGGGGCCGGTATCGACAACCGGGATTGGATCTAGTGTCCCGATCGCGAAGTTCGTCAGCATCTGCAGCACTCTCCCAACGAACTTCGCGATCGAGAGGACACTAGCAAGTCCATGATTCTAGTGTTCCGACTCTGACGGTTGGTTCCCAACCGTCTCCGCCGGAACCCTAGCCAAGTTTTTGTTTGTGTTCTGGATTCACGGCCGCTTGACGACCTTCGCCCGGAATCAAGCGTCCGATCCAGAACACTAGTGTGGTTGAGATTCCGAAGTCCGCCTCTGAGGCCAGCTGCCAGGTAATGGCGGACTTCGGAACACCACACTAGGCGTGGCGGGGGAAGCAGCTTTTGCATGGTTCATAGGTAGGCGCGAAGGACCGCGTCTTACAAGGGTTTGCGGCACCAAGGCCGCGACTGGCCAAAAAAAATGGCCACCGATGCGGAGTGCAGCGGTAGCCAAGGTAGGGAACGCAAGAGCGAGAGGACGCTGCTCAAGCGAGCTCGTGGCGGGCACGCCATTCGGACGTTACCCAATTGACGATGATGGACCGGCGCACGCCGTTGATCGGGCGCTTCGAGAAGCCATGCCAAGTGTCGTGGCCGGGAATAAAGATCAAGCCTTTGTTCTTCTCGTAGGGTGCTGTGCCGACGCGATTATGCTCGGGCGACGCGTCGTAAATGTCCGTTCCGGCGTCGTACAGCTCGGGCTCGCCGGAGAGATAGATCAGCATTGTGAAGAGCTTCACGCCAAGATCGAGATGCGGCTCGAGCCAAAAGCCATCGACGTCTTGGCAATATTCGATGCGCAGCGCGCCCTCCGCCAGGCTCTGGCCCGTCAATTGCTCAAGGCGACGGACAACGTATGGACTACGGAAGGTTTCGGCGACCTCGGCTGCGACGGGGAAACGTGCCTGATTCTCGGGATTGAAATAGACGCGCTTCGAATTGTTGGCTTCACGCTTGCCGACGAAGAGCGGATCACTCGGCGGCTCATATGGAAGCGACACGATGCCGTCGATCAGCTCGTCGGTCAAAGCGTTCTCAAGAAGCCAATAATTGAATGGCCCGCGGACATGCCTTGAACCATCGAGTGATGTGATGAAGTGGCTTGCGGACGCGCCTGGCGGCATCATCTGGTCCATGCGTGCTCCTCCTTCAGGCGAACGGATTGAGGCGTTTCAACTTGGCCGACAGGGTGTGGCGTCCGATGTTTTTCACAAGAGCCGCCTCGGAACGCACCCAATTGAACATGATGTATCGGCGCGGTCCCTCGAAGGGGTGATGGCCATGCCAGGAGTTGTCGGTGCGTTTGAAGGCGACGAACGTGCCGCCGTTGGGCGGGATCTCGGCAATCACATCGTCGATGTCGGTGCCATTGCGGAGGAGTCGCAGCCGGCCGCCGTCCTCAGACCAAGTATCGTTGAGATAGAGCAGGCAGGTTACGATCTTGTCGGTCGAATCCGTGTGGATGCGACCGTCCTTCTTCTGGCAACGGCCGCGGACGGTGATCATGAGCGGCTTGTCGGCAAGCTCGACGTCGAATTTCTGCTCGAGCAGCTCTTCAAGCTCGCGGCTGCGGATGCCGTCGATCAGATCGGCGAAGCCAAGCCCGTAGCTCAGCTCTTTAAGAGGAAACACGCCTGGTTGTGTGATCGCTGGAAAATCGCGCTGAGCAGCGGCGAGCACGTCCGAAGAGAGAACTTTCTCGGCGAGGAAGTAGGGGAAGGGCTCGCGGGCAACCGGTGCCCTCTGGATCGCGTCTCGTTCAATCACGGTTTCCCCCATCGGCCTTTGAAGCAAAGCGTCGGAGGATATTTGGCGTGGCCCGAACCTTCACATCATGACCTCGATCAAAAACGCAGGAGTCTTTGCACCGCACGATTGGGCCAGTCGGACGCTCCGCGCTTGACGCTCAGGTTTTCGGGCGAGATGCGATTGACTTTGATTGACTTTAAAGAACATCTCGACGATAAGTCCGTCCAACGTGGCCGGAATTATTCGGCCGCGCTAAGAGCGCTGCCCGAGGCTCAGGCTGCCCATTGAGGCAACCCATTGAAAGTCCGCGTTAATTCGCGGCGCCACAGGGCGCGGTTTAGACCCAAAGCGCTGAAAAATGCGCGGAAAACGAGGCCCAATATGTACGCTGTCATCAAGACAGGCGGCAAGCAATACCGCGTCGCCAAGGACGACATCCTCCTCGTCGAGCGCCTCGACGTCGAGGCTGGCAATACGATCGAGTTCACCGAGGTGCTGATGGTCGGCGAAGGCGCGACCGTCAGGGTCGGCAAGCCGATGCTCTCGGGTGCCAAGGTCAGCGCAGAGCTCGTCGAGCAAACGCGCGGCCCGAAGCTCATCGCGTTCAAGAAGCGCCGCCGCAAGAATTCGCGCCGTAAGCGTGGCCACCGTCAGGATCTGACGAAGGTGCGCATCACAGGCATCACGGGCTGAGGTCTCAGCCGATCTTTCATGAGGAGCGCGTAGCCCGCTGCTCCATGGCCTAATCGGCAGGTCACGCTCCGCGCGGTCCCGCCTCACGAGAAGGATACCAACCCATGGCACAAAAGAAAGCTGGCGGCTCAACCAAGAACGGCCGCGACTCACATTCGAAGCGCCTCGGCATCAAGCGTTTCGGTGGAGAGCTGGTCATTCCCGGCAACATCATCTGCCGGCAGCGCGGCACGCAGTGGCACCCCGGCACGGGCGTCGGTATCGGCACGGATCACACGATCTTTGCCGTCACCGAGGGCCACGTGCAGTTCGACGCGAAGAGCAATGGTCGCGTCTACATTTCCGTGAAGCCTCTCAAGGCCGAAGCTGCCGAGTAAAGGCTCACGACGCTCGCCTAATGCGAGAAGGGGGGATGGCTGCCATCCCCCCTTTTTCGTATGTTTGGATCGACCGCGGGCGGCAGATGCGAGGCAGAAGGGCGAGCGGCGGTGAGCAAGGCAGCATGAGGACGCGGCGGCTAAAATTTCGGGAAATCGACGTGCAGGACGTGCCGCGCATTGCGCACTATGCCGGCGATTGGGATGTCGCGCGGATGACAGCACGCATCCCATATCCCTATTCGGAGCAACTCGCCTTCGACTGGATGGCGAACCTTGCCGAGGATGAATTCGTGCGTGCGATCCTTTTCGAAGGGGAGATGATCGGAGCCGTCGGCTATATTCCGAATGGCAATGGCACGGCCGAGATCGGATACTGGCTCGGAAAACCCTGGTGGGGACGGGGCTTTGCCACGGAAGCCGCCAGCGCGCTGATGCGCCATTGCTTTCTGGATGCCGGCTTTACGGGACTTACCTGTTGCCACTTTACCGACAACGCGGGATCGGCGCGGGTTATCGCCAAGCTCGGCTTCCGCCGCTCGGGCATGTGCACTGCGTGGTGCGATGCGCGTCAGGCGGAGGTGGCGGCCGTTACATACGAACGGCGCAGGCCACTGCTGATGGCGCGGCCCTGGACTATATTCCGGAGGCGGGTGGCATAAGCGGAGGGGCATGACCGCAGAGTGCTCAACACTGCCGGCCTCTTCGCAAATTCAATTGAAACGGATCATCGAATGAAATTTCTCGACCTCGCCAAGATCTATATTAAGGCTGGAGATGGCGGCAACGGGTCCGTCAGCTTCCGGCGCGAGAAGTTCATCGAGTTCGGCGGGCCTGACGGCGGCGACGGCGGCCGCGGTGGCGACGTGATCATAGAGTGTGTCGAAAATCTCAATACGCTCATCGATTATCGCTATCAGCAGCACTTCAAGGCTGAGCGCGGCATCAACGGGATGGGCCGTAATCGCGCGGGGGCGAACGGCAAAGACTGCGTCGTCAAGGTGCCTCCAGGGACGGAGGTGCTGGCCGAGGATCAGGAGACGCTGCTCGCCGAGCTCAAAGAGGCCGGACAGCACTTCACCGTTGCCCATGGTGGCAACGGCGGATTTGGCAATGCTCATTTCAAGAGCCCGACGAACCGTGCGCCGACGAATGCCAATCCGGGTTTGCTCGGCGATGAGCTCACGATCTGGCTCAGACTGAAGCTCATTGCAGATGCTGGGCTCATAGGTTTGCCAAATGCCGGCAAATCGACATTTCTTGCCGCGGTCTCGGCAGCAAAGCCGAAAATCGCCAACTACCCTTTCACGACGCTGCATCCCAATCTTGGCGTCGTGCGGGCCGGAGATACGGACTTTGTCCTCGCCGATATTCCAGGGCTGATCGAGGGAGCGCATGAGGGCGCGGGGCTCGGCACGCGATTTCTCGGGCACGTGGAGCGGACGAAGGTTCTTTTGCATCTCGTTGACGGGACAAGCGAGAATGTGGCGGAGGATTACCGCACCGTGCGCCGCGAGCTCAAAGCCTACGGTGGCGGGCTCGACAAGAAGAAGGAGATCGTCGCGCTTTCAAAGTGCGATGCCCTCGACGACGAGACGGTCGCCGAGCGCGTTTCAGCGCTGCACAAGGCTGCACGCAAGAAGCCGCTCGTGCTCTCCGCCGTATCTGGCGCTGGAATTAAGGACGCGCTCTATGCGTTGCTGCGCGAGATTCGCCGCTCAGGCTTGAGCGACGATCCAGAGGACGCGCCCGAGCACAAGCCTTGGCAGCCATAAGACAGCGGCTGCAGCGGAAATTCAGCTCGTGAAGCCGCAGGATGCCGGCGAACTCCGCCGGCGCCGCTTAGAGCGCGTTTGCTCTTGTCTGAATCGCTATTCTTGCCGCAAGCGCGCTCTATGCACTAGCTTGAGAGTCTGATTCACGTTCTCAATGGAACCTCAAGTGCTTCCATCTCAAACGATCAGGCGAAGTCTTTGCCTTAGAGTCTGATTCACGTTCTCGATGGAACCTCAAGTGCTTCCATCTCAAACGATCAGACGAAGTCTTTGCCTTAGAGTCTGATTCACGTTCTCGATGGAACCTCAAGTGCTTCCATCTCAAACGATCAGGCTCTATGATCGAGCCGCTCGCCGCTTCTTCTTGGCCGGAATTACCACTTCTGGCGCGTTCAAAGCAGCGATGACGATCTTGAGATTTTCAAGAAAGTCTTCGGCTCGCTTTGCCGGCAGGGCTGCGAGCAGATGCTCGTCGATCCGACGCATGACGGGTCTTGTGACCTTGAGCGTTTGGGCACCGGACTCGGTGAGCTTTACGGAGTAGGCACGGGCGTCGTCACTGCTGCGACGGCGCTTTACGAAGCCCTTCTTCAGCATTCGCTGAATGATGTCGGCCATCGTCGAGCGATCAATTCCAGTCGCATCGACGAGCACTCGCTGGCTTGCACCCTCGTTACGGGAAAGAACCTCAAGCACCGCGAACTGACGCGGTGTGAGATCGAGAGGCTCCTTCTCCGCCTGCAGCAGATCGTCGGCGCCTTGACTGGCGCGATGGATGAGGTGCACGGGCGAGCGTTCTAGACGTTTATCTTCTGATTTTTTTGTCATGTTCTGAAATGCAAGAATTGCTCACGAAATGGAGCGAAAGATCGATAATGCTGCAGATGAGTTCTCGCCGAAGCGATAGGGCCGTGTTCCCGACGAGTCAATTGCGTTGAAATACCACGGAGTCCGGTTCGACCATAGTACGGTCGGCCGGAGCAGTGCAACACCCAGGTAGATCTTGAAGCAACAGCAAAAAATAGTAGGAATAGCTCCGCATACGACCGCCAATTGAAGAATTGCGAAAACACATCTATTACGGGTATATGCGGTCCCGATCGCTATGACTAACGTTATGACTTTCTTTATGCATGTGGTCAGAGGATGTGTATTCAGACGCGCAAACGTGCCTCCACTCGTGGCATGCCAAAGTAATATGGCATGTCGAATTAATTGGATCGCGAATAGGCACTCAAAATCGAAAATCGAGTCCTATTCATGTGAGTTGCTCTTGCATCTTTTCGCCACTCGTGCGTTGCAAACTACGCGATCGACCTTTGCCCGCGACCACGCAGAACGGCTGCCATGGCAAGTCCAGCTAGGAAGCCGCCGATGTGAGCCATGTAGGCAACGCCTCCGGTGTCGGCAGTTTGCGATGAGCTCGTAATCGAGCCGACGCTGCTCATCAATTGAAGTGCAATCCAGAGGCCGAGCACGACGAAGGCCGGCATCGGCACGACACGCTGGCCAAGCAGAACGTCAACTCTCGCGCCAGGGAACATCAGGATATATGCGCCGAGCACGCCGGCGATGGCTCCAGACGCACCGAGGTTCGGAACCGTCGAAGCCGGGTTCACGACATATTGAGCGAAGGTCGCGGCGAAGCCTGCCAGCAGATAGAAAATAATGTAGCGCACCGGGCCAAAGCGATCCTCGACGTTGTCGCCGAAGATCCAGAGGTAGAGCATGTTGCCGCCGAGGTGCAGCCAGCCACCATGCATGAACATGGCCGTGACCAAAGTCGGTGCGTTACCAAGTGGATCGGAAGCAAAGCGCGCAGGAACGAACGCCCACTTGGCAATGAACGCGTCGCCGGCCTGCAGCTCGAGAAGGAATACGAGCACGTTGATTGCGATAACGATGACGGTCACGACCGGCGTCGAACGGCGCGTCGTGTCGTCGTCGCCAATTGGAAACATGGCATTTCCCCAAAGAGCCCGGTGCTCGTTCGAGGCACTCTTACCCGCGGGCCGGCCGATGTCTACTCTCGGGACGCTTCAAATCTCAGCGCGTCAAACAGTGTCGTTAGGCGCGCGCGAGGTGAGCCGCCGGCGGCTCGACAAAGCCCCGTTTCACTGTCTCGATCATGGTGCCGATGTGGCCTGCATCCAGATAGGTGATCTCGGCGGCGGGAAGCACGCTGCGGACCGCGGTGGCGAGACCATCGGTTCGTGACTTCGGCACGAACTCGTCGCGCAGCCCGAAAATGAAGCGGCTGCCGGGAGCCAGATTCTCAAGGTTCTCGACCGCATGATAGCCTTTGAGCGCGCGCGTAAAGTCGCGCAGCCGGTAGCCCTTGGCCTCGGCAAGGTCTCTGATCTGCCGGGAGGCGGGGCTTTCCCACAGTGTGAGGTCGCCACGGTCAGCGGAGGCGATCGAACAGAGCCTTGCTCCGAGACGATTTGCGAAGTAGGTCGCGACCGCGTTGCCGATGCTGAGGCCGACGACAAGTAGCTGGGCCGCATCGATACGAGCGCGCTCGGCCACGCCGGCCGCGTCATGCGCAACCTCGCGCAGAGCCCGGATGCAAAGCTCCGGCTCCGAGCTCACAATGGCTGGGGGCATCTCGTAGCAGGCGAGATGATGGCGTGGCACCAGCCCGACCGCGAAGGCCAGTCGGAACGGCATTTGCCATGGCAAGAAGCAGATCGTGGTGGCGCAAGCATCGCCGTCATAGCGGCGGAAGTCGGTCGACGTGTCGTCGCCGATCTGACCTCCCCGCAATAGTGCGTGCCCCAGACTATCGAGCATGAACCGCCAACGCATGACGTTGTTAGCGGTTCCCAAGCTTGGTCAGGCGAGACAATCAGGTTTCGTGGATCTCAAGAACCCCGGGCAAGGTCGAGAGCCGGCCCGCGACATTCGGGTTGATATCGAAACGGCCAGGTACGGCGATCTCAACTTCGCGGCTTCGATCGCCGAGATACAAGATGAACCGCACCTCCGCACCTTTGCGGCCGGCGCTCGAGGGCTTCAGGTTCGCCTTGATATCGTGCATGCGAGCCTTCTTGGCGGCGAACGCCGTGGCGTCGAGCAGAATTTTCCATCCCTGGTCGAGCGTCCCTGCCGCGTCGTTCAGCGACTTCATCGATTGGACGCGCATCTTCATCGTGTCGCCGTCACGCTCTGCCTCGACGGCAAGAAGAAGCGGCGTGCCCGCAACGAGAAGGTCGCGGCTTTGTGTCAGCGTGTCCGAGAAGATGACAGCCTCAAACTGGCCGCTCGTGTCGGAGAACATTGCAAACGCGAATTTGTTGCCCTTGGCCGATCGGCGCTCGCGCGCGGAGATGACGATGCCGGCGAGCGTGCCACCCGATGCGCCGCGCTCGACGGCCGCCTCGAAGTCGACGAAGCGGCGCGCACCAAGTTTGGCCAGCACTTTTTCGTATTGATCGAGGGGATGGCCGGAAAGAAAGAAGCCGATGCTCTCGAACTCGGCCTGCAACCTCTCCATTGGAGTCCAGCCCTGGGCGGGCTTGAGCTTGAGGACGACCGAGGCCGCGCTCGTCTCCATCGAGCCAAGGAGGCTGCCCTGGCCGGTGCGGTCGTCGTCGGCCTTCTTGCCGGCCTCGGCCATGATCTGCTCAACGTTGGCGTAAACGAGCGCGCGGTTCGGTTCGAAGCTATCGAAGGCGCCGGCAGCCGCCATGGTTTCAAGCGCTCGCTTGTTCAGCACTTTGGGATTGATGCGGGCCGCGAAGTCGGCGAGCGATTTGAACGGCCCCGTCTCATTGCGCGCCTCGACAATGCTTTCAACCGCACTTGCGCCAATGTTCTTCAGGGCGGCGAGCGAATAGCGGATGGCGCCCCTTTCCTCCCTCTCCCCGTCCTTGACGGGGAGAGGGTTAGGGTTCTCTCCCCGCTTGCGGGGAGAGGGGGGAATAGCGAGGAAGTCCACGGCGGAAGCATTGACGCAGGGCGGCAGCACGCGGATGCCGCTCTTGCGCGCTTCCGATGCAAACATGGCGAGCTTGTCGGTATTGCCGGCGTCGAGCGTCATCGAGGCGGCCAAGAACTCCTCGCGGAAGTTCGCCTTCATGTATGCCGTGTGATAGCTCACAAGCGCATAGGCGGCGGCGTGGGATTTGTTGAAGCCGTAGCCTGCGAACTTATCGACCAGCTCGAAGATGTAGACGGCATCCTCCTTCTTGACGCCGTTGGCGAGTGCGCCTTCGACGAAGCGCGCCTGCTGTTTGGCCATCTCGGCCTTGTCTTTCTTACCCATGGCGCGGCGAAGCAAGTCTGCCTGGCCGAGCGTGTAGCCGCCCATCACCTGGGCGATCTGAATGACCTGCTCCTGGTAGATGATGACGCCGTAGGTCTCCGTGAGGATGCCTTTCAGCATGTCATGCAGGCAGTCGACGGGCTCCTCGCCATGCTTGCGGTGAATGTAGGTCGGGATGTTGTCCATCGGGCCGGGGCGATAGAGCGCCACCATGGCGATGATGTCCTCGAAGCGGTCCGGCTTCAGGCGTTTCAAGCTCTCGCGCATGCCCGTGCTTTCGAGCTGGAAGACGCCTGCCGTATCTGCCTTGGCCAAGAGCTCGTAGGATCTCTTGTCGTCGAGCGGAAGGGCCGCATAGTCGATATCGATGCCGCGGCCGTGCTTCACGAGGTCTGCGGCCTTCTTCAAGACTGTCAGCGTTTTGAGGCCAAGAAAATCGAACTTCACGAGGCCCGCAGCCTCGACCATCTTCCAGTTGAATTGCGTGACGGGCGTCGGCGATTTCGGATCGCGGTAGAGCGGAACCAGCTCGTCCAGGGGCCGGTCGCCGATGACGATGCCGGCCGCGTGCGTCGATGCGTGGCGGTAGAGGCCTTCGAGCTTCTGCGCGATCTCGAGCAAGCGCGCGACCAGAGGATCGGCCTTCGCCTCCTCCTCGAGCTTGGGCTCGCCGGCAATGGCTTCCGCGAGCGTGACCGGGTTCGCTGGATTGTTGGGCACGAGCTTGGCGAGCCGATCGACCTGCCCGTAAGGGATTTGCAGGACGCGGCCAACATCGCGCAGCACGGCGCGCGCTTGCAGCTTGCCGTGCGTGATGATCTGCGCGACGCGATCCTCACCGTATTTCTGCTGCACGTAGCGGATGACCTCCTCGCGGCGGTCCTGGCAGAAATCGATATCGAAGTCCGGCATCGAGACCCGCTCGGGGTTGAGGAAGCGCTCGAACAGCAGGCCGAAGCGAAGGGGATCGAGATCTGTAATGGTGAGAGCCCACGCAACGGCGGAGCCTGCGCCCGATCCGCGGCCAGGCCCGACCGGAATGCCATTCGACTTGCCCCATTTGATGAAGTCGGAGACGATTAGAAAATAGCCCGGAAACTTCATCTTCTCGATGACGCCGAGCTCGTAGGCGAGGCGCTTCCAGTAGTCCTCCTCGGAAAAACCCTGAGTCGGCTCCTGAGCTTTGAGACGGGCCCGGAGCCCCTCCTCGGCCTGCCGCTTCAGCTCGGCGGCCTCGGCTGCGAGCTGGTCCTCGGTCGAGGCGCCGGCAGTAGCCTTGACGAAGCGCGGAAGGATCGGCTTGCGGCCAAGCGGACGATAGGCGCAGCGCTTGGCGATCTCGATGGAGTTGTGCAACGCTTCCGGCAGATCGGCGAAGACTGCCGCCATCTCGTCTGCGGTCTTGAAGTAGTGCTCGCGGCTGACGCGGCGGCGGTCGTCCTCGACCACGGTGCGGCCCTCCGCAATGCAAAGGAGCGCGTCGTGAGCCTCGTAGTCTTCCGGGCTCGCGAAATAGACCTCATTCGTCGCGACGAGCGGAATGGCAAACTCATAGGCCAGCTCGATGAGCTGTGGCTCGATATCCTGCTCCGCCTTGAGGCCGTGACGCTGGATCTCGAGATAGAGCGAGCCGTTGAACGTGCGCTGCAATTTTTTCAGACGCTCGCGCGCGAGGTCGATCTGACCATCGCTCAAGGCGCGACCGATGGGCCCGAGAGGCCCGCCGGTCAATGCGATCAAGCCATCGTAGTGACGTTCAAGCGCGTCGAACCTAATGTGCGGCGGGTCGGCCGGCTCGGTGTCGAGGAAGGCCTGGCTCGCAAGCTTGATCAGGTTCGCATAGCCCGCCTCGTTTGCAGCGAGCAATGCGATCGGGCCTGCAGGGCGCACCGGCGGCTCGTTCTGTCCAACCCGGAATGCGGCCGGGCCGGACGGCGTGCCGTCGCCGAAATCAGTCTCGAGTGACGTGCCGACGATGGGCTGCACGCCAGAGCCCATGAGCTTCTCCGAGAATTCGAGCGCGCCGAACAGATTGTTGGTATCCGTAAGCCCAATGGCCGGCATGCCCGCGTGCTCGGCGAGCTTTGCAATCTTGCTGATCGGCAGCGCGCCCTCGAGAAGCGAATAGGCCGAGTGCACCTTCAAGTGCACGTATTTCGGATCTGCCATTACCCTCTCCCCGCTTTGCTGGGATAGGGTAATGGCAGCCGCTAGCGCTACCGCCAACAACCTGCCCCTCACCCTAGCCCTCTCCCCAGTCAAGTGCAGAGAATGGGGAGAGGGGATTCACGTTCCCCGCTACGCGACCATAGGCGATTCTGGAGGTGCCTCGGGTTGTAGTGCCCGATATTCACAGGGCGGCGGGCGGTGAGCAAGGATGCTTGCGACACCTGCTTGCCAGCGGGCCGCTTGGCCGGTACCGCTGCGTGGAGAGACTTGAGGCGGGCGAGGCATGGCGAACGCGATTACCAACATCTGGCGGCTGACACGGGCGGGCCTGGTGCTGGCGCAGCACGGCGTGCAATTCGTGCCCAAAGGGCAGAAGGTGCCGCTGGCGCTCAAGCTGGCCAGGATTGCGACGTTGCCCGTGCAAGTGCTCGCGTGGCCCTTCAATGCCGGGCGGCCAAAAGAGCGGCGTATCTCGAGTGCGCTGGCGGCCTTGGGCCCGAGCTACATCAAGCTCGGACAGTTTCTCGCAACGCGCGCCGACGTGATCGGAGCTGATCTCGCCGGCGATCTCGGCCACCTGCAGGATCGTATGCCGCCGTTCAGCATGGCGGAGGCGCGGCGGGCCATCGAGGAGGCACTCGGCGGCAAGCTCGAGGACCATTTCGTGGAGTTCGGGCCGCCGGTTGCCGCAGCCTCGATCGCACAGGTGCACAAAGCCGTGACGATGGAAAAGGGCGTGCGCCGCGAGGTGGCCGTCAAGATCCTGCGACCGGATGTCGAGAAACGGTTCAAGCGTGATCTCGATAGCTATTTCTTTGCGGCTCGCCTCATCGAGCGGGTGCATGCGCCGTCGCGGCGCCTGAAGCCACTCGCGGTGGTCGAAAACCTCGCCCGGACGACCGAGCTCGAGATGGATCTGCGTCTCGAGGCGGCGGCCCTGTCCGAGATGGCCGAGAACATCAGCACGGATGAGCGCTTCCGCGTGCCGGGCGTCGATTGGAAGCGCACGGCGAAGCGGGTGCTGACAACGGACTGGATCGCCGGCATCCCGATCTCGGATCATGCGCGCCTACAGGCGGCGGGATATGACCTGCGCGCGCTCGGCCTTATCGTGCTGCGCTCGTTCCTCACACATGCGATGCGAGACGGCTTTTTCCACGCCGACATGCACCAGGGCAATCTCTTCGTCGACGACAAGGGCTCGGTGGTGGCGGTCGACTTCGGCATCATGGGACGGCTCGGCAGCAAGGAGCGCCGCTTCCTGGCCGAGATCCTCTACGGGCTCATCACTCGGGACTATCGGCGCGCCGCGGAGGTGCATTTCTGGGCTGGCTATGTGCCGCCGCATCATCCGGTCGAGGTGTTCGCGCAGGCGTTGCGAGCGATCGGCGAGCCTATTCATGGCCGCACGGCGGAAGAGATCTCGATGGCGGATCTGCTCGGCCAGCTGCTCGCCTATACCGAGGTCTTCGACATGCAGACGCGGCCGGAGCTCATTCTGCTGCAGAAGAGCATGGTGATCGTCGAAGGTGTGGCGCGGGGCCTCGATCCCTCGCTCAACATGTGGACCGCCGCGGCGCCCGTGGCGAAGACCTGGATCGAGGGCAACCTCGGACTGCGCGGCGGCTTGAAGAAGGCCGGCGAAGGGGCGACCACATTGGCGCGGGTGCTGGCCGAGGTGCCCGCTATGTTGGCGGACGCGGAACGCGCCTCCACGGGCCTTGCCGATATGGCGCGAGCGGGCCTCAGGCTCGACCAGGAGACAATCGCGCAGCTCGCGGCCGAGACGGCGCGTCGCGACCTTTCGATGCGGATCGCGACCTGGATCGGAGCGTTGAGCCTTGCGGCGCTGGCAGCGAAGTATTTGGGAGTGGTTTAAGCCTTACGCCGCCCCCCCAAAAAAAGGCGGTGGGGTTTTGCCCGCACCGCCCGGATATCTCAGAGTTAGAGATTGAGCTTACTTCTCGCACTTGAAGTCGAGCTTGACCCAGGGGAGGTCGAGCTTGCACTTTCCGTTCGGGCCCTTCTTCAGGATATCGCCGAACTTGTCGCTCAGAGCCGACGGATCGAAGCCGCTTTCGCTTTCGTTCTCGGCAACCTTCTGCTCGGCGGGGGCCGGAGCCGAGGCTGCGGCTGTCGACGGCTCAGTCGTGCCGGCCTTTGGAGCAGGTTCGGCCGCGGCAGACTTGGTCGCCGGCGCGATCGGCTGAACGCTCGTGCTCGGCTTAATTTCCTCGACGGCACCAGCCTTTACAATCGTGGTCGGCTTGGGCGCGGTCACGGCTGCGGGCGCCGGCGCTACAGACGCGGCCTGCGTGCCGCAGCGAACCAGATCCTGCGGAGCGCGCGTCCAGATCATGGTCTTGGAGAAGAGCTTCGTGCCGGCGTAGCCCTTGACGCGAAGACGGTTGGCGTCGAGCGGCGTGAGCTCGACGTCGTAGCGCTTCTTGCGTTCCGGGCTGTAGATCCAGCCGTTGTCCCAGGTGTTGGCGTCGACGGCCTCGGCATTGCCGATGATCTGGCGGCCGCAGCCGCCGGCGTCGCTGGCGTCCTTGACCCAGACGACGTGGCCGCAGAGGCCTGCGCCGCAGGGCTTAATCTCGACCGCGCCGCGGCCCGTGTCATTCATCCAGACGCCGGTCGGATCGGCGGCCGCGAAGGCCTGGGTGGAAGCAAGCAGGGTGACTGCGACCGCTGCCGAGCTCAGGATCTGTTTTCCGAAAAGCATGACTGCCTCCTCTTTCTAAACGCTCCGGCGGCATTGGAGGCAGTATCTGGAGCCTCGGCCGCGGGTCCTTGATTGGTCCCGAGGCCATATGTGCCAAACCCGAGCGGCCGCCGCTGTTCCGAGTGGAACACAGACCGTAGCAGAGAAACGTATCAGACGAGAGACGCGGGATGCACTTCTATCAGTAGGCCACCTTCGAGGCGGACGACGCGGTCCATACGGCGAGCGAGGTCGAGGTTGTGGGTCGCGATCAGCGCCGCGACGCCTTCGCTTTTGAAAAGGCCGATCAGCTCGTGAAACACCAGCTCGGACGTTTTGGGGTCGAGGTTTCCGGTCGGCTCGTCGGCCAGGATCAGCCGCGGCCTGTTGGCCAATGCGCGGCAGATGGCCGTGCGCTGCTGCTCGCCGCCGGATAGCTGCGCCGGGCGATGGTCCAAGCGATCGGCAAGGCCAAGAGAACTCAGAAGGTTCTTGGCGCGGGCCTCGGCTTTGGCGCGGGAGTGGCCGAGAAGCATCTGCGGGATCGCGACGTTCTCGAGCGCCGAGAACTCCGGCAGCAACTGGTGGAATTGGTAAATGAAGCCCATGTCCGTGCGGCGGATACGGGTGCGATCACCATCGCTCAAAGCGGCGCAATCACGCCCCGCGACGATGACGCGGCCTGCGTCCGGTGTCTCGAGCAGACCTGCGATGTGGAGCAATGTGGATTTGCCAGCACCCGAGGGGCCGACGAGTGCCACGGCCTGGCCCGCCATGAGATCCAAAGACGCGCCAGCCAGAACATTGATCTCGCGCGCGCCCTGGTGAAACGAGCGGCGCAATCCTTCCAGCCTCAGAACCTGGCTACCTGGGTTTCTATCCAGCACGTCGCGGCCTCACTCGTAGCGAAGGGCTTCGACGGGATCCAGTCGCGATGCCCGCCAGGAAGGGTAGAGTGTAGCCAAGATCGAAAGTCCCATTGCCATGACGACGATGAGGATCGTCTCGACCGGGTCGATGTCGGCCGGCATCCGCGTCAGGTAATAGACGTTAGGGTCGAAGACGCCTGTGCTCGTCAAATAGGAGACGAGCTGGCGAATCTCCTCGATTTTCCAGCAGAACAGCACGCCAAGCACGAGGCCCGCGAGCGTGCCGACGATGCCGATCGAGGCGCCGGTGATCAGGAATACGCGCATGACGGCGCCTTGGCTTGCACCCATTGTGCGGAGGATCGCGATATCGCGGCCCTTCTCCTTCACGAGCATCATGAGGCCCGAAATGATGTTCAAGGCGGCCACGAGCACGATGAGGGAGAGGATGATGAACATGACATTACGTTCGACCTCGAGCACGGTGAAGAATGTCTCGTTGCGCTGACGCCAATCCGTGACCTGCACCGATGGTCCCGCGACCTGGCGAACGCCGGCCGCGTATTCGGCGACACGCTCCGGATCATTGACGACGACCTCGATGACGTCGACCTCATGCGCCTTGGAAAAGAAGCGCTGCGCCTCGGCGACCGGCAGGAACATGACACTCTTGTCGTACTCGGACATACCGACCTCGAAGACGGCGATGATCGGGTAGGTCTTGGAGCGCGGCGACGTGCCGAACGGAGTGGCGGCGCCGCGCGCAGTTATAATAGTGAGATTGTCCCCCACGTTGACGCGCAGAGAGTTAGCCATGCGCGTGCCGATGACGAGGCCCGGCTGGTTGTCGAAGCCGTCGAGGCTGCCGAACTGAATATTCTTCGCGACAAGGTCTAGAGACTTGAGATTGGCTTCCGAAAGGCCACGTATGCCGGCGCCGAGGGCCTGGACCGTGGACGAGACCATGACCTGGCCTTCGATCAAGGGCATCGCCTTTGTCACCCCGGGCGCGGTTTCTACGAGCTTGCTCAGAGCGTCGTAATCAGAGAATGGCTCGCCGATCTTGTAGAGAATCACGTGCCCGTTGAGGCCGAGGATCTTCGAGAAGAGGTCCTTGCGGAAGCCGTTCATCACTGACATGACGATGATGAGGGTCGCCACGCCGAGCATGATGCCGAGGAACGACGCGCCGGCCGTCACCGAGATGAAGCCCTCCTTGCGGCGGGCACGCAGGTAGCGCGAGGCCAGCATCCACTCGAAGGGTGCGAAGGGCTTGGTTTCGGACATGCTCTTCTGCTCCCCTCGAACGATCAGGCGCTAGGCCAGTACGCGCTGGCTCTTGACGAAGCCGATGGCACGCTCCAGCGCGGCGGCAATCGGTAGTGTCTCGCGCTCGCCCGTTTTTCTGATCTTGAGCTCGACCTCACCTGACTTGACGCCCTTCGGTCCGACAATGATCTGGTAGGGTATGCCGATCAGATCCATGGTTGCGAACTTGGCCCCTGCGCGGTCGTCTGTATCGTCATTAAGGACGTCGATGCCCGCTGCCTCGAGCTTCGATTGAATATCGGAAGCCGCACCGTCGGTTGCCGCGTCGCCAGCCTTGAGGTTGATGACCGCGACCTCGAAAGGCGCCACAGGTAATGGCCACACGATCCCGGCGTCATCATGGCTGGCCTCGATGATCGCGCCCACGAGCCGAGAGACGCCAATTCCGTATGAGCCCATCTCGAGCGTCACCTGCTGGCCGTCGGGGCCCTGGACGCGGCAACCCATGGCCTCCGAGTATTTGGTGCCGAAGTAGAAGATATGGCCGACCTCGATGCCGCGAGCTGAAATGCGCTTGTCGGCCGGCACTTCCTTCTCGAAGCGGGCTGCGTCGTGCTTTTCCTCGGTCGCCGCATACGGCGTGGTCCAGGCGGTGACAATTGGGGTGAGGTCGCTCAGGTAGTCGATATCGGCGGGGGGAATTTCGCCTTCGATCAGATCCTTGTGACAGAAGACCTGGCTCTCACCGGTTTCGGCGAGGATGATGAACTCGTGCGACAGGTCGCCGCCGATGGGTCCGGTGTCGGCTGCCATCGGGACGGAGCGGAGCCCGAGCCGTGCGAAGGTGCGCAGGTAGGCGACAAACATGCGGCGGTAAGTTTCGCGGGCGGCGTCCTTCGTCAGGTCGAAGGAGTAGGCATCCTTCATCAGGAACTCGCGGCCGCGCATGACGCCGAAGCGGGGGCGGATCTCGTCGCGGAACTTCCACTGGATGTTGTAGAGGTTCTTCGGCAGATCCTTGTAGCTCTTGACGTTGTCGCGGAAGATGGTGGTGATCACCTCCTCCGCGGTGGGGCCGTAAAGGATGTCGCGCTCGTGGCGATCCTGGATGCGCAGCATCTCCTTGCCGTAGGCCTCGTAGCGGCCGCTCTCGCGCCAGAGATCGGCGGACTGGATCGTCGGCATGAGCAATTCTACCGCGCCAGCCCGGTTCTGCTCCTCGCGCACGATCGCCTCGATCTTACGCAGCACGCGCAGGCCGAGCGGCAGCCAGGAGTAGATGCCTGCGGCAGACTGGCGAACCATGCCGGCGCGAAGCATCAGCTGGTGCGAGACGATCTCCGCCTCTTTGGGGTTCTCGCGCAGCACGGGCAGGAAGTAGCGGGAAAGTTTCATTGGACCTTGTCTTCAAGCTCTGTGGCGCGATCGAATGGCATTCAAGAGTCCGGCCGCCGTTCGTAGCGGGAGCGGGCGTGCATTCCGGGGCGTGCATACCGGGGAATGGGCGCTAGGGCAATCGAGCAGGTGTTTTGGCCTGATTTTTAATCAAATCCGCTCAAATGCCGAGCCCAATTGCAAACCGAGGATCAGCTTGCGTCGGGATCGCACTGCCGCGAAATTTTGCAAAGAGACCCCGTGACATAGCGCCGCCCATAAGCTATGGTGCCCGCGTCTAAGTGACAGGGGTGCGTAGGCAGATGACCCAATCGGCTTGTGCCCAGGTCTAGGGAGAAAACGGTCGACGGGACGGCTCGACGCCGTCAATGATCGGCTGACAAAAAATGCCGACGGGGCTTAAGCTCTGCGGCGACGCGCTGCAAGAGCAAGGCTTTCGCCTTGCTCTTTGCTTTTTGGGGCCAGACTGTTTGGGGCCTAGGTTTCTTGGGGCTCGGTTTCTTGGGGCCAGCTATTGCGCTTCCCCGCTCCGTCCGACGCCGCGATCTACCGTCCAGGGGCAGGCGCACTCATGCCGGCTGGGATGCGAAGGCCGAGCCAGTCGTTGTCCAATGCGGCCCATACCACCGCGAAGGCGAGTGACGCCACGACCGTGTTAATGAGCGCGGTCTTGAGCAGGCGCGGGGCAATCGGCGCGCTCTCAGGTGTGCCCTCCACCACGTCTCCGGCCTCGCCCTGCGTGCGCACGCCGAACGGGAGGACCGCAAACAGCGTGGTCCACCAGATCATTAGGTAAAGCGCTATACCGAGCGAGAAAGACATTATCGTTTTTCCTGACCAAGCTTACTCACCGAGGCGAGCCGCACCCAATTTGGGACCTATGCCTGCTCGAGCTCGGTCAACGTGCCACAGAAATCCTTCGGGTGCAGAAACAGCACCGGCTTGCCGTGGGCGCCAATCTTCGGGTTGCCGTCGCCCAGGATGCGGGCGCCCTGCGCCTTCAACTGATCACGGGCGGCCATGATGTCGTCGACTTCATAGCAGACGTGATGGATGCCGCCGTCCGGATTCTTCTCGAGGAACTTGGCGATGGGGGACGTCTCGCCCAACGGCTCGAGAAACTCGATCTTGGTATTCGGGAGCGTGACGAACACGACCGTTACACCATGGTCCGGCTGGGCGACCGGCTCGGTGATCACGGCGCCAAGCGTATTCTTATACGTCGCGACTGCGGCGGCCAAGTCCTTCACCGCGATTGCAACATGGTTCAAGCGTCCAATCATCGTACCGGTTCCCTGATATCTCATACCGGCCGGACAAAGTCTTGACTCACGGATCTGCGGCGTCCGGCCAGTATTCTCTCTTGTTTGCGCGCAGCCATGCTGAAAGCATGCTTCCAGCATGACACACCAACCCTGCGCGCTGATGACCTGCCCGCACTGCGTCAGTACTTCGTGCCGTCGGTATCAAGTGTCGGTCGCAACTCTCACTTTCCAACATCGACCACGCTTACGAGGACCTTGACAATAGGCTTCTTGCCCCAGGCCTCGGCAACGGCGCCGCGAACGGCGCGTCTCAGTGCGTCCGACACCATCTCGCTGTCGCGCCGACGCGGCATTGGAATGCTCTTCAATGTGCCTTCGACGGCGGTCATCACGCGCTCGAACATCGGCTCGCCATCGCGATCGTCGGAGGGAATGCCGTCCAGGGCGACGAGCGGCTCGCTCATGATCTCGCCCTTGCGCGAGAGAGCGACCGCGACGGCGATAATGCCGACGTGGGCGAGCTTTCTACGTTCGCGGACCGGGCCTTCGGACGACGGGACAATCAGGAAGCCATCGCGGAAGAGACGGCCTACAGGGGCATCGTCGACGATGCGGACGGGGCCCGGCGCAAGACGCACGATCTCGCCGTTGTAGGCTACCTGCACTTCCGGCACGCTGAGCGAGCGCGCGAGGTCCGCGTGGGCCTTCAAGTGTCGCGCCTCGCCGTGCATGGGGACGGCGATCTTGGGCTTCAGCCAGGCGT
The DNA here is from genome assembly GCA_041659825.1 of Hyphomicrobium sp. Taxonomy (GTDB): domain Bacteria; phylum Pseudomonadota; class Alphaproteobacteria; order Rhizobiales; family Hyphomicrobiaceae; genus Hyphomicrobium_C. The sequence goes on from JBAZXL010000005.1 coordinate 119,172, forward strand.
AGAGCTGGCGCAGCTCGTCGCGTCGCGGATGGCCGGTGACGTGGACCAGCGCCTCGTTGTCGGTAAGGACGTCGACACCCATGCGAACGAGGCTGTTCTGAATCCAGCCGACCGCTTTCTCGTTGCCAGGGATCGTCCGCGACGAGAAGATGACGAGATCGCCCTTGGCCAGAGAGATGTCCGGATGCTCGTTCTCCGCGATGCGGGCCATGGCGGCGCGCGGCTCGCCTTGACTGCCTGTGCAGATGCAGACAACGTCCGAGCGCTTGATGTGCTCGAACTCCTGCTGGTCGCGATAATGAAAGTCTTTTGGCAGGTAGCCGGTATCGATCGCCACCTCGATGACACGGTGCAGCGAGCGGCCGGCAACAACAAGCTCGCGGCCGGCGGAGCGGGCGGCGTCGGCCACCGCTTTTACCCGCCCGACGTTGGATGCGAAGGTGGTGACGGCGACGCGCTGAGGCGCCTTCTTGACGATGTCAGCAATGGTCTTGGCGACGTCGCTCTCGGACGCGGATCTGCCTTCACGCATGGCGTTGGTCGAATCACCGACCACGGCGAGCACGCCCTCCTCGCCAATCTCGGCGATGCGGGCTTCATTTGGTGGCACGCCGATGACGGGTGTCTGGTCGAGCTTCCAATCACCGGTGTGGAAGACGAGGCCGAGCGGCGTGCGTATGGCGAGTGAGCTGCTCTCCGGGATCGAGTGGGCGACACCCACCATCTCGACCTCGAAGGGCCCGGCGGTAAAGCGTCCGTTGAAGGGGATCTCGCGGATCGGCATTTTGAGGCGGCTGCCGAATTCGGCGAGCTTCGACTTCAGCATGCCGACCGTGAATGGGGTGCCGTAGACTGGAACCTCGAGGCGCGGCCACAGGTCGATCACGGCGCCGATGTGATCCTCGTGGGCATGGGTGATGACGATGCCCGCGAGTGCTCCCTTTTCCTCCTCGAGGAAGCGCAGATCCGGGAAGATGACGTCGACGCCAGGGTCGTCTTCGCCTTCGGGAAACGTGATGCCGAGATCAACCAGCAGCCATTGGCGCGCGTCGGGGGGGCCATAGCCGTAGAGATAGGCATTCATGCCGATCTCGCCGAGGCCTCCAAGTGCCACGAACACCAATTCGTCTTCTGCCTCTGGCCGGCGCTGCCCAGTCCGCTCGTCAGCCATCAGCACTCAATCGCCTTCATTTGAAACCTTGTTCTGCGCCTCACGTGGCGGTTGTCACGTCGCCAAAAGTGAAGCTCTCGTTGCGGCCGGATGGATCGGCCAAAATCAATGCACCCTCGGGGTCGAGCCCCGCGAATGTGCCTTCCACCGCTCTGGCGCCCGCCACAATCCTCAATCGTTCCCCTATAGGATGCGCGCCCGATAGCCAAGCCTCTCTGACTTCGGGGAAGCCTTGGCCATTCTGCCAGACGGCAAGCCAGTGCTGCATATACGCGGCGAGAACGTCGAGAAGCGCGGCCGGCGCCGGGATCTGCGTTGCATGAGCACCCAGATGTGTCACGGGCCGATCGAGGCCGGCAGGGTGGCTTACGAGATTGATACCAATGCCGATCACCGCTGCCAAGCTCTGGCCGGCGCTGGAGCTGCTTTCGACGAGAATGCCGCCGGTCTTCGCTGACGCGACGAGCAGATCATTGGGCCATTTTAGGCGGAGCGCGGAGGGCACGGGGCTCACGGCGTGGCGTACTGCGTCCAGGACCGCAACCCCCGCGACCAGAGAGAGCTGGTAGGCCCTCGGCGAGGGGAGTGCGAGGCGGACGAGCAGGCTTGCATGCAGATTGCCGGGCTCGGATGCCCAACTGCGGCCGGAGCGGCCACGGCCTGCGGTTTGCGTGTCGCCCAAGATCCAGAGCGGGCCCGGCTCGCCGGCTGCGGCACGGCGCATGGCTTCCGCGTTGGTGGAGTCGACTGTGCTCAGGTGGATGACGTGGTGCAAGCTCGATTTCGTTTCGGCACACGGCGGCGGCATCAGGTTATTACCCCCGCAAAGGGGGGAGGGACGAGCAATCAAAGCGGAAGCGATTTGGCGGCGGTGGTCGCGGCCTCGACCAGGGGTGAGGGGTAGATCCAATAGAGAAGCACGAAGAGGCCCGACGCTGCCATGACAAGGCGCGTGTAGGGCTCTGTCGCCACGAATTTCAGCTTGGCGTCGTCGAAGAACATGACCTTGACGATGCGAATATAATAAAAGCAGCCGACGACGCTCGCGAGCACGCCGACGATGGCGAGCGTGTAGAGCTTCGCTTCGACCGCAGCCAGGAAGACGTACCATTTGGCGAAGAAACCGGCGAGCGGAGGAACACCTGCGAGCGAGAACAAGAGCATAGCAAAGATGAAGGCCATGGGCAGATTCGTCTCGGCGAGGCCAGCAAGCTCGTCGATCTCCTCGACGGGGCCCGTGTCACGGCGCATGGCGAGAATGCAGGCGAAGGAGCCGAGCGTCATCACGAGGTAGATCGCGAGATAGACGAGCAAGCCTCTGAGCCCCGCCTCGTTGCCGGCTGCGAGGCCGACGAGCGCGAAGCCGACGTGGCCGATCGAGGAATAGGCCATCAGGCGCTTGATGTTGGTTTGGCCGATCGCGGCGAAGGCGCCGAGGATCATCGACGCGAGCGCGATAAAAACGACGATCTGCTGCCATTGTGCCGTGATGCCGGGGAAAGCCTGCGCTAGCACGCGAGCAAGCAGCGCCATGGCGGCGAGCTTCGGAGCGGCCGCAAAGAAGGCCGTAACCGGCGTTGGCGCGCCTTCGTAGACATCGGGCGTCCACATATGGAAGGGCACCGCCGCAATCTTGAACGCCAGACCTACCAGCAGGAATACCAGGCCGACGATGAGGGCGAGGTCTTTGGCGGCGCCGGGCGCGGCTGCTGCAGCCGCAATGCCCTCGAAGCTCGTCGTGCCGACGAAGCCGTAAAGCAGAGAGGCGCCGTAGAGCAGCATGCCGGACGAGAGCGCGCCGAGCACGAAATACTTCATGCCGGCCTCGCTCGAGCGGACATCGTCGCGGCGGACGGCTGCCAGCACATAGAGAGCGAGGCTCTGCAGCTCGAGGCCGAGATAGAGCGCGATCAAGTCGTTTGCCGAGACCATCATCATCATGCCCGTGGTGGCGAGCAAAATGAGCACGGGGATCTCGTACTTCGAGAGCTTGGCGCGGCGCAGGTAGTCGAAGGACAGCAGGATGGATGCGGCCGAGCCTGCCAGGATGAGAAGCTTCAGGAAGCGCGCGAAGGCATCGGAGATGAAGGCGCCATCGAAGATGCGCACGGTGGCCGTGTCCTGCGTGGCGACGAAATAGCCGGCGGCAGCGAGAATGAGGATGGCAAGCCAGCCGGCACGGTCGGCCTTGCCGCCGTCGGCGCCGCCGAAGGCGCCGAACATCAAGAGGCACATCGCACCAGCCGCGAGAATGATCTCCGGTGCCGCGGCGGCATAGCTCATGAGCTGAGGCATCGGGGGGTGATCTCCTTGCGTGTTTTGCGCCTCACCGTGCGAGAGCCGCGGCCTTGGTCGTCGCCTCGAGCGCCGAGACGAGGGCCTTGACCGAGACCGCAGTCACGTCGAGCACAGGGGCGGGGTAAAATCCAAAGTAGATGGTGAGGATGACGAGCGGCGCCAGCACGACGATCTCGCGCGGGGAGAGATCAGACAGCGCCTTCAACGCTGGCTTCTCGAGCGGACCGAAGATGACACGGCGGTAGAGCCAGAGCGCGTAGGCTGCCGAAAGAATGACGCCGGTCGTCGCGAAGAAGGCGACGCGCGTATCTGCCTTGAAGGACGAGAGCAACGTCAAGAACTCGCCGACGAAACCGGACGTGCCGGGCAGGCCGACGTTGCCCAAGGTAAAAACGAGGAAGCAAGCGGCGTAGACCGGCATGCGCTCGACCAGACCGCCATAGGCGTTGATCTCGCGCGTGTGCATGCGATCGTAGATGACGCCGACCGAGAGGAACAGCGCCGACGAGATGAGGCCGTGCGAGAGCATCTGGAAAATGGCGCCGTCAATGCCCTGCTGCGTGAAGGTGAAGATGCCCATCGTGACGAAGCCCATATGAGCGACCGATGAATAGGCGATAAGCTTCTTGATATCCTCCTGCGCGAGGGCCACCAGTGACGTGTAAATGATGGCGATGACGGAAAGCAGGAAGACGAGCGGCGCGAACTCGTGGCTCGCATCCGGAAACATCGGCAGCGAGAAGCGCAGGAAGCCATAGCCGCCCATCTTGAGTAGAATGCCGGCGAGAATGACGGAGCCGGCGGTCGGCGCCTCGACGTGCGCATCGGGAAGCCAGGTGTGGACCGGCCACATCGGCATTTTGACAGCAAACGACGCGAAGAACGCAAGCCACAGCCACCACTGCATGTCGGGCGGGAACTTGGTGGTGAGGAGCGTCGGGATATCGGTGGTGCCGGCGTGCCAGTACATCGCCATCATGGCGATCAGCATCAGCACGGAGCCGAGGAACGTATAGAGGAAGAACTTGAAGCTCGCGTAGACGCGGCGTGGGCCGCCCCAAACGCCGATGATCAGGAACATCGGGATGAGGCCGGCTTCGAAGAAGAGATAGAAGAGGACGAGGTCGAGCGCACAGAAAACGCCGATCATGAGCGCTTCCAGCACGAGGAAGGCGATCATGTACTCCTTGACGCGGTCCTCGATCGCCTGCCAGGAGGCAAGGATGCAAAGCGGCATGATGAATGTCGTCAGAATCACGAACAGCATCGAGATGCCGTCGACGCCCATCTTGAATTTGATGCTGCCGAGCCACGGGCGCTCCTCGACGAACTGGAAACCCGCGGTCGTGGGATCGAAGTTGAGCCAGATCGCCAGCGAGACGACGAAGGTGATCAGCGTCGTCCAGAGCGCAACATAGCGGATGTTCTGCAGTGCTTCTCGGTTCAGCGTCGCGATGAAGAGCGCGCCCGCAAGCGGCAGGAAGGTGACGATCGAGAGGATCGGGGAAGACGCGATGTTCATTAGCGCACTCCGCCGGCGAACATGAAGTAGGTGAGGAAGGCCGCGACGCCGATCAGCATGGCGAACGCGTAGTGATAGACGTAACCGGTCTGAAGCCGGACGATGCGGCCGGTGCTCCAGAGAACAGAGGATGCCGTGCCGTCGATGGTGCCATCGATGATCCCCATATCGCCGCGCTTCCAGAGGAAGCGGCCGATGGCGAAGGCAGGGCGGACGAAGATCGCGTCATAGAGCTCGTCGAAGTACCACTTGTTCAAGAGGAACAGGTAGAGCGGACGGAAGGCGCTGGCGGTGGCCGCGGGCAACCCCGGTATCAGCACGTAATAGAGCACCGCAAGGCCGAGCCCGGACAGCATCGCAATCGAGGGCGCAAAGCCAACCCATTCGGGAAGCTCGTGCATGTGATGGCGGATGTCCTTGCCCGGCGCCTCGAAGAGCGACGTGCGCCAGAATTCCAAGGCACCTTCGCCGATGAAGTAATGACTGAAGGCGAAGCCGAGGACGATGGCGCCTGTCGCCAGCACAAAGAGCGGGACCAGCATCACCGGCGGGCTCTCGTGCGCCTCGTCGTAGGCGTGGTGGTCGGCGCGCGTCTCGCCATGAAACGTCATGAAGATGAGGCGCCAGGAGTAGAACGAGGTCATGAAGGCGGCGGCGACGAGAACCCAAAAGGCGTAGTTGCCATGCGTGTGGCCGGCGAAGGCCGCCTCGATGATGGCATCCTTCGAGTGGAAGCCTGCGAAGCCGCCCACGTGCGGGATGCCGACGCCGGTCAGCGCCAGCGTGCCGATCAACATCATTGCATAGGTGATGGGGAGCTTCTTCGAGAGGCCACCCATGCGGCGCATGTCCTGCTCGTGATGAAGCCCGTGAATGACGGAGCCGGCGCCGAGGAATAGCAGCGCCTTGAAGGAGGCGTGGGTGAAGAGATGAAATATGGCGGCGCCATACGCGCCAACGCCGCAGGCGACGAACATGTAGCCGAGCTGCGAGCAGGTCGAATAGGCGATGACGCGCTTGATGTCGTTTTGCACGAGGCCGACGCTGGCCGCAAAGATCGCCGTGATGGTGCCGACGAAGGTCACGACCTCGAGGGCCTTGGGCGCAAGCTCGAAGATGGGCGACAGGCGGGCGACCATGAAGACGCCGGCCGTCACCATGGTTGCGGCGTGAATGAGGGCCGAAACCGGCGTCGGGCCCTCCATGGCGTCGGGCAGCCAGGTATGGAGCAGGAACTGGGCGGACTTGCCCATGGCGCCCATGAAGAGGAGCAGCGCGATCAGCGTGAGCGTGTCGACCTCGTAGCCCATGAAGACGATCGTCTTGCCGACCTCGGCGGGCGCGGCGGCGAAGACCGCATCGAGGTTGATCGACTTGAAGACGGCGAACAGGCCGAAGATGCCGAGCGCGAAACCGAAGTCGCCAACGCGGTTGACGACGAACGCCTTGATGGCGGCGGCGTTCGCCTCGGGCTTCTTGTACCAGAAGCCGATCAGGAGATAGGACGCGAGGCCGACGCCTTCCCAGCCGAAGAACATCTGCAGCAGGTTGTCGCTGGTGACGAGCGCGAGCATGGCGAAGGTGAAGAGCGAGAGATAGGCGAAGAAGCGCTGGCGGCTGTCGTCTTCGTGCATGTAGCCGATGGAGTAGAGGTGGACGAGCGCGGAGACCGTGGTGACGACCACGAGCATCACGGCCGTCAGCGTGTCGATGCGCAGCGACCAGGAGGTGTCGAGATCACCGGAGGTGACCCAGCGCAGGAGCTGAACGCGCGCCGTCTCGTCGCCGAAGCCGACGCGGAAGAACACGATCCAGGAGAGGACGGCGGCGATCATGAGGAGAGCGGTCGTCGCGATCTCGGACGGCCGCGGGCCGATGAAGCGGCCGAACAGACCTGCGATGAGGGCGCCGGCAAGCGGCAGGAGAACGATGGCGGTGTAGATCATGCGCGGCTGCCCCTCACCCTAACCCTCTCCCCGCACGCGGGGAGAGGGGACGTGCGCGATATTTTGAACGGCCGCATGCTCAGCCCTTCATCATGTTGATGTCCTCAACCGCGATGGAGCCGCGGTTGCGGTAGTAGACGACGACGATGGCGAGGCCAATGGCTGCCTCGGCGGCGGCCACCGTCAGCACAAAGAGCGCGAAGACCTGGCCTGTGAGATCGCCGAGGAAATGCGAGAAGGCGACGAAGTTGATGTTGACGGCGAGCAGCATCAGCTCGACCGACATCAGGATGATGATGACGTTCTTGCGATTCAAGAAGATGCCGAACATGCCGAGCGTGAAGAGGCACGCCGCCACCGTCAGATAATGCTCGAGACCGATGGTCACTTGATACCCCCAATGTTCAGGCGCCGCCCCAGGTAGCTGCAAAGCAGGGCGGCCGCGTATCCGCCGAGGCACATGAGCGAGCCGGCCATCACAATTAGAGCTTCCATGTAGTAACCCCCGCCTTGGAACGTGAACGGGCTTAGTCGCATCGTGACCTCGCCCGCGATGGCAAGAACGACTAGCAATATCCAAAGCCGGAATCGGCCCGTAGCGCGATGCTCGGCGAATGCGATGGCCGCCCCGGCCAGAACCACGAGGGCCCAGACCATGTAGCGCTCGAGATCAGCAGAGACGCTGGGCATGGGCCTCAAGTCCTCTCCTTGGCGACCGGGATGCTCGAACCACCGGGCGCGACTTTGACCATCTCGACGGCGGTGGCCGGGCGGCGGGCGACTTGCGCTGCGATCGACTGGCGCTTCACGCCTTCCTTGTGACGCAGCGTCAGCACGATGGCGCCGATCATCGCAACAAGGAGGATGAGGCCTGCGGCCTGGAAGAAATAGACGTACTTCGTATAGATGAGGAGGCCCAAGGCCTCGGTGTTGGTGATACCGGTCGGCATCGGCGAGGCGAGGCGTGCGGTGTTCAACGTGCCGAGCCCCTTCGCGGCGATGAGGGCAATAAGCTCGATAAGCACGATGCCGCCGACGATGACGCCTACCGGGGCATTCTTGATGAAGCCGGCGCGCAGCTCAGCAAAGTCGACGTCGAGCATCATGACGACGAAGAGGAAGAGGACTGCCACCGCGCCGACGTAGACGATGACGAGCAACATGGCGATGAACTCGGCGCCCAAGAGAACGAAGAGACCGGCGGCATTGAAGAAGGTGAGGATCAGAAAGAGCACCGCGTGCACGGGGTTCTTGGCGACAATCACCATCGCAGCGGAGGCGAGTGCCAGCGCCGCGAACAGGTAGAAAAAGAATGCCGTCAGTGCCATTCAAAAACCCTCTGGCTGATCCCCCCTCTCCCCGCGTGACGAGGAGAGAGCTGGGGTGAGGGGGAGCAACTTGCGCAGCGACATAGACCGCGCTGTGCCTAAGTACCTGCCCCTCACCCTAACCCTCTCCCCGTAGCGCCGAGAGGCGCCGCGGGGAGAGGGGACTTTCTTGACCCCCCTCTCCCCGCAGGGCGGGGAGAGGACGCACGTCGTGCTCACCTATACTTCGCGTCGAGCGCGAGGTTCTTTGCGATCTCACGCTCCCAGCGATCGCCGTTCGCGAGAAGACGTGCCTTGTCGTAGTAGAGTTCTTCGCGCGTTTCGGTCGCGAACTCGAAATTCGGGCCTTCGACGATGGCGTCCACCGGGCAGGCCTCCTGGCAGAGGCCGCAATAGATGCATTTCACCATGTCGATGTCGTAACGGGTGGTGCGGCGCGTGCCGTCGTTACGGCGGGGGCCAGCCTCGATCGTGATGGCCTGAGCCGGGCAGATGGCCTCGCAGAGCTTGCAGGCGATGCACCGCTCCTCGCCGTTGGGATAGCGACGAAGTGCATGCTCGCCGCGGAAGCGCGGGCTCAAGGGGCCCTTCTCGAAGGGATAGTTCAGCGTCTTCTTCGGCGAGAAGAAGTACTTCATGGCAAGGAAGAACGCGGAGACGAACTCCGCGAGGAAGAGAGACTTCAGACCTCGGACGGCGGCACTCATCGGCGATGCCTCTTCTCAAGCTCTCATATATTGCAGCACGCCCGCGACCACGACGACCATCAGCAGCGAGAGCGGCAGGAAGACCTTCCAACCGAGGCGCATGAGCTGGTCGTAGCGGTAACGCGGCACGATGGCCTTGGCCATGGCGAACATGAAGAACATGAACACCACTTTGGCCATGAACCAGAAAATGCCCGGCACCAGGTTCAAAGGCCAGACATCCAGCGGCGGCAGCCAGCCGCCCAGGAATAGGATGGTGGCCAGCGCGCACATGGTGGTGATGGCGACGTACTCGCCCAGCATGAACAGAAGATAGGGGGTGGACGAGTACTCCACCATGAAGCCGGCGACGAGCTCGCTCTCGGCCTCGACCAGATCGAACGGCGGGCGGTTGGTCTCGGCGAGCGACGAGATGAAGAAGACGACGAACATCGGAAAGAGAGGCACCCAATGCCAGTCAAGCACAGAGGCCGGCAGGCCTGCTCTCGTGCCGAGGCCAGATGTCTGCGCCGTCACGATCGCCGTCAAGTTGAGGGAGCCGACGAGCAGCAGAACGCAGATGATGACGAAACCGAGCGAGACCTCGTAGGAAATCATCTGCGCGGCCGAGCGGAGCGAGCCCATGAAAGGGTATTTCGAGTTCGAGGCCCAGCCGCCCATGATGACGCCGTAGACGCCGAGCGACGAGATGGCGAGGATATAGAGAATGCCGACGTTCAAGTCGGCGATCACCCATTTGCCGTCCGCGAGGCCAAAGAAGCTACCCTGTGACATCGGGATGACGGCCCAGGCCGCAAGGGCGAACGTGGCTGTCGCGAGCGGAGCCAGCAGGAAAACGCCCTTATCGGCGCCGGCCGGAATGATCGGCTCCTTCAGCGCGAACTTGATAAGGTCGGCGAACGACTGCAGCAGGCCCCATGGGCCGACCACGTTCGGCCCCTTGCGCATCTGGACGGAAGCCCAGACTTTGCGGTCCATAAGCAGCAGGAACGCGATGCAGGTCAAAAGGCCGAGCAGTACCACGAGGCTCAGGCCTGCGGTTATCGCAAGCCAGAGGCCGTAGTCCCACACCATCTTGAGCGTCTCGTCGGACATCTCGCTCTCTTCGGTTCGTTCGATACTTCGCCGTTACTCTGCTGCGGCCAAGGCCGAGGCTTCGCCTGCGACCTTCTTCAGCGCGCTCATCTCTGCCATGATAGCGGAAGCTCGCGCGATAGCGTTCGTGAGGTAGAAGTCCGTCACGCTCGAGCGGAACGGCTCGTCCTTGATCGTGCCCTTGACCTTCGCAAGCGCCGCGATCGCATCTAAGCTCGCGGGCACGACGGCATCGAGCTTAGCGAGCACGGGGACTGCCTTGTACATGGCCGCGCGCAGGGACTCGAGGCTGTCAAAGGGGAGCGTGTGGCCAACAAGCGGGGAGAGCGCGCGAAGGATCTTCCAATCCTCCTTGGATTCTCCGGGCGGGAAGGCGGCGCGTGCCGTCACCTGCGCTCGGCCTTCCGTATTGACGTAGGTGGCGCTCTTCTCGGTATAGGCAGCGCCCGGTAGAATGACGTCGGCGCGGTGCGCACCACGATCGCCGTGGCTGCCTTGATAAATGACGAAGGGGCCCGCTGCGATCTCGATCTCATCGGCGCCCAGGTTGAAGAGCACGTCGACGCCGCCAGCAGCCATTTCAGCGGCCGTTCGGCCACCTGCGCCGGGGACGAAGCCGAGATCGAGGCCAGCGACGCGGGCCGCGGCCGTGTGCAGCACCGAAAAGCCGTTCCAGCCGTCCTTGACGACGCCCAGCGCCAGCGCTGACTTGGCTGCCGTGGCCAGCACGGCGGCGCCATCGGCCCGAGCAAGCGCCCCCATGCCTAAGAGGAACATCGGGCGCTGCTTGTTGGCAGGGGCGTGATCGACGAATTGCGCGAGTGCGCCGGGCCCGGTGCCCAGATGATTGTAAGTGTAGCCGAGATTTGCCTTCTCGCCGACGACGCCGACCAGCAGCCCGCCCTGGCGCCAGCGCTTCCTGATGCGCGCGTTGAGCACCGGCGCCTCGAGGCGCGGATTGGAGCCGATGATCATGATGGCATCGGCCTCTTCGATGCCTTCGATCGTCGAATTGAAAAGATAGCCGGCGCGGCCAAGCGCAGGGTCGAGCCTGGCGCCGTCCTGGCGGCAGTCGAAACTCTTAGAGCCCAGAGCCTCGAGCAGGCACTTCAGCGCGAACATCTCCTCGGCGCCGGCCAGATCACCGGCGATGGCGCCAACGCGATCGGCCGGCGCGGCCTTGACCTTTGCCGCAACGACCGCGAGCGCCTCATCCCAGTTTGCCGGCTCGAGACGGCCGTTTTTCCTGATGTACGGCTGGTCGAGGCGTTGCGTGCGCAGACCGTCGACCACGTGGCGCGTCTTGTCGGAGATCCACTCCTCGTTCACGGCGTCGTTGTTGCGCGGCAGGATGCGCATGACCTCGCGGCCGCGCGCATCGACGCGAATGGCCGAGCCGACCGCGTCCATGACGTCGATGCTTTCCGTTTTGCGCATTTCCCAGGGCCGCGCGTTGTGGGCCCAGGGCCGATGGGTCAGCGCGCCGACGGGGCAGAGGTCGTTCACGTTGGCGCTCATCTCGGAGAGGATGCCGTGCTCGAGATAGGTCGTGATCTCCATGTCCTCGCCGCGGCCGATGGCGCCAAGCTCCTCGACGCCGGCCACCTCGGTCATGTAGCGGACGCAGCGCGTGCAATGAATGCAACGGTTCATCGAGGTCTTGATGAGCGGGCCGATATACTTTTCCTCGACCGCGCGCTTGTTCTCAGCATAGCGCGAGCCACCGGCACCGAAGGCCATGGCCTGGTCCTGCAGGTCGCACTCGCCGCCCTGGTCGCAGATGGGGCAATCCAACGGGTGATTGATGAGCAGGAACTCCATCACCCCTTCGCGCGCCTTCTTCACGGACGCGGTCTTGGTATTGATGATCTTCGGTGAGTTGTCTTTGTTCGGTGGCAGGTCGTTGACGCCCATGGCGCACGAGGCGACAGGCTTCGGGCTACCCTGCACCTCGACAAGGCACATGCGGCAGTTGCCGGCAATCGACAAGCGCTCGTGATAGCAGAAGCGCGGGATCGCGGCACCGGCCTGCTCGCACGCCTGCAACAGCGTGATTCCGTCCTCGACCTCAATGGCCTTGCCGTCGATGATGAGTTGCTTGGGCATGTCCGGCCGCTACTCCGCCGCCTGTTTGTGAGCTTTCTGATATTGATCGATCCGCGCCTCGATGACGGGGCGGAAGTGGCGAATGAGCCCCTGCACCGGCCAGGCCGCGGCGTCGCCCAGCGCGCAGATGGTGTGGCCCTCGATCTGCTTCGAGACGTCGAATAATGTGTCGATCTCGCTCTTCTCGGCTTCGCCGCGCGCCATGCGGTCGAGCACGCGCCACATCCAGCCGGTGCCTTCGCGGCACGGCGTGCACTGGCCGCAGCTCTCGTGCTTATAGAAGTAGGCGATGCGTGCGATCGCCCTTACGACGTCGGCCGATTTATCGAGGACGATGATGGCGGCGGTGCCGAGGCCGGACTTGAGCTTCGACAAGCTGTCGAAATCCATGGTCAGGGTCTCGCAGAGATCTGCCGGAATGAGCGGCATGGACGAGCCGCCGGGGATGACGGCGAGAAGGTTGCCCCAACCGCCGCGCACGCCGCCGCAATGCTCGTCGATCAATTGGCGGAGGGGAATACCCATCTCCTCCTCTACGACGCAGGGGCGGTTCACGTGGCCCGAGATCTGGAAGAGCTTGGTGCCGGTGTTGTTCGGCAGGCCGAGGCTCGCGAACCAATGGCCACCGCGACGAAGGATATCGCCCACGACGGCGATGCTCTCGACGTTGTTCACGGTGGTCGGCGCGCCGAAGAGGCCGACGTTGGCGGGGAAGGGCGGCTTCAGGCGCGGCTGACCCTTGCGGCCCTCCATGCTTTCGAGAAGCGCCGTCTCCTCGCCGCAGATATAGGCGCCAGCGCCATGGTGAACGTAAAGGTCGAAGTCCCAGCCGTGGATGTTGTTCTTGCCGATCAGGCGGGCGGCGTAGGCCTCGTCGATGGCGGCCTGGAGCCGTTCACGCTCGCGGATGAACTCGCCGCGGACGTAGATGTAGCAGGTGTGGGCGCGCATGGCGAAGGAGGCGAGCAGCGCGCCTTCGATCAGGAGGTGGGGATCATGACGCATGATCTCCCGGTCCTTGCACGAGCCCGGCTCGCTCTCGTCGGCGTTGATGACGAGGTACGACGGCCGCGGGTCTGCCTTCGGCATGAAGGACCACTTAAGGCCCGTGGGGAAGCCGGCGCCGCCGCGACCGCGCAGGCCGGACGTCTTTACCTCGCCAATGATCCAGTCATGACCCTTGTCGATGAAAAACTTGGTGCCATCCCATGAGTCGCGCAACCGCGCGCCCTTGAGGCTCCAATCGTGAAACCCGTAGATGTTACGGAATATGCGATCTTTGTCCTCGAGGAGCATGCGGCAACTCTACTCCTTGGGTTTCTCGTTGGCGCCGGGCTCGCCCGAGGGGGCGCCGACCTCTTGCAACTCAGGAAAGCGCTTTTTCCAGGCCCCGAGCGTCGTGCCGTCGTAGAGCGAAGGATCGACGAGCGTCGTGGCTCCGGCTTCGGGTGACGAGGCGCGGCGTCCGATCTGCGATCCAGCTACCGGCTGCCTGCCGCGCGCCAAAGCGTCGAGCACCTTTTCTAGTGCGGCGGGCGTCAGATCCTCGTACGTGTTTTTCCAGATCTGGACCATCGGAGCGTTGGCGCAACAACCAAGGCACTCCACCTCTTCCCAGGAAAAGTCACCATCTGCGGAAAGCTCGTGCTGGTGCTCGGAGATGCGGCTCTTGCAAACCTCGATCAGCTCGCCTGAGCCGCGCAGCATGCACGGGGTCGTACCACAGACCTGCACGTGGGCCTTCCGGCCAACCGGGGAGAGCTGGAACATTGTGTAGAAGGTCGCGATCTCGTAGGCGCGGATGTAGGCCATGCCGAGCATGTCCGCGACGTAGCGCAACGCGGGCTCAGGCAGCCAGCCACCCGCTTGCTCCTGGGCGCGCCAGAGTAACAGGATGATGGCCGAGGCTTCCTTGCCCGGAGGATATTTGGCGATAGTCGCTTTGGCCCAGGCCAAGTTCTCTGGCGAGAACTCGAAGCCGTGAGGCTGATCGGGATGGAGGCGGCGGACGGCCATGCAAAGTCCCCATGTCGCATGCCTGCAGGGGAACTATTCGCTCAGCCCAGCAATGGACCGAGAGCACCGCGGCCCCGATCCCTGCCCTGCTCGTTGGTTAACCCCGCTGCAGACTGCTCTCCCCTACGTCTATCGCAGCGCCAAAGCAAGCTTAGACGATGACGCGGGGGCGCGATCTGCAAAACTTTCGCACCAAAGCAGCGAGACTTCCACACCAAAGCGACGGGGCTTGACTGATCGTCGCGACGGGGACGAGTTCAGTAGCTGGAAACATTCAGCCAGGCGACGACCAGGAACGCGGTGGTGAGTGGGGCCAAGAACAGCGCGACCTGCGAGCCGACGCGAAGGAAACCCGTCCAGAAAATCGCAAGCAAGATGCCGAAAAGCACGATGATCCAGCCGCCCGAGTCTGTGCCCCGCATAAAGGCAAACGTCAGGGCGATGGTGACACCAACGAGGCCAAGCAGCACTGGAATAGCTGGAAAATCCACATGGAGCGCGCCCATCGGCCACTCGCGGCCGCGGGCTACCAAGCTATAGGTTGCGAGGGATAGACCCCAGCCGAGGGCACCAACCGCCAGCAGAAACAACGTATCGATCATCTGGGACCACTCCCCCGAGCTCAACTCTTGCCATTTCTGCCAACATTTTTGCGGCTTCACCAGGGCCGTTGGCAAAGGCGGTTAAAGCGTGTGGCCCTGCAGACAATCGGGGACGGCATGAAACATAGAAGGGAGAGCGCTTGCCACCCCTTCCGTTAGAGGCCATATTCCGACTGGAGGCTGGCGGCGGACGAGTACGTCGCCAACCGGGTCAGGTCCGGAAGGAAGCAGCCCTAACGACAGGTGCACGGGTCGTTCGTCAGCCTCTCTATATCGCTCACGCCCGCGAAGCGGGCTCCGCGGGGGCGGCGCTTGCGCCGGGCCGCCTTGCTGCCTAGGCCCTTCGGGCCAATGCTGCCTGGGCCCTTCGGACTGATACGGACTGGGCCTTTCGGGCCGAGGAGCGTTGAGCGCTTTCAGCAGGCGGCAATGGCGAAAAAACCAGCAAGCAACGAAGCGGTGAGCGGTGGCGCAAGCGAGGCGTCAGTTCAGCCCTACGTCGTGCTGGCGCGCAAATACCGGCCGCAGACGTTCGACGACCTGATCGGCCAGGAGGCCATGGTGCAGACGCTGCGCAATGCGTTTGCGTCTGGCCGGATCGCACATGGCTATATGCTGACCGGCGTGCGGGGCGTCGGAAAAACAACCACAGCGAGAATCCTTGCCCGCGCGCTCAACTATGAGACCGACGCCGTCGCGCGGCCGACGATCGACATGCCGGAGCTTGGTCGGCATTGCGCGGCAATCATGGAGAGCCGGCATCTCGACGTGATCGAGATGGACGCGGCCTCCAATACCGGCGTCGAGAATATGCGCGAGATCATCAGCAACGCACAGCTACGGCCGTCGGTTGGACGGTACAAGGTCTTCATTATCGACGAGGTGCATATGCTCTCGAAGGGCGCGTTCAATGCGCTCTTGAAGACGCTCGAGGAGCCGCGCGAGTTCACCAAGTTCATCTTCGCGACGACTGAGATCCGCAAGGTGCCGGTGACAGTCCTGTCGCGCTGTCAGCGGTTCGACCTCAGGCGCGTCGACGTTGCGCGTCTTACGCAGCATTTGAAGTCCATTGCCGCCAACGAGGGCGCCGCTGTCGACGACGACGCTCTGACGCTCATCTCGCGAGCGGCCGAGGGGTCGGTGCGCGACGCGCTGTCGATCCTCGATCAGGCCATCGTAACGTCGATCGGAACGGACGCGGGCCGAGGCACGGTGTCGGCGTCCGATGTGCGCGCCATGCTTGGGCTTGCCGATCGTGGGCGCATCTTTGATCTGCTCGGCGAGCTCGTTTCAGGTGAGGCCGCCGGCGCGATAGCAGCGCTCGAGGGTCTGTTCCGAGATGGAGCCGACGCCGTGCAGGTGCTGGCCGATCTCGCGGAGGCCGTGCACATCACGGCGCGCGCCAAGGCAATCGGACCCGACGCGGTGGGCGAAGGCCTCTCGGCCGAGGAGAAGCGGCGCGCCGCTTCTCTCGGCGGGCGTCTCTCCATGGCGCTGCTGGCCCGGCTCTGGCAGATGTTGCTCAAGGGCATCGAGGAGACGGGGCGCGCGCCGAACCCGATGGCCGCGGCCGAGATGGTGCTGATCCGTATCGCCTATACGTCGGATCTGCCGCCGCCGGACGAGGTGATCCGGGCACTCGGCGGGGCCAATGCCTTGCCGCGCCGGGCGAGCGTCCCCGCTTCGAATAGCGCCGTCGACGCAACTGCCCGTCTCGCGACCACCGATGCGGCTGCGCCTCAGCCGGCTCGATCCGCCGTCAAGGCCGAGCCACCTTTTCCTTACGAGCCGTTCGCGGCCGACATCGAGCTCGACGAGCTCGAGGTGCAAGATGCAGACTCGCGGGAGGGCATGGAGACGCTGGCGGACGCTCACTTCGTGCGGCCTCTCAATACGTTTGCAGATGTGCTGGCACTTGCGGGCGAGCGGCGGGACGCCAAGCTCAAGGTCAACCTCGAGGAGCAGGTAAGCCTCGTGAAGTTCGACGGGGCGGCCGGCTCCATCGATCTCTATTTGATGCCGGGGGCGCGGCCGGAGATCGCAAACGACCTGCGTGAGAAGCTCAACAAGTGGACGCAGCGCCGCTGGATGATCGCGCTTTCCAAGGCCCCTGGCGAGCCGCCGATCGGTCGCGTCCGGCGAGAGCGGGCAGCAGCCGAGATGGAGGCCCTGAAAAAGCATCCTGCGGTGGCCGCCGTTCTCGAAGCTTTTCCCGAGGCACAGATCGCTGCAGTGCGCCAGCTCGCGATGGGCCGCGACGACGACACAGCGACCGGCTAACCGCTCTGCTTCGATTTCAAGCCGCACGAGAGGAGACGAGATGAAAGACCTGATGGGTATGATGAAGCAGGTCAAAGAGATGCAGGAGCGCATGCAGCGCATGCAGGAAGAGCTCGGGGCCATGGAGATCGACGGCCAGTCGGGCGGTGGCCTTGTGCGCGTGACCCTTTCCGGCAAGGGCGATATCCGCCGCATCAAGATCGATCCGAGCCTTTTGAAGCCGGAGGACGCGGAAATTGTCGAGGACCTCATCGTCGCAGCGGCCGCGGATGCCAAATCAAAGGTTGACCAGCGCATGCAGGAGAAGATGACCGAAATGACCGGTGGCATGCCCCTGCCGCCCGGCATGAAACTTTTTTGACAAGGCATCTCCCTCTCCCCATTGCACTTGCAAAGGGGAGAGGGTTGGGGGTGAGGGGCAACTGCTGGCACTGCGGCCTAGAACTTGCCCCTCACCCTAACCCTCTCCCCGCGCGCGGGGAGATGGAAAAGACTTGCTTAAGAGGAGTTGAATTCTCCCTGCTTCTGGCCTATCTGCGCTCGCTTGCTCAAAGTGCCGGTGCACGCGAGCTGACCGCTTGGGTCCTCAGCATAAGGGAGCGTCGCTTTGGATAGCGTTCTCATCATTGGTGCCGGTGCGGCTGGTTCTGTGACTGCGCAGAAGTGCGCGATGAACCGCGACGTTTTCAAGAAGGTGCACCTCGCATCTCGCCGATTGGTGAGCTGCGAGAAAGTCGCCAAGCAGTGCAAGACGCCGATCGAGATCTCGCAGGTCGACGCCGACAAGACCGAGGAGGTGATCGCGCTAATCAATCGCGTGAAGCCGGACCTCATCATCAATATGGCGCTGCCCTACCAGGATCTGACGATCATGGATGCGTGTTTGGCAACGGGCGTGCACTACATGGACACGGCGAACTACGAGCCGCGCGAGGTGGCGAAGTTCGAATACTCCTGGCAATGGAAGTATCAGGACCGTTTTGCCGCAAAGGGCATCATGGCGGTGCTTGGCTGCGGCTTCGATCCCGGCCAGTCCAACATCTACTGCGCCTATGCTCAGGAGCACCTGTTCGACAC
This sequence comes from Hyphomicrobium sp., assembly GCA_041659825.1. Taxonomy (GTDB): domain Bacteria; phylum Pseudomonadota; class Alphaproteobacteria; order Rhizobiales; family Hyphomicrobiaceae; genus Hyphomicrobium_C. The sequence goes on from JBAZXL010000005.1 coordinate 137,320, forward strand.
CATCGAGACCATCGATATCATCGACTGCAACGATGGCAGCCACGGCAAATCGTTCGCGACGAACTTCAATCCGGAGATCAACCTCCGCGAGGTGACGCAGCGCGGCAAGTACTGGAAGGATGGCAAGTGGATCGACATCGATCCGCTGACGATCTCGTGCATGATCGATTATCCGGAAGTGGGCCCGCGCAAGAGCTACCTCATCTATCACGAGGAGGAGGAGAGCCTCGTTCAGAACATCAAGGGCCTGAAGCAGATCCGCTTCTGGATGACGTTCTCCGATAACTACATCAAGCACCTCGACGTGCTGCAGAGCGTCGGCATGACCCGCATCGACCCTGTCATGTACAAGGGCACGCCAGTCATTCCGATGGAGTTTCTCAAGGAGCTTCTGCCGCCGCCGTCGTCGCTGGGCGAGAACTACACGGGCCGCACCTCGATCGGCTGCATCATCGACGGGGCGAAGGACGGAAAGCGCAAGACGGTGCTCATCTATAACGTCTGCGACCATGCCCAGTGCTACAAGGAGACCTCAGCGCAGGCCGTGTCCTACACCACGGGTGTGCCGCCGGTCGTCGGCGCCATGATGATGTTCAAGGGTGCCTGGACCGGTAAGGGCGTGTTCAACGTCGAGCAGCTGCCATCGAAGCCGTTCATGGATGAGATCGGCAAGCAGGGTCTGCCCTGGCACATCGTCGACATTACGCCGGCGGACCAGGCGGAACTCTTCGCGGTGAAGACCTGAGCCAGGTCCCCTCTCCCCATTGCGCTGCGCTCCTGGGGAGAGGGGGTACCTACCAATCGAGACGGGCGGCGAAAGCTGCCCGTTTTCTTTTGGTCGCGCAAACGGCTGGGGAGATATGGGCCCGGCACCGCAACGTTAGCTTATGCGATAAGCGAAACCCCACGGGCGTTCGCTGCGTGGCCGGGTCGCGCATTGCGGGCATTACGAACGTAGTCCTCGAACGCCGAGGGAGGCATCGGCCGCGCGTAGAGATAGCCTTGCAGGTACCGGCAGCCCGTCAAGCGAAGCGCCTGCGCCTGGGATGGGAATTCAATACCCTCTGCGATCAACATCAGACCGAGCGCATTGGCAAGCTCGGCGATGGCCCTCACGATTGCGCGGCTGCTCGCGACCGTCGCGACGTCCGCGGTCATTGTGCGATCGAGTTTGAGCTTCTGAATGGGCAGCTGCCGCAGGTAGCCAATATTCGCATAGCCGCTGCCAAAGTCATCCAGCGCAATCGAAACGCCCATCTCAGTCAGCGCCACGATCTGAGCGCGGGTCTGCTCAAGGTCGGTTATCAGAGCGTCCTCGGTAATCTCGAGAACAAGGCCGCCCGGGGCGTAGCCTGTCTCCTTGAGAATGCCTTGCACATCGCCGGGCAAGGTGTTCGACCTGAACTGGCTCGGCGAGACATTGACCGAGAGATACTCCAAATCGCCTGCCTCGACGAATTTGCGCCCAAACTCGAGGCTCTTTCGCAGTGTGGATGCAAAGAGCTCAGGCATCAGGCCGCCTTCCTCGACGACCTTCAGGAAAGCGCCGGGTAGCAGCACCTGATCGGGTGCTCGACGCCACCTTACCAGGGCCTCAGCGCCGAGCATTCGGCCTGTCTCGCCATCGATGATGGGCTGAAGCCAAGGCTCAAATGCGCCGCTTGCGAGTGCGTCACGCAGGTCAATCTCCAGCCTGTGGCGAAGATGAATTTCTTCGCACATGCGGGCATCGAAGAGACTCCAGGTGCAGCGCCCGGACGCCTTTGAGTGGTAGAGGGCGAGGTCGGCATTGCGGAGCAGCTCCTCGGCGTCGCCACCGTGATCGGGAAATATTGCTGCGCCGATCGAAGCGCCGACAGTGAGGCTCCGGCCTCTACACGCAACAGGCTCCCGCAGTGCGGTCAACATGCGCTTAGCAACCGCGGCAACATTGCCGTTAGCGTCCGGATCGAGAAATGGCACGATGGCTGTGAACTCATCGCCACCGATGCGGGCAACTAGGTCATTCGGCCGCACAGCATTCTTGAAGCGATCCGCAGCATCACAGAGAACCTTGTCGCCGGCCTCATGGCCGAGCAGATCATTGATCTCCTTGAAGCGATCCAGATCGATGAGGACCAGCGCAAATCGCGCATGCTTCCGGCGGCACTCCTCAACGGTCTCGGACAGGACGCGTGAAAAACGCGCCCGGTTTGCAAGGCCAGTCAGGAGGTCCTTCTCGGCGAGTTCAACGGCGCGCTCGTGCGCGTCTCTGAGCTGGCTCGTTCTTTCCTCGACCCTCGATTCCAGCACGGCCGTAAGTTGCCTGAGGTCTTCGTTTGCCTCGAAGAGCTCCCGAGACTTTGCCTCCAGCAGACTTTCGGCCTCGTGGCGCGCGCGGCGTTCGCGCTCAATCCGGCGCGCGAGCCGTGTCACCTGACCGACTTCATTCTCCCGGGGTGTCATTGTGCAACATGCTGAATTGCGAACCGGACGAAATTACCTTCGTTGTCCGCAAGACGGCTTTGCGCAACGTCCACGCGCTCGCCGAAATGCTGGGCGGCGCCCAATATCAGACCTTCGGCAAGGGCTGCGAGGGGGCGGCAGCTGCGATAGTCAAGCTCCAGGAGAGACGTATTCCGCGAGTGGGTCGCGAAGGAAGGAAGCTCGGCATCGGGGTAGAGCTTGCGGACCTCCACGTGAATGTGGCGTTGCACGCTCTCAAGAAAATCAAAAAGGCCCCCGTGACCTTGGAAAAATGCCGGATAGCCGTGGGCGAAGCGCTCGCAGAGTTTTTTTCCAAACCCCGTCAACAGACTGGAAGCATCGGTCTGCGTGCGGACTGCAAGAGCCGTGACAAGGGCCTGCATCTCGCGATGGTCATATGTGCCAACAGACGTGTAGGCGCCGCCATTCGGAAGATCGCTGTCGGCGATGATATCGTCGACCATGTCGTCTCCGAACGTCGCGGCGACAAAGTCGAATAACTCGGTAAAGACCACGCCCTTCATGGCAAATCTCGCTCGTAGCAGTAGGGGAATATTCCTAACAAGAATTCTTTTCCAATCAGTAAATGAAACATTTCTGCGGGCTCGCCTCATGGCGCTGCGACTCTGCACATCCTCGACATCACGCCGGCCGACCAGGCCGAGTTGTTCGCGGTGAAGACCTTAGTCGCGTCGAGAAGTGGTCCGGCGCTCGAGGGTCGGACCCGATACCGGCACCGTGGTCCGTCGACCCCTTGTGGGTTGGCGCGAGCGCGCGTCCGGTACGGGACCAAGCGTCCCTTAAAAAATTCATTAACGCTCGTGGCGTTTAGCACCCCCCGGAGGTCGGCGTCAGCAGGCAAATATGGGTGTCTACGTGAGCGCAACGGGAAATGAATATCGCTCGCAACCGACGCCATCGTTGAATTTGAGCGCGGTGAATCAGGCATCTCAGCTGGCAGAGTGAGCTTGCCCGGGAGGGAACCCATGCTCGGATTTCAGCGACAGATATCATTTGGCATTTTGCTTTCCGGATTATTGTTTGCTGCTGCGCACGCGCAGGCTGCGGATCTTGGAGGGAGCTGCTGTGCTGATCTCGAGGAGCGCATCGCCGAACTCGAGGCGACCACGGCCCGCAAGGGCAACCGCAAGGTCAGCCTGACCATCTCCGGATGGGTCAATGAGGCAGTGTTTTTCTGGGACGATGGCGTTGAGGACAACGTCTACGTCGGTACCAACGACCTCGAGCGAGATCGCTTCCGCCTAACGGGCGAAGCGAAGATTGATGGTGACTGGTCTGCCGGCTACGTCATCGAGATCGGCATCAGGGGCGCGAATTCGAGCCAGTTCAGCCAGACCTCGCAGGCGGAGGTCAACTCATTGGACGACCGCAAGGCGGCATGGTTCGTCTCGAGCAAGACCTGGGGCAAGGTCTCAGTCGGGCAAGAGGGCACAGCGACATATCATCTGCTCGACGACGCAGACGTGACGCTTACGCGCAACTACTCGGACGCAGAGGCTTCTGGCGTCTATATCGGCGCCTTCCAGACCCGTATCGACGGCGAATTGAGCGTGACATGGAGGTCGCTCCTCGGCGGGTTCAACAACGCGACGCCGGGACAAAGCGGGCGGCGCAACATCGTGCGGTACGATACGCCGACCTATCACGGCTTGTCGGCGGCGACGGCCTGGGGCGAGGACGATATGTGGGATGCTTCTGTCACCTTTAAGCCGGACCTCAGGGACTACAAGGCCATCGTTCGCGCGGGCTACGGCCAGAGCTCGGACCCGATCACCAACGGCAACCGGTGCGCGACGGCAGGCAACGGTGACTGCTACTGGTGGGGCGTCGCCGGATCGATCCTGCATATCGACACGGGCCTCTTCATCTACGCGGGCTACGGGGCGGAGGAATACGGCAACGTGCCGGCGGTCTTCGACAATCAGAGCAGCGTGTGGTTTGTCCAAGGCGGCATCGAGCGGAAGTGGCATCCGCTCGGAAAGACCAACCTCTTCGCGGAGTATCGCCACGATGATGCGGGCCTCGCGGCAAGCACCACGACCATCGACGGGGCGCGCGTGCTCTCGTCGGAGGTTGATTTCTGGAGCCTTGGCGTCATCCAGAACATCGAGAAAGCGGCCATGGATCTATACGCCATGTACCGCCATACGGATGGCGATGCCTCGACCCGGCTCGGCACGACGGAGTTCGACGATTTTCAGATGATCATCACGGGCGCCAAGATCCAATTCTAAGCCTGTTAGCATATCGTTAAGGCGAGTTGTTTGGTGGGCGACCGCGCCGCCTCATCTTCGAAGGGGGGTTCTATTGACACCCGAACGGAGACCCTGCAAAAGCGGGACCAGGAGCTATCGGGTTCCTCTCGCTCGAGGCCGTTAATCCTGACGTGTGTCGCATAGGATCCAAGTGCCCAAATGAGCGTTCGATATTCCCTCGTCGTGACCAGTTGCAACCGGTTCGATCTGCTCGATGAGACGCTCGCGAGCTTCCAGGCGACAGCCGACGTCGCGCCAGCGCAAGTCATCGTCACGGAGGACAGCGGCAAGGCCGAGGTGGGCAACGTCGTGCGGCGCTACTTCGCGGACGCCGAGGTGATCGTCAACGTTCCGCAGCTCGGGCAAATGCGATCGATCGACCTCGCCTATTCGAAAGTGACGAACGACTATATCTTCCATTGCGAGGATGACTGGCTTTTCTTCCGCCGCGGCTTCATCAGTGAGTCAGCGGCGCTGCTCGCTGCTGATCAGCGGATCAGCATGGTCATTTTGCGAGCGCGTTCAGACCTCAATCCGCTGGTGAGAAAGCTGCCGCGCAAGATCGTGGGTGGGGTCGCATGCTTCCTTTATGATCCGTCCCTCCACCCGGAGCACTTCAGCTACTCGTTCAATCCGGGATTGCGCCGGCTTTCGGACGCACGGAAGCTTGGCCCCTTTGCTCCGATCGGCAGCGAGGACGACGTTTCTTTTCATTTCAAGAAGGCTGGCTATTACATGGCCGCCTTGGATGAGCCTGCGGTCCGCCATCTCGGACATGACCGGCATGTGGACGATCCGATGCAGCGGAAACGCGCTACAAATCTCTTCGAGCGGTGGTCGCGGTCGATCTATAAGCGCGTGAAACGCGTCAGGCGATCACTGGCCCGCCCATAGCCCATGGCTCGCCGATAGCGATCCCAAGGTTGCCGAAGCAAGGCTGCTCGGACTTACGCAACTATTTCTTGCGGAACTTGTCTAGGCTCACAATCTCAGCGCCGGTTGCGGGCTTGGCGGCTTCCGACTCTGGCTCACCCTCGCGGGCCGCCTCGGCGCCATTGCCATTCTGACTTTCGGTTGGGCTACGGGAGGTGGAGGATACAGCTCCTGCCTCCGGGCGCGCATGCAGCGGCGTTACGGGTTTTGCCGGAATGGGTGCCGGCGCGGACGCAGGCCCGGAAGCGGGCAAGCTTGCGACGCCTGGTGGAAGTGCCGCCTCGCCGCTCTCGTCAGCAGCGCGCGGCTTGCGTGACGTGCGTGACGCCTTGCGGGCAGGCACTGGTCGTGCGGAACCGTTACGGGGCGTCATACCGTCGAATGTGGCCGCTGGGCGGCCGTCGGCAGGAGCATTCGGGTCCTCGAACTGAAGGCCGAAGCGCACGGACGGGTCAAAGAATACCTTGATGGCGGCGAACGGCACGACAAGCCGCTCCGGGATGCCATCAAACGTCAGCTTCACCTCGAAGCGATCGTCGGAGACCGCGAGATCCCAAAACCGGTGCTGAAGGACGATCGTCATCTCACGCGGGTACTTCTCCTTGAGGCGGCGCGAGAGCGAAACACCCGGCGCTTCAGTGTCGAAGGAGATGTAGAAGTGGTGGTCGCCCGTTAGACCATTCTTGACGGTACGGACCAGGACAGTACGTACGACGCCGCGCATCGCCTCCTGCGCCAGCCCCTCGTAATCGATCGTCGGCTCAGCCGTCATGCAGTGTTGCACTGTCCCAGGGCACCGCTGATCGCGGCGCGAATTGAAGTGGAGGGCTTCTGTTGCCCGGTGCCCTCCGGACCGCGCCTAACTCGGCTAGGAGCTAGGGCTTCAGTCTTAAGGCTTTTCGCACCGCATTAAGCAGCGAGAGCAGCCTCAGCATAGTTGTCATTTGCAACTATTCTGAATGACCCGATGACGGCGGTATCATGCCGGGCAAAAGCGCATCCTTTACACCCTCGTCGATCCTAGTTCGCCCCCATCAGATGCCGCCGCAGGTCAGCCAATCCGGCTGGGGTTGCGGCATGTGGTGGAGGCGCCGGGTACTGCCCCCGGGTCCGAACGGCTTATTACGATGTCCATTTATCGCCATAGCCGGACGAATCCGGCATGACGAATATATGCTGTAAGCTTTCGAAATAAAAGTGGCACTCGGCCACGTGTCCGACGCAAAGGATGGAGGCGGTTTTGCAGGCAGACGAGACGAACGGTTTTTCCCGGCTGCTCTGGGGACCCAACCGCTACCTGGCGGCGAGCCCGTGGGGACCTTTTGGGGCTCTCCTGATAACCGTGGTGGCAATCGGCGCCCAGCTCGTTGTCTATCTCTTGCCGCTCGCCATCGGTCTGATCGCCGGGCTCGACAAGGCAAATGTCGACGCCCTTACGCACGACATGGGCTCGCTCAAGACGCCCATCGGCGCTGCGGCCATGGTGGCGGCTCAGCTTGCGTCCTTCGCCGTGATTTGGGCGGCGGCTGGCTACCGCGGCGCCCGTGCCGACGTGCTGCGGCTCGGCTCGCCGAAGCCAGCGTGGGAAACGGCGGTGCTGGCGGGACTCGCGGTCTCCACGGCGACGGGGCTATTCGAGCTCGTCCTTTATCTCCTGTTCCCGTATGATCTTTTCGCCGACTCGCGCTGGCTGGCGGAGGGGCTACGGGAGCCGACGGGGTGGGCGGTCGCGCTCAGCGCTCTGGTGCTGGCGCCGCTTTGGGAGGAGGCCCTGTTCAGAGGCTTTCTCCTCTCGAGCCTGGCACAGACCCGGCTCGGGTACTGGCCCGCGGCCGTGCTCTCGACGACACTGTGGACGCTGCTGCATTTGGGCTATTCATGGCCCGGCATGACGTCGGTGTTCGTTGCCGGGATCGCGCTCTCCTGGCTGATGCAGAGGACCGGCTCGATGCGCGCCGTTGTTGTGGCGCATGGAGTTGCCAATGCCATAGCCGTCGCGTTTGCACTGCAGTTCGCGCCTGCTACGGCGTGATGGAATCGGGTTAGCGTCTCTGACATGCAGCAATATCTCGACCTCCTGCGCCTCGTGCGCACTCACGGCGTCCGCAGGCAAGATCGCACTGGAACCGGGACGCTCTCCGTTTTCGGCCACCAGATGCGGTTCGATCTCGCGGCGGGATTTCCGCTCGTTACGACCAAGAAGCTGCACGTGAAGAGCATCATCCACGAGCTCATCTGGTTCCTCGCCGGCGACACGAACGTCGGCTACCTTCAGAAGAATGGCGTTCGCATCTGGGACGAGTGGGCGCGGCCCGACGGGTCGCTCGGCCCTGTCTATGGCAAGCAGTGGCGAAGCTGGGCGGCGCCCGACGGGCGGACGATCGATCAGATCGGAGATGCGGTTCTGGCGCTCAAGACCAATCCGGACAGCCGCCGCATCATCGTCTCGGCATGGAACCCTGCTGATCTCCCGGACATGGCACTGGCGCCGTGCCATTGCCTGTTCCAGTTCTACGTCGCTGAGGGACGGCTTTCCTGCCAGCTCTATCAACGATCGGCGGATGTGTTCCTCGGCGTGCCGTTCAACATCGCAAGCTATGCGCTGCTGACCCTGATGATGGCGCAGGTGACGGGACTAAAGCCCGGCGAGTTCATTCACACCTTTGGCGACGCGCATCTTTACCTCAACCATCTCGAGCAGGCGGAGTTGCAGCTCGCGCGCGAGCCGAGGGCGTTGCCCCGATTGATCATTCGGCCGGAAGCTATGGAGATCGGCGGCTTCCGCTTCGAGGATTTCACGCTCGAGGGCTACGATCCGCTCCCGCACATCGCCGCCCCTGTCGCGGTTTAGGCTGTGAGCTCATTTGTAGGCCACACCGGGGCCGCCGCTCGCAAGCAGCTCGCCACCGTGCAGCGGGACGACGGAGACGACCACGTCCTCACGGCTGTAGATAAGCTCGACCATGATGTCGGCGCCCATGAGGGCTGGCGGATGCGGGCCAGACCAGGCGCCAAGCGTCGCGACGTTGGCTGTGCCCTCTGCCGCGACGACGGCGGTATCATAGAGTGTGGCGACCGTCGAGGACGGGGGCGCGTAGGGTCCGTGAATGAAACGCACAATCTCGCGGCGCCTGCCGTCGCGAATATCCGTGACAATAGGTTCTCCGAACTCCGCGAGGATGACCGTGCGGGGCGTGCCGGGCGCTAAGAGCGCGAGGTTCCTCGGCCGCGGCGGAATGGCCGCCGTGTAGTACGAGCAGCCGGAGCCGAGTACTGCCGCCAGCAGCACTGTTATCGTGATTGCGGTTCGAAGCATGCCAAGCCCTCGTCAAGGGCTTCGTGCATAAAGTGCTTCGCGGATTATGGGAATGCGGATTTCCGACTGGCTTGCGCCCCAAGTCTGGACAATCGACTGATTGCTCTTTACGCGTATACTCTGACCCGTTCGCAATATCCCGCAGCGTGCACCTCGTTGGTGAAGGCTTAAGGACACGTACCGATGTCTCCACCAAGAGCTTTGCTCTGCAGCCTTTTGTTCAGCACATTAGCTATGACGGGCTGCGCAACCAAATACCAAGATATGGGCTTTGGTGGCGGAGTGTCCGCACAGCAGATTACCTCGGATACATGGCGCATCGAGGCGCGAGGCAACGGCTATACCGCGCGGAACGTTGTCGAGGACTATGCTGTTCTCAAGGCGGCAGAGACTACCAAGGCCGCTGGTGGGACGCACTTCGTGGTAATCGGACAAGGTGACGCGTCGTCCGAGACTTCGGTCGTCTCTCCGGGCTACGCTCAGACACGTGTATTTGGCAATTCAGCCTATACCAATTACACTCCCGCTACGGTCATTCCGATATTCAAGCCGGGCAAGGATACAGTAATCAAGGTATTGAAAATCGCACCACCCCAGTCACCGCCTCCTGGCGCAATATCGGCCGATGAAATAATTGAATTTGTCGGCCGTCGAGTTCAGCGTGGTTGAAATTGCACGTTTCCTTCATTGTTGCCGTTGCCGAAAATGGCGTGATCGGTGCCGAGGGGCAATTGCCTTGGCGGCTGTCGTCGGACCTCAAGACGTTCCGCCGCTTGACCATGGGCAAGCCCGTGGTCATGGGACGCAAGACGTTCCAGTCGCTCGGAAAACCGCTCGACGGGCGCGACAACATCGTCCTTTCCCAGGACCCGTTTTTCGAGGCGGAGGGCGTGTCGAGTGTCGACAATTTGGCGGATGCCTTGGTTCTGGCCCGGACGCTCGCTGCGGCTCGCGGTGTCGATGAGATCATGATCATCGGCGGGGCGGAAATCTTCAGGGCGACGCTCGGTCAGGCGACGCGCATCTACTGGACAGACGTGCATGCGACGCCTCTCGGCGACGCCGTCTTTCCGGAAATCGACCTCGCCGAGTGGCAGGAGGTGTCGCGAGAGGAGCTTCCCCGCGGACCCAACGACGATGTCAGCGCGACACTTAAGATCTTGGAAAAAATCAAAAAGAACGGATAAGCGACATGCCGTCAGCCTGCCCCACTTGAAGCGGCGACGTCGCCCCCCAATCTTCCATCCGCGCGTTTGCGTCCTGCGCGGGGCTAGCCTATAAGCGAACCCAATTTCAAATCCGGGACTTAGCGCCAACCAGGCTTCCCTGTGGCCGACCCGGCATCATCCTAGATAAGAGGCTTAAACCTAATGCCTTGGAGCAATCAGAGTGGCGGTGGCGGCGGTGGCTGGAAGGGCGGCGGCAGTGGCGGCCCTTGGGGCCAGGGTCCGGGCTCTCAGCCGCCCGATCTCGAGGAGATGCTAAAGCGCAGCCAGGACCGTATGAAGCAGGTGATGCACGGCGGCGGCGTACCTGGACCACTGCTTTTCCTCGCGGCCGTCGCGGCCGTCCTGCTCATGGCCTGGTACGGCTTCTTCTTCCGGGTCAATCAGGACGAGCAAGGCATCGTCATGCGGTTCGGCGAGTATGTGCGATTCGAGGAGCCTGGCCTGCACACGCGCCTGCCCTACCCGATCGAGGAAGTGCTTTTTCCGAAGGTTCTGCGGCAAAACATCATCGAGGTCGGCATGCGATCGGCCTCGATGGAGCGAGGCTTCGGCGGAAGCGGCGTCCAGGACGTCAAGGAAGAAAGCCTGATGCTCACAGGCGACGAGAACACGGTGGACGTGGACTTCGTCGTCTACTGGCGCATCAAGAATGCGCAGGAATACCTGTTCAATATTCAGAACCCCGACAGCACCGTCAAAGAGGTCGCTGAGAGCGCCATGCGCGAGGTCGTCGGGCAGTCGAACATCCAACCGATCCTCACAGAAGCACGGCAAAAGACGGAAGCTGCCGTTCAAAAGCTAATGCAGGAAACACTGGATAATTATAAGGCGGGCATTCAGATCGATCAGGTCACGCTGCAGAAGGTGGACCCACCTTCCGAGGTCATTGACGCGTTCCGCGACGTTCAGGCCGCGCGTGCCGACAAGGAGCGTCTGCAGAACGAAGCCTTCTCATATGCCAACAAGGTTGTGCCGGAAGCGCGCGGTGAAGCCGAGCGCATCTTACAAGGCGCTGAGGGCTTTAAGCAGCAAACGGTTGCCGAGGCGCAGGGCCAGACCGCCCGCTTCCTCAAGGTCTACGACGAATACAAGAAGGCGCCCGAGGTGACGCGCAAGCGCATCTTCCTCGAGACCATGGAACGCGTGATGGGCGGGACGGATAAGATCATCATCGACGACAAGGCGGGTCATGGCGTGGTGCCATACTTGCCCCTCGATCAAATGACCAAGAAGCGTACCGAGGGGGGACAATAACATGCGGACTTTTCTCGCAACCCTTCTCGTCCTCCTCGGCATCGCCGCGGCCGGCGTCTATGCCTCCGCCTTCATCGTGCATCAGAACGAGCAGGCGCTCGTCTTGGAGTTCGGCAAGTACAAACGCACGGTTCAGTCTCCAGGGCTGCATTGGAAGCTGCCGCTCGTCGAAACGGTCGAGATCTTCGACAAGCGCATTCTCGATCTTGACACCGCGACACAGGAAGTCACGGCCTCGGATCAGAAGCGCCTCCTCGTCGATGCCTTCGCGCGCTACCGCATCGTCGATCCGCTCAAGTTCTTCCAGACGCTGCGCTTCGAGGGCGCGGTGCGGTCGCGGCTTGGCCCAATCATCGAGAGCGCCATGCGCCGCGCGCTCGGCGGCGCAACCTTTCAGGATCTGGTCCGCGACAAGCGCGAGCACCTCATGAAGCAGATCGCGGCCAACGTGAACGCGGAAGGGCTCAACTTCGGGCTCGAGGTGGTCGACGTACGTATCAAGCGAGCCGACTTGCCAGACCAGAACCTCAAGAGCGTATTCGAGCGCATGCGGGCAGAGCGCCAGCGTGAGGCGGCCGAATTCCGTGCCCAGGGTGCGGGCGAAGCCAATCGCATCCGCTCGACCGCCGATCGCGAGGTAACTGTCATCAAGGCCGAAGCGACGCGCAAGGGCGAGGAGCTGCGCGGCCAGGGCGAAGCGGAGCGCAACCGAATCTTCGCCGACGCCTTCGGGCGCGATCAGGACTTCTTCGCCTTCTACCGCTCCATGCAGGCTTACGAGCAGAGCATTAAGCCGGGCGATACGAAGCTCATCATCTCGCCGTCGTCGGATTTCTTCAAGTACTTCTCGGATCCCTCGGGCGGCGCACCGCCGAAGCCATGAGCGATCTCGCGGTCGCGGCAGGGCTCGTACTGGTTATCGAAGGCCTCTTGTGGGCCCTCGCACCGCAGCTCGGGCGCTACTTGCTCGCGGCCGCAGCATCCAGCCCCGAGCGGGACCTGCGGATCGCCGGCTGGGTCGCGGTCGGCGTCGGCGCGTTCATCGTCTGGGCCATCCGGGGGTGAATGGTGGGGTTCCCGGGTCCAGGCGTATCGCCAGATTAGTGGCCCGAGCGTGCTGGACCACCCCTCCCCCGTCAGCGGGGGGCCGTTTTAGATGCGCTCACGAGCAAAGCATGCCCTGCGATGCCATACTTTAATGTTTTGCGCAGTCATTTCTGCAGCGACTGCCCATTGGACGGGCAGCCGCGTTGACACGCACCGCGCGATCTCACACTTTGAGCGAACTAGGATGCCAATCAGGACATAGCGACGGGGCGGCGCATGTGTATCCCGCGCCGAACTCGCGAAGCCAGGAGATGTGGATGATCAGAACGTCAGCGCCCGGCTCAGCGCAAAGCCTCCTGCGGCCGCTCATCGCGCTGGCGCTTATCGCGCTGCCGGGCCTTCTGATGGCATCCGCGCCGGCGGCAGCACAGCGCGGCCCGCAATCGGTGGCGCCGATCGCCGAGCAGCTCATCGATGCCGTCGTCAATATCTCGACCAGCCAGATTGCCAAGGGCCCCGAAGGCGTACCGTTGCCGAAGGTACCGAAGGGCTCTCCGTTCGAGGATTTCTTCGACGACTTCTTTAATAAGAAGGGCGGGCGCGCACCCTCCGAGCGCAAGGTCTCCTCACTCGGCTCGGGCTTCGTGATCGACGGCAAGGAGGGCCTCGTCGTCACCAACAATCACGTTATCGACGGTGCCGATGAGATCGTCGTCAATTTCCATGACGGCTCGAAGCTCAAGGTCGACAAGGTGCTCGGCCGCGACACCAAGGCAGACCTCGCACTTCTCAAGGTTTCGCCCAAGAAGCCGCTCGTCGATGTGAAGTTCGGCTCGTCTGCGGAGCTCAAGGTCGGTGACTGGGTGATGGCCATCGGCAACCCGTTCGGGCTCGGTGGCACAGTGACGGTCGGCATCATCTCCGCAAAGCAGCGTGATATCAACGCCGGGCCTTATGACGACTTCCTGCAGACGGACGCCGCGATCAACAAAGGCAACTCCGGCGGGCCCCTATTCGACATGGAGGGACGTGTCGTCGGCGTCAATACGGCGATCATCTCGCCGACCGGCGGCTCGATCGGCATCGGCTTTGCCGTGCCAGCGGACACCGTGACGGCGGTCGTCTCGCAGCTCAAGGAGTTCGGGCAGGTGAAGCGCGGCTGGCTCGGCGTGAAGATCCAGTCGATCAGCGAGGACATCGCCGAGAGCCTCGGAGTGCCGGAGAATATGGGAGCGTTGGTCGCCGGCGTAACGCCGGAAAGCCCGGCCGCCAAGGCCGGCATCGAGGCGGGCGACGTGATCCTCAAGTTCGACGGCAAGGACGTCACCACGATGCGTGGCCTGCCAAAGCTCGTCGCGCAGACGCCGATCGGCAAGACCGTCGACGTCGAAGTGTTGCGACAGGGGCAGAAGAAGACCTTGTCATCGGCCGTTGGCTTGCTCGATGACGAAGAGGATAAGCCGGAACCCGCGACGGAAAAAAAGCCAGAGGAGAAACAGCCCTCTTCGGCGTTGATGGGGCTTACTCTGCTGCCGCTTACCGACGAAATGCGCTCGCGTTTCGGTTTCGATCCGAAGATACAGGGCGTTCTGGTGATGGACATCGATCCCAACAGCGCGGCTGCGACGAAGAACATCAAGGCGGGGGACGTCATAACGGAGGCTCAACAGGAGCCCGTGACGGCGCCTGCCGATATCGAGGCGGCGATCGAGAAGGTACGGAAGGCCGGCGGCAAGAGCGTACTTCTCCTCGTCGAAGATTCCAAGGGCGACACGCGTTTCGTAGCCGTTCCGTTCTGATCCAGGCTCTTCGCTGGGAGGGGTGACGACTTGTCCGACCAACACTCGCTCTTCGACACGATCACTGATTCACTCGCGCCCGTGCATCGAGATGGGCACAAGTTCGTCGGACTGGGGCTCGTCGTGACTGCCCTCCTGTTCATGGTGTGGCCACCGCTTGCGTGGGTCATGGCGCTGGTGACGTGCTGGATCATCTACTTCTTCCGCGATCCCGATCGCGTGACGCCGCTGAGAGACGGGCTCATCCTGTCGCCTGCGGATGGGCGTGTCTCGCTGATCGAAAAGGTGCGGCCGCCGTCCGAGCTCGGGCTTGGCGATGAGGAGCGCGTGCGGATCTCGGTGTTCCTCTCGATATTTGACGTGCATATTCAGCGCGCGCCGATCGCCGGCCGCATCGTCCGCTCGATCTATGTGCCTGGCACCTTCCTCAATGCGGCGCTCGACAAAGCTTCGGAGGATAACGAGCGCCGATCAATCGTGATCGAGAGTCCGGCCGGCATCAAGGTTGCCGCGGTGCAGATCGCCGGGCTCATCGCGCGGCGCATCATGACGTTCACAGCCGAGGGCGACAGCGTCGGCGCGGGCGAGCGCTTCGGGCTCATCCGGTTCGGCTCTCGGGTCGATACGTATCTGCCGGCCGGAGCAACGGCCCTGATTGCGGTTGGACAACGCGCGATTGGCGGCGAGACGGTATTCGCTGATCTTAAGTCGACCGAGCCGGAGCGGGAAGCGCGGCGGCATTAAGCCAGCCAAAAGGTGCCGGCCTGGAGAATTTACGCTAGTGTCCCGATCGCGAAGTTCGTCACCATCTGCAGTACGCTCCAAGCGAACTTCGCGATCGAAAGGACACTAGCAAGTCTATTTCTCTCGTGTGGTTCAGATTGCGAAGTCCGCCTCTCTCGCCAGCTGCCAGGTGGTGGCGGACTTCGCAATCACCACACTAGTGTAGCGCATCTGACGTTTGGTCCCCGCTCGCGGCTGGTCTCGAGACCAAACGTCAGATGCAGAAGCTACACTAGAATAATAGAGTTGCTAGTGTTCCTCATGGTTCCGACATTTGCTCCGAACCGCGCCGCAGAGGGAAGCAAATATCGGAACCGGAACACTAGTGTTATTATTTCAGATCCGCTGGATCTGAGCCCAAGCAAGCGACTTGGAGATATTTAGGAGGCGGACCATGGATCCGATCGTTCCGCAGCTCGAGAAGGAAACGCGGCGACGCCGGCGGCGGCGCATGTTCAGCCACGCGCGCATTCCGGTGCGCATGATGGTGCCGAACTTCTTTACGTTGCTCGGGCTTTGCGCCGGTCTCTCCTCGATCCGCATGTCCATCGAGGGGCGCTATGATTTTGCGCTGGCGGCGATCGTCTTCGCCGCACTGCTCGATGGTATCGACGGCCGGATCGCGCGCCTCCTCAAGGCGTCCTCACGCTTCGGCGCCGAGCTCGACAGCCTCGCCGACTTCGTGAACTTCGGTGTTGCGCCGGCGATCATGATTTTCACCTGGGGCCTTGGCGAGCAGAAGAGCCTTGGCTGGATCGCGGTCATGCTGTTCGCGCTTGCGTCCGCCCTCAGGCTCGCACGCTTCAACGCCACGCTCGACGAGGACCGGCCGAAGTGGCAAGCGAACTACTTCCTTGGCATTCCGACGCCTGCCGCAGCCATCATCGTCCTGCTACCGATCTATCTCTCGCATCTCGGGCTTGATCTGCGCCAGAACGTGTGGGCGCTCAATTTGGTGCTCGTCTACACGATCATGGTTGGCGTCATGATGGTCTCCATCATACCCACCTATTCGGGCAAGCTGCTCGGCGAGCGGATCGGACGGGAGTGGGTGCTGCCGTTGTTCATCCTTGCCATGAGTGCCGTGGCCTATCTCGTGACCTATCCCTATGCGACGCTGGCCATCGCGACGCTCGGCTATCTCGCGGCCATCCCACTCAGCTGGAAGCGCTTCCGGCAACTCGAGATCGATGCTGCGAAGGCTGCCTCGCCTCCGCGGCCTGAGGATGCCGGGAAGCCGCCCGAGCCCGCGGTGGCACCGCCGGCTCCCTCACCCGCCCCTGACGCAGTACGACCGAGTGCCGATCGGCCCGTTGCCGAGATTGGGCGTGTGGTAGAAATGCGTCCCTTCGACCAGAAGCGGTAGGGCGCGGCTCTAAACGCCGCCCGGTGCTGCACTTCGCAGCCTGTGCCACGCGACACGAGCCGGCTTTTCCCTTAAACTTGCAGCTCCAAGAGTTTTGTTGGAGCGTTCAGGGGGAAGACCGATGTTCGGGGGCGATCTGCGCGACTGGTATGGGCGCGCAACTGATTATATTTTCGGGCGCAATACGCTGATCGGCG
Source organism: Hyphomicrobium sp. (assembly GCA_041659825.1). GTDB lineage: Bacteria > Pseudomonadota > Alphaproteobacteria > Rhizobiales > Hyphomicrobiaceae > Hyphomicrobium_C. Next base: position 153,986 of record JBAZXL010000005.1, read on the forward strand.
TTGCGTCGCTGATGCTTCTCTTGATCTCGGGCTATGCCACCTGGCACGGCATGCGAGATTTCATCATCGGAGCGTCCTCGAGCCCGGCCAAGCCCGCGGCCGGCTCCATGTCCATCTCGAACGATGTGCTCGTCATCGGTGTCGTGGTGGCGCTCACCTTCCTCCTGTGGCTCGCGCTGCGTGAGACGTTCGGGGCCAAGCGCCGCCTCAGCGACCGCCTCATCATGCTCGTGCTCTACATATTCCTTGCGGTCTGGTCGATCGGCTTCGGCTACGGCTTCTGGTGGAGCCTCATCTCCGGCGAGGAAGCAACGCGGACGGGGCTTTCGGGCCTCCAGGAGGATGCCCGCGATGCGAGCGGGGCTGTCGCGGCCCGGCTCGACGCGGTGCGCGCGCAGCTCGACAGCGTCGTGAGCTGGTCGGAGAGCCAGATGGCGCGCGAGGAAGCGAGTGGCGGCAGCTGCGGCACCTCGTCAGGAGCAGGGCGCGGCCCGCTTTACAACGCGCGCCGGGGCGTGCGTGATTCCATCTCAACCTTGCGTGACGGAATGACCAAGTCCTGGCTCGAGCCGGTGCAGGCCGAGGTCGAGCAATTGAGAAAGAGCGCGGCCTCGCTCGAGGGCGGCACGGTCGAGGAGCGGCAGAAGAATTTCGAGGCGAAGGCGTCCGAGATTCGTGGGGCGGCTCGGAATATCGCCTCGCGTAGCAACGAGCTCGGCAAGTCGACCGCCGCCGAGATGCGGGCTCTTGCAGAGAGCGTCTCGGTGCCGCCCGGCCAGCCAGGGTTCTCCTGCTATGATCCGACGCTGGCGCAGCGCCTGAAGCAGGCGGCGGAGCAGTCCGACCAGCCGGCGACGCTGACGCTCAGGGAAGCCGAGTTCAATGAGGGACCGGCAGGTGTTGCCAACGCGGTCAAGAACTTGTGGAAAAACATCGGCGCTTATGCGTCGAGCCTCATCGGCTATGTTGTGTCCGGAGGCGCTACCGCGGACGGGCAGACCAAGGCGGGCGAGCCGATCACCGGGCGAGACCTCATCGCGTTGCTCGCGACCATCGGCGTCGACCTCGGACTTCTCGCGCTCGCGATCCTCAACCCTCCGCCGGCTGCAAGCCTCCGGCCGCCGGCAGAGGTCGTGCGCCAGATCCGCGATGCCATTATGACCGCAATCTCGAGGGCGGACGCGGCCGGCGCAGATATCGAATGGGTGCGCCGGCACTTCATCTACCACAAGGAGGCCTCATTCCTTGTGCTGCCAAACCTCTACAGCGCCGATCCTGGCAACAAGGAGGAAGCCACCAAGGCCCTTGCCATGAACCAGCTCGCGGGCGTGCTCGACGACCTCGGCGTCGTGCGATGGCCTTACCAGAAGACCTGGTGGATGCCGTGGAAGAAGAGCGAGCTGCAGCGCCTCAAGGAGGACGAGATGGGGGGCAGCGATTCAGATCTGACCGAGATCCGCAAGTCGTGGCTTGAGAAGATCGGCAGCACGGATGGCGAGGCGGAGAGTACGAAGGACGACGTCATTCGCAAGTCCACGCCGCTGCGCAATCACGGCGTGTTTTCGAAGGCCGAACGCGCTTTGACCATCGCGGGTTGGAGCGAGCAGGCGCGGCGCGACGTCGAGATCCTGCGCGTTGTCGACACAGAAGGGCTGACGCCGATCCTGATGGTGCTCAACGAGCCAGAGGCTACCGCCAAGCAGGACCAGCGCGGCGGAGCAAGCGCAAAAGAAGCTAGCGCGGGTTGAGGGGCTTCAAGAGCCGCTCGCGGAGTGCCAGGCGGGCCTGATCTGGGTTCGAGTCGGCCGGTGCCTGGGACTGCGGGCGCCGGAGAATTGATTCTCGGACCGAGCTCGGACGACCTTCCGCGTAGCTTGGTAATGCCGGCGCTGCCTCTCGGGCCGGCGGGGCGGCGTAGGTTGGAGATCCCGCGTCGGTGCGGATGTCCCGATCAGCCGGCTCCGCTGGGTACGCGACCGGGATTTGTCCGGGGCTGGCGCCGTGATCAGCCGATGCAGCAGGCGCTGTGAGGTCGCGCTGCCAGCCAGCGGGTGGCGCGTCAGCCGGGCGCGACGCCCGCCTGTCGTACTGGCGGCGATCGTTCAGAACTCGCTCGTTGACGAAATCCTCGCGCTGCTGGCCGGGGTCGTTTCTTGGGTATGGCACGTGCGTGAAGTGAACCGTGTCTGCCATTAGGTGCGCCTGCGCGGCAACATCGAGGGCCCCGCAGACGCCCGCCGAGCGCCAGCGCTCGACGACGAACTCGAGGAATTTTTCGTCGCCGAGGGATTCTTGCCATTTCTCCGAGAAGCGAGCTGTCGTCGAGCGGGGCAGCGCGTCACGCGGCAGCTCGTCGAATTTGATGCGAACCGGCAGAGGCACGCCGTCGCCGAAGGCGATGGCTTCCCGATGGCCGAGTGCGGGCAAGAATTCGAGGAGCCCGGTGCCGGTATCGGCAATCGCCGACGTGACGATCGCTTGGTCGCGATCGTTCGACATGCGTAGCGCAAAGACAGTGTTGCACTGTGAGAGGATCGTCGGATCGATCTCCGCGGGGCGCTGCGTGACGATGCAGAGCGAGCAGCCGTACTTGCGGCCCTCCTTGGCGATCTTGGCAATGGCTCGCTTGCAGGGCTCAAAGCCTAGTGCCGGGTTCAAGGGTACGTAGCGGTGCGCTTCCTCACAGACGACGGTCAGCGGGACAAGACCATCGCCCCAGAGCGCGAAGTCGAACGCCAGACGGCAGAGAACGGAAACGACGACGTTGACGACCTCGGGCGGAAGACCGGTGAGCTCGACAATGGTGATCGGCTTGCCATTGACTGGCACGCGGAAAAGCCGCGATAGCACTTGTGTCATGCCGTCGTAGACGGTGACGGACCCGAACATAAAGGCGTAGCGGCCGTCCTGGGAGAAGGTCTCGATGCGTGTCTTCAGGGCGCGATAGGGAGCGAGATCCTTGCGGTTCTCGAGCTTGCCCATGCGCTCGTCAATGAGAGACGTGAGGTCGGATATCCGGTAGGGAACCGGCGTATCAACGGTGAAGCGGCTGCCCTCGATGCCGACCTTGCGGAACTTCTGCGCGTCGGCGGCACGGCCGGCGCTGTAGCGACTTTTCGCAAGTGGGATCAGATCCTGCAGGATCTCGATTTCCGGCTTGTGGTCCGTGTCGCCGACAAGAACCTCGACGGCCTCCTCAAAGTTCAGGAGCCACAACGGCAGCTGCATATTGCGGGGAGAAACCACCTCTGCCCGGCTGCCGAATGCGGTCGCATACTCATTATGCGGATCGAGTAGCACTATATGCGCATTGGGGTTCTTTTCGAGAATTGCGCGGAGAATGAGGGCTGTCGAGCACGACTTGCCGGTGCCGGTCGTGCCCAGAACAGCGAAGTGCTTTCCGAGGAGCTCGTCGACCCGGATCATGGCGGCAATCGAGCTATCCTGGCGGATGCAGCCGACCCGCACGACGCCTTCGTCGTCTCCACAGTAAGTCAGTAGAAGCTCGTCCTTCGTGGCGACGCGAACGCGGTCTCCGAGGGCCGGATATGTGGCCGTACCGCGATTGAAAGCGGTTGGGCGGCCGTCAGCGGCCTTGCGCAGCTCGCCCACAAGACCAAGCTCGGCGATGCGGATCTCCTGCTCGCCGTTGCTGGCCGGGACCGGTACGCTCAAAGCGGAAACCGTCGCCAGCACGATGACGTTGGCTGTGTCGATCGCGAGCAGCGTGCCCATCTCTGGGCGCTCGCTTTTTGGCCGAAGGTCGCCTTCGTGAGTGCTGTCGAGAAGCAGGATTGCCTTCGAGCCCGTGACAGACGCGATGCGGCCGATGGAGCGTTGGGCGCTCTGTGGTTTCGGCTGGCTCTGCAATGGTGCCGGCTGCATGTTAATGTCCGAATTCTTCCGGGTGGTTATAAAACTCGCCTTCGTCCTATACGTGCATGCCTCGGCCGAATACCGCATCACGCGCCTCGGCGACGGTCACTTGATAGGCCGGCGGCAGAAGCAAGTTGACCTCGGTGCCCCTGCCCTTTTCGCTCGAAATCATGAATTGTCCATGGTGCAGCTCCACGAGCGCCTTGGCGATCGGAAGCCCAAGGCCGGTGCCTTCGCGCCAGCGAGCGCGGCCGCCGTCGACCTGGCCAAACGGCTCGAGAGCTACACGTATCTCCTCAGGCGTCATGCCGATGCCAGTATCCCGGATGGAGATGAGTACGCCGCCGTCGCTGTGCTCATGGGCCTCGAATGTGATGTCTCCGCCTTGCGGCGTGAATTTCACGGCATTGGAAAGGAGGTTCGAAAAGGCTTGCGCGAGCTTCGCCTCGTCGCCGCGAATAGCCGGCAGGCCAACAGAGACGCGGGTGTGCAACGTGAGGCCGGCGCCAGCCGCCGGGGCGCTGATATCCTCGAGGCATTCGCTCAGGAGCAAGCGGAGGTCGACCTCCTCTGCCTCGAGCGCAAAGTTGCCGCTACGCATCTTCGAGATGTCGAGGATGTCGTTGATGATTGAGAGAAGATGGCTCGCCGCGTCGTGGATAAGGCTCGCATATTGGACGATGTCAGCGTCGCCAATCTTTTGTTTCTCGTGCTCGCTCAGGAGCTTCGAGAAGCCCATCACGGTGTTGAGCGGCGTCCTAAGCTCGTGGCTCATATTGGAGATGAAGTCGGATTTGACGCGATCTGTAAGCTCGGCCTCGAGGCGGGCACGGTGCTCTGCCGTGCGGACGCGGTGGCGAAGCACGGCATCTCCGAGGAGTGTCGCGTACTCCTGGATCAGCGATGTCGATTTCTTCTTCGTATCTGCCGACAAGGACATTCTTTGAACGCTGTAGACATGAGAACACAAATTCCAGCTTAGTATCGATCGAATAATGTGTGGTTAACTGCGCAGTAGGGACACCCGGCCGGATCGCATCGTTGCACCTAAAATCGCTCGCGGTTCGTACGCGGGCGGTTGCAGATGAGAATTGTCATCGGCCGTATGTTAAGCTTTGATAGGGAACGTTCTCTTCCGGGGAGTACATCGATGGACCGTCGCGAGTTTCTCGTCACGTCGGGTGGAGCTGCAGCCGCGGCGGCAACTGCCAGCGCGGCCGCGGCGCAGGAGCGGCCTTTGGGGCCGATGGCCGAGCCTACTGCCGGCAGCCGGACTTTGCGGCTCTCGATGCCTTGGGCCGATAACGGCCAGGGTTTCGGCGACAGCGCGCGACGGCTCGCGAACCGTATCTCGGTGCTCTCGGGCGGCCGCTTCCATGTCGTGGTGACTGGCGGCTACGCGAGCGACCGTCTCGAGGAGACCTCAGACCTCGTACATGGCTCTGCCCAGGATCTAGCGACGCATCATCCGGCATTTGCCTATTTCGCGGGGCTGCCGGGAGCGACCGGCCTTGCCGCAGCAGATCATGCCACGTGGCTTCTCGCCGGCGGCGGACAGATGCTATGGGACGATCTTGCAAAGGACAGCGGCGTGAAGCCGTTGCTCGCCGGTCATACGGGGCCCAACGCGCCGCTCTGGTCCGCGCGTCCCATCGCGAGCCTTAATGATCTCGAAGGGCAGAACATTTTTGCGCCGGGGCTCGGCGCGGACGTGGCGCGTGGACTCGGGGCGAACCCGGTCACAGTGCCTGCAACAAACATTGCGACCGCACTTTTGACTGGTCAGCTCGCGGCAGTAGAATGGGGCGGGCTGCTCGCAAGCATGGCGCTTGGCCTGCAAAGGAGCGCGCCGTTCGCACTTCAATCCGGCATTCACACTCATGGCACGGCTTTGGCGCTCAATGTGCGGCTGGCGGTTTGGGAGAAGCTCTCGACGACCGATCAGGCCATCCTGTCGGCGGCGGCACTCGAGGAGTTCCACACGAGCGTCGCCGAAGCGCGAGCACACGAAAATATCGTTCGGACGGCGCTCGCTCAGGCGTTCGGGATCGAGTTCTCGGCCGTCCCGGCCGATATCGCCGAGGCGTTGAAGAGGGTCTCTGAGGCAACCATCGCGCATGTTTCCGGATACGATGCTCGAGCCGGCCGGATCGATCAAAGTTACATGGCGTTCCGCAGCGCGATCACAGACGCCGCATTGAGCGTCGCCTGACGCCCGGACGAGGAGCATAAACTTTCCATGGGTGATGACGCGGCTGCAATGACTTCCACTCGAGAGGCTAGCTCGCCGGCGGTTAGGCCGGCGCAAAAGTTCCACGACCCGGATTGGACCGCAAAGGGAGAACGGCGGGCGACTGTGCCGTGCGCGGGGCTCAAGACGCTCTGGATCAATACCGGAACGCTCTGCAATATCACGTGCAAGAACTGCTACATCGAAAGCAGCCCGGGCAACGACCGGCTCGTCTATATTAGCGCAGCCGAGGTGCGCCCCTTCCTGGCCGAGGCCGAGCGGCAGCACGCGCGGGAGATCGCCTTCACCGGCGGCGAGCCCTTCCTAAACCCCGACATGGCGGAGATGGCAGCGGACGCGCTGACTTGCGGGTTCGATGTCCTCATACTCACGAACGCGATGCTGCCGATGCAGCGGCCCCGCGTGAAACAGGCACTCATCGAGCTCAACAATCGGTTTCCCGGCCGCCTTACGCTGCGTGTCAGTCTCGATCATTTTACGGCCGAGCTGCACGAGAGCGAGCGCGGGGCCGGGACGTGGGCGCCTGCCGTCGCCGGCATCGACTGGCTCACAACCAACGGCTTCCGCATTGCGATTGCGGGCCGGACATGCTGGGGAGAGATGGAGGCCGCGTCACGGGCTGGCTACGCCGCGCTCATTGCAGCAAACGGCTGGCCGATCGACGCTCATGCCCGTGAGCAACTCGTGCTCTTCCCAGAAATGAAAAGCGGGTCGGACGTACCGGAGATTACCACCGCGTGCTGGGGTATTCTCGACAAACATCCCGATCAGATGATGTGCGCGTCTTCACGCATGGTGGTGAAACGAAAGGGAGCCGACGCACCGGCGGTATTGCCTTGCACGCTTCTCCCCTACGACGAGCGGTTCGAGATGGGATCCACGCTGCAATCAGCTGAAGCGGCAGATGGCGGCATGTTCGATAACGGCGCCATCAAGCTTTGCCATGAGCATTGCGCGCGATTTTGCGTGCTGGGTGGCGGCAGCTGCTCGTGATCCGACGCGCCTGACAGGCCAGCACCTTCACCGATGGCAGTGAAGTGCTGGCGCCTTGCCTCTCTCTCGTCACTTCTTAATGAGCGCGTCGCGGATTTCCTTGAGGTAGACTTCGCTCGGTGACGGGGCGGGGGCCGCGGCGGGCGCGGGCCTGCGCATTGTATTGACTGCCTTGACGAGCAGGAAGATTGCGAACGCCGTGATGAAGAACTTGATGATCGCATTGAGGAAGAGGCCATACTTGATGGCGACGACCTTGGCGGGATCTGCGTTCTCCTCGAGAACGAGGCTCAAGCTCGAGAAATCCAGGCCGGCCATGGCGAGACCGATGGGCGGCATCACGATATTGTCGACTAGCGTCGTGACGATCGGGCCAAATGCCGCTCCCATGATGACACCGACCGCCAGATCCAGCACGTTGCCGCGCATCGCGAAGTCTTTGAATTCAGCCACCATGCCCATTTGCGTCTCCCCGATTTCTTGCCTTAGGCGTCTCGGCAAAGACACGCCTCGCGCACGCGTGGATTCGGTGCGCCCATGCCCGTTATTAGTTTATGCTAAAGATACGGGCAATCCGGGGGCTGTCATTCTCAAGGCCTAAATGCGTCTGGGCCCGTGATTGCCGGCCGGTTGCTGCCACACTCGTTGCTGCCACACTCGGACCACACAAAAATCATGTATGCCTTCAACGGCATATGTTTCGCAGGGATGGTAAGCTGAGAGTGCGACGGGAGGAAATGTCGTGATCGAGCGCAAGGAGCGAAAGCCGTACTGGCGGCACACCAAGTGGCAGATGCTTGCGAGCCTCGTACCATTTCTCGCGGTGATTATCGTCCTGCCACTTTACGCGGATCGCCTGAACGCCAACAAGTTTCTCGGGTTTCCGCTCGGCTATTTTCTGGCGCTGCACGGGCTCGTGCTCATCGCAGTGATCACAGTCGCAAGTTTCGTCAACCGGCAGGACGCCATCGATCATTGGCATGGTGCGCATGAGGATAGCTGATCGCGCCCGGGCCCAGTCGTTCTTTCTCGGGAGCTAGCGGATGACGTTCTCGCACCGGGCCGGCTACGTCAATCCGCGGCTCGGCACCTACTTCGGAATCTTTATCAGCGCGTTCGCCGCGATTGGTCTCCTTTCGCTCATCTTTGAGGGGCTGGGCGCACCCCGATCGGCGCTGCAGCTAGCGATGCTGCTCGGGCCGCTCGTGCTCTATGTGGCGATCGGGCTCGCCGCCTTCACGCGGGAACCGTTGGACTATTTTGCCTCGGGGCGCCGGGTACCCGCGTTCTACACTGGGCTTGTGATCTCGCAGACAGCGATGGGAGCTACGGGCCTCGTCGGCATCACCGGGGCCTTGTTCCTCATTGGCTTCGATGCGCTATGCCTTGTCATCGGAGGGCTTGCCGGCTTCGTGCTGATGGCAGTTCTGCTCGCGCCCTTTTTTCGTAAGTTCGGTGCGTTCACGCTGCCGACCTACCTCGGCCGTCGCTTTGATAGCGTGGCGCTGCGCCTGACGGCTGGTGGACTGCTCGCCGTGCCGATGCTGTTGATGCTCGCGGCCGAGTTGCAGATGGGGGCCTATGCTGCCTCGTGGCTGTTTGATCAAAGTCGCGGGGCGAGCCTGCTTCTGCTCGTGCTTGCCATTCTGCTGACGCTTGGTGCGGGCGGTATGCGCTCTCTCTCCTATTCAAGCGCGGCGCAGTGCATCGCGTCGTTGCTGGCACTTCTCGTGCCTGTGTCGATTGTTGCTGTTGTGCTGACCAACCTGCCGTTGCCACAGCTCACATCTGGCACTGTTCTGCGCCTCGTCGGCCGCGGGGAAGCGGCACAGGGTTTGCCCATCATCCTGCCGCCGGCGTTGGCATTCGATATGCCTGGCGAGGGGCTTTCGGCGATCGGCAAGCGCTACTCGGATGCCTTCGGAAGCGTCGGGCCGGTGGCCTTCGTCATCGTCATGATGTCGACGCTGGCCGGCGTGGCGAGTGCTCCATGGCTATTGCCACGCGTCGCTGCGACGCCCGGCGTCTACGAGGCGCGCAAATCACTCGGCTGGGCCACGCTGCTCTTCGGCATCGTGATGATGACAGCCGCATCGGTCGCGATCTTCATGCGCGATTACCTCATGGATATCGTGACGGTGCCGGGCCAGGTGCGCTTTCCGGACTGGCTCGAGGTGCTCAAGGATCTCGGCGTCTTGAGCATCGTGAACGATGCCAACGGGCGGCCGACGCTTTCCGGCTTTAGCGTGGAACGGGACGCGGTGCTGTTCAGCTTACCGATTGCTGCCGAGCTTCCCGCCGCCGCGCTTTACCTCACGGCGGGTGGCATCATCGCAGCGGCACTGGCCACGGCAGGCTCGCTCACCAATGCGCTCGGCAATGTGCTGGCCGAGGACGTCGTATTCGGGTTGAGCTGGCTGCCGGAGCAGCCGGCGCAACGGCTCCTCGTATCGCGCTTCACTCTCGGGGTAGCGGCCGCAGTCGGCGGTGCCATCGCCTACATCGCGCCAACGGATCCTCTAAACCTCATGTTTTGGGCGTTGTCGCTGACCGCGGCCGCAAGCTTCCCCGTGCTCGTGCTGTCGATCTGGTGGAAGCGGCTCAACGCCTTCGGAGCGCTCGCCGGAATGGCCACGGGGTTCGGCCTGACGGTTCTCACCATCATTGCAGGTGAAGCAGGCTGGACGGGGGTCGACAGTGCGCTCGCCGGCGCGATCGGCTTACCTGCAGCGTTCGTTGCTGCGATGAGCGTGACGATAGCTACGCCAGCGCCCGGGCGCCATGTCCTCGAGCTGGTGCGGGATATTCGCGTGCCGGGCGGCGAGATCTTGTATGATCGCGAGATGCGCTTCCTGCGTAGGCAGAAAAATCAGCGCAGCTGATCCGCCTCGGATCGACACCTTGATCAATTTTCTCGCGAGCTGCGTTTCAGCCGAGAGTTTTATCTACCGTAAGAACCAAGCTCATGTCCCTGCGCGAACGCTTTCACCTCTATCCGGCGATCGAACCTTATCGAGACGGGCGCCTCGACGTGGGCGGTGGACATGAGCTTTACTATGCCGAATGCGGCAATCCGCGGGGCCTTCCGGTGCTCGTCGTACACGGAGGCCCGGGCGGCGGATGCAATCCGACCATGCGCCGCTTCCACGACCCGAAGAAGTACCGGATTATTCTTCTCGACCAGCGGGGCTGTGGCCGGTCCCTGCCGAATGCCTCGATCGAGGACAACACGACGTGGCATCTGGTCGGTGATATGGAGCGGCTGCGCGAGCGGCTCGGTATTGCACGCTGGCAGCTTTTCGGCGGCTCTTGGGGCTCAACGCTGTCGCTCGCCTACGCAGAAAAGCACCCGGAGCGCGTGACCGCAATGGTGCTGCGCGGGATTTTTCTTTTGCGCAGAAGCGAACTCGACTGGTTCTACCAGGACGGGTGCAGCGCCCTTTTTCCGGAGGCTTGGGAGGCATTCGAGGGCCTCATTCCGCCAGCAGAGCGTGGCGATATGATCGGAGCCTACTACCGGCGGCTAACAGATCCCAGTCCCGACGTCCACTTGCCCGCGGCGGAAGCGTGGAGCGTTTGGGAAGGAACAACGCTTTCGCTGGTCGAGGATCCTGCCCGAATTCGCATGTTTGCAAACCGCGCCTACGCGTTGGCGTTTGCGAGGATCGAGTGCCACTTCTTCATCAACAAAGGGTTCTTCGCATGCGACGGGGAGATCTTGGCCAAAGCGTGCGCACTTGCCGATATGCCGGGCATTATAATTCATGGCCGCTATGATGTCGTAACACCGGTGAAGAGCGCGTGGGATCTGCATAAGGTCTGGCCGAAAGCCGATTTGCGTATCGTCCCGGATGCCGGCCACGCGATGACCGAGCCCGGCATCATCCATGAGCTAATCTCGGCGACACGCTATCTCGCCCGCTGATCGGCTCGGTTTCGAAAATTTGGCCGATCCTTTGCCAGTTTACTCGATCGTGGTAGCCCGGATCCCCTGCGGGCGTTTAATGTTCGCATTGTAGACTCAAACCGCGCTATGCGGGCCACCCAAACAAATCGGGCAAATGCCGAACACATCCCGCCACAGAGTTGCGATCGCGGATAAGAACCCTGTCATTCGTACAGGGCTCATCGAGATCCTCGCACGGGATGGCCGATTCGAGGTGACCGGCGCGGTCTCCAATGGGCGCGCGCTTATTCAGCTCATCGAGGAGCGCAGCGCCGATATCGCCGTGATCGGGTGGCAGCTCCCCGACATGACGGGCGGTGATTTGCTGACCGAACTCAAGAAGCGCGCGCTCTGTGTTCGACCCATCGTCTACACCGGCGAGCAAGGCCGAGACGTGCTGCGCCGCACAATTAAAGCCGGCGCCTGGGGATTTATCTCTAAAAGCGACGAGCCGCAGGTTTTACTCGAAGCAATTTCTTCGGTGTCGCACGGGCGCGTGTCGTTTCCTTATGTGGATATGGATGCGCTGACGCATGATCCGCTGGACGTGCTGACCGTGCGGGAGCGAGAGCTTCTGGCAGCGCTCGCCGATGGCTGGTCCAACCTGCAAATTGCCGCGCGAATCGGCATTTCCCGCAACACGGTGAAATACCACCTCAAGAACCTTTACGATAAGCTCGCCGTCCACAACCGGGCTATGGCGGTCGCGCTCTATATGGCGAGACAATCGAATCGAAACACGGATTAACGCAAAAGGGCCGCAGGGTGGGTAGCAAAAAACTACCCAACTGGGCACTTCCCCTTGGGGCCAACTCCGCCCATAAGCCTACCCGTGAATGGCTGCTTTATCACCCACGCGGGTGTTGTGAGCGACGCCATAGCTGATACACGTGCGCCTCGATCACTCCGGGATGCCAATAGGTGATCGCATCGAGGCGATCAGTTCACAACGGAGACGACGGCGGCTCGCAAGAAGAGGATCACTCCTTTTCTCGAAGGCCGCTTGCTTCGGCTGCTGCAGAATGCACTGGCCGGCATAACGAGACTAGAAGAGAGACCCTGGAGGAAGCCCAATGATGGTGACGCCGCATCTGTTCATTCCTGGCCCGACGACGATCCCGGACACGGTCCGCATGGCAATGAACCTCGCCATGGAAGACATGCGCAGCCCTGAGTTCCCGAAGTTCACCCTGCCTGTCTTCGAGGACCTCAAGAAAGTCTTCAAGATGAAGGATGGCCGGGTCTTCATTTATCCCTCGTCCGGTACCGGCGCCTGGGAATCGGCCATTACCAACACGCTCGCCGTTGGCGACAAGGTTCTGATGAGCCGCTTCGGCCAGTTCTCGCTGCTCTGGGTCGATATGGCCGAGCGCCTCGGCCTCAAGGTCGTGCTGTGCGACGAGGAGTGGGGCACAGGCGTACCGGTCGAGAAGTATGCCGATATTCTCGCCAAGGATACGGCACACGAGATCAAGGCCGTGTTCGCGACGCACAACGAGACCGCGACGGGCGTCTCGTCCAACATCGCCGGCGTCCGCAAGGCGCTCGATGATGCGAAGCATCCCGCACTTCTGTTCGTGGACGGCGTGTCGTCGGTCGGCTCGCTCGACATGCGCATGGGCGAGTGGGGCGTCGACTGCTGCGTCTCGGGCTCGCAGAAGGGCTTCATGCTGCCGACCGGTCTCGGCATTCTCGCCGTCAGCCAGAAGGCTCTCGACGCGAACAAGACGATGAACGGCCGCATGAACCGTTGCTTCTTCTCGTTCGAGGACATGATCAAGACGAACGATGTCGGCTACTTCCCCTATACGCCTGCGTCGCAGTTGATCCGCGGGCTCCGTGCCTCGCTCGATCTCATCTTCGCCGAGGGCCTCGATAACGTCATCGCCCGCCATACGCGTCTTGCCACCGGCGTGCGCGCGGCCGTCGAAGCTTGGGGCCTCAAAGTGTGCGCCAAGGAGCCCAAGTGGTACTCGGATACGGTGTCGGCGATCCTCGTGCCTGAGGGCATCGACAGCGCCAACGTCGTGAAGACGGCCTACTACCGCTACAACACCTCGCTTGGCGTCGGCCTCAACAAGGTTGCCGGCAAGGTGTTCCGCATCGGCCACCTCGGCGCACTCGACGAGTTCATGGTCGGCGGCGTTCTCTTCTCGGTCGAGATGGCGCTCAAGGATTGCGGCGTCGATATCAAGCTCGGGTCGGGCACGGGCGCTGCTGCCGAATACTTCAGCAAGACGGCGACGAAGCCCGCTCTGCAGAAGGCTGCCTAGTCACTCTGGGCGGCGCCTACACCGGGGCGCCGCCCTTTTTCGACATCGACGCGAATGCCTGCGTCGCGCCTCCCGATGCTTTGGGTGCGATGCGGACGCAGCAATAAAAGATCCTGTTCTCCAGAGGAAACACACCCGATGAGCTTCACCCTTTATCCGACCCGTAAGCAGCGCCTGCAGCGGTCGTATCTCGCAGTTCCGGGCTCCAACCCGACGATGATCGATCGCGCCATCAAGAGTGCTGCCGACTACGTGTTCCTCGACTGCGAGGACGCCGTTGCGCCGCCCGAGAAGGAGCAGGCCCGCAAGAACATCATCCAAGCTCTGAACGACCTCGACTGGAAGGGTGCAGGCAAGAGCGTCTCCGTGCGCATCAACGGCCTCGACACGCACTACATGTACCGCGACGTGGTCGACATCATGGAGCAGGCCGGCGCCAAGCTCGACACCATTCTCATTCCGAAGGTCGGCGTGCCGGCCGACGTCTATACGGTCGAATGCATCGTGAGCCAGATCGAGGTCGCCAAGGGCCTCACGAACCAGGTCGGCACGGAAGCCCTCATCGAGACGCCGCTCGGCATGGCCAACGTCGAGGCCATCGCATCGGCCAACAGCCGCCTCGAATCGATGCATTTCGGCGTCGCTGACTACTCAGCCTTCAACAAGGCGCGCACAGTCGTCATCGGCGGCCTCAATCCCGACTATCCGGGCGACCAATGGCACTTCCCACTGTCGCGCATGACGGTCGCCTGCCGCGCCTTCGGCCTGCGTCCGATTGATGGTCCGTTCGGCGGCATCGATGATCCCGAGGGCTACAAGGCGGCTGCCCGCCGCGGTGCCGCGCTCGGCATGGAAGGCAAGTGGGCGATCCATCCCTCGCAGATCGAGCTTGCCAACGAGATCTACTCGCCGACGGCAAAGGAAGTGGAGCGCGCCGAGCGCATTCTCGTCGCACTCAAGGAAGCAGAAGCCCAGGGTAAGGGCGCAGCTTCGCTCGACGGCAAGATGATCGACGCCGCGTCCGAGAAGATGGCGAAAAATCTCCTCACCACAGCCGCTGCAATCAAGGTGGCCGAAGCCGCCCGCTCGAAGCAATAAGAAAAGCTGGAAACCCCCAAGGAGGTCCTAACATGGACATTCACGAGTACCAGGCGAAGGAGCTTCTCGCGAAGTTCAATGTGCCTATCCCGCGCGGTGGGCTTGCCTATAGCCCTGAGCAGGCTGTCTACCGCGCCAACGAGATCGGCGGCTCGAAGTGGGTCGTGAAGGCGCAGATCCACTCGGGTGCGCGCGGCAAGGCCGGCGGCATCAAAATCTGCAGCACCGACAACGAGATCGAGGCAGCCGTCGAAGGGTTGCTCGGCAAGAAGCTCGTCACGATCCAGACCGGTCCGGCCGGCAAGCTCGTCTCCCGCATCTATATCGAGGAAGCGACGGACATCGACAAGGAGATCTATCTCTCCTTCGTGATGGACCGCGCGGCCGAGAAGATCGTGGTTGTAGCATCCGCCGCCGGCGGCATGGACATCGAGGAGATCTCGCACAGCCAGCCCGATACGATCATCAAGGTCGCCGTCGACCCGGCCGTGGGCATGCAAGCCTTCCAGGCACGCGAAGTCGCCTTCGGCCTCGGCGCCGAGCCAGAAATCATCGCCAAGCTCGAGCGCGTCATTCTCGGCTGCTATCGTGCCTTCCGCGATCTCGACAGCAGCATGCTCGAGATCAACCCGCTCGTCATCACCAAGCAGAAGACCATCGTCGCACTCGACGCCAAGATGAGCTTCGACGAGAACGCGCTTTTCCGCCGTCCGCATATCTCGGAACTGCGTGACAAGAGCCAGGAAGACCCGCGCGAAACCTATGCCAACGATCGCGGCCTCTCCTACGTCGGCCTCGACGGCGACATCGGCTGCATCGTCAATGGCGCCGGTCTCGCCATGGCGACGCTCGACATGATCAAGCTTGCGGGCGGCGAGCCTGCAAACTTCCTCGACATCGGCGGCGGCGCTTCCCCCGAGCGCGTCACGAAGTCGTTCAAGGCGGTGCTGCGCGACAAGAACGTGAAGGCGATCCTCGTCAATGTGTTTGCGGGCATCAACCGCTGCGACTGGGTGGCCAAGGGTGTCGTCGACGCCATCAAGGAGCTCGATATCAAGCTGCCGATCGTCGTTCGCCTTTCGGGCACGAAAGTCGAGGAAGGCCGCAAGATCATCGATCAGTCGGGCCTCACCATGATCAGCGCCGAAACGCTGGCTGAAGCTGCGCAGAAGGCCGTTGCCGCTGCGAAGGCCGCCTAAGGAGGAACACCAATGGCAATCTTCATCAACGAAAAGACGCCGATCCTCGTGCAGGGGTTCACCGGCCGCATCGGCACGTTTCATGCCCAAGAGATGATCGACTACGGCTCCAACGTCGTCGGCGGCGTGACGCCCGGCAAAGGCGGCACGAGCCATCTCGGCCGCCCGGTGTTCAACACCATGAAGGGGGCGGTCGACGAGACCAAGGCCGAGGCCTCGATCGTGTTCGTGCCGCCGCCGTTCGCAGCCGACGCAATCATGGAAGCGGCTGACGCCGGCATCAAGTATTGCGTCTGCATCACCGACGGCATCCCGACGCAGGATATGATCCGCGTGAAGCGCTACATGCGGCGCTACAGGAAAGAGAGCCGCATGGTTCTCACGGGGCCAAACTGCGCCGGCACCATCTCGCCCGGCAAGGCGATGCTCGGCATTATGCCGGGTCACATCTACATGCCTGGCCGCGTCGGCATCGTCGGCCGCTCGGGGACGCTCGGCTACGAGGCAGCCTCGCAGTTCAAGGATCTCGGCATCGGCGTCTCGACGTCGGTCGGCATCGGCGGCGACCCGATCAACGGCTCGTCGTTCAAGGACGTGCTCGAGCGCTTCGCCGAGGATCCCGATACCGACGCCGTAATGATGATCGGCGAGATCGGCGGCCCGCAGGAAGCCGAGGCAGGACAGTATATCCGCGACCACTTCAAGAAGCCGGTCGTGGCATATATCGCTGGTCTTTCGGCACCCAAGGGTCGCCGCATGGGCCACGCAGGCGCCATCGTCTCCTCGTTCGGCGAATCGGCTGCCGAGAAGGTCGAGATCCTGAAGGGCTGCGGCGTCACGATCGCTCCGACGCCCTCGGAGATGGGCTCGACCGTGCTCCAGGTTCTGCAGACCAAGAAGGCTGCTTGAGCTTCTCGAGGCGTGCCCGCAAGGGTGCGCCTCATGCCGACGTTCAATGCTGGCACAAATAACTTGGGCACGTTTGCAATCCGTTCCTTCGATCGCAAACGTGCTCTATCTCTATCTGAGAGCGCCTCATACCGGCTGGGCAAAGCAGCGTCGCAAGCCCGCGCTCGGGAGTGAGCCAAAAGGCTAGAATGCGCGCCCCCGCGTCCGGGGTGGTCGAGGAGGATACATGACTGTTCAGTCGCCGCGCCCCACAACGCAGCTCGACGAGGTCCGGCTTAGAGATGAGCTGAAATCGCTCCGGGCACAGATCCCCGACCAGCCGTCGCTCAATCCGATCGCCCACCTCGCGTTCAATCTTTCGCGCCGCCTCGAGAGTGGCGAGATTGCCTTCAACGATCTCAAGTCGCTGTCGACGCGTCTCATGGACAGCGCCTGCGTGCACCGCGCACTCCTCCTCAAGGAGCAGGTCGGCCTCATCGACGACGCCGTGACGGACGCTGAGTTCTCGGCCTTCATCACCGAGCGTGCGACGCGCGGCGGCGAGGGCGAAGCAGGCTTCAAGGCTTTCAAGGACCGCTTCGCGCGCCCGCGGAACGGCATCGTGTTCACGGCGCATCCGACCTTCGGGCTCTCGGAGGCGTTGTCCAATAAAATGGCAGAGATCGCGACGTCCGGCACCGCCGAGGGCCATACGATCGGCCTGCCGCACCGGCCCGACGCAAAACTCACGCTCGAGTACGAGCATGCGCGCGCCGAGCACGCGATCGACAATCTGCGCAGCGCTTACTTCGATATCCTTTGCGACCACTTCGGGGCCGCCACCAAGGTGTTCGGCGAAGCAGCGCTCAAGACACGGCCGCAGCTCGTCACGTTTGCCTCTTGGGTCGGGTACGACCTGGATGGACGCACCGATATCAACTGGAGCTTCTCGTTCCTCGTGCGCCTTAAGGAGAAGGCGTTGGCGCTTGCCGATATCCGCGAGCGCTACCTCGCCCTGCGCCCATCTCTCGGAGACGCCGGCGACATGTCGCGCCTCACACGCCAGCTTCAGGGCAAGCTTGACCTTGCCTATGCCGCTGTCGAGAAGCACATCGCTGCCATCGAGAAAGCCACCGCAAAGTCGATTTCGCTCGCGGAAGCAGCCAATCTTATTACGGAGGACGATGGGTACAACCTCGTCAGCATCGAGCCCCTGACGACGCTGCTCGATCAAATCCTCGATGCGGCTCCGAACCTCGCAGCCCGAATCCAGGTTGCTGCACTTTCCGGACTCCTGCAGGCGACCGGCCTCGGCATGTCGCACATTCACGTGCGCGTCAATGCGGTGCAGATCAACAACGCGTTCCGTGCCTTCGTGCATGAGAGCTGGACGCGCGACCTCACGGAGGGACAGGCGCTTGCGCGCATCGTCGAGATGATCAAGGCGGTGAAGCCGCAGACGGTCAACTTCGAGACGCTGGACCTCGAGAACGCAACGGCCATCCGCCAGTTTGCGCTCGCCGCGCAGATTGTGAAGCACGTCGACCGCGATACGCCGATCCGCTACCTGATCGCCGAGTGCGAAAGCCCGGCCACGATCCTCATCGCGGTCTATTTCGCAAAGCTGTTCGGAGTTTCCGGCATCGTCGACATCTCGCCGCTGTTCGAGACGCCGGCTGCACTCGAGACCGGCCCACGCCTGATCGAGCGCCTGCTCTCCGAGGAAGCGTACCGCGAGTATGTGCGCGGCCGCGGTCGCATCGCGGTTCAGACCGGCTACTCGGACGCCGGACGCTTCATCGGCCAGATCGCAGCGGGCCTGTCGCACGAGCGCCTGCACTTTGGCCTTGCCGAGGTTGTGCGCAAGGCCGACATGCCGGGCATTGAAACGCTGATCTTCTCGACGCACGGCGAAAGCATGGGTCGTGGCGCGCATCCGGGACCGCTCAGGCGGCGTCTGCGCTATGTGTTCTCGGGCGAAGCACGCTGGCGTTTTGCGCACGCCGGGCTGCCGGTCAAGCACGAGACCAGCTTCCAGGGCGGCGACGGCTATCTCTTCTTCACAAACAAGGCGTTCGCCAAGCGGGCGCTAACCACCATAATTATCAGCGGCAAGGACCCTGGCGAGGGCGAGGATCCGTTCTACTCGGACCAGAACCTGTCGCTCGATTTCCAGCTTCGCCTCAGGGATTATCAGCAGGAGCTGTTCGCACATCCTGGCTATCGCGCGCTGCTCGGAGCGTTCGGCGTGAACCTGTTGTTCAAGACGGGCTCACGTCCGGTCAAGCGCCAGGGAGATCACCATTCCGACCGCGGCGATCCGGCTCGCATGCGCGCCATTCCGAACAACGCAATTTTGCAGCAGTTCGGCTATGTTGCGAACGTCGTGTCGGGCCTCGGCTCGGCGGTGACATCCGACAGGGAACGCTTCATCGCGCTCGCCAAGAGTTCGCAGCGATTGCATCCGCTGATCGAGATGATTGCCCGGGCGAAGCAGCTTTCGAGCCTCAATGCCGTCGGCGCAAATGCGAGCGTATTCGACGCTGGCTTCTGGGCGCACCGCGCGTCATGGGGGCGCGAGTCGCATCTCGATGTCGCGTTCAAGACGCTTGCCGACCGTCTCCTTGACGACGACAGGGCCGAGAAGATCAAGGGACTCGCGCATTACCTGCGTCTTGATGCAATCGAGCTGCACACGATCCTCGAGGAGATCGGGGTCGAGGCCGGCAAGATCCCGGACGACCACCGGCTCGAGCTCGATCTCTTGCAGGCCGTGCGGCTGACGCTGATCATGCGCATCTTCATTCTTGCCGCGCAGCTGCCTCGCTTTACTCCGACCAACGAGGTGACCTACGACGAGATCGTGGGCAAGGCGTTGTCGCTCGAAATTCCGGACGTGATTTCCGTGATGCGTCAGGCGTTCCCACGACGGACTGCCGATCATGACGATGCGGCTTTCCGCGAGAAGGCGACCTATCTGCCGAAGGGCATCGACGACTACGCGCGTATCGAGACCGAGATCCTCGATCCGATGGAGCAGGCCTACCAGCTCGTGCTCGAGATCGGCACCGGCATCTCGCACCATTGGGGCGCGTTCGGTTGAGCGTAGCGTTATCGCCGCGCTCACGGTTACATCGGCCGCAACGGCCTTAGCGGCATGCCGCGAGGGCCGCGACATCGAGGGGCTTTGTGCTCATCGCGAGGTTTCCGTGCTCGTCACGCGGCCAGTCCGTTTCGGGGCGGTCCCAGTAGAGCTCGATGCCGTTGCCGTCGGGGTCGCGGAGGTAGAGGGCCTCACTGACGCCGTGATCGCTGGCGCCGTCGAGGCGAACGCCAACCTGCATCAGGCGGCGTAGCGCATCGGCGAGGCTCGAGCGCGTGGGGAACAGGATCGCAACGTGATAGAGCCCGGTCGAGCCGCGGGGCGGGGGGCTGCCGCCGCGGCTCTCCCAGGTGTTGAGGCCGATGTGGTGATGGTAGCCACCGGCCGCAACGAAGGCTGCGCTGGAGCCGTACCTCTGGGTCAGCGAAAAGCCAAGCACGCCGCAGTAAAACGCGAGGGCGCGGTCAAGGTCGGCGACTTTGAGGTGCACGTGCCCAATGCGCGTCCCAGGATCAATCGAGGCGGCCTGAGGCACGTGGGGCTTTGGATCGGCGTCGCTCATCATCGATAAATCCGCTTTGGGGTGACGTAGTTTACGCCGCTTCGGTTCGCGTGCCGACGGCGTACGCGCCATTGCCAAGGAGCGCCTGGACGAACAGCAGAACCGTCCAGAGGGCGGGATACTCCCATCCACCATTGGGGCTCGAGAAGACCCAGCCATTCGGCAGGTGGACGAGGGTCGCTCCGACGAGCACGGGGACGAGCGCGAGTGCAACCCAGCGCGTCTGGTAGCCGGCAACCAGCAGCACGCCGCCGCCGATCTCGGCCGCGGTCACCGGGTAGGCGAGGATGCCCGGAATGCCGATGCTTTCGAAGAAGCCGGCAGTACCAGGGAGTGTAAAGACCAGCACCTTCAACAGGCCATGAGCAATGAAAAGGACGCCGAGGCTAAGGCGGAGAAGCAGGGCGGCATATGGGGTCGTGGTGAGGTCGGTCATCGCGGTCGGTTCCCTTTCAATGAAAGCGGCGTCCACATCTCAGCCGCCGTTGGGCCTGATGTATCGCGTTCACGAGTGGAGATAATCAGGTGTTGCGTGGATTGTTTAGTTCGTATTATTGAACAATATGGATACACTAGCCTCGATGAGAGCGTTCGTGGCGGTTGCGGATGCCGGGAGCTTTACCCTCGCCTCGCGCCGGCTCGAGCGCTCGCGCGCCATGGTGAGCAAGCTCGTCATGGACCTCGAAGAGCACCTCGGCCTGCGGCTTTTGAGCCGGACGACGCGGCGGGTTGCGCTCACGGAAGCGGGCGCGGCCTACTTCGAGCGCTGCCGCGATGTGCTCGGCGCTCTCGAGGAAGCGGAACGCGAGGTCATGAGCCAGGCAGCCGAGCCGGTGGGGCGGCTTCGGATCAGCGCGCCGGTATCGTTTGGCTCGAGACTGCTCGCGCCACGGCTCAGTGACTATGCGCGGCGCTTTTCTCGCGTCAGCATCGACCTCGTGCTCAACGACCGGTTCGTGGATCTCGTGGAGGAGGGCTACGATCTCGCCATTCGTATCGGCCGTCTGGCGGAGAGCTCGCTCATCGCGCGACGCATCGCGTCCACGCCGATCGTTATCTGCGGCTCGCCTGCCTACCTCGCCCTGAGGGGCACGCCAGTCAAACTTCAGGACCTCGTCAAGCACGACTGCATTCAATACGCCTACGCCAGCGGGGGCGCGACGTGGAGGCTGGCTGGTGCCGATGGGCAGGTCCAGGCGGTCAGGACCGGAGGGCACATCAGCTGCAATAACGGCGACGCAATCGGTCGCATGGCAGCGGCCGGCCTCGGCTTAAGTCTACAGCCCGAGTTCATCGTCGCGCGTGAACTGCGCTCCGGCGAGCTGGTCGCGGTGCTCGAAGATTACACACGGGAAGAGCTCGGCATCTATGCCGTCTATCCAAGCCATAGGCATGTGCCGCTGAAGCTGCGCACCTTCATTGATTTTCTGGCTGAAGCTTTTGGCGGAGACGGGGCGCGGTGAGACGAGCTGGCAGCAGCAGCCGCTCACGACGTCAGGATTGCGATGACCTCAGCGGCTGCCTTGGATGTAATGCTCGAGCTGCTCGATCATGAACTGTTGCTCGCAATGACGCTTTTCACCATGTCGCCGATCGAGACGATACCTGCGAGCTCGTCATGCTCGATGACCGGGAGATGGCGAATGGATCGCGCGGTCATCACCGCCATGCACTCCTGAACTGTTTGCTCGGGACGGGTAAAAATCACCCGCGTCGCCATGATCTCGCGCACGAAGGTGCCAGCCGAGGTTCGCCCTTTCAGGATGATCTTTCTGGCGTAGTCCCGCTCGGTGATGATGCCGACGAGGTTGCCATCCTCCACTACGGGTAGTGCGCCGATATTGCGCTCCGCCATGATCCTCACGGCATCGCGCACCGAGGCGTCCGGGTGAATGTGGTGGACCTGGCGGCCTTTCCTGATCAGCACGTCTCGTACGGTTGTCATGCGAGAACACTGAATTGGCGAGAAGTCCCGACTTGGTCAATTGATGTGGGGAGGCGGTAAGGCTCTCGCAACGTCCGGGCAGCGCTCTGCGAGCAAATGCGGAACTTTTATTTCTCTCTCGGTCTCTAAAGTATTGAAACGCACGTCTGAGAGGGAGGCCCTATTCGCCTTGCAGTTTGCAGTCGGTCTCAAACAGGACGGCAAATCGGAACACGTCGCGGTCGAGGCCGACGACGCGCTGATCGCCGCGCTCAGGGTCAAAGTCGAGCGGCCCAATGCGACAATCACCTACGTGCGGCGTCAGAACCGCCGCGGCGATACGCGACATCCCGGGACGGCGCTGCGGTAGCAAGGGCCTTTAGAACGGTTGCCTGATTTCCATGGGAGGAACGGAAGCGTGGCCGTCCGGGCTTGGTGAAAAGTGATATCGTGCGTGGGGCGGTACCTGTCGGGGGAATGCATGCGCGGCATTTGCAGAAGGGCTCTTGCGGGCGTGGGTAGTCTGCTGCTTTGCGCCTGCTCGACCTCCGGACCCGGACCTCTGCAGCCAAGCGGCGCCGAGGCACCGGCAGGCGACGCGGTCGCGGTACGGGATACTCCCGTCGTGCCGGGCCGGCCGGGGCGCGTGTTCGTGATGGCCGGCTTGGGTAAAAGCTGCGAGCCGCTTGGGGAGCCTCAAATCACCATCGAACAGGCTCCGACGAAGGGCGACGTCTCGCTCGTGCCGGGACAGGAGACGACAATCCAATATTCGCTTTCCGGCACGTGCACAGGCCACAAGGCGGTTGGCACGGGCATCTATTACACCGCGCGACAGGGGAGCTCGGGCACAGATCGGTTCTCGATCTCGGCCAAGCTCGGGAGTGGCGAGGTGGCCACGCGGTCATTCGAGGTCCGGATCGCGGAATAGCGCCGCGGCGGAACCGGCCACGCTAGGCCATGTCCTCAATTTCCAAATTGAGGACATGGCCTAGTCTCCGGCAACATGACCTCTGGTCGGCGTGACGCAGCGGTGCCATATAGCGGCGTTCGCAGATCCCTTGGAGCGCCTGAAAATCATGACCATGCCGAGACTTCCTGGCGACATTAGCACGCCCGCTTATGTGCTGGACGTTGCGCTTCTGAAGCGGAACCTCGCTACGGCAGAGCGAATCAAGCGCGAGACGGGCTGCAAGATCCTGCTGGCGACAAAGGCGTGGGCGATGCCAGCGGCCTTTCCGCTGATGCGCGATACGCTCGACGGCACCACCGCGTCGGGCGAGTACGAGGCGCGCATGGGCCGCGACGAGTTCGGCAAAGAGGTGCACGTCTACGCGCCGGCCTACGGTCCGGGCGAGGTCGAGCGCCTGACGGGCATCGCCGACCATATCTATTTCAACTCGCCGGAGCAGATCGGGCGGTTTCTTCCGGTGGTGAAGGCCGCGGGGCGTGGCAATCATATCGGCGTGCGCATCAATCCGGGCTATTCGAACGCCACGCTCGGCGGCGCGCTTTACGATCCGTGTGCGCCATGCTCGCGGTTTGGCACGGTGCGCGCCGATATCGACAAGTTGCCGTGGGGCGAAATCGATATCTTTCATGTCCATGCCCTATGCGAATCCATGGCGGACGGCTCCGTCGGCCTGATCGAGCATGTGGCGCGTGAGTTTGCGCCCTATCTCAAGCGCGTGAAGGCCGTCAACTTCGGCGGAGGGCACTTCGTCAACAAGCCCGGCTACGACGTAGCGAAGCTGATCGCGGCCATTGGCGCGTTTCGCGCGGAGTTCGGCATCGAGGTGATCCTCGAGCCGGGCGCGGGCCTCGTCGTCGACACGGGCTATCTTGTGGCGACGGTCATCGGCATAACGCGCAACGAGAAGGAGATCGCCATTCTCGATGCGTCGGCCTCGACACACATGCCGGATGTCATCGAGGTGCCCTATACGCCGCCGCTCCTCGGCGCGGCTCAGGCCGGCGTTCTGGCGCACAGCTACATTCTCGGCGGCAAGACTTGTATGACAGGCGATATCATCGGTGAATACTCGTTTGCAGAGCCGCTCAAGGTCGGAAGCCGCATCGTGTTCGGCGATATGATGCAGTACTCATTCGTGAAGAATACGACCTTCAACGGCACGCCGCTGCCGGACCTGGCCATCCTGCACGAGGACGGCCGCTACGAGGTGGTGCGCAGCTTCGGCTATGAGGAGTTCCGCAAGAGGCTCGGATAGTCCTCCCACTCGGGCCGACAAGGGCGGAGGGGACGATCAGCGGCTCAGCGCTGCGTGCGGCAGCCCTGCAGGCAGCGGGTCATTTCGGAGCTGCAGGCCGGGCTGTCCTTGGTGTTACGGCGGCAGGCATTCTCCTTGGCCTGGCATTTGGCGAGGCAATCGTTGGCGAAGGCGGAGGAAAGTACGCAGACGTTCTCAAACGTTGCCGCGCCTATGGCTGCAGCCGCGAATAGCCCAGCGGCGATCGCCAATCGCTTGCTTCCGACCATGCATCGACCTCCCTGGCTCGAGAAAACGCTCACCCTTCACGCCTCTAGACTCATACTGGTAGAGCAATTTCATCCGATCAACCGATCGCACTTGCGATCGCGTTTGATCGGATATTGCTCTAGGCGCATTACGATGAACGTGACCTGAACCCGATGTCAATGTCTTGCCGAGCTTGCGGTGAACACATTGCTCGACCCGGTGCGGAGCGTTGCGGGCGGATCGCGGACTGGGCGCCAATGGCATCATCGGCGGGCTAAAAGGCAAATTCCTCGAAGATATGGTCGATATTGCGCTTCCAGGGGCCCTCGTAGCGCTCGAGGAGCTCGTCGGCGACGGTTTTTCCTGAGGCAACAAGGCTTTCGAGCGGAGCCAAATAGATCGTCTCGTCCTGGCTCTTTGGGTTGATCCGCTTGCGGTTCCTGAGGCCGAGCCGTGAGATACGGATAGCGTCGCGGGCAAGCTCCTGCACGGTGGTATCGCGGAACGGGGTCTTAAAGGCACTTCTCGGGACGGCGGTGCGCAGGGCTTCACGCTCCTCGGCGGTCCAGGTCTTCACGAGGTCCCAGGCGGCGTCGAGAGCAACCGTATCGTAGAGGATGCCGACCCAAAAGGCCGAAAGCGCACAAATACGCCGCCAGCGCCCGCCGTCGGCACCGCGCATTTCGAGGAAGCGCTTGAGGCGCACCTCAGGAAAGAGCGTCGTCAGATGGTCGGACCAGTCATCGATGGTCGGAAGCTCTCCGGGGAGCGCGTCGAGCTTACCATCCATGAAGGACCGGAACGAGGCGCCGGCAACGTCGATGTAGTTGCCATCACGGTAAACGAAGTACATCGGCACATCGAGGGCGTAGTCGACGTAGCGCTCGTAGCCCATGCCGTCCTCGAACGCGAAGGGCAGCATGCCGGTGCGGTTGCGGTCTGTGTCGAGCCAGACCTCGCTGCGCAGCGACTTCAAGCCGTTCGGCTTGCCCTCGGTGAAGGGCGACGATGCAAACAGCGCGGTGGCGATGGGCTGGAGCGCCAGGCTCACCCGCAGCTTCTTGACCATGTCGGCTTCCGAGCCGAAGTCGAGGTTCACCTGGACGGTGGCCGTGCGGTACATCATATCGAGGCCGCACGTACCGACCTTTGGCATGTAGCGCGTCATCACGGCGTAGCGCCGCTTCGGCATGCGGGGCGTTTCGGCGAGCGTCCACTTTGGCGAAAAGCCGAGGCCCAGAAAACCGATGCCCAAATCCTCGCCGACGTCGAGCACCTCGTTCAGGTGCTCCTGGGTTTCCGCGGCAGTCTCGTGCAGATCACGCACGGGCGCGCCTGACAGCTCGAACTGTCCGCCCGGCTCGAGGCTGATGGTGCCACCCGGCTCGCCGTCGGGCCGCCGCAGGGCGATGATGTTGTCGCCCTCCTTAATCGGCAGCCAGTCATAGCGCACCATCATGTGCTCCATGAGGGCGCGGATGCCGCGCTCGCCCTCGTAGGGTACGGGGCCCAGCGTGTCGGTGTGAAAGACGAACTTCTCGTGCTCGGTGCCGATGCACCAATCGGCTTCTGGTTTCTCGCCGGCCGCGATCCAGCCGATGAGGTCGTCGCGCGAGCGCACGGGCAGGCTCGGCGCTCCTTCCTGGCGAGTCGACATCGGTGCGGCCTCTGCATTTGGGGGATTAGGTTGTCTGAAGTCGTGTCGCGGCGGCTTAAGTGTAAATCGAACGACCGTGTTATGGCGGCGAGTGCGCGCCGGCACAAGGCCCGACGTCTTTTTACACTCGTTTGAACTCGTGTTGCCTGGACACAAGTTGCCTGGACACGAGGTGCTTGTTTTTACTCGTGCCGGCCGGCTTGCTGCTCCTACCAATGACTGGCCAATAGGCAAGCGCGCACATCTCCCGATTGTAGCGGGATCGTCTCAGATCTAATGCAGGCCTCGAGGCGGCGGATTTCGACTGAGCTGTGGGTGGGGCGCAGGCAGTCAACCATCAAAATAACGCCGCCTGCCAAGCATTGACCAAGCTCGGCAAGGATCTGATCGATCCGCGCCTGTCTTGCAAGCGCGGGCGAAAGTGCAGGCGCGGGCGGGGCGATGACGATCGGCGGGGGTTCTACAACAATCGGCGGAGTGGTGTCTCGCGGGGCTGTCGGGCTCGGTGACGTGCCGTGGCCTATCGCATCGGCGCTCGAGCCAGGCGGCATTCGATATTGGTGGGGCCCAAGGTTCTGGGCCTCAAGGCTGCTCGTCATGAGCCCCACTTGAAGGGCGAGCATCGAGGCAGCAACACGATATCCTTTGAGCACGGGGCGCGCCATCCGCTCTCAAATGCCCAAGGTGCTCGGCCCTGCGGGCGGCGGGATCGGAGCCGGCTGATCGTCGTCGTCATCGTCCTCTGGCTTCGGCGCTGCCGTAATGAGCAGCGCGCCTTCCACCGATACACGCCGCCTGTCGCCCCGCTCCATGAGCGTGAACGATAGTGCCTGCCGAGCCTTCTCGAACCTGATGACGACAATCTTGTCGAGGTTGAGGATGCTCGGTCTCTCACTCCAGCCGAGGCCGGACATGGCGGAGCGGAAAAAGTCTGCCAGCTCCGTCATGCTGGACGGGCTCGAGAACTCGAGCTCTCCCTCGACGCCGTCAACCTCAATCTCTGTCGCGTTCTGCGGAACCGGAACCGGGCAGGCATTGCTCGCTAGAGTCTTTCCGACTTAGATTGAAGCGTATCCGGAGTTTCTGAGGTAGTTGGCGCACTCGGCTGGTTCGAAGCAACCGAGCAAGCTGCCGATCCGCC
>JBAZXL010000006.1:0-173012 GCA_041659825.1 Hyphomicrobium sp.
GGCCATCAGAGGCGGACTTCGCAATCTGAACCACACTAGAATCATTGACTTGCTAGTGTCCTGTCGATCGCGAAGTTCGTTTAGAGCGTGCTGTAGATGGTGACGAACTTCGCGATCGGGACACTAGTGTGGTGATTGCGAAGTCCGCCACCACCTGGCAGCGGCCATCAGAGGCGGACTTCGCAATCTGAACCACACTAGAATCATTGACTTGCTAGTGTCCTGTCGATCGCGAAGTTCGTTTAGAGCGTGCTGTAGATGGTGACGAACTTCGCGATCGGGACACTAGCCGAATGTGACCGGCCGTAGGGCCTCCCGGTCAAGTTAACACTACGTAAGACGGCAAAGCAGCGGATTTCGCCGCATGACGAGCGGAGAGAATATGGCGAGCCTGCAGGGGAGTTGGAGCATGAACCGGCTCGAGGACTTGCTGAAGCAAGCTGGCACGGCTGCGCCGCCCCCCGTCGATCGCTGGAACCCGCCATATTGCGGCGATATCGGGCTCAAGATTACTTCCGACGGGACGTGGTTCTATCAGGGCAGCCCGATCGGGCGTCAGGCCCTCGTCAAGTTGTTTGCCCGCGTGCTCCGCCGCGATGAGGATGGCCGGCATTACCTGGTCACCCCGGTGGAGAAGGTCGCCGTCGAGGTCGCGGACGCTCCCTTCTTGGCGGTCGAGATGCAGGTGTCCGGTGCTGGGCGGAACCAACTCTTGGTCCTCCGCACCAATGTCGACGACGTCGTAAGCTGTGGACCAGCCAATCCGATGCGGTTTGTGCTCGACAAGGCGGGCGGCGGCCTGAAGCCCTATGTCCTGGTCCGCGGCCGCCTGGAGGCACTCCTAACGCGCGCCGTCTATTACGACCTGATGGAGCTAGCCGTTCCGGCACAGAGCGCGGCGTCGCCAGAGGGAGAGCCGCTCGGCATCTGGAGCGGCGGCCGGTTCTTCGAGCTCGTGGCCTGATTTACGGCGCCTTCGCCTGAGCTGCCGAGGGCTGAGCGGCAGGGGCCTGAGCCGCAGGGGAGCTTGCGGGCGGAGTCTCCGTGGCCGAGCTTTGCGGGGCTGGCGGTGGCACCTGCGTCTGAGCTGCAGGCTCTTTCTGCGCAGGCGCAGCTTGAGCAGGCGTCAGCTTGGGCGGCGCCGGAGTGGCGGCCGGCGGTGTAGACGTTTCCACCGCCGCTTTCTTTTCCGCGGGTTTCAGAGCCTTTTCCGCCGGCTTCTCCACTTTGCCCGCGGCAGCCTGCGCCGTCGCTGCGGCGTCCTCAGGCTTCGCGTTCGGCCCGTAGCGCTTCGGGCACTGCGTATAGAGAAGCTTGTTGATCTCCTTGATCATCGGCCGGTGAAAAACACCGAGAGTGTCCTCGAGACTAGCCGCCGTCCAGACGGTTCCCTTGACGTCCTCGGGCCCGTCGATCTCTTTGACGTTGAGCCAGACTTTGTCAGCCCGGCCCCCCTTGAAGGTGAGCTTTGGCGTGGCCTTGATCTTGACGGGCTTGGTCTCGCCGCTGCGCTCGACGACGCAATTGACCATCTGTTGCGGAACCTGGATCGTGTACTTTGGCTTGGTGAGCGCTCCGACCACGTCCGCTCGCGTCAAGCTCAGCGTGGTTGAGCACCGCGCGTCGCCGAATATCCACGAGATGCCCTTGCTCTTGCCGCCGTTCAGCGAGCTGCTCGCCCACGTCTTAGAGAGATTGCACTTGAGGTCGGAGCCCTTCGGCTGCCGCCCGAGCACCATGCTGCAAAGGTCCCTCTCGCATCCCTTGATCTTGGCCAACTCGCCAGGTGCTTCCTCGAGCGCCTGGACCTGACCAGCCATCGCGACAAGGCTGATGGTAGGGAGGACGACGGCACCCATTAGCCACCCCTGCAAAGCGTGCGTTTGGCTCAAGGTCGTCGGGGGCATGCTTTCGAGGTCTCCATACTGCGGGGATTGGCGCATTCATTCTGCACCATGCATCGGAATCGGCCAAAATTACGCCGTTCGACTTAAGCGTAGTGCCGTAAGTCTTGAAGGTGTTCGCGGCTTGGGTTACCAACGGAGCATAACAAAGGAACTATCGGGAGGGGTTTTTATGGCATCTAAAGCGGCAACGACGACGGGCGGCCATCCGGCAATGGACTATGCCGAGCACAACCGCACGTATGCGAATTTCATCGGCTGGGCCAAATTCACCATCGCGGCTCTCGTGCTTCTGCTTGCAGGCATGGCGTACTTCCTGGTCTGATCCTCGCGATCGGACGAAGGAAGGGCGTGCGCGATACGCGCTGAAAGACGCGACTGGCGCGAGCGTTAGCGCCGCACCGGCGTCTCATCAGCGATTTCGTCCCCTGGGCCAGGCAAACTTTCCCGTCTGGCTCGTCTAGAGCGTGCCAACGGATGGGTTGATGGTCACCATAGCAGTGACGGCCGAAGGGCCGGACGAGCCTCGTGTCGCTGTCTCGCCGGAGACGGTCAAAAAGTTCACGGCGCTGGGCGCCAAGGTAAAGGTCGAGGCCGGAGCAGGAAATCGCTCGCGCTTCTCCGATGACGCGCTGAAAGCCCAGGGAGCGGAGATTGTGTCGAGCGCTTCTGCAGCGCTCGCCGATGCCGATATCGTCCTCAAGGTCCGCCGCCCCTCGCCGGATGAGTTCCGCAGTTTAAGGCCCGGCGCTATGGTCGCCGCCATGATCGACCCTTACGGTGATCGGGCGGGCATCGACGCAGCCGCTCAATCGGGCGCCACCATCTTTTCCATGGAATTCATGCCGCGCATCAGCCGCGCCCAGTCGATGGACGTGCTCTCGAGCCAGGCGAACCTCGCAGGCTATAAGGCCGTCGTGGATGCCGCTGCCATGTTCGGCCAGGCTCTGCCGATGATGATGACGGCCGCCGGCACAGTGCCGGCCGCCAAGGTCTTCGTCATGGGCGTTGGCGTCGCCGGCCTGCAAGCCATCGCGACTGCCCGCCGCATGGGCGCGGTCGTGACGGCGACCGACGTCCGCCCTGCCACCAAGGAGCAGGTGCAATCGCTTGGCGCCAAGTTCATCGCCGTCGAGGACGAGGAGTTCAAGCAGGCGCAAACCGCCGCCGGCTATGCAAAGCCCATGTCCGCTGAATATCAG
This sequence comes from Hyphomicrobium sp., assembly GCA_041659825.1. GTDB lineage: Bacteria > Pseudomonadota > Alphaproteobacteria > Rhizobiales > Hyphomicrobiaceae > Hyphomicrobium_C. Next base: position 3,107 of record JBAZXL010000006.1, read on the forward strand.
GCTAAGCAGGCCGAGCTCGTTGCCAATCACGTCAAGACGCAGGATATCGTCATCACGACCGCGCTGATCCCCGGCCGGCCGGCACCGCGCCTCATCACGCGCGCCATGGTCGAGAGCATGAAGCCCGGCGCCATTATTGTGGACCTTGCCGCGGAGCGCGGCGGCAATTGCGAGGCGACGCTTGCGGGGCAGGTCGCGAGCGTAGGTGGCGTGACAATCGCCGGACCGCTGAACCTCGCCGGCACCGTCGCAACCAATGCGTCGAGCCTCTACGCCAAGAACCTCTATGCCTTCCTCGAGCTGTTCTTCGACAAGAAGGACAAATCCCTCAAGATCAACTGGGACGACGAGATCGTGAAGGGCACGCTAATCGCAAAGGACGGCCGCGTCGTGCACTCGAGCCTCGCCCCGCAACAAGCCTGAGGATTGTGATCATGTCCGAGACGTCCGCTTACGCTCTGCGCTCCTTGCTCTTGATGTTTCTCACGACCGTGGCATTCCCTGCCTGCGCCCTCGCCAGCGAAGGCGTTGGCGGCGCGGTCGATCCGGCCATCTATCGCCTCATGGTTTTTGTGATGGCGATCTTTGTCGGCTATTACGTGGTCTGGAGCGTGACGCCCGCGCTCCACACGCCGCTCATGAGCGTCACGAATGCGATCTCGTCGGTGATCGTTGTTGGCGCCCTTCTCGCGGTAGGCGTCGAAGCGATCATCTCTGGCACGCTCGCCGCCCGCATCTTCGGCTTCCTGGCGCTCGTCATGGCATCTGTGAACATCTTTGGCGGCTTCCTCGTCACGAGCCGCATGCTCGCCATGTATAAAAAGAAAGACAAGGCGAAGTAACGTCAGTCTAGATGCTCAATTTTCTCGCGATCGCTCACGGATAGGATCGGAACATGACCGCCAACGTCGCCGCCACTCTTTATCTCGTTGCGGGTGTTCTCTTCATCCTGGCGTTGCGCGGGCTCTCCCATCCCGAAAGCTCACGTCGCGGCAACTTCTACGGCATGATCGGCATGACGATCGCCGTGGCGACGACACTTGCCGTTTCAAATCCGCAGGAGCTTGTAACCTGGCTGCTGATCTTTGCCGGCCTCGGCGTCGGCGCTGTGATCGGCGCGGTCGTTGCCAAAAAAATTCCGATGACGCAGATGCCGGAGTTGGTCGCGGCCTTCCACTCGCTGGTTGGTCTCGCAGCCGTCTGCGTCGCGGCAGCAGCTCTCTACGCCCCTGAAGCCTTCGGCATTGGCCACCCTGGCGAGATCGCTGGCGCGAGCCTCGTCGAGATGGCTCTCGGCCTTGCCATTGGCGCCATCACCTTCACGGGCTCCGTCATTGCCTTCGCCAAGCTCTCGGGCCGCATGTCGGGCGCGCCGATCATTTTGCCGATGCGCCATCTGGTCAATATCGCGCTCTTAGCAGGGTTGATCTGGCTGCTCTACAAGTTCTGCATCTCGGGCGGCGATCCGTCGATCTTCTGGGCCATCACGGCGATTGCGCTCGTGTTCGGCGGGCTCATCATCATCCCGATCGGCGGCGCTGACATGCCGGTCGTCGTCTCGATGCTGAACTCCTACTCGGGCTGGGCGGCAGCGGGCATCGGCTTCACGCTCGGCAACATCGCACTCATCATCACCGGCGCGCTCGTGGGCTCTTCGGGCGCCATCCTCTCCTACATCATGTGCAAGGGCATGAACCGTAGCTTCCTCTCGGTCATCGCCGGCGGCTTCGGCGGCGAGGTAGCGGGTCCTGCGGCTGGCGCCGAGGCACGCCCGGTGAAGCTCGGCTCGGCCGAGGACGCCGCCTACATCATGAAGAACGCGCAGAAGGTGATCATCGTGCCGGGCTACGGCATGGCGGTGGCGCAGGCGCAGCACGCGCTCCGCGAGATGGCCGATCACCTGAAGAAGGCCGGCGTCGAGGTGAAGTTTGCGATCCATCCCGTCGCCGGGCGCATGCCGGGGCACATGAACGTTCTGCTCGCCGAGGCGAATGTCCCTTACGACGAGGTCTTCGAGCTTGAGGACATCAACTCCGAGTTCCAGCAGGCCGACGTCGCCTACATCATCGGCGCCAACGACGTCACCAACCCGGCCGCCGAGGAGGATCCGAAGTCGCCCATCTTCGGCATGCCCGTGCTACAGGTCTGGAAGGCCGGCACCGTGATGTTCAATAAGCGCAGCCTTGCCTCGGGCTACGCCGGCATCGACAACACGCTCTTCTATCGCGACAACACCATGATGCTTCTGGGCGACGCCAAGAAAATGACCGAGGAGATCGGCAAGTCGCTCCAACATTAGCGAGTGCTGGGGCTCTTTCGGGCTTACGTCACAGCCCGCGCCAGGATGCGTTGACTGAGCGCGAGAAACTCCTGCTCGCTCAGAATGATAATCTTGCGTCCGGCGGCTACGGCAGCTTCAGCTTTGAGCAGCTTCTCGCTCTTCATCTTGCCGCCGAAGTCGGCCGGATTTCTCCGGCCCGTGATCACGAGCGTGGTGCGCCTGGCCGAGAATGTCTCCTCCACATCGCAACCGAGAGCGGCTGCAATCTCCACGAGCGCCCGCTTGCCAATTGAAAACTCACCGGTGCAGACGGCGACATGCCCCGACAGCGGCCCGCCGGGCCGGCCTTGCATCTCGATCTTCTCGGGTATGCGGGCTCTGGCTGGCGACTGCGGCACATCCTGCGGGCGATACCGCGCGGGCTTGAGCGTGCCGACGCGCGCGATCAACTCGTGAAGTTTGAGACCCGTTACCGTTCTGGCGCGCGCAAGAATTTCTCCGCACGCGGTCGCATCCGACCCGGCATCGTGATGCGTGAGCTCAAGGCCGAGATTGCAGCAAAGCGTCTTGAGCTTGTGGTTGGCGAAATCGGGCCACGCCAGGCGCGCAATCTCGCATGTGTCGATCCATCGGCAGTATGGAAACTTGAGCGCATACTTCTCGGCGGCCTGATGCAGGGCATCGCAATCGAAACGCCAGTGCGACGCGATCACTTGTCCCTCGAGCGAGCCCCTGATGCCGGCAAGGACCTCCGGAAATGCAGGGGCAGCCGCGACATCGGCCGCCGTGATACCATGAATGCCGACGTTTCCATGCTCGAACGGCTCCTCGGGATTGACCAGCGACGACCACTCCCAGACGCGCGCGTTGTCATTGAAAGCCGCAAGTCCGATCTGGCAGATGGACGCGCTATTTCGGTTTGCGGCCTCCACGTCGACCGCGACGAAAACCCCCATAATCCGTGACCCCGCATCACGTTGCTCCGAGCAACGATCGGTAGCGCGAGGTCGCCGTCACGTCTACGCAGGCGGGCCCTTGGGCGTCGATTTGTCCCGAGGATTGACGCGCACTCGTTCACTGCGACGCGATTACGTATGACTACGCGGCAACAGGCTCGCCCAAATTCGCGCTTGCAGAGCAGCGTGCTTGCAAATTAGCCTCGTGAGTTCCGGCGCGAGCAGCGCCTACAAATATCCGATCAAACTCGACAACGAGTTCAACGTACTGATCGGATGCTTGAGCGAGAGGTGGCGAATGCGGCAAGCGACGCGGCGATCACTCATCGTTATGGTCTTGGCGAGTTGTCTGCTCGCGTCCAAGGCCTCAGCCGAGGGCCTCGAGACTGAGCCGATCATCGGCGGCGTCCCGATGCGCTGCTGGGATTTCCGCGGCGTCATCGTTCGCACGACCCGGATGACTGACCTCGGAGATGTCGGACGCGCCTGGTTCATTCAGCGCATGCCCATCATCGCTCTCGATCCCGACCGGCTGGCGACGCTCCCGCCCAAGCTCCAGATCTTCTTCTACGGGCACGAGTGTGCGCATCACGTGCTCGGCCATTATTTCAATCGCACCATGGCGAGTGAGACCGAGGCCGATTGCTGGTCGATCAAGTTCGGCCGCGAGCGAGGTTTTTTCACTCGCCCCGACATTGTGTCCTTCGCCCCTTTTCTGGCGACGAGCAGGGGCTCGCCCTTCGGGCACCTTCCGGGGCCCGAGAGGGCGAATTTTCTTGTCTCTTGCTTCGATAACCCTGAGCGGAACGAGCAGCAGCACGCCCTGAACAGGTAGTCGCGACACGAGGGCTGAGGCCCCGCGGTCCGCTCATCGCGACGCGGTGATCGTCGGAATGACGAGCCTCTGTCCAATGTTGATTCTGCCGCCATAGATGCGGTTCGCCGAGACGATATCGGCGACGGGAACACCGGTGCGCCGCGAAAGGCTATACAGCGTATCGCCTTCGCGAACTTCAATAACGCGGTTTGAGCCTCCGAGCGACCCAGTGGTGATCGGAGCCACGTTCTGAGGTTTGCCGAGACTGCCGGTCTGGAGGTTGGGCTGACCATAGCCGTAGGCCGGCTGTTGCTGGGCAAAGCGCGGTGATGCCGCATAGGGCCGCTGGTTATAGGTTTCGGCCGAAACATAGGGGTTCTGACCGCCACGCGGCGGCGGGTATGGCGCTTGCGCGTATTGCTGACCATAGCCGCTAGCCGGCTGTGTCCGATAGCCCTGCTGTGCATAGGTACTCGGGCGCGGCTGATACGCCTCTGGCACGTAGGTGGGCTGCGTCCAGGGACGGGGGGACTCGCTTTCGGCCGTGTAAGCACGAGGCGGATCCGTGCGCAGCCCCTGTTCGGGTCTCGGCGCCAGGCTCGACGTCGTGAGCGGCTGGTTCGAGCCGGTCGTACTGCAGCCGCCGATCGATGCTGCAAGCACAAGGAGACTAGAGGCCCGCCGCAGAGACGGGCTTGAACGGGGACGCATGACTTGGCACTCCGCAAACGCACTACGCAATGAACAAAGCACCAAGTGTGGTTAAGGCCGCGTAAACGGCGGGATGCTTCCTGTTGAAATCCGGCCGTGCGATTATCGCGATCTGCGACAGATCTGGAAAGGCATGTGATGGCGCTGATACTCAAGGTCGTGGCGTTGCTTGCGGCGCTTTTTACCCTGATAAGCCTTGGCGCGGCGGCCATCCAACGCCGCCTCATGTACGCCCCGGACACCGCGCGCACGAACCCGGCAAGTGTCGGCCTCAGGGCCGTGCAAGAGGTCGTCATTCGAACGGCAGACGGTGAGCGTGTGCTGGCATGGTATGGAGCGGCCGCGCCGGGCGAGCCGACGATCCTGTATTTCCACGGCAACGGCGGCTCGCTGGTGACGCGCACGGAGCGCATCGCGAAATATATGGCCCGCGGCCTCGGCGTCTTCATGATGACCTACCGCGGCTACGGCGGCAGCACCGGCCGCCCCTCCGAGAAGGCCAATGTCAGCGATGCCAAGGCGGCCTACGACGCTCTTGTGCAGCTCGGTGTCGAGCCGGCCCTGATCTTTGTCTACGGAGAGAGCTTAGGCACCGGCGTCGCAGCTCAGGTCGCCGCCGCACGCGCTTCGGCAGGCCTGATCCTCGACGCGCCCTTCACGTCGATGCTCGACCTCGCGACGCTGCACTACCCGCAGCTTCCCGCCCGCTGGCTCATGAGCGATCACTATAGGACCACCGACTATATCCGTAGGGTGAAGGCCCCTCTACTGATCCTGCACGGCGAGGAGGACACGATTATTCCGGTAGGCATGGGCCGCGCTGTCTTCGACCTCGCACGGCAACCAAAGGAGATCGCGATTTTTCCTGGGGCCGGTCACTCAGACCACTATCTGTTCGGCTCTTATGAAACGCTCTATGCCTGGATCGCGAAGCACAAGCCAAAGGCTAGTGTCCCGACCGCGAAGTTCGTCACCTTCTGCCGCGAGCGTTGAACGAACTTCGCGGTCGAAAGGACACTAGCAAGTCTATCATACTAGTGTAGCGCATCTGACGTTTGGTCCCCGCTCGCGGCTGGTCTCGAAACCAAACGTCAGATGCAGAAGCTACACTAGAAAAATAGAGTTGCTAGTGTTCCTCATGGTTCCGACATTTGCTCCGAACCGCGCCGCAGAGGCAAGCAAATGTCGGAACCGGAACACGAGTGTGATTCAGATTTCGAAGTCCGCTCTCGACCCAGCCGAAAAGTATGCCGCGGACTTCGAAATCATCACACTAGTGGGGCGCTCCTCCAAGCACCATGAGGCCAAAGACGGCCGTACCAGCGAGAATGACGAGCGGAAACGCAATCTCCCAGAAATAGGGCCGAGCCTCGAGCACGCCGGCTCTTGTCGAAAGTCGCCGCAGAATCACAAACCCGCCAAGGCCACGCCGATACCAGCCGAGCGCTTCGCCCTCTTGCTCGAGGTGCTCATCGACCCTCGCCCAGCCGGCATACATATCTCCAAGCGGCCCGAGCATCGAACGGAAGTCCGTCGCGATGCGCCCGGTTTTGTCGGCAAAAATCAGATCCTCGCCAAACGCCGAGCCGGCGTCGACCCGACCGATCGGCTTGCCGCTGAGCTTTACGAGCCGCCCGCGCACCGGCGACGCCGACCAGTCACCGAGTAGCTGCGTGACGGTCGCCGGCGCAGGCGCACCCAAGGGATAGCGCCAGCGCACCTGCCAGAGCCAACCGACGGCAAGAGCTGCCGGCGCAAGTGGGGCCATGCCGAGGACGACCGCTCCGAATGCGGCGAGCCACGGCATCGCGACGACCAAGGCCTCTTCCCTGAATTGGCGGTTGACCGCCTGCAGATCGACCCCGGCCCTGCGCGCGGTGGCCTCAATGTCGAAGTCTGGAAAGCTCTGCCCCTTGTTTCGGGCAATCGCTGCGAGCGCCAAAATTCGCCGTCCTGTCAGCGGATGGGTCGAGCTGATCTCCACGAGCTTGGCCCAGGGATTGTAGCAATCGAACAGCATGGCTTTGGCGGCCGCCTCACTGCTTCCGTCGCCGCTCTCAGCGACGAGGCCCATGCGGCTCGCGCTTCTGACGTCCACGACGCCGAGGTGTCGCGTGCCGGCGAGAAGGTTGCGCGAGGTCTCCGTATCGGCGGCTTGGGCTATGCCGTACGCAATCTTGATCAGTGCGTTCGCAAGGTGCCTTGCTTCGACGCGCTCCGCCGAAAAGCTGTCGGCCAAATATTCCCGCGTGCGGCTGAGATAAAGAAGAACATACGTTCCGATGAGATAGGCGACGTAGGCGGCCATCGCGACAACGATGAGCTGGTTGCCCTTCTTGCTGTCCGACTTGACCCGCCGCAGTCGTGCATAGATTTGGAACGTCATCTGCACGAGCATTCCAGCGATGGTCATAACCAGGAAGTCGCGATGCACGATGTGCCCGAGCTCATGAGCGACGACGGCCTTGGTCTCCTCGTCGCCGAGAAACTCGAAGATCCCGTCGGTCAGCACGATGCGCGCGTTGGAGCGCAAGATGCCGTAGGTAAAAGCCGTCGGATTGCGATCCGCAATGATGCCGATTGAGGGCGCCTTGAAGCCGTACTCGCGCGCCACATCGTGGATGATGGCATGCACGTGCGGATGCTTTTGCGCCAGCGCGTCGTCGTCGAGGAACTGAACGCCGTTGACCCACCGTAACGTGAGATCGGTGATCCATGGACTGACGACGAACAGCAAAAGGTTGAGGGCCACCGTGAGCGCCAGCGCAATGCCAAGGTCCATCGACTCCATGGCCACAAGCACGGCGATCACCAAGCCGGCGAGCATGCCGGCGAGGAGCGTCAATGTCAGTAACGACGCAAAATAAAGCTGAGCCATAGGCAGCGCTCTAGGAGTGAACTTTCACAGCCTAAGCCACCCACTGCTCTGACGCCAGCCGATCCGAAGGCGAACGCACGCGTTTCCGGACAGGGTGGATTGTAAGGCTGAAAGAGAGCGCAGGCCTCAAAACGAAATCGCCGCCGGCCATGGGGCCAGCGGCGAAAAATCGATTGGATTGGCCAGGCAAGGGCCTTAGCGGCCGCCGAAGCCACCACCGCCGCCACCAAAACCACCGCCGCCACCACCATAGCCGCCGCCGCCACCGCCGTAGCCGCCACCAGCGCCGCCGCCCGAACGCCCCGCACCACCTGTGCCACCAGCGCCTCCGCGGCCGCCAGGACCGCCCTTGCCGCCCGGACCGCCGCGCACGACTGCAGGCTTACCCGGCAACAGGCCTTCGCGCTGCAGCTTCTTGCGAGCAAGCTTGCGGGCCCGGCGGACGGCCTCGGCCTTCTCGCGAGCCTTCTTCTCAGAGGGCTTTTCAAAGTAGTTCCGGAGCTTCATCTCACGGAAAATACCCTCGCGCTGCATCTTCTTCTTGAGCGCTTTAAGGGCCTGGTCGACGTTATTGTCGCGAACGAGTACCTGCAAAGGGGTGGCCTCTGAGCTTGAAAGAGTTGGAAATAACAACACTCGATGCACCGTCGCCGCAGCGTCCGGTGCTTCGAGTGAGCTGATCTTTGGCTGGTCTCATATCAAAGCCGGCCGCGTTTGTCCACGGCCCCTGTTTACTGTTTATGTGCAGGAGCGTTTCGGCGAGATCCGGTTAACGTGGCCCATTTTACGTCCGGGCCTCGCGTCCGGCTTGCCGTAAAGGTGCAAGGCCGTGCCCTCGCCGGCTAGACGCTGCCAAGCCTCTACGTCCGATCCGATTAAATTGGTCATCACCGCGTCCGAGTGCCGGTCGGTTGGCCCGAGCGGCCAGCCGGCAACGGCCCGCATATGGTTCTCGAACTGTGAGACGACGCACGCGTCCATGGTCCAGTGCCCGGAGTTGTGCACCCGCGGTGCCATCTCGTTGACAACGAACGGTTCTGCCGCCTCCGCCCCGACGTAGAACATCTCGACCGCAAGCAAGCCGACATAGTCGAGCGCGACGGCAATCTCGCGGGCAATGGCGGTGGCCTTGGCCACGTGGGCGGCCGAGAGCGGCGAGGGCACGGTGGAGGTGTCGAGGATGCCGGCCTTGTGGGTATTGAGCGGCACGTCATAGAAGCGCACGTCGCCACCGAGCCCGCGCACGACCAGCACCGAGACTTCATATTCAAACGGCACGAAGCCCTCGAGCACCGCCGGCCGGCGGCCGATTGCCGCGAAAGCGCCGGCAAGCTCGGCCCCCGAGGCGATCCTCGCCTGTCCCTTGCCATCGTAGCCGAGGCGCCGCGTCTTCAGGATCGCCTTCTCGCCGGTCACCGCGACGGCGCCAGCAAAATCACCATCGGTCGCGATCGCGGCGAACGGCGCGACGGGAATGCCGAGCGTCTCGATGAAGCGTTTCTCCTCGAGACGGTCCTGGGAAGCAGCGAGCGCGCGCGGACCCGGACGCACCGGCGCATGGCGCTGGGCCGCGGCGGCCGCGGCAAGCGGCACATTCTCGAATTCGTAGGTCACGACGTCGACTGCGCGCGCGAACGCCGCGATTTTTTCGACGTCCTCGAACGCCCCGACCATTGATCGCGCCGCAACATCGAAGGCAGGCCCGGCAACGTCGGAATAGATGTGGCACTTGAGCCCCAGCCGCGCGGCAGCGAGCGCAAGCATGCGTCCGAGCTGTCCGCCGCCGAGAATGCCGATTGTTGAGCCGGGAGGAAGAGCTTTCATTTCGCGTGCGGTCATTCGGTTCGCGGGGTCTCGGGCACAGAGGCCGTCTGCCGTTCGCGATAAGCGTCGACCCGCTCCGCGAGCGCCGCATCGGCGAGCGCCAGGATCTGCGCGGCAAGAAGGCCGGCATTGGTCGCGCCTGCCTCGCCGATCGCCAGCGTGCCGACTGGCACGCCGCCCGGCATCTGCACGATCGAATAGAGGCTATCGATGCCGGCCAGCGCCTTGCTCATGACCGGAACGCCGAGCACCGGCAGCGGCGTCATGGATGCGGCCATGCCGGGGAGATGCGCCGCCCCGCCCGCGCCGGCGATGATGACCTTGAGTCCCCGAGCCTTCGCCGAGCGGGCATACTCGAAAAGCCGCTCTGGCGTCCGGTGCGCAGAAACGATCTTAACCTCGTGAGCAACCATAAGCTCGGTCAGCACGGCGGCCGCATTCTTCAAGGTCGGCCAATCCGATTGACTTCCCATGATGATCCCGACGTCGGCAGCGCTCTTGGACATTGGCCCAGCATCTCCAGGAAAACCGGCGGTTTAGAGGAGGTGGGCCCCCGTTGCAAGCACTCGCTGCGGGAGCTTTCCAACTAAGCTCTGAGTATTGTTGAGTGCTTGAGCATCATCCGACCAGTGGTTCAGATTGCGAAGTCCGCTCTGGGGCCAGCAGCCAGGTGGTGGCGGACTTCGCCATCACCACACTCAATCGCCACACTAGTGTGTTGCAGCTTGGCCGGATATTCTCAGAGCCGCGGCGCGATTCTCCCGAACGGCGTCGGACGATTAGGTTTCCCAAGTCTGAGCCCGGACGTCGACGCCCGGACTGAGATCGGCGCAGCTCCAGCCCTAGGCGTGAAATCATGACGACAGCGAACTCATCGTGGACGGAAGGGTATGTCGCCGAGCTCGACTACACGCACGGATATTATCGTGAGATGTCTCCGTCGCACCTCGAGCTCGCGATGATGAGCAAGCAGCAGGCGCATAGTGTCGGCCGTCAGGTCCGCTATCTCGAGCTTGGTTTCGGCCAGGGTGTCTCGCTCAATATCCACGCGGCAGCCTGCGGCGGCGAGTTCTGGGGTACCGACTTCAATCCCTCTCAAGCTGCCAATGCGCGCGAGATGGCGGCCGCCTCCGGCGCCAACGTCCACATTCTCGATCAGTCGTTTGCCGAGCTGGCCTCTCGCGACGACCTCCCCGAGTTCGATATCATCACGCTGCACGGCATCTGGAGCTGGATCTCGGATGAGAACCGGCGTCACATCGCCGAGATCGCACGTCGCCGCCTTGCGGTTGGTGGCCTTCTATACGTGAGCTACAATTCGACGCCCGGTTGGAGCGCCGCCATCCCGCTGCGCCATCTCATGGCCCTTCACCTGGAACTCGCCTCGGCGGAATCGAACGGGCTGGCGCCGCGCATCGATGCCGCGCTGGGGTTTGCCGAGCAGGTGATCGAGGCCAACGCGCTTTATTTCAAAGCCAATCCCGCCGTCGCCGAGCGGCTCAAGGGCATGAAGAAGCACAACCGCAACTATCTTGCGCACGAGTTCTTCAATGCCGATTGGCATCCGATGCCGTTTTCGGAAGTTGCGGAATACTTCGCGTCAGCCAAGCTTTCGTTTGCGGCGCCTGCCAACCTCATGTCGCATATCGATGCGGTGAACCTGACTGTGCCGCAACAGCAGTTGCTGGCCTCCATCAGTCATCCTGTGCTGCGTGAATCCGTTCGCGACTACTGTGAGAACCAGCAATTCCGCCGTGATGTTTTCGTTAAAGGCCCACGCGGCTTCTCGCCGCTCGAGCAGGCGGAGTTGGTCAAGAGCTGGCGCTTCGTGCTGACCACCATACCCTCCGAGATTGGCCTCAAGATCAAGGGGGCGGCCGGTGAAGCTGAATTGCACGCCGCGATCTATAAGCCGCTGATTGAAGCGCTCGCTGCGAACAAGCTTGCGCCGAAAAGCGTCCAGGAGCTTGCCGCCGATCCGGCCTTGAAGTCCGTCGCTCCGGTCAACTTGCTGCAGGCCCTCGTCGCGCTCAACGGCCTCTCACATGCTGCGCCTGCAAGAAGCGAGGCGGAAATCGCAGCGCAGCGCCCGCAGGTCGCCGCATTGAATGCCTACATCATTGAGAGGTCGATCTACGCGCCGGTCGTGAACTTCCTCGCGAGCCCCGTGACCGGCGGTGGCATTCCGGTCGGCCGCTTGCAGCAGCTGATGCTGCGCGCCATCCGCCGCGGCAAGAAATCGCCACAGGAAATGGCTCTAGACGTCTGGACGATCCTGGAAGCGCAGGGGCAGCGGGTCATCCGCGATGGCAAGTCGCTCGACAGCGCGACCGAGAACGTATCGGAGCTGACCACCGTGGCGGACGAGTTCGTGACCAAACGTTTGCCGGTGTTGGAAGCGCTTTGCATGGTCGAGGGGCCGGGCTCGCAGGCCGCAGCTCCAGGACGCAGCATGACCAGCACATCCAGTTACCGGGCAGCCTGACGCGCCGCGTCGTCTGGCGTCCGGCGCAACTCTTGGACGCGCACAATTTGGACGCGCATAGTGGAGAACGCCATGGCAGTCTTGCGTCATTTTGCAGTCGTGCTTCTATTGCCTGTGCTGTTCACGACTTTGCCTGCCGGCGCCGAACTCAAGGCGCAATCCCTCGTCACCGCGGGCACGCCTCCTGAGAGCGCCACTGCCGCGAGTGACGCGGCCGCTCCAGCAGTTCCTGCCAGTCCAGCCGCGCGCGCGCTCGAGCAAGTACTGGCGGCAGCACCACCTCCCACGGCCTCGGACGAAGAAAAGAAAGAGGCTGCGGCGCTCGCGGCCTTCTACCAGGCCCGAGGCCACGAGCCGGTCTGGATCGACGCCAAGGGTCTAAACGCGACGGCGGCCGCGATCGCAGCCGAGATCGGCAACGCCAGGGCATACGCCCTCGACCCTCGCGACTTTGCCCTGCCGGACTTGCAGGCCTCAGTCAGCGCTGCAAACCTTTCGCCAGAAGCCTCGGCAGGTGCCGAGATTATGTTCTCACGGGCGATTTTGAAATATGCGCGTTTCGCCCGTGGCGGTCGCATTATTGCCCCCTCCGAGCTTCTGAGCACCCACCTCGACCGCAGGCCGCAGTTGCTCGATCCGAAGCTGGTGCTCGACGAGATCGCAGCGTCGAGCGAGCCTGCCGCGTACCTCGCCAAAACCAATCCTCAGCATCCGCAATTCGCACGGCTGCGCGAGAAGTACGTGGCCCTGACCGCGGGCTCGTCAAAGCCCGGCAAGGCCGCAAGCGCTGAAGCAGCCCGCCTTCAGGCCAATATGGAGATGTGGCGCTGGATGGCACCGGACCTCGGTGACCTCTACATGATGGCCAACGTTCCGGAATTTATGATCCGGCTCGTGAAGGGCGGCGAGGTCGTTCACACCGAGCGCATCGTAGCCGGCGAGACCGGCAAGCAGACCTCGATCTTCTCGCGGCCCCTAAAGAGCATCGTCTTCCGTCCCATGTGGCGCGTGCCCGAAAGCATCAAGGTGAAGGAGCTCTGGCCAAGCCTCATCCGGGGCGGCGGACTGTTCCGGCAGTACGGACTCGAGCTGCAGACGAAGGCCGGAGCCTCCCTAGACTATCACGCCATCGATTGGACCAAGTCCGATATTCGCGATTACGAGGTCGTGCAGCCTCCTGGTCCCCGAAGCGTGCTCGGGGTCGTAAAATTCACGTTTCCGAGCCAGCACACGGTTTATATGCACGATACGCCCGACAAGTGGATGTTCAACTCGGCGCAGCGGACGTTGAGCCACGGCTGTCTACGACTGAGAAATCCCGTACGCATGTCCGAGCTGATCCTCGCCGAGGACAAGGGCTGGGACGCAGCCAAGATTGCCGAGGTCATAAAGGGCGGCCCCTTGAACAACGAGGTTGCGCTTGAGAAGAAGGTGAGAATGCACATCACCTATTTCACCGCCTGGGTTGACGACGCCGGTAGGCTCAAGACATACGCCGACGTCTACGGCCACGAGAAGCGTGTGGCGCAGGCGCTCGCAGGCAAGTGGGACCAGATTGCTAAGGGCGAGGACCACCTCGCGCCGGTGCAGCCGAATAAGGCGGCCCTCGCTCAGACGGCGAGGACGCCTAAGCCGCAACAGGAGGAAGCCTTCGCCGATTTCATAAGCGGCTTCTTGCCCGGCGGTCTCTGAGGCGCCGCGCCTCGCGAAGGAGCATGCGATCCGGTCACCGCATCAGAAATCAAAGTTACGCGGCGCGCAGAGCACCGATGAACTTCTCGACCTCCGCCTTGAGGTGCATGCTCTTGCTCGAGAGTGAGTGAGCGGCGGCGAGTACCGCAGACGACGCCGTGCCGGTGTCCTGAGCGCTGGTGCTAACTGAGGCGATGTTGGACACCACGTCGGCAGTGCCCTCCGCGGCATCGGTAACGTTGCTGCTGATCTCTCGCGTCGCCGCCGTCTGCTCCTCGACCGCCTGAGCGATCGTGGAGGAAATTTCGGACATTCTCTCGATGGTGCTCGTGATCGAGCCGATGGCGGCCACCGCTTCTTTGGTCGCCGACTGCATCTCTGAGATCTGCACGCCGATCTCGCTGGTGGCCTTCGCCGTCTGAATGGAAAGCGCCTTGACCTCCTGGGCCACGACCGCAAATCCCTTTCCGGCCTCGCCTGCGCGCGCCGCTTCGATCGTGGCATTGAGCGCCAGAAGGTTTGTCTGCCCCGCGATTGAGTTGATGAGGCCGATGACATCGCCGATCCGCTCGGCGGACCTCAGGAGATCGGACACGCGGGCATTCGTTGTGGTGGCCTGCTTTACCGCCTCGCCTGCCACCGCGCTGCTCTGATGCACCTGATCGCCGATCTCGGCGACAGCCTGGCTGAGCGTCTCCGAGGCGGAGGCCACGCCTTTGACATTGTCCAAAGTAGCAGCAGAAGATGCCGTCACCATTGCCGAGAGCTGCTGGGTCGCGTCCGCGGCGCGGGTGAGAGTTCTGGCGACGGACGAGAGCGAGTTGGACTGCTCCGAGACGCTTTCGATGATATCGCCGATCTGCTCCTGGAACGCCTCGGCTATCCTAGTGCGGGCAGCACGTCGCTGCTCAGAAGCAAGGCGTTCTGCGTCGGCCTGCTCTACGCGCGCACGCCGATGCTCGGTCATGCTCTCGGCAAAGACCTCGAGGCTGCGGGCCATATCGCCGATCTCGTCGTTACGCTGCACGCCCGGAACGGTAACGCCAATTTCGCCCTTCGACAGCCGCGTCATGGCAATTTCCATCGCAACGAGCGGACGCATGATCCCGCGCATGACGAAAAGCAACGTCAAGCCAGCACCCGAGATTGCAAGCAGGAGTGCGGCTCCCCCAGCAAGCGTTGCGAACCGTACCGAGGCGCTCGCCGCGGTCTCGACAGCCTTCCCCTCGGCTTCGATCAAATTACTAACCGCCGCCAAGGCATGCTCGAGCTCCTCGAAGCGAACGTTGAAGCCAGACATTCTAGCCAAAGCTTCGTTGCGATCCGTGAATGCAAGAACTGTCAGCTCGCGTGCCGCAGCAACATAATCTGCAAGCGGCTTATCGACGTGGTCGAGCGCAGCGTTGATCGCCTCGCCGAGGGGCAACTCCTTGTTCGCGGCCACGAGGGCGACAATTGCATCGGCCATTTCCTTGAGTTCAGTCTCGACGGCCGAGCGCTCGGTGCCAAGCTCTGCGGCGGTCAGTGCCGAGAGCAAAACGGCTCGCAGGCCGTCGTGGTACATGTCGATGGTGCCCGCGTTTTTGACCGCCGTCGTCAGAAGGATGGAATGCCGGAGGCTTGCCTCGTACTTCAGCTCAACAATCATTCCGGCGGCAGCAGAAATCAGAATGCCGATGAGACCGATCGTGCAGACCAAGGCGGCACGTGTCGAAAGGGAAATGCTTCCTGAAACGCGCATCATTGCCGAAAAGCCCCAGATGAGAGAAAAGACAACCTGTAGTTAGTTTCGGCAAACACAGTTAATTGATCGTTTTCATTGCGCTATTGCGATAAATAAATGCGCAGACTGAGGAGAAAAACGAAGAAATCCAGATCTATTCAGAGTTCTTGGCAACTCGGATTGGTCCGATGAGCAACTGAATGTTGGCGAGCGTGTCCGCTTCACTGGCTGGCTTATCCCAGCGAATGCGATGAATTCGCGGAAAGCGCATGGCGACCCCTGATTTGTGCCGGCTCGACGGAAACACCGCGTCGAAGGCTACTTCGAGCACGAGCGCTGGCTCGACCGCCCGTACCGGCCCGAACGTCTCTATTGTGTGCGAGCGGACAAACCGGTCGATCCTGGCAAGCTCCTCGTCCGTGAAGCCGGAATAAGCTTTGCCCACGGGGACAAGCTCGTGCCCGGCAACGAGGCTGCCGCCAGATCCTTCCCGGTCATCTGCCGGCCTCCAGACGCCGAACGTATAGTCGGAGTAGAATGACGACCGCTTGCCGGATCCGCGCTGCGCATACATCAGGACGCAATCGACCGTAAGAGCCGCCCGCTTCCACTTGAACCAGTGCCCGCGCGGACGCCCGGCGAGATAGGGACTATCCTTGCGCTTGAGCATGAGCCCCTCGATGCCGGCTTCCCGCGCGCCAGCCCAGAGCGCATTGAGGTCATCGAAACGGGCGAACGGCACCAGCGGGCTGACGTCGGTGAGCGCCGGGGTATGCCGTGCGTGCCAGGCCTCGAGGCGTGCACGTCGATCCGTGAACGGGAGCGGCCTCAAGTCCTCGGCGGCCTCGATTAGAAGATCATAGAGACGAACGTGTGCCGGGTTCTCGCGCATCATGCGTGGTGTCACCGACTTGCGATTGAGGCGCTGCTGCAAGTCGTTGAACGGCGCGATTGTTCCGCTGCGGGCCACCAGCAACTCGCCGTCGACGACCACCGACGCGCCCGCAAATGCCGACGCGATCTCGGGAAAGGCCGCCGAAACATCGTCTCCTGTGCGGGAGTACACGCGAACCTCGTCGCCGCTCGCAGCAATCTGAACTCGAATGCCATCCCATTTCCATTCTGCGGCAACTGCTTCAGGGCTGAGGCTGTCCCAGTCGCCTTCCTCGATGGGATGAGCCAGCATAAGTGGCCGGAATACCGGGCGACCGGCAGCCTCGGGCTTGGCTCCGCGACCCTCGAGCCAGCGGAAGAGATCAGTATAAGGCGGCGCTAGCGCGTGCCAGACCTCCTCGATCTCGGCAACGTCGCGTCCGCTCATTTCAGCGAGGGCTGCTTTGGCAAGCCGCGCCGAGACGCCGACGCGGGGAGCCCCGCCAAGCAACTTGAGCAATGCCCAGCGTCCCCGCACGTCGAGCCGATCGAGACTGTCGCCAATCACGGCAGCAATCTCCTCGCGCGGGCTCTCCGCAATCGCTGCCGCCACGTGGTCGAGCAACGGAGGCTCTCCGCGCCTCTCGCTCTCTGGCCAGAGCAGCGCAACCGTCTCGGCCGTGTCGCCGACATAGTCACGCGACAAGTCGTAGAGCACCGGGTCGATGCGCCCCGCGAGTAACGTCGCCAACGCGCGCCGCAACGGCAAGCGCGGGAACAAGCCATCCGTTAAAGCAGCAAGCGCAAGTCCGCGCGCCGGATCGGGAGTAGCCCTGAAGTACTCGACGAGAAGCGCGAGCTTGCCGTTGCGTGACGGCGTCGTCGAGAGGCTGTCGAGCAGGTCTGCGAACCTCTGCACCGAAACTACTCTCCCTCCTCCTCGAAGCCCGCTAGCGCCAGCGCCCGCGCTCGTACCCCCATCTTGCCGAGCTGATAGACCAGCGCATCCTCCCGCCCGTGCGTCACCCACACGTCCTCGGCACCGGTCTTGACAATGGTGTCGAGAAGCTCCGGCCAGTCCGCGTGGTCCGAGATGACGAGCGGCAGCTCGACGCCGCTTTGGCGCACCCGCCCCTTGATGCGCATCCACCCTGAGGCGAAGGCGGTGACGGGGTCCGGAAAGCGCTGTGACCAGCGGTCTCCAAGCGATGATGGCGGGCACATGACGAGGCGGCCAGCAAATGCCGAAGGCGG
This sequence comes from Hyphomicrobium sp., assembly GCA_041659825.1. Classification (GTDB taxonomy): domain Bacteria; phylum Pseudomonadota; class Alphaproteobacteria; order Rhizobiales; family Hyphomicrobiaceae; genus Hyphomicrobium_C. Next base: position 20,601 of record JBAZXL010000006.1, read on the forward strand.
CTCAGCTCCCACAGGACGCAAGTCCCCGAGCGAGATGCCAAGCCGACCGTAAAGCGCGCAGAGCTCTTGCAATGCGCCGTGCAGAAAGATCGCGTCGTCATAGCCAGCGAGCCGAGCCAGCTTGATCACCCGCTGACACTTGCCGAGCCCGTAGACGCCAATGAGATGCGCGCGCTCTGGGCTGCGCGCAACAGACTGCAAGAGCCGCGTCACCTCGCGCTCGGCTGGCTCATGCCGGAACACGGGGAGTGCGAACGTCGCCTCGGTGACGAAGGTATCGCAAGGGACGACTTCGAACGGCAGACATGTCGGATCGGCGCTACGCTTGTAGTCACCCGAGATGACCGCCCGGCATCCCTTGTACTCGATCACCACTTGCGCTGAGCCGAGGATGTGACCGGCCGGCAGGAGACGAATCGAGACCCCATCAACGCAGCGCTCGTCGCCATATGCCATGGCGTCGAACGTGCCGGCCGAGCCCGGCCCCATGCGCACCTTCATGATTTCGATGGTCTCTGGCGTGGCGAGCACCGCGCCATGACCTGGCCGCGCGTGGTCGCTGTGACCGTGCGTTATGACCGCACGCTCGATAGCGCGCGAGGGATCGATATAGAAGCCTCCCGGCTCGCAATACAGGCCATTGTCAGTCGGGTAAAGCCATCTGTCGACGCGGCTGGCAGCCATCGGAGCCGCTCCTTGCTTCGGCACTTGTCCGATCCGCAACGCTAGCCTTGCGACCAGGGTTCATTGCAGCTCACCTGCCAGAACCAAGCAAGAAACAACTATGCAATGATATCCGGCAAAAGCTGATCCTCGATCTTGGTGATCTGATCCTTGAGGTAAAGCTTCCTCTTCTTCAATCGCCTGACGACGAGTTGATCGGACGCGCCGGCCATCTCGATCGCGGCAATTTCGTCGTCGAGCTCGCGGTGCTCGGCCCTGAGCTTTACAAGCTCCTCACGGAGGTCTCTGTCGTTCTGACGCTGCATGTCGCCCGCTCGCTCGAGGCCCCATCAGTGGGAGACGTGCGTCTCCTTGTCCGCCGGGACTATTGTCTCATTCGCCATGCCGCGCAAGCGACGAGCGAGTTTGCCGGAAATACGAGCCGTCCCCTCCGGTTAGCAAGTCCTTTACGCAGCTTTACCGCAAAATTCACATACGAATGGGGCGCCTCGCGTTGGACATCGCGTGTCATATCTGTCACCATATCGTCGTCTTCAACTCTGAAACGGAGATCAGGATGGCATTATCGGCTCATCTTCAGGAACTCTCAGAGAAGCACCGGCAGCTCGAACGCCGGATTGAAGAGGAGGCGGCTCGACCAGGATCGGACGACACAACGATCCGGAAAATGAAGCGAGAGAAGCTGAAGCTGAAAGACGAAATCAACCGGCTGGAGCTCAACACCCGGCACTAGCCCGACTTTCTCACAGGGTCGCGGTCGGCACGGAGCCAAATTTGACGACAGGCCAGGAGAGACGGGCGCAGCGTAGCGCACCTACGGAAGCCCGTCTCGACGCAGCCTGTCGTCAAATTTGGCTCGCCCTTCATGCTGAAAGCATGCCTCCGGCATTAAAGGTCGCATGATCGCGGCCAACCGCTTCGTCGGACACCTCAACCGTAGCATTGGCTACGCTTTTCGGCGCCCTCCTTACGGATTGGCTCACGCTCACGCGATGACGATCCGCGAGCCTGTGAGAAAGTCGGGCTAGCGTCGGGTAAAGTCTCAAAATCCTGACGGTGCGAGCGCGGTGACCCGATCCGGCGACCCGATCCAGAGTTTGCGTCGGTGGGCGTTTCGCAAGCAAACACCTCCACGGCTAACAACCTCCGCCAAGGCTGGCAGAATTAGGCTGCAAAGGCTTGGCTCGATCGGGCCGCTGCGACGCACCGCGGTGAAAGAGCATCTCATCCGCAGATCGGGCGGCAACGACCCGCTAGTTTGCGCCGCCTCTGCGAGCCAGTTTGCGACTCTGGCGCGAGACGGTGGCGCGCGCGGCGCCGCGACATGTAGCACTCGCGCAGAGAAATCGCGCGCGGAGAAATAGGGCGCGGCCTGCGTGACGGCGCACGGGGTCTTTACCGCTCGTCCACCCCACTAGACATCAAGGCCACCGTCGTAACGCCTTGTTAGCTCTTGGCTGTGACACTGCAAAGCATGGCGTAATTTCTGTCTAATGCTGCGGTCAGGACCGGTCATGAAAGATCTACTGAGTCGGCTGCGGGTCGTCGTTGCCGCAGCCGCCGTATTTCTACCCTCTGCTGGACAGGCCGACGAGGCGTCCTGGCAAATCAGCAAGGCGTCCGGTGAAGTCTTCATCGTGGCAGAGAGCGGCGACGAGATGCCACTCGGCAGCGTGTCGAGCATCGGGGTCGACCAAGGTATTCGGACAGGAAACAACGGCCGCGTTCTTCTGACGCGCGGCGAGGACACGATTTTCATTTCGCCGGGCACGACGATCAAGACGCCGGCCAAGACCCCGGACGGCCTGACGAATATCCTGCAGACGGCCGGTGAGATCATTTTCCAGGTAGGCAAGAAATCGAGCCCCCATTTTGAGGTGCAAACGCCTTATCTCGTTGCCCTCGTAAAGGGCACGCTGTTCCGCGTCAGTCTCGCTCAGGATCACTCGGACGTTACGGTGCAAGAAGGAAAGGTTGAGGTCGCGGATCCGAAGACCGGCCAATTCGCGCTTATTCTGCCGGGCCAGCAAGCCAGCGTTTCGGCGAGCGCCCCGGGGCTTTTCCTGAAGGGCAGCGGTGACATCGGACCCATTGAAAACGGGCAGCCATTCGAGGCGCTCTCCCCGGTGGGCTGGCCGTCGAGCTCAAATGGCGCCGGCAAAGACGGCTTCCGCCGCGGTGAAATTGCGGTCGACGAGCGGCAAGTATTTCGCGGCCTCATGATCGGCATCGGCCTGGGCCTCATCGCTGCGATTGCCTTCGCCTATTTCCGCACAAAGCTCAGCTAAACCGCAAAGCAGCTCCGTAGTTTGCTTCCGCTCGTCAGCAACGTCCACGCCACAGCCCAGAGCAACATCCGATCAAACGCGATCGTAGGGCGATCGCGTCTGATCGGATGAAATTGCTCTCCCAGTATGAGTCTAGAGCATCTTTATCCGACCAGTTAATCGCTGCCGCGATTCCGTCTGGTCGGATGATGCTCTAGGTCGTGTCCTTTGCCAACTCACGCAGCTTGAACTTTTGGATCTTGCCGGTGCTGGTCTTTGGTACCTCGATGAAGACGATATGGCGAGGTGCCTTGTAATGTGCGAGCCGCTCGCGGCACCAGGCAATGATCTCCTCTTTCGTGGCGACGGCACCCGGCCTCAGCTCGACGAACGCGCATGGCGTTTCCCCCCACTTCTCATCAGGCTTGGCGACGACCGCGCAGGATGACACCGACGGGTGCTTGTAAAGCACGTCCTCCACCTCGATCGAGCTGATGTTCTCGCCGCCTGAGATAATCACGTCTTTTGAGCGGTCCTTGAGCTGGATGTAGCCGTCGGGATAGAGCACGCCGAGATCGCCTGAGTGGAACCAGCCGCCCTCGAAGGCCTCGCGCGTGGCTTCCGCGTTCTTGAGATAGCCCTTCATGACGATATTGCCGCGGAACATGACCTCGCCGAGCGTTTCACCGTCGGCCGGCACCTGCGTCATGCTTATCGGATCCATGACCGTGAGCCCGTCGAGCACAGGATAGCGCACGCCCTGCCGCGCCCGCTTGGATACGCGCTCGGCCTGGGGCAGCTCGTCCCAAGCCGATTGCCATTCATTGATTGTGGCGGGACCGTAGGTCTCCGTCAGTCCATAGAGATGTGTCAGCGCAAAGCCCGCGTCGTGCATGCACGCGAGCACGGCTTCCGGGGGTGGCGCGGCCGCGTGGTTGAACGCCACCGTGTGCGTGATCTCCCGCCGCTCGTCCTCTTTTGCATTGAGCAGTGTGCTCATGATGATCGGCGCGCCCGACAGATGCGTCACCTTGTGATCGACGATGGCATCGTACATGGACTTCGCGCGCACCCAGCGAAGACACACGTGTGTGCCGCCGACCGCCGAGAGTGACCATGGGAAGCACCAGCCATTGCAGTGGAACATCGGCAAGGTCCAGAGGTAGACGGGGTGGCGCTGCATGCCCGTTGCCAGCGTATTCGCGTAGCACATCAGCGTGGCGCCGCGATGATGATAGACGACGCCCTTGGGATTGCCCGTCGTGCCGGACGTGTAGTTGAGGCTGATGGCATCCCACTCGTCCTCGGGCAGCCGCCAGGCAAAGTTTGCGTCGCCGTCAGCGACAATCGTGTCGTAGTCGAGGTCCGACAGCGAGGGTCCCGGCTGCGGAAACTCGGCATCATTGTAGTCGATGATGAGCGGCTTGGTATTGGCGAGCGCCAGCGCCTGACTGATAAGGCTCGAGAACTCGCGATCGGTGATGAGCACCTTCGTTTCGGCATGGTCGAGCTGGAAGGCGATGATCGGCGCATCGAGCCGCGTGTTGAGGGAGTGCAGCACGGCGCCGACCATCGGTACGGCATAGTGCGCCTCGAGCATCGGCGGCGTATTGGCGTGCATCACCGTGACAGTATCACCGGGCCTGACGCCAGCTCGATCGAGCGCCGAGGCGAGCTTGCGGCACCGCGCCCAGAACTCGGCATAAGTGACCCGCATCCGTCCATGGATGATTGCGGTGTGCGACGGGTAAAGCGCGGCCGCACGCTCGAGCAACGTGATCGGCGTCAGCGGCTGATAATTTGCCGGATTCTTGTCGAGGTTCTGCGAATAGGAAGATGCGTTCATTGCGGGGGCGCGCTGCTTTCGAGTGCTGCGCCGGAGCGTTCGCGTATCAGCCCAGTGTGTGCGATTGACGCGTCCGGCCGGCTAAAGCTCAACGCTAACGAAGGATGTGTATCGCGGCAACTTCGAACATGAGGCCGAATAAAACTCGAAACGGGTCACTTGCTTGCGCGCTGTGGTCACCCGCTCGAGGTTGCCGGGAGAGGAAGGGAGGCCCCAAAGCGGTGCAAAGGGCTGCTGATCGCGCGAGATTTGATTTTTCTTGGCCTACAGCCGGTGTAACCTACGCGAGTCTCGACGGCCTGCGATGGAGGCGACGATGAGTGAAGCCAAGCTTGAGAGCGTGGCGCTCTGGGTGCTGCTGATGCTCTTGGTCATGGTGCCCTGGGCGCTAGAGTAGTCGGTAGGCCAAGTAGTCGGTAGGCAACGACCCGAGACCGCGGGCCCATCCGCCTGCACCAACGGCCGCAATTGCCATGGCCATTGGCGCACGTACCATGGCCATTGGCCCAAAAAGGTTTTGGCGCGAAACGGGCCCCCCCATTTTCGCGCCAAGCCCGACACCCCGTCGACTTCTGAGCGGCCGTCTTTGCGACCGTATTTCAGGACTATGCCGGAGGAATCTCGATATCCCCTTAAAAATCCTTGTTAAAGGAACATTTCTTTAAGGGTCAGTCTGGGCCGGAGGCGGCAAAACCGCGCTCCTCGCCAGCCAATGCTTAACGTTAATGGTTCCCGGCGCGTCCGCGTGGGACACTCGGCCCGCTTGAATGCACGCGCGACCTCGTGCAGGAAGCAAGGAGGAACGGACAACGAAGCTTGCCCGGCACGGCACGAGGGATGGTGGATGAGCGCAAAATCTAAGCAGCTGCTGCATATCGTTTTTGGCGGCGAGCTTACCGACTTGAACACTACAGAGTTCCGCAATCTTGCCGACGTCGACGTCGTCGGCATCTACCCGAACTACGCCGAGGCCTATGCCGCCTGGAAGTCCGCCGCTCAGAGGACCGTTGACAACGCGGCCATCCGCTATTTCATCGTCCACCTGCATCGTCTAATGGATCCCGACCCGACGCACGCCGTACGGGCGCCTGAGGCCAGCGGCTGACGATATTAAGTAGCCGTCAGCGAGGTCTGGTATTCTAGGCCAGTATTCTAGGCCGGCAATCAACAAGGGGTGTCGAGCTGACTGCGGCTCGGGCCCCGCCAGGAGTATTTGTGCAGGAAATCCCGAGCGCAAAATCTTCGCCGCCAGTTGCCAAGGGTGGCCCCAAAGCGCTGCACAGGTCGATGCAATTGCGCGTGGCGTTTGATACGAAGTCGCGCACGCTGCTGACGCGCTTCTTGCATGATTGGGTCTGGCCGCGCTGGCGAGAGCTCATCGTGGCGGCGCTCTATACGGGCGCGCTTGCGGCCGCGACCGGCGCCTACCCGATGGTCATCAAGCTCTCCTTTGATACCCTGATGAAGGGCGACACGTCGTGGCTTCCGTGGGTCCTCGGCGCGATCGTCACAATTACGGCTTTGCGCAGCATTTTCCTTTATTTGCAGACGGTCGAGACCAACCGCATCGTGTTGCGCCTCACCGCTGACATGCAGGGCGCCGCCTTCCGCCATTTGATCTGCGCCGACTTCGCCCGCCTGATGCGCGACACGCCGGGCCGGATGATGTCGAAGCTCACCAACGATGTCGGCTTCATCCAGGGTGCAGTGCACGCGAGCATGAACACGCTGATCCGTGACTCGCTCTCCGTCGTGGCGCTGCTCGGCGCCATGTTCTATCTCGATTGGTTGATTTCGTTGGTCGTTCTGGGCGTCTACCCGCTGGCCATCGTCCCGATCTCGACCATCGCCCGGCGCATCCGCAAGACCTCGACACGGACTCAGAACGAGCTTGGCGGCATGACGTCGCTCCTCGCCGAGAAGCTTGGTGCAACCCGCCTGATCAAGACTTTCCGGCTTGAGGACTATGCAGCCGATCGCGTCACCAAGAGCTTCGAGCAGGTCTTCATCTCGCGCATGAAGCTCGTCTCCACCAAGGCCCGCCTCGAATCGCTGCTCGAGGCTCTTGGCGGCTTGGCCGTGGCCGGCGTGGTTTGGGTCGCCTATTGGCGTATCGCAGGCGGCGCCTCGACGGTCGGTGATTTCATGGGGCTTACCACGGCGCTGCTCATGGCCGCCCAGCCGCTGCGTGCCGTTGGCTCCATAACGGCCCGCATCCAGGAAGGCCTTGCGGCGATAGAAAGCCTCTACGGCGTTCTGGATGAGCAGCCCCTGATCACGGACGCGGCGGGTGCCAAGCCGCTCGCGATAACGGCTGGCGCCATCACCTTCGAGACTGCAGGTCTCACCTATGCTGGCAGCGAGGACGCTGCCGTGCACAATTTTTCTCTCGAGATTCCGGGTGGCCGCACCGTGGCCCTCGTTGGCCGCTCAGGCGCCGGCAAGTCGACGGTCGTCAACCTCGTGCCGCGCCTTTTCGATGTCACCTCTGGCCGAATTCTGATCGATGGTCAGGACATTCGCAAAGTGACGCTCGCCTCGCTTCGCAATGCGATCGCCATTGTGAGCCAGGAGGTGACGCTCTTCGACGACACGATCCGCGCCAATATCGCGCTCGGCAAGCTCGATGCGACCGACGCCGAGATCGAGGCCGCCGCCAGGGCCGCAGCGGCTCATGAGTTCATTCTCGCTCAGCCGCAAGGCTACGACACGCTGATCGGCGATCGCGGTTTGCGCCTGTCCGGCGGCCAGCGCCAGCGCTTGGCGCTAGCTGCGGCCATCTTGCGTGATGCTCCTATTCTGCTTCTCGACGAGGCCACCAGCGCCCTCGATACCCACTCCGAGCGGCTCGTGCAGGACGCGCTCGCGAGGTTCACCAAGAATCGAACGTCGCTGGTGATCGCTCATCGGCTCTCGACGGTCCAGAACGCCGACCTCATCTGCGTCATGGAGCAGGGCACGATCGTCGAGTGCGGGACGCACAGCGATCTGTCGGCGCGGGGCGGCGCTTACGCGCGCCTTGTCCGCGCTCAACTGTTGGATGATCCAGAGGCGGCATCATTGCCCGTGCGGTAGATCGTTATTCGCGCTTGAGCAAGCCATTGACGATGCGGTTCGCCCAGCCGCTGGCATGGAACGTCTGCTTTAGCTCGTCCGGATCGTACACGGTTTCGACCCACTCGAAGAACGGCATGGGCTGGCGCTCGCTGTCCTCGAGATAGCGCTCGAAAAACGCGTCGAGCACGCCTGTATCAGCTTGCCTGATGTGCCCATAGCGGAGCGCCAATTGCTTTTTCGCAATGGCGATCGGCACGCCGCATCGCACATGCAGATAAAGTGCGCTCATGAGCCCGGCGCGATCGGAGCCCGATTTGCAGTGCATCAGGATTGGGTACTCGACGCGGTCGAAAAGCGCCCGGGCCTCGAGCACCTCGCTGCGCGTCGGCACACCACGTGACCGGACGCGGAAATCGAGCATCGTGAGGCCGGCCTTCTCGCACGCCTGCTTCTCAAGCAGATAGGTCGACGACGCCGACACGCCACGCAAATTGATGACAGTGCGTATGCCGCGTCGCGCCAGATCCATGATCTGATGCGGCAGCGGCTGGGCAGCGCGCCAAGCCTCCGCCGAAAGCCGGTGCCGATTGGGGAAGGCCACCCTGATCACCAGGTGATCACCAAATAGCATGTCCGCGTAAGGTGCATACGGCGCCGCCCATCGACGCACGAAGCCGGGCGTCACGCCGAGCACGGCGCGGCCGCCGGCGGAGATCGCGCGCCGCAGAACGCGCTTCGCGTTTTTCGTCAGCCGTGCCATGATTCTTCCGGTTTTCCTCAGCCCCGCGCTGTGCCCACGGGGTGTTTCAAGGGAGCGCCGTCTCGTCAAGCCTGAAAGCCGCTCGGGATGCCGCTTCATAACTGCGCAGCACCTGCCAGGGGCCTCGACGCCGACCGTTTGCTTTCGCTAGATATTCGCTATAGGAAGCAGCTTCAATAGACAGCGCGGGACGCTAGTGTTCTGAATCGAACGCTTGAGTCCCGGGCGGAAGGTCGGCAAGCGTTCGTGAATCCAGAACACAAACCAAGAGTCGCCTAGGGTTCCGGGCCGACGCTTGGGGACCAAGCGTCGGAGCAGGAACACTAGGTCGCCTGCAGCGGTGGTGAGGCGAGGCAAGCCGATCGATGGCACTTTCGCCACAGCAAAAAACCAGGCTTTTGAAGGGCGCTGGCCGCGGTCTAGCGCGCTACCTCCGGTTTGTGCGGCGGAGGAGCGACGTCATCATTGAGCCGGCCGACGCGCGCGAGCGGGCCGCAGCCTGTCACCCGTTCATCTTCGCCATGTGGCACGGCCAGTTTCTGATGCTGCCGACCCTTCACGAGGGTAACTTTCCAGTCTCGGCAATGGTCGCAAGGCATCGCGACGCTGACGTTGTCGGCGACCTCCTCGGCGAGTTTCACATGCAGGTCGTGCGCGGGGCAGGAGCTGCCGGCCGCAAGCGCAACAGGGGCGGGGCCGTTGCTCTGCGCACCGCAATGCGTGTGTTGGAGGAAGGCGCGACTTTCGCCATGACGGCCGATGTGCCGCCGGGGCCGGCACGCCGGTGCGGCGCTGGGATCATCACCCTCGCCAAACACTCGGGCCGGCCCATCCTCCCCTTTGCCACCGCGACGTCGCGCTACCTGGCGTTACCGACCTGGAGTCGCATGACCATTAACCTACCCTTCTCGAAACTCGCCTACGTCGTGGGCGAGCCGATATGGGTCCCATCCAGCTCTAGTGACGAAGACCTTGAGCGTTACCGCCGCACCGTCGAGACGGAGCTCAATCGCGTCACTGCACGTGCCTATGCCTTGGCTGGCGCAAACATGGCGCGCGCGACGCCTGCACTGCCAGGCGACCCTTCGGCTCCGCCAAAGCTTGGCCTGGGTCTAAAGGTCTACCGGGCAGGAACAAGTCTGCTGCGTCTTGCGGCACCAGCCATCCTTGCCATGAGGACGCGGCAGGGCAAAGAGGACCCAGCTCGGCTTTCTGAGCGTTACGGCAGGGCAAGCGTGCCCCGGCCCGCCGGCCCTCTGATCTGGATCCATGCCGCAAGCGTGGGGGAGACCAATGCCATTTTGCCGCTGATCGAGCGCATGACCAGCAAGCGGCCTGAGCTTGGCGTTGTACTGACCACCGGCACGATGACCTCTGCCTCGCTCTGCGCGCGCCGGCTCGGAAGCCGCGCCATCCATCAATACGTACCCCTCGACGCGCCGGAATACGTCTCGCGATTCCTTGATCACTGGCGGCCCGATCTCGCCGTGTTCACTGAGAGCGAAATCTGGCCCAATCTCATCATTGGTGCCTCTGAGCGCAAGATCCCGCTCGCGCTCGTCAATGGCCGCGTGTCGAGCCGAAGTCTCGTCCGGTGGCGGCGCAACAAGTCTGTGGCCAGGCAGCTCTTTTCGCGTTTCTCCGTTGTGCTCGCCCAGAACGAGGGACTTGCCCGCGCTTTTACCGAGCTTGGCGCAGCGAAATCTCTGTCAGTCGGAAACCTCAAGATCGATGCTCCGCCGCTGCCGGTTGATACTGCCGAGCTCGACCGCCTGCGGCAGGCGCTCGCCGGTCGCCCGACCATCGTCGCCGCGAGCACGCACGAGGGCGAGGAGGCTGTCATCGCCGACGCCCATCGCCTGCTCGCTCGCTCCGTACCAAGCATCTTGACCATCATTGCCCCGCGTCATCCCGAGCGCGGCACCGGCATCGCAGAAATGCTGAAGCAGCGAGGCTTCAGCGTCGCGCAGCGCTCGTCCGGTGCGCTGCCCGATGCGCGCACCGACGTCTACGTCGCCGATACGATCGGCGAGCTCGGAACGCTATATGCGTTGACGGACGTTGCCTTCGTCGGCGGCTCGCTCGTGCCGCACGGCGGCCAGAACCCGATCGAGCCCATCAGCCATCGAGCCGCCGTTCTCACCGGTCCAGAATGGCGCAACTTCAGGGATTTCTATCAGGCACTTCTGCGCCACAAAGGTGCCCGCGAGGTCGCTTCCGCCGAGCAGCTCGCAGCTGCAGCATCAGCGCTCCTGACTGACGAGCGCGAGCTTGCCGGCATGCGGGAAGGGGCGCGGACGGCGCTGCTGTCGCTCTCCGGCGCACTCGACCGCACGGCCGAGATCTTGGCGGCGCTCTTGCCGTTGTCATTGCCATTGTCGGACGTTGAGGCGCCCCGTGCGTCTTGACGAGCCAGCGTGGTGGTACGCGGGCCCGGCTGACGGCGGCCTCGCCGCGCGGCTCTTGCAGCCGCTAGCACGCCTCGTCGCCAGGATCGCCGAGAACCGGTTTGCAAGCACAGTCCCCTATCGATCCCGCCTGCCGGTCATCTGCATCGGCAACTTCACCGCCGGCGGCACCGGCAAGACGCCGACCACGGAGCTTGTCGCAGCCTACCTCGAAAGCCTCGGCAAGCGGCCGGTCGTCCTGTCGCGAGGATACGGCGGCCGGCTTCGAGGCCCGCTCTTTGTGGAGCGCGGCACGCACACCTCGTCCGATGTGGGCGACGAGCCGCTGCTCCTTGCACGACACGCGCCCGTCGTCGTCGCAAGAAAACGCGATGACGGCGCCCGCTTCATCGAGACCAATGCCAGCGACACCGGCACATTCGAACGCACCGTCATTGTCATGGATGATGGATTGCAGAACCCTCTTCTCGCCAAGAACCTTACCATCGCGCTCGTCGACGCTCGCCGCGGCATCGGCAATGGCAGCGTCATTCCGGCGGGACCGCTCCGCGCCAACCTCGACTTTCAATTGAGCCTCGTCGATTGCATCGTCGTGGTCGGTGAAAGCACAGATGCGACGAAGCCCTCAATTATGAGCACTCTGAAGCACCGCTTTGAGGGACCCGTCCTGGCAGCCCGCCACGCAGCCGAAGGCAGCACGGAATGGCTGCGTGACGCACCGGTGCTGGCCTATGCCGCCATCGCCGATCCTGGCCGGTTTTTCCGTCTGCTCGAGCGCCTCGGTGCGCACTTAGTAGGAGCGGTCGCCTTTCGCGATCATCGCCCGTTCACAAAACCCGATGCGGAACGTCTCCTTATGGCTGCGGCGGACGCTGGCGCGCAATTGGTGACGACCGAGAAGGACTTAGCGCGGCTCTCGAGTGCAACGGGTCTATGCGCGCGATTGCGCGGCGCGTCTCGCGCGTTGCCGGTCAAGATCACACTCGACGAGCCCGCCACGCTACGGCTCGAAGCGCTTATCAGGGCGGCGATAGCATCCGTTCGAACCGCGAGCTGAGCGTCAGCTCTTTGCCTTGCGCTGGGTCTCGAGGTATCGCTTCAGCGATACGTCGGCTGTCGCATAGGCCTCTTGCAGCTCGACGCTCCAATATTTGAGCTGCGCCAGCTCGATCACCTCGCCGGTGACGGCACAGCGCACGAACTCTCCAGGCGAGACCACCTGAAATTCCCCGTCGAGGTAGCGAACCTGAGCCTCGCCACGAACACCAAACAGCTTCTCGAACCTGTTCATTGAAACCCTCGGCCGCCTTTGGCCCCAGCTAACCACATCGATCAGATCGCCAATAGCGAAGTCCGCGTCAAGGCAAAGCAAGAAAATTCCTTTGCGGTAACCGTTTTCAGGCTGCTTTGCGCTGTCAGCCTCAGAAAAGTGACCCCTGATCCTTCTCGCCTCGCTTACGGGTCGGCGTGAGCGGCTTGGCGGCCGTGGTGCCATCCGCGCCGCCACGGGTGGGGTCTTTGGGCAGCCCCGACAGGGTCACACGACTGACATCCGCCGCCACGCGTCCGTCCTTGAGCTCGATCTCGAGACCCTGTCCGGCGCTGAGCAAGGCGGCCTCGCGAACCATGGCGCCTTGGGCGTCGCGCACCAGCGCAAAGCCGCGCGCGAGAACGCTCTGATAGCTGAGCGAAGCCAGAAGCTTCGATTGGCCCTCGAGCAGACGCTGCCGATGCCGGGCCGCGTTTGTCATCGCCTGCCCGGCACGCGCCGCGAGTGACAGGAGACGCTCCCCGCAGCGATCGATACGATGCGAGAGCGGCGCCGGCTGCAACCGGCCCGAGACGCGTTCAAGACGTGCCCGCCGCGACGATGCGGTGCGGCTCAACGCGTCGCAGGCCCGTCGCTCCATGCTCTCCAGCCGGTCGCGTGTGCGATTGAGACGTATATCGAGCAAGCGCACCGTGAGCCGCGACGCCGTCCGCGCAAAGCGGGTATGATGCGCCTGCGTATTGCCCGAGAGGGCTCGCGCGAGCCGCTTCTCGCAAGTCTCGTATCTATGTCTCGGCGTGGCGATGATCGAGCGCAGGCTCGGTATCCGGCCCGCCACTTGCAGGAAGCGATTGTGACTTCTGCTCAATCCGGATCTGACCGCGCTATCCAGACGGTTCGCCGCGGCGTCGAAGCGCTGGCGCGGCAACGACACGAGATCGTCCGGCCGCGGCAGTCCGCGCTCGGCCGATTTTAGATCCCGCCGCTGGGCCTCGAGCAGGCGCCGCATGGCAACGCCGAGACGCAGCTCGAGCTTGCCGGTGCTGTCGAGAAGCTCCGAGTATTTCGGCACGGCCCACTCGGCGGCCTTCGTCGGTGTCGGCGCGCGCGCATCCGCCACGAGGTCGATCAGCGTCCAATCTGTCTCATGCCCGACCGCCGAGATCACCGGGATGTCGCTCAGGGCCACCGCCCGAACCACGATCTCGTCGTTGAAGCCCCAGAGATCCTCGAGGCTGCCGCCGCCGCGGGCCACGATCAGCACGTCGGGCCGCGGGATCCTGCCGCCAGTCGGAAGCGCATTGAAGCCGCGGACGGCCCCCGCCACCTCCGCCGCGCTGCCGTCGCCCTGCACCCGCACCGGCCACACCAGTACACGCGTTGGAAAGCGCTCAGTGAAGCCGTGCAGCATGTCGCGAATGACGGCTCCGGTCGGGCTTGTCACGATGCCGACCACGCGCGGCAGAAACGGCAGCGGCCTCTTGCGCGCCTCGTCGAAAAGGCCTTCCGCTGCGAACCGCTTTTTCCGCTCCTCAAGTTGCGCCATCAGCGCGCCAAGCCCCGCGGGCTCCAGCGCCTCGATGACGATCTGATACTTGGACGAGCCCGGGAAGGAGGAGATCTTGCCGGTGGCTATGACCTCCATGCCCTCCTCGGGTCGGATCTTGAGGCGGCCCCACACGCCGCGCCAGACCACGGCCTCGATCTTGGCCTTGTCGTCCTTGAGCGAGAAATAGCAGTGCCCGGAGGCATGCGGACCGCGATAGCCAGAAACCTCGCCGCGCAGCCGCACATGCCCGAAGCCTTCCTCCAGGGCACGCTTCACGGCGTTGGAAAGCTCGGAGACCGTAAACTCTGCGACGTTCGCGCCAGATCGGTCCGTCGGGAGGAGTGAGTCCGTCAAATTCATGCCCTTCTAGAAAAGGCCCTGCCTAAGCCGTGTCGGGCATCATACAACGATCGAGCCCCGTTGCAGCCTCATCAAATGGCAACGTAGTGCTCGATCACACCAAGTTGGCGCGAGCAGTGGATCAGCCGCTTCAGCGGGCGGAGCTTGAGTGCGGCCGGGCTTTGCTCCTTAAGCCTCAAGATGAAGGCCTCGTCCTCATCCGCAAGATCGAGGCGTCCGATCCAGCATTCGCGGATGAGCGCTGCCACGCTGAACCCGTCGATGCGCGAGTAATGCCGCGACGCATCGCGAAGCTCGAGAAGCTTTTCGAGCTGCCGTGTCGAGTGCGGCTCGCGGGCGTCACGCTCCGCTAGGCTTTGCAGAAAGTCGAGCTCCCAATCGGTCCAGTCGGCACCGGGTTGCTTGCAGAGCGCTTCCGCCAAGGCGCGCGCAGCCGCAGGGGTGTCTTTGAAGCGCTTCATCTCGTGATGAACGGACATGGGACAACTCCAGAGGATCCTGTGCGACTCAAATTTCAATGCGACAAGATTCGCATGAATAGTGAGGCTCTTGCACGGCCGCCCGGCAGCGGTCTCGCGCAAGGGGCGAGTTCTCCACAGGCTGTGGACGCGTGCCGGCATTCCCCAAAATAAGGCCACGGCCCGTCGACCCCTTGACGCTCGCGGCCTTCCCGTAGCAACACGTCTTTATGAACATTCTCCTCATCGGCTCCGGCGGTCGCGAGCATGCGCTCGCCTGGGCCCTCGCAGCCAGTCCGCTCCTCAGCAAGCTCTATTGCGCACCCGGCAACGCAGGGATCGCGGAGCTCGCCGAGTGTGTGAAGCTCGACATTTCAGATCATGCCGCCGTGCTGCGCTTCGTTGCCGAGAACGGCATCGGCTTCGTCGTCATCGGACCCGAGGCGCCGCTCGTTGCGGGCCTTGGCGATGCTCTTGCAAAGGCGGGCATAAAGCACTTCGGACCCTCGAAGGCGGCGGCTCAGCTCGAAGGCTCCAAGGGCTTCACCAAGGACCTCTGCCGCGAGTTCAATATTCCGACAGCCGCTTACGGCCGCTTCCGTGACGCCGCCTCCGCCAAAGCTTTTCTCGCGGGCCAAAAGCTCCCGATCGTCGTCAAGGCGGACGGGCTGGCCGCCGGCAAAGGCGTGATCATCGCCGCTACACATGCCGAGGCCGAAGGCGCCGTCACGGCGTGCTTTGCGGGCGTGTTTGGACAGGCCGGCTCTGAGGTCGTGATCGAGGAATTCCTTGAAGGCGAGGAGGCGAGCTTCTTCGCACTCGTCGACGGCCGGCATGTGCTCCCCCTCGCAACCGCTCAGGACCACAAGCGCGCAGGCGACGGCGATACGGGATTGAACACCGGCGGCATGGGCGCCTATTCACCCGCCCCGGTCATGACACCCGCTCTCATCGAGCGGACGATGGACGAGATCATCCGCCCGACGGTCGAAGGCATGGCAAAGCGCGGGACGCCCTTCAAAGGCGTGCTTTTTGCGGGCCTCATGATCACCGGCGAAGGTCCGAAGCTCATCGAGTACAACGTGCGCTTTGGCGATCCAGAGACGCAGGTGCTGATGATGCGTCTGAAGTCCGATCTCTTGGCGGCCATGCTCGCGACACACGACGGCGTGCTCGACAAATTTGACGTGCGCTGGCGCGACGAGGTGGCGCTCACCGTTGTCATGGCCGCGAACGGCTATCCCGGCACGCCAGAGAAGGGAACCGAGATCTTGGGCCTTGAGGCCGCCAAGTCGGTCGAGGGAGTCGAGATCTTTCACGCGGGCACCCGCCGCGAAGGCGACGGGCTGCTGGCCGACGGCGGTCGCGTGCTGAGCGTCACCGCGCTCGGCCGCACCGTGAAGGAAGCCCAAGCGCGTGCCTACGACGCCATCTCCAAGCTCGATTGGCCCGGCGGCTTCTGCCGCCACGACATCGGCTGGCGCGCCGTCCTGCGCGAGGGCTGAGGCTAGAGCAGAGCATCATCCGACCAGACGGAATCGCGGCAGCGATTAACTGGTCGGATAAAGATGCATCTAGCGCGCCAAGTGGGCCGTCCTCTTTTTACTTTTCACTGCCTCCTGCACCGGCTTCACCGGCACCGGCGCCAGTAGCGCCACCCGATCCTTTCAACTGCCACGATGAATTGTGTGGGATGTCCATTGCGAAGGACCCCACCGGCTCGCCGGCCGGAGTCGCCACAGTCACGCAGGCAAACGGCTCGAGACCAGTGATCCCATCGTACTTGCCCGTGCCGCCGGTGATCTTATGGGTGCCGCAATCCATCTTCGGCTGAGCCTTGTCGAGGTCGCGCGTATCGAAGCTCGAGAATACGGTATCGCCGTCGCGATCCGTCATGCCGCAGGCGCCATCGATCCACTTCTTCCCGCCCGTCTCGACGCTGATCGCGTAGCAGTTCGCTCTGAGCTTGTCGAAAACCGGTTCTCCCTTCGTGTTCTCGGTCGTGCCGTTCATCAGCAAGCTCGTGACCTTCCCGACGCCGGGAATATCAAGCGTCCCCAAGGGGCGGAAGACGTAGTGGGAGGTATAGCTTGTGCTTCCCTTGCTTGGGAGGTCCGCGCCGAGGACCGAACCCGCCATAGAGCTCACCGCGACGCCGGACAAGAACGCAACACTCACAACTGCTCGCAAACACTTCATGGGATGTCCTCCTGGGTTGAGCCGGCTTCTTTCATTTTCTAAGCCGCTAGCTACGCGACGAGGTCACGTAGTGGACGCTCAACATCAGGCTGACGCCCCGGGTTCCCACCTCGGGTTGGAGACTATCTTTGGCCTGATGATATAGATCAGCACCCGACTTATACCAACCGCACGAAGTGCTGACGCAGTGCGGGCAGGTCATCAGCGCGCAGGGTTGGTGTGGCGGCTGCGCGCAAGCTAAAGAGAATACCGGCCGGACGCGGCAAGACCCGTGCGTCAAGACTTTGTCCGGCCGGTATTACGCGCTCGATCGGCGCTGTTCCCGAGGGGACAGCCGCGCCGCGCGCCGCCTGCGATTGTCTGGGCGACAGAGTGAGCCGGTCGCTCTCTCTCACTCTCGAGGTAAATCGGACCCAAAGGGAATAAAGGCCATGCTCAGAAAATCGCTTGCAATCGCCGCGGCCCTCGCAGCCACCGTTAGCCTCGCAACCGAAGTCAGCGCCGGCGGCTGCCACCACGGTGGCTTTCACCGCCTCCACCTGAGCTACAATGTCTTTCAACCGAAGCGCTCGTTCCGCTCCGCTTCTCTCGTGAAGCATCGCCAGAGCTACGACGTCAAGCAGGCCCAAAGCATAAAGAGGAAGCCTGCGATCGAGGTTGCCGACGCCAGTGAGCCGAAGGCTTTAGACGTCAAGGCCGCGGAGACGGCAACGCCGGCCACCACGATCAACGCCTCGGACGCAAAGGCGGAGGCAACATCAACGGAAACCAGTGCCCCGATTGCCGTTGCGGCCGTCGACACGACCTGCAAGCGCTTCGTCGCCGCCGTCGGAGCCACGGTTAGCATCGACTGCACGGAACTCCCGGCAAGCAAATAATCGGAAAAAATCGGCAAGGATCCAGACCGAAGCGTAAGTGAGGAGGTCGGATCCTTGTCACGATCGCACCACGGCAGCCCAATCGAGCCAGAGCCGCACGCGGGCCTCAGGATGGGGGGCCGTCATGAAGTCGGTGATCACTGCGATGCTATCGGCGCCCGCAGAGATGACGCCGGCCGCGCGCTCGGGCGTAATGCCGCCGATCGCCACCAGGGGCCGTTTGCCGACCTTCTTTTTCCACGTTGTGATGCGCTCGAGGCCCTGGGGTGCCCATTGCACGGCTTTGAGCTTCGTCTCGTAGATCGGGCCGAGCGCAATATATGTGGGGTCGGCACGAAGCGCCGCCTCGAGTTCGTCCTCGCTGTGGGTGGAGATGCCGAGCGCGATACCGGCGCGATGAATGGCGGCGACGTCCGCGCCGGCGAGATCCTCTTGGCCGAGGTGCAGGTAGTTCGCACCGAGGTCTATGGCCTCGCGCCAATAATCATTGACGATGAGCTGGCAGCCCGCGGCGGCCGCTTGCTTCACGGCCGCGCCGATCTCCTCGCGAACGACGCCCACCGCCTGGTCCTTGATCCGCAACTGCACGGTCCGGACACCAAGCGGCAACAGGCGCTCGAGCCATGCGAGGCGCGGCACGATCGGGTAGAAGACGTCCGGCGGAGCGTGCGCGCGCATGAGCAGGCTCCATCAACTCGGACGCATAGGCAGGTCGAAGAACGGCGTTCCGGCAACCGGCGTCGACGGCTGCGCCATATCGCGCGGCTCGATCAGCCCGGCCTCGTACGCCAGGCGTCCGGCGTGGATCGCGGCAGCGAACGCTTCCGCCATGCGCACCGGATCTTGCGCCTTGGCAACCGCCGTATTGAGCAGCACCGCATCGAAGCCCATCTCCATGGCCTGCGCGGCATGCGATGGCGCGCCGATCCCCGCATCGATTACGAGCGGCAGCCCCGGGAAATAAGCGCGCATGGTCTTGAGGGCCGATGGGTTGGCGAGGCCGCGCCCCGTGCCGATCGGTGCCCCCCAAGGCATCAGCACCTGGCAGCCGGCCGCGACCAGCCGCTCAGCGGCGCCGAGATCCTCTGTGGTATAGGGGAAGACTTTGAATCCATCTCGGGCCAGCACCCCGGCCGCCTCGACGAGGCCGAACAAGTCCGGCTGCAACGTGTCGTCGTTGGCGATGACTTCGAGCTTGATCCAATCGGTCTCGAGCAGCTCGCGCGCCATCTGAGCGGTGGTGATCGCCTCTTTCGCCGTCCGGCATCCGGCGGTATTCGGCAACAGCCGCACCCCGGCATCCCGCACCAGTGCGAGAAACCGTTCACCAGTTCTGCCGCGGGCCTGCTCGCGCCTGAGCGAGACCGTGACGACGCCCGCACGCGAGGCCGCAATTGCCTCGCCCATGATTTGCGGCGACGGGTAAAGGGCGGTGCCGATGAGGAGACGCGACTTAAGCTCCTCGCCGTAGAATGCGAGGGGCAGCGCACTCGGGCGGCGGCCTTGCCCCGGATTTTGCTGACTGACGTGAGCGTTCATGCGGTGATCTTAGGGCTTGAAGTGTCAAGATGCGAGCGCGGCCGTGCAATACTAACCCCCTTGCCGCACCGAGACCACCTCGACGCGATCGCCGGGCTGAAGAGCTGTTTTCGCCCTGAGCCGCTCCGCCACGAACTCGCCGTTGATGGCAGTTGCAACTTTGGCACCGCCAAAGCCCTGTTCGGCAAGCAACTCGGCGAGCGTTACGGATTGAGTTGCAATCCGCCGCCCGTTCAACGCCAAATCTCTGCCACCCACGACCGTTTCGCCCATCATGACCGCCTCGCCGTGATCGCCGCACCGCTAACCGGGAGACGTGCCTCGTGTTGAATTGTAGCCACGTGTTCCCATTTTTCCGATCGCCTGCCAAGAGCATCAGCCCAATTAATGGCCCTGATGCGCTACCCTGCGATAGATGACTCAAATCTGTGGTGATCTACGAAAATTCTAGCCTTACCCGTTGACTTGACGATGAAAAAGCACTCATGAGGGCGTGATATGACGTCATGCGGATAGTCTTGCTGCGCCAAATGTGGCAACCCCTATCCCCACGTCCCAAGCGTCAAGCCGTTCTTTAACCACTTCGCGCCAATAGCGTCGCACGCGCAAGCCTGAACCAACGAGAGCAAAAAAGTTCCATGTTCAAGTCGCTGATGACGACCCGCCGATTTGCGCCGCTCTTTTGGTGCCAATTCTTGTCGGCCTTGAACGACAACTTCGTCAAGAACGCCCTCGTCATTCTGATTCTGTTCAAGATTGGCGGTGAGGGCACGGCAGTGCTCGTGGCGCTCGCCAGCGCCGTTCTTGTCGCGCCGTTCTTCGTTCTGTCCGGCATCGGCGGCGAGCTGGCGGACCGCTTCGACAAGGCGGAGATTGCAGAGAAGCTCAAGCGCGCCGAGCTGCCTATCGCCGCGATTGCCGGCCTCGGCTTTGTGCTGCATTCCGTCCCGCTGCTTTTTCTTGCGCTCGGACTCTATGGCGTCATCGCTGCACTTTTTGGCCCCATCAAGTACGGCATCTTGCCAGCGCTCCTCGAAGCTCGCGAGCTGCCCGCGGGCAATGCCTTCATTGAAAGCGCGACGTTCGCCGCCATCCTGATCGGCACCATAAGCGGGGGCATGGCGGCGTCCGATGATCACGCTTCCTATGCTATCGCCGGTCTCGTCCTGGTGCTCGCGATCCTCTGCTGGTTTATGGCGACGCTTATCCCCAAGACGGGCGCGGCGGCTCCGGGTCTCGCCATTGATCTCAATCCCTGGTCGTCCACCGTGGCACTTCTTCGCCATTTGCACGGCGACCGCCGGCTGTGGATCGGCGGCCTCATCACCTCGTGGTTCTGGCTCGTCGGCGCCTACATGCTGACATTGCTGCCGGTCCTCATGAAGGACACGATCGGGGGCGGGGAGGGCGTCATCGTGCTCTCGCTCGTTGTCTTCACAGTCGGCATCGCGCTCGGCTCTGCAACGGCCGCAAGGGCAAGCAAGACGCGCCCCAATCTGGCGCTCGTTCCGGTCGGCGCGCTCCTCATGGGCCTCTTCTCGCTGGATCTGGCATGGACGGTCGCGGGCATCTCCACGCCACCAGCGCCGCTGAGCGTAGGCAGTTTCCTCGCTACGGTTTCCGGCTGGCGCGTACTCGTTGACCTCGCGGGCCTCGCCGTGGCCGGCGGCCTCTTCATCGTGCCGGCCTTCGCCGCCGTGCAGCTCTGGGCACCAGAGACCGAGCGAGCGCGCGTCATTGCGGCCTGCAATGTGCTGTCCGCCGCATTCATGACGATTGCCACCCTGAGCCTCGCGCTGCTGCAATCAAAGGGCATGGGGCTGGCCTCGCTCTTCACATTGCTCGGCATCGGCAACATCGTCGCCATGGTCCTCATCCTTGCAGCTTGGGGCAAGCAAGGCATCCAGGACGTCGGCGTCTTCGTGTTCAAGATGTTCTTCGGCCTCGAGGTGAAGGGCTACGGGAACCTGCCGCCGCCGGGCACGCGTGCGATCATCGCCCCAAACCACGTGAGCTTCCTCGACGCGCCCATCATGCACTCGATCATGCCTCGCCACGCCGCCTTTGCGATCGATACCGCCATGGCTCAGCAATGGTGGGTGAAGCCGTTTCTGACGCTGGTCAATGCCCACGCGATCGACCCGACGAAGCCGCTTGGCACCCGCCAGCTTATTCAGGCGGTCAAGGGCGGCGAGACCCTCGTGATCTTCCCCGAGGGCCGCCTCACGGTGACCGGCGGCCTGATGAAGGTTTACGATGGCACCGCCATGGTTGCCGACAAAGCCGATGCTGTTGTCGTACCGGTTCGCATCGACGGCGCTGAGCGGTCCCACTTCGGCTATTTGAATCGCTATCAGACCAAGAAGGCCTGGTTTCCGAAGATCACGGTGACGATCCTGCCACCCGTCACGCTCCATGTCCCGGCCGAGCTTCGCGGCAAGGCCCGCCGGCAGGCCGCAGGTGCGGCGCTGCAGGACATCATGGTCAACACCGCCGTAGAAACGGCCAACATCGACCAGACGCTGTTCGAGGCGCTGGTCGACGCCAAGGAGATCCGCGACACCGGCAAGCCCGCCATCGAGGACCCCCTCGGCACCAAGCTCTCCTACAAGAAGCTGATCCTCGCCTCGCAGATCCTCGGCGCGAAGCTCGCGCGCTACGCCTCCGAAGGCGCCAACGTTGGCGTCATGCTACCAAACTCCGCGGGCGTCGCTGTCACCTTCTTTGCACTCCAGAGCATCGGCCGCGTTCCGGCGATGCTGAACTTTACGGCCGGCGCCGCGAATTTGGAGGCGGCCTGCAGAGCCGCCGAGCTTGGCGTCATCTTCACCTCCCGCACGTTCGTGGAGAAGGCGCACCTCGACGAGGTGATCGCGCGGCTCGCAGATAAGGTCCGCATCGTCTACCTCGAGGACGTGAAGGCGAAGATCTCGTTTGCCGATAAGCTGCGCGGGCTTCTCGTGGGCTCCCGCCCCCAGTCGTCGCGCCAGCCGAACGACCCCGCCGCGATCCTCTTTACCTCCGGCTCCGAAGGTCTCCCGAAGGGCGTCGTGCTCTCGCACAAAAATCTTCTGGCAAACGCCATGCAGAGCCTGAACCGCATTGCGGTCAACGGCCAGGACAAGGTGTTCAACGTATTGCCCGTCTTCCATTCTTTCGGGCTTACTGCCGGTCTCATCATGCCGCTCGTTGGCGGCGTGCCCGTGTATCTCTACCCCACGCCCTTGCATTACCGCATCGTGCCGGAGCTCGTGTACGGGACCAATGCCACCATTCTGTTTGGCACGGACACATTCCTGAATGGCTACGCCCGCGCGGCCCACCCCTATGACTTCGCACGCGTGCGCCTAATTATTGCCGGCGCCGAGGCCGTCAAAGATCGCACGCGCCAGATCTACATGGAGAAGTTTGGCGTCCGCATTCTCGAAGGTTACGGTGTCACCGAGACGGCACCCGTGCTCGCCATCAACACGCCGCTCGCCAACAAGACCGGCACCGTCGGCCGCCTCTCGCCGCTGATGGAGGCTCGCCTCGATCCTGTGCCCGGCATCGAGGAGGGCGGGCGCCTGTTCGTACGCGGCCCGAACGTGATGCTCGGCTATCTTCGGCCGGAAAACCCCGGCGTGCTCGAGCCGCCGCAAAGCGGCTGGCATGACACGGGCGACATCGTCTCAATCGACTCCCAAGGCTATATCAGCATTAAGGGTCGCGCCAAGCGGTTCGCCAAGATCGGAGGCGAGATGATCTCGCTCTCGGCCGTCGAAGCTCTAGCAGCCGAGCTTTGGCCAAACCTCGTGACCGTGGTCGTCGCTCTCCCTGACGCGCGTAAGGGCGAGCGGCTCGTGCTTCTGGCGACCGAGCCTCACTGCACGCGCGAGGCCTTTATGCGCCACGCGCGCGCCCACGGCACAACCGAGCTGATGGTCCCGGCCGACTTCATGATCTTGCCGAAGATCCCGCTACTGGGCAGCGGCAAGCCGGACTATGTCGCAGCCCTCGCCCTCGCCAAGGAGCAGAGCGCGAGCCAACGAAAAAGCCCCAGGCCCTCGTCCCCGAGCCGTTGAGGGCGTGAGCGGGAAAGTGAGGGCGTGAGCGGGAAGGGCCCGTCACCGCCGCTCGCGATCCTTCTGCCAATAGAGGAACGAGACCGTCACGAGTGCGGTCAAGACGATGGTCGCGACGATGTCGGACCGCCGGATGAAGGCAAGCCACTGATCGACGCCCGCAAGCGATCCGCCACGCCCGGCGAGAAAGCCGTTCGCCATCATCACGATGAGCACCACGAGTGTCGTCAGCAAAGCCGCCACGATAACCTGCAGCGATCTCTTCATCACCCGCGGCATGGCGATCGTCCTGTTGCGGGCAATGGCAAATTGCGTGCGATCAGACATGAAGCCTCCAGCAAGAGCGGGCAAAAGAAGCTAGATTATACCGTCTCACATAAGTCGTGACTTATGTGAGACGGTATACGCGCGCAGGGTTGGCGTGGCGGCTGCGCGCATACAAAAGAGAATACCGTCCGGGCAACCAAGCGACTTGAGCAAGACTTTGCTCGGACGGTATACGCGCGCAGGGTTGGCGTGGCGGCTGCGCGCATACAAAAGAGAATACCGTCCGGGCAACCAAGCGACTTGAGCAAGACTTTGCTCGGACGGTATGATTCGCAAATTGTACCGGCTCGGCTGGGCCGTGCAACGCTCTGAGCGAGCATAATGACCGCCTGGGTCGTTCCGATGACGAAGGCCTATCGCCTCAAACGGACGCCGACGCGGACATCATCGGACGTGTAGTCGCCACCCGACTGGTTCGAGCTGTAGTCGAGATGCTGATAGCGCCCGAACAGGACCACCTCGGGGCTTGCATAGTACTCGGCCCCGAGGGACGCGAGGAGAGCGCTCTCGTGCGTCGGCGACGTGATGTAATCGTAATCGGTATAGGAAAGTCCGGCCGACGCGATGACATAGCGGCGCAACGCATGCCTGGCCTCGATCCCGACCTGATGCGTGACGGCTCCGCTCGCGAGTGCCGTCGTCGTGTCGGAGATATCGGTTGCCGCCGTAAGGAAGAGCGACGTCAGGTCGGTCATGCGCCAAGCCAGATTGGCATCGAAGAGGAAGGCGTTCGTGGTCCTGAGCCGGGCATCGTCCGGCGTCTGCCGCCCGTAGCCCAAGCTGATCTCGCCGCGCAAAATCCTGCTCGTGCCGCCGAAGTCCAGTCCAGCGCGGTAGCGCTCACCCTTGGACTCGCGGCTGATACCGTCGCTCGCCGCAACCGCGCCTGTGCGATGCTGATTGAGCCCTGCTTCAGCAAACGCGGCAAAGGTCGGCTTGAACTCCCAGCGAAGCCGCACCGCCTCGTTGCCGTCGGTCTGGTCGCGCTCATCGTTGTTCGTAGCCGGGGTGTCAGAATAGTCGCTATTTGAGAGCGAGCCTCTGAGCTGCAGAGTGAGCCTGTTGAACCGCTGATTATAGGCAAGCGAAACGGTGTCCGTCGAGATGTCCGCCGGCGTCCCGGTTCGATTGGCATTGACCCCCGTACGGCTCTCTTGCGATACAGCATGCGAGGCGATGGCTTGCAGATTGCCCCGCCGCGATATGTCGAGCCGGCCACGCGCCTCCGCGCTCCACGCCCGCTGGTCCTCCGAGGAAAAGTCGCTGTAGTAGCTCGAGGCCGTGGTGCCGCGCAGCTCGAGCGCATGCACAGACCAGTTCGAGACGAGCCGCGTGCTGGTAGAAAGCGTCGCCGCCACATCGGATTGCTTGTCTGCCGCAGCAAAGACGTTGTTCGTTGCAAACGACCCGATCTCGGCCTCCGGAAACAACACGAAGCTTCCGACCTTGATGCCGATCGGGTCATAGGGGTCGAGCTGGGCAAGCCGTTCCGGCCGGCGGTCGGTGAGCACGGGGTCGATGTCCTCGACCTGGAAAAGCAATGCATCATGGCCGGCTGGCGGCTCGTCGAACACGGCGAGATCCTCGGGCGGGCGAGTGTCCAAGGTCGGGTCTGCGCCGTCGAGAAGAGGCGTCGGCTCCGGCTCGGCGAGAAGCCCGTCGTTGGTGGCGGCAGCGATAGGTGGCTCGGCAAGCTCGCCGTCCGCCGTCCTGCGGCGAACACCCTCGTTCTCTTGCGCCTCGCCCTCGCTCTTTGTCTCGTCCTCGTTCTTCGCCTCGGCCTGAGCATCCGTATCTGTGCCGTCGGCGTCCTGAGACGCGGCCGCATTGACCTGTGAAGGCGCGATGCTTTGCTCAGGGGTAATGTAGCTCGAAGTCTCGCTCCCCTGCGACGCGGTGGGCCTATTGAGCTGTTCGAAATCGCTGGTCGCTGTCCCGCGCAGCCTCGCTTGGCCGCTCCGGCGCGTGACACCCAGACCCGACGCATCTTGCCCCGACGCGTCCTGAGCCGAGGCTTCCGGTGCGCGCACGGCGGAAGCCGCCACAGTCGCGGCTAAAACAACGGTCAATAATGAGTTCGAATGCCGTGCAAAGTCCACGAACGCGCCCTATTGAGGAGAGATCCCACGCGAACGCAACCTTGAGCCACGGATAGTAGGTACCCTGGGTTAACGATCGATTTAGACACGTGAAACCCGGAACGGGGTCATTGGAAGTACCGGCCGGCTCTGGTAAGTGTTCAGATGCGCTGAGGCGCTAAGGA
Source organism: Hyphomicrobium sp. (assembly GCA_041659825.1). Classification (GTDB taxonomy): domain Bacteria; phylum Pseudomonadota; class Alphaproteobacteria; order Rhizobiales; family Hyphomicrobiaceae; genus Hyphomicrobium_C. The sequence continues at coordinate 46,530 of JBAZXL010000006.1, forward strand.
CTCAATTGGGATGGGGGACGCATGGCAGCTCCAGCGGGCGGACCGGTGCGTAAGCTGGAAGCGGTGGCGAGCGGAAACACCGACGCCGCACCCTTCGTTGCGTCTGCCCTCCGCACCCTCGAGCTCGAGGTCGAGGGGCTGCTCGCTATCAAGGCGGCGCTTTTCGGCGCCCTGGCAGGGCCATTTGCCGATGCGGTAAGCCTCATCAAGGCAGCCCGCGGGCGCGTCATCGTCTCGGGCATCGGCAAGAGCGGCCACGTCGGCCAGAAGATCGCAGCCACTCTGGCGTCGACCGGCACGCCTGCCTCATTCGTTCATCCGAGCGAGGCCTCGCACGGTGACCTCGGCATGATCACGCGCGACGATGTCGTGCTGGCCATCTCTTGGTCGGGTGAGACGGTCGAGCTCAAGAACATCATCACCTTTTCTCGTCGATTTGCCGTGCCACTGATTTCGATCACGTCGCGCGCTGATTCGGCTCTCGGCGGGCAGTCGGATGTTGTGATCGAGCTGCCGCGCGCCAAGGAGGCGTGCCCGCACGGGCTGGCTCCCACGACGTCAACGGCCATGCAACTCGCGATCGGCGATTGCCTTGCCATCGCTTTGCTCGAAGCCAAAGGCTTTACCGCGCACGACTTCAAGATGTTCCACCCCGGCGGCTCGCTCGGCGCTTCGTTGAAGTTCGTGGGCGACGTCATGCATCGCGAGGATCAACTACCGATCGCCCGCGAAACGGACCTGATGAGCGACGCCATCGTCACCATGACCGCCAAGAGCTTCGGCTGCCTCGGCATCGTCAACGCGGAGGGCAGGCTCGTTGGCGTCGTAACCGACGGCGACTTGCGGCGCCACATGGGCGACAAGCTGTTCAAAGCCACCACGGCCGACGTCATGACGCGCAAACCCAAGACCGTCTCGCGCGAGACGCTTGCTTCCGCAGCACTCGAGGTGATTAACGCCTCGCGCATTACCGCACTGTTCGTATTGGACGGCGGCCGCCCCGTTGGCATCGTCCACGTCCACGATCTATTGCGGCTCGGCGTGGCCTAGATGTGAACTCAGACATGCGCCAGCCGACCCGTCCAGTAATTCGGCTCGCGCTTCAAATGCGCGACTGCGAGGACAACCAAGCGTTGCTATTCGATCGCGTCCGGATCAAACCGGCTCGACGATCAGCACAGTGTCGTTCGACCCGGTGATTCTGACGTTCGAGCCCGGCTCCGCGTCCGCCCCCTGAGCTGGCCACAGCGTGTCGCCGACGCGGACCTTGCCGCGCCCGCCCGCGATTGCTTCCTCGACCACGACAATGCGTCCCGTGTACTGCCCGGAGCGCACGGTGAGGCTCGGCTCGCCCGCTTTGCTGACCGCCATGCTTCGGACCGCGAACACTGTGCTGACGGCAAGGCCTGCAAACAGCACAAGCTGCCAGGGGAGGGTGAGGTAGCCGCCGAACCCGAGGCCCTCGAGCCCGAAGCCGAGCGCACCCACCACCATCGCGGCGACGCCGAACCACAGGAAATGCACGCCCGGGATGAGTGTCTCGAGGAGCATTAGAAGGAGGCCGGCGAAAAACCAGTTCCAGAGCCCAAGGCTCGCGAGAAACTCGGAAAAGCTCGTCATGGAAGCACCGCCAATTCGAGAGGAGATCGACTGAGGCCGTCGATCAGACCTGCGGCACGCTGCCGGCCCGCGACTTTGGCGCCATTGGCTGTCCGCCATTGCCACTACCGTTGCCAAAAGCTTCGCCCGTGATCTGAGCGAGGCCCGCCAGAGAGCCGATCACCGACGAGGCCTCGAGCGGCATCAGTATGACTTTCTGGTTCGGCGCCTTCGCCAGCGCCTCGAGCGCCTTCACATAGTTGTTGGCGACGAAGTAGTTGATCGCCTGAACATTGCCGTTTGAGATGGCGTTCGACACGAGCGTCGTGGCGGTGGCCTCGGCTTCGGCCGCACGCTCGCGCGCTTCGGCATCCTTGAACGCTGCCTCGCGACGGCCCTCGGCCTCAAGCACGACAGCCTGCTTCTCGCCTTCGGCCTTGAGGATTGCCGATTGCCTGAGGCCTTCGCTTTCGAGGATCTGCGCGCGCTTCACGCGCTCGGCCTTCATCTGCCGTCCCATGGCGTCGATCAGATCGGCAGGCGGCGCAATATCCTTGATCTCGATACGGGTGACCTTGACGCCCCAAGCTTCGGTTGCGGCGTCCACCACATGCAAGAGCTTGATGTTGATCTGGTCGCGGTTCGAGAGCAACTCGTCGAGGTCCATGGACCCCATGACGGTGCGGATGTTCGTCATCGTCAGGTTGACGATCGCGTTCTCGAGGTTATCGACCTCATAGGCCGACTTGCCGGCATTGAGCACCTGGAAGAAGGCAACACCATCGACGCGCACCATCGCGTTGTCACGCGTGATGATATCCTGGCTCGGGATGTCGATGACCTGCTCCTTGACATTCACATGCCGGCCGATGCGCTCAACGACCGGGACGAGAATATGCAGGCCCGGCGTCAGCGTGCGCGTCCACCGGCCGAAGTTTTCAACCGTATAGTGATAGCCCTGCGGCACGATCTTGACCGTCGACCAGAGTGCAGCTGCGGCGAGCAGGATCGATAGGAGCCCGAAAACCCCAAAGCCATCGAACAAAATCATTTGTGAAATCCCTCTTTGTCGAGCCTGCGTGTAATCGAGCCTTCCCGCGACCAATTGACCATGGCCGAGTTTCGCTCAGATAGCAGCTAAATTTGACGCGAGGTAGTTCCCTCAGGAACTGCTTGATAGAAAAACTAAATCCAGCCCGATAGCTCGCGCCGCACGACCGCTTCGATCACGTCCACGCCGGCATCGCTGGCGTTCAGCGCCGGCAGGTAGGCAAATTTCTCGCCGCCGTTGCTCTCGAAGATGTGGCGGTTCTCGACATCGAGCTCCTCGAGCGTCTCGAGGCAATCGGCGGAGAAGCCAGGCGCGACGAGCGCGAGTTTCTTGATGCCCTCCTTGGCGAGACGCTCGACTGTCTTGTCGGTATAGGGTTGCAGCCAGGGATCGTTGCCGAAGCGCGATTGAAACGTCGTCAGCCACCGATCTGCCGGCCAGCCGAGCCTGTCCCGCAGCAAGCGCGAGGTCTTCTGGCATTGGCAGTGGTAGGGATCGCCTTGCGTCAGATATTTCTGGGGCATGCCGTGGAACGTCGCGATGAGCTTCTCCGGCTCAAAGTCGAGGCGGGCGAGCCCACCGCGGATGGCGGCCGCGAGGCGGTCGATATAGACCGGGTCGTCGTGATAGGCGGGCGCCACGCGAATGGCAGGTTGCCAGCGCATCTTCATGAGTGCCCGAAACGCTTCATCGCACGCCGTTGCCGACGTCGCGGCCGCATATTGCGGATAGAGTGGCACGAGCAAAATGCGCTCGCAGCCCTGCGCCACGAGCGCCTCGAGGCGGCTCACCGTCGTCGGGTTGGCGTAGCGCATGGCCCAGTCCACGATCACGCCCGGGTTCCCGGCGAGCCGCTCCGCCAGCCGTTCTGCCTGCGAGCGGGTGATGGTCTTGAGCGGGCCCTCATTGCGCTCGTTGTTCCAGATGCTGGCGTAGTCGCGCCCTTTGGCGCCAGGGCGCACGGTGAGAATGATGAGGTTTAGGATCGGCCACCACTTCCAGAGCGGCTCCTCTATGACGCGCCTATCTGACAGGAATTCCTTGAGGTAGCGTCGCATCGACCAATAATCGGTACCGTCCGGCGTGCCGAGATTGAGAAGCAGAACGCCGACGCGGCCGAACTCCACCTTTGGATGATCCTTCGGCCATGAGCTCTTGTCAGGCTCGAATGTGGAATTCGGCGATTTTGTCAGCATCTCGCATTCTCTCTGGATCCTGCGCGAAGAACGAGCTGGAGACGTCTTCGGATCAGGGGTTGCGGCGGCGCGTGGAGCAGCATCGCGTGTTAAAAGCACGTTGAGGCACGAAGGCACGCCGATGAGCAAGCCGACTCGGTTCTCAGCTGGCTTCCTTCTTCTGCTTCGGCTCATGCTCCTGCTTCGCGTCCTGCAGGCTGGCGAGGTCCGATGCCGCCTGCCACATCTCGCCCATGCGGCGGCCGTGGCTCCGCGCTCCTTCGGCAAACAGGATCTGTCCGCGCGGCAGAGCTTCTTGCCGAAGCTCGCTCTGCTTCTGGCGGACGAGGCGCACAATCTCCTGGGCATGCATGTCGGCCATGCGTCCCGGCGCACAGGTTTCTGCGGCAAGGGCGAGCTGGGCGAGGTCATGGTCGTCGCCAAGGAGCTGGGAAAGCTCCTTGGCGGCGTTCACGCGAGCTTCGAGCATCTCGGGCCAGGGCCGTGACAGCAGCGCCATATGCCGCCAGTGCTGTTGCACCGACTTGCGCCACTCGTGAAAATCCTCGTCGTGTCCGGTCGCGTAGGCAACTGCAACAAGCCTCCGCCCCGTGCGATAGCTCGCCTCGAGGCCGCGTTGCAGGACGCAGAAGTCATCCGGATCGAGCTTCAACCGGCGAAATTTCTTGGCCGCGGCTCTGAGCCTTTCTATCGCTTCCGACACGCCTTCGCCTGTGCCAGGCTTGCTCGCGGCAATATCGTCCTGCACGACCTTTTTGAAGGCGGCCAAGCCCGCACTGGCGACGGCGCCGGCCGAGACCTCGATCTTGAGCACCGTCTGCAGAAGCACATGCTTGTCGCGAGCGGGTGCAAGGAGCAGGGCAATCTCGCGAAACCGCGCGTTCTCTTCCTTGAAGACATCGTCGCCCAAGCCGACGCGCCCAAGCCTCAGCAAGGCGCGGACCCGCTTCATCGTCTTGCGCGCCTCATGAATTGCCGTGTCCGGCTCTGCCGTGGCCTCGAGCTCGGCTTGCGCTCGCTCGATCTGCTCGAGGCCGATGCGGCGGAAGCCTTTTTCCGTCGGTTCGTTGAGTTTGAAACGGTATGCCATCTGTAATCAAAAGGTGGTTGCGGATGAAAATGTGAGTGTACGGCACGATGCTGGTAGTTGAGACTTGCCGATCCAAAAGAGCTTGTCTGAGTGTAAGATAGGGCGCGATCCTTAAGCTGCCTACCAGTAAAATGGCCCGTCCGTAAGCATAGCCGGGAAGTGGAGGGGATGAGCTGCAACTCGCGCGAGCCGGCCCTAGTTGCAACGCAGGCGCTCACTACCCTCCGCGCGAGCTTCTCATTTCGCACGGGACATGCAATCAGGATCTCATGCAATTGGTCGATTCCGAACGAGCCCCTGTCACGAGCCGCTGGTCGAGCCGCGTCGCGCTGTTCGCCTTGGGGCTTGTTATCGCAGCCGTTTTCATGCACCGGTTGTTGGGGATGTCGACCCCGGTGGCGGCAAACCTCTTTGCGGTGGCACTCGGCTGCGCCATCCTATCCATCGTCCTCGCGGCCATTGCCTCGATCCGCATCTGGCGCCGCGGCGCACCGGGCACAGCTCGGGTAATATTCTCCGTCACGCTAAGCCTTGCGATACTCTTGATCCCGGTTCTTCTTGCCGTCGCGGCGGCTCCCTATCCGGTGATTAACGATGTTTCGACCGACCTCAGTGCGCCGCCCGAGTTCGTCACGCTGGCCAAGGCGCGGCCACCTGGCAGCAACTCGGCGGCTTATCCCGGCGAGACATTTGCAGCGAAGCAGGCGCGCGCCTATCCGGACCTGCGGCCGATCATGATTTCCCGCTCGAGCGAAGAGGCATTCGAGCTGGTCGTCGATGCATTGAAGCGCATGAAGATGCAAATCGTCCGGCAAGACCCGCCGGGCAGCACGCCGGCGGCCCCCGGAGCCATCGAGGCTGTGGATCGCACGCTCATCATGGGCTTCTACGACGACGTGGCGATCCGCGTGACCGGAGACGACACCACAGCACGGGTGGACATGCGCTCCGCCTCCCGTTTCGGAAGAAGCGATCTCGGACGCAATGCCGAGCGTTTGCATCTCCTCGCCCAAGAGATCCACATGCGCATCGATGCAACGGTCCCGGCCGCGGGGGAGGAGGGAGTGAGGCGGAAGCGCGGCAGCGAGACTAAACGGCCGAAAGAGGGTGATCAAAAGCAGGCCCCCCCTCGCAGGTCACAAGACCGCGCTCAATGAGGTGCTCGACGTGCGCTTGCACTGAAAGCAGGGCGGCCGGCTTCAACTTTGTGTCGATCGTCGGATAGACAAGCGGCACCAGCGCCGAGATTGTGCCAGCGCCGCCGCGGATCGCCTCGAGAATGGACTGCTCTCTCCAGCGCCGGTGCAAGAGATAGGCTTTGACCGTTCGCGCCGGCTCATAGAGGCGCCCGCCATGGCCCGGCAGATAGATGGCTTCGCTTCGCAAAAGGAGCAGTTGCAGGCTCTCGATGTACTCTGCCATGGAGCCCTCCGGCGGCGCCACCAGCGTCGTATTCCAGGCCATCACATGGTCGCCGGAAAAGAGCACACTGCGTCCGTGCAGCGCGAAGCAGAGGTGGTCCGGCGCGTGTCCTGGCGTATGCACGGCCGTAAAGCGCCAGTCGCGCCCCTCGACGGCGTCCCCGCCCCCGATCTTCACGTCCGGCCTGAACACATAATCGATGAACTCTGAGCCCTGCGGCGTGACGGCCGGGCCTCGCGGCGCGAGTGTCTCGCGGCCATATGCGCAGATCTTGCCTCCGGTCTCGGCTCGCAGCGCAGCAGCCCCGTCCACATGGTCGCGATGCGCATGTGTGACGAGAATGTGCGTGATGGGCCGCCCCGAAGCGGCCTTGAGAATGGCTTCACGATGCGCCGGATCGCCTGGCCCCGGGTCTATCACCGCCAGCTCCGTCATGCCGACGAGATAGGTATTCGTGCCCTTGAAGGTGAGGGGGCTAGGATTGTTCGCGACGATGCGCACGATGCCTGGGCTCACGGGCGAGGGTACTCCGTAGGCAAAGCTCATCGTCGTCTTGAAGGAAAGCTCCTGCTTCATCCGCGTTCGAGATCCTCGCGTGTCCGGTATTAGGGCGAGCCGATACCCCACAAGAGCCGTGCCCTTGAGATCAGATCTATGAAGCTTTTTAGCCGATCGACGCCGCATCAGAAAGGCGTCTCGCGGTCACGCGTCTCGGCGCTGGCGTCACGTATCAAGGGGCGGGCGCGGAGCCGATTTGCGCAAAGATCCGGTCTGCCGCGAGCGGAAGGCTGGTGAAGCGCTGCCCCGTCGCGTCGCGCACGGCGTTGGCGAGGGCGGCAGCGACTGGATTGAACGGCCCCTCGCTCATGGATTTGGCACCAAGCGGCCCTAGAGCATCCGAGGTTTCGGCAAACAGCACTTCCGTGCGCGGCACGTCCGCAAAGGCGGGTATGTGATAGCCGCGCAGAGTGCGCGTCGTCACGTACCCGGCCTCGTTGATATCGAAGTGCTCGTAGAGCGCTGCCCCGATCGCTTGCGCCACGCCGCCCTCGATCTGCCCGCGGCACTGCATGGGATTGATGACCGTGCCCGCGTCTGCCGCATGCACGCTTCTCAAAATGCGGATAGCGCCCGTGATGCGATGCACGGCGACCTTGAAGCCCTGGACGTTGAACGCAACCGAGCGCGGCGACCCGTCGGATGCTCCGCTTGCCGTGATGGACCCCTCGCAGGCCAGTTCACCGAGCGGAATGCGCACGTCACCCGCCGCGACGGCGTCTGCGGTAAGCGTGCAGGCGGCGACATCGACGCCGAGACGTTTTGCGGCCGCGCCGAGAATGAGCGAGCGGAGTGCGATCGCAGCCTTGTAGGCGGCCTTTCCCGCGACGACCGTGCCCGTCGATCCGAAGGCGCCGGTGTCGTAGCCGGACTTGTCGGTGTCGGATTGAATGAGACGAACGCGGTTCGCCGACGTGGAGAGCGCCGTAGCCGCGAGTTGGACGTGCACCGTCGAGGTGCCGTTGCCAAACTCGGCCGTACCGACGGCCAGCTCGTAGAGCCCGTCCGGCATCAGGCGAGCTTCGGCGTGCGCAAAATGGCCACGCGGCGGGATGGTGTCGAGCATGCCGATCGCCATCCCCTTGCCGAGCAGCCATTCGCCCGAATTCCACGCTCCCGGCGCGTCATCGCCGTGCGATAGCGCCTCATCAGCGAGCGAAAGACACTGGTCCAACCCATAGCTGCCGAACTCCACATCGTGCGGGTGCGTGTTGTAGGCGACGAGCGCATCGCCGGGCTTTACCACGTTGCGCCGCCGCATCTCGAAGGGATCGATCGCGAGCTTTCGCGCCAACTCGTCCATGGCGCATTCGATTGCGAAAACCGTCTGGCTGAGGCCATAGCCGCGGAAGGCGCCGGCAGGCACCGTGTTGGTGTAGACCGCAAAACCATCGACGCGCTTGTTCGCACAACGGTAGACGGCGATGCATTCGTTGCAGCCATGAAACAACACGCCCGGAGCATGGTTGCCATAGGCCCCGGTATTCGAGATGACCTGCAATTGCATCGCGGTCAGCGTGCCGTCCGTCTTGGCGCCGAGCCGCACGTGGACACGCATCGGATGGCGGGTGGTCGCGCCAATGAATTGCTCCTCGCGGGTGAACTCGAGCTTGACTGGCCGCCCGAGCCTCATGGCGGCGAGCGATACGACGTCCTCGGTCAAAAGCTCCTGCTTGCCTCCGAAACCGCCTCCGACACGCGCGCAAAGCACGCGCACGCGATCCGGGGGGAGCCCAAATAGCTTGGCGAGGCGCCTGCGCGCCAGAAAAGGCACCTGCGAGCTGGTGCGTACGCAAAGACGCTGCTCCTCGTCGATCCACGCCACCGATGCGTGCGTCTCGAGGTGCGAATGCTGCAGGCGCTGGGAGGTGAAGACGTTTTCATAGACGGCGTCGGCCTCGGTGAACCCAGCATCGACGTCGCCGATATCCCCATGCACCTCCGCGACGATGTTGCGGCGAGGCTGCGCGATCCCGCTCTTCTCTGGCTCCGCATGCAACAGTGGCGCGCTGGGCTCCATCGCGGCCTCTGCATCGAAGACCGCAGGCAAAGTCTCGTAGTCAATTCTGAGCCGCAGACAGCCTTCCTCCGCCGCGGTCTCTGTTTCTGCAACGACCGCGGCAACGCGCTGGCCGCGGAACCGGACCACGCGGTCAAAGAGCAGGAGGTCGGCTGGGTCGTCATCATCGAGCTCGTGGAGCCCAGTTGAGACGAGCGTCTTCGGGGCGTCCTCGAAGGTGAGGACGAGCCTGACGCCTGGCACGGCCAACGCGTCCGATGTATCGATCGAGAGGATACGGGCGTGCGCATGAGGAGAGCGCGCGAGCTTGAGGTGCAGGAGGCCCTCGAACGCGGCATCCAGTGTGAAGCGTTCGGCTCCCGTCACGATGCCGAGGCCCGCAGGCGCCGCGACGTTCCGCCCGGCAGCTTCGCCCGGAGGCGGTACCTCGACGTGGCGGACGCCCCGCACCGCGTCCTCGATCGCACGATAGCCGGTGCATCGGCAGAGATTGCCTTTGAGCGCCGCCGGCAGGTCCTCGAGCTGCGCCGGGGTCAACGTCGCGGCCGTCATGATCATGCCGGCGGTGCAGAAGCCGCACTGGAAGCCCTGTGCTGCGAGAAACTGCTGCTGCATGGGGTGCAACTCGCCGCCACACGCGAGCCCTTCGATGGTGGTTACCTCGCGGCCCACCACACGGACTGCGGGATAAAGGCAGCTATGCACCGGCCTGCCGTCGACGTACACGGTGCAGGCCCCACAGTCCCCCGCATCGCAGCCCTTCTTGACGCCGAAGCACTGCTGCTCGCGAAGAAACGTTCTGAGGCACTGTCCCGGACGCGGCACAGCCTCGACCGCCCGCCCGTTGATGGTGACGCTCATAGAGCGGCCTCGCCCGCAAGCTCGAGGCGGATCGCTTCCGCGAGAGTGATGGTCAGGTGCCGCCGCCAGGCAGGATGTCCATGGATGTCGTCGTGATAGTCGCCCGGAGCAATGGCCGCCTCGATTGCATCTCGCAGGTCGTCATGGCGAGGCAGCGCGCCAAACACCAGCCGGATCGGCCGCACGGTGGACGCTGTCACCGTGATGGCCGTCTCGCCGGAGGGCGCTAGTGTGCCGATGAGGAGGACGCCGGAGCGGCCGCGCGGCGTAAGCGAAACCTGGCGGAACGCGGTGCGCCCGCTGAGCGCCAGCGCCGGCAGATGGATCGAGCGCAAAAGCTCACCGCGCATGAGGACTGTCTTGCGGACTCCAGTGACAAACTGCGCCGCGGGAACCGTGTGCGCGCTCCCCTCCGGCGTCCAGATTGTGCAGGTGCCGCCGAGGCCGGCCGCGAGCGACGTCATCGGGCCCGCCGGTAGCGCGAGGCACAAGTTGCCCCCCACGCTCGCCATGTTCCAGATCTTGAATGACCCGAGCAGGGCATCGCAGCACTGGTCGATCAGAACGCCGCCGCTCCACGACGCTGGCCGCGTCCACGCCTTGAGCTCGGCGATCTTGCAGGTTGCCGAGATGACGAGGCCGTGCGCGTCTTGCTCGATGGGCGTCCAGTTGAACCCGTCGAGATCGATCAGGCGGCGAATTCCCGGCTGCGGCTCGGAAAAAAGCCATGTGCCGCCACCGAGCCAGGCATCGCCGTCTCCAAAGGACGCGAGCGATGCGTGGCTCGGCCGGGAAACGACCTCAGTAATCGTATTGATGTCCAAGTGCGCACTTCTCCGCAGTCCCCGGCCCCGCGCTCGTCAAGAGCGCCGGGCCGCGGGCTATCGTTACTCTGCGGGAACCGCACCCGCCGGCATCTTGTTCTCAGCCGGCGCCTCGATGCGCGAGCAGAGGAACAGGAATGCGGCCACTATGCCATAGCCGGCGGCAACTGTCGGCGTCACGGCGATCCCGACAGCCTCTCCGTGCATGAAGCCGAAGAACGTCAAGAGTGCGCCGCTAAGCGCAAATGCGGCTGCCTTGACGAACTCGCGTTCAATGATGAACACGCCGATCGCTCCGAGTACTAGGCCGCCCAGAATAGCACCACCACCCATGATCTCGAGGCCATGATACAGCACACCAACTTGGCCGAGCTTGTCGAACCCGACCGTTGCGGCGTTCGTTCCGGCCGCGCCAAGTGCACCGTCGATCTGCACCTTCGCCCAGGCAGCGAGATGCGGCGTCAGCGCAAGTACGATGGCAGGTGCATGCTTTGCGGGCGTCGTCGTGAACGCTTGCGAGCCGATAAGCATGCCGATGTAGAGCAGGATCGGCGAGATTGCGACCAGCGGCACCACGGCCGCGAGCAGAGAGATTGTCCCGCACCACGCCAGGATCAACACCATGACGCCGGTAGCGAACGAATATCCAACGCGTCCACCCATCGCCTTCCAGCCGGGATGACCGATGTAGACTGCGTTGATGAAGGGGTTGCCCATAAGGCAACCGATGAGGCTAACGACGCCGTCGGCAGTGAGCACGCTCGTCATGGGATAATGGTCGCCGGCAGCCTCCGCGCTCTCGACGTTGTCCAATGCTTCGACGAGGTCATAGATGCCGAAGGGGATAGCGGTTACGAGAATGATACCGAGAAATTGGAAGCCGTTGAACACGTGATCCGTCGCCGGGATCGGGAACGAGAACCCGAAGCTCGAGATGGCGTCCGTTACCTTGCCGACGCTCATGCCGCCGATGTCGAAGCCGATCAGCGTCGAGCCCCAGGCGATCAGCATGCCGGCCGCAATTGCGACGAGACCGGCCGGAATGCCTTTCGGGTAACGGACGCCGCCGAACCACGCGGCAAGAATGATGGCAAAGCAGGTGATGCCGATCAGCGGGTTCATGTAGATTTCCATGGCGGGTCGCATGGAGATGAACGTGATCGCAACGCCGGCAAGTGTACCGAGCAGAGCAGCGCGCGGCGTGATCTTCTGAATGTACGGCGCAATGAAGCCGCCGATCATCAGAATGAAGCTCTGGAAGAAGACCCAGACGAGGCCTGCCTCCCAACCCTTCACTGGGTCGCCGGTGGTGAGCGCGATCGGCAGCATGATCACAAACGTGACGACGAACATGTGCGGCACGCTGATGCCGGACGGTAGCGCGCAGACGTCATTGCGCCCGGTCTTCTTTGCGAGCCGATAGGCGAGGAATGCGTAGTAGCTCGTAGACAGGAACATCATCAGCCCCATCGCCGGCAGGATGCGATGGAAGATGATGTCGGGCGGCATCTTGACGACATACTGGAGGAGGCCCGTCAGCACCAGCATGTTGACAAGGATGTTCGTTCCAAAGCCGAAGAATGCGTTCCAGTCTCCGCTGGTCCAAAGTTTTGGACTTGTGGCTGTTTCTGTCTTCATGCCTAGCTCCCTATTTCAGTTGTTGCCGAGAGCGGGGAGTACGAAGCTCGTCTCCGAGACCCAGCCAAAAATGCCGCCCTGTGCCTTGATCATTGCAAGGCCCATCCGATGAAATTCCGGAAAGTAGGACCCGCAAGCGTCGCCGACCGCGATGCAGCGGTAGCCGCGATCGTTCGCTTCGCGGATGGTGGTGTTGACGCAGACTTCCGTCGTCACGCCCGCAACCAGGAGGTCGCTGATGTTCTTCTCCTTGAGGAGATCGCCGAGGATAGTGTTGTAGAATGCGCCCTTGCCGGGCTTGTCGATCACCACTTCCCCCGGTAGCGGATAAAGCTCGGGGATGATGTCCTGCCCGGGCTCGCCGCGGACCAGGATACGGCCCATGGGACCCTGCGAGCCGATGCGGAGCGCGGGTGCTCCGCGGTTTATCTTGGCGGGCGGCGCGTCAGAGAGATCAGGCAGATGACCTTCGCGCGTATGAACGATGAGAAGGCCGGCAGCTCGCGCTGCGGCGAGCAGCTTACGGCACGGCTCCACGCACGCGGCAAGCTGGCTGACGTCGTTACCAAGGGCAGCTCCAAAGCCGCCGGGTTCGAGAAAGTCGCGCTGCATGTCGATGACGACAAGCGCGGTTCTGCTGAGATCGACCTCAAGGCTTTCCGGCTCAGCTTCGACCAGCACCATGCCGCCCCCGATATCGGCGGAGCAGCATCGGGGTAGCCCCGATGCACCTCCACCATTGTGGATGCGCGCGCTGGCAAGCAGGCCTCACATCCAATTTCCCCAGTCAAGGAGGTGGCTGCAAGCCATGTGCCAGAATGGACCGATCATTAAAATGTGACGGTCATGCGTCGGAAAGGCGTGAATTGCTTGGCGAATTTGATGCAGCAGGGCCTCGAGACGATCTCATGGCAAGCAACGCGCAATCCGCACCGCGTGCATAAAAAGAGCGCACACTGTCGAGAATGTTGCCGTGTTGTCGGCCAGCCCTCGATGCAATCCTTTAGGCTTTACGCCATCGGTAGAAAGCTCACATGCGCTGAGACGATGCGCCAGCCAGGAGCGAGGCGGCACCACGTTTGCGCCTGCCGCCCGGCGAGCCCCGAGCCGAGCCGCTCGTATTCGGCATTGGCCGTCGCGAAATCGCGGCCGAAGGTCGTAATCACGGTCCGCGTCAGCTTGCGGGCGAGATCTGCGGTCGGTCGCGCGGCGCGGAAGGCCCTGAGAGCCTCGATGCCATAGAGGTTTTCGCCGTTGCCGTAGCGCACGACGAGCGGGCTTTCCCAGAACAGGCCGTCGAGCGTCGCGATGTCGTTGCCGACCAGCGCGCGCTCGTAAATGTCGAACAGGGCCTCAACTTCCGCCAGCACCTCGGGATTGTTGATTTCCATGAACCCGCCCTTTCAGCCCGCAGTCCCTCGTTGCCCGAGCCGTGCCGCCTCGAGCGCCGCGGCAACGCGCAAGCAGAGATCCTCCCGCCACGCCGGCGCGATCACCTGCACCCCATAAGGCATGGGCTCATCGACATAGACGGGGACCGCTGCGACGGGCAGCCCGACAAACGAGATCGGCTGTGTGAAGATGCCGATGTTCGGCCTCAATGCCACGTCCCGGCCCCCCAGCATCATGGTCTTCTGTCCGAGCTTCGGTGCGCTGCAGGGCGTCGACGGCGCCAGCAGCACGTCGCAGCGCGTGAAGATCTCCCGCATGGTGTCCTCGAACTGGCGCCGGAACCGCTGCGCGCTGATGTACCAGCTTGCCGGCAGCAGCGCCCCGGCGATGAAGCGATCGCGCGTCTCCGGATCGAAATCACGGATCTGGCGGCGAAGCCGGTCGAGATGCAGCGAGCTGCCCTCAGCATTCGTGATGAGGAAGGCGGCAGCCCGCGCCCGATCGGCATTCGGCACGTCGATCATGTGGGAGGTGTTGAGCGCGTCCGCCGCACGTTCCACGGCAGCTAGAGCGCCGGGCTCAGCGTCCGCCCTGAAGTAGCCGCCGGCAATTGCGATGCGCAATCCCGCGACGCCCTGGCCGAGCACTGGAGAAACCGCCTCCACCGGCCGCCCCGCGCAGGCAGCGTCATGCGCGCAGCCCCCCTGCAAGGTGTCGTAGCAAAGGGCAACATCTGTCACGTTACGCGCAAACGGTCCGAGGTGGTCGAGGCTATCGCAGAATGGGAATGACCCGGTGCGTGGCAGGCGCCCATAGGTCGGTTTCAGACCATAGAGGCCGCAGAACGCCGACGGCACGCGAATGGAGCCATTGGTATCTGAGCCGAGAGCTACCGGAACGAAGCCAGCCGCGACCGCGGCCGCCGATCCGCCGGACGACCCGCCCGCCATCCGCGTCGGATCGAGCGGGTTGCGCGAGGGGCCGTAGTGCGCATTCTCGCCCGTGAAGTCGTAGGCGTATTCGCCCATGTTGAGGCCGCCGAGCAGGATCGCACCGGCTGCCGACATGCGCTGGATCAACACGCCGTCCGCTTGCGCGGGAGGAAGAGCGCGATTGATCTTCGACCCGGCCAGTGTCGAGAGGCCCGCAATATCAAAGAGATTCTTTACTCCAAACGGCACACCCGCAAGCGGCGGCAACGTCCCGCCCTGCCGCCGCTTCTGGTCGACGCCCGCAGCTTCGCGGAGCGCGCGCGCGCTCGTGACATCGGTGAACGCGCCAATCGACTGGTCCTCAGTCGCAATGCGATCGAGCGCCGCCCGCGTAATCTCAACCGCTGAGACGGCACCGCTTTGAACGGCCTTTGCAATCTCGCCCGCGCTTTGCGGGAGCGTCGCGCTCATGCGCCCCCCCGCGGCGTAAACACGGGTGCGCCCTCGGCGTCGGTCAGCGCGCCGGTGTCTTCAACAAGCTTGGCCATGGACCGCGCCACGTCGAAAAAGCGCGCGACGTTCGGCTTCCATGCCGGATCGACCTCGAGGCCCTGGATGCGGGCGGCGGCTTCGATGTAGGCGTCTGTATCGTCTGTCGTCATGCTGCCTCGAGCAAAAAGAAATCGCAAGAAACGTAACGGCCGGAGGGCGCGCGGCCAAGAGGAGATCTAGGCAGGTCTACGCGAGGTCGATCGTGACACGCGCATCTGCCGCAAAAGGATACTCGACGAGATTATTGCCCGGCCCCGCCCGGTCGACGACGAGAAAGTCCTGCTCCGGCACGAGCACCAGCACCGGAAAATGCCATGTATCGGCGGCGTAGTTGACACCTTGGTCGCCGCGCGCGCGAAAACAGCGCAGCGTCGCAAGGTCCGGACATTCCGCTCCACCTTCCGCTACCACCACCAGCCAATCGGCCGTCGATAGTGGATAGAAGGCCTGGCTGCCGAGGGGATGACGCTCGAGCATGCCGATCACGATCGGCCTTGGCCGCAAGGTCGCGCGGAACAGCGAAAGCACCGGTCTGCCACCCTCGCGCCCGGCGTCGATGCGCGCGAGGTCGTGAAAGCGGCGCGCAAACCCTTCGTTGATGGTCCGCATCTCGGCGCCATCCATCTCGATCACATCGCCGAAGGACCGGAACGCCTCCTTTGCCAGTGGCTCTACGGGCAAGCACTTGGCGGGGCACATGATCTGGCTCACGCGAGCGTTCCGAACAGGCGCAAACGGGAGACGCCGCCATCTGGAAAAATGTTGAAGCGCACATGGCTGATAGGCCCGAGCTTGCGCACGAGCTCATCGCCGAAGGTGTGGACTTTGTCGGCTTCGAGCTTTTGCGGCGCCAGGAGCTCGTCCCAGAACATCGATTGCGTTACCAGCGATTGATGCGTCCCCTGGTCGATGCGCGCGGCCTGCAGCGAGCACCGGTCCGGATAGTTGCCCTTGAAATGCGCCGTATCGACCTCGATGCGGCTGATCGCTCCCGGAGCGCCGAGCGCGATGATGATCCAGTCGTTGCCGGGCTCCCGCCGCCGCCGCGTCTCCCAGCCGTCGCCCATGTTCCGCGCCCGCCCCTCCGAGAGCAGCGCCGAGACATTGCCGTAATGTGCGTCGTTGTAGCTGATGATCCGTCCGCCGTGCTTCAGCGCCGAAAGCTCGACCTCTCCCTCCCGCTCTGACGCCGACCATTCCTTCTTCGGGATGCCATGCACGCGCAGCCGCGCCACGCCCCCGTCAGGATAGATCTGCAGCTTGAGCCAGTTGACCGGATCGAGATCGGTCACGCTAAGATAGTGATGGGCGTTGCCATTGAGCGCGGTCGTCCTGACCAGCGGCCGCCAGCGCGCATCCGGCGCTGGCCGGGTCTCGCTGTAAAGACCCTCGAGCGACGCGGCAGGTGGATAGTTCCCGGTAAAGTGTGACGTATCGATATCGACGCCTTTGACGATGCCGGTCACCCCAAGCTTGAACAGGCACCAATCGTTGCCAGTGCCGCGGCGCCGGCGCGTTTCCCAGCCGTCCATCCACTTGCCGTGCTCGTCGTATTTTTCCGGGATGAAGACCGCCGGCCCCTCCTGCAGGATGCGCTCCTTGGCAGCAAAAAATTCGTCCGATGCCAGCACGGCTTCCGTGCCGATGCGTGGCGAGGCGAGATCGGCATAGTCGTAGACGAAATCAGGAACATTGGGATCGCGTTTCATCAGGCCTTCCGGCAGACTGGTGGGATAGGGGAAAAACTATGCCGTCGCATCGCGCTGGCGCGCAAGTGCATCGAGCCGAATTCGCGCAATCTTGTGAACCTCGTCGAGAGCCGTCCGGAACTCTGCCGCGATCGGGTTTTTGGCCCGAGCCTCGAAGGCTGCGAGAATATCTGCCCGCGACAAGCCCGTCACCGCAATGATGAAGGGAAAGCCGAAGCGAATGCGGTAGAATTCGTTGAGCTCTTGAAAACGTGCGAATTCTTCCGGAGAGCATTGATCGAGGCGGGCTCCGGCCTGCTCGCTTCTGGAGCTGGCCGTCAGCTCCTCACCGACCTTGAGCTTGCCGGCAAGCTCAGGATGTAGTCGCAGCAACTCGAGCTGGCGCTCGGGCCCGCTGGCCTCCACGAGCTTGGCCATCCGCAGGGCAAGCGCGGCCGACACGTCGTCTGCCTTGGTAATTCCTTGCGCATAGAGTCCCTCCGCCACCCAACGCGAATGCTCGTAGACGCCGCCGTAGAGCCCAACGAAATCCGCTTCAGAAAGTGTGGAAGGGGCTGATGCCGGTGCGCTCATCGTGCCTCGCTCGAAGGGTTGCATTCCGATCTCTACGCATTTCGCCCGGGCAGCGCCAGTGTCTCGCTTGGTGAAATCTTCAGCAAACGACCGTGCATCATGCTGCTTTTTTGTACGCACAATCGCATTGCGTTGAGGAAAATTTAGGCTCTATCTTTGCACCGCGAGCATTGACGTCGAGAACGCAGCCCACGAAGGACGCGACAGCAGTCCAACCCAAGCACGTCCACCTCAAGCGAAAGACTGGAGCAAACACGAAGTGCTTTGTGGCTCACCCCTCCGGGACGAACCTTTAACGTTCGTTCAAATGACCGAGCCGGTGTCGCCGCGGCGGCCGCCTCTTTCAGAGGGCGCGTGAGAGATGGGCCGCATCACAACTCATATTCTCGACACCCAATCGGGGCGCCCGGCAAGCGGCGTCAAGATCGAGATCTTCGCTGTGATCGGCGAGGCCGGCAGCGAGATGCGTCTGAGCAAAGCCGCCGAGGCGGTGACCAACAGCGATGGCCGCACCGGCGCGCCGCTTCTTGAGGATTCGGCCCTGAAGCCGGGCGTTTACGAATTGCATTTTCACGTCGGTCCCTATCTCGAGAGGAGCGGCGGCAATCTGCCCGAGCCGAAGTTTCTCGATACCGTGGTGATTCGCTTCGGCATCGCGCAGCCGTCCGAGCATTATCACGTGCCGCTGCTGCTTCAGGCCTACGGCTATTCCACATACCGGGGCAGCTAGCTCATTGTGCAAGGGGGAAGCCGTGCAAGAGGGGAAGTTGCGATGATGACCGGTGTACCGATCCTCGAGCTCGAGGGCGTGACGAAGAGCTTTCCTGGCGTTCTTGCCAACGACAATGTCTCCTTCACGATCGGCGCGGGCGAGATCCATGCTCTGCTCGGCGAGAATGGAGCAGGTAAGTCGACGCTCGTCAAAATGATCTATGGCGTCATGCGCCCCGACGGCGGCCGAATGACCTTTCAAGGCAAGCCCTACGCTCCGGCCAAGCCCTCGGACGCGCGCGCCAACGGCATTGGCATGGTCTTTCAGCATTTCTGCCTGTTTGAGGCGCTCTCCGTCTTTGAAAACATCGCCTTGGGTCTAAGTGCTGCCGAAGCGGCGGAAGGCGACCTCAAGCAGCGCATCATCGACGTCTCGACGACCTACGGCCTGAAGGTTGATCCGGAACGTCTCGTCGGCACCCTTTCGGTCGGCGAGCGCCAGCGCATCGAGATCGTGCGCTGCCTGCTCACAAACCCCAAGCTTCTGATCATGGACGAGCCGACGTCGGTGCTGACGCCACAAGAGGTTGGCGTCCTCTTTCACACGCTCCGCCGCCTGGCCAGCGAGGGCTGCTCAATCCTCTACATCTCCCATAAGCTCGAGGAAATTCGTGCGCTTTGCAGCAAGGCCACGGTGCTGCGCGGCGGCCGCCTCGTCGGCAGTTGCGATCCGAGGCAGGAGACCGCCCGCGGCCTCGCCGAAATGATGATCGGCACGACGCTGAATACGCCGACGCGCGAGAAATTCGAGCCGGGCGATGTCCGCCTAAAAGTCCAGGACCTCTCGCTCGAGAGCGAGGAGCAGTTCGGCGTCGACCTCGAGAACGTTTCGCTGGTCGTGCGGGCCGGAGAAATTCTCGGCATCGCCGGTGTCGCCGGCAATGGCCAGATCGAGCTCATGGAGGCGCTCATCGGCGAGCGCTCCGCGCCTCTTGCCGAACATATTTTGATGGACGGCGTTCCGATCGGCCACCATGGCCCGAAGGCGCGGCGCGCCTGCGGCATGTGCTTCGTTCCCGAGGAGCGCCTCGGCCACGCCACCGTGCCCGGCATGTCGCTCTGGGAGAACACGCTTCTCTGCGCAGGCACCTCGAACCAGCTTGCGAACCGCGGCATCATCAGCATGCAAACTGCAAACACGTTCGCAACGAAGGTCGTCAAGGACCTCAACGTCAAGACGGCGAGCATCAGATCGCATGCACGCAGCCTTTCGGGCGGCAACCTGCAGAAATTCATCATGGGCCGTGAGATCCTGCAGGGCCCCGGTGTGCTGATCGCCTCGCAGCCCACGTGGGGCGTGGACGCCGGCGCTGCCGCCGCTATTCACCGCGTCCTGCTCGATCTCGCGAGGGCCGGCGCCGCGGTGCTGATCATCTCGCAGGATCTCGACGAGCTGTTCACCATCTCGACACGTATCTCCGTGATCGCCGGTGGCTACCTGTTCCCCTCGCAGCCGACCGAGGAGCTGACCGTCGAGGCTCTGGGCCTCGCCATGGGCGGCCGTCTCAAGGAAGTCTCCGAAGTCAAGGAAGCCGCAGTCCATGCTTAAGCTCATCCCCCGCAAAGAGCCGTCGCAGGCGATGATCTACGCAACACCCTTCATCGCCGTGGTGTTGACGCTGATTGCCGGCTTCGCGCTCTTCACCATCCTCGGCAAGGACCCGGTCCGCGCCATGTGGCTCATTTTCATGAAGCCGCTGACGTCGTCGAACAGCCTCGCGGAGCTGCTCGTCAAAAGCACGCCTCTGATCCTCATTGCCGTAGGTCTCGCCATCGGCTTCCGCGCCGGTGTCTGGAACATCGGTGCCGAGGGCCAGTTCACCATTGGAGCCATCGCCGGCGGCAGCGTCGCCCTCGCGTTCTACCCCGACGGCGGCATCTGGCTCCTGCCGCTCATGAGCGTTGCCGGCGCGGCCGGCGGCATGGCCTGGGCGGCCATCCCGGCCTTCCTCAAGACGCGCTTCAACGCCAACGAGATCCTTGTCAGCCTGATGCTCACCTACGTCGCGGTGTTGCTGTTGAGCTTGCTCGTCCACGGCCCGTTGCGCGATCCGGACGGCCTGAACTTCCCCGAAAGCCGCCTTTTTCAGAATTCCGGTCTCCTGCCACTCCTCATTCCCGGCACGCGTGCGCACGTTGGCTTCGTCGTGGCGCTGTTCTTCGTTGTCGCGGCCTATATTTACCTCGAGCGCCTGATCATCGGCTTCCAGGCGAAGGTCCTGGGTCAGGCGCCGCGAGCCGCGCGCTTCGCCGGCTATTCGGAGCGCGGCATCATTTGGTCCTGCTTCATGATCTCAGGGGGACTTGCGGGCCTTGCCGGCCTCTTCGAGACGGCCGGCCCTGTCGGTCAGCTCGTGCCATCTATTCCGGTCGGCTACGGCTTCACCGCAATCATCGTCGCCTTCCTCGGACGCCTGCACCCGCTCGGCATTTTGCTGTCGGGTCTGCTCATGGCGCTCACCTACATCGGCGGCGAGACGGCGCAAATTGAGATGAGCCTGCCAAGCTCCACGACGAGCGTCTTCCAGGGAATGCTGCTGTTCTTCCTTCTGGCAGCCGACGTGCTGGTTAACTTCCGCCTCGTCCGCACGAAGGCGCGCGTGACTGTCCCCGCGCCGGAACTGACGTCGGCGCCGAGCCCCACCCCCTCCTTGAAGCCAGCGGAGTAATCTGAATGTCGATGGATCTCCTGGTCAACATTCTCCTCGGCGTCATCATTGCCGCGACACCGCTCGTATTCGCCTCCATCGGCGAGCTCGTCGCCGAGCGCTCGGGCGTTCTCAATCTCGGCGTCGAAGGCATGATGGTCATCGGCGCCATTGCAGCCTTTGCCGTCACCCACGGCACGGGCAGCTACGTCCTCGGCGCGATCGCCGGGGCTCTCGCAGGCGCGACAATGGGTGCCCTGTTCGGCCTTTTGACCCTCACGTTGATGTCGAACCAGGTTGCGACCGGGCTCGCGCTGACCATGTTCGGCCTCGGCCTTTCGGCACTCATCGGGCAGTCCTACTCCGGAGTTTCTCTCGGTCAGTTCCCAAAGATCCACGTGCCGTTTCTCAGCGACTTGCCTGTTGTCGGACCGATCCTGTTCGGGCAGGACATCTTCGTCTACCTCTCCATCGCACTCGTTGCGGGCGTGGCATGGTTCCTCGCCAACACCCGCGGCGGGCTCGTCCTTCGCGCCATTGGCGAGAACCACGACGCGGCCCACGCCATCGGCTATTCCGTCGTCGGCATCCGCTACTTGGCCGTGATCTTCGGTGGCGCCTGCGCTGGCCTTGGCGGCACGTATCTGTCGCTGGTCCAGACACCGCTCTGGGTCGAGAAGATGACCGCCGGCCGCGGCTGGATTGCGCTCGCCCTCGTCGTGTTCGCCTCCTGGCGGCCCTATCGCGTACTCGGCGGCGCCTACCTCTTCGGCGGCATCACCATCATGCAGCTGCATAGTCAGGGCCTCGGCATCAAGATCGATGCCCAGATCCTCTCGATGCTGCCCTACCTCGCCACCATTCTCGTGCTGGTCATCATCTCGGCTGACCGCATGAAGATGAAGCTCAACGCTCCGGCCTGTCTCGGCAAGGTCTTCTACGCGTCGAGCTGAACCGCGTCCCCATTTCCGTAAGAGTCCAACAAGGAGAGATGAATGATTGACACGAAGCCAATGCGTCTCGTCGTGGGAGCCATAGCGGCTCTTTCCATGGCGCTCGGAACGACCGTTGCCGCAGTCGCGGCCGACAAGATCAAGGCGGCGTTCGTCTACGTGGGCCCCGTCGGTGACCACGGTTGGTCCTACCAGCACCATCAAGGCTTGCTCGCCCTCAAGAAGGAGTTCGGCGACAAGATTGAGACGACCTACGTCGAGAACGTCTCCGAAGGCCCGGACGCCGAGCGCGTCATCGAGCAGCTCGCGGCCGCCGGCAACAACATCATCTTCACGACCTCGTTCGGCTTCATGAATCCGACGCTGAAGGTCGCGACCCGTCATCCCGACGTCAAGTTCGAGCACGCCACGGGCTTCAAGCAGGCACCAAACGTCGCGACTTACAACGCGCGCTTCTACGAAGGCCGCTACGTCGCCGGCATCATCTCAGCAAAAATGAGCAAGACGGGCACCATCGGCTACATTGCTTCGTTCCCCATTCCTGAAGTCGTGATGGGTATCAATTCGGCTTACCTCGGCGCCAAGTCGGTCAACCCGGACATCAAGATGAAGATCATCTGGGTCTCGACCTGGTTCGACCCCGGCAAGGAGGCTGACGCCGCCAAGGCACTCATTGACCAGGGCGCCGACGTCTTGATGCAGCACACCGACAGCCCGGCCGCCATGAAGCTCGCCGAGGAGAAGAAGATCTACGCTATCGGCCAGGCTTCCGACATGTCGGGCTTCGGGCCCAATGCGCAGCTCACCTCCATTGTCGATGATTGGAACTACTACTATATCGCGCGCGTCAAGGCGGTCATGGATGGCACCTGGAAGAGCGGCGATACGTGGAACGGCTTCAAGCAGAAGATGGTCGAGATGGCGCCGTTTGCAAAGTCCATTCCCGAGGACGTCGTGAAGCTTGCAACCGAGACCCACGCCGCAATTGCGGAAGGCAAGAAGCATCCTTTCACCGGCCCGCTGAAGAAGCAGGACGGCACGGATTGGCTGAAGGACGGCGAGACCGCATCCGACAAGGATCTCTCGTCAATGAACTTCTATGTCGCTGGCATCGACGGCAGCCTGCCGAAGTAGCAAGCGAGACGCGCGTCACGTGGCCCGGCGGTTGGTGTCGCCGGGCCATTCAGCTTTCGCCGACGTTTTATCCACGCCTCGACCCGCCCACCCGGCCATAAAGGGCCGAGCAGGCAAATCCTTGCTCAAGTGGCACTGAAGTGAACCTCAAAACAGCTGCACCCGACGCGTGATGACAGCCGCCTCACAAACGACGTTCGCGCTTCGGGGCCAGACGCTGAGCTATCGCGAGGACCCGTTTCGCGTCGCGCCGGACGCTGCCGTAAGCCACAACGAGGACGGCGTGGTCATTGTCAGGGGTGGCAAGATTGTCGAGGTCGGCCCCGCGCAGGAGGTCCTGGCCCGGTATCCGGATATCGAGGTCGAGCGCTACACCGATTGTCTCATCATGGCCGGCTTCGTCGATGCTCACGTGCATTATCCGCAGCTCGAGATCATGGCCTCGTATGGGGAGCAGCTGCTCGAATGGCTGAACAAATATACCTTCCCCGCAGAAAGTAAATTCGCCGACGCAGGCTACGCCCGCGCCGCCGCTGACGCCTTCCTCGAGACGTGCCTCGCGAACGGCATCACCACTGCCTCCGTTTATTGCACGACGCATCCTAGTTCCGTCGACGCCTTCTTCGAGGCCGCCTCTGGGCGCGGCATGCGTATGGCCGCCGGCAAGGTGATGATGGATCGCAACGCTCCGGAAGCCCTTCGCGATACCCCCGAGACCGGCTACCTTCAGTCGAAAGACCTGCTCGAGCGTTGGCACGGCAAAGGCCGCCTCACCTACGTCATCACGCCGCGCTTCGCGCCGACCTCGACTGCCGCACAGCTCGCGGCCGCCGGTGCTCTCTGGCGCGAGCACCCAACAGCCCTCATGCAGACCCACATCTCGGAAAGCGTCTATGAGATCGAGTGGGTCAAAGACCTTTACCCCGACGCGCCGGACTATCTCGGCGTCTACGAGAAATACGGCCTCCTCGGCCGCGGCTCGAATTTCGGCCACGCCATCCACTTGACCGAGCGGGAGATCGCGCTCCTCGCCGAAAGTGGCTCAGCCATCTCCCACTGCCCGACCTCGAACACCTTCATCGGCTCGGGTCTTTTCGACATGCAAGGCTTGCGCGATTGCCACCAGCCGATCCTTGTCGGCCTCGCAACCGACATTGGCGGCGGCTCCTCCATGTCGATCTTCGCCACCATGAAGGCGTCCTATGAGATCTGCCAGCTGCAGGGTTATAGCCTGCATCCGGCCAAGGCATTCTACCTTGCGACAGTTGGCAGCGCCCGCGTTCTTGAGATGCAAGACAAGGTCGGCAATCTGGCGGCGGGCTTTGAGGCCGATATGATCGTCATCGATTTGAAATCCAAGCCGTTGATCGAGTATCGCATGCGCACGGTCAACGATTTATGGGAAGCCTTGTTCATTCAGATGATCCTGGCCGACGACCGCGCGATCTGCGCAACCTATGTCGGCGGGAAGAAGCGCCACGCGCGGACGATCGGCTGAGTCGGGCGGCGGCAGACAAGAGGGGCTTGAGCTTGGACGTCATATTTTGGGAGTGGCTGAGCTTCTTTGTCCGCTGGGCGCACGTCATCGCCGGGATCGCCTGGATCGGCAGCTCATTCTATTTCGTGCACTTGGATCAGAGCCTGAAGCCGCGTGCCGGATTGCCGGAGGGCGCCTACGGCGAGGACTGGCAGGTCCACGGCGGCGGCTTCTATCACATGGTGAAATTCCTGGTCGCGCCGCCAGAGCTTCCCGAGCATCTCACCTGGTTCAAATGGGAGGCTTACGCTACCTGGCTCTCGGGCTTCGCCCTTCTGGCGATCGTCTATTACCTCGGCGCCGAGCTCTACCTCATCGATCGCCGCGTCATGGATCTCACGCCTGCGTCCGCCATCGGATTGAGCCTCGCCGGCCTCGCCGCCGGCTGGCTTATCTACGATCAGCTCTGCCGGTCCCCGCTCGGCAAAAGCGATCTCAACCTTGCCGTCGCCGGCTTTCTCTTCCTCGTCGCCATGAGCTTCGCCTTTTCGCAGCTCTTCAGCGGCCGCGGTGCCTTCATGCAGATGGGCGCCGTGATGGGTACGATCATGGCGGCGAACGTCTTCATGATCATTATTCCCAATCAGCGCCGCACAGTGGCTGCGCTGCTCAAGGGCGAGACGCCCGACCCCGCGCTCGGCGCGACGGGTAAGCAGCGCTCGCTGCACAATAACTATCTGACGCTGCCCGTCGTGTTCATCATGATCGCGAACCACTATCCACTTGCCTTCGCGACACGCTTCTCCTGGCTGATCCTTGCCCTTGTCCTTGTCATGGGCGTCTCGATCCGCCACTTCTACAACACGCGGCACAAGGGCCTGCCATCGCCGTGGTGGACCTGGGCCGTCACGGCTCTCTGTGGTCTCGCCATCATGTGGCTCTCGAGCTTTGGCCCCAATAGCGCGATGGCGAGCGCCGGTATCGAGGCGGCCAAACCGCAGATGTCGGCTGAAGCAAAGAACATTGTCCTCGGCCGCTGCAGCATGTGCCATGCGCAGGAGCCGGCCTGGCCCGGCATCGGCGTCGCTCCCAAGGGCGTACGCCTCGATACCGAGGAGCACATGGTGGCCCATGCGAATGCCATCCGCATCCAGGCCGTGCTGACCCACGCCATGCCCCCGGGCAACGTCACGGAGATCTCTCCCGAAGAGCGCAAGACGCTTGCCACCTGGCTTGCTAGTCTCGACTAATGTGATGATTTCGAAGTCCGCTTCATACTTCTCTGCTGGGTCGAGAGCGGACTTCGAAATCTGAATCACACTAGAATCATGCACTTGCTAGTGTCCTTTCGACCGCGAAGTTCGTTCAGTGCCCGCAGCAGAATGTGATGAACTTCGCGGTCGGGACACTAGCTCCCTCTCCCCAATCACCTTCGATGGGGAGCGGGAAATCTGATCCACAGGACCACACTATCGATGCCGCACGATCCTGATGCCTACCCCCGAGACCTGATCGGCTACGCCACGAGCC
The DNA here is from genome assembly GCA_041659825.1 of Hyphomicrobium sp. Classification (GTDB taxonomy): domain Bacteria; phylum Pseudomonadota; class Alphaproteobacteria; order Rhizobiales; family Hyphomicrobiaceae; genus Hyphomicrobium_C. The sequence goes on from JBAZXL010000006.1 coordinate 72,460, forward strand.
CTCCTCGCGCGCCGTGGCCGAACAACGCCCGAGTCGCCGTGCAATTCGTGCTCAACTACGAGGAGGGGGCAGAGAACGCGATTCTCCACGGCGATGCCGCCTCCGAGACGTTTCTCTCCGAGATCATCGGCGCGCTGCCCTATCCAGGCGCTCGCCACATGTCGATGGAATCGCTCTTCGAGTATGGCTCGCGCGTGGGCGTCTGGCGGGTTCTTGACGCCTTCCGCGAACGCAACTTGCCGCTGACCGTCTTCGCCGTTGCCATGGCGCTCGAGCGCAACCCGAAGGTCGCCGTGGTCGCCCTGAAGGACGGCCACGAAATCTGCTCGCACGGGCTCAGGTGGATCAATTACCACGGCATCCCCGAGGCTATCGAGCGCGAGCACATGGCCAAGGCGATCGAGATCCAGAAGCGCATCACAGGCGAACGGCCGCTCGGCTGGTATACTGGCCGTACCAGCGAGGCGACGCGCCGGCTCGTCGCGGAGGAGGGCGGCTTCCTTTATGACGCGGACGACTACAGCGACGAGTTGCCGTTCTGGAGCCGCGAGATCGCCAAGCCCCATCTCGTCATCCCGTACACGCTTGACGCCAACGACATGCGCTTTGCGAGCCCGCAGGGCTTCAACACGGGCGAGCAGTTCTATGTCTACCTCAAAGACACGTTCGACACGCTTTACGCCGAGGGCGAGAAGGTTCCGCGCATGATGTCGGTGGGCCTCCACTGCCGGCTGATCGGCCGCCCAGGCCGTATTGCCGGCCTAAAGCGCTTCCTCGACTACGTCATGGCGCATGACAGGATCTGGATCACGCGCCGCGTCGACATCGCCCGGGCCTGGATCGATCAGTTCCCCTGGACGCCCGGATGATGTCTCCCTGGACGGCCATGACGTGCGGGGATGCGCAACGCACTACTTGGCCTTCGGCTTGTGCCCGCTTTTGCCAGAAGCCGGTGCTGCTCGACCGATGAGAACTCCGCCGAGCACGACTTTGGTGATGGTCTCGAGCGCTGCCGAAAAATCCGCCTCATCGAGTTGACGCTTGCCGAGCAGGATCTGCATCTGGGCGCCGAAGTCGGCATAGGCCTGCGTCGAGGCCCACATCATGAAGATGAGATACACCGGCTCGACGGGCACCACCTTGCCCTCGTCGATCCAGCCCTGGATCACGGCCGCCTTTTGCTCCAGGAGCGGACGGGTGGCGCGGTTGATCTGGTCGCGAATGTAAGGCGCGCCGCTGATGACCTCGTTGGCGAATATGCGTGAGAGCTGCGGCTTCGAGCGCGAGAACTCCATCTTCCGCTGCAGATAGAGGCGGAAGCATTCCTCCGGCGACTTTTCCGCCTCGATGACGCGCAACGAATCCGCCCAGACCAAGAGAATTGTCTGCAAGAGCTTGCGATAGAGCGCCTCTTTGTTGCGGAAGTAATAGTAGATGTTCGGCTTGGTGACGCCGGCCTTGGCGGCAATCAACGCAGTGGTGGCACCGCGGAACCCGTACTTTGCGAACACACTCTCCGCCGCGGCCAGAATCTTGACCTCGTTATTTGTGCTCGCCGGTCGGATTTCGATAGCGCCGTCTTCCAGAACCTCGTCAACGTCGGAGCCGGGTCTTTCGCGCTCTACCAAGGTCGCCTCGAGTGGTCAGATCAGCTTCGAGAGCCGACGAATTCCGGCGCGGGCCACATCGTGGCGCGCCGGCTCATAAGGCGCGCCCGTTCGCTGGCAGCAATGATTATCCGTACGGCAAAGGGCGCGCTTTGGACCACATACAGCATGGCCTCGTCTCAAGCGATAGTCTCCAATAGGAGTATCGTCGTTGCGCGGACGCAAAAAAACGGGCCGCAACAATGTCGCAGCCCGTCCAAACCTGAATTCTAAAAAGTCGTTAAGCTTAGAAGCGCCAGACGCCGAGGGCCTGGAATGCGCTCTCGTCCGTATTGGTGCCGAGCTTGTTGGCCCAATACTGATACTCGGTGCCGATGAAGAACTGATCCTTCTTGCCGGTAACCGCATAGCCGACGTCCCAGCGGAGCTGCGGCTGCGTGAGGAACCAATCCTTCTGAGGTCCGAATATGTTGCTCGAGTTGACCGTGTATTCCGCGTGCCCTTCGAAGCTGAAGAGCTGGCCGGAGATCTTGAAAGGATAGGCCCAGGACACATCTGCCTGGAAGCCGTCTTCCTGCGCGATGTCGCTGTCATCGATGATGGCGGTGAACTGCGTACGTAGGAAAGCAAAGCCAGGTGCTGCCCAGTCAATGTAGACGCCTGGCAGGTAGCCCGTGTAGCCGACGTCGGCATCATAGTTGATGCCCGCAACGAGACCGATATCCTTGATCGGACCGCCATACTTCCGGCCGAAGATTTTGGCCGAGCTGAAGTAGGCATAGAACTCGCCGTAGGCGTCCTTGTCGTTAAAGTTGGTTGCGTCAGTGTTACCATCATCGAGGAAATCGACGAAGAAGAATACGTCGCCGAAGCTGTAGCCGCTGGCATGCTGCAGCGTCACAATGTGAGTTCCGTCCTTGGTTCCGGCGAATGGGTTGTCGAGCCTGCCATACTGATACTGAATTTCCGTATTGCTCCAGTCTGCGGCCTGAGCCGTGCCGGTCGTGGTTACGGCCGCCAGTGCTGCAGCACCGAATGCAAGGCCCCTCAGTTTAGAAAGTGTGGTCATCTAGTTCCCCCAACGGCAACAAGCCGAAATTCACGAAACCTGTCCGATGCACAGAGGCCAATGCGTATTGGCGCAAATCTGCTGTCCGATGATGCGAGTCATCGCAGCGGTTTAACGATCGGTCAACGCCAGTCAGAGGTTGGAAGATGCGTAGAAGGAGCCATGTCACCTGTCCGACACAATAGCGGCTAAAACGTGCTGTTTGTGCAGGGATTTGCTCGTCAAATGGGCAGCTTAGAAACGCGATTTGCCGCTCGACTCAGCAGCTGCCTTATTTATCGCCATTGATCAGGCCGCGCGCCAAGCCTCTGTGCCGAGATAGCACGTCCTCGCGCCGAATCGTTGTCACGCGGCCGGCCTCCGCGATCACCCGCCCCTGAACGATTGTGAGTGCCGATTTCACCGGCCCGCAGAACACCAGCGCCGCGACCGGATCCCATGCGGTTCCTGCCATCTCGAGCGTCGAGACGTCGAACGCCGCGAGATCTGCGGCCATGCCGGGTGCAAGCGCCCCGATATCGTCACGACCGAGCACCGCCGCGCCGCCGAGCGTCGCTAGCTCGAGGGATTGCCGTGCGGTGAGTGCTGCCCCTCCTTTGACCACGCGCTGCAGGAGCATGGCCTGACGCGCCTCGGCAAGCATATGCCCGGCGTCGTTCGAGGCGGAGCCGTCCACACCCAAGCCGACGTTCACTCCCGCGCGCATCATTTCAGGCACCGGTGCGACGCCGCTGCCGAGGCGCATGTTCGAGCAGGGGCAGTGGGCGACCCCGGTGCCGGTTCTCGCAAAAAGCCCGACCTCGGCGGCGTCGAGCTGCACACAATGGGCGTGCCACACGTCCGGTCCGCACCAGCCGAGGTCCTGGGCATACTGTCCTGGCCGCACGCCGAACTTCTCCAGAGAATACGCAATATCCTGTGTGTTCTCCGCAAGATGCGTGTGCAGGCCGACGCCGTAATGGCGCGCCAGAATGGCCGCCTCGCGCATCAGGTCCCTACTGACCGAGAATGGCGAGCACGGCGCAACGCCAACCCGCAGCATCGCGTACCGGCCGGCGTCATGGAAGGTCTCGATAACGCGCTGGCAATCGGCGAGGATCGCCTTTTCGCTCTCGACGAGGGCATCGGGCGGCAGCCCCCCCTGCGACTCGCCGATGCTCATCGCGCCGCGCATGGCATGGAAGCGCATGCCGACCTCTCGCGCAGCCTCGATCTCGTCGTCGAGCCTGGCCCCGTTTGGAAAAAGGTAAAGGTGGTCCGAGCTTGTCGTGCAGCCCGTCTCTGCAAGCTCCGCAAGACCGGCCATGGCGGAGATGCGGATATGCTCTGGCCGCATTCGCCCCCAGATCGGATAGAGCGTCCGCAGCCAGTCGAAGAGGAGCGCGTCCTGAGCCGCCGGTACGACGCGCGTGAGGTTCTGATAGAGATGGTGGTGCGTATTGATGAGGCCAGGAATGACGACGTGGCCGGCCAAATCGAGCACGAGGTCGGCTTCAGAGGGCAGCTCCTGCGTGAGCCCGACAAGCTCGATAACGCCGTCGCGCGCATAAAGCGCTCCCCGGCGAAGCTCGCGCCGCGCCGGATCCATAGTCACGAGAACGTCGGCGTTCTTGATGAGCAACGTGGCCACTTGCGATGCCTCTTATGGTCGACCGGCCCGCGCCGAAGCCCCGCGCTTCCGGCGCACCGCAGCAAGGAGCCTATCATCTGAGTTCAAACAGTCGCAAATCCCGCTGCGAGGCCTTCATTTGCCGTCTGGCTGATCGATCAAGATTTGCAGGCTCTGCACATCGACAGGATCGGCGTATTTACAGGTTGAGACCGCGACGGGCTTGGCTGTGAGCTTGACGCGCAGACGCGGCACAAGCGGCGCGTTCGGCAAGGCGCCTGCCTGCAGGACCACAAACCGTCCATCGTCGAGCGCAATCAGCTGGCAGCGCGCCCCGCCGATGATCACCGTGCCGAGGCCTGCGACGATGGCAGTATTGTCCGGGATCGTAGCCGAGGCCGGCACTAGAAGAGACTGCATGAGTAACGTGAGCACCACCGGCACTGGCATGCTGACCGCTCGAAAGAACTGACGATGCTTAGAACAAGCTTGCCCCTCGAGAGCCGATTTCACGAGAGCAAGCGCACTCTGAGGGGTCTACACCTATGTTCGTCGGCGCGATAGCGGCTTGCGAAATGCTGGCGCGTCGCGATTGCGTAGTCGGGGCACCGAGGGGCAGGCAACAATTGACGGCTCGAGCGATGCCTAGGCCTGCGCAAAGCATAAGGCAACCGGATCATCGGCCGCCTTGAGGCGCGCGATCGTCTCCTCGGCAATGGCCTCGAGCTCCGGCGCGAGGACGACGCTTTCCTGCTCGTTTGGATCGGTTCGAGCGATCACAGCAGATGCTGGCTCACGACCGAGGTTGATCGGCAGATGGGGAACGCCCGCCGGGATGTAGGTCAGGTCGCCAGCCTTTGAGTAAAGGAGATGCTGCAGGCGATCTCCAAAGAGCGTAATCGCCTCGCCTTGGAGAATGTAGATCGCCGTCTCGTGGTTCTCGTGCAGATGCGCCTTGGCCCGGCCGCCTGGCGGGATCGTGAGCAAATGCATGCAGATGCCCTTGGAGCCGACGGTCTCGGCAGCGATCCCGCAGAAATACGTCAGTCCCTGTTTGCCGTCGTAGGTATCGGTAGCACGAACCACACGACAGGCAGGCTTAGATACGTCGCTCATGCATAAGCTCCGCTCTTGGCTCGCCAACGGACATCGATAACACATTGAAAACATTGGTCGGAGCGGGGAGATTCGAACTCCCGACCCCTTGCTCCCGAAGCAAGTGCGCTACCAGGCTGCGCTACGCTCCGCCCGACCTCATGTCCAATGTCCATTGGAAAGACACTCCTGCCCGCCAAGTGCGGCGCGCATCGAGCGAGGCGGCTTTATAGCGGGGAGGTGGTGACAGGGCAAGCAGCTCTCTAAAGAGAAATGATGTGAATATAAGTGCAGCTCTGGGATTGCCGGGTCCCCCCTACCTGATTATGGTGCGGCGCCCTGGACCCGGCGAATCTGCCGGGACCACGGTACGTGCTGGGGCGTAGCCAAGTGGTAAGGCAGCGGATTTTGATTCCGCCATTCCGAGGTTCGAGTCCTCGCGCCCCAGCCAATTGATTTTAAACATCATTTTCGCATCTGTCATTTTCGCAGTCCGCGACGCAAAGAGGGTCTTTGGTCGCGGCTCGCCCTTTGGGCTTTCGATTGGCTTTCCGGACGTGGCGCCGCCGCTTGAGGGCTGCGTTGCTCGCCTGGAGCTCGATGCGCTTGACGTAGAGCCGCGCCGCCTCTTGCGCTGAAGCAATGCTGTCGCGTCGAATCGGCGTGCCGATCTGCGGAACGTCAGAAAACAAAAGCTCGTATCCGTATAACCACGCACAAAAGATGAGCGCGAATCAAAGAGTTTAAGTGTTTAGTAATGCGGTGCGAGCAACCTCAGTCAGTATTGCAGTGACATTCCAACATCTACGATCTTCATTCCAACATCTACGATCTTATTGGGCAATTCTCGACATGCAAAATGCTCTGAAGGCGCGGCTCGCATATAACCAAATCGACAGCGCAACGACTGCAGTGCTCGTGCGGCACAAGCCGTTCATCATGGCGGAGCTGCCCACAGTCCTCGATAAATTCTACGATCACGTGAGCCTATTTAGCGAGACCCGCAGTTTCTTCGGATCGCGCGCCGATATGGATCGCGCCAAACAGGCGCAGATCCGTCATTGGTCGACGATCATGGACGGACGCTTCGACGACAGCTACGAAGCATCCATCAAGCGCATCGGCGAAACGCACCATCGCATCGGTCTCGAGCCGCGCTGGTATATTGGCGGCTACAACGCTCTCATTTCCGGGCTCATTCAGGTCATCGACGCCAAGCTTCGGCCGCGCGATGTGCAGAAGTCGAGCTACTTCCACCGTTCAATGGGCCCTCAAGAGGATGACGTCACCGCCTTGCAGGTCGCGGTCTCACGCGCGGCCCTCCTCGACATGGATCTAGCGATCAGCGTCTATTTGGACGCCGGTCGCAAAGATCTGGCGACGCTCGCCAAGAGCGTTGTCGACATGTCGGCAGTCGTTGCCGACACCGTAAAGCAATTCCAATCGAGCGCCGATGAACTTTCTGGCACGGCGAAGCGCGCCCTCGACCGGACGACGGCCGTCGCCGCAGCGGCCGAACAGGCCTCGTCGAACGTCAGAACAGTCGCCGCGGCTGCCGACGAGTTGTCGGCTTCCGTGAAGGAGATAAGCCGCCAGGTCGTAACCTCGGCAGAGACCGCGGAGCGGGCCGTCGCCACCGCCAATACCTCGTCACAGCGCGTCCAGGAGCTGACGGACGCCTCGAAGCAGATTGGCACGGTCGTCGATCTGATCAGCAATATCGCGCGTCAGACAAACCTGCTGGCCCTCAACGCCACGATTGAGGCGGCCCGTGCCGGCGAGGCGGGCAAAGGTTTCGCCGTGGTCGCGCAAGAGGTGAAATCGCTGGCGCAGCAGACATCGAAGGCAACCGCCGATATCAGCTCGCAGATCAACGCCATCCAAGGCGCTACGTTGGACGCCGCCGGCTCGATCGCCGAGATCTCCAAGATCATCGGCTCGATGAACGGCATCACCACGACGATTGCGGCCGCAGTTGAAGAGCAGGGATCTGCAACTCTGGACATCGCTCGCAATGTGCAGGAAGCCGCGCTTGGTACGTCCGAGGTCGCGACCAACACGACGGGCCTCACGGATGCGGCTATGGCAACCAATGAGGCGGCTACAGCAATGAAGGCCGGTGCAAGCGATCTCGCCGCTAAGGCGGAAGAGCTGCGTAAGCTTGCAGTGGGCTTCATGGCAAAGTCGCGAGCCGCCTAAAGACTGATCAGTCTCGATGGAAGCACTCGAGCTTCCATCGAGACCGTGAAGCAGACTAAGAGACGTCGGAGCGTTTAAGCGGCCGACAACAGCCCGACCACGGCCGCTGTCATGAGCGTCGCGAGCGTTCCCGACACGATTGTCCTCGCCCCAAGGGACGCAATCTCCCCGCGCCGCTGCGGCACCATCGCCGAAATGCCGCCGATCATGATGCCGAGGCTGCCGAGATTGGCAAATCCGCAGAGCGCATAGGTCATGATCAGCCGGGATCGCGGCGAGAGTGCCTCGGCCGGCAAGGCCGCGAGCTGCACGTAGGCGATGAATTCGTTGAGCACGGTCTTGACGCCGAGCAGGCTTCCGGCCGCGAGGCATTCACCGAGCGGAATGCCGATCAGCCATGCCATGCCCGCGAATGCGAAGCCGAGGCAGCGCTCGAGCCTGATGTCGAGCCCAAACGGCGCGAAAATTGCTCCCAAAGCCATATTGGTCAGGCTGACCAGCGCTACGGCGACGATCAGCATCGCGCTCACGTTGACGAGCAGCTCCACGCCCTCACGCGTTCCTTGTGCGATCGCGTCCATGCTCGAGTGCGGCTTCTCATCGAGCGAGAGCTCAGTGAGCTTGTCCGTAGGCGTGCCCTGCGCGTCCTCTGGAACCCCAACTTCGGGAACCATGAGCTGTGAGATCAGAAGCGCGGCCGGTACGCTGATAACGGAGGCGATGATGAGATGCCCGGCCGCCCCCGGAACGCTTTCCTTGAGAAGGCTCGCGTAGATCGCGAGCACGGTGCCGGCGACGCCAGCCATGCCGACGGTCATGGTCGCGAATAGCCCGCCGCGGCTCATCGTCGAGAGATATGGGCGCACGAGAAGCGGCGCCTCGACCATGCCGACAAAGATGTTCGCCGCCGCCGCAGTGCCAACCGGCCCCGACACGCCAAGCGTCCGCTTCAGCGCCCAGGCAAAGACGTAGACCAGCCGTTGCAACACGCCCCAATGGTAGAAGAGCTTGGACAGCACGCTGACGAGGAGAATGAGCGGCAGCGCCTGGAAGGCAAGAATGAACGCTCGCTCGGGACGCGGTGCATCGAACGGGGATGGTCCACCGGCAAGGTAGCCGAACACAAGACGCATGCCGTCGAGTATTGCGGCTTGCAGCGCGTCGACGCCCCGCGCCGGCCATTCGAACGCCGCCTCAAGTTGCGGCACGCCGAGCAGAAGACCGGCGATCGCAATCTGGATGGCGACCGCCATCAGAATAAGCCGCATCGTTGCAATTGCCCCGAGCGCACCCCGCCGCTCCGACAACGTCCAGGCGATCAAAGGGATGATAAGGAGCCCCACAAGGCTCTGTGCCTGCAACATCATCCCGCATCCCCCGCGCTAAACTGTCTATATTCCCTCCACACCACACGCCGGTTTTCAAGGGCCGTTGCTCCGCGGCTCCGAGGCAAAAAGCAGCGCTACGCCAGCTCGGCCAAGAGGCATTTCAGCATGCCATAGTCGTAGCGGCCGTCGAGGGCGGCATGCGCCGGGCCGAGCTTGCCGCTCTCGAGCGTGCCGAGCCGCTCGAAGGTCTCGAGGACCTCCTCGATTTCGGCCTCGTCGAGCAGCAGCACCGCACGCGCCTCGATGAGCCCGGCTTCGACCGCCTCCGCAAGGTGGCCATAGACAGTGCCGGGATCGAGCCGCCGCGTCTCCGCTATTTTTTCTGGATCGAGCCCCTTGAGATGCAGCGCGAGTGTCTGGTTGACGGTCTGCGAGAGCTTGTTGTCGAGGGCCGGAACCGGCCGATGCTCGGCGATCGTTGCGAGAAGCGCGTCGCCATAACGGGTGATCTTGCTCGTGCCGAGCCCGGTGATGCCGTGCAGCGCTTCGCGATCCTTGGGTCGGCTGGCTGCCAACTCGGCAAGCGTCACGTCCGTGCAGATGATGTAGGGCGGCAGCTTCGCCTCGCTCGCGAGCCGGAGCCGAAGCGCCTTCAAGGCATCGAACAGCGACCGGTCCTGAGCCGCGATTGCGACCCCGCTTCTGCCCTGGCGTTTCGGCTTGGTGCTCGCAGTCTCGCGTGGCATCACGCGGATGAGAAAGCGCTCCTCGCCGCGCAGCACCGGACGCGCCGCCTCGGTCAGCAGCAAGGTGCCATAGCCATCGTCGTCGCCGGTGAGCTGACCGACCGCCGTGAGCTGCCTGAAAATACCTTTCCAGGTCGCCTCGTCCGTATCCCGGCCGATGCCGAAGACGGGCAGCTTGTCGTGACCGCTGCGCGTGATGCGATCGTTCGCCCGCCCCATCAGAACGTCGACGAGATACGATGCGCCGAAACGCTGGCCGGTGCGATAGGCGGCGGAGAGCGCCTTCTGCGCGAGAACAGTGCCATCCAGCGTCTCGGGAGGAGCGATGCAGTTATCGCAGTTGCCGCAAGGCTCCGCCTGCCGCTCGCCGAAATACGCAAGCAAGGACTGTCGCCGGCAGCTGGGCAGCTCGCAGAGTCCGATCAACGCCTCGAGTTTTTGCCGTTGCGTCTGCTTGTAGGCATCCGAGCCCTCGCTCTGCGCGATCCACTGCCTGAGCTGGATCAGGTCCTGCAGGCCGTAGGAGAGCCACGCATTGGCCGCCCCACCATCGCGACCTGCTCTCCCCGTCTCCTGATAGTAGGCCTCGATCGACTTCGGCAGGTTGAGATGGGCGACGAAGCGGACATCCGGTTTGTCGATCCCCATGCCGAACGCGATGGTGGCCACGACGATGACGCCGCTCTCCTTGCGGAAGCGCCCGAGCACATCGCGACGCACCGCGCCATCGAGCCCCGCGTGATAGGCGAGCGCGGTTCGCCCCTTGCCCGAAAGCCACGCCGCCGTCTCCTCGACCGACTTCCGCGACAGGCAATAGACGATGCCCGCATCCTCCGCGTGCTCAGTCTCTATGAACTGCCAGAGCCGCTCCCGTGCCCCCATCGACCCCATCATGGAGATCGTATAGCGGATGTTCGGCCGGTCGAAGCTCGCGATGAAGCGGCGGGCGCCCTCGAGCTTGAGCTCGGTGACGATCTCTTCGCGGGTGCGCTCATCGGCCGTGGCCGTCAGTGCGATGCGCGGCACATTCGGGAAGCGCTCGGCGAGCGTCTTGAGCTGGCGGTACTCGGGCCGGAAGTCATGTCCCCATTGCGAAACGCAATGCGCTTCGTCGATGGCAAACAGTGCGAGGTCTGTGCGGGCGAGAAGTGAAAGTGTCCGTTCTTGCAGCAGTCGCTCGGGTGCGATGTAGAGGAGGTCGAGCCCGCCCGATGTCAGGCGTTGCTCGACCGCCGTCTGCTCTCGGTAATCGAGCGTGGAGTTGAGGAAGGCTGCCTTTACGCCTGCTTGCGTCAGAGCGTCCACCTGATCCTGCATCAGTGCGATCAGCGGTGAGACAACGATTCCGGTGCCAGGCCGCACCAGCGCTGGGACCTGATAGCAAAGGGATTTTCCGCCGCCCGTCGGCATGAGCGCGAGCGCGTCCCCGCCGGAGATGACGGTCTCGATGATCTCAGCCTGATGCGAGCGAAAGCGCCGGAATCCAAAAACCTCGGCGAGCACCTGATGTGCGCGCTCGAGCGGGGGCGCAGAATCCATTTGTCTATGCGCCGCGGTCCGAGCCATCACTCTCGTATTTTCTGACTGTTATAACGCAGCGTCTGCGTAGCCCGATTCTGGCCGATTATGCCGCGTCGCGTGCTCATCTATCCACCGCCTTTGCGTGCGCCCCTGCCTGCGGTGGGTTCACCTCTCGACCATCATCGTCTGCTGCAACTCCTCGGTGAACGCCATTCCTCGGAGAATGACATGACCAAGCGGCATCTCACCCGATCGGAATCAAGGGCAAAATCGAGGTCGCGCCCCCTAGTGTCCCGACCGCGAAGTTCGTCACATTCTACTGCGGGCGCTGAACGAACTTCGCGGTCGAAAGGACACTAGCAAGCGCATGATTCTAGTGTGATTCAGATTTCGAAGTCCGCTCTCGACCCAGCCGAAGAGTATGAAGCGGACTTCGAAATCATCACACTAGGCACCGCTTCAATTGCGGTGAACTATTGGTCTCGTCACACGTTAGCAAAGCCTCGTGCGTCACGAGAGCATCGAGACGCGTTTTCACGTTGCGATGTAGGGAGTTGTCAAATGCGCAATAGAGTTGTCACGTGCTGCGCCGCCGCAATGGTGGCCGTATTCACCGCGCCGGGAACGGCCCAGTCGGTTCCGGCATTAGCGTCAGCTTCGAACGTAGCTGCACTGAAGGCCGGCGGCGGGAACGCCACGGCAGAGCGCGGGAACGCGCTGGTTGAGGACGTCAGGTATTGGCGTCGTCGCGGCTTTTACTACGGGCCGCAGGTCTACGGCTATGGGCCGCGAGTCTACGGCTATGTCTATCGTCCGTACTATCGCCCCTACTACCAGCCCTACTATTACGGATCGTACGATCCCTATTACAGCCCCTATTACAGGCCCTACTACTCGGGCTATCCGGGGTATTGGGGGCGTAGAGCAGGAGTCTATTTCGGCTTTGGGTTCTAAGGTTTAGCTTCTCAGGATTTTGCCGCCCGGCTCGCCACGGTCCGTCACGACTGCCGCCCTTCAATATGCTACATCATGAAGCAGTCCTTGCTCGGAAGAAAGTTCTCCATCATCATTTCGAAATGATGCAAGCTTAGATCTGTATTGCGATTGATCGCCGGCCGAATCTTGGTGCCGCAACTGTCAACCACGAGCACGGCTGCAGATCTATGAGGCTATTGACTGCGCAGTGTGCCCTCGTCGTGGTCTTCGTGAGCTGCCTCACTGCGTCACTCGCCGTCAACCCACAGGATGCGATTGCGAAAGTGCCTGGCGGTCAGCACTGCCACGGCGGTGTCTGCCACACGGTGCTGACCGTCAAGGAAACCGGCCGTCTCGTTGGACAGCGCCGTCTCGTCGAGGCCTCGTTCTATGACGACCCCCGGATCGATCGCTTCAATATCGGCAAATACACTTCCGACGGAGAAATGTTCGATGCCGCGAGCCCGGCCCGCGCAGCAAGCTCAAATCTCCCTGACGGCACCGAGATTATCGTGCGCAATCCCGAGAACGGCCGCACGTCTCACGTCCGTATCAACGATTTCGGTCCGTTCAAGGTCAGCCGCCAGCTTGATTTGACGCGCCGCGTCGCCGACGACCTGCGCTTCACCAAGAAGGGCGTGACCAAGCTCGAGAGCTATATCATTACGGCACCTTTGCCCGAGGATCTCGTCTATCGACGCAATAGGAACACGCTCGAGCCGCTCGGCCATATCGGCGTCGTCGAAGCATGGGAGGTGCCTGCGCTCATAGAACGGTTGGTCCGCCAGCGCACGCGCAAGCTACTTCTGCCAACTCGCCCGGCGATTGGCGAGCTTGCGGTCCTCAATGAGGTCGCCGGCGTGCCGGCAACGCCACTCGTGCCAAAGCAGGGCGTTGCTCTTGACCTTTTGCCTAACGCAGTCTTACCCCCGCTCGCAGCCTTGTCGGACGCGCGGTTACCCGAGGTTGCAGCCCTCGGTCCCGATGACGACACGATCCAAGCGCGCGTCGAAGGTAGGGTGACGGAAGTTGCCGACGCCCGCCGCGGGCCTGTCGTTCTGGCCGCGGGCCCAGCCTCGCTCGTGCCTGCCATCGAGGGTCGGGAGACGATATCGGATCATCTTTATACAGAAATTGCTCGCTGGCTGCGTGTCCCAGCCCACGGTCACACACTCCCAACTGCTTTTGCATTTGCCTCGAGCGTCGCGATCCTGTTCGGCTGGATGATCCTCAGTCTGACGGCGCAGACACGTTATGCGTCCGGGCCGCAGCGCTTGCGCGACGTCGGCCGCAAGCTTGACAATGCAAAGACGCATCGTCCTCTGGCAAAGCGCGTCATCAACGCCAGCGATCCCGCAACCTCTTTTCTTGGCACCGATGTCGCGATCGAAGGGCGTCTGACCTCAGCCGGGCGCATTCGCATAGCCGGCCACGTGTCGGGGTCTGTCACCGCCGATGAGTGCGAGTTGCTTTACGACGGCGGCGTCGACGGTGAGATCACCGCCTACCGTGTCGCCATCGCGGGCGAGTTCTGCGGCACCATTCGCGCCGAGACCGTCGTCGTTCGCCGCTCGGCGAGCGTGACTGGAGACGTTTACGCAATGAGGATTGAAATAGAGAACGGCGCCGAGGTCGACGCCAGGATTGAGGCGCGTGCCACGCGCAGGCCGGCGAGACTGCTCAAGCCGCAGGTCGAGGTCGCAGCGCTTGGCCAGAGGCACGAGACACCCCTGCGGCTCGTCTCCACAATCGGCGCGGCGGAGACTGCACCGCGGGCGCCGCACCAACCGGCCACGGAACCGGAGCGCGTACGAGCGTAGCCTGCCAACACACTGATGCTAGTCCACACTGATGCTAAAACGAGATCAACTTGCGCGCCGCAGCATCCGGTGTCACGCGCCCGGACAGCACCTCATCCGCAAGCTCATCGAGCTCCCGACCTGCGCCCTCCTTGACGCGGCTCGCGACGATGTCGGCCGCCGCTCGTGCGATGAGATAGCGCGCACGCCGCCTGCGGCGGACCATCGCCTCGCCGCGCTTAACCGCGACCTCGCGCACCGTCGCCACCAGCTCCGGCACGCCTTGCCCCGTTGTGGCCGTCGTCTTTAGAACCGGCACCGACGAGCGCATGGACCTGATCGACAGAGCACCCATGAGCTGCTGCAAGGTCATTTCGGCGCCCTCGCGATCGCCCTTGTTGACGACGAGGACATCTGCAATCTCGAGCAGGCCGGATTTCATTGCTTGGATGTCGTCGCCGAGGCCCGGCGCCGAGATCACCACGCGCACGTCCGCCACTTCTGCGACATCCATCTCGCTCTGACCCGTGCCGACCGTCTCCAACAGCACGAGGTCGAAGCCTGTGGCATCGAGGGCGTCGATCACACGCACGGCTGCAGGCGAAAGGCCTCCCAGATAGCCCCGGCTCGCGAGCGATCGCACGAACACGCCATCATCGTCGAGGGCTGCCGTCATGCGGATGCGGTCGCCGAGAATGGCGCCGCCCGAGATCGGGCTCGAAGGGTCGACCGCGATCACGCCGACGGTGCCGCCCGTCGAGCGCACGTGGGCGATGACAGCGTTGACCAGCGTCGACTTTCCCGCTCCCGGCGGACCTGTGAAGCCCACGACCAATGCGTGTCCAAGGTATGGTTGCAAGGCTTCGAGCAGGGGAGGAGCTGCAACCGAAAGCTTCTCGAGCTCGGTGACGGCCGCGGCAATGGCGCGCCGTTCACCGCGGCGCATGCGCTGGACAAGATCCGGAATGGCATCGAGCGTCAGACTCGAGCGCGGCGACGGAGGCGGCTTCGCGGCCGACGACGGGGTGGCGGGGTGCGACTTTTCATTCATATGTCGCTGATACGCGCTCACCATAATTCAGGCAACCGCACGCGCCGTCACATCCCCGGTTCTCTGCCTGAATTGGTCTGGTGATTTTCCGAAATTTAATACCAGAGCCCCGGCCAGCGGTAGCGCGGACGCATGTCGCCGGGCCCGTAGCCGACCAGCGAGACCATCGGCTGCTCTACGATGACGATCGGTTCGTGCGCGGGGTCGCCCGTAAGCTCGAGCAGCCGACGAACTCTGTCCTCCGTGTCGGGATGCGTGCGCAGAAGCGACGGCAGCGGCACCCGGCGCGCCGGCACGGGGAACATGAGATCCTCCCAGAAGCGGCCCGTCGATGTCTCAAGCCGGCGAAGCGCGGACGCGAGCCCGAGCGGATCACCCGTCAACCTCGCCGCATCTGCGTCGGCGTCGAATTCTCTCGCTCGAGACAGGCCAAGCTGCAAACCGCTCGAAAGGGCCGGGGCGAGGTAAAGGACGAGGATCGCCGCCCAAGGGATCGTCTCGTCCTGCGTGAAGGTCGCCACAATATTGAAGAGTGCAAGCCCCAGAGCAAGATACGACATCATCTGCAGAAAGCGTGTGATGAGGTCGGCAAACCCCATAACCCACACATCGTTGTTGCGCACGTGGCTCATTTCGTGTGCCAGCACGCCCGCGATCTCGCGCAAGGTTAGGCGGCGCAGGAGCCCCTCGGTGACGGCAATCGCCGCCGACTCGGACGTCCCGGTCGCAAACGCGTTGAGCGTCATGCTTGGGATGACATAGAGCGCTGGGCGCTGCGCAACTTGAGCGCGCCAGGCGAGAACGTCGACCAGGCTGGAAAGCTGGCTGTTGTCGGGTGCAACGATCGTGCCCCGGTAAAGTTTCATGATGGCGCTCGCCGGCACGCGCGGCGCGAGCGAGAGCGTTGCCCCGATCGCGAAAATCGCAATAGCCAAGCCGATCGGGCCCCAAACGAGCCAGGTGGCAAGACCGAGCACGCACCCCATTCCCGAGAGAAGAATTAAGGAATGCAACAAGTTGGTGCGACTGTGCGACGACCATGCCATTGGATCGGAGATAGCCTGCATTGAGAACCCGTTCGCGGTGTGCCAAGCGAGACGCAGCCGAGTAGTGCGGACTGACGTATGGTCTGCGCAGAATTTGGGTAAAAGACACTGCAAAAGCGACATTCGTGAGGAGAGGCAACTCCGGAGCCTGTAGGGTGAGCCGCAACCGAAGCCCGCATAACTAATAAAGTTGGGCACAAATGCGTGCCGTCATGAAGGTTAAGCAAAAACCGCCGACATTCGAACTTTCGCGAGGTGAGCGGAAATCGTGCTGACGAGGGTTGACCCGGAATCGGCAAATGTATATAGGAACCCCCACTCTCACGGTAGGTGGTAGGCCGCCTCCCGCGCCATTGGCGCTTCTGGCCTAAACGCTGCCGTCCCAAAGCAGAGGACATTTTCGGGCCATGATCGCTGGTTCGCAGCAATGCGAGCTGGATGATCCTCTGGTTATTGCATGCCAGGCTTCCGGGGCTCCGGGGCCAGGCAGGTCCGCTTTGGCGCATGCGATACCGCGTGCGATCGAGAGGGCCGAACGGGATGGCCGCAAGGCAGTTCCGAGGATTGGAGCCGATGAGAATAAGGGCGCGAGTATGCCGACGATACAACAGCTGATCCGGAAGCCCCGGAGCCCGAAAGTCTACCGCGAGAAGTCGCGCCACATGGAGGCGTGCCCTCAGAAGCGCGGCGTGTGCACGCGTGTCTACACGACAACGCCGAAGAAGCCGAACTCGGCGCTTCGTAAGGTTGCCAAGATCCGTCTAACCAACGGCTTCGAGGTGATCGGCTATATTCCGGGCGAAGGTCACAACCTGCAGGAGCACTCAGTGGTGCTCATCCGCGGCGGCCGCGTCAAGGATCTCCCGGGCGTTCGTTACCACATTCTGCGCGGCGTTCTTGATACGCAGGGCGTCGCAAACCGCAAGCAGCGCCGTTCGAAGTACGGTGCAAAGAGGCCGAAGTAGTCGGCCAATCTGCGGAGTATCCCGGACGAGCCGCGTAAGGCGGTGAGATCCGGCATCTTGATGATCTAAGTGGCTCGCCTTTCTTGCGAGCCGATGGAATTCTAAAGACAGGAAGACGTCATGTCCCGTCGTCACAGTGCCGAGAAGCGTGAGGTCAATCCCGACCCGAAGTATACCGACCTCGTCATCACGAAGTTCATGAATGCCGTGATGCGTGAAGGCAAGAAGTCGGTCGCCGAACGCATCGTTTATGGTGCGCTTGAGCGCGTCGAGCAGAAGGCGAAGTCGGACCCGGTGGCCATGTTCCATCAGGCGCTCGAGAACGTCATGCCGGCGGTCGAGGTTCGCTCGCGGCGCGTCGGCGGCGCCACCTATCAGGTGCCGGTCGAGGTTCGCACTGAGCGCCGCCAGGCACTCGCTATTCGTTGGATTATCACCGCGGCCCGCGCCCGCAACGAGAATACGATGGTTGATCGTCTCTCGGGCGAGCTTATGGACGCGGCAAGCAATCGCGGAACCGCCGTCAAGAAGCGGGAAGACACGCACAAGATGGCCGACGCCAACCGCGCCTTCTCGCACTACCGCTGGTGAACCGCGGTTGCCCGCGTGGGCAACCGAAGCGCAAACGGAACTTTTGAGGCAAGCACATGCCCCGCCAATATCCTATCGAGGACTATCGTAACTTCGGCATCATGGCCCACATTGATGCTGGCAAGACGACGACGACCGAGCGCGTCCTCTATTACACCGGCAAGTCGCACAAGATCGGCGAAGTGCACGACGGTGCTGCGACCATGGACTTCATGGAGCAGGAGCAGGAGCGTGGCATCACGATCACCTCGGCTGCGACGACCTGCTTCTGGCCTGGCCGGGACGGCAGGAAGCGCCGCTTGAACATCATTGACACGCCAGGCCACGTCGACTTCACCATCGAGGTCGAGCGGTCGCTGCGCGTGCTCGACGGCGCCGTTTGCGTTCTCGACAGCAATCAGGGCGTCGAGCCCCAGACGGAGACCGTCTGGCGCCAGGGCGACAAGTACAATGTTCCGCGCATCATCTTCTCCAACAAGATGGATAAGACCGGCGCTGACTTCTACATGTGCCTTGATGACATCAAGGAGAAGCTCGGCGCTCGCGCTATCCCGATTCAGCTCCCGATTGGCGCTGAGGCCGATTTCCAGGGCGTTGTCGACCTCATCGACATGAAGGCTATCGTCTGGGATGGTGACGGCAAGGACGCTAAGATGGGCATCAAGGAGATCCCGGCCGATCTCCTCGACAAGGCCCAGGAATACCGCGCAGCGCTCATCGAAGCCGCCGTCGAGATGGACGACGACGCCATGGGCGCCTACCTCGACGGCAAGGAGCCGGACGCAGAGACGCTGCGTAGCCTCATTCGCAAGGCAACCATCACGCGCGCCTTCTATCCGATGATGTGCGGCTCGGCGTTCAAGCACAAGGGCGTGCAGCCCCTGCTCGACGCTGTGGTCGACTTCCTGCCCGCACCATCCGATCGTGAAGCCTATAAGTGCATCGACGTGAAGACCGGCGCTGAGACCGAGCGCCGCCCGGTCGACACCGATCCGTTGTCCATGATCGCCTTCAAGATCATGACGTTTCCGCACGTTGGCTCGATCACCTTCTGCCGTATTTATTCGGGCAAGCTCGAGAAGGGCATGGCACTCGCTCAGACCACCCGCGATAAGAAAGAGCGGGTCGGCATGATCTACGAGATGCACGCCGACGATCGTAAGTCCGTCGACGAGGCCTATGCCGGCGATATCATCGCACTGGCTGGTCTCAAGGATACGCGCACCGGCGAGACGCTTTCTGATCCGTCGAAGGCCGTTCTCCTCGAGAAGATGGACTTCCCGAACCCCGTCATCGAGATGAAGGTCGAGCCCAAGACCAAGGCCGACCAGGAAAAGATGGCGACCGTACTTCACATGATGTCGGTCGAGGATCCGTCGTTCCGCGTTTCCGTCGATCCGGAGTCGGGCGAGACCATCCTCAAGGGCATGGGCGAGCTGCATCTCGACATCAAGGTCGACATCATGCGCCGCGAGCCGCACAACATCGCGGTCAACGTGGGTGCACCCCAGGTTGCCTACCGCGAGACGCTGGCGCGCGCCGTCGACATCGACTACACCCACAAGAAGCAGACGGGCGGCACCGGTCAGTTTGCCCGCGTCAAGCTTAAGCTCGAGCCCAACGAGACGGGCAAGGGCAACGAGTTTGCGGCCGACATCATTGGCGGCTCGGTCCCCAAGGAATACGTTCCGGGCGTCGAGAAGGGTGTCGAGAGCGTCTGGTCGAATGGCGTGCTCATCGGCTTCCCGATGGTCGACATGAAGGTCACGTTGTTTGACGGCGCCTTCCACGAGGTAGACTCGTCCGCAATCGCCTTCGAAATTGCGGCCCGTTCCGCAATGAAGGAAGGCTGCGAGAAGGGCGGCGTCAAGCTGCTCGAGCCGATCATGGACGTCGAGGTGGTCACCCCGGGTGACTTCGTCGGCGGCGTCATCGGCGACATCAACTCGCGTCGCGGCCAGATTCGCAACCAGGAAATGCGCGGCAACGCCACCGTCATTCGCGCCTATGTCCCGCTCGCGAACATGTTCGGCTACGTGAGCCAGCTTCGCTCGCAGAGTCAGGGACGAGCGTCCTACACGATGCAGTTCGCCCATTACGCGGACGTGCCGCGCAACGTGGCGGACGAGGTCAAGGCAAAATATGCCTGAGGTGCCGCCCCGGCAGGGGCGCTGATCAGGTGAAGGTTTCCGGATCGACCGGACAGAAATTTGACGAGTTCAAGGAGAGCCAGCTATGGGCAAAGCAAAATTCGAGCGCAACAAGCCGCACGTGAACGTCGGCACGATTGGTCACGTTGACCACGGCAAGACGACGCTGACGGCGGCGCTGACGAAGGTCTCGTTCGACCGCGGTTGGACGACGACGGCGATCTCGTACGACAACGTTGCGAAGGCGTCCGAGAGCCAGGGCCGCCGCGACCCGACGAAGATCCTGACGATCGCCACCTCGCACGTCGAGTACGCGACGCCGAACCGCCACTACGCGCACGTCGACTGCCCTGGCCACGCCGACTACGTGAAGAACATGATCACGGGCGCGGCCCAGATGGACGGCGCGATCCTGGTTGTGTCGGCCGTTGACGGTCCGATGCCGCAGACGCGCGAGCACATCCTGCTCGCCCGCCAGGTTGGCGTTCCCTACATCGTCGTGTTCCTGAACAAGTGCGACATCGTCGATGACGCTGAGCTCCTCGATCTTGTCGAGATGGAAGTGCGCGAGCTTCTCTCGAAGTATCAGTTCCCGGGCGACGACACGCCGGTGATCCGCGGCGCCGCCGTGAAGGCGTTGAACGGCGAGAAGGGCCCGCTGGCTGACGAAGCCATCATCAAGCTCTACGAGGCGCTCGACACCTACATCCCGCTCCCCGAGCGCCCGAAGGATCAGCCGTTCCTGATGCCGATCGAAGACGTATTCTCGATCTCGGGCCGCGGCACGGTTGTGACGGGCCGTATTGAGCGCGGCATGATCAAGGTCGGCGAGGAAGTCGAGATCGTCGGTCTTGCAGCGACGCAGAAGTCGATCGTGACGGGCGTCGAGATGTTCAGGAAGCTTCTGGATTCGGGCGAGGCTGGCGACAACGTCGGCTGCCTCCTGCGCGGTATCGACAAGGAAGCCGTCGAGCGCGGCCAGGTTCTGGCCAAGCCGAACTCGGTGAAGCCGCACAAGAAGTTCAAGGCCGAGGCCTACGTCCTGACCAAGGAGGAGGGTGGCCGTCACACGCCGTTCTTCACCAACTACCGTCCGCAGTTCTACTTCCGCACGACGGACGTGACGGGCGTGGTGACACTGCCTGAGGGCACGGAAATGGTGATGCCGGGCGACAACATCGCCGTTGAGGTCGAGCTCGTCTCGCCGATCGCCATGGAGGAGAAGGTTCGCTTCGCCATCCGCGAGGGCGGCAGAACCGTCGGCGCCGGCGTCGTCACCAAGATCGTGGAATAGAGTTCAGCAAAATGAATTTTGAGCCAGCGCGGCGCCGACAACTGACGAATGCCAAAGTGCGGCAAGCCGCACTTTGGAGCGGCGCCGGCGTCGTCACCAAGATCGTGGAATAAGCGAGCAGCCAGCAGGTGGCGTGTAGCGTGGCTTTGGCCCGTTGCCCGCGCCCTACGGCAGGCTCTCGAGAGGGTACTAAAATGAACGGCCAGAATATCCGCATCCGGCTCAAGGCCTTCGACCATCGAATACTCGATGCGTCGACGCGCGAGATCGTGAACACGGCAAAGCGTACTGGCGCTGAGGTGCGGGGCCCGATCCCGCTGCCGACGCGCATCGAGCGCTTTACCGTCAACCGCTCTCCCCACATCGACAAGAAGAGCCGCGAGCAGTTCGAGATGCGCACCCACAAGCGCATGTTGGACATCGTGGACCCCACGCCCCAGACGGTCGACGCTTTGATGAAGCTCGACCTGGCTGCAGGCGTGGACGTTGAGATCAAGCTCTAGAGGTTGTCGCGCTGATCGGGGACGGCCCGCATCGGCAGCGTAATAAAAGGAAGGAATGCGACGCAATGCGTTCCGGAGTGATTGCACAGAAAGTCGGCATGACCCGCATCTTCACGGAAGCGGGAGAGCATGTGCCTGTCACGGTCCTGAAGCTCGAGAAGCTTCAGGTGCTGTCGCAGCGCACCGCCGAAAAGCATGGCTACACGGCCATCCAGGTTGGCGCCGGCACGCGCAAGCCCTCGCGGCTGACCAAGGCCGATCGTGGCAACTTCGCGATCGCCGAGGTGGAGCCGAAGCGCAAGCTCGCCGAGTTCCGGGTTACCCCTGAGAACTTGATCGAGGTTGGCGCCGAGATCACAGCCGACCACTTCGTCCAGGGCCAGTTCGTCGACGTGACGGGCACCAGCCAAGGCAAGGGATTTCAGGGCGCCATGAAGCGCTGGAACTTCGGCGGCCTTCGCGCCACGCACGGTGTCTCGGTGAGCCACCGCTCGCACGGTTCGACTGGTCAGCGCCAGGACCCCGGCAAGGTGTTCAAGGGCAAGAAGATGGCCGGCCACATGGGCGACGAGCGGATTACGACCCAGAACCTCGTCGTCGCGAAAATCGACGTCGAGCGCGGCCTCCTCATGATCCGCGGTGCTGTGCCGGGATCCAAGGGCGGCTGGGTCATCGTACGCGATGCCGTCAAGAAGAAAGCCAACGCCGCAGCACCGAAGCCCGGCGCATTCAAGCCGGCTAAGAAGGAGACGGCGTGATGAAAGCTAACATCACCACGCTCGAGGCACAGAAGGCCGGTGAGATCGAGCTCGCCGACGCTATCTATGGGCTCGAGCCACGGAGCGACATTCTACATCGCATGGTGCGCTACCAGCAGTTGAAGCGCATGGCTGGTACACATCACGCCCAGGACCGTTCCGAAGTGACGGTCACCGGCAAGAAGATGTACAAGCAGAAGGGCACCGGTGGCGCCCGTCACGGCGACAAGTCGGTTCCGCAGTGGCGCGGCGGCGGCAAGGCTTTCGGCCCGAAGCCGCGCAGTCATGCCATCGACCTGCCGAAGAAGGTGCGTGCGCTGGCGCTTCGCCACGCTCTCTCTGCCAAGGCCAAGGCCGGCGCGATTGTCGTTCTAGACGCCGCGTCCTCCAAGGATGGCAAGACGGGCGCGCTTAAGCTGCAGTTCGCCAAGCTCGGGCTCAAGAATGCGCTCATCATCGATGGCGCCATCCTCGAGGACGCCTTTGCCCGTGCTGCACGCAACATTCCGAATATCGACGTGCTGCCGGTCGCCGGCCTCAACGTCTACGACATTCTGCGGCGCGAAAAGCTCGTGCTGACGAAGGCGGCAATCGAGGCGATCGACGCCCGCTTCGCCGATGTTAAGGCCCAGGCCGGGGAGAGCAAGTGATGAACAAGCTCAAAGCCTACGACGTCATCCTGTCGCCGGTCATCACCGAGAAGGCGACGCTCGTCTCTGAAGCCAACCAGGTCATCTTCAAGGTGGCTCCGACCGCCAACAAGACCGACATCAAGTCGGCTGTCGAGATCCTGTTCGGCGTCAAGGTCAAGGCCGTGAACACGCTCGTGCGCAAGGGCAAGCGGAGAGTTTTCCGCGGCATCCGTGCACAGCTCAGCGATACCAAGAAGGCCATCGTGACGCTCGAGGAAGGCCACTCGATCGACGTCACGACGGGCCTCTAAAGGAGCGGGACCAATGGCACTGAAAACATTCCGCCCGACATCTCCCAGTCTTCGCCACCTGGTGCAGGTCGACCGCAGCCACCTGTGGAAGGGTGCGCCGGTCAAGATGCTGACCGAGGGCAAGCGCAAGACCGGTGGTCGCAACAGCGATGGCCGCATCACTATGCGTCACATCGGCGGTGGCCATAAGCAGGCCTATCGCATGGTCGACTTCCGTCGCCGCAAGTACGACGTCGTGGCGACCGTTGAGCGCCTCGAGTACGATCCGAACCGCACGGCCTTTATTGCACTGATCAAGTACAAGGATGGACACCTGTCCTACATCCTTGCGCCGCAGCGCCTCCAGGTCGGTGATCAGGTCGTCTCCGGCACTAAGGTCGACGTCAAGCCTGGCAACGCCATGCCGCTCGCCGCCATGCCGATCGGCACCATCGTCCACAACGTCGAGCTGAAGCCCGGCGGTGGTGGTCAGATGGCCCGCTCCGCCGGCGCCTTCGTGCAGCTCGTCGGCCGCGATGCCGGCTGGGCCGTCCTGAAGCTCAGCTCCGGCGAGACGCGCAAGGTTCGCGCCGAGTGCATGGCCTCCGTGGGCGCGGTCTCCAATCCGGACCACACCAACGAGGTGGTCGGCAAGGCTGGCCGCAACCGGTGGAAGGGCAACCGTTCGACGGTGCGCTCGATCGCCATGAACCCGATCGACCATCCGAACGGCGGCCGTACCAACGGCGGTAAGCACTGGGCAACGCCGTGGGGCAAGCCGACGAAGGGCTTCAAGACCCGCAAGAATAAGAAGACCGATAAGTTTATCGTCAGAAGCCGGTCTAAGAGCAAGTAATTCGAGTGCTGAACGACGGAAACGCGGCAGACGCTTTTCCCCAGGAAGTACGAAGACTGACAACTAAGAGGCCCAGGGCGTGTCGCGTAGCAATGCGGCAATGACCCGAGGAGACGGCCGAGGAGAGAAGAGTGACACGCGCAGTTTGGAAAGGCCCGTTTGTCGACGGCTACATTCTCAAGAAGGCTGAGAAGGTGCGTTCGTCCGGCCGCAACGAGGTCATCAAGACCTGGAGCCGCCGCTCGACGATCCTGCCCCAGTTCGTTGGGCTGACCTTCGGCGTCTACAACGGTCAAAAGCACGTCCCGGTCAACGTCACCGAGGACATGATCGGCCACAAGTTCGGTGAGTTTTCGCCGACCCGCATCTTCCAGGGTCACGGCGGCGACAAGAAAGCGGCGGTGAAGAAATAATGGGCAAGCCGAGCAGAGAGAGAAGCCTCTCCGATAAAGAGGCAAAGGCGATTGCGAAGAACCTTCGCATCTCGCCGCAGAAGCTCAACCTTGTCGCCGGCATGATCCGCGGCAAGAAGGTGGACCAGGCGCTTGCCGACCTCGAGTTCTCGAGGAAGCGGATCGCGCAGGACGTGCGCAAGTGTGTCATGAGCGCCGTGGCGAACGCCGAGAACAATCACGACCTGGACGTCAACACGCTCGTGGTTGCGGAAGCCTATGTCGGCAAGAACCTCGTCATGAAGCGCTTTGCAGCTCGCGGTCGCGGCCGCGGCGCATCGATCTTCAAGCCGTTCTCGCAGATCACGGTCGTCGTCCGC
Source organism: Hyphomicrobium sp. (assembly GCA_041659825.1). Taxonomy (GTDB): domain Bacteria; phylum Pseudomonadota; class Alphaproteobacteria; order Rhizobiales; family Hyphomicrobiaceae; genus Hyphomicrobium_C. Next base: position 97,316 of record JBAZXL010000006.1, read on the forward strand.
GAGACGGAGGCCGAGGTCGAGCAGCCGAAGGCAGCCAAGGCCAAGAAGCCTGCCGCTAAGGTGAAGTCCGCCGCGGCTCAGAAGGAGGCCGAGTAATGGGTCATAAAGTCAATCCGATCGGGCTCCGCCTCGGCATCAACCGCACCTGGGATAGCCGCTGGTTCGCGCGTCGCGCCGAGTACGGCAAGCTCCTGCATGAGGATCGCGCCATCCGCGCGCACATCCTGAAGCTGCAGCGCGCCGCTGGCGTCTCGAAGGTCGTGATCGAGCGCCCGCACAAGAAGTGCCGCGTGACGGTTCACACAGCTCGTCCCGGCGTTCTCATCGGCAAGAAGGGCGCCGACATCGAGAAGCTGCGTTCAGAGCTTTCGCGCTACACCTCGTCCGAGGTTCACCTGAACCTTCTCGAGGTGCGTAAGCCCGACACCGACGCTGTGCTCGTTGCTGAGAACATCGCCCAGCAGCTCGAGCGCCGCATCGCCTTCCGCCGCGCCATGAAGCGCGCCGTGCAGACCGCGCTCCGCGCTGGTGCCATCGGCATTCGTATCAACGTCGCCGGCCGTCTCGGCGGCGCCGAGATCGCGCGTACCGAGTGGTACCGCGAAGGCCGCGTGCCGTTGCACACGCTGCGCGCCGACATCGACTTCGGCTACGGCAAGGCCACGACGGCCTACGGCATCATCGGCATCAAGGTCTGGATCTTCAAGGGCGAGGTCATGGAGCACGATCCGATGGCCTCCGAGCGCCGCGCCACTGAGGGTGCTGGTGACGGCACAGGTGGTCGTCCCCGCCGCGAGGACGGTGGTGAGCGCCGCGAGCGCCGTGGCCCGAGAGGTGATGGTGCGAGAGGTGATGGCCCGAGAGGCGACGGACCGAGGGGGGACCGCGCTCAGCGTGCGCCCGCCGAGCCGGCCAAAGACGGACAGGAGCAAGCCTGACGGCTTTAAGGGAATAAGAAGATGCTGCAACCCAAGAAAACCAAGTTCCGCAAGACCTTCAAGGGCCGTATCCACGGCAACGCCAAGGGTGGAACGACGCTCAATTTCGGCTCGCACGGTCTCAAGGCCGTTGAGCCTGAGCGCCTGACTGCGCGCCAGATCGAAGCCGCTCGCCGTGCCATCACGCGTCACATGAAGCGTGCCGGCCGCGTCTGGATCCGCATCTTCCCGGACGTGCCCGTCACGAAGAAGCCGGCCGAAGTCCGAATGGGTTCAGGCAAGGGCTCGATCGAGTTCTGGTGCTCGCGCGTGAAGCCAGGCCGCATCATGTTCGAGCTCGACGGCGTGCCCGACCAGGTCGCGCGCGAGGCACTCCTGCTGGGCGCTGCCAAGCTGCCGATCAAGACGAGAATAGTTACGCGCATCGGCTGAGCTAGTTCGCCTGCGCCCTGAGAGATGAGGAAGACGATGAAACCGGGTGATTTGAGGAGCATGTCGCTCGATCAGCTCGACGACGAGTTGGCGAAGCTCAAGAAGGAGCAGTTCAACCTGCGCTTTCAGCGGGCGTCCGGGCAGCTCGAGAATACGTCGCGCGTGCGCCAGATCCGCCGGGACATCGCACGACTGATGACCATTGCAGGCGGCAAGCGGGGCGGTTCGACCGCGCCGGCAGTTGCCAAGAAATCTGGCGCGTAAGGAGAGACCGAGATGCCGAAGCGCGTCCTGAGCGGTACCGTTGTTTCCGCAAAGAATAACAAGACCATTGTCGTCGAGGTGGAACGCCGTTACACGCATCCGCTTCTGAAAAAGACAGTGCGCCGTACCAAGAAGTATCACGCCCATGACGAGGCCAATACGCATAAGGCCGGCGATCAGGTATCGATCCAGGAATCGGCACCGATCTCCAAGCTGAAACGCTGGGTCGTCCTCGCGAAAGCATGAGTTTGGGTCGCGGCCGTGGGTCGTGAGCTTTGAAGGCAGTTAACAGAATTTGGGGCCGCATCGTTTGCGGCAGGAAGAGAGACGAGTGCGATGATCCAGATGGAGACCAATCTCGACGTCGCCGACAATTCGGGCGCGCGTCGCGTCCAGTGCATCAAGGTGCTGGGCGGCTCCAAGCGCAAGTACGCCACCATCGGCGACACCATCGTGGTGTCGGTGAAGGAGGCGATCCCGAAGGGGCGCGTAAAGAAGGGCCAGGTTATGAAGGCCGTCATCGTGCGCGTCGCCAAGGGCGTGCGCCGTCCAGATGGCTCGCTGATCCGCTTTGATCGCAACGCCGCCGTTCTCATCAACGCGCAGGGCGAGCCCGTCGGCACCCGCATCTTCGGGCCCGTGACCCGTGAGCTGCGCGCAAAGAACCACATGAAGATCGTCTCGCTCGCTCCGGAGGTGCTGTAATGGCGTCGCTGAAGATCAAGAAGGGCGACAGCGTCGTCGTCCTGACCGGCCGTGATAAAGGCAAGCGCGGCGAGGTCATCGAGGTCCGTCCCAAAGAAAACCGCGCGCTCGTTCGCGGCGTCAATGTCGTGCGCCGTCACCAGCGCCAGACACCGCAGCAGGAAGGCGGCATCATCTCGAAAGAGGCGGCCATCCAGATTTCGAACCTTGCCCTTGAGGATCCCAAGGACGGCAAGCCGACCCGCGTCGGTTTCCGCCTCCTCGAGGACGGCAAGAAGGTGCGCTTCGCCAAGCGCTCTGGCGAGATTATTCCGGAGAAGAACTAAGTCATGGCCGAAAAAGAGAAACCCGCAAAGGGCGGCAAGCCCGCCGGTGGCCCGGCTGGAAAGCAGGCCAAGGAGCCGCGTGCTGCCAAGGCTGCGAAGGTCGACGCGGGTCCCCGCGAGATCAAGCCGCGCCCGGCAGACTATAAGCCTCGTCTCAAGCAGCACTACGAGAAGGTGGTGCGCGAGGCGTTGCTGCAGAAGTTTGCCTACAAGAATCCGATGCAGATCCCCAAGCTTGAGAAAATCGTTCTCAACATGGGTGTCGGCGAGGCGACCTCGGACCGCAAGAAGGTCGACAACGCCGCGGGCGATCTCATGTTGATCGCTGGCCAGAAGCCGGTCATGACCAAGTCGACCAAGTCGATCGCGACCTTCAAGGTCCGCGAAGGCATGACGCTTGGCACCAAGGTCACGCTCCGCGGCGACCGCATGTACGAGTTCCTGGACCGTTTCGTCACCATCGCGCTGCCGCGCGTGAAGGACTTCCGCGGCCTGAACCCGAAGAGCTTCGACGGCCGCGGCAACTATGCCTGCGGTTTGAAGGAGCACATCGTGTTCCCGGAGATCGACTACGACAAGGTTGACCAGGTCTGGGGTATGGACGTGATCGTGTGTACGTCCGCCCGCACAGACGACGAGGCTCGCGAGCTCCTTCGCGGCTTCAATTTCCCTTTCCGCAGCTAGAGGACCTCGGGACTAAAATCACCCGAAAGGCCTTTGGAGGACCATGAATGGCTAAGACGAGCTCAGTTGAGAAGAACAACCATCGCCGCAAGCTGGTGGCTCAGTATGCCGCCAAGCGCAAGCGTTTGAAGGCGATCGCCGATGATCTGAAGCGCCCGGCCGAGGAGCGCTTTGCAGCGCGCCTTAAGCTTGCCGAGATGCCGCGCAACGGCTCCGTCGTGCGCATTCGCAACCGCTGCGAGATCACCGGCCGCGCCCGCGGCTACTATCGCAAACTCAAGATGTGCCGCAACCAGCTCCGGGAATTGGCCTCGCAAGGCATGATCCCCGGCATGGTCAAGTCGAGCTGGTAAGGAGGGCACGAAAATGGTGAACGATCCGCTGGGCGATATGCTGACCCGCATCCGCAACGCGCAAATGCGCCGCCGCCCTAAGGTGACGACGCCGGCCTCGAGCCTGCGCGGCCGCGTCCTCGACGTGCTCGTCGAGGAAGGCTATATCCGCGGCTACACCCGCGTTGAGCAGAAGGGCAACCTTCCCGAGTTCGAAATCGAGCTCAAGTATTTCAACGGTCAGCCGGCGATCAAGGAGATCAGCCGCGTCTCGACACCCGGCCGGCGCGTCTACTCGCCCGTCCGCGATCTTCAGAGCGTTGCCAACGGCCTCGGCGTCGCGATCCTGTCCACGCCGAAGGGTGTGATGTCGGACGCACGCGCCAAGGAAGAAAACGTCGGCGGCGAGATCATTTGCAACGTGTTCTAAGGAAGGCCTAAGGCGCAGAGCCGGGGCTTTTAAGGAAAGCGACCATGTCACGCATCGGAAAAAAGCCGGTCCCCGTCCCGTCGAATGTGACGGCCACGGTCAGCGGCCAGACGGTCAAGATGAAGGGCTCGAAGGGCGAACTCTCCTTCACCTTGCCGGAAGAGATCAAGGTCGAGAAGACCGCCGACGGCATCGAGCTCACGCTCGTCGAGGACACCAAGAAGGCGCGCTCCATGTGGGGCATGTCGCGCACGATGGTGAAGAACCTCATCGACGGCGTGACGACGGGCTACTCGCACACGCTTGAGATTCACGGCGTCGGCTTCAAGGCCTCGCTGCAGGGCAAGGATAAGCTGACCCTCTCGGTCGGCTTCAGCCATGACGTCGTCCACATGATCCCGGCCGGCGTCGAGGTCAAGGTCGGCGGTCCGAAGCAGGAAGTCGTGACGGTCACGGGCATCGACAAGCAGCTCGTCGGCCAGGTCGCGGCCGATATCCGCGCCTCCCGCAAGCCAGAGCCCTATCAGGGCAAAGGCGTTCGCTTTAAGGGCGAATATATCTTCCGCAAGGAAGGCAAGAAGAAGTAAGGACATCAGCCATGGCCAACCCCAACGCAAAATTCGAGAAGCGCCAGGCTCGCGTGCGCCGCGCGTTGAAGTCACGCGCCGCAGGCCGTCCCCGGCTCTCGGTCTACCGCTCATCGAAGCACATCTACGCGCAGATCATCGACGACGCCGATGGCAAGACGCTAGCCGCCGCCTCGACGCTCGAGAAGGATCTGCGCACGTCGCTCAAGACGGGCGCCGACAAAGATGCCGCCGCAAAGATCGGCAAGCTCGTCGCCGAGCGTGCTCTGAAGGCTGGCGTCAGCACGGTCGTGTTCGACCGCGGCGGCTATATTTTCCATGGGCGCGTCAAAGCGCTAGCCGATGCCGCGCGCGAAGGCGGCCTCAGCTTCTGATGAAAGGAATTTAACAGTGGCACGTCCATCATCCAGAGACCGCGGCCGTGAGCGCGAGCGCGAGGAACGGGACAGCGAGTTCTCGGACAAGCTGGTCCACATCAACCGCGTCGCCAAGGTCGTCAAGGGCGGTAAGCGCTTCGGCTTTGCAGCGCTTGTCGTCGTAGGCGACCTCAAGGGCCGCGTCGGCTTCGGCCACGGCAAGGCCCGCGAGGTGCCGGAAGCGATCCGCAAGGCGACCGAGGCCGCCCGCCGCAATCTTCTGCGCGTGCCACTGCGCGATGCCCGCACATTGCACCATGACAGCGAGGGCCGTCACGGTTCGGGCCGCGTCGTGCTTCGATCGGCGCCCGCCGGTACAGGCATCATCGCTGGCGGCGCCATGCGCGCCGTGTTCGAGATGCTTGGCGTTCACGACGTGGTTGCGAAGTCGCTCGGCTCGACCAACCCCTACAACGTCGTTCGCGCCACGTTCGACGCGCTGAAGGAGCAGGAGAACCCCCGCTCAGTCGCCGCGCGCCGCAACAAGAAGGTTTCCGAGATCGTCGCGCGTCGTCGTGACGGCTCCATGGTAGAGGCTGGCGCTGAGGCGTAAGCCTCGGCCCGGATCGAGCCAGGACGGATAGAGCCGGGACTAATCGAGCCAGGACTAATCGAGAAAGCAACGTGATATGGCTGCCAACAAGACGATAACGGTCGAGCAGATTGCAAGCGCGAACCGCCGCCCGGAGGTCCAGACCAAGACGCTGATCGGTCTTGGCCTCAACAAGCTGCATCGTCGCCGCGTTCTCGAGGACACACCTTCGGTTCGTGGCATGATTGAGACCGTTCCCCATCTCGTCCGCATCGTCGACGAGACGGGCAAAGCCTAAGATTTGAAGGAGTTCGGGTCCCATGCGGCTCAACGAAATTAAGGATAATGCTGGCGCCCGCAAGGTTCGCGTGCGTATCGGCCGTGGCATCGGCTCGGGCGTTGGCAAGACCGGCGGCCGCGGCGGCAAGGGTCAGACGGCTCGTACCGGTGTCGCCATCGGCGGCTTCGAGGGTGGCCAGATGCCGCTGCATCGCCGCTTGCCGAAGCGTGGCTTCAACAAGTTCGATCGCAAGAGCTTCAATGAGATCAACCTCGGCGCTCTGCAGCAGGCGATCGACGAGGGCAAGCTCAAGGCCGGCCAGTCAGTCGACGTTGCAGTGCTCGTCGAGACCGGCATCCTGCGCCGCCCCAAGGACGGCTTGCGCCTGCTTGGCGCCGGTGAGCTCAAGACCAAGCTGTCGCTGACTGTGAACCACGCCACCGAGACAGCCAGGGCCGCTGTCGAGAAGGCTGGCGGCACCGTTAGCCTCATCGTCAAGAAGGTGTTGGCCGCCGACGAGGCCAAGCGCAAGAAGTCTGCTGCCAAGAAGGCTGGCGGCGACAAGAAGGGCGCGGCCGCCAAGACGGAATAATGGAGATCCGGACGGGCGGGTGATACCGCTTGTCCGGGTAAGCCGCCCGGATGCCGGGATCTGCCCGAATTGCTTTTTCGGGCCCCGGTGGGGTCTCGTCTCGAGCGGATACGGACACCACATAAGCGTCTAACGCAACGGGCGTCGAGGAGAGACGGAAATGGTATCAGCTGCCGAGCAGCTAGCCTCCAACATGAACCTTGGCGCATTCGCCAAGGCGGAGGATCTCAAGAATCGCCTGTGGTTCACACTGGGCGCGCTGATTGTCTACCGGCTCGGCACCTTCATTCCGATGCCCGGCATCGATGCAGCAGCCTTCGCCCAGGCATTCAAGTCTCAATCCTCGGGCATTCTCGGAATGTTCAACGTGTTCGCTGGCGGCGCGGTCGAGCGCATGGCGATTTTCGCTCTGAACATCATGCCCTACATTTCCGCCTCGATCATCATCCAGCTCATGACATCGATGTCGTCGAAGCTGGAAGCTCTCAAGAAGGAGGGCGAGTCGGGTCGCAAGCAGATCAACCAGTACACCCGCTATTTGACCGTCGTTCTGGCGTCGGTTCAGGCCTACGGCATTGCCATCGGCCTCGAGGGCTCGAGTGGCGCCTCGGGTTCCGTTGTGGCCGATCCTGGCTGGTTCTTCCGGATCACGACGGTCATCACGCTTGTCGGTGGCACCATGTTCCTCATGTGGCTCGGCGAGCAGATCACGCAGCGCGGCGTCGGCAACGGCATCTCGCTCATCATTTTCGCGGGCATCGTCGCAGGCCTCCCGACGGCGCTGGTCGGATTGTTTGAGATGTCCCGCACCGGTGCGCTCTCCACCTTCCTCCTGCTTGCCTTGCTCGCGCTGATGCTGATCGTTGTTGCCGCGATCGTTTACATCGAGCGGGCTCAGCGGCGTCTTCTGATCCAATATCCGAAGCGACAGGTCGGCAACCGCGTGTTCCAAGGCGATGCATCGCATTTGCCGCTGAAGCTCAATTCGTCGGGCGTCATTCCGCCGATCTTCGCATCGTCCCTTTTGCTGCTTCCGATCACCGCCGCGCAATTCGCGAACTCTCGCGGCGGCGGGCCCGAGTGGCTTTCTGGTATCGTCGCGGCACTCGGCCACGGCCAGCCGCTCTATATGCTCGTCTACGTGTCGTTGATCGTGTTCTTCGCCTTCTTCTATACCGCGGTCGTGTTCAACCCGAAGGAGACGGCGGACAACCTCCGCAAGTACGGCGGCTTTCTGCCTGGTATCCGCCCCGGCGAGAAGACGGCCGAGTACATCGATTACGTCCTGACCCGCATCACCGTCGTCGGCGCGATCTACCTGGCGGCCGTCTGTGTCATGCCGGAGCTTCTGACCGCCTATGCCGCGGTTCCGTTCTACTTCGGCGGCACCTCGCTGCTCATTGCCGTGAGCGTCACCATGGATACCGTGGCCCAGATTCAAAGCCATCTGCTCGCACATCAGTACGAGGGCCTCATTAAGAAGGCTAAGCTACGTGGGGCCACGGGCCGCGGAGGGCGCAGATGAACATAATTTTGCTCGGCCCCCCAGGGGCCGGCAAGGGCACTCAGGCTGAAAGCCTCGCCAAGCGCCGCGGTCTCGTCCAGCTCTCGACCGGCGACATGCTGCGTGCCGCCGTCAAGGCCGGCACCGAGATTGGCAAGCAGGCTGAGGCCGTGATGAAGGCCGGAGGTCTCGTCTCGGACGAGATCGTGATCGGCATCATCGCTGACCGCATTACCGAGCCCGATTGCGCCAATGGCTTCATCCTCGATGGCTTTCCGCGCACCCTGAAGCAGGCAGCGGCTCTCGATAAGCTGCTCGCATCGAAGGGCCTCGGCCTCGATGCGGTCATTGAGCTGAAGGTCGACGATACGGCGCTTTTGTCGCGCATCGAGAACCGGGCTCGCGAAACCCTGGCAGCCGGTGGCACCGTCCGTGCCGACGACAATGCCGAGGCGTTGAAGACCCGTCTCATGGCCTATTACCGCGAGACGTCCCCGCTGATTGGCTACTATTTCGCTAACGGTAAGCTGCGCACCATCGATGGAATGGCCTCCATTCCGGATGTGGCGAAGCAACTCGACGGCGTGACTGGTGGCGCGTGAGTACTCATTCTTTTGAGCGTGAATGTTGACGAAGTATTATGACCAAGCTACAACACCGCGCTCTCAAGATACCGGAACGAGAGGATTGGTCCGTGTGGCGTTAGTGCGCCCGGTTCAATCCCTCGATTTTTGGCGTTGATAAACAGCAGAATTCGCCGGCCGCTTTGCGGCCAAGCAGGCAGAGAATAAAGACCCGTAGGAGACGCACGTGGCCCGTATAGCAGGTGTAAACATTCCGACCCAGAAGCGCGTCATCATCGCGCTCCAGTACATCCATGGGATCGGCGAAAAGTTCGCGGAAGACATCTGCCAGCGCGTCGGCATCCCTGCAGATCGCCGCGTCAATCAGCTCACCGACGCCGAGGTTCTTCAGATCCGCGAAGCGATCGACCGCGACTACGTCGTCGAGGGTGATCTTCGCCGCGAGGTCTCGATGAACATCAAGCGCCTCATGGATCTCGGCTGCTATCGTGGCCTCCGTCACCGTAAGGGTCTGCCGGTTCGCGGCCAGCGCACACACACCAACGCACGCACGCGCAAGGGTCCCGCAAAGCCCATCGCTGGCAAGAAGAAGGCCTAACCGCCGATATTTGTTTCCGCCGGGTAGCGATCACACGGCAATGGGTCGCACGGCCAAATTCATGCTGTCCCGGACAGCGATCTGGATTGCCCCGTCGAGGGTTTTAGGAGTTACTACGAATGGCGAAAGAAGCAGCACAGGGGCAGGGGCGCGCGAAAGTCCGCCGCCGCGAAAAGAAGAACATCACGTCAGGCGTGGCGCATGTGAATGCCTCCTTCAACAATACCATGATCACCATTACCGACGCGCAGGGCAACACTCTTGCCTGGTCGTCCTCGGGCACCATGGGCTTCAAGGGTTCGCGCAAGTCGACGCCCTTCGCCGCTCAGATGGCGGCTGAGGATGCCGGCAAGAAGGCAATGGAGCATGGCATGAAGGTGCTCGAGGTCGAGGTTTGCGGTCCGGGTTCTGGCCGTGAGTCGGCTCTTCGCGCCTTGCAGTCGGTGGGCTTCCAGATCACCTCGATCCGTGACGTGACGCCGATCCCGCACAACGGCTGCCGCCCGCGCAAGCGTCGGCGCGTTTAAGGCTCGAGTTCTAGACCGGACTGCGGGCACGTAAAGCGGCGCCAAGCTCCCGCCTCTCCCGATCTGGAACGATCCTCTGTTGGATGCGCGCGGGCCTTAGGCGAGGCCGCGCCGATAACCTGTACGAGGAACATGTGACAAACGTACTGCAGAAGAACTGGCAAGACCTGATCAAGCCGTCGAAGCTCGACATCACCCCCGGCCGCGATCGCTCGCGTGTCGCGACGGTTGTCGCCGAGCCGCTCGAGCGCGGCTTCGGCATGACGCTCGGCAACGCCATCCGGCGCGTGCTGCTGTCGTCGCTTCAGGGCGCGGCCATCAAGACCGTGCAGATCGACGGCGTGCTGCATGAGTTTTCGTCGATCCCCGGCGTCCGCGAGGACGTGACGAGCATCATCCTCAACATCAAGGAGATTGCGCTGCGCATCCATTCGGAAGGCGTAAAGCGCATGGTGTTGAAGAAGGAGGGTCCAGGCCCGGTTAAGGCCGGTGACATCGAGACGGGCTCGGACGCCGAAATCCTGAACCCCGAGCACGTCATTTGCCACCTCGACCAGGGTGCCCAGATTCGTATGGAGTTCACGGCCGACATGGGCAAGGGCTATGTCCCAGCCGACCGCAATCGTCCCGACGATGCGCCGATTGGCTTGATCCCGGTCGACAGCCTCTACACGCCTGTGACCAAGGTTTCCTATAAGGTCGAGAACACCCGCGAGGGCCAGATCCTCGACTACGACAAGCTCACGATGACGCTCGAGACCGATGGCTCGGTTCGGCCCGATGATGCGGTGGCACTCGCCGCCCGTATTCTGCAGGACCAGCTCGCCGTCTTCATCAACTTCGAGGAGCCGAAGAAGGCCGTCGAGGAGAGCCGCCATCCGGAGCTTGCCTTCAACGCCGCGCTGCTCAAGAAGGTCGACGAGCTCGAGCTTTCCGTGCGCTCGGCGAACTGCCTGAAGAACGACAACATCGTCTACATCGGCGACCTCATCCAGAAGACGGAAGCCGAGATGCTTCGCACGCCGAACTTTGGCAGAAAGTCGCTGAACGAGATCAAGGAAGTGTTGGCCGGCATGGGCCTCCATCTCGGCATGGAAGTGCCGAATTGGCCGCCGGACAACATCGAGGAGCTCGCCAAGCGCTTCGAGGATCAGTACTAAGCACGTATTTCCCTCTCCCCGTGAACGGGGAGAGGGGGATAACGACAACGAGGCGAGGCCGTAGAACCTCCCCGTAACAACCATAGCGAAAAGAGAGATATCACATGCGACACAAGAAGCTGGGCCGCCGCTTCAGCCGCGACAGCGCCCATCGTCAGGCCATGTTCTCCAACATGGCTGCCTCGCTGATCAAGCACGAGCAGATCGTTACCACGTTGCCGAAGGCCAAGGACCTGAAGCGCGTCATCGACAAGTACATCACGCTTGCCAAGCGCGGTGATCTGAATTCCCGCCGCCTCGCAGCCGCTCGCCTGCGCGACGAGGACATGGTCAAGAAGCTCTTCGACGTGCTGGCCCCGCGCTACAAGGATCGCGCCGGTGGCTACTCGCGCGTGTTGAAGGCTGGCTTCCGCTACGGAGACAGCGCTCCGCGCGCCGTCATCGAGCTCGTTGACCGTGATACCTCCGTTAAGGGCGCCGAGGACCGCGCCCGCCACGAGGCCGAGGTCAAGGCCGCCGAAGCGGCCGCATAAGAGTAGGTCGCATTGTGAATTTAAACGGCCCCAAGCAGCGCTTTGGGGCCGTTTTCGTTGGGCGTCGGCTTCAAGCGGCGCTGGCGACCGCTGACGCTTGCGCGTCCATCAGCGCCTTGAACTCGGCGATGCCGAACGTCACCACCACATTGAGATTACTGTCCAGGATCTCGTAGACGAGTTTGTCGACGTTCCTGTTGCTGAACAATGCGATCACGTCTTGATCGCCGCCGCCCTCGGAATGCGGCTCGCCGTCGGCCTTGCCGCTGACGTAGCTTCCGATCGGGCGCACCTCTTTTAGCTCGCCATTGGCGCGATAGATCCGAAGCTCGCCCTGCAGCACCAGCGTGATGTAGTCCGCCTTATGTCGGTGCAGCGCGATCTTCGAATTCGCATCGAACTTGAAGAGGATGTCGACGATCCTCTTCTCCTCGTCCACGGCACAGACATGGTAGGCAATGTGGTCAAAGCCGTCGATCGTGTTCCATCGAATGTTGCGGGTGTCGAAGGGCATTGTAGGCATGCCGGGGCCTTTCCTCATTGAGTTTGTAATTGGGCTTGCTCGGTCGACCCCTCAGGGGAAGCGGCCGCAGCGGCAGGGTAACTTGCAGTGGCCCCGCGAGCTTGCCATTTTGCGTCAGTTCTATTTTGCGGACCCACGCATCAGAAATTCAAACGGCAGAGCGGTCCCCCGCTCTGCCGTTCTTGCGTTTTCCTCTGATACCAACCGCACGAAGTGCTGACGCAGTGCGGGCAGGTCATCAGCGCGCAGGGTTGGTGTGTCATGCTGGAAGCATGCTTTCAGCACGGCTGCGCGCAAGCTAAAGAGAATACCGGCCGGAAACCGCCGACCAGTGAGTCAAGACTTTGTCCGGCCGGTATGAGAAGTCCCGAAGGCCGATCTTGCCTCAATACTCCGCTTTCAGCGAAAAGTGCCGGTGGCCATATTTCAAATCGTCGATCCGCCATTCAGCGCCCGTACGGCGCATTACGAGTTGCACGACGCGCTCCTCGCCATAGTTCTTGAAAAGCGCAACGCCGGTTGCTTCGGCGGCCGTTGCTTCGGTCAGTTTGAGATCGACGTCGGAGAGCCCGCAGTCCTGCGAGTCAGTGAAGATGTCGAAATCAATCGAGCCGGTGGCCAAAGCATTCGAAAGCTTTTTGGCAAGCTCAGGCGTGAAGTAAGATTTGGCAACGGCGACCTGATCATAGCTGCCCGTCTTGGCGACCTCGGAACAGGTCTCGCCGACAAGTCCATAAAGCTCATTGAGCACAACTTGCGGATTGCTACCGGCCGCATAGGCAGGAAACGGACCAGCGGGAAGCGCACCTAAAGCCAGGCACGCGATAGTCGCGAGGTGCGAGAATGCGATGGGAGCGCGCATGCAAACTTCTCCTTGGAAGAGTGTCACACACGCGTTGTTGCCTCGAAATCTAGGCGGAAAATAGTCGAGTGGAATTAACCATCAACCGACTTCCTGACCTCGAAGATCTCCATGATGCGCGCGCCGCGATGCGGTCCATCGACCACGAATGTCCAGCGGCCCTCCGTAAACGTATCGCACATCTTGACGCCCTTGATCAGGATCCAGTGGCCTTCCTTGCCTTTGTGGATAGCCAGGATGTAATGCGCCCACGCGCTTCTGGGCTTCTGCATCCACGTCCAGACCGTGGGACGCTTCTTCCGCTCGAGGTGCATGAAGCTTTCCTTCACTACCATCGAGAAGCCGAACGTCGCGAGCGCGGCCTCGACCTCGTCTGAATAGGTACCGCGCACGACAGGCCGCCGGCCATCGGGAACGTTACGGCCCTCACGAATGACGTCCTCGATCTTGCTGATCGGATAGCCGGTCACGGCCGAAAGCACGTACGGCCCGCAGAACGCAATGCGTCCCGTATCGTTGCGAGCGTCATTGAGGCTTGATGTGGAAGGCGGCGGAAAGCCATTGAGGTCATGCATGGAAAAGGCCGGGGCAAGAGACGAGGTTAACGAAGTCTTGCCTGATCTGGTGAATGAACCGTTAACGCCAACTCCGAGGAGAGCAAGCGCCCTTTAGCACGACAGGAACTTGAGGCGCGGATCTTCCGCCTCGAGCGGCACCTCGAGCTTCACACCCGCGCGCCCATCTTTCAGCCACTCGATGCATCCCTTGAGCGACAAGCCGCCAAAATCGACGCGGATCTCCGCGCGCTCGGCTGGGCCGCTGAGCCCCTCGAGACCGAGGCCTCCGACCGACATATCATGCAGGTTCGCTTGATAGGTTTGGCCATTGTGATGAACCGTCGCCGCGCAGCGCACCGGCACGCGCTTGAACTCACGGCCTTCCCGGAGGAGCGGCAGATTGATCTCTCCTCGCGGGCTGACGGCCGAGTACCCGCCTGCGGCCGCCTCGTCGAGGAAGGAGATCAAGGGCGAGGTGGCGTCCGCGAGCCCGGCTAACTGCCGTTCGCCGAACGCGCGGTCGATCGCACGCAGGAGATGCGCCCCAGTGGCAGAGGCAGCCCGCCATGCCGCCGCAATCGGCCGGACATCAGAGGCAAATCCGCTGACTATATAGGCGACGGTCTGATCTTTCGCCGCCGCCACGGCGCCGTTGAACGCGTTGAGCGCGGCGCTGACTTCGTGACCGGCATAGGAATTTCTCAACCGTTGAGCGCCAAGAGAAAGCTGCGGCGCCTCGCGCGGAAACTGCCGGGTCATCGAGCGCGGGTTGACGGCCGCAACACCACTCGAAAGAGCGTTCGCGACGCTGGCTGAGGCAGCCGTCAGCACGGCGACACGCTCGACCTCGGGCTGTATGCCGACGAGCAGCATCAGGAACGCGGAGAATGCCGAGCTTTCGAGTAGAGGCGTACGCGCCAGCTTTTCCATGTCGGCAAGCGCCAGAAAGGCGATCAGCGCTTGATCACGTGAGACAGTTGCGAGCATGGCCCCCTCCGCCACATCTGAAGCACGGGCCTTCTTCAAGAGGCCCTTCCTGCGTCAATACTGTCAGAAAACCATCAATTTTCCGCTCGCCGGACCGCACCGCATTTATCCGGGGCTCTTAAGGAGCGAGAAAGGAGTAGCAGAGACTACTCTCGTGCGCGTTCGCGGCAGAGCAACCGCTATGCCGCGTGGGCCTGTCTTCGTAGAAGCGACCCAAAACTGATGCGTGTTGCAGACTGCTTCGCAGCCGTTTTGACCCGCGCCAGCTTCTCGACGATCTCTGTTGTGGCAACCTCGCCCGCACCCGCCGGAACGTCCACCAAACCGACCGAGCAGGTAAGGAGCGGAAAGCGGACGACTATGCCGTCGCGCCCCTTGGTCTCGAGGTAACCGTGTTGTCGATGCTCCGTCGAGTAGAGGCTTTCCGCATTTGATGCGAAGCGACGAGTTAAGCCTCGAAGCCTTGCCGCAAAATCCTGAGCCTCTCCCGTGGCGCCGACGAAGAAGTCGTCACCTCCGACATGACCGAGGAAGATGTTCTCGTAACCGAACTCGGACCGCAGGAGCTCGGCGAACATGATGATGGCGCGGTCCCCGCGGTGGAAGCCATAGACGTCATTGAAGGGCTTGAAGTGATCGAAGTCCAGGTAGCAGAACAGCTGATCGACTTCGCCATTCGCGCAGGCGCGAGACACATGCCCGAGAATAGCATCGTTGGCTGGCAAGTGCGTCAAGGGGTTCTGGTTCCGCGCTTCTCGCAGGCAGATCTGCCCAGCCAGCCGCAGGAGCGCAGTCGATGTGATGACGCCCGCATACTGCGAATTCTTCGTCACGAGAACACCGTTCTCCAGAACATGCGCAGATTGCTCGATAAGATGAGCTGGACAAACGTCTGCGTCAAACACAGGAAGACGGAGCAAAAAATTGTTGAGCGACAGTGCGCACGAGCTATTTTTCAGCAAGTCGCGGCCAAAAGATAGTTGCAGAATTCCGCGCAAATCGCGCTCGCGAATGATGCCCAGAGGCATCGATCTATTATCGACCACGGGCACGAAGCTACTTTCAGGATGAGTTAGAAAGTAGTCGACGACCGAGCCGAGGCGTTCGCTGGATACGACCGGTTGGATCTTCGTGATGACGTTTTCGGCTTCAAGTGTGAGCATTGAACGTGGCAGGCTGCGGCGATCCGGGTTGTCCGACACGGAGCGGTAGACTGGCTTGAGCTCTGATACACCGCAACTTGGGTGCGCCACGAAGTAACCCTGGACCAAGTCGCATCCTGCATCGCGGCACGCGTGAAGCTCCTCGACCCGCTCCACACCTTCCGCCACGACCTTGATCCCAAGGACGTGGGCAAGCTCCACCACGCGCGAGATGAAGAGCCGCTTGCGGCCGTCATGGTCAAGACCGCTGATGAAGAAACGGTCGATCTTTACATAGTCCGGTTGGCACTGATAAAGCGCCTGCAAGCCCGAAAAGCCGGTTCCGAAGTCATCGATTGCGAGGCGAAATCCGTGTTGGCGTAGGCTCGTGACAGCCCTTAGGAGATCTTGGCTGGATGTCGTAGAGCCGCCCTCGGTTATCTCGAGGCAAATGTCGTCAGGCTCGAGGCCGGCAGCGAGGATGGTTTGCGCGAGCCCAGGTAGCGTTTCCGGCAGCGTGGGGATGCGCCTGCGGTCCAGGTTTAAAAAAAGCAGCGCGCCCGGCGCGTGTCCGCTCAAACAGAGCTTACGAGCGGCCTTTTCATTGAGGACATTGTCCACCATGGAAAGGGCCGAAAGAGAAGCAGCATGATCGAAGAAGTCCGAGATCGACGCGAAGCCGAGCGAGGCGGTATTTCGGACCAAGGATTCAAAAGCGTGCGGCACGCCGGTTTGAATGTCGCAGATTGGCTGAAGCCCAACGTCTACAACCGACCGCATTTGGTCAAAGAAGGGCGTAATCGAAGCGTTGGGAAATATCTGCATTTACGAGCACTCAAATCAGGGACGATTTCAGAGACGATTTCAGAGTAGCATCGGCAGATGAATTTGAATTTAAGCCAATCGTCACTAAGCTGTCGCATTCTCTTTCACACCACCTCCAAATTTCGTCTGTGTACGGCCTCATAAGGCTCGAACCAGTGGATCCAGCCGGCGTTGAGGGGGGCGGCGATAAGCTCGCGGAGGGGGACATTGCGCAACTCCGGATCCGCTGCGCAGCGCTTTAGTATACGTATATATTGTTGCATCGCGCGCACGAGCGTCTTCTGGTAGCCGCCGGCCGCGATGATATCAGGATCGCCATGGTTCGGTAGAATGCGGTCCGGCCCGAGGCCATAGAGCCGGTCGAGGTCGGCCAGATGCCGGTCGAACCCATGCGGCTCAGCGACATAGGTCACGGTATCTTCCATCGTGTCGCCAGCCAGCAGCAAGCGGCGTTCGGGTAGCCACAGCACCGTCGCATCGTCGCTGTGAATGTCGGCCGCGATGAGCTCGACGCCAATACCGCCGATATCGAGACGCATGCTGCCAGCGAATGTCCGCTGAGGCAGGATCAGCGGCAGGATACCGGGTGGGCCCTCGTGCAGGCCGCCCTCGATCGCAGCCTTCTTCTCGATGAGATGGGCAGCCGTCCGCTCGTTTGCAATGATCTCGCAGTCCCGAAACGCCTCGTTGCCCGCCACATGATCGAGATGCCAGTGGCTGAGCACCACGGTTATCTGCCGCACGCCGGCGTGCGCGAGCGTGTGGCGAATGAAAGCCGCGTGCGCGAGCGAGACATGCGTATCGTAGACGAGCGCCTCGTCCCCCGAGACGATGGCGTAGCTCGCGATGCCGAGCGAGAGGGCGCCGTCGTCGACCCAGTTCTCGCCGTCCGCGAACCGATACCCCGCGATGCGGCCGTCGTAAAAGGCGAGGATATTCTCTGTCGGGCGGAGCACGCGCATGTGCTGGGTCACGTGGGCCTCAATCTGAACAACGACGAATTCGCGCGGCAGGTTGGCATTGACTTTAGCTCCAGCGCCGGTTCGACCACATCCACTGCTCCGGCGTCTCGCGCACCCACGCCTCGAACTGCTTCTGCATCTCGACCATGATCCAGCGCACGTCCTCCGAGATATTCTTGGAGCGCGGGACTCTAAGCTCCCGGATCTCGATCTCGAACCGGCTCGACGTTCCGACGCGCCGGCAGCG
Organism: Hyphomicrobium sp.; assembly: GCA_041659825.1. Taxonomy (GTDB): domain Bacteria; phylum Pseudomonadota; class Alphaproteobacteria; order Rhizobiales; family Hyphomicrobiaceae; genus Hyphomicrobium_C. The sequence continues at coordinate 114,845 of JBAZXL010000006.1, forward strand.
GCTCATCCAGATCCGGCTGCCGACACGGCGCGCGATCATGGCGGCGATCGCCTGGGTTTTCGCCTCCTGCCCAAAAAACGGCACCGCCAGACCGGTGCGATCATAAAGGTCGCAAACGAGGCCGAGGCGACCCCCGCGGCGCACGAAATCGGTCAGGATGCGGGCCGTCTTCTGGTCGTCGCCATGCTCGCCCTCGACCTTGCCGCGGCCAAAGAGGCCGCCCGGATAAAGGTCGCGCCGCTGATAGCGAAGATATTGATCAACATAGGGATTATTGACCGAGCGATAGACCGCTGCGGGACTGGCCCTCGCTTCGATGAACGGCCACACGGAAAGTTCCCAGTTGCCCATATGCAATGAAACGCCGATCGCCGGGCCAAGCTTGTTCTTGTAGCGTGAGAACAACTTGTCCGAGGTGATCCGGATGCGAGACGAATCCTGGATCAGCCGATCGATCTGCATCGTCTCGGCCATCACTCGGCCGAGGTTCTCCCAATGCGCGGCGCAAATCGCTCGCCGCTCGGCCTCGGATTTTTCGGGAAAGGCAATGGCGAGATTGTCGAGGGCGCGTTGCTGCCGCTTCGGGTTCACGAGGGGCGCGAGAACGCGCCACGCGGAGGCCGATACCGCGGTTGCAGCCTCGAGCGGCAAGAGGCGAACAAATCCGACGATCGAGCGCAGCAGCGCATATTCTAGCCGGAACTGGAGATCGCGCCAGAAAGTAAGACGGGGCTGCTGCATCGAAACCTTCAGGCTGAGCGAGGACACCACGCCTGATGCCAAGTATTGGCCATCGTCGTCAAGCCGCAGCCTCCGGCGCGGAGCGCGGCAGGATCTCCTGCAGGCGCCGGGTACCGCCTGGCTGCATCAAGAGTGGCACACCGCTTGTAGGTTGCAGACCTTCGCGAATGACGGCCCGCCGCAAGGGGCCGAGGCTCTTCAGCGCAAAGAGGCCAAGCCCCCGCGCGAGATGCACCGGAAGTAGAGTTGAGATCAGCGACCGGTTCAAGACGTCGACCGTATGGATGCGTGACGCGATATCGAGCCGCCGTGCGGCGCTGAATGACGCGAGCACTGCTTCACTGCCGATATCGCTTCCTTTAGCTCGCGCCCTCGCCACACACTCGGCCAGCGTCGCCGCGTCCCGAAGCCCAAGGTTCAAGCCCTGAGCACCGATCGGCGGAACGACATGGGCAGCTTCGCCGATCAGCGCCACGCGGTTGGCCCCACAGCGATCCGCCGTAAGCCCGGAGAGCGGAAACAGCGCGCGCGGGCCGATGTCGGACACTTGGCCCAGCAGACCCATCAGCCGGGTCTCCAACTCGGCCTTGAAGGCAGTGTCGTCTAGGCCCGCTAGCCGCGTGGCCTCTTCCGGTCGCTCCACCCACACGAGACTGGAGGCCTGCCCAGGCAGTGGCACCGTGGTGAACGGCCCCGCCGGCCTGTGAAACTCGGTCGAGACATTGCCATGGGGGCGCGAGTGCGAGAAAGACGTCGCAATCGCAGATTGCGGGTATTTCCACGCGTTGGTCCCGATTCCGGCGGCAGCGCGGCAGATGGACGTGCGCCCGTCGGCACCCGCAACCAGCAGCGTGTCGACCCGAACACCCTCTTTGGTCGTGACCCTTGCACGTGGGCCGTCGACCTCGACAGCCGCGACTCCGGCCGTCTCTATTACGGTGACGCGGCTCCCTGGCCGGCCCATAGCCTTGGATAGCCCGTCGATCAGAGCCCGGTTCGGCACATTCCAGCCAAACACCTCAAGCCCAACCTCCTCCGCGGTAAAAACGACTTCCGGCGCCCGCAGCAGGGCCCCCGTGTCATCGATGATGCGGATCGCTGTGATCGGCTCGCTTTCTCGCGCAATCTCGTCCCAGCCGCCAAGATTGCGCAGCAGCTCTATGGAGCCAGCAAAGAGCGCTGCCGTGCGCCGATCAGGCTCGAGTCGCGCCTTGTCGGGTTGCACCATGTCGCACCGCACCATGTGAGGTGGGGCGAGCAGCAATGTGTCTACGCCGGCAAGCCCAAGTGACACAGCTGCAGCGAGTCCCGCCGGACCGCCGCCAACCACCACTGATTCATGCTCGCCAGCTCCGCTCATGTCCACATCCTTACCCAATATATTCAGTCCTGCCAAGAACTTCCATGCCAGACGATTTTGCCGTCGTATTGTCGTTGGACCATCATAATTAGTCCGTGTGGCCATCGAGCGCGTTGCGCCAGCACCACTGCAATCCGTTTCAAAACTGTCACATAAGCTTTTGATGTTTACTCGGAAGCTCCGCGGGTCGTAGGAAATGCATGTCCACGGTAGTAGGGCAGACGGTCTTGTTACGCGTCTGATCCGCTCTGCTGAGTGGTGAGGGTCAGTTATGGGCCGGCGAGAGATAGTGCTGGAACATAAGTTTAAATGAGGATTTGAAGCATGACTGGGGGATATCTTATGTCGGGAGCTCGCATTGCGCTGCTCGCAGCGACAGGCGCGCTGCTTGTAGGTGGGGCGTCTGCCCAGGCTGCAGACCTCGGCGGTAACTGCTGCGCAGATCTCGAAGAGCGCATCGCTGAGCTCGAGGCTACCACTGTACGTAAGGGCAACCGCAAGGTCAGCCTCACGATCTCGGGTTACGTTGACAAGGCCGTCCTGTTCTGGGACGACGGCTTTGAGAAAAACGCTTACGTCGTCGACAACGACTTCGCCCAGACGCGCATTCAGTTTGCCGGCAAGGCCAAGGTTACGGACGACATCCAGGCTGGCTACCGCCTCGAGTTCGGCATCGACAACGCTTCGTCTGACGGCGTCACGCAGACGGATCCGAACGCAGCGGGTACTGGCGCAGTTCCCGGCCGTACCGGCGGCGGCGCACAGTTCATCGAGATTCGCCAGTCGCACTGGTTCCTCGAGAGCAAGAAGTACGGTAAGGTCTCGGTAGGTCTGCTTTCGGGCGCTCAGGACGACCTCTACAAGTGGGGCAACGTCGGCAAGGCCTATTCGGACGCCGAGCTTCACTACAACGGCCAGTTCGGCCTCCGCCTCTCGAATGGCAACATCGTGCTCTCGCGCTGGGACAACATCGCAAACAACCTTGACAACTCGCGTCAGAACGCAGTTCGTTATGACACCCCGGCACTCGCAGGCTTCGTGCTCTCGACTTCATGGGGCGCTGACGACGTTTGGGATGTCGCTCTTCGCTACGATCAGAAGTTCGGCGACATTCACGTCAAGGCAGGCGTCTCTTACACGGACGACAGCGACGGCAGATCAGATCGTCTCGGCGATGAGAACAAGGACTTCGTCGTCTCGGCAGGCATCTCCGACAAGAAGACCGGCCTCTATGTCTACGGCGCTTACGGCAATCGCGAGATTGACCAGCAGGTAGCTGGCTTTGAGGACAACGCCAACTACTGGTACATCCAGCCCGGCATCAACGTCGCGATCACGCCGCTCGGCAACACCAACTTCCACGTCGACTACGGCGAGTACACGGACTGGGGTGCGGGCACAATCTTTAACTCGGGTTCGACTGATAACTCTATAGCCGGCACCCGCATCACGAGCAGCGACGTCACCCGCTACGGCACAGGCGTGACGCAGAACCTCAAGGCTGCGGATATGGATCTCTACGCCGTGTTCAACTACTATCAGGCTGACGTAACGACCCAGGCTGGTGCTCAGTCCCTCGAGGACTGGTACGCTGTCACCGCTGGCGCTCGCATCAACTTCTAATCACCACGACTTAATCAAGACGAGTGGTTAGACGGACTTCGAAGGGGCTGCCGATCGGCAGCCCCTTCATTGCTTTGGGGGCCCGGCTCGCTCGGCGGAATCTCGGCAATTGCCGCCCCAGCAGATTCCCGGTAGTGGCAAAATCTAGGCGTTGCCAAGGCCTTGAAGTGGCAGCCGGAAACGCGATATTAACCAATCCATAAGTGTGTCAGCACTGCCACATGGCGAAACAACAACACCGGAACCCAGAAACGTTCATTCGGGCTTTACTATGCGTCGAACATTCTTGTGTTTGAGGGCGCGAGGCGTCACCTTCTCGAGTCAGAAGTCAGGCTTACACGGCGGGGACTAGCATGAAGTTGTTCGGGTATATTGGGGTCGTGTTGCTGTTGGCGCTTGCCAGCACCTCGACCCTTGCTTTTCAGGAGCAGGGTGGTGCCCCTGTTGCAGAGCAGCCGGCACCGTCGGCCAAGGCGCCAGACGCCAACCTCTCCACGACCAAGCCAGATGTTGGGTCGGCGGGCACGGAAGTGCGCATTCCGGGCCTTGGCAAGCTCGGCGTTCTACCTAAGATGGACTTCGGCCTTGAGCTGCTCTATGGCGCCAGCGATGCAAAGCAGGCTGAACCTGACCAGGGCAGCGCCGACGATTTGATGATCCGCGGCACGGTCAAGCACAAGTTCTAGGCCACTGCTTGGTACGAATGGCCTGCGCAGGAGGAAAGGGGCGCCTTTGAGCGCCCTTTTTGCTGTGCATATGGTCTTTGCATGGCCGTTACGGTAGCGAGCCAGTCCGGAACAGCGTTACCCTCAGTCCGCCATGCAACACGGGCTCGGCGGCGAGCGAGAACGGCAGCCCAGTCGCCTCGGCGAGCGACGGCTCGCTCGTGATCAATCCGACGCGCCAGCCTGAAAACCGGGTCATCAGCGTCTGCCCGAGCGTGCGGTAGAGGGACGAGAGGTGCGCCGTCTCGCCGATGCGGTCTCCGTAGGGCGGATTGACGATGACGAGGCCGCTCGGTCCCGCCGGTGCGACGAGGTCCTCGATCGCGTGTGCCTGAAACGTGATCATGGGAGCAACGCCCGCGCGCAGGGCATTGGCTAAGCTCATGCGAACCGCGCCCGGATCCTCGTCGCTGCCGTAAAACCGAACGTCCGGCTTCGGCTCGGCGCCGATTTCCCCGCTGCGTAGTCTCACCCAAGCCGGCTCGTCGAAGCTCGCAAGCTCCTCGAACGCGAAGCGGCGTGACCGGCCCGGCAGCAACCCCGCCGCGATCTCCGCCGCTTCGATGACGAACGTGCCCGACCCGCACATCGGATCGATGACTGGCTCTGAGCCGTCATAGCCGCATTGCCGGAGAAAGAGGGCGGCCATGGTCTCGCGCATCGGTGCCTTGGCGACGGCCAGTTTGTGCCCGCGCTTATGCAAAGGCTCTCCCGAGGTATCGACCGCGATCGTACAGTGATCGCTCTCGATGCGCGCCTTGATGCAGACCTCGGCCTCAGGCGAGGCGGCCGCACCAAGCTCTTCCATGATCGCCCGCTCGATTCTCTGCGCCGCGGCGCCCGAATGATAGATGCGGGAGCTTTTGCACGATGCCTCGACACGAAACGCCACATCGCGGCGCAGCACGTCGCCCCAGGCAAAACGGCGCGCCCGCTTATCGAGTTGTGCGAGATGGTGAACCGGAAACGCGCCTAAGCGCGCGAGAACGCGGCTTGCGCCGCGCATCTCGAGGTTCGCGCGCCAGACATCGGGCCAGCCGCCTCTCAGCACCACGCCGCCGGAAACCGTCTTGGCTTTGAAACCCCTTGCCCGTGCCTCGGCGCAAAGTGGGCCCTCCAAGCCTGGAGTGGCCACGAGGAAAATCTCGAAGTCGCCGTCTGTCGCCATCCCGCCTGCATAGCGGCAAGCGAGGCGCCCATCGAGGTCTTTCTCGCCTCGATGCGCAATTCAGATCGAGGAGACGGCCCAAAAGGAGCTGGCCTAAAGGGCCATGGTGTCAACCTGCTCGGCAATCTCGAGCTCAGCCTCGGTTGCCTCGAGAACCTGCGCAATCGTGACCCCCGGTGCCGTCTCCTTGAGCACCGCTCGCCCATGAAGAAATGCGATCACCGCGAGCTCCGTGACCACCAGGTCGACAGGCCGCGTCGAGGTCAGCGGTAGCGTGCAGTCACGCACGAGCTTGGATTTTCCTTTGGCGGAGTGCTGCATCGCGACCACGACGCGCTTTGCTCCCGTGACGAGATCCATGGCCCCTCCCATTCCAGGGACCATCTTGCCCGGGATCATCCAATTGGCGAGCAGCCCGCGCCGGTCGACCTGCAATCCGCCTATGACGGTCATGTCGATGTGGCCTCCCCGAATGAGACTGAAGGAGAGCGCGCTATCGAAAGTCGAAGCACCCGGGAGTGCCGTGACCGGGCGCCCGCCAGCATCGGTCAAGGTGGGATGAGCCATGCCCTGCTCCGGGATGGGGCCTGTTCCGATCAGGCCATTTTCGGACTGGAAATATACGTTCATATCGCGGGGAACATAGTCCGCCACGGCCGTCGGAATCCCGATCCCGAGATTGACGAGCATGCCGGGGCGCAGTTCGCGCGCAATGCGCTTGGCTATGATCGTCTGAGCATCCATCAGGCCTCTCTGTTGGTTATGATAAAGTCAACCAAGGGGGCAGGAGTAATGACGTGGTCCGGAGCGATAACCCCGACCGGGACAATATGCTCGGCCACCACGATGACGGTGGCGCCGGCCATGGCCATCAGCGGGTTGAAATTGCGCGCCGTCAGCGCGTAAGCGAGATTGCCTTGGTAATCCGCGAGGAAGGCTTCGATCAGCGCATAGTCGGCGCGAAGCGGCGTCTCGAGCAGAAAGTCCTTGCCATCGACCTCGATCTTTCGTTTGCCCTCCTCGACAACGGTCCCGACGCCGGTCGGCGTCAAGATCCCGCCGAGCCCGGAGCCCGCCGAACGGATACGCTCGGCGAGCGTGCCTTGCGGAACGAGCTCTACGGCCACCTCACCGGCGATCATCTGTTTCTGGGTTTCGGGATTGAGCCCGATGTGACTGACGATCACCTGCTTGACCAGCCTTGCGCTGATGAGCTTGCCGATGCCGGTGCCGGGGCGGGCCGTATCGTTGGCGATGACTGTGAGGTCGCGCTTTCCCTGGCGGACAATCTCATCGATCAGGCGGTCCGGCGTGCCAACACCCATGAAACCGCCGATCATCAGCCGCGCGCCGTCAGGTATCGTCTCGACCGCTTGCTGCACACCGATCGTTTTCATCCTTAGCCTTGTCCGCTTTGCCGCGCGACCTGCCCCATCTCGCAACGCTGGGCCATCTCGCAATGCTGGGCTTGTAGGCTTCGTTCCCGGCGAGCGAAGAAATAGGAACTTGACGTGAGCCCTCGCTGTTTTGGCGCAATGACAGTCTGAGCCGGAGCCACCTATGAACCTCGAAAGCAAAGTCGCCTTGGTGACGGGCGCAGCAAGCGGCATTGGTCATGCAATCGCCAAGCGCTACCTCGAAGCGGGCGCCCGCGTTGCTCTCGCGGACTTGAATGCGGAGGGAGCCGAGGCCGCCGCGCGCGCCCTTGCGGGTAAGGATCGGGCGATAGGAATTGGCATGGACGTTTCTAGCGAACCACAGGTGTTCGCTGGCGTCGAGCGAGCCGCCACAGCATTTGGCCGCATCGACATTCTCGTCTCAAATGCCGGCATTCAGATCGTGCATCCGATCGAGGAGTTTCCGCTGGCCGACTGGCATCGCATGCTGGCAATTCACCTCGACGGCGCATTTCTCACGACGAAAGCCTGCCTGAAATATATGTATGCGCAGAACTCAGGTGCGCTCATCTACATGGGCTCCGTCCACAGTCACGAGGCTTCGCCGCTGAAGGCTGCCTACGTAACGGCCAAGCATGGCATCCTGGGCTTTGCCCGTACCATGGCCAAGGAAGGAGCCAAGCATAATATCCGGGCCAATGTAATTTGTCCGGGATTTGTCTTGACGCCGCTGGTCGAGAAGCAAATTCCCGAGCAAGCGCGAGAGCTCGGGATTTCCGAAGAGCGCGTCGTGAAGGAGGTCATGCTCGGCGAGACTGTCGACAAGGAATTTACGCTTCCCGAAGACGTCGCCGAGGTGGCGCTCATGCTAGCAGCCTTCAAGACCAATGCGCTCACCGGTCAATCAATCGTCGTCAGCCACGGTTGGCACATGACGTGATCACTTCGCGCCATTTTCTCCGCTACTGGCGCCCGTGGCCCCAGAAGTGACGTCCTCGCCCCGAGCTACAGCAGGTGGCTTCCACGTTCCTTCGCCCGCCGGCAGGATCGAGGGCGGCTCGGTTCTCGGCCAATAGAGACGCATCACGAGATAGATCGGTCCGTCTGGCGCGGGTAGCCAGTTCGATTCCTTCTCTTTGCCAGGCGATTCTTTCTGGATGTAGAGCGGCAGCGAACCATCGGGATTTGTTTTCATCTGCGGCAGCATCGGCGAGTTGATCAGGTACCGATTGATCGGATTTTTGATCAGCAACTGCGTCTTGCCATCATACATGGTCACCGACCAAAAGGCATTGACCGGCGGCTGCTCGCCAGCCGGGAAGGTCAGCGTGTAATTGTATTTGCTGCCGTCGAGCGGCTGACCTTCGCCGTCGACGCGCGTGATCGGATACATGGCCTCCACAGCATCATTGCCGTAGATGCCCGCTTGCGCCGCGATTGCGCGCTTCAACCAGTCGCCATTGTAGTGGGCGCTGTCGCCAGGCAGCGAGCTGACCCGCCAGCCGTTAATCGCCGTACCGACGTTTCCGACGGTCTCATCAACCTTTCGCTGACCTTCCTTCATGCCGAGCCCGATCTCCAGCTTGTCCTTCTCAGAGAGTTCCCTGAAGTTGAAGGTCTTGCCGGGTCCGACGCCGATGCGCGCAAGCCTAGTGCGGATCTCGTTCTCGTTTTCCTGAGCCGGCGCAAATTGCAGCGCGAAATCCAGGTAGTCGAAGAAATTCGTCTTCACGAGCTCCTTGTCGATTTTCGGAAAATCGATGACCGGGGCGGGAGGCGGCGGTGGTTGCTTGAGGTAGCTCGACAGTGTCTGCACCTTGTAGCCGGCCTGAACCCTCTTGACGTTGTCGATGTCTTGAGGCTTGAAAAGCTGGGTGCGAAACCCAGCCAAGGAAAATTGCGTGCCCGACCGGAACACCTTCTTGATCCCGGGCGGAGTTGAACCGGTCCACTCGGGCCCGACAACAAGGTAATCGCCTGGCTCGCTTCCTGTCGCGCGGGTGCCGATATAGCCGTAATTGTAGGTGTTGCCGTCGCACAGCATGACGGAGTAGTAGCGCTTCGGGTCCACAGCTGGGACCGAAAGGACGATTGGCTCAGCCCGCAGGTCCATCCATACGAACGAATACGGCGTGTCGCTATTGGGCGTTACGATCGCGGTGTCTTTGTAGGTGAAGACGTCGGGCTCGTTCTTGATCTCGTTGAACGGAGCCTTGAACTGCCCCGAGTTGCGGTCAATGGCGTACTCGTTCATGACGGCGTAGTTCATCACGATCGGCAGGCCGTAGATGAACCCTGCTTCGGCAATGTCTTTCGCCTCGATGAAACCTGGGCGGTCAGAACGTGACTGTGCCAGCACCGGACCGGACATCGTCGCCGCGGCCGTGATTGCAGCCAGCGCGGCTGAGCGAAGGAGTTCGCGTTTGCTCAACATAATGTGCCTCATCCGGACGAACATGCATCGTCAGCGAGCGCAATAAAGGTGCGCCTCGTGGTCACGCATAACGTCCATGAGCACCGGTAGGTTCATCTAAACGTTCCTCAAAATTAGGACGAAAAACCATGGCAGGGGCGTCCGCATGACTGCCATCCGCGACCGGCTCTAATCTCCGAAATTGGATCTCAGAGAAGAGACAAGGTAAAATTATCCGGCCTATGGATGGCAGCCTTGGCGGCAGTCAGGATCACTTCAGCGGCACGCTCTCGACGCGGCGTGTCACGAAGCGGTAGTTCAGGCCGATACGCGCTACCCAGATGCTATCAAGGGCGGCGAAGTCCCCGGGATCCGAGGCATTTGTGAGGTAGCTCGTGTTCTTATCACTGTCGAAGCCATAGTAGAGGGCCTCACCCCGCAAGCTCAAGCTCGGGCCGATGCTTGTCTCGATACCGCCGCCCGCAACCCAGCCGGTATCGTTGAAGCTGACGCTGCCTCTGCTCACAGTCTGGCCAACACCTGTCTCGCAGTCGCAAGCGTCCGCATCGGCGCCGATCCAAGCAACGCCTGCCGTCGCGTAAATCAGGGTCGAGCCGGTACTGAAGCCGAGACGCCCGCGCAGCGAGGCGAGCCAATCGATGCTCGTGGAGATATTATCCGTTCCGGTGGGATACAGGTTTGCATCGAACCTTCTCTCAGACCAGTCGGTGAACGACCAATCACCTTCGATGCCATAAACCCAACCTGCGGATTGAAAATTGTAGCCGATCTGGACGCCGCCAAGGCCGCCGTCGGCATCGACATCGCTCCTGATCCTATCTCCGCTATTTATCTCCCCAGTATCGAATGCGCCAGACGCGTTGGACGAGCCATAACCGCCATGCACGCCGATGTAGAGGCCCTGCCAATAGTCGATGAACTGCGCTTGCGCCGGACACGAGGTGAGGATGAATGCCGCCAAAGACGTTGAAATCAGACACGTTACTACCCTCATTTTATTACTCCCGTAAGAACTACTTGTTCGTCGCCAAGGGAGAATTGCCATCCACTCAAAGATAACAAAGCCGGCGTACCAGGCTTCGCGATTGAAACCGTCTCCAGCGACGTGGGGACGCTACAGCAGCGCTTTCCGATCCGCAGACCCACGAAAATTGCGATTCGCGTGGATAACCGAGAGAAACGCAAAGTGCGTTGCCGAGCCGAATTCTTGGGGATTTCAATTCGAATACAGATGGTATTTGCTCGCCGTCACCGATCTGCGGCAGTTGCCGCAGATGAGCGTTCAAGGCTCGGGCGGCGCTCTCGCGAGAAAGGTGGACGAACCGGTCGCGGCGGTGCCTGCCATCGACGCCGCCACCCCCGCGATCCCGAGCCAGCCGACGCATGTCGCTTTCGAGGTCTTGAAGGTTTACAAGGGGTCCGGTGGGGCGGGCGAGCCGGTCAAGGAGCTTGCTCCGGCAACCACCTTCTCCGTCGTCAAAACCGAGAATGGCTGGTCGCCCATCGCTCGCGACGACAGGTTGCTGGGATTTGTCGAGGAGGCGCGGGCGAAAAGCCTGCAGTAGGATGGAGGACGACGAAAGCCATTCGAGATAGGCGCCGCCATACGTACGGGGACGAGAGATGCGAGTTCAGTTGATCGCTGCAATGGCCGTGCTTTCTTTCAGCACAGCGTTGACACCGACCTGCCTCCGAGCCCAACAGCTGCCAGAAGGCTTCGTTTATCTTCGCGATGTCGACGAGACGATTACGCAGGACATCCGGTACGCAGGCATCCATAATTTCATGGGCCACCGGTCGGCCGGCTACGAAGGCGCCGAATGCATATTGACCGCGAGGGCTGCCGAGGCGCTCCATCTTGTGCAGTCATGGCTGGCCGCCGAAGACCTGAGCCTAAAGGTCTATGACTGCTATCGACCTGCACGAGCGGTGCGCGAATTCCGCGAATGGTCGAGGACCGCAGGCGATGAGGCGATGAGAAGCGAGTTCTTTCCTGAGCATCGAAAGATTGAGCTTTTCTCCCTGGGCTACATCGCGACGCGCTCGGTGCACTCGCGGGGCTGTGCTGTGGATTTGACCGTCATGGCCAACGGCCGCCGTCAACTGAACGCTGACCCAGACACGTTGCAGCGAGCGTGCACGGCAAAGCATGGCGAGCGCTTTGACGACGGTAGCTTGGATATGGGAACGGCCTACGATTGTTTCAGCGAGCTTAGTCATACGGCCAACAAGAAAATATCTATAGAGGCGCGACAAAACAGAGCGCGGCTTCTAACAGCAATGAACAAGGCGGGCTTCCAGAACTATGAGCGCGAGTGGTGGCACTTCGAGTATCGCAAGTCCTGCCCCACCGAGGCGAAGGACTTCACAATCGTGTCGCGCCAAGTTCAAAGCAGGTCGAGCGATGCTGGTTCGTTGGTTGCATCGTCGCACGCGTGCACTGGAACCGAGCTGCTCCCTAAGTGCCCACTGAGCCAAGCGGCAAGCGTCTACGACGCGCCGAGCTCTGATGGCAGAGTGATTGGTTCGCTTAACAAGGAATCGAAGGGCGTCGAGTGCGTAAGATGTGCCGAGGTCAATCTAAGCGCCAACTCCGCCAATGAGCGATGGTGCCTCGTTGAGTTCTACGATGGTGGCGTGACACGGAGACAGGGTTGGGTTGCCGGGCGCGACACCGCCGACAAGGATCAATGTCAAAAATAGAGAACGGGCTGGGGTATAGGCTGTGCGCTGGGCTGGGTGGAGGACTAAACGCACAGCGACAGACAAAAGAGCGATGAATAGGCTCATTGAGGGACGGCGAGAGGCATGCTCTATTGCGCGCGAGCGTGAGGCTTGCCGATAGGCTTCATCGAGGAGATATCCCCCGTGAATTGCTTGCTCAAAGCGTTGCCCCGGCCACTGGCAAATTGTAGCTTTTCACCGGCGCATTCCTGTTTTGCGCTTCACTGACCAGTCGGATGGCCTGTATCAAGCGAGGACGACGTGAAACGTCGATCTGGAAGGCGTACGTTGGTGCAAAATATTGCTTTTTGGTTGGCGACGGCATTGATCTCCATGTCGATAGGTGCAGGCGGTATGCTGATGCTCGCGCAAGCTCCGGGCACAGACGTCGCAACAGAGCGAGACCAGTTGTTCATGCGATTCGCAACCGGTGTCGCCGACAAGCGCGTGATCACGCGCGGCTGGTCGGACCCTGAGGCCTGGGGCGTCTGGTCGGTAGGACCGCAAGCCGAGCTATCTCTCTGGATTGGCACGCGCATCAAGAACGACGTTGACCTCGAGATCACGGCAAAGGCAGTCGTTGCGCAGGAGATTAGGGTCGAGGCAAACGGCGAGGAAGTTGCCAAGTGGCAATTGGACACACAAAATCGCGCACAGCGCGTGACAATACCCAAAGCATACGCAGCCAAGGCAAGCCCGATGAAGATCGTCTTCAATATTTCAAAACCCACCTCACCGCAGGATCTCGGAACAGGCACTGACGGGCGCAAGCTCGGCATAGGGGTAATTGGGGCGAGTGTCAGATACTAGTGTCCCGATCGCGAAGTTCTGGCGCGCCCTGGGGCGGGATTTAAGCGATGGCCGGCGTCAGCATTCAATCCCTGAAACAACTTCTTCATCGTGCAATTTGGCTGCGTCTACCGGCGTACTGGCGCCGCGAGGCGCTCTTCAAGCTTGCGACGACAATTGCGCCGCGTTTAACTCCTGGCGTTCGAGGCGCTGAGCCGATCATTGTTGTCGGCGCCTTACGCTCGGCCACCGGGCTTGGAGAGTCTGCGAGGCTATGTCACGAGGCGTTGAAGGCTAGAGGTGCCGACGTTCATGGCGTAGACCTCGGCCCAAGCCTCATGCAGCCTTCCGATGTGGAGTTTGTCTTTAGCGACGGCCGCAGCCTGGTTGGTCCAGGGACAATAATCGCGCACGTCAACGCGCCGCTCATGCCACTGGCCATTAATCTCCTCGGGCGCCGGCTGATCAACGGCAAGCGCGTGGTTGGATACTGGGCGTGGGAGCTTCCACGGGTGCCGCGAGATTGGCAGCAAGGCGTTGCCTTCGTGCATGAAATCTGGGTGCCGAGCCTTTTCACCGCCGAGGCCGTCAAGTCTGTTTCACCGGGATGTCCTGTGCGCGTTGTTCCCCATGCCGTCGATACGCGGGGCTGCTGCGAGGCCTATCACCGGCGACCGGCGGAGCGGCCCTTCACTGTTCTGACCATGTTCGATATGGGGTCAAGCTTTGCCCGCAAAAATCCATGCGCCGCCGTAGCTGCATTCCGGCGCGCTTTTGGCGACGACAAATCCGCGCGCCTGATCATCAAAATGCTCAACGGCTCGGCCTTCGAGGATGGGCGTAGAAAGTTGGCAGCAAGCATCGCGGGTACGACAAACATTGAGGTCATCGAGCAGCGACTGGATGCTTCGGAGCTCGCTCGGCTCTACGCAGGCGTGGATGCTTTGATCTCGCTACACAGGTCGGAAGGCTTCGGCCTTACCCTCGCGGAAGCGATGCTCTCCGGCTTGCCTGTCGTTGCCACCAACTGGTCGGGAAATGCGGATTTCCTCTCCCGCGAAACGGGGTTCCCCATCGGCTACCGGCTCGTGCCCGCAATTGATGCGCAACGGACGTATCACCAACCGCAAGATGTCTGGGCGGAAGCCGACGTTGACGAGGCCGCCGATGTCTTGCGGCAACTGCGCGCAGATCCGGCATTGGGCAGATCGCGAGGCGATGCAGCGCGCGCATTTGGGGCCGGTGCGTGGAGTGCAGACGCCTACGCCAAAGCCGCTTTTGCAGCCCTTGAGCTTGAGCCGCGACCCTCCGCACCGCAAGAGGCGTGAACCGTCAAAGTGCCCGCTCAAACGTGAACTCGACCGGGTGGTCCTGCAATCTCGGATGGCGCCGGTCCTTGTCCGATAGGCTCGGCTCAATTCCGTCGAGGGGCCAGGGTATGCCAAGCGCCACGTCGTCCCAGGCCATACCTCGATCTTGCTGCGGAGCGTAATAATCAGTCACTTTGTAGAGGACCTCTGTGTCGTCCTCGATCGTGCAGAACGCGTGTGCAAAACCCGGTGGTACCCAAAGCTGGCACCAGTTCTCAGCGCTCAACAATGCGGATACGTGCTTCCCGAAGCTTGGCGAGCCATGCCGGATGTCCACGGCGACATCGAAAACGGCGCCCTTGGTTGCGCGAACGAGTTTGCCCTGTGCGTGTGGGGGGGACTGGTAGTGCAGGCCGCGAATGGTGCCGCGCTTGAGCGAGATGGAATGATTGTCCTGCACGAACGGCAGACACACTCCCGCCGCCTCGAGGGCGCGCTGCGAAAAGGTTTCGCAAAAGACGCCTCGATCATCACGAAATCTCTTCGGCGTGATGAGCAGCACCTCGGGAATTTCGAGCGGCGTGATGTCCATGATGGTGCCCTTGGGTGATCTGTAACAGCGCAGTTGGGCATCGAGCCAGACGCCAGGTGGGGCTATGAATGATCGGCCAGAACGCTGCTGAGATAACGCCCGTAGTCGTTCTTCGCGTAATTTATTGCAATTAGCCGCTCGAGCTCTTCTGCCGAGATGAAGCGCGACCTGAAGGCGATCTCGTCCGGGCTCGCGATCTTCAAGCCTTGCCGCTTCTCGACCGTACCGACGAAGTTGGCAGCTTCCAATAGGCTATCTGGTGTGCCGGTGTCGAACCAGGCAAACCCGCGCCCGAGCTTTTCGACATTGAGCCGCCCCTGCTCGAGGTAGAGCGCATTGACGCTCGTGATCTCAAGCTCACCTCGTGCTGAAGGCTTCAAGTTTCTCGCCACGTCGACGACGTCGTTATCGTAGACGTAGAGCCCAACGACTGCCCAATTGCTCTTAGGAACCTTGGGTTTTTCCTCAATCGAAATCGGCCGGCCGTCCGCATCCAGCTCGACGACGCCATAGCGCTCGGGGTCGGTGACGCGATAGGCAAAGACGGTCGCGCCTGCTTTGGCGGTGAACGCATTGCTAAAGACCTGCGTCATGCCGTGACCATAGAAGATGTTGTCGCCCAGCACCAAGGCGACGCGGCTGTTGCCGATGAAGTCAGCTCCGATGATGAACGCCTGCGCGAGGCCTTCGGGCCGCGGCTGCTCTGCATAAGCGAGGCTGATGCCCCATTGACTGCCATCGCCGAGGAGACCCTTGAGGCTTGGTAGATCCCGCGGCGTCGATATGATCAGGATTTCCCGAATGCCGCCGAGCATCAGCACGGAGAGCGGATAGTAGATCATCGGCTTGTCGTAAACCGGGAGGATTTGCTTGGTAATCGAAAGCGTCATCGGGTAGAGGCGCGTCCCGCTTCCGCCCGCTAGGATAATTCCCTTCATGCCGAACGAGGCTCCCCTTGGCCGCCTACTGTCTCTCTCATGCAATCTTGAACGCTAGCCTCCCACGGCGGCAGCCGGACGCCGAAGGCATGCTCGATCTTGCTTGTGTCTAATACGGAGTATTGCGGACGTCGAGCAGGAGTTGGATAGCCCGAGGTCGGGATTGGCTTCAAGCGGGGAACTGGCAACCCACACTCGGCCGCGAGCCTGAAGATCTCGGTGGCGAATCCGAACCAGGTCGTCGAGCCGCTGTTGGTCAGATGGTAGGTGCCCCACTTTATGGGCTCATGACGATCGATGAGCTGCGGCAGGACATGACCGATCGCTCGTGCGATATCGCGTGCATATGTCGGAGTGCCGATCTGGTCATCAACGATGGAGAGCTCTTGCCGCTCCGCGCCGAGACGCAACATCGTCTTCAAGAAATTCTGGCCATCGGCGCTATAGACCCAGGCCGTTCGGATGATGAGGTGTTGAGGACAGTGCTCGCGGACGGCAGCCTCTCCCGCCGCCTTCGAGGCGCCGTAGACGCCGAGCGGCGCAACCCGATCCGTTTCTAAATAGGGTTTCGTGCTGCTTCCGTCGAAGACGTAGTCCGTCGAGATATGGACTAGTGGGATGCCAGCCCTATGGCACTCGCGCGCCAGGTACTCCGGACCCTGGGAATTAGCGGCAATTGCCGACGCGCGGTCTGTCTCTGCCTTGTCGACGGCGGTGTAGGCGGCTGCATTGACGACGGCTCGCGGTTTTACCGTTGCGAACGCAGCCCTGACTGAGCCAGCGTCAGCGATATCTAGCTCGGGCCTGCCGAGGCACACGACACGACAGCCTGCAACTGTCCCGAGTTTAAGAAGCTCTTGAGCCACCTGCCCCTTGCTGCCGGCGACGAGTATCGACGTCGCGCCCATCAGTGGCATCCCCCTAGGCTCGTGAGCGCCCTATCCTGTCGCGCAGGACCGGTGATCGAGCGATCGACGTGGAAGTCCGCCGTGCAATGAATAATGTCGTCGGACCGCTTCTCGATGAATGGGTTTTTCATTGCGCGCGGTCGCAGATGTCGCTTCTATGAAAGCTGTAGCGGCGAATGCCCGAAACGATCTCGAGGGATGCCAGAATTTGCGGTGCCAGAATTTGCGCAGTATGTCAGCTTATCAACATCAACGACCGCATGGCCGGCTTCCGCGATCGAATATTGGCCCAAAGCTGATCCGATGAAGCCTGCGCCGCCAGTCACGAAAAGCTTCATGTCGCTTGCTTGGTTGTCATACCGTTGTGTCAACTAACGCTAGTCGATTGCTCACCGGATTACAACTAGGCTAGAGCTGTTGTTTCGACGTCTTTCGGGGTCAAGCGGGGATCTGTCTCGGATCCGAAGTTCATCTGGCGCGGGCAAAAACGGTCCTGTTACCTTGCACAAGTCTCCCCAAACTGCACTTGAGCAGCGGACCCCAAAAATGCGCTGCGCAGCGTTCGATGCCGTAGGTTTGCCCTGGATTTCCAAGGCGCGTGTTCCCGTCGAGCGCGCTGTGCAGACGGGCGGGATTATTGCTGTTAATGCAGAGATCAAACAGCCTGCCTATCTCGACCTCATCGTGACGCTCGAAGACGCCGATGCGACAACGCTCATCATCCCCCTCTACCCCGTTGCCGATCACCACTATCGGCGAACGTTTCTCCTCGGTGGCACAGCAGCCAAGCTGGAAATTGAGATCACCCCAGCGTCGGCGGCAGCAGGGGTGCGGCGCGCGTGGGCCGAGCGCATGGGACTGCGTGCTTCCTGCCGCAACCTGTTCGCAGCCGTGTGGCGGCATTTGGCTACCCCGCACGTGCTCGGCTTGAAAATGCGGCAGGTCTTGACGGGATCGGCCAGTTTCGTCTTTAGGCCTGAGGTGTCCGCTGCAACTGATGAGGACGTGCAGTATAGCCGCTGGCAGGCAGCCTTCGAAACCGTTCAAGAGACTGCTTGGATTGATGGTGCCGTCACGAGCCTGATCGGTGACCGACGCATTCGCGTGCTTGCTGTTCCTACGCAAGACATGACTGACCAGGACCTCGCGGCAACGCTCAGCTCCTTGCAGAAGGCCGCGAGAGCCGAGGTGTTTCTTCCCGCCAAAGCCTTGCGCGGCGAAAATGCCGTGGCCGCGGTGCGTCTCGAGCAACCGGCAGACGTAACGGCTGCTGCGATATGTCACCAGAACCTGGTTGACGCGATCGGCGAGGTCAAGCCCGACTTGATCCTGCCAATCCAGCGATCTGGCCTTTGGAGCGACGAGTCGATCTCTGCTCTTCTCATCGAGCTCTCACGCAATCCACGCGCTCTTGCCGTCTACGGCGATCATGATCACATCGACGCGGCCGGAAAGCGACATGGTCCCGTGTTCAAGCCGGCGTGGGGTCCGGACTACTTCGCGTCCTCGGGCTATGTCGGCGCACCTGTCGCCTTTAAGCCCGACATTGCGGCTCTTGAGCCTCGCGAGATGAGGAGCTCGAGCACCGTGACCTCCAGCCTCCTTCTATCTCGCCTGACAGCAGAATCGAGCTCAGCAGACTTGGTCTGCCATGTCCCGCGCATCCTTTTTCATGGATGCACCGAACGCATGGATGCACCGGGCACGGCAGAGGGGACATCCGCGGCGGTGCAAAATTGCCCGGTCGAACGAGCTGGTCCAACTTCGGTTTCGCCTCCTGCTCTTGTTTCCGTAATCATTCCATCCAAGAACAACGCGTTGTTTCTCGAGCGGGCTGCGAGGTCGGTCCTCGACGCAGACTACCCACACAAAGAGCTTGTCATCGTCGACAATGGCTCGCGGGACGAAGGACACATCGCGCTTCTGAGGGCGCTGTCAAAAGAACCCAATGTTAAGGTCGCGACCGACCCCAGGCCGTTCAACTTCTCAGCGCTCATCAATCACGGCCGGACCTTCTGCTCCGGCGAGATCCTTCTGCTCTTAAATGACGACGTTGAAAGCGGAGACGCTGGTTGGCTGCAGGAGCTGGCAGCTCATGCAGGGCGTCCGGAAATAGGGTGCGTCGGAGCGCTGCTTCTTTACCCCGACCGGCGGGTGCAACATGCGGGCGTGGTGCTTGGCATCAACGGGGCGCCAGACCACGCCTTCCGGTTCGAGACGATCGAGGACAAACCCCAAAGCCATCCGCTGCGACATGTTCGGGAGGTGGCAGCCGTCACGGGCGCTTGCCTTGCCATCAGGCGAGAGGTCTACGACCAGGTTGGCGGGCTTGATGTGGACCTGCCCGTGACATATAACGACGTCGACCTGTGCCTCAAAGTTCGCCAGCTCGGCTTTCGCAACCTCGTGACGCCCTTCGCGTGCCTCATTCATAGTGAGTCGACGTCGCGTGGCCTCGACCATTCACCGGCAAAGCAAAGGCGCTTGATGCAGGAGCTTTCACGCTTCAGAAAGCTGTGGGGCAATAACGCCCTCTATGATCCATTTTATAGCCCACACTTGGATCGAACGAGCGCCTCGTTCAAGGCAAGAAGCTTGTGAGCCGGCATTTTTTGGTGAAGATTGCCTATGGTGTCGCGAACAGATCTGCAACCATGTCCGAGGCGTGCTGCATCGGCCCTCCCACAAGGCGGAGCATAGCCCGCTACTCGGCTTGACACGCATTCCGACGACCGCCTATAAGCCTTGATAAATGGGGCGAAAATCGGACGACCGGATTATCTCCGCTTCCGCTGGTTACGAGCTGATCGCGAGAAGACACGGTTGCGGCTCGAGCGTTCGTCGGCAAAATGCCCGGCGCGAGCGGTCTGGAGCTGGCCGAGGCGCGTGAGGGGGCATGGACCTGGACAAGGCGAGCACAGCCACCCATTCGGACGCCGTTGGCGATGCGGCGTCCCCGCCAGCGTCGAAGCGCACCTGTATCCTGGTTCTCGGCATGCACCGCTCGGGGACGAGCGCGCTGACGCGGGTCTTGAGCCTGCTGGGTGCGGCGCTGCCGAAGAACGTCTTGGGCCCTGGACTTGGCAATGACACCGGGCACTGGGAGCCATCGCGGATCGCGGATCTCAACGACGAATTGCTGACCGAGCTCGGCAGCGCATGGTCCGACTGGCGACGCCTCGATTTTGATCCCCTCGCGGCAAAGCGGCTGCAATATTACAAGTCCAAGATCCGCCGGTTGATCGAGGAGGAGTACGGCGACGAGCCGTTGTTCGTCCTAAAGGAGCCACGGATCTGCCGTATCGTGCCGCTTTATCGCGCGGTTCTCGAGGGAATGGGGATCGCAGTGCGCCCCGTTCTGGCTTTCCGCAACCCACTTTCGGTCGCTGCGTCGCTTAAGGCCCGTAACGAGACCGATGACAGCCAGGCCCAGCTCTACTGGCTCCGTCACGTTTTTGACTCCGAGTTTGCAACGCGTGGCCTGCCGCGCGCCGTTGTCTCCTACGAGGGGCTGCTGGTCGACTGGCGGGGAGCCACCGCCCCGCTCGCAGGGCGGCTCGGAATTTCGTGGCCACGCTCGGCTGACGTGGCAGCTCACGAAATCGATACTTTCCTGTCGGCCGACCATCAACATCACAGTGCGACGCTTGAGGGCCTTGCCTCTCACGAGGCTCTTGCTGGTTGGATTGCGCGAACCTATTCGGCGGTCGAGAACTTGTCTCGCGACCCCAGTGGTTCGATGCACGTCCTCGATGGCGTGAGGGATGAGTTCGAGCGCGGCGCTCTAGTATTTGGCCCGGCGCTCGCAATCGAGCGCCAGCATTTGGTTGCCGAGCGAGAGAGGCTGGCGTGCGCGGCCGAGGCCGCTAGCACCGAGGTGACCCGTGTGCAAGGCGAGCTTGGTGTAGTTCGGGGGGAGTGCGATCGAGCGGTAGTCCATTTCGAAGCCGCGCGCGCCGAGGCGGAGAAGTCGAGAGCCGAGACGGAGGCCGCCCGTGCCGAGATGGAGGCTGCGCGCGCCGAGGCCGAGAGGGCCCGCGCCGAGACGGAGGCTGCGTGCGTCGAGGCCGCAAGGGCCAGGGCCGAAACTGAAGATGCCCACGCCGAGGCCGAAAGGGCCACGGCCAAGACCGAGTCCGCACGCCTCGAGGCCGAGCAGTTACTGCTGACGCTGGACCAAGAACGCCAGCGGCTCGAGCTATCACTCACTGAAAGTCGCACGACAGCCGAGACGGCAGAGCTGCTCAATCTCGGCCTCAGCGCGAGATTGAATGAGCATCGAGCCGAGCTTGACTCGTTGCGCGGCACGTTGAAGCAGCGCGAGGCAGCAATGCTCGAGACCGACCGCGAGAGGGCGCAGATGCATATGGCCTTGGTCCGCGCAGTCTCCCGGCCTAGGGCCTGGATCTCGCGCAATGTCGATCTGGAGCCTATCAACGATCTCGAGTTCGTCGACCATCGCGAGGGCTGCACGACATGGCGTATGAAAGGCGGTGATCCTCAGTTTCACGTCAATTGGCGCAATGGTCTTAGTTTGCCTCCCGGCCACTACGTGTTCAAGGCTCTCGTCCCGCAAGGAATCGCCGAATGGAAGGAGCCCGCGCTTTACGTGGATGCTGGCCACGGGTTCACCGAAGCCGGAGCAATCCGCCTGCATTTCCGAACCAAGGGTGACCTCGCGAGTACCGAGTTCACGCTCCCCGCTGGTGCCCAAGAGCTGCGCTTCGACCCCAGCACGTCGCTAGGCACGCTCGTGCTGGGCAATCCTCAGTTAAGACGCAAACCCCGAAGCGAGCACTACGTCCGCCTGATATCGCGCGCCATGCGGACGAGAGTGCGCACGTCGCGTGACCTGACTGCGGCTTTGAAACGCGTGGCCATGAGTTTGCGCCAAGGCGGCGTCAAGCAGCTAGCCAGCGACTTGCGACGAGCCGCCACCGCGCCGGCAATCCGCTGCACCAACGACTACCAGAGCTGGATAGCCCAGTACGATACGATCACTGAGCAGGACCGGGCGGAGATGAGGCATCAGGCTCGGAGCTTCCGGTCTCGCCCGCGCATCTCTGTCGTCATGCCAACATATAATACTCCGGACGACCTACTGCGTGCTGCGATCGACAGCGTCTTGGCGCAAACCTACGATAACTGGGAGCTTTGCATCGCCGACGACGCGTCAAAGTTGCCGGAAGTGCGCACGATTCTCGCCCGCTATCAAGCTCGTGACCCGCGCATCAAGGTCGCGTTCAGAAGGGAGAATGGGCACATTTCGCGAGCCTCGAACACCGCTCTCGAACTCGCGACCGGCGACTGGGTTGCCTTGCTCGATCACGACGATATCTTGCCGCCGCACGCGCTTTATTGTGTCGCAGAAGCCATCAATCGGCACCCCGACGCGAAGCTGATCTACTCGGATGAGGACAAGATCGACGCGAAGGGTTGCCGTTTTGAACCGCATTTCAAGAGCTGCTACTCGCCAGATCTGCTACGCTCGATGAATTATTTCAATCACCTGACCGTGCACCAGGCAGAAGTGATCCGCGCAGTCGGAGGATGGCGGCCCGGCTTCGAGGGCAGTCAGGATTTCGACCTCAATCTGAGGATTGTTGAACGGCTGAAGCCGTCCGAAATCGTGCACATACCGCAGATTCTCTACCATTGGCGCGCAATCCAGGGCTCGACCGCGCTAGCGGGCGGCGAGAAATCATACGCTTGCCGAGCCGCTAAGGACGCGCTTGAAGAGCACTTGGAGAGAACCAGCCAGCATGCGCACGTCGAGGAGGTTCCTGGGTTGCCCTATTATCGAGTAAGACACGAGCTCGTCGAGCCCGCCCCGCTCGTAAGCCTCATTATCCCGACGCGCGATCGCATGGATCTCCTTGAGGTTGCAGTAGATTCGATTCTGGCGAAAACGAGCTACCCCAGCTACGAAATCCTGATCGTAGACAACAATTCTCGCGAGCCCGAGACGTTCGCCTACTTCGCACGGGCCAGGAATGACAAACGCGTTCGCGTCCTTACCTACCCGCACGAATTCAACTACTCCGCCATCAACAATTTTGCCGTGGCCAAGACCGCCGGTACGATCGTCGGGCTCGTCAATAACGATATCGAGATCATCGAGCCCGACTGGTTGACGGAGATGGTATCCTGGGCGCAGCAGCCAAGGATCGGCTGCGTAGGCGCGCTGCTGCATTATCCAGACGGCTCGGTTCAGCATGCCGGTGTCATTACCGGCATTGGTGGAGTGGGTGGCCATTCGCACAAGCACCGCGCCTCCGCCGAGCCCGGGTATTTTTCGCGGATCAGGGTCATCCAGAACCTCTCGGCCGTGACCGCAGCTTGCCTCCTGGTACGCAAAGAAGTCTATGAAAAGATCGGCGGCCTCGACGAACTGGGATTGAAGGTGGCGTTCAACGATGTCGACTTTTGCCTCAAGGTCCGGGCGGCGGGATACTTGAATGTCTATACCCCCTTTGCGCGCCTCTACCACCATGAGAGCCCCTCCCGCGGGCGCGAGGACACACCAGAGAAGCAGGCGCGGTTCGCTGGGGAGGTGGCCACTATGCAGCAGCGTTGGGGTGAACTGCTGCCGAATGACCCCTATTACTCCCCAAACCTGACGTTACTGAGCGAGGATTTTCAGATCGCCTTCCCTCCCCGCGCGCAGAAGCCCTGGCGCGACAAGACTGTAGGTCGTGTGTTCGCATGACAGCCATTGATCCGCAAGCAGAGCTGGATCTCGAATACTATCGGATGTCCAATGGCGATCTTGCGCAACACTCGAGCGACGAGCTCGCGGAACATTTCGAAGTGTTTGGCCGCAAGGAAGGCCGTCCAGCCTCGCCCGCCGCATTGCGCGAGAACTTCCTCGAACTCGTCAAACAACAGCCGTCCGTTCTAGAGATCGGGCCATTTTGCAACCCTTGCGTCCGCGGCCCGAATGTCCGGTACTTCGACGTACTCGACGAGGGCGGCCTCAACAATCGGGCCCGCGAAATCGGGTATCCGCATACGCAGGCGCCCCATATCGACTTCGTGTCTCCTGAGGCAGATCTCGGTATCGTGCAGCAACAATTTTCGGCGGTTGTCAGCAGTCATTGCATCGAGCATCAGCCCGATTTCATCCGTCACCTTATGCAAGTTGATCGGATTCCGACGGATGAAGGCCGCTACTTCATCATGATCCCCGATAAACGATATTGCTTCGATCACTTTATCGCAGAATCGACGGTTGCCGGCATTGTCGAGGCCTTTAGCGAGAAGCGTAGGAAGCATCGGCTCGGCAGCGTAATCGAGCATAGGGCGTTGACGACCCACAATGACGCCGGAAGGCATTGGCGCGGCGACCACGCCGACCCCGGCTTCGCAGCTAGTATCGCTGCCCGAACACATATGGCGCTTGCCGAATTCGAGCGCGCGGCCGGGGGGTACATCGACGTCCATGCCTGGCAATTCACGCCGCATAGCTTTCGGATCAACGTTTCGACGTTGCGCGAACTCGATCTGATCGCGTTCGAGGCAGAGCGCGTCTATAATACCGGTGTCGGCAGGAACGAATTTACCGCAATTCTGAAGAAAGTTGTGCCGCATGACTAGAACGCTTCTCTCCATTTACAGCGAGAGCATGGCGCTCTGAAAACTGCATTCTGATACAACGCAAAAGCTCATGACGGCTACAGACCTGGACGCGACATTTCGGGCATCGGCTGGCAGCGTCGCCGGAAGCGACGAGCGCACGCCCCTCGCCGTTGATCTTGACGGCACGCTGGCAAAGTCCGACGGGCTCATTGATGCGGTCGCAAAGGCGGTCTTGCGCACGCCGAAGCACATTCCGACGCTGCTCGGCGCGCTGATGCGTGGCCGACTCGCCTTCAAGTCGGCCCTTGCCGATCTCGGATCGTACCAACCGCAATCAATTCCATTGCGCGAAGACCTCGTCGCCTACCTGCAGGAGCAGAAGGCGGCAGGGCGTGCGCTGCACCTGATCACTGCCTCGCCGCAGGAGATTGCCGACGCCGTGGCCGCGCGCGTGCAAGCCTTCGATTCCGCCGTCGGTTCGCGCGATGGCTTGAACCTGAAGGGACCGGCCAAGGCGCGCTACTTGCAGGAGCAGTTCCCCGACGGCTTCAGCTATGCCGGTAATGACCGCAGCGACCTCGAGGTCTGGCGCCACGCCAGCAGCGCCATTACGGTCGCGGCGCCGGTATCGGTCGAGCGCGCCGTCGCCAAGCTGGGGGTGCCCGTCGAACGCAGCTTCAAGCAGCCGCGAGCTGGTATCATGACGTGGCTGCGCCTGCTGCGCATGCATCAGTGGTCCAAGAACGTGTTGATGTTTGTGCCGTTGGCACTCGCACACCGCTACGGCGACGCCGCGGCGTTGCTCCAGGTCGCGCTGGCCTTCCTGTGCATGGGCTTCGTCGCTTCTGCCACCTACATCATCAACGACCTCAGCGATCTCGACGCCGACCGGCGCCACGCTACCAAGCGCTATCGGCCGCTCGCCTCGGCGGAGATCTCGGTCGGTGCCGGCATCGTCGTGGCGGTGCTCCTCGGCATGGCCGGCATGACGGGTGCCCTTCTGCTCGACCGCTGGTTCGCGCTGGCCCTCGGCGTCTACGTGGCGCTCACGCTTGCCTACTCGCTACGCCTCAAGGCCATTGCGCTGCTCGACGTCTTCGTGCTCGGCCTGCTCTATACGCTGCGCATCGTCATGGGCATCGTGCTTCTGCATGTGCCGCCGTCGCCGTGGCTGCTGGTCTTCTCGCTTTTCTTCTTCTTCTCGCTGTCGATGGCCAAGCGGCACGTCGAGATCGTACGTGCCTTCGCCCGCGGCGAGACCGGCCGCATCAAGGGGCGGGGCTACCTCGGTACGGATGCGCCGTTAACCCTGTCGCTCGGCGTATCGTCGACGAGCGTCGCCGTCATGCTGCTGTTTCTCTACGTCGCCAACGATGCCTATCCGGTCGGCGTCTATCGGCATCCCCAGTGGCTCTGGGTGATCTCACCGCTCGTCTTCCTGTGGACGACGAGGATCTGGCTGAAGAGCCATCGCGGCCGCCTCGACGACGATCCTATCAATTTTGCCTTGCGCGATCCGCCGAGCCTGTTGCTCGGCGTACTGGTCGTCCTGGCCTTCGCCCTGGCAGCCTTTTGGCCATGATCTTCGAGCCGGGCACATATACCTCGTGGGGCCGCATCGCGCGCGTCGCCCATCCGATCGGCCGCCCGCGCTACCGCGACGAGATTGCGCCGGCGCTGGCCGGGCGAGGAAACGGCAAGATGCTCGCTGTGGGGCTCGGGCGCTCATACGGCGATTCGGTGCTGAACAGCGGGGGGGCGCTGATCGACATGAGCGGGCTTGACCGCGTCATGGCGTTCGATGTCGAGACCGGAGTGCTCAGGGCCGAGGCGGGGTTGTCGCTTGATGTGCTATTGCGCCTCATCGTGCCACGCGGCTGGTTTCTCGCCACCACGCCAGGCACGCGTTTCGTCACGCTCGGCGGCGCCGTGGCCAACGACGTGCACGGCAAGAACCACCATATGGCCGGCTCGTTCGGCTGCTCGGTGCGCCGGCTCGGACTAGTGCGCTCTGACGGCAGTCATCATGAACTCGACCGCGAAACAGGGGGCAAGCTGCTCCTCGCCACCATCGGCGGCCTCGGCCTCACCGGCATCATCACATGGGTCGAGGTCGACCTGGTGCGCATACCGTCGGCCATTTTGGATGTAGAGCGCATTCCGTTCGCCAACGTCGGAAGCTTCTTTCGCCTGGCCGAGGCGTCGGCCAAAAGCTTCGAGCACACCGTCGCCTGGATCGACTGCGCCAATGGAGGCAGCTCTCTGGGGCGCGGCATTTTCCAAAGAGCCAACTGGTGCGAGGGAGAGTTGACACCTCATGCCTCGCGGCTCAAGGCCGTAGTTCCGTTCGAGCCTCCGAGCGGGGCACTCAACGGGTTCACCGTGCGGGCGTTCAACTCGGTCTACTACCGCATGCAGAAGCGGGGTGCACCCCGCTCCCGGCAGCATTACGCGACATTCTTCTATCCGCTCGATGCCATCGGCAAATGGAATAGGCTCTATGGCCGACGCGGGTTCTATCAGTACCAGTGCGTCATCGGGCCGGAGCACGCCGAGCCAGCCGTCACCGAGCTGGTCAAGCAGATCGCCAGGGTTGGCGCCGGCTCATTCCTCGCCGTTTTGAAAACGCTCGGCAGCCGCAGCTCCGGTGGCCTGCTGTCCTTCCCCCGTGCCGGAGCCACACTGGCGCTGGATTTTGCCAACCGCGGCGATCGCACGCTGGAATTGCTCGGTAGACTGGATAAGGTCGTGCTCGAAGCAGGCGGGCGTCTCTATCCGGCCAAGGACGGACGCGTGCCTGCCGCTGTCTTCAGGGCGGGATATGGCGAAAATCTACCTGCATTCACCGCGCAGGTCGATCCTGGGTGCAGCTCCGACTTCTGGAGGAGAGTCTCAGCGTGAAGGACCGGACTGGACAGCCCAAGCGCGTGCTGATCCTCGGGGCGACGTCCACCATCGCCGAGGCTCTGGCGCGTCGACTCGCCGAGGACGGCGCGCATCTGCTGCTGGCGGCTCGCCGGGCGGACCGCCTCGAGGCTATGGCGGCCGACCTGCGGGCACGAGGGGCCGGATTCGCGCAGGTGTGGCCCATTGACCTATCCGCCGTGACCGATGCCAATGCCGAGCTGGCGCGGATGATCGCCGCGCTCGGCGGGACACTGGACGCCGCGGTTGTCATCTACGGCTTCCTCGGCGATCAGCGCGCCGCCGACACGGACAGCGCTGAACTCCGCCGTATCATCGACACCAATTTCGCGTCGGCCGCTCACTGGTGCGTGGCTGCGGCTGGCGTACTGGAGCGCCAGAAGCGCGGGGTGCTCCTCGCCATCAGCTCAGTGGCGGGCGACCGCGGACGGCAATCGAACTATGCCTACGGCGCGGCCAAGGCGGGTCTGACAGTGCTGGTCGAAGGGCTCGCCCATCGCTTGGCCCCGACCGGCGCACGAGCGGTCGTGGTGAAGCTCGGCTTCGTCGACACGGCCATGACTGCGCACATCAAGAAGGGCGGACCCTTGTGGGCCAAACCCGAGGCCATCGCCCGCGGCCTGCACGAGCTGCTGGTCAAGCCGTCAAAAACAGTGGTCTACATGCCTTGGTTCTGGCGTCCGATCATGAGCGTGATCAAAAATATTCCGACATTCGTTTTCCACAAGACAAAGCTGTGATCCGGCAGGCCGCATGAAAATCGTTGTCACAGGAGCCGCCGGACTGGTCGGTCAGAACCTCGTACCTCGCCTGAAGGCGCGCGGGCACACGGAACTCATCGCCATAGACAAGCATCCGGTGAACACGGCGATACTTCGCAAGCTGCATCCGGGTCTCACAGTCATAGAGGCCGATTTGGCCCAAGATGGACCATGGACGGATGCGCTGCGCGGTTGCGACGTTCTCGTTCACAACCACGCCCAGATTGGCGCTCTCACATACGACCCATTCCACGCCAACAACGTGCTGGCCTCGCAGAAAGTGCTCGAAGCTGCCAAGACCCAAGGTGTGCCTTACATGGTGCACATCAGCTCGTCGGTCGTGAACTCGATGGCCCGCGACTTCTACACCGAGAGCAAGAAGGAGCAGGAAAGGATCGCCGTCGAAAGCGGGATTCCGGCCTGCATCCTGCGCCCGACGCTGATGTTCGGCTGGTTCGACCGCAAGCACCTCGGCTGGCTTGCTCGCTTCATGCAGCGGATGCCCGCTTTTCCGATCCCAGGCAATGGCCGCTATCTGCGCCAGCCGCTCTACGTCGGCGACTTCTGTGACGTGATCATCTCCGCTGTCGAGCGGCCCCGACCTGGCGAGGCCTTCAACATCACGGGCCAAGAGAAGATCGACTACATCGACCTCATGCGCGAGGTGAAGGCCGCGATCGGCTCGCGAGCACTCATCTTCACCATCCCTTACGGGCTGTTCCAACTACTGCTCGACACCTACGCGCTCGTCGACCGAAACCCTCCATTCACCTCGAAGCAACTCGCGGCCCTGGTGACGCCCGACGTGTTCGAGGTGATCGACTGGCCGGGTATATTCGATGTCCGCTCGACCCCGCTTCCCACCGCGCTGGCAGAGACATTCCAGCATCCCGTCTATTCCAAAGTCGTCCTGGAGTTCTGAGAGCATGGCGAAAGTCGCAGTCATCGGCGCAGGCGCCATGGGGCTCGCGGCGGCCTACCACGCGCTCAAGGCCGGGCACTCGGTCGACGTGTTCGAGGCCGATCGCGTCGCCGGCGGCATGGCCGCGCATTTCGACTTCGACGGGCTCTCGCTCGAACGCTTCTATCACTTCGTTTGCAAAGCCGACCGGCCGACGTTCGAGCTGATGGAAGAGCTCGGCATCGGCGCCGCCATGAAATGGCAGGCAACCACGATGGGCTACTATATCGATGGCGAGCACCATGCCTGGGGCGATCCTATTTCGCTACTGCGCTTTCCCAAGCTCGATCTCATCTCAAAGCTCCGCTACGGGCTGCAGATGTTCCTCTCCACCAAGCGGACCGATTGGTCGGCTCTCGAGACCATGTCGGCCAAGGACTGGTTCATCGCGGGCAGCGGCGCCAAGGTCTACGACGTGCTTTGGCGGCGCCTGTTCGAGCTCAAGTTCTTCGAGCATGCCGACCACGTCTCGGCGGCCTGGATCTGGACGCGCATCAAGCGTATCGGCACATCACGCCGCTCTCTCCTCCAGGAGGAGCTGGGCTACATCGAAGGCGGGTCGCAGACGCTGGTGCAGGCGCTCGTCGACGCCATCGAGCGTCGTGGCGGCAAATTGCATCTGGGCTCGGCGGTCACCGAGATCGCCAGCCGCGACGGTGTCGTCACCGGCGTCTGCGTTGGCGGCAAGCAGCTCGCCTACGACGCCGTCATCGCCACGGTTCCGACCCCGCTCATATCGCGGCTGGTGCCTGGATTCAGCGATACGACCAAGGCGGCCTACGATGCCATCCGCAATATCGGCGTCGTCTGCGTCCTGCTGAAGCTCGCCCGCCCGGTGAGCCGGCACTTCTGGCTGAATATCAACGATTCTAGGATCGATATTCCCGGGCTCGTCGAGTTCTCGAATCTGCGGCCGCTGCCGCAAACGGTCGTCTACCTGCCCTACTACATGCCGCAGTCGCATCCGAAATTCGCACGCGGCGACGAGGCGTTCGTGCGCGAGGCGGTTGGCTACCTGAAGCTGATCAATCCAGCACTTTCCGACGCCGACCTTCTGGCAAGCCATGTCGGCCGTCTGCGCTATGCCCAGCCGGTATGCGAGCCGGGCTTCCTGGCCAAGATCCCGCCCATCGCAACCCCCATCAAGGGCTTGCAGATCGCCGACACGTGCTATTACTACCCCGAGGATCGCGGCATCTCGGAAAGC
This sequence comes from Hyphomicrobium sp., assembly GCA_041659825.1. Taxonomy (GTDB): domain Bacteria; phylum Pseudomonadota; class Alphaproteobacteria; order Rhizobiales; family Hyphomicrobiaceae; genus Hyphomicrobium_C. The sequence continues at coordinate 144,986 of JBAZXL010000006.1, forward strand.
GTGCGGTATGGGAAGATGATGGCGGAAGCGGTGAACGATCCCGGAGTATGGCCAAGGGGGGCGCAATGAGCGAATTGCAGAAGCTATATGACAAGCGGTTCCAGAACACCGGACTATCAAAGCGCGATGCTGTCTGGAAAACGCTGTGCGCATCGTATTTCCAGCGCCTGATACCGGAAAACGCGACCGTCCTGGACCTAGCCTGCGGCTATGGCGAATTCATCAATAACATTCGTGCCGCCAAGAAATATGGCGTCGACCTCAATCCGGATTCCCCAACCCACCTCAATGGCGACGTTACATTCTTTAATACCCCAGCCACGGAGCTTCAAGGCGTTCCGCCGGCAAGCGTCGACGTCGTCTTTACATCGAACTTCCTCGAGCATCTGCGCTCGAAGGAGGACTGCAACACCGTGTTGGGCAAGGTGCTCGGCGTGCTGAAGCCCGGTGGCAGCATGATCGTGATGGGGCCAAATATTCGATACGCTTACGCCGAGTATTGGGATTATTATGATCATTATCTGCCGCTGTCGCACTTGTCGTTGGCGGAGGGGCTGAGCTTGGCCGGCTTCGACGTAGAGCGCGTCATTCCGCGCTTCCTGCCGTTCACCATGAACAACAACACACCCACTCATCCTTTGCTGGTCAAGGCATACCTCTCCCTGCCCATTGCATGGAAGATCATGGGCAAACAGTTTCTCGTCGTCGCGAGAAAGCCGGCCAAATGAACGGACGCTCGTTAAAATATGTAAGCGTAGGGCTGTTCGCTGCCCTTGTGAACGTAGTTGCGCGGCTATTGTTTAACCAATTTGCAAGCTATGAAGTCGCAGTGGCCTTGGCCTTTCCCGTCGCCCTTACGGTCGCCTTTTCACTCAATCGCAACTACGTTTTTGCAGCCGGCAACTGCGGCGCGAAGGTTCAGTACGTAAAGTTTGCGATCGTGAACCTGCTTGCACTTGCGCAAGTCTGGGGCGTAAGTGTTGGGCTAGCGAAGAGCGTCTTTCCAGCAATTGGACTATCTTGGCATGGCGAAACGATCGCGCATTTGATTGGCGTGGGTAGCCCGATTTTTACCAGCTATATTGCCTACAAAAATTTCGTTTTTGCGGCGCGAAGTGGGAGGGGGACGAAATAACCGACTTCCGCAAAAAATGGCCACGCGCACTTGGCGCTACGGTTCTGTTCTTAATATCGGTGGCTGCCATTGGCGTTTTGCTGACATTGCGTCGGCCAGATTCACTCTGGAACGCACAGCTCTGGGCCGAAGATGGAACTATTTTTTTGCAACAGCATATCGACTTTGGGCTCCGTTCGATTTTTACGCCGCACGCCGGCTATCTGCTATTCGTTCCGAGGCTGATAGCAGCGTTCGCAGCCGAACTTTTTCCTCTGCAATATGTTCCCCTGGCGTACAATCTTCTGTCTCTGATTGTAGCGGCTCTAGCACTTAGTCGTATCTCCGTGTCCGGGCTTCCAATTGCAGCGCCGTATCTGCTTGCAATTTTTGCCGTACTTGTGCCGCATGGCGGAGAAATCTTCAACAACATCACAAATCTACAATGGATACTTGCGTTGTTGATGTTTGTTTTGCTGGTGGAAGGTCACGCGAGGGACATTAGAACCAATTGGATCAATGTTATATTGGTAATCGCCGTCGGGTTGACTGGGCCATTCGGCGTGATTTACCTCCCTGCTGTTACCCTGCTGTGGACCTTCGATCATAGGTATCGCCAGAGCAGGCCGGTAGTGGTTGCTTACTTGAGCACGATTGTCGCGCAGGGCATTTCGCTGGCTGGAGGGGGTGCGGCGAACGATAGGTCACTTAGTCTTGGATCGCTTATCCAATGGTTTTCGAGCGAGCTGATGTTGCCGCTCTTTGGTGTAAATGCGGGAGTATCAAGTAACCCGGTAAATCAATCGATTGCAGCGGTAGCGAGTTTCGTTGTGCTGATTAGTCCTGTGCTGGTTCGGCAACAACTAGCAAGCCTTGTGTTGGCCACTCTCGCCAGTTCGCTGTCGCTGGTTATGGCTTCTGCGCTTAAGCTTGGAGATCAGGTTCTCCCTATGATTGGCGCTTTCTCCGGCGGTCAGCGGTACACCTACGTGCCCTACGTGTTGTTTTCTTGGTGTTTGATATTCGTGGCTATCGAGCCCAAACATCAGATTATTCGCTGGTCCGCATTGCTAGGACTCCTCCTTATCTTAATCGTATCGCTAAGCAGATTTGCCGCCCCAGCCATGCTAGATCTGAAATGGAACGAGCACGTCAGCGTCCCAAGATCGGAGACAATTGAGGTGCTGATCAATCCCGGGTGGAAGCTACGAATTCCGCCAAACCGCTAAGATGCGAAGTGCTGTGAGTTGGGGTATGCAAATGAACAAGTTGATCCACCAGGATAGCCCGGGCGAAGCGGGTAGTTCGCGCCAGTGTGACGACTATCGATTGCGCCATTTTTTCTTTGTCCTGCTGCTTTTTATTCTGATGCTCGCTTACGTGGAGCCTTTCACTATATTTCACTTGAGCCCAGGCTTGGACCCGTCCTGGGTCGCAGCACTTTCTTACGCTATAGATAATAGAATCTCATTTGGCGTCGACGTGATTTACACTGGAGGGCCACTCTCTCCCTTATATCATAAGGGGTTTGTTCCAAGCTATGCTATTGTGATTATTTTCATTTCGTTGGCACTGACTCTGCATTTGGCCTATTCGCTGTCGCGCGTTTTCAGTCGCGCCTCAATTGGGTTGGCAGCACTATTCTGCGCCGCACTTGCTGTCGCAAGCCCAAATCGCGATGTTGTTCTTATGTTGCCGAGTTATTTACTCGTTTTATGCGCAGCACGACTGCATCTCTCAATACTATTGGTTGCCATTTCGGCGATCGCAATTACTGTAACAGTACTTGCAAAATTCTCTGTATTGCCGCTCGCTCTGGCCTCGCTTGTCTTGACCGATGGTCTCCGATGGTATCGAGAGCGGTACATTCCGGTCGCGATACCAACAGCGATAGCTGTAACGCCAATGCTGTTCTGGATAGTTGATCAAGACCCAAGCAACGCGATAGCGTTTCTTGCGTCCTCGCTCGATATGGCTTCCGGGTTCGCGCCCGCCATGGGTGGAACAGGCTCGGTTGCTGAGCTTGCGTCCTGGATTGGGGCGGCTGGGCTCTTGATCGCGCTCATGGCAAGAAGGCTGCTTCTTTGCCGGCAAGCCGCCTTTGCGGTGGAATGCTTAGCCACGCTCGTTTTCCTGTGGCTGACTTTCAAGTCCGGCTTCGTTCGGCATGACCTTCATTCGCTGGCAGCTTGGTCAGCGCTTACCTGGATTGCACTGCTGCAGCTCGCACAAACTGACAACGACGTCGATGGCCTCAACCCCACACTGATGTTCGCATGCCTTGCGGTAGTCGGCATTTTCGGGTTCAAGATCATGTTGTTCGGCAGCAGTCTCGGCAATTTTAGCACCACATTCGCGACAGTACGCCAAGCCTCGGGACAGGCCAATATGCTCGTGACATTTGTTCTGGCGCCATCTGCTTGGAAAGCTGCGGTAGCTACTTCAGAGATGAACGCGCGGGAACGCACGGCGAGTTCGGAACCGCTTCCGAAGCTGAAAGGAACCGTCGACGCGATACCTTCCATGCAATCTGCGATCATTGCCAACGGGCTCGCGTATTTTCCACGTCCGTCTGTGCAAGAATATACTGCGTACACGACGTTTGCTATCGAGAAGAACAGGGCTTTCTTTAGTGGTGCAGGCGCACCCGACTACCTCATCTTTGCGCCAGGCTCCATTGATAGTCGCCATCCCGCGTCGGCGGAAGGAGCGTCTTGGCCTATCTTTCTCAGCCGCTATGTTCCTATCCAGGCTGCTGGCGTCAACGTCATCCTTAAACGCCGCCAAGTGCCGGTCGACTTGCGGCTGGGCAATGCTCGTATTGTGCAGGCCGCAGGTGGCGAGCACGTTTCAGTGGAGCCGGAGAAGGGCGCGATATTCGCAAGAGTTGGGCTCAAGCTTTCAATCTTAGGACGTCTTGCCTCGTTTGTATTCAAGCCCGGCACCGCGTACATCCAAATGCACCACACCGATGGCTCAATACGCGAATACCGTATAATACCTGATCAGGCCGCTTTGGGTTTCGTGATTTCACCGGAAGTCAGATCGGCTCTTGATTATGTTGCGCTTCATGCCGGCCCTGGCGCGATGGCCAATCTACCTCAAGTACGCGAGATCGCCGTCCAAATCCCCTGGTGGCTGCGCTGGCAGTATCAGAGTCCGATCCGGTACGAGTTTCAGGTCATGGATCTCAGTCACGTTCAGGCCGCCTCAGTGGTCTCGCCGCTTGTTGGCGATCTGCAGAAAATTGCGCGCGACACACTTGCGATCACTAGCTCGAACAGACTGCAACCGCCCTTATCGGAGCTGTCTGCGCTCGACGGCGTCTTTGCCCACGCGCCTTCCGAGCTAACGGTGCGCACGGGGGTAGCCTTACGGCTCGAGGTCGAATTCGGCTTGCGCCAGGGCTCCTATGAAAACGGCGGCGGGACCGGCGGCGTCTGCTTCAAAGTACGATCACGCCAAGGCGTATCGCTGTTTGAGCGCTGTCTTCGCCCCGTTCAGGAAGCCACAGACCGGGGGGTACAGCGCGCCGAGCTTTCCGTACCCGAGAACGAGGAAATAAAGCTCATCACTGAATGCGCCGGAGACTGCGCTTGGGATTGGTCGTACTGGAAAGCGGCGCGCCTCAAGGATTAGAATTGGCCCGCCGCTTCCGGGAAATCCCATGCATCCGAAGACGACACTCCGGCTCGGCGCTCTGGTCGCCGTCGCATACCTCACGGCGCTCGCAGTGGTTGATAGCGGGCGCAATGTCTTCGCGCGAGTCGCGGACGTCGCTGGCGTGATGCCCATCCTGATGATCGCCTCGCTCGGTGCCTATGGCTTTCGTTTCCTGCGCTGGCGCATGCTGCTCGCGTCGATTGGGCATCCGACTCCTCTTGGTCGCGGTTTTCTCGCCTATATCGCGGGGTTTGCCTTCACGGCCTCGCCGGGCAAGGCGGGCGAGCTGCTGCGGCTGCGCTATTTTGGGCAAATGGGCGTGCCGCATGCGCACGGCGTCGCCTGCTTCGTATTCGAGCGACTGCTGGATCTCATCGTGCTGCTGATGTTGGCCGGCCCGATCGCCGCGAATGCGCCCGGATTTGGCGTGGCCATGGCGTTCGTCGCGGTCGTCGTGGCTGCGATTGTGCTGGTCGCGATCGCCGCGACGCCCCGCAAGTGGTTGCAGCATCGATTGCGCACGTCCGGATATCGTCGTTCGGCACGGTGGAGCCGCGTCCTCCTGCTCGGCATCTCAGCGACGTACCAATTCCTACCCATCCGACGCCTAGTGCCCGCTGTGCTGCTCGGCCTTGCGGCTTGGAGCATCCAGGGTCTCGGCTATGCCGCGGCCCTGACCTGGCTCGGGATCTCGCTGCCCTGGCCGGTACTATGGGCGGTGCCGCCGGCTGCGACGCTGATCGGCGCAGCCTCGATGATCCCGGGAGGCATCGGCACGACTGAGGCTGCAACGGTCTTGCTGCTCACCCACTTCGGCGCCGATTTCGACCGTGCGGTGCTGGCGGCCATCGCACTGCGGCTCGGTTCAATGTGGTTTGCGGTCCTCGTCGGATTTTTCTCGATGGCGTACCTCGAGCACTCCGGGGGAGATGTTGCAGAAAGCTCGCGGTGAGCGTCAATGCAATTGTAGGATCGCAGGCGTCACTTTCGCCGAGTACAGCAAGAGTTGCCCCGCACGTCGAGATCGATGGCTGCCGCGATGTCCGTGCCGGGCACCGGTTCGAAAGCTTTGGTCTCGATCACGGCCTCCATGACATCATCCCCGGTCTGTCTACTGTTGATCAGTATACGAATACACTAGGCTGCGGCGGCACCCCCCGGGGATAACTTTCAGAATTCGTGTGCCTTCTCGGCTATGGACAGGGGTGCTGCGGCGCGATATGCGAAGATTGTGCGTTTTGGCGTGGTCCGGTCGACTTGGTGGATGAGGCCGCTCGACAAATGTGATGCAGCGCGTGAGGATGCATCCGCGATACAGGGCATCCGCGCTATGGGGCAACGCGCGCGGGTGCAGGGGGAGGGACCGCCGACGATGACACCGCCAACCAGGACAGGGGCTCGGACGGGCACGTCGGCGTGGCGAGAGCAACTCTTCAGCCGGCTGCATCTCACGATCCAACTCGTCCGTCGCGAGGTGGTCGGCCGCTACAAGGGCTCGGCGCTCGGCATCCTGTGGTCGCTGATCACGCCGCTGCTCATGCTCGCCGTCTACACGTTCGTGTTCGGCAGCGTGTTCAAGGCCCGCTGGACGGGTGCAGCCCAGGATGACTCCATGGCCGGCTTCGCCATCACGCTCTTTGCCGGCCTCATCATGTTCCAGGTGTTCGGCGAGGTCATTCCGCGCGCGCCGACGCTGGTGCTCTCCAACGCGAGCTACGTCAAGAAGGTCGTCTTCCCGCTCGAGATCCTCGTGCCCGTGGCGCTCGGCTCGGCGCTGTTCCACGCCGGCGTCGGCCTCGTCGTGCTGCTCGGCTTCAAGCTTGCGTGCCAGGGGGCCATTCCCATCACGGCCCTGCTGCTGCCGCTGGTCATCGTGCCTTACGCACTGATGATCGCCGGATTGGCCTGGTTCCTGGCCTCGCTCGGCGTCTACTGGCGCGATATCGGCCAGCTTCTGGGCACGGTCGTCACCGCGCTCATGTTTTTGTCGCCGATTTTCTATCCGCTTTCTGCCCTGCCCGAGTGGCTGCACCCCTGGCTCGTCTTGAACCCCGTCGCGCTGCCGGTGGAGGAGGCGCGCAATGTGCTCATCCTCGGGCAGACCCCGGATTTCGCCGGTCTTGGGCTCTATGCCGCCGTGGCGCTGCTCGTGGCCGTGCTCGGATACCAGTGGTTTCAGAAGACGCGCAAGGGGTTCGCCGATGTCCTCTGAGCTCGCCATCCGCGTCCGCGATCTCACCAAGCACTATCTGATGTTCGACCGCCCGGAAGACCGGCTGAAGCAGATGATCGTGCCGCGGCTGGAGCGCCTCGCCGGCCGCACCCCACGCCGCTACTACCGCGATTTCGCGGCCCTCAATGGCGTCTCCTTCGAGGTCCGCCGCGGCGAGACGGTGGGCATCATCGGCCGCAACGGCTGCGGCAAGTCAACGCTTCTGCAGATCGTCTGCGGCACCCTGCAGCCGACCGCCGGCACGGTCGAGGTGAATGGCCGCATCGCCGCGCTGCTCGAGCTCGGCGCCGGCTTCAATCCCGAGTTCACCGGCCGCGAGAACGTGTTTCTCAACGCGTCCATCCTGGGCCTGCAGCAGGCGGAGATCGAGGCGCGGTTCGATGCCATCGCCCGCTTCGCCGACATCGGCCTGTTCATCGACCAGCCGGTGAAGACCTACTCGTCGGGCATGTATGTGCGCCTCGCGTTCGCCACCGCCATCAACGTCGACCCCGATATCCTGGTGGTCGACGAGGCGCTCTCCGTCGGCGACGAGGCGTTCCAGAGGAAGTGCTTTGCCCGCATCGAGGACATCAAGGACAAGGGCGGCACCATCCTGTTCGTCTCGCACGGGGCGCAGACCATTGTGCAGCTCTGCGACCGCGCCATGCTCTTCGACCGCGGCGAGAAGATCCTCGAAGGCCGCCCGAAGACGGTGGTGACCCAGTATCAGCGGCTGGTGAATGCCAGCGCCGAGGGCGCGGCCGAAATTCGCGCCGGCATCATCGCCATGCGCGACGCGCCGCCCGAGCCGGCGGCGCCAGCGCCGGCCGAGGCGCTTGCCGAAGCCGATGCGATGACGATGGCGGCCTCCGCTGGCAGTGGCGTAGCACTCGCCGAAAAGCCGCCCGTGGTCTCGGCGACGGATGTTGCCCCGGCCGCCCCGGAAAAGGACGACGGCCTCGCCGACTACTTCGATCCCGATTTGCAACCGCAGTCGACGATCTATTTCGAGGAGCGCGGTGCGCGCATCTACGATGCACGTATCACGACTCTCACGGGAAAGCCGGTCAATGTGCTGCGGCTGGGAAAACGTTATGTTTTCGAGTACTACGCTCATTTCACATCTGAGGCGACAGGAGTCGGCTTCGGCATGTTTGTCACCAACTCCACCGGGCTCGGTTTGGCGGGAGCTCAGACCATGTTGTCGAGCGTTCAGCGCACGCAGCGAGTGGCTGCTAGGGCGACGGCTGGTGCTGCTTTCGAGTTCACCTGTGGTTTTCTGCCTGGCTGCTATTTCTTTACCGTTGGAGTTCGCGGTAGCGTGGCCGGCGAATTTAGGCTTCTGCATCGAGTTGAGGATGCGGTGATGTTCCGTGTAGCCGAAGAGGGGCAGACAATTTCCGTTGGTCGGTTCTCTATAGATCCGATTGCCCGCATAAGCGTGGCAGGCTCGAGCCCCGATGCTTCCGGAGATTGAGGAGTGAGACTATGCGTATCGTGGCCTTGTTGGCGGTCAGAAATGAGCAGCCGTACATGGAACGTTGTTTAAGGCATCTTCACGAGCAAGGCATTGAGACTTGCGTCATTGACAATGAATCTACTGATGCTACTCGCAGTATCGCGGAATCCTTTAGGGACAAAGGGGTGTTTCATATCGAGACTTTCCGCTATCAAGGATACTATGATTGGGTCGGTTTGCTTGCGCGAAAGCAAGAATTGGCGGCCCAGATTGAAGCTGACTGGTTTATTCACCACGATGCAGACGAGATCCGCGAAAGCCCTGAGATGGGCCAGACGCTTGCGGAGGGCATCCATGCCGCGGATGCTGATGGTTTCAATGCAGTAAATTTCGATGAATTCGTTTTCTTGCCAGCTGATGCTGACTCGAGCTTTGAGGGCCGCGATTACTATGCGGAAATGGAGTACTATTACCACTTTGAGCCGGCACCATATCACAGAGTCAACGCGTGGAAGCGCGCAGAAAGCAAAGTTGACCTCGTCACTTCTGGTGGCCATTCAGCGACCTTCGAAGGACGGTTGATATCGACGAAGCCATTTGTATTACGACATTATATCATGCTCAGTCGAAATCATGGGGTTAGGAAATATGTAAAAGAAAGGACGTATGCCGAAGATGAGGTGAGGCAAAGGGGATGGCACGGCTGGCGACCGAACTTTTCGGAGCATAGACTTAACCTCCCGCCGGCGGATAAGCTTTGCAGGGCTTGGCCTGGGAAGCCATTGAGTAAGCATGAAACTTTCGCAGCGCATCGCTTCGTTGTGGATTAGCACTGATATACGACTGAGTTTATGCGCACACCTCTTTAGAGGCGACATCTTATAGTCCGGTCGAATTCCTTTCGAAGATCGTCCAATCGCTCGCGGGCTGTTGTTAGAGCGCGTGCGATGACTTTCTGTGTTTCGCCATTCATACACATGTCGACGTGCCTTGCGATGTCTTCAACCTGACACGTGTCCCCATCGAGTAGATGCGGCCAGTTCAGGGCTTGAGTTTGGGCTGTTACCTTCGCTCCGCCGGCGATGGCATCGATGGCCACAACTGGGACATTATTCTTTATGGCAAATACGAGTCCATGGAGCCGCGAGCTGACGAGCACATCCACGCGCTTCAGCACAGCTTCGAACTGCTCAACCGTGTTGGTGGAGGTCTCGTTATTGGTAAGCAGCGTGTCGACTTGAACCCAAGGCAATTTGTACTCTCGCAGATACTCATGCACCACACTGCGAACACGTTCGTGGCGTTGCCGCTCTCCAAACATAGGTTGTTGGTGAACAAGCGCTACGCCAATGAACGGCTTTTTTGTGCACGTCGACTTCGACACCAGAGCAAGATCGGGGTTGGCGCCAGCTGGGGAGTCTCTGTAGAACAGAACGTCAAAGCCATTGTTGCCGCTCACAGGAACCGATAGATTGACGCCAATCTTCAGGCAACTGCTAAAGCGATCCAGCACCCAGTGAGGAAACCACGGGCCGCAGACGAATATAAAAATGTCGTACTTGTGTGGATCGGCCGTGCAAACATCGATTCCATCGACGCCGTTCTCGGGATTTCCTCCAACATCAGTTGGAATGTTCAGATCAGCTAGCCATGAGCAAACCACATCCTTGCATGCGACGTCACCGTACGTTGCCTTGTTGTTAGCAAAGCTGAACCATCCCGCGACAAGTGCCCGGCGGATTTGGGGGCGCATCGTCTGATCTGTTGGCATTTTTGTTGGGCCAAGCAAGTTGTAGGGGTCGAGGCTTGCCCACGGCCTACAAAGATTTCAAGAGGCATCATTCACTCGAGCGGATGCTAGCTTCTTAAGCTCTTCCCGCGTCTCCTTCAAGGCCGCCCACAGCACCGGAATGATCTGATCCGGTCGCAGCCATTGCCGGCTCGAAGGGTCGTTCTTGTCGTCAAGGCCCCAGGCCGCGAAGTCGCAACCCGCCGCGTCCATTGCCGCTTTCAGGTCCTGTGCCAGAAAGCCAGCATGCGTCCGGTTGCCCGGCCGCGTCACGGTTTCCATGCGTGGCACGGGCAGCCCGCTGTCGTCGAGCTCCGTGTCCGTCGGATGCGGCCGCACCTCGCTGCCGCCCGCCTTCCAGCGGAACAGCACCGGGTCGACGGCATCGACGAGGGCTCCTGCGAACGGCGCCAGGCCGCCGACCACCTCCTTGTCGCGCGCGTCCGAGGTCTGGATTGTGCCGTTGGCTGCCCATATGCTTGCCACGCGAAAAGCGGCCGTGCCGAGGCTATAGGCGTTGTCCGCCTCCGGCCGGTAGTTGCCGCCGCCCTCCCACCGCCAGCGCGCTGACCGCGCCGTGGTGCCCGGTGGCGTCGTCACCACATTGACGTAACCTGGATGCGAGACTCCGGCCGTCCAGGCCTCTTGTGCTTGACCTTGAAAGCCGCAGGCGTGATCACCAAAATTTGCGTCACCGCGCCTCGATCCAAACAGCAAGAACCCAAGGCGTGCGTCGGCAACTGTCGGCGTCTCCTTGATGTAGCCAATCATGCCCGCGCCACCTGCATTGGCAACGGACGGTGACGCGGCCACAAACGTAGCCTGGAGGCCTGAGCTGCGTTCTACGCTAACGCCGCCGATGGGAGACGCGGTGCCAAATCCGCAAAAGCCGGTCGCCGGATCGATCACCATTGCTTCGCGCCACGTCACGCCGTCGGGCGTAGTCTTGATGTGCAGCTTGTCATCGCCGGTGAGACCGATCTCGGCGCGGCCGGAATAGCCGGTCTGGAACAGGAAGCTCGCCGTCATGCCGGGCGCTGCCTTGTTGTAGACGATGCGCAGGTCGCCGCTGCCCGGCGTCACATCGTCGTGGCTGAACAGCACGGCGTCGGATTTCACGGCAAGCCGGTTGGTCGTGTCGGCCGTCGTGTTGACGCCGACCAACGGCGCGGGGTTCGCGCCTCCGCCCCCCGCGATCACCCATGACGCCCCGTCCCAAGCCACCAGCTTGTCCTCATCCGCCACCCAGGCGGTCCAGCCTTCGACGGGTGCGTAGTGGGCCCACGCCCCGTCCTGCCACGCGGCGATGCGCCCGCCTTGCCCCGCCCAGGCGCCCGTCGCATCCGGCCCCACGATATAGCGCGCGCCTTCGGTCGGGCTGGTCGGCGGCGACGAGAGATCGCGGTCGAGCACCGTCAACTGCACGATGGCGTCGAGCGCACGGATCGCCTCGTTGTGGGTGACGTGCTTCTGCGCCTGGGCAGCCATGATGTAGGGAAGCTTGAGGTTCGGTGTCGTGTCCATGTGGGGCTGGCTTCTCCGGCTTCTAGATGAGCCGAAGTGTAACCAGACGCCAGATGATGGGGGATAACTCTGCCACTCGAAATGAAGGAGATCACGCGCCCCGGAAGCCTGGTCTCCTTCCGGCCGGCTAGCTTGATCACGTCTTGAGATCACCAAAAATCTTGACGATGACCTCTTCGACGAGGTCCGCGGGCGAGGACGTTGCCGTGCAGAGCTTCAGCTCCGGAGCAAGAGGGGCCTCGTAAACAGAATCGATGCCCGTGAAATTCTTGAGCTCGCCCGCGCGGGCCCTGCGGTAAAGCCCTTTCGGATCGCGCTTCTCGCAGACTTCGAGCGGTGTGTCGACGTGCACTTCGATGAACTCTAAAGGTGAGAAGAGCTCGCGCGCCATTTTCCGCTCCTTTCTGAACGGCGAGATGAAGGCGACGATGGTGATCAGCCCGGCGTCGACCATCAGCTTTGCGACCTCGGCTGCCCGTCGAATGTTCTCCGTACGGTCGGCATCGGTAAAGCCTAGATCCTGGTTCAAGCCGTGCCGCACGACGTCCCCGTCCAGGAGATATGTGTGCCGCCCCATGGCATGAAGGCGCCGATCGAGTAGATTGGCCAAGGTTGATTTCCCCGCTCCGGAAAGACCCGTGAACCAGATACAGAGCGGCGTCTGCTGGAGAAGTTGCGCGCGGGCGGATTTGTCGACGGATGCGGCAATCGCGAGTGGTGTCTGGTCAAAAATGCTCGGGCCAGTCTTGGACATTCATTCGATCCTCTGGACTTTTTTTAATGGTAGCGAAGTAACCCTGGCAATGTCATTGCGACCCCAGTGTTCACAGCCTAAAGCTTTGCTGTTGCTTGAGCGCCGCGACCTCCGCCCGAGCATTGGGTCTCGATGAGCACAAGACGTCTTGAGTATGCGGCGGCACCACGATCGACAAGGGAACCGACAGAGACTATCGCAGCGCGGCGATTTCAAGGACAGCGTTTTTGACGGCCGACGCGATCTGAGAGCCGACCTTCGGGTCGTTGGTAGCGCGCGCCAGGGTGACACCTCCCGAGAGCATCGCCAGGATCGCCCACGCCGTCTTGCGTCGCTGCATCACGGTGCCAGTGATCAAGGTGCCAGTGAGAAGCCCCTCCGCAACCGCGTCGACGACCTGCAACAGTTGAGCTTCATAGGCAGACTTCGTTTCCCGGCCCGCTCGGGCAACTTCGGGCGTCAACGTTTGCATGCCGCAGCTCTCGCCGAGTTCGCAAGTTCGCTTGGTGCCCATATAGAAATCAACGAACTTGGCCAGCCAGCCTTCGCCTTCCTTGCTGCGGAACGTCTCGATTCCTTCCCGCAGCTCGACGAGCCCGGCCAGCGCGACCGCCTCGAAGGCTTCGGCCTTGGATTGAAAATGTCCGTAGAACGCACCCGACGTGACGCCCGCCTCCTTGGCAAGGCCATCGACGCCTACTCCGCCGAAGCCGAGACGGCGGAAGCCGCGCCCGGCAGCGCCCAGAATTTTGACTTTGGCTTCTTCTTTGTGGCCCGGTCCGTAGCGCATCGGTTCTCCATAACATAGCGATCGTTATTTTGCGCTTGACGACATAATGAGCGCTATTCTATAGCTGCAAATAACGATCGTTATATCACAATTGAGGCCGCCTTCGCAAGAAGAGGGTGCAGGTGAATGCTGACCAAAGATATGGAGAAATCTCATGCCGCTTACGCTCACGCTGACCAAGGGCGTTCTTCCTGATGGGGCCGAATCCCAAGCTATTGCGCAGATTACCGACGCATTCCTCGCGGCCCATAGCCTTTCGGGCAACAAGGTCATGACGCCGAATGTCACGGCGCATGTGAACATCCTGCCCAAGGGCGCGACATTCGCTGGCGGCAAACCTGTCGAAGGGGCCTGGATTGAAACAAAGACACCGTCCTTCGCGCTGGCGGATCGCTCTGCACAGGAGAACTTTTTCAAGGACGCGACGCGCATCCTGCACGAGCTGTCGGGCGGCAAGCTGCCAGTCGAGCGCATCTGGTCCAATGGCGTACACGCCGTCGACGGCACCTGGAACATCAACGGCGCTCCAATGACCAATGCCGAGATCGGTGCGGCCGTCGCCAACGGCTGAGACGGTCGTCAACAGCATCAATGCTTCGAACATCAAACCTGAACAGAAAGCACCAAGACATGAAACAGTCTGCAAGCGCCCTGGTCGTCGCAGCCGGCCTGCTCATCGTCAACGTCTCCGGCGCCAGCGCCGCGGACAAGACCTGCCTGCCCATCGGCGGTGAGGCACTCGGACAATTCTACAACGAGGGCAAGGACGTCGTCGGTGCCATGATGGGCACTTGGTCGAGCACACGCGGCACGGTCAAGAGCGAGAAGAAGACCGCAACCGGCCTGTCGTTCGACATGGAGCACGTCTTCTCGACCAACGCCGGTGGCGTCGTCCGGACGAAGGACGTTGCAGAACTTACTCCGGTGCCGGGCAAGCAGGACAGCTACATGCTGGAGGTCACCTATACGGTTGTCGAATCGCTGGGCAACCTCAAGGGCTACGCCGGCACGTTCAACAGCTTCGGTCTCCTGAAGACGAATACCGGTGAGGGCCTCGTCCGCTACATGGGCGAGATCTGCAAGTAATCGGCAACGCACGCCACCGGCGGGCGGCTCCTTGGCCGCCCGCCCCGCACCGCGATTGTACGCAGGAGACCAACGTGAGCGTGCCAACACAGACGCCCGCGATACCGTTCCATATGCTCCATACGATGATCCGGGTCGGCAGCCTCGAGCGCTCGGTTGCCTTCTACCGCGATGCATTGGGCATGACGGAACTCAGGCGCGAGGACTATCCGGACGGGCGCTTCACGCTGGCCTTCCTCGGTTATGGCGACGAGGCGCAGCACTCGGTCATCGAGTTGACGTTCAACTACGGCGAGACGGAATATGCACGCGGTACCGGCTTCGGTCATATCGCCTTCGCCGTTTCTGACATCAATGCCGCCTTTGAGCGGCTCGCCGCCATGGGCGTCACGATCATACGCAAGCCCGGACCAATGACGCACGCGGCAACGAACGGCCAGCGCGACGTCATCGCCTTCGTCGAAGACCCGGACGGCTATCGCATCGAACTGATTGAAGTATGTTGAGCACAAAATGAAAGAAGCGAAAATGAACAAGCTTGCGGCGGCTACTGCAGTCGTGCTGTCCACCATTACCTTCATCACGCTTCAACTCGTTGAAGCAATGTCGAAGAGTCCAATGCCAATAACTGCGGTCTCGCGCAAGGTGCTTGAGCAGATTGCAATTTCAGGAACCGACGAAGAACTGCGCCTCATGCTCGTCGAGTTTCCTCCGGGATACGCAAATATTGCGCATAGCCATCCAGTTGCGAGTGTATGCTATGTTATCGAAGGAACGGCGCTTTCGCAGTACGAAGGCGAAGAAATAAAACAGTTTTCCGCCGGGCAATCCTACCAGGATCAGGCCAACAAGACTCACTTGATATTTAGGAACGCCAGCAGCGAAGCGGCGTTGCGGTTCATATGCGCGGCGAAAATCAAGATCGGAGTTCCGTTTCTGCAACCGAAGTGAGCCCTGTGCTCGGACCCCGTGAACTCGCGTCTCCAGCCTTCCGATTCAAAGAGCGAGTGATTGGCGAGACAACCGGTGCGCCTGAACAATCCGGAGTAGAGCAATGCTGAAATTCTTGAGCCATGCCGCCTGGGCGGCTTCCGCGGGAGCGCTAATTCCCGTGATGGCCGTGCTCAATGCCAGATTGGGTCGCGTGCTGGGCGAGCCCAGCCTAGCGGCATTTGAGTGCTGCCCGGTGCGACGGTTCCGCGCTTTTCGTAGTAGCTACCAGCGCATACGCCTATTGCAGGATTCTGCATAAGCATCGAAGTTCTTCTTGGTTCGAGCCGGGCGCGGGCGCCCCTATGTTGCCGCACGTCAGACTGCGGAGGCTCGCTTGCATATCTCGAGGTTCAACTTGGAACAGGCTTTCTCCTGGCTCGCTTTCGCGTCTGCGATGCTGGCTGTCGTTGGCTTTACCATCGCTCATTAGGACTCTGGAGCCTCGGGGATAGCATCATGGCCAGACGAGTCTTGCCGGGGTTTGGCCTTTCGCTCGGATTTACCCTCGCGTATCTCTCGCTGATCGTTCTGATCCCGCTTTCGGCGGTCTTCATCAAGACAGCCGGCATGGGCTGGGAGCGGTTTGTCGCGGCGGTCACCTCACAGCGCGTTGTCGCCTCCTATCAACTGAGCTTCGGCGCCTCGCTGCTTGCGGCCGGCATCAACGTCGTGTTCGGGCTGCTGCTCGCCTGGGGGCTTGTGCGCTATACATTTCCTGGCCGCCGGCTCGTCGATGCGCTGATCGACCTTCCGTTCGCGTTGCCGACGGCTGTCGCGGGCATTGCGCTGACCGCCCTTTACGCCAAGAACGGCTGGCTCGGGCAGTATCTCGAGCCGCTCGGCATCAAAATCGCGTTCGGTCCGGCTGGCGTGCTGGTCGCGCTGATCTTCATAGGCCTTCCGTTCGTCGTGCGGACCGTGCAGCCGATCCTTGAGGACCTCGACGCCGAGTTCGAGGAGGCTGCGGCGAGCTTGGGGGCGAGCCGGCTTCAAACCTTCCAGCGCGTCGTGTTTCCGACTTTGCTTCCCGCCTTGCTCACGGGCTTCGCACTCGCCTTTGCGCGCGCGGTCGGCGAGTACGGCTCGGTGATCTTCATCGCGGGCAACATCCCGATGGTTTCTGAGATCACGCCGCTCATGATCATTACCAAGCTCGAGCAGTACGACTACCAAGGCGCGACGGCGATCGCGTCCGTCATGCTGGTCGTCTCCTTCGTGCTCCTTCTGATCATCAATGGCCTTCAGGCATGGACCGCGAAGCGCACCGGGAGGGCTGTCTGATGGCCGGCGCCGCGACAACGCTCACCCCGCGTCGGACCCAGGCGACGCGCTTCGAGGCGAATGTCGCCACCCGCGATACGCTTTGGGTGAAGCTTCTCGTCCTGGGGCTCGGTCTGAGCTTCTTCCTGCTGTTCCTCGTGCTGCCGCTCCTCGCCGTGTTCGTCGAGGCCTTCCGCAAGGGCTGGCAGACCTATCTCACCGCGCTCGTCGAGCCGGAGGCGCTTTCGGCCATCAAACTGACACTGCTCGCTGCCGCCATTTCCGTACCGTTGAACCTCGTCTTCGGTGTTGCGGCCGCCTGGGCCATCGCCAAGTTCGAGTTTCCCGGCAAGCACCTCCTCATCACCTTTATAGACCTGCCGTTCTCGGTCTCACCTGTAGTTGCCGGCCTTATCTATGTGCTGGCTTTTGGTGCCCAAGGCTGGCTCGGGCCTTGGCTTTCCGCGCACGACATCAGGATAATTTTTGCGGTCCCGGGCATCGTGCTAGCGACCGTCTTCGTCACTTTTCCGTTCGTTGCCCGCGAGTTGATCCCGCTCATGCAAGCCCAGGGGCGCGACGAGGAGGAGGCCGCGATCACGCTCGGCGCTTCTGGCTGGCAGACGTTCTGGCGCGTGACGCTACCGAACATCAAATGGGCGCTGCTTTACGGCGTGATCCTCTGCAATGCGCGCGCCATGGGTGAGTTCGGCGCTGTCTCGGTGGTTTCGGGCCACATCCGCGGCGAAACCAACACTATGCCGCTGCACGTCGAGATCCTCTATAATGAATACCAATTTGCGGCCGCGTTCGCGGTGGCCTCTCTGCTCGCCCTGCTCGCGCTTGTGACGCTGGTTATCAAGCAGGCGATCGAGTGGAAGGCTAGTGTGGTGATTGCGAAGTCCGCCACCACCTGGCAGCCGGCCTCAGAGGCGGACTTCGGAATCCGAACCACACTAGAGAAATAGACTTGCTAGTGTTCCTGTTGGTTCCGACATTTGCTCCGAACCGCACTCCAGGGGGAGGCGAATGTCGGAACCGGAACACTAGCCGCCACGCAGAGGAGCATCTCACATGAGCATTGCCGTCTCGCAAATCTCGAAGTCGTTCGGTGCCTTCAAGGCGCTGGACAATATCTCCCTCGACTTGCCGCGTGGCGAGCTGATCGCGCTTCTCGGCCCGTCGGGTTGCGGAAAGACGACGCTGCTCCGCATCATCGCCGGCCTCGAAACGGCGGACGAGGGCAGCGTTCTGATCGGCGGCGAGGATGCTTCCAATAAGCACGTACGCGAGCGCAACGTCGGTTTCGTATTCCAGCACTACGCGCTCTTCCGGCACATGAGCGTGTTCGAGAACGTCGCGTTCGGCCTCCGCGTCAAGCCGCGCACCCACCGCCCGACGGAGGCCAAGATCCGCGAGCGCGTAATGCGGCTTTTGGAGCTCGTGCAACTCTCATGGCTCGCCGACCGCTTTCCCTCGCAGCTTTCTGGTGGGCAGCGCCAGCGCGTGGCGCTCGCGCGTGCGCTTGCGGTGGAGCCGCAGGTGCTTCTCCTCGACGAGCCCTTTGGCGCGCTCGATGCTAAAGTGCGCAAAGAGCTGCGCCGCTGGCTGCGTCGCCTGCACGACGAACTGCATATCTCGTCGATTTTCGTCACGCACGACCAGGAGGAGGCGCTCGAAGTTTCCGATCGCATCGTCCTCATGAACCGGGGCCGCATCGAGCAGATCGGCAGTCCGCACGAGATCTACAATTCGCCGGCGACGTCCTTCGCATACAGCTTCATCGGCACGGTGAACGAGTTCCGCGGCCGCGTTGAGGGCGGCTTCTTGCGCGTCGGCGACGATCTTCTCCCGCATGGCCACGACGAGCTTGGCGACGGCGCGGCAGTGGTGGCCTTTGCCCGGCCGCATGACACAGAGATCGTGCGTACCGGAGACGGCCTCGGTATTGCAGCCAAGGTCAACCGCATTTTGGCGAGCGGCGCCGTCACCCGCGTCGAGCTTGTCGCCAATGGAGATGCACGCAATGGGGCGAAGGACTACTTCGAGGTTGAGGTGACGCCGGCGGAGCTGGCTTCGCTCGCCCTCTCCTCTGGCGACCACGTCCGCATCAAGAGCCGCCGCCTCAGCGTGTTCAAAGCAGAGCAGGCGAGATGAATTTTCAGCAGCTGCGCATTATCCGCGAGACCGTGAAGCAGAGCTTTAATCTCACTGAGGTGGCGAACGCTCTTTATACGTCTCAGTCAGGCGTCTCGAAACACATCAAGGATCTCGAGGACGAGCTTGGCGTCGAGCTCTTCGTCCGCCGCGGCAAGCGGCTAACCGGGATGACGGAGCCGGGGCGCGAGCTGGTCAGCATCGTTGAGCGGATTCTCCTCGACACGCAGAACATCAAGAAGCTTGCCGAGCAGTTCGCCAATCGCGATCGCGGTCAGCTCGATGTGGCGACGACGCACACGCAGGCCCGATATGCTCTTCTGCCCGTGGTCGCGAAGTTCCGGCAGGAGTTCCCGAACGTCCACCTTGTGGTCCACCAGGGCAGTCCGGCGGAGATTGCACGGATGTTGAGCGAGGGAACGGCCGATATCGGAGTTGCAACGGAGGCGCTCGCGGAGGTGGCCGAGCTCGTCTCGTTTCCGTACTACTCTTGGCATCACGGCGTCATCGTCCCGGCGGGACATCCGCTGGAAGGCGCGAGCAAGCTCACGCTGGAGGCGCTCGCTGAGTATCCGATCATCACCTACAGCGAAGGCTTCACGGGGCGGCCGAAGATCGATGCGGCGTTCGCCGCCGCCGGCATCGCACCCGATATCGTTCTCGCCGCCTTGGACGCCGACGTCATTAAAGCTTATGTGGAATTGGGGCTTGGCGTCGGTCTCGTCGCGACGCAGGCCTTCGACTCGACCCGAGACACGGGCCTCCGCCTCCTCGACGCCGCGCACCTTTTCCAAATCAATACGTCCCGTATCGCCGTGCCCCGCGGCAGCTACCTTCGCGGCTTCGCCTACCGCTTTATCGAGCTTGCGTCGCCGGCCCTGACCGAGACTGCCGTGAGGGCAAAAGTTGAGGCGAGCGCTGCAAGCCGGGGCTGAAGCAGCGGAGATCGACCCGCAGCCGCGAAGAACGTGTCCCATGGCGCATCCGTCCATTCCCTGGAAAATAATGCACCATCAAAACCCGGGATCAAACATCAACTCGACACGATGACGAGACGATTTGATCTCTGCGTCAGTCAGATCACGAGCAAGGCAAGCGAGAGCCTACCGCCAAGCACCTTGACTCGTTTGTGGTCGTGAGCGTTCCAAGGTGGACGATAAGGCTCGAAACTCGAGGGCGATCCGGTTTTGCCGAAGAGCCGCCGCATTATTTCTGGTGTCATCGAATCGGGAAAGGCGCTGAGCCCGTTGTAGCGTCGACGTGGGGCACTTCCAAAAGCTGCCCGAACGCAGCGACATCCTCCACCCAGTACGTCATATGCTGGATAGGCGCATCGCGTTGCAGCGTTTCGATGAGTTGTTTAAGCCGGCTCTCGGGCAACACGGCCACCAACATGGATCTGGAGACGCGTCCCCTCACCCGTTCGCTCGTCGATGCCCGCGCGAACGTCAGCCCGTGTCCCTCGCCCTCCCAGGTGGTGAAACCTGAGATCGGCGGGTTCATGCTAAGGAGGATTTCGACGATCCGATCCGCACCACTTGGAGGGTAGACGAGGGTAAGCTTGCGTAGGGATTGGTCCATCTGAGGCTCTCGGGATTGAGATCGCGACGCGCGCCGGCGACCCCGAAGCGGCGGAAAAGAATAGGTAGAAGGATCAAGGTGAGGGCCGTCGAAGTGACAAGACCGCCAATCACGACAATAGCAAGCGGACGTTGGATCTCAGATCCGGGACCATCCGCAAATAGCAGCGGTACGAGACCGAACGCTGCAATACTCGCCGTCATGAGAACCGGCCTGAGGCGCCGAACGGAGCCTTCGAACACCACGTCTGCTACGGCCAAGCCTCCCGCTAGCAATTGGTTGAAATGGCTCACGAGCACGAGGCCATTCAAGACGGCAATGCCGAGCAGGGCGATGAACCCGACAGATGCTGGCACCGAGAGGTATTCTCCAGAGATCCAGAGCGCCAGGACCCCACCCACGAGCGCAAACGGAACGTTGGCAAGGATGAGAAGCGCTTGGCGGGGCGATCGCAGCGTCGCAAACAGCACTCCGAAGATCAAAGCAATTGCGATTGGAACGACGATCGAAAGGCGCGCTGCGGCGCGGCGCTGGTTTTCAAACTGACCACCCCAGACCAGTCGATAGCCTGCCGGTAGAGGGACCTTCTCTGCAACTGCCTTCTGGGCATCATCGACAAAGCCGACCAGATCGCGGCCGGTGACATAGGCTTGCACAATCGCAAACCGCGAAGCGTTCTCACGCTCGATCTTGACCGGACCGGCGACACGCTCAAGCTTGGCGACATCGCCAATTCGAATGAGCCCGTTGTCGCCAGCCGCCAGTTGCGTTTGAGAAAAGAGGTCTGGAGAATCCCGCACGTCGTCGGCTCCGCGGATCACCACATTCGTGCGTCGGCCAGGCTCCGCGACAAGACCTGCCTGCGTTCCTTCGAGAAGGGCCCTAAGCTCGTCCTGCAGTCCGGTGACGGATAGTCCTGTCCGGCCGGTCATCAGGCGATCGATGCTGATTTGAAGGTAGTCGACATTGTCATTCGCAACCGTCGAAACTTCCGAAGCGCCCGGAACACCTGTCAGAACCGTTTGAATCCTACCCGAGAGATCGGCAAGCACGCCGAGGTCCGGACCAAACACCTTGATGGCCAGATCGCCTCGAGCGCCTGTAAGCATCTCGGCGGTTCGCATTTCGATCGGCTGGGTGAAGGCAAATTCAAAGCCTGGGAGACCGGCCATGGCCTTGCGCAGCTCGTCGACAAGCCAATCCTTATCAGGCCTACGCCATTGCTCCTTGGGCTTCAGAACAAGAAAAGTATCAGTTTCATTCGGACCCATTGGGTCGAGGCCCAGCTCATCGGAGCCGACACGGGCCACAATCCGCTCAACCTCCGGCACCTTGGACATGAGTGCCCGCTGAATGAGGAGGTCGCCATCGATGCTCGCCTTGAGATTGATCGAAGGCAGCTTGGTGATCTGCATGATCACCGCGCCTTCGTCCATGGTCGGCATAAACGTCTTGCCAACAGCGCCGTATGCCACAACGACGAGACCCAGGCTCGCAACCGCCACAGCATAGACGGGGTAGGGAAAGGCTAAACATGCGCGGAGGAGAACGCGATATCCTTTGCTGATGAGACGCATCAGAAGCGGGTCGCCGTGGGCGTTGCTCGCGAGCAGGAACGACGTCAGGACCGGGATCAGCGTCAGAGACAGCACGAGCGAGCCGGAAAGCGCAAATACGATCGTGAGCGCAACAGGTCCGAATAGCTTTCCTTCCAGTCCCTCGAGCGAAAGAAGGGGCAAGAACACAAGACAGATAATGAGAATGCCCGACGCTACCGGCGTCGCAACCTCGGCTGCGGCCTGATAGATCTGGTGCAGCACAGGAACCGGGCTGTCCGAGCCGTGATGATGAAGCCGCTCGACGGCATTCTCGACAACCACAACAGCCGCATCGACGATCAATCCGATGGCAATGGCGAGACCGCCGAGGCTCATGAGGTTGGCCGACATCCCAAAGACGGACATCACAATGAAGGTTAACAGGGCAGCAAGCGGTAGAGTCACCGCCACGACAAGTGCTGCTCGGATATTGCCGAGGAACGCCACGAGCAAGACGATCACAAGGACGGTCGCTTCGATCAACGCCTTGCTGACAGTGCCAACGGCCTTCTGAATGAGATCAGACCGATCGTAGAAGGACTCGAGGCTCACGCCGGGAGGGAGCGACGGCTTCAACTCTTCCAGTCGAGCGCGCACGGCCGTTACGATGGCACTGGCGTCCGCTCCGCGCAGCGAGAGCACAAGTCCCTGGACGGCTTCGCCCTGTCCATTTTTCGTTACGGCCCCATAGCGTGTGAGGCTGCCGATCCGAACCGTTGCGACGTCACCAACCCGAAGAACCTTCTCATCGTCCATTTTGAGGACAATCTGTTCAAGATCTTGAACCGACTTGATGGCACCCTCCGCGCGAACGACCAGAGCTTTTTCACCCTCGCCCAAGCGACCGGCGCCATCATTTCGATTGCTCGATTCAACCGCCGTCACAAGGCTGTCGACGCCGAGCCCTGCAGCAGCCAAAGCAGCACTATTGGGAACAATTTCGAACGTACGAACCATTCCACCGAGAGCGTTGACATCAGCAACACCGGGAATGGTCCGCAGGGCGGGCCTTACCGTCCAATCAAGAAGGCTGCGACGCTCTTCAAGCGAAAGATCCCCACCTTCGATGGTGAACATAAAGACATCTGAGAGAGGCGTAGAGGCAGGGGCAAGACCGCCAGTCACTGATGCCGGAAGGTCTCCACGAATGCTTGCCAGCCGTTCGGCCACTTGCTGGCGCGCCCAATAGATGTCCGTGCCGTCTACGAAGTCTAGGGTGATGTCGGCCACGGCATATTTGGCGGCCGACCTCAGGATGGTCTGCTTGGGAATTCCAAGCAGCTCCATTTCGAGCGGCGTGATGACTCGCGTTTCCACTTCCCCCGGCGTCATGCCGGGCGCCTTCAGAATGATTTTGACCTGCACAGGCGAAATATTGGGAAACGCATCAATCGAGATCGTCTTGAATGCGTACGCGCCGCCGAGAGCCACAAGTGCATACACGACCAGCAGCAAGCCTCGCTGCGTGAGAGAGACTTCGATAAGGCGGCGCAGCATCGACTTATTCTCCCAGCATCATTTCGAGCTGAGGGAGCCCACTTACCGCAACCTGCGCACCCAAGACCACGTCGCCAAGAATGGTCGCGCTCGCCGGAGACTTGCCACGAACTTTGACGGGGCGGAGCTGAAAGCCTTGTTCGTCGCGCACAAAAACCGCGTTGCTCTCTCTGATCCAAGCGACTGCGGTTGGAGGAACTGAAAGCGAGCCGGATGCAGCCGGGCGAAGGAGCGTGACGGTAACCATTTGACCGGCCAGAATGCTCAGCGAATGCGGGATGCTCGCAATGAGCGTCGCCGACCTGGTCTTGGAATCTAAAGAGCCACCCACAGCGATAATCCGCCCGAGTGGCCCGCCGACGACCTGGATCTCATCGCCAATCCTAATCTCATTGATGATTGACGCAGGCACCTGCGCTTCAACAGTCAGGTCCGCACTGCCGTCCAGAGCAACAGCCGCATCCATGGCATCGAGTTTCTGCCCCGGCAAAACATGGGCTTCAACGACTTTACCTTCGACTGGTGCCGTAATGACATATTGCCCGGCCTGGCCGAGGCGGATTCCACCAAGGGACGCCATTCGGCGGTGCTGGCCGATCGCGGCGCGAATTCGTTCGACCTGGGCGTCCGCTTCATCGGCGACTGTGGTATTTGCGATGTTCTTGTTGACGAGGTCCCGCTTGCGACGCGCAACGACTTCAGCCGCCTTGAGCTCTGCCTCGGACTGAGCAATCTGTCCCTGTACCTCGAGCAAATCGCGACTTGATATTGTTGCAAGAGGATCGCCATGGCGAACGACCTGTCCCGGGAGCACATGCACCTGCGTTACCGTACCGCCGAATGGTGCCGACACACTCAATCTGGCATTCAAGGCGGGTTTCACCACTGCGGGGAGGAGTGCCACAGCTTCAGTCATTGCAGGCTGCACAGCTTCAACCTTAATGGACATTTCGGCAATCTGCTCCGGCGTTACGGTGACGTCCCGTGCGCCCGCTGACCCAAACGACAGCGACGTCAGCGAAAGTAGTGCAGTCACGCGAACAAGGTCCTTGCGCATTATGGGGATGCCTCCGTGGTAGACCCAGAAGCTGTTCTGGCATGGCAACCTGAAACCGACCTGAACGAGGTCCCACATGAAACTCTGCGCCGAATTCAGGACTGTTTCAGCTTCGGAAGCTAACAGCCACCATTCGCCGATGGGAGGATCCCATTCGTATTCTCTTGATTGAAGATGACGATGAGCTTGCGGCCCGGATTGTCTCGGGCCTAACCCCTGCCGGTTACACGACCGAGTGGACCAATAGCGGCCTCGACGGCTACACACTGGGTACGGATCAAAACTTCGACGCCGTCATTCTCGACCTCGGGCTCCCGGAGATGCGGGGCCTTGACGTTTTGCGCAAATGGCGGGCCGAAGGGCGGAACTTCCCCGTGCTCGTTCTCACGGCGCGCAGCTCGTGGCCTGAGAAGGTCGACGGGCTCAACGCTGGAGCTGACGATTATCTCACAAAACCGTTCCACACTCCCGAAGTGATCGCTCGCCTGCGAGCCCTCATTCGACGCACGTCGGGCGTAGCTGGACCGGTATTGAGCCACCGGGACATAAGTCTCGATATCAATGCCGGCAGAGTCATGCTGAAGGGCCAGGCGGTAGAGATGACTGCGCTCGAAATCCGCATGCTCAACTACTTCCTTCATCGCATTGGCCGTCTCATTCCCCAAACGGAGCTTGTGGAGCACCTTTACTCTCTGGAAGATAGCCGTGAGTCGAATACGATCGAGGTGTACGTGAGCCGCCTCCGGAAGAAGCTCGGAGCCGACGTAATCAAGACCGTTCGCGGCCAGGGTTATAGGATGGAATAGGAGCCCCATGATCAGCCTCAGAAACCGGCTCGTGGGTGCGGCGACGATCTGGATTGCCTTCGGCATGATCGCCTCAGGGGTCGCGCTATCTGCGGTCTTCCGCGACTTTGTTACCAGAGGATTCGATGACGAGCTCCACGTGCATCTCGATGAGCTGCAGCGACTGGCCGTCGTCGATGGGCCCAGCATTCGCTTGGAGCGGCCCATCAGCGACCCGCGCTATGACGTTTCGAACTCTGGTTACTACTGGGAAATTCAAACTGGCGGTCAGACTTTGGCTCGTTCGCCCTCCTTATCGGGGCCAACGCTGCATACGCCGCAGGACGGGCTCAAGGACGTTGGCGTCCGTAGGCACGAGATAACGGGGCCGACTGGCGATCTGCTCATCGCGGAAGTCCTCCGCTGGCCATCACCAGATTTACCGCCAATTCGCTATCTCATTGGGACGGATCGGCGACACCTCGAACACGTGTTAGGTGATTTCAACACGACGCTGGCCTTCGCGCTAACCATTCTCGGGGGGCTCATGGTTCTGGCCGCGACGGTTCTCATTCTCTTTGCCATGCACCCCTTCATCCAGTTGCGGCGAGCCCTCGGCGTCGTCCGTGCCGGCAACGCCAATCAGTTGCCCGGCCGCTTTCCGCTCGAGGTTCAGCCTCTGATCGACGATCTCAACAGCCTCCTCTCGTCGACGTCCGATCTCATTCAAAAAGCACGAACGCAAGCTGGCAACATGGCCCATGGCCTTAAGGGCCCGTTGTCGGTCTTGGCGGATGAGGCCTACCAGCTCCAGGGCGCTGGCCGCCTGAACGAGGCTAAGACAGTTCTCGAACAATGCCGGAAGATGCAAACGCACATCGATTATCAGATCGCCCGCACGCGAGCAGTGGCCCTACGGAAGACGCCAGGCGTTGTGTCCTCGCTTAACCAGACTCTTGCAGACGTAACGTCTGCCTTAGCCCGCCTCTATCGAGACAAGGCTGTCGAGTTCAAGGTCGATATCAAAGAGCAGATCAAAGTCTGCTGCGATTCTGAGGACCTGAGCGAGATGCTCGCAAATATCATAGACAATGCCTGTAAACACACGGCCTCGCTGGTGCAGATTACAATCCATCATTCCCACTCGCTCGGGCTCATCGATGTCATCGTCGAGGACAATGGACCAGGCTTGCCCGTTGAGGCTTATGACATAGTTTTCAGGGTTGGCGAGCAGTGGGACACGCAGAAACCTGGTTCGGGCTTAGGCCTTGCCATCGTCAAGGATCTGGCCGGACTCTACGGCGGCGACGTCGCACTGGGACGCTCGCCCCTAGGGGGGGTGGCCGTTACGCTAAGATTACCATCTGCGGCGTTGCCTGCATAAGCCTCTGAGCGGCACCTCTCGACCAACGAACGCGCGGCGATGAAGGGCCCGGGTTAAGTTCTCATTCAGTGTCGTTTCAGGTCCACGTGTCACTTAGACACTGCCGAAGGGCTCGTAAACGCGCTCACTCGGCGAGACGATAGATTATCCCGCATGTGTACTGAGATGCGCTCTGACGGACGTGAAAGACGTCTGAGCGGCTACCAATGACCGCTCGCCTAGCCGCGCGTGCGGACATTACTGTCTCGCCTTGAAATTTGACTGCAGCTTCTTCGGATTGCCAGCAAGGCCTCGCGGTCCATGCCTAGATCGGACACGCCACGCAACGGCTTCGAGGGCTTGCCGCATGCGCGGTGAGCCGGTGGAAGGAAGCCAATAAACCATGACCGCCAACACAAGCATTACCGGGAGAAAAGCCATGTGGAAAAGAACGTTGACTTGTTTGAGTTTGAGCCTGTGCATGGGCACATTTTCGGTGCTTCCAGCGACCGACGTTTCGGCACACTCTGTCCGTTGGCCGCAGAGTGAATGTCGGGTGGTTGTAACGCAACACTGCAGACCGCCAAAGAAAGCTAAAACGACGTCGCTGTCAGCGGACCCATACAGGCTCTCCCGTGACGCCGTGCTCTGGCAGCGCGGCTCGCAGCGGTCGCTCCGCGTCGCAGATCGGACGAGACCACGTACTCATGCCTGGAGGTGAGATGAAGGGTGCCACGAGCGCAAGCTCGGCCAGTCGAAGTGACATCGGCTCCTCACAAAAACTGCGCGCATAGTAGGCGGCTTCGGCTTCCGCCGGCGGGATGTTGCCGATCGGCTCGAGCAGCCTCCTGTTGATGAACCAGTCGACCCGTTCGAGCGTCGCCGGCTCGACGGCCTCGGACGATCGCCAAGGGCCACGCCGCCAGATCACTTCGGCTTTGTAGAGCCCGTTGATCGTCTCGGCCAACGCGTTGTTGTAGCTGTCGCCCACGCTTCCGACCGACGGCACGAGACCGGCTTCGGCCAGCCGTTCCGTGTCCTTGATCGACACGAATTGCAAGCCGCGATCCGAGTGGTGCACGAGGCCGCCGCCGACGGGCTTGCGTCGCCGGCCCTGACGGAGACTGCCGTGCGGGCAAGAGTTGAGGAGAGCGCTGCAAGCCGGGGCTGATACCAACCGCACGACGTGCTGACGCAGTGCGGTTGGTATCAGCGCGCAGGGTTGGTGTGTCATGCTGGAAGCATGCTTAAAAGCATGCCTTCAGCATGGCTGCGCGCAAGCTAAAGAGAATACCGGCCGGAAACCGCAGACCAGTGAGTCAAGACTTTGTCCGGCCGGTAT
>JBAZXL010000007.1:0-169329 GCA_041659825.1 Hyphomicrobium sp.
CTTCAACCGCATCAAGCATTTTCGCGCCGTCGCGACCCGCTTCGACAAGCACGACGCCAACTTCCTCGCCTCAGTGAAGCTTGCCGCACTTCGCATCTGGATGCGGTTTAATGAGTCGGTGACCTAGCGCTGCAATCTGATCCAAATTTCTCGGGGGTCGTTCACATGCTCGAGTCTTCATCCATCCCTGCTGCGCCACCGTCCAGCAAACGCAGCGCAACTGGCATGTTTCGAGAGCGCGTTATCGAAGTTAGCCATTTCACGGACAAACTCTTTAGCTTCAAGACCACGAGACCTCCTTCGTTTCGCTTTCGCAGCGGTCAATTCACGATGATTGGCCTCGAGGTCGAGGGACGCCCCCTCTTGCGGGCCTACAGCATCGCAAGTGCGGTCTATGATGACTGGCTGGAGTTTTTCAGCATCAAGGTCCCGGACGGCCCGCTAACGTCTCGCTTGCAGCAAATCAAACTGGGCGATGAAGTTCTGATTGGCGGCAAGCCGACAGGAACACTGCTTACTGACAACCTGCATCCAGGCAAACGGCTTCTCTTGATTGCGACCGGAACCGGCTTTGCGCCTTTCGCAAGTATTATCCGCGATCCGGAGACCTACGACCGCTTCGAAACCGTAGTCGCCGTTGAGGGTTGTCGAAAGGTTGCCGAGCTTGAGTTCGCGACGCGCGTCGTCACTGGCGCCCGTGAGCACGAGTTGCTCGATGAGGTCGTCAATCACCGACTGGTCTATTATGCAACCGTCACGCGAGATTCCTTCTATCATCGAGGTCGCGTCACCGACCTTATCGCCTCCGGAAAGCTCTTTGCGGACTTACAGTCAACGCCTCTCGACAGGAACCAGGACCGGGTAATGATCTGTGGCAATCCGTCCATGCTGATAGACCTCACGTCAAGTCTGAAGGCGGCCGGATTCGTCGAAGGCTCAAGCGGTGAGCCTGGAGAGTATGTCGTAGAAAAGGCCTTTGCCGAACGATAGGCACACGTGCACCGCAGTAAAGCCGCTGTATGATGACGCGTTAACCGCCGCAGGGAGAACGCGTTTATGACCACGTCGAATTGGGTTGAGGCCTTCCCGGGGTTGCGCACGCTCGATCAACAGATCGCCAAGCCCCTGATTGAGACGAGCCGGGTCGTGAATCTCCCCGCTGGCACCCAAATTTTTGGCCCGGGTCAGGCGCCACAGGCCTACCTTCTGCTTCTTCAAGGAACGGTACGAGTTCAGCAAGTCTCCGAGACAGGACGCGAGCTCGTCCTGTACCGTGTCTTTGCGGGAGAGAGCTGCGCCCTCACCACCGCATGCTTGATGGGCTATGAGGAGTACCTGGCAGAAGGCATTGCGGAAACCGACGTCGAAGCCGTGGCGGTCCCTCGCTCGACATTCGATGAACTCATCGCCCACTCGGCCGAGTTTCGCCGATTTGTCTTTACAGCCTTTAGCGTCCGCATCACGAACCTGTTCCGGATCATCGAGGAAGTGGCCTTCGCACGGATCGACGTGAGACTGGCGCAGCGACTTTTAGACCTGGCCAACGCCAGCGGCCACGTCGAGCTTACGCACCAGCAGCTGGCCGCCGAGCTTGGAACAGCGCGTGAGGTCATCAGCCGCCAGCTCAACGAGTTCCAGAGGCGCGGGTGGATCGTCACCTCACGTGGCGTGATCGACATCTTGAGGCACGATGCCCTCGGTCAGCTCGCTAACGCGTCATAAAGCTACGCGAGTGTGACTTGGTCACAGCGGTCCGCTCCGCAATGATGTCCAAGAGTGTGCGATAGCTTGCGAGGCAAATTCATGGACCAATTTACACCAATTTCGTCAACGCTCGGCGGCGTTCTTATCGGAGCCGCCGCGGTGCTCTTGATGTTGACCACCGGGCGGATAGCAGGCGTGAGTGGGATCATCTCCCGTCTGCTGCCGCCACACGCCGACGACCAGCCCTTGGAGCGTCTCGCATTCCTGGGCGGGCTACTCGCCGCGCCACTTCTCCTTATGGCGGTCGAACCATTTAGGACAGCCGCGGCAAGCACAGGAAGCCCAGTCCTGCTCGTCTCCGCTGGCCTTCTTGTTGGCTTTGGCTCGGTACTGGGAGGCGGCTGCACAAGCGGTCATGGTGTCTGCGGACTGGCGCGGCTTTCCGTCCGCTCGATGACTGCAACAGCAGTTTTTATGCTCGCGGGCCTTTTCACCGTTTATGTCTCTCGACATCTTGTGGGAGGTTGATCGATGCGAGCGTTATCCTATTTTGTGTCGGGCTTGCTGTTCGGTGTTGGGCTCGTCCTTTCCGGTCTGATCAGTCCGGCCAAAGTCTTGGCATTTCTAGACCTTGCTGGTCATTGGGATCCGAGCCTGGCACTTACTCTCGCCGCGGCCGTATCCGTGACGTTTCTAGGCTACAAGCTCGTGCTTGGCAGGGCGGCCCCAATTTTTGATCATACGTTTCACCTGCCTCAGTCCACGAGTGTGGATATTAAGCTCATCATCGGTGCAGCGCTCTTCGGCACCGGCTGGGGTCTCGTTGGCTACTGCCCAGGGCCAGCCGTCGCGGCCCTTGCCTATGGCTCGGCAGCGAGCATGATCTTCGTCTGCGCGATGCTTGTCGGTATGGCTGCAGCGAGGTTTTTGGCTGCGTGCTCGCTCTCGGCGGTGCGCAAGTAATCAGCAACGGCCAAGGGGCACTGCTCTGCACTGCCCCTTGGCCGCACATGACCGTCGCGATGGCTAACGCCTACGCTGCTGTACGCTCAATGGAGAGCACGCCTCCTGAGAGCGTCTTTGCGCTAAACCCGTTTTGCAGAAGAATGCGGGAGGCAACGTAGGCGCGCTGACCAGAACGGCAGATTACGTGAATTTCTCGATCGGAAGGCAACTGGCCGAGCTTGGCGCGGAGTTGCTTCAACGGGATGTTGATCGCCCCCGCGACCGGCGCTGCCGTCACCTCCGAAGGCTCTCGAACATCCAAGAGGAGCGCCGTATCCTCGGGAGCCCAATGTGTGACCGGCATGTCGCCCCGGAGGACGTTGGACGCGACCATTCCAACAAAGTTGACGGCGTCCTTCGCGCTGCCGAACTGCGGTGCATAGCAGAGCTCCGCTTCCTCGAGATCAAAGACCGTTGCCCGCATCTGAATCATGGCTGAGATCGTATCGATGCGCTTGTCGACGCCGTCCTCTCCGATTGCCTGCGCTCCGAGAAGACGTCCATCGCTTTTGCGGAAGAGAACCTTCATGGCGATGGCCTTGGCTCCGGGATAGTAACGGGCGTGTGAGTTCGGGTAGAGATAGATCTTCTCGTAGTCGGCCTGTCCGAGGCGGCGAAGGGTCTTCTCGCTGGCGCCGGTCCACGCGACTGCCGTTCCGAACAGCCCAAGGATGGCGGTGCCTTGCGTCCCTCTGAAACGTGAAGGCCGCCCGGCTATGGCGTCCGCTGCGATCCGGCCTTGACGATTGGCTGGCCCCGCAAGCGCGACGAGGCCCGGAACCCCGGTGATGGCGTCCTTGACCTCGACGGCATCGCCAACCGCAAAGATGTCGGGGTCGCTCGTACGCATCTGATCATCGACGCGGATGCCGCCACGCTCGCCGAGCGCAAGACCGGCTGTCCGAGCCAGCCTCGTATCAGGCCGCACGCCGAGAGCGAGGATAACTAGGTCTGCAGTAAAGGCACGACCCGACTTTGTCTGGATCTCGATCGATCGATCGCCGGCCTGTGAGAATGCCTCGACCTGCTCGCCCAGAGCCAAGTGCACCCCGTGATCCCGAAGTAAAGCTTCGACAGCTCGCGCGTGCTCTACGTCCAGCGGCGGCAGCACTTGATCAAGCATCTCAATGAGGCTGACGTGGAAGCCACGATGCACGAGGTTTTCAACCATCTCGAGCCCGATGAAGCCGCCGCCGATCACGACTGCGTGCGGCTTCGCCTGCGAGCCGGAGGCAGGCGATCGTTGGTCGATCCAAGTTCGGATGGCCCGTGCATCGGGCACGGTCCGAACGTGAAAAATTCCCGGTAGATCGATGCCAGGCAATGGCGGCTTGACGGAGATTGCGCCTGGCGACAGCACCAGCTTGTCGTATGAGACTGAAGATATCTCACCGGTCGCGACATTACGGAGCTTCACCTGCTTCTGCTCAGCCTCGATCTCGATTGCTTCGCAGTTGGTTCTGACGTCCACGGCGAACTGATCGCGGAAGTGTGCTTCGCTCGCGACGAGCAGGCTCGATTCAGCCTCGATGACATTTCCGACATGATACGGGAGGCCGCAGTTGGCATAGGAGACATAGGGTCCCCGCTCCACCATCAAGATATCGACTTTCTCGTCGAGCCGGCGCAGACGGGCAGCACACGATGCCCCGCCGGCCACTCCGCCAATAATCACGACCTTCATTTTCTGCTCCTGATCCTCTGAGTTTGGATGAAGGATTCATTAGCGAGATCGAGCCGAAGCTACAGCGACCCAGGTCACAGACCCGCCAGCCAATCTTGGGGTTTCGGCGTGTCGCCAGCTATTCTGCGGCCCGAAGAAGGCTCAGCTGCACCGGTTCAATTTTCATATGCTCCCTCTCTCGAACGGGCCTCGGCACGCGGAACCATGCGGCGTAGAGCGCCGGCAGGAAAGCGAGTGTCAAAACCGTTGCGACCAGCAGGCCGCCCATCATGCTGACCGCCATCGGACCCCAGAAGACGCTGCGTGCGAGCGGGATCATCGCCAGGATCGCGGCCAGTGCGGTGAGCACGACGGGACGCGCGCGGCGCACCGTGCTCTCGACGATGGCATCCCACGGCGCGAGTCCGGACGCGAGATCGTGGTCAATCTGATCGACGAGGATGACCGTGTTGCGCATGATCATACCGGCGAGCGCGATGACACCGAGGAGCGCCACGAACCCGAATGGCGCGTTGAACGCAAGCAACGCTGCCACAGCGCCGATGAGGCCGAGCGGGGCCGTCGAGAAGACAAGGAACAGCTTCGAAAAGTTGCGCAACTGCAGCATTAGGATGGTCAACATGACGGCGAACATGACGGGGAAGATCTTGAACAGAGCAGTGTTGGCCTTGACACTCTCTTCCACGGCGCCTCCGACGTCGATCCGGTAGCCGGCAGGTAGCTGCAATTGCGCGAGCTTTGGCGCGAGCGCTGCCGTCACCGTGGGTGCCTGCACGCCTGGCGCCACGTCGGATCGGACCGTGAGATTGAGCTCGCGATTGCGCCGCCAGAGGATGGGCTCCTCGAAGCCATACCGGACCGTCGCAACTTGGGTGAGCGGAATGGGAGTACCATTGCGTGTCAGGATTGTGAGATCTCCCACTTGACCCGGATCGAGCCGCTCGCCCGGTGCCGCACGCGCCACAACGTCGATCAGTTCTGTGCCTTCGCGGTATTCGGAAATCGTCGCGCCAGAGAGGAGCGTCTGCAGCGTGCGCGAGATCTGTGCCGTGTTGAGGCCAAAGGCGCGGGCGCGGTCCTGATCAACCTCGACGATGATGTTCTTGACCTGCTCATTCCATTCGAGCTGAGGATTGACTGCACGTGGCTCGGTGCGCATGATGCCGAGCACACGATGCGCAATTTCTCGCACTTTTTCTGGATCTTCACCGACAACGCGGAACTGCACCGGGAAACCGACGGGTGGACCAAAGTTCAATCGGTCAATCCGCACGCGGGCTTGCGGCACAGCGCCGTCTGCGATCGCTGCTTCGAGCCGTGCTTTCAGACGCTCGCGAGCCTCGGCGTCCTTCGTCATGATGACGGTGAGCGCGAAGCTCGGGTTCGGCAGGACAGGGTTCAGGGCCAGGAAGAAGCGCGTGCTGCCCTGGCCGACGTATGTCGTGTAGGTCACGACATCATTGTCACCAGCGAGCAGCTTCTCGGCATCAGCCGCGGCCTTTGCGGTCGCCAAGATGGACGAGCCCTCAGGCATGCGAACTTCGATGAAAAGCTCGGGGCGTGACGAGGTCGGGAAGAATTGCTGCTGTACGAACGCCATGCCGCCAAGAGATGCCACGAAGCTCAGAACAGTCGCGGCGATGACCATCCAGCGGTGCCGCAAAGACCAATCGACGGTGCGGCGCAGAGCGCGGTAAGTGCGCCCGTCGTAGCCATGGCCATGCCCACCGGTGCCGATCTTTGCCGGCAGTAGTCTGGTGCCAAGGTAGGGTGCGAAGACGACGGCGACGATCCACGAAACGACGAGCGCGAGGCCGACAATCCAAAAGATGTTGCCCGCATATTCGCCCGCCGTCGACTTCGCAAAGCCGACCGGAAGGAAGCCTGCCGCGGTGACAAGCGTTCCGGTCAGCATCGGGAAGGCTGTCGATTCCCAGGCGAAGGCCGCGGCCTTTGCCCGATCGAAGCCTTCTTCGATTTTCACCACCATCATCTCGACGGCGATGATCGCGTCGTCGACGAGCAGGCCAAGAGCGATAATCAAGGCGCCGAGTGTAATGCGATCAAGGTTGAGGCCATTCGCGTGCATGACGACAAACACGATCGCGAGCACGAGCGGAACGGACATGGCAACGACGATTCCGGCCCGGAACCCCAGCGAAAAGAAGCTGACGATGAGCACGATGAGCAGCGCCTCACCAAAGGACGTGAGGAACTCGCCGACGGACTCTTCCACGACACGCGGCTGGTCTGCGATCTGCTCGACGTCGATACCGAGGGGAATATCGGATCGAGCCGCCGCGATGGCGGCCGAGAGGTTTTTGCCAAGGTCGAGAACGTTGGCATTTTCTGCCATGGCAACGGCAACGCCGACCGCCAGCTTGCCGCGATGGGTGACGAGGAAGGAGGGCGGATCCTCATAGCCGCGCTTAATGTCCGCAATGTCGCCGAGGCGGAAGGTTTTACCGCCGGCTTCAATCGGTACGGCGCGGATCGCCTCCTCGCCCTTGAAGGCGCCGGAGAGGCGCACTTCGATACGATCGGCATTGGTATCGACGGCGCCTGCCGAGACCATGGCGTTCTGTTCGCCGACGGCGTTGAAGATTGCATCGGCGGAAATGCCGAGCGTTGCGAGCTTGCGGTAGCTGATCTCGACGAAGATTCGCTCCGGCACGTCGCCCACAAGAACGACCTTTGCGACATTGGGCACGCGGAGTAGTGCGGTGCGTAACGCTTCGGCCTGCCGCTTCAGGTCGGCGCGCGTGGCTCCGTCGCCGGTCAACATATAGATGGCAGAGAAAACGTCGCCGTACTCGTCATTGAAGAATGGGCCTAGAACGCCTTGGGGCAGGTCGATGCGACTGTCGCCGAGTTTCTTGCGGACCTGATACCAGGCGTCGGTGGCCGCGCGCCCGCGGACGCTGTCCTTCAGCTGAACCTGCATGACGGCATGGCCCGGGCGCGAATAGGAGCGCACAAAGTCGAGCTCGGCCATTTCCTGGAGGCGCTTTTCGAGCGGCTCGGCAACCAGCCGCTGCATGTCGATTGCCGTTGCGCCCGGCCAGAAGGCCTGGACGACCATCGCCTTGATTGTGAAGTTCGGATCTTCAGCGCGGCCGAGGTTCAGGTACGCCCAGGCGCCGCCCGCCCCAATGGCGATGATCAGAAAGAGCACCACGGCCGGGTTGCGCACAGCGATCGCGGAAAGATTGGTCTTCATGGGAATCTCCCGAGATCACCGCCTAGACGAGTTTGTTTTCAATCAGGAAGCGTCCGGCCGATATAACGGCTTCGGACGCGGGCCGGAACGTGAGACCCATGTCACGGCGGGCACGCTCGGCGGTGACATCGACGCGGTCGTCGAGGACTTGAACGACGCTGCGGATCTCATTGTCGAAGAGAGCAAGGAAACGAACAATCGCATTGGGAGCGCGCCGGGTCACGATGTGCCGCTCCGGAAAGGCCGCCTTCAGGATCGAGGCCATCTCCGGGAACCAAAGAAATTCATCGCCGCCGAGATAGCGCTTGCCCGCCGTTTCCGGGCGGGAAAGGCAGGCGACGTGAATGGCAGCAATATCGCGGACATCCACGACGGGGAACCCGAAGTTAGGGAGCATGGGATCTTTAGCTTTGAGAAGTCGCTGGATGACCCGTAGCGAAGTTCCGAACACGGTGTCGAGTGGCGCACCGATGACGAGCCCCGGGTTGATGACAGTGAGCTTCATCTCCGGAGCTTCGGCCTCGACAAAGTTCCACGCCGCGCGCTCAGCCAGCGTCTTCGACTTGGCATACGCCGTGGCCCGTGGATCGGTAATCTCGCTCCAATCACTTTCGTCGAGGATCGTCTTGCCGTTGCGTTTGGCGAGAGCAACAGCGACGACCGAAGATGTCAGAACGGCGCGCGTGACACCCGCCTTCTTCGCCGCGCGGAGCGCGCGCAGCGTGCCCTCGACGGCCGGGCGAATGATCGCGTTCTCATCCTTCGGCTGGACGAGCGGAAATGGCGAGGCGGTGTGGATCAAAGCGTCAGCGCCGGCGAGTGCATTGTCCCAGCCGTCATCCTTTTCAAGATCCAGCAAAGCAAATGAGAGGCGGCGATCAAGATCGGTTGATACGTGAGCATGGCGCTCAATTGCGGCGCGGAGCTCTGACTGACGAGCAGGCGAGCGGACGGTGGCGCGCACATGGTAGCCCTGGTCCAAGAGCTGCAGGACGATGTGCTTGGCGATGAACCCCGAGGCGCCGGTAACGACAATCAAGCCGTTCGACATGGCAATGCTCCGATTAGTTCTGGCTGAAGGAGGCTCGCGTTTCAACCGGACGGATCGGCTTCTCCGCATCGAGCATGTGGACGCCGAGGGCGACGATGCGTTCGCCGTCGCGAAGACCTGACGAGACCAGCGCCCGGTCCGTCCCGAGCGTGCGGATGGAGACGGGGCGTGGCGCTGCACGCGTCGCGTCAGAGGAAATTACCCAGGCTACGGCAGATGTGCCGTTGTTGGAGATTGCGGACAACGGCACGACCGCGACACGGTCTGTTGTTCGTGCGCTGAGATGCACGGTCGCGGTGCGGCCGAGTGTTGCCGCGCGGCTCGGCTCGGCAATGGCAAAGCGGGCGCGAAATGTCCGCGAGACAGGGTCGGCGTCTGGGGCGACTTCGCGCAGCGTGGCGGCAAGGCGGGCAATGCCGTTGCCCCAAATATCAACTTCGGCAACGGCGTCGCGCACCTCTTCAACCTGCTGCTCGGGCAGCGCGACTTCAACTTCGATGGCATCGAGGCGAGCGACCTTGGCGACGAGCTGTCCAGCGGCGACAACCTGGCCGGCTTCGACCGGCAGCGCCGTCACGACCCCATCGGCATCGGATCTGAGCGTCGCATAGGCGAGCTGGTTGCGGGCAAGATCGACATTGCGCTGTGCACGCTCGACACGAGAGCGGCCCTCGGCGGCGGCGGATGCCCGCTGGTCGAGGGCGGCCTTCGAGACGTGGCCGTCCTTAAAAAGAATCTTGTAGCGATCGAGGGAAGACGTGGCCTCGTCGCGACTTGTCGTGGCGGCGGAAAGCTCAGCCTCCTGCGCAGCGAGAGTGAGTAGGAAATCGGCTGGGTCCAAACGTGCAAGCACCTGCCCCTTCTCTACGCGGTCGCCGACCTCGACGAGACGAGAGACAACCTTACCGGCGACACGAAAGCCGAGGTCTGATTGGTAGCGCGGCTTGATGGTGCCAACGTAGCTCCACGTCCGGGAAGCCGCTTCGAGCTTGATGGTGAGGGTTTCAACGGCCTGCGGCTTGGCTGGAACCCCATTTTCGGCGCTGGCATTGCAGCCCGCGACCAGGACTGCCGCGAGGAGGACGGCCGCCGCCGAGGCGAGCACAGTTCTAACGCTTGGCTGGCTGCCAGAAGAAAGGGAGAAAATCATTGAAATAGTTCCTACTTTTCACATCACAAACGCGAGGCCGTTGAAAAGTTAGTTCGACTAACTTATGTTAGCGCCACTTACTTTTCAAGTGTTAATAGCATTAACTTTGAGGAGAGCGCCAAATCGACGATGATCGGCATATGAGCCACCCCCTCACAGGTCCACCGGACGATGCATGTGCGCGCAAGCCGCGCTATCACCATGGCGATCTGCGCCAGGCGCTGATCGACGCGTCGCATCAACTGCTGGTCGAGAAGGGCGCGGAGAATTTCACGCTGGCGGATGCCTGCCGTGTGGCGGGTGTCTCGACGGCGGCGCCTTACAAGCATTTCCGAGACAAACTCGAAATCCTCGAAGCGATTGTCGAGCAGGGCTTCGACCGCATGGCCGAACGGTCAATAGCGGCGGTGCGCTCGAAAGGAGAGGGCACGATCGATGGCATGATTGCCATGGGGCAGGCTTATCTTGCCTTCGCAATGGATGAAACGGCGGTGTTCCGTCTCATGTTCGGGCACAACAGTGCAATCAAGCGGGCAGAAGAGGTGCAGAGAACCGGGCGCGCCTGCTTCAGTAACGTCATCGAACAAGTGGCGATCTACTGCGCCAGCAATAATGCGCCGGGCGACCCGACGCATATCGCACTCGACCTGTGGACGTTCGTGCACGGTGCTTCCTGCCTTCTCATCGACCAAGATTATCAGAAGGTCGCGCCCGGTCTCAACGTGAACGGACTTATCGCCGATGCCGCTATCCGGCTCTCGCCACCGCCCCGCCAGACATAGCAAATCGCTAGTGTTCCGGTTCTGACGTTTACTGACGAGACCTGCCGCAAGCGGGGACCAAACGTCAGATGCGCTACACTAGCGCCGGCAGGAAACTCACGACATTCGCAGAGCCGGCGCCGCACGAGAATCCCCAGGGCTTAAGACAACCGCCGGGTACACGGTATGTAACTTTCGGCTGGCTCTCCGCGAACCACTCTCCAACAGTGATTTCAGGAGGACCGATGTCTGTTGATGATGCGGGCCACGCATTCAGTGGCGTGGAGAGTGTGGGTCGGCCAGACGCCAAGTTTGTTCACCATTCTCCGACCGCGACGAAGTTCACGGTTCCCGGCATCACAGCCCGTGGCGAGATGCGTGCACGCGTGCCGTTCAGAGGCTACGACACGGTGTGGTTTAACACCGGTACGCTCTGCAATATCACCTGCAAGAATTGCTACATCGAATCGTCGCCGAAAAACGACCGCCTCGCGTATCTCACCCGCGCAGAGGTTCGAGAATTCTTGGATGAGGCGTTGTCCCTTCGGGACCGCCCCGCGGAGATCGGCTTCACGGGCGGCGAGCCGTTCATGAATCCCGATTTCGTAGGCATGCTGGAGGATGCTCTTGAGCACGGCTTCGCCGTCTTGGTATTGACCAATGCCACGCGGCCAATGCAGCGACGCAAAGATGGGCTTCTGGCCCTCTCCCGCCGCTTCCCCGGTCAACTTTCGATCCGCGTATCGCTCGATCACTTTGAAGCTGCGGGCCACGAGGAACTGCGTGGTCCACGCACCTGGCAGCCAGCGATTGATGGTCTCACCTGGCTCGTCGAGAATGACTTCGATGTCTCCATTTCCGGACGCACGGTATGGGGAATGACCGAGCGCGAGATGCGCCTTGGATACGCACTGCTCTTTGCCTCGCTTGATCTCGCCATCGATGCTGATGATCCGAAACGCCTCGTTCTCTTTCCAGAAATGGAAGAGGACTGCGATGTGCCCGAGATCAGCGAAGGCTGTTGGGAGAAGCTCGGCAAGTCCCCCTCCGATGTCATGTGCTCAAATTCACGCATGGTTGTGAGACGCAAGGGATCGGAACGAGCCTCAGTTGTCGCCTGCACCCTCCTGCCGTACGCCCCTGCGTTCGACCTGGCTGCTTCCCTCGATGGGGCACGTGCTCCCGTCAGCCTCAACCACAGACACTGCTCGCGCTTCTGCGTTTTGGGCGGCGCCTCGTGCACCGGTCAGAAGTGAGGAATCGATGAGTGAGCTTATAAAGGCGGATATCTGCGTCATCGGCGGCGGTTCCGCGGGTCTCTCTGTCGCGGCTGGCGCCGCTCAGATGGGAGCTCGCACGGTGCTCATTGAAGGAAACCGCATGGGCGGTGATTGCCTCAATACCGGCTGCGTTCCATCAAAATCGCTCCTCGCCGCGGCGAAAGCCGCTCATGTGGCGCGCGCCAGCCGCCGATTTGGCGTCCAAGAACAAGACCCGCGCATCGATTTCGCCGCGGTCAACCGCTACGTCCACGGGGTCATCGACACCATTGCTCCCCATGATTCAGTCGAGCGCTTCGTAGGGCTTGGGTGCAAGGTCATCGAAGCGCGGGGCCATTTCATCGATCGCCGTACGGTTCTTGCGGGAAATTACCAGATCCGCGCCCGGCGGTTCGTCATAGCGACAGGCAGCGGCCCGTTCGTTCCGCATATCGAGGGGCTCGAAAACGTACCCTACTTCACCAACGAAACGATCTTCGACAACTCTATCCTGCCGGATCACCTGATCGTCATTGGAGCGGGGCCCATCGGCTGCGAACTGGCGCAGGCGCATCGCCGGCTCGGTGCCAAAGTCACGGTACTGGACCTCGCCCGCATGCTGCCCAAGGACGATCCCGAAGCCGTCGAGGTCGTCCGCAAAAGATTTCTGGCCGAAGGCATCGAATCGGCCGAGGCCGTGAAAATTCTTCGCGTAGAAAGGCTCGCCTCCGGGGTCGCCGTTGTACTTGCTGGCGATGAACAGGAGCGCCGTATCGAGGGAACGCATATACTGATCGCGACGGGAAGGCGTGCTAACATTAGGGACCTTGGTCTCGAGGATGCGGGTGTGCGCTGCACGCCGAAGGGAATAGAAGTAGACGCCCGCCTGCGCACCAGCAATAAGCGGATTTTTGCAGCAGGCGACGTGATCGGAGGCTACCAGTTCACGCACATGGCGAGCTATCACGCCGGCATTGTTTTACGAAATGCATTGTTCCGCTTGCCGGCCAAGAGCTCGACCAAGGCCTTGCCGTGGGTCACATATACCGATCCCGAACTTGCGCACGTCGGGCTCAGCGCGTCGGAAGCACGCAAGCTTCACGGCGACACGATCCGCGTCGTGCGCGCCGAATTCGCAGAAAACGATCGCGCCCAGGCCGATGGCAGCCCGCACGGCTTCCTGAAGGCGGTCGTCGGCAAGCGCGGCCACATCCTTGGCGCAACCATCGTCGGGCCCCATGCCGGCGAGCTCATCCTGCCATGGGTATTGGCCATTTCAAAAAACCACAAGATCGGCGACATGGCCGCGCTCATCGCTCCCTATCCCACGCTCAGCGAGATCAGCAAGCGAGCCGCGGGAAGCTACTTCACGCCGATGCTGTTTTCACCGCGAACCAGATGGCTGGTCCGCCTTCTTGGAGTCTTCGGATGAACTTAAGCCGACTTCTGCCGCTGATCGTTCTCGCGGTTCTCGTGATCGCAGTGTTTGCATTGGGCCTTGACCGGTATCTCACACTTGATGCCCTGCGCGACAACCGCGCAATACTTCTGGATCTGGTCGGAAAAAACCCGCTCGCGGCCGGCATCGCGTTCGTGCTCGTCTATGCAGGCGTCGTGGCGCTCTCACTGCCAGGGGCAACGATCATGACGCTCACCGGCGGCTTTCTCTTCGGAGTTCCGGTCGGCGCCTCGTTGACGGTCATCGGTGCCACCACCGGCGCGACCGCGCTGTTCCTGATCGCGCGTTCGGCCCTGGGTGACGTCCTCCGAGAGCGCGCCGGACCATTCCTGGCACGCATGGCCGAGGGATTCAGCAAAAACGCCTTCAGCTATCTTCTCTTCCTCCGCTTAGTCCCCGCGTTTCCATTCTGGGCCGTAAACCTCGCGCCTGCCTTGCTCGGCATGCGGTTGGCACCTTTTGTGCTCGCGACTGGTGTCGGCATCATTCCCGGCACAGTCGTCTACACGGCCTTCGGCGCCAGCCTTGGTCAGGTCTTTGACGCCGGCGGTGACGTGCACCTCAGGGATGTCGCAAGCCCCACGCTCATCGCAGCACTCGTCGGCCTCGGCTTGCTGGCCTTGTTGCCAATTGTCCTCAAGAGCTTCACGGCGAAGAAGGGCTGAGCATCCGTTCATGTCACAAGCCTGTGGTCTCATATGTTCCGTTGCAGGCCGTAACCATCATCCGGTATGCCGCGAATAGCATGTGCAGAGAGCAGATTGCAGGCTCAGGAGCAGAGGCCAAATGCACATGAAAAGAACTGACACCCAAGCGTTTCGGACATGGATTGCATTCCTTACCCATGCCGTCTTGTCGCTCACCCTCGGCGCCTTGCTGGGCGGGCCCGCGCGGGCAGCCGAGCCCGCCGACCTCTTCCAGAAGGCCGCCGCGGGCTCGACCGCGACAGTTGATCACTCCGCTTGGGATGCGCTGCTCAAGACCTACGTCAAGCCCAGCGCCGACGGACTGAACCGGATCGATTACGCAGCCTTCAAGAAGAGCGGGCAGGATGCGCTCAAGCTCTACATTCAACGCCTTGAAATGGTCGATCCGACAACACTCGATCGGCCTGAGCAATT
This sequence comes from Hyphomicrobium sp., assembly GCA_041659825.1. Taxonomy (GTDB): domain Bacteria; phylum Pseudomonadota; class Alphaproteobacteria; order Rhizobiales; family Hyphomicrobiaceae; genus Hyphomicrobium_C. Next base: position 14,415 of record JBAZXL010000007.1, read on the forward strand.
TGCTCTGCTGGCAAACCTCTACAATGCGAAAACGATTGATATCGTGCTCGACAAATACCCCGTCGCGTCCATCAAGGACATCTCTCTCGGCGGCGGATTGTTGGCATCTCTGACGGGCGGACCGTGGAAAGCCAAGGTCCTCAAGCTGCACGGCACCGAATTCAGCCTCGATGATATCGAGCACGGTGTCCTTCGCCCCATCTTCAAGGATCCGCGCGTGCACTACTCGGTCAACTGCGCCTCGATCGGCTGTCCCAATCTCCAACCCGAGGCATTCACTGGGGCAAAGCTCGATGCCCAGCTTGACGCCGCAGCCAAGGCCTACGTCAATCATCCACGTGGCGCCGCAGTCACGAATGGCAATCTTGCTGTTTCCTCGATCTACAGCTGGTTCAAGAAGGATTTCGGCGACACTGACGACGGCGTTATCCGTCACCTGCGCGCCTACGCGGCTCCGCCCCTTGCCGCGGAGCTCAAATCCGTCGCCGCGATCAACAGCCATTCCTACGACTGGCGCCTGAATGACATTCGACCGTAGGCGGTGGGCCCTCTCACGTCCGATACGCCGGATCGCGCAAATCGCCGCGGCCACACTTGTCACGGGCCTGGGAGGGCGTTTGGCGGCCGCAGCCGAACGCATTCTGATCGACCCGTCCCAAATTCTCTCAACGGCCAGGCTCATCGCATTCAAGGGTGTGAACAGCTACGCGCTCGAGCAGGGGCCCTCTGGCCCCGCACTGCGCAGCACGCCGAACGGCTCCGCCTCAGGCCTCTACGAAGAGGTCAATGTCGAGGGCCGAGATCTCCGCTGGATCCAATGGAGCTGGCGTGTCGAACGCCTGCACCTGTCAGCCGACGTCCGTGACCTCAGCCGGGAAGACTTCGGGGCCGCATTGATGTTCGTGTTTGGAGAGCCATCTTTCTTCAACCGCGACGTGCCAACGCTTGCCTATGTCTGGACATCTACCCCCCTTGCCAATGGCGCGAGGATAGCGTCGCGTAGATTCCAATCCCTGCACTATTTCCAGCTTCGTGGTCAAAGCGACGTCGGCATTTGGCAGGCCGAGGTCCGTGACGTTGCGGCAGACTATCGTGCCGTGTTTGGGCACGAACCACCGATGCTCAAATATATCGCTGTGTTCAACGACAACGACCAGACCGGCGAGGACACATCGGCCCTATTTGGCTCCGTTCATCAGCCCGCTCACGCATACGACCAAGGCCACACACGCGACGGAGTGAGGTAGTCATGAGCGTCCGCATTCGGCACTGTCGCGGTAATACGTATTCAAACCGGCCAGCGTTACACGCAGCAAACATTTTTTTACGTCAGACAATGATTAAGGTTTCGTTAACCGGAGCGACGCAGAACTTTTCGCCTCAACAACCACCATGAAGAGAACAATTGGATGACCTCCCCAGTCTCGACGCCCGCATCGCACAACGTCAACAATGCAGCTGCCACGGCCTCCGCGTCCAGAGCCTCCGCTCCCAAGTCATCGGGTGCTCAGGAAGCCGCGCCGGCAAAGCCACAAACCAACAGCGCGCCTGTTGTCTCGGCCAGCAGCACGGCTGCAACGCGCAGCTCGGCCGCGGTCCTGGCGGCGTTGAACAGTTTCTCGCGAGCGTAACCCGAGCAGAGGCAGGGGCCGGCGCCCAAGACCGCAAAGTCTGGGCCGGCCGGCACTTTGGTCCGCGCCTGAAACCAAGTTCTGCACTCAGCGTATGAGAAGTCGTGCAGGTCAAAGACGTTCCGCCCTTTGGAACGTTGCGGGGTTGAGCAGCTCGGACATGGAAGTCTCTACATCAGCGCGCGAGGAGCGGTGGCGCAGTTTGATGCGGGCCGCCCAGGAGGGAGACCACGCGGCTTATTCGCTTTTGCTGTCCGAAATCCTGCCGGTGCTTCGCGGAGTAGTGCGCAAGCGGTGGCGCAACCCGCAGGACGTCGAAGACATCGTTCAAGATATCCTCCTATCCCTCCACTCCGTCAGGCATACATACGACCCACACCGGCCGTTTCTTCCGTGGCTCATGACCATCTCGACCCGCCGCGTAGCCGACGCGGCGCGGCGCGTTTATGCCCGCTCGGCGAACGAGACCACCGTCGAGATTATGCCTGAAACCTTTGCCGGAGATGAAACGAAGTCCTTTGAACACGTGAGCAACGATAAAGAGACTGTCCGGACGGCGTTATCGACCTTGCCAGCCGGGCAGCGCGAGGCGATCGAGCTCATGAAGATACGGGGTCTATCCCTGCAAGAGGCATCGGACCATACCGGCAAGAGCGTGGCGTCATTGAAGGTAACCGTCCACAGGGCCATCAAAGCCATGCGGCAGGCGCTGAACGGCGAGACTTGAAGAAGATGGAAACCGAACAACTAATTCAAAGTCTGGCGCGACACGCAGAACCCGTTCCGAGGCTTGCACATCCGGCATGGAGAGCCATGATATGGATGTTCGTCTCCGTGATCTACCTTGCCCTCGTCGTGGTGGCGATCGGCGTCCGTCCGGATTTCGCGGAGAAGCTCCAGGAGCCGCGGTTTGTCATTGAGGTCAGCGCCGCGCTCCTCACAAGTATCATGGCGGCCGCGGCAGCGTTTTGCGCCGGTTGCCCGGCCCGCCCACTGTGGGAACGATTTGCGCCTCTTCCGTTTCTCGCCGTCTGGTTTGCGACGCTCGGCGAAGGCTGCTGGCGGCAATGGGTGCAATTCGGCCTGGACGGGAGCCTGGACGTCGACCTTCAATGTTTCCAAAACATTCTTGCTCTCAGTCTGCTCCCGGCCATCCTGATCTACTCGATGATCCGCCGTGGCGCCCCCATCGCGCCTATGTTGACGACCGGCCTGGCGACGCTCGCGGCAGCGGCGCTTGGGGCCGCGGCCCTCCGCATTCTTTACGAGCAGGACGCCAGCTTGATGCTGCTGGTTTGGCAGTTCGGCTCGGTCATCAGCCTCGCCGGACTTGGCCTTTTATTGGGACGCAGCCTCTTGCGCTGGACACTTCCCAAGCTGCGGCCAAGCAACGGGTAGCCGTAGCCATGCCCGCGGACCTTCGACCCTGGCAGGCAAATCACAGCTGCTACATTTCGCCACCTGCAATTCAGCGAAGGCGTGCCAGATTGCGTCACGGCGCTACACAATAAACGAGAGGACGAGCTCATGCAGATCGAGATCGTGAAGGACTACTACGGCAAGGTCCTGCGCAGCTCGGAGGACCTGAAAACGAAGGCTTGCTGCACACCCGACAGCATGCCCGAGCGGGTTAAGGCGCTGCTCAAGAAAATTCATGGCGACGTCCTCGCCAAGTACTACGGCTGCGGTCTCGTTGTGCCGGAGCTGCTGGATGGGCGCCGAGTCCTCGATCTCGGCTGTGGCTCCGGGCGCGATGTCTACGCCCTAGCCCAGCTCGTCGGTCCAGCTGGCGACGTTGTCGGCGTCGACATGACGCCAGAGCAGCTCGCGACGGCGCGCTATCACGTAGACTGGCACATGGAGCGCTTTTTCCACGCAAGAACCAACGTATCGTTCTTGCAGGGCTTCATCGAGGATCTCGCGGCACTTGGGCTTGAGCCCAATAGTTTCGATGCCATTGTCTCAAACTGCGTGGTCAATCTGTCGATCAACAAGCCTGCGGTGTTCAAAGGCGTGTTCGACCTCTTGAAGCCCGGCGGTGAATTCTATTTTGCCGACGTCTATGCCGATCGGCGGCTTGGCGACGAAGTGCGCAACGACCCCGTGGTCTATGGCGAGTGTCTGGGCGGCGCGCTCTACTGGGGCGATTTCCTGGCTCTAGCACGCGCGGCCGGATTTCGCGATCCGCGCCTCGTCACCAGCCGTCCTCTCGAGATCACCGATCCTCAGGTCGAGGCGAAGATCGGCTCAGCGCGCTTCTATTCAGCCACCTACCGCCTGTTCAAAGTCGATGCGCTGGAACCTGCCTGCGAGGATTACGGCCAGGCGGTCGTCTACAAGGGCGGCATTCCAGAGGCAGAGCACTTATTCCAGCTCGATGGTCATCATGCGATCGAGCGGGGTCGAGTCTTTCCCGTGTGCGGCAACACTTGGCACATCCTGAAGGAGAGCCGGTTCGCGCCACACTTCGAGTTCATCGGCGACTTCTCGACGCACTACGGCATCTTTTCCGGCTGCGGCACAAATATCCCATTTGCGGTGACGTCAAGCTCGGCTGCACCCGCTACCGCCTGCTGCTAGGATTGCCCAAACAACGAATGAGGAAATCATGCGCGTCGAAACGCTCCTGCTAGCCAGCCTATTGGCTCTTGCAATGGCAACGGGAGCAATGCAATCAGCCCAATCGGCGGAAGAGAAGCTCGTCATCACGGGCTCAAGCACGATCGCCCCGCTTGCAGCCGAAATTGCCAAGCGATTTGAGCAGAAGAATCCCGGCGCCCGGATCGATGTGCAATCGGGGGGATCTTCCCGTGGGATCAACGACGCCCGTTCCGGCCTCGCCAACATCGGCATGGTCTCGCGCGCGCTGAAAGCCGAAGAGGCCGATCTCAAGGCTTTTGCCATCGCCCGCGACGGCGTCGGTATCATTCTCCATCGCGACAATGACGTTGCCACGCTCTCCGACCAGCAGATCATCGACATCTATACCGGTAAGACGACCGACTGGGCTCAGGTTGGCGGCAAAGCGGGACCAATCACGGTCGTCACCAAGGCCGAAGGTCGCTCGACGCTCGAGCTCTTCCTCCACCACTTCAAGCTCAAAGCCAGCGATATCAAAGCCCAGGTCGTCATCGGCGACAATCAACAAGGCATCAAGACGGTAGCCGGAAATCCGGGTGCCATTGGCTACGTATCAATCGGGACAGCCGAGTTCGAGGCCGGCTCCGGTACGCCAATCAAGCTTCTTGGCATGCAAGCCGTTGCGGCGTCTGTCGAGAACGTGCGCAATGGGAGCTTCCCGCTCGCGAGACCTCTCAATCTGGTCACGAGTAAGGAGCCGCAGGGCCTCGCTAGGGCCTTCATCGATTTTGCGCGTTCCGCTGAAGCTCATGACCTTGTGAAGGAGCAATATTTTGTCCCCCTCGACCCGTGACAGGCAGCTCTTGCGACTGCTGACGGTGTCGGCGGGTCTTGCCACGGGCCTCCTTGCGCTCATCGTTCTATTTCTCGTTCGTGAATCCTGGCCGGTCATCAGCCGCGTCGGTGTCGTCCGTTTTTTTCTCGATCAGAGTTGGCATCCCACAGAGCAGTCTTATGGGCTCACTCCCATGTTTGTCGGATCGCTCGCGACGACCGGAGGCGCCATCGTCATTGCAGCGCCGCTTGGTGTCGCTTCCGCGGTCTTCTGCCGGTTCTACGCCCCCGAGCCTATGGCGCGGATCTATCGCTGGGCCATTATCCTTCTCGCGGGCTTACCCTCGGTTGTGCTTGGATTGTGGGGGCTGACGGCGGTCGTTCCACTGATCACGCAGCTTCACCCACCGGGAACCAGTTTGCTTGCCGGCAGCATTGTGCTCGCGCTCATGATCCTGCCGACGGTTGCGCTCACCACCGAAGGTGCGCTCGCCTCGCTGCCGCCATCCTATTGGAACGGCGCCGCGGCACTTGGACTTTCTCGCGAGGCCGCGATCCTATTCGTGGTGCTGCCCGCCGCACGCGGCAGCATTGCTGCAGGCGTAGCGCTCGCGGCGGGTCGCGCCCTCGGCGAGACAATGGCGGTGCTCATGGTAAGCGGCAACGTGGTGCGGCTACCGTCGAGCGTTTTCGATCCCGTCCGGACGCTCACCGCGAACATCGCACTTGAGATGGCCTATGCCACCGGAGATCATCGGGCGTCGCTCTTTGCATCGGGCCTGCTCACGGCCGCTCTCGTCGCAGTGCTTGCGGCTATGGCGACGCGGCTTGGGGGCGGGCGAACCCATGCGTAACCTCGCGCCGACGACAAACCGATCGTCGTTCCCAATCCCGCGTGACCGCCTAGTCCAGGTTTCGGTCTGGTCCGCCGCTGCTATCGTCGCGGGCACGTTCGCGTGGGTCCTTGCTGATCTGCTCGTGCAGGGAGCGTCGCGGATCGACTGGTCATTTCTCGTGACGGCACCCCTCAAAGCTGGCCGTGCTGGCGGCATTGCTCCGATCCTTGTTGCAACCGTGCTAATCCTGATGGTCGCCGTCGTCACGGCCGTGCCGATCGCCCTCGCGACGGCAGCTCTCCTCAGCGAGTTCGTGCGCGCGGGGAGCCGCACTGAGCGATCGATCGGGCTGAGCCTCGACGTCCTTGCCGGACTTCCATCGATTGTCTTCGGCCTATTCGGCAATGCGTTCTTCTGCGTTTGGCTTGGGATGGGATTTTCAATACTCTCAGGCGGACTGACCCTTGCCTGCATGACATTGCCAATTCTCATTCGGAGCGCCGAGACGGGGCTCCGAATGGTGCCAGATGAATGGCGTTATGGCGCAGCAGCCCTCGGGCTTTCGCGAGCGACGCTGCTTTGGCAGGTCCTGATCCCGGCTGCCGCACCGGCTCTTACCGCAGGACTGATGCTGGGGATTGGCCGGGCGATGGCGGAGACGGCCGCGCTGATTTTCACGAGCGGTTACGTCGATCGCATGCCATCGTCGCTTCTGGACTCGGGCCGCGCCATCTCAGTCCACATCTACGATCTCACGATGAACGTCGCAGGTGGCGATCAGAACGCCTATGCCTCGGCGCTGGTCCTGATCGCCCTTCTAATCTCGATCAACAGTGCGGCCTTGTGGCTCGCTGGCAAGACGCTGAAGCGGAGGATCACCACATCATGATGGCTACCCGCGACACCACTACCCAGCCTCTCGAGGCCGTCGATGACCCGTCCTATACGCTTGGTCCGCTGCTTGCCGGGCCTCCATGCTGTACGCCTGAGACGCAGATCGGAGTTACGGCCCTCTCTCTCAGCTACGGAGGAAAGCACGCCCTCAAAGACGTAAGCCTCGATATCTATCGCGGGTGCATCACCGCGCTCATCGGCCCATCGGGCTGTGGCAAGACGAGCCTGCTTTCGAGCCTCAATCGCTTGACCGACATGATACCGGGCTGCTCCGTTGAAGGTCGCATCACGTTGGGCGGCGCTGACATCCACGGCCTCGAGGTAGACGTCCAGGCCCTGCGGCGTCGAGTTGGCATGATCTTCCAGCGGCCCAACCCGTTTCCGCTCTCCATCCGACGCAATCTGGAAATGCCGCTTAAGGAGCACGGGGTGACGGCGCGCGCCGAGCTCGCGGAGCGCGTAGAGCAAAGCCTCACGGATGTCGGCCTTTGGGATGAGGTCAAGGATCGGTTGGATTCCGGCGCCTTGGCGCTTTCAGGCGGCCAGCAGCAGCGTCTCTGCATTGCGCGGGCGCTTGTCCTCGAACCCGAGATCTTGCTTATGGACGAACCCTGCAGCGCGCTTGATCCGCTGTCGTCGGCCGTCGTTGAAGATCTCGTCGTCACTCTAAGAGGCCGCTACACTGTCGTCATCGTGACCCACAATCTCGCCCAAGCCCGGCGCATCGCCAACTATGCAGCCTTCTTCTGGGTTAAGGAGCGCGCCGGAACGTTGATTGAGTTCGATCAGTGCCACCGGCTGTTCGACGCCCCACGTCACGATCTCACCGCCGCGTATGTGAGAGGCCTGCGGGGGTAAGAGAGGCGCCCCAACACGTGCGTGCGCCTACCGTCTGCGCTATCGGGCGTCGCCCAACGTCATGGGTGCGGGCGTCGCTCGGCTTGAGCGACCGATTACGCTCAGTATGGTGACGCCGGCAAGAATCGTCCCGCGAACCGTGCCGGAGATCTTTGAGACGCCGATGCGCCGCCGATAGCTGACCGGAACCTCGGTGCTGCGCAGCCTGAGTTGAGCCGCCTTGACCTGCATCTCCACGGTCCAGCCAAAGGCACGGTCTTTCATATCGAGCCGCTGAAGCGCATCAGCGCGGATCGCTCGGAAGGGGCCAAGGTCCGAATAGGACACACCGAAGAAATATCGCATCAGGCGACACGCCAGCCAGTTTCCGAACCGCTGCTGGGGCAGGAGAGCGCCGCGCTGCGCCTCGCCCGTCACGCGCGAGCCGATCACAAGCTCGGCTGCGCCTCGCAGAATAGGATCCACAAGGCTCGTCATCTCACGTGGATCGTCACTATAATCCGCATCAAGGAACACGATCACGTCGGCAGCGCCCAATGCCGCAATCCCCCTTTGACAGGCAGCGCCGTAGCCACGCTCGGGCTCGCTCACGACCCGCGCGCCTGCTGTTTCGGCCACCTCAATGGTCGCATCACTCGATCCGTTGTCGGCCACCACGATCTCGTCGACCCAAGCCGGAATATCGGCGATGACACGGCCGATCGCCTTTTCTTCATTGAGCGCAGGGATAACCACGCCAATACGCTGGCCGTCTCGCATTGACCTCACCTCTTAGGTGTTGACCTGATTTGGCCGCAGTGCGTGACCACGCCACAGATCCCAGAGTATCGTACCCCACGCTGGCGCCCAGATCACCCAGACGACGTATGCCTCGAACGCCCCTGCCAATTCGTGGGCCACCAGGTAGAACCGCGTGTAGTAGAGAGGAATGAGCGCGGTTAACACAAGGAACGCTCCGTAAGGGCGGAACACCAGGAACGGCGCCATCCACACTGTGTACCAGGGGAGCTGAGCCGGAGAGAGCAGCACCAAAGCCGCAACAATGATGCTTGCGCGCCGGATGAGATCGTCGGCTCCCTCGAGCTGGCGCCGGGCAACGCCAATCCCTAACGCCGCAAGAACAACGGCAATAAGCGCTCGCGCCATGCCGCCCGCATCGACACTACTGAAGCCGATCCAATCATGGAGGGGTGTCAGTAAGCCTACGACGGTCGGAAAGAGTGCGCTGTTGGTTTGCCAGCGATCGACATAAGCCGCGAGCCCCGTCGTTTCATTGACGCCGTTGATGGCCATCGGGGTAAGCCACAGCGCCATGAGGCCCAGGAAGATTAGCGCCGCAGCCGCGAGCCTCACCCGCTCACCCCAAAGCTGGCGCACGACGAGAGGCAAGAGCAGCGCCGGCCAGAATTTTGCACCTGCCGCGAGGCTCAGCGCCGCAGTTGCCATCAATGGCCTACGCCTGCTTGCGAGCAGGAGCGCGAGCAGCACGAATGGCAGAACGATCGCCTCCATGTGCGCCGAATTGAAGACCTCCTTCAGCACCACCGGATTGAGCCAGTAAAGCGCGCTCCAGAGACGCGAACGGCCGGTGAGGTCAAGAAGTGCAACGAGGAGGGCGAGAGTGGCAAGATCAAATGACAGCAGGACACCGCGCCAAGCCGCGAGGCTCCAGGGCTCGATGAGATGAGCAAGAGCAAAGGCACCCTGCGCGACTGGCGGATATATCGTGGTCAAGGGCTTGTGATTGATGCGTGGGAGAACGTCGCCCGCGTCGGCGCCAAGTTCGCTCAGCGGGCCTTGAACATGGCCCAACATCACAGCAAGAGGCGAGACCGCATATGGATTGTAACCATGTGCCGTAACCCCGCCGTCCCAAAGGTAGCGTTGAAAATCGTCCTCTAGAATGGGCTCGCTGGCAAAGAGCGCGAGCCGGGCGAGCAGCCCCCCGGCTAACATAATCCAAAGAAGACGGTGCCGCTGTCCGTCGGAGACTTGATGCGTGTCGACTAGAAGGCGCGGAATAGTCAAGGCATAGGCCGCGCCCGCTGTCATAAGGACCGCAACCAGGAATAGGCAGGGCATGTCGACTACCTCGACATCATACCCGAAGCCGAAAGAGAGAGCCGTCAGGGAAATCGCGAAGAAAATTGTCGCGCCAGAGGCCGCGCTCCACTTCCACAGCAGGCGGACAAATGCGGCCGGGGTTACCCCGGCCGCATCTCGCTCAGCGTTTCCAAGCATCCGGAAGGGGGAGATCAAGGCTACGCCGCACGACAACTTGACGCAGGCACTCAATCGGCTCAGGAGCCGCGCGGAGTGACACACTTGCCTTGCGCCTCATCGTACACCTGCCCCGGCTTGCACTTTTTTTCCACGGCACCAGCCGTGAGAGTCGCTGCCCCGAGAGCCATAATGCCGACGAGCAAAGCGAGTACCGCTTTCATAATTTTCTCCTTTGAGCGAACGGGTGCCCAGAAATGGCACACCGAGGAATATTCGCAAGAGGCCCCACATTGGTTACAGTGTGATGGTGGCGCCAAGCGATCTCCGCTCGAGAATACAGGCAACGAGGACACATTGTGAGGAGAGTCTATTTAGCCGCATGCGTCATCGCGTTACTCGCAACCGCGTATGCCACAGGCATCCAGGTACCATTCACGATGAGCGGACCACTCGATCTCAAAGATGCGATTACGACCGTTCATAAAAAGTTCCCCGACGTTTCGCACATCGACACCGCGGAGGTGAGGGCCTTGCTTGACGGCAAGCCGACCGGCGAGGTGCAGATCGTCGACGTTCGCGAACCCGAGGAATTCGCCGTCAGCCACATACCCGGCGCAATCAACATCCCTCTCGAAACGCCGGATGAGGCGCTGCTCGCCGCCGTGCCGTCTGACCGCACAGTGGTCGTGTACTGCTCCATCGGCCATCGCTCGGCGATCGTGGCGCAACGATTGAAGGCAGCGGGCCGCAGCAACGTGGCCAACTATATCGGTTCCATCTTCGCATGGGCCAATAGCGAACTGCCTCTGCAGGCGAGTGGCGGAACGGTGACGAAGGTCCATCCATATGACAACCACTGGGGCCGGTATCTCAAGCCGGAACATCGCGCCTTCTAGGCTATGGGGCAGGCCGGTCGGCAAGGAGCAGACCCGCCTCTTCGAACCTCTCGGACCCCAAGCTCATCCAACGCGAAGCTCATGCACGCTGAATTCGGCGTTCGCGTCGGTCCAGACACGTGTTGGTCGCCATCCGGCCTGGCCTGCCAGATCCTGAAACTCACCTACGGAATATTTGTAGGCATTCTCAGTGTGGATCCGTTCATCGGCCTCAAAACTAACGCAACGACCCGCAATGACAACGCTTTGCGCCTCGACGCTCACGATGTGCATCTCGACGCGGCCGAGACGTTCATTGTAGATCGCCTCGTGCCGGAAAGCCGAGACATCGAACGTCCCGCCGAGCTCACGGTTGATCTGCACGAGAAGGTTGAGGTTGAACTCGGCCGTGACACCCGCCGCATCAGCATAGGCGCGCACGAGCTTGGCCTGATCCTTCTTGAGATCAACGCCAATCAACAGTCGTCCATTTTCGCACAAGATCTGCCGGAATCCACCCAGTAGTCCGAGAGCCTCCTGCGGCGAAAAGTTGCCGATCGTCGATCCCGGAAAGAAGCCCGTCTTTGGCCGCAACCTGAGATCATCCGGCAAAATGATCTCTTGCGAGAAATCGCCGACGATAGGCCTGACATGAATATCGGGGAAGCTCTTGGCGAGGCGCCCCGAGGCACCTGCTAGCGCCGTCGCCGAGACATCGATCGGCACATACGCGAGCCCTGCCGGAAGCTGCGTCAGAAAGATCTCGGTCTTGCGGCTCGACCCGGATCCGAACTCGACGAGCACGCCATCCTTGGTAACGCCCTCCGCCATCTCGCCTGTGTGCGCCTCGAGGATGGAGATCTCTGCACGCGTCGGATAATACTCGGGCAATCGCGTAATATCCTCGAAGAGCTCACTGCCTCGCGCATCATAGAGAAAGCGGCATGGCAGCGCCTTTTGTGCCTGAGAAAGCCCCGTGATCACCGCGCGCGCGAACTCGCTTGGCGCGGAGAAGTCTGGCGCGACGGCGTGGCCTGGCGCGCGACTGCTCATCAGCATTTAGGAGAGGTCCGATGCAAGCCGCAGCCCCGAGAACTGCCAGCGTTGATGGGGGTAGAAGAAGTTCCGGTATGTGCGTCGGGTATGGCCTTCGGGCGTGACACAAGAAGCCCCGCGCAGAACATGTTGGCTCACCATGAACTTGCCGTTGTATTCGCCGATCGCCCCCTGCGCCGGCTTATATCCTGGGTACGGAAGGTAGGCGCTTTGCGTCCATTCCCACACGTCGCCGAACATCTGACGTGCCAACCCGGCTGCGGCGCGCAGTGCCGGGAGGGGACGCATTGACGAGAGGCCCGACGCACCTTGGCAAAGCATGTTTCCGGCGAGCGGAACGGCCTGCGCCGCAACTTCCCATTCGAACTCGGTCGGAAGGCGCTTGCCCGCCCAGCGCGCGTAAGCATCGGCCTCGTAGTAAGAGATGTGTGCGACGGGTGCCTCTCCCTCGATGGGCCCAACGCCGGAGAGCGACATGACTTGCCGACAGTCGTCGCGCCACTCCCAATAGAGCGGAGCGCTCCACTGCTCGCGATGGGCAAGGGCCCACCCATCCGCAAGCCAGAGTGAGGCGGTGCGATAGCCGCCATCTTCGATGAAGTCCGCCCACTCGGCGTTTGTTACCAGCCGGTCGGCCAAACGAAAGCCATGCAGAAGTGCCTCGTGACGGGGGCCCTCGTTGTCCCACGAGAACTCAGGTCCCGCGTAGCCCACGTCGTGAATCCCACCCGCATACTCGATCCAGCCCAGGGTTACAGGCTCGACCGCATACAATACCGGGCTTACCGGTCGGTAGGCAGGCCTCAGCGGACTGCTCGCAAAGAGCGCCAGAATATCGGTCAGCAGCAGCTCCTGGTGCTGCTGCTCGTGATTGAGCCCGATCTCGACCAAGCTCAGAGCCTCGGGATCGGTACCTGCATCCGGCGCTAAGAGGTGGGTCAAAGCCTCATCCACGTGCGCGCGATAGGCGAGAACCTGCTCCATCGATGGCCGCGTCAGCACTCCGCGCGCGTGTCGCGGCTGCCGCCCGCCCTGGCTCTCGTAGTAGGAGTTGAAGCAATAATTATAGGTCTCGTCGAATAGCCGGTATCCGCGCGCAAACCGCAGTAGCACGAACGTCTCGAAGAACCACGTGACGTGTGCCAGATGCCACTTCGTCGGGCTTGCGTCCGGCATCACCTGGACGGTCATATCCTCGGCACTGAGCGTCCGGACGAGCTCGAGTGACAGACGCCGCGTCTCGCCGAGACGCTGGGACAAGAGTGTTCCGTCTCGAAGCGTCGCAAAGGCGGAGCTCTCGGCGGATCTTGTCATGACCATTTCGGCCTTCTTGATGTTTCGCCTTCTTGATGTTCGAATGTCCGCCAGAGTGCCAATGTCCGGACGAGTGCCCCTCGTGCCAGCGAAACCACCCAGTCGCCTATGGCTTCCCGGATCAACGGGTTACAAACGATCAACGTATGCTGCGCGTCTTCGATTGGAGCTCAAGGAGCAATTGCATTGGCCAAAGCGCGGCGCGCTGCCCTATGATCCGCATCGGTCGATTTCATGCAGTGGATCGACACGCAACCGCAGGGGCCACGAGCTGGAGCTGAGACATGAAACAGAAAATTCTGATCCTCCTCGGAACAAAAAAGGGCGCGTTCATAGTCGAAGGCGATGCGGCACGGCAGACGTGGCATCTGCGTGGACCGTTCTGTGCGGCCTGGCCCGTCAATCACGTGGTTGGCGATGCTGCGACCGGCACGATTTATGCTGGCGGTGGCAACGAGTGGTTCGGCCCCGCCGTCTGGAAATCCACCGATCTCGGCGAGACGTGGACGCATTCGAGTGAGGGCCTGTCCTATGGCGAAGGCGAGCCGCCGATCAAGGCCGTCTGGAGCCTCTCTTCCGCGACAGATGGCCTTTACGCGGGAGTGGAGCCTGCGGGCCTCTTTCGCACGACCGACGCGGGCCAGTCTTTCGAGCACATCTCAGGCTTGCGCGATCATCCGACGCGGCCTCATTGGCAGCCAGGCGGTGGCGGTCTTATCCTGCATACGATCGTGCCCAACCCGAGCGAGACAAGCCAAATGTGGATCGCGATATCGACGGGCGGCGTCTACTACACGGCCGATGCGGGCAAGACGTGGACCCCGCGTAACCGGGGCACGAGAAACGATTACATGCCGGACGACCAGAAGTATCCGGAGTTTGGCCAGTGTGTGCACAGCATCGCCTTGGCGCCGGGCATGCCCAATCGCCTCTATCAGCAAAATCACTGCGGCATGTACCGGAGCGATGACGGCGGTCTCGAATGGGTGAGCATTGAGGCCGGTCTGCCCTCGACGTTCGGCTTCCCGGCAACCCCACACCCGCGGGACCCTGAAACGCTCTACCTTGTTCCCTTGAACGGCGACGTCCTCGGTCGCTATGTACCGGACGCGAAGGCAGCGGTCTGGCGCACCAAGGATGCCGGCGCGACGTGGGAAGCCAAGCGCAGCGGCTTGCCTCAGGAGAACGTCTTCTTCGGCGTTTTGCGCCAAGCCATGGCGACAGATCCGCTAAGCCCCGCCGGCATCTACTTCGGCACCACGACCGGCGCACTCTACGGCAGCTCGGATGAAGGCGAGCGCTGGAAGCTGATTGCAGAGAATTTGCCGGTCATCCATTCCGTCGAGACGCTCGTCGTTGACGCATAGAACCGGGCCGCATAAGCCGGACCGCAGAGAGCCAAGCCTAAGCAGGCCTGAAAAGAGACGGCGCGTCACGGGCATAAGAGATATGGCCGCAAAAAAGGAAAATACAGACACGCAGGCACCGGCAAAGGTAACCGTCGTGCTGCCTCGCGCGCTGATCGACCTCTTTCCGGGCGCACCAAAAGATGTGGAGCTCGCCGCCGATACCGTCCGCGACATGATTGAAGAGCTGAATACACGCTGGCCAGGGATGCGAGATCGGCTTTCCGACCCGACGCCCAGCATCCGCCGTCACCTCAATGTCTTTGTCGACGGCCGCCGGGCAAATCTCATGACCGGGCTGCGGCCCGGCTCGAGGATCTATATTTTGACGGCCATGTCGGGAGGATGAGGCCAGCACAACGCCACGGCTCGCCGCTGGCTGCGGCTCGCTGACCTCGCACAAGTTGGAGCTTGCGCCAGCAGCCGTATCGAGGCTACGCAGGACGCACGCTCTGATGATCATATAGGCTCATGCGCATCGCCCCTTCGCACCCAGACAGACTTTGGCCCCCTCAATGAGCACCTCTGAGGTCTCGCCCGATAGACTGACACCGGATGGCCCCGTGCGAGACGTGAGCCCCGACGCGGGCCTAGCCGCAGACGACGCGCAACCCTTCTGGCAGGTGAAGTCGCTTGAGGAGATGTCGCACAGCGAATGGGAGTCCCTATGCGACGGCTGCGGTCAATGCTGCCTCATCAAGATCGAGGATGAAGATACCGGCGGCATTTTTCTGACGCGCCTCGCATGCCGCCTGCTCGAGATCGGCTCCTGCCAATGCAGCGACTATGCTGATCGCCATAGGCACGTCTCGGACTGCATCATTATCAGCACAAAGAACGTACGCGAGCTGCCCTGGCTGCCAGATAGCTGCGGCTACAGACGTCTCGCGGAGGGCCGCGGACTTGCATGGTGGCACCCCCTCGTTTCCGGCGATCCGGAAACCGTTCATGACGCCGGAATCTCGGTTCGCGCCTGGGCACGCAGCGAAAAAGGCGTCAAGGAACGGGCAATCTCGCGCTACATCATCGGCCTCGCCAGCACGTAGATCGCCAGCGCTCAACACATTTCACGTCTTGCGGAACCAACCAGCCTCGCTCGCTTTTGAAAAGCGGGACGCCTCGGCTACTCGGGACCCATGTCGGACCCGCAGTACCTGCCCGGCCTTCCAAGCAAGGAGGACAGGATGGAACACAAAACATCGGCAGACCTTCAAGAAATTGCGGACGTAACCCACCCTCAATCGCTCAGCCGTGACGAGCGGCTTGAACGCTGGGCCGTCGCGCTCGAAACCTGCGGCCGTTCGAGGCTGCGCACCCTTTCCGAAACGGAGCACAAGCCGGCGAGCGAGCGGGCGCTGATGCGCGCCGACAACTCGGTGATCTCGGTCGCCTTCGAGGATCCGATCCTACGCCTTGCCGGAGTGCGAGACGATACTTACGGCGAAGCGAGACGGTTCTTTGAACTCTCGGATTATCAAATCCACGAGTTGCTTTGCGACTGCCATTATGGCTCATCGGTTGCAGCGCAACACGCTGCGTGGAGCGTCCGCAAGGCCAAGAGCCAGAAATCTCTCGACGTCGTCCTATCGTCGATCGCAATCGGCGCGGTAGGCCTGACAGGCCTGGCAGCGCTGCTCTTGTAACGAGGGCGCCGCAAAAAGCCTGTATGACTGCCGACTTGCGACGTATCTCCGACCTCAAATCTGCGCGACGGTACCGCCGTCGCGCCGAAAGCAACTGTATCGGCATTTGCCTCTCGATCTCGACGCCCTCTTGGTGATGGCAAGCTGAGGGGTTATCTTGCCGGCAGCCACACGTTGCTTCGCCTCGCGCCACACGCGTGCGCGTTGACCAAGCTCTCGCTGGGCGGTAGAGGCCGATCGATTGTCAGAGCAGCACCATGCCCATCACGCAGATTGCCGTATCTGGTTATCGGTCGGTGCAGAGCTGTCGCTTCCCTATTGCTCCGCTGACGGTGCTCGTCGGCAAGAATGGCGTCGGCAAGACCAACCTCTATCGGGCGCTTCGCCTCCTAAGCTCCGCCGCAGACGGTTGCACGACATTGCGCGTCGCAGAGGAAGGCGGGCTACAATCCGCTCTCTGGGCTGGCACCGACAAGAAGACCGCCAGCACCAGCATCTCGCTTGCTGCTACGTTCGAGGACTTCGAATACCGCATCGAGATCGGCTCGCCCGGCAACGACGAGCCCGCGCTCAAGTCTGAGCCGCAAACCCTCGGTGAGCAGCTCGCCTACCGTACCAAGGGCGCCGGCATTCTACTACTTGACCGCACTCAAAGCGACGTCACCCTGCGCGATGTCGACGGTCTGCTTTGCGATTTTCCCGGCACGCTCCTGCCTTCCGAGACGGCACTCTCAACCTTTCGCGATGTCGCCCGCTTTCCGGCTCTCGAGCAGATCCGTCGCGAGCTTGCGGCGTTGCGCTTCTATCACCATTTCGAGACCGGACCAGACGCACCGATCCGCAACGGCGCCCTCGCGATCGCCACACCGACGCTTTCCGAGGACGCCCACGATCTGGCCGCCGTCCTGGCGACGCTCTATTATATTAAGAAGAATACCGCCGTGATTTCCCAGGCCGTTTCAGAGGCCTTTCCGGGTGCGGCGCTAACCCTCGATGTCGAGGGCGGCCGGGCGAACTTCGCGTTGAAGTTTCCGGGCCAGAGACGGCCTTTTGCAGCGCACGAGCTTTCCGACGGTACCTTGCGCTACCTCTGCCTGGTCGGCGCACTTTGCGGCTATCGGCTGCCGGGCATGATCTGCCTGAACGAGCCAGAGTCGAGCCTGCACCCGGACCTGCTGCCGGCCCTTGCCGGGCTCATTGCACGGGCCTCTCGCCGCACGCGCGTCTGGGTCGTGACCCATTCCGAGGATCTCGGCACAGAGCTCGAACGATTGACAGGCGTTCGCACATCCAGCGTCACCGTGCGCGATGGGGCAACCACAATCTCGGCTTTCCGCAAGACGGCAGTCGCCCGGTAGCTGGATTACCGCTTCGATTGATGCTCCGGCTTCCCTTTGCGCTTCGTCGCCGCGAGGTCATGCAATTTGGTTTCGCTCATGGACTTGTACATCGATTTCGACGCGCCCTTAAGCTCGCTCACTTTCATCTCTCCGCGCTTAGCTGAGAGTGCTGCTCCCGCAGCCTTCTGCTGAGCCTTGGATCTGGCTGGCATGTCATACCAACCGCACGAAGTGCTGACGCAGTGCGGTTGGTATCAGCGCGCAGGGTTGGTGTGTCATGCTGGAAGCATGCTTTCAGCATGGCTGCGCGCAAGCTAAAGAGAAATCCGGCCGGAAGCCGCAGACCAGTGAGTCAAGACTTTGTCCGGCCGGTATCACCACTCTGAACATTCGCAATGATGCCCGCGAAGGCCCACGCTCATCGCTGAGCTCCCACTCGTATCTCGACTGCATGTGAGCTGCTCTCGCAGCGCCAGACCTCCCGCGCATATTCGACAATGGCGCGATCGGAGGAAAAATGACCCATATTCGCGACGTTCAGGATTGCACGGCGCGTCCACTCAGGCTCTCGCGCCCAGAGAGCATCCACGTCCCTCTGCGCCCGCCAATAGTCGGCAAAATCCGCGAGAACCATGTAGCGATCGCCACCCGAAAGCAGCGACGCGACGATCGGCTCGAAACGATGCGGGTCATCTGGAGAAAAGTCGCCCCGCGCGATCTGCTCGAGAACGGTCTTAATGCGAACGTCCCCCTGCACGATATCCATTGGCACGTAGCCGCTCTCTCGCAGCAGAAGCACGTCCTTCACTGCAAGCCCGAACGAGAAGAGGTTATCGACTCCGACAGCCGCGGCGATCTCGATATTCGCGCCATCCTGGGTGCCGATCGTCAAGGCGCCATTGAGCGCAAGCTTCATGTTGCCGGTGCCCGAAGCCTCCGTTCCGGCAAGCGAGATCTGCTGCGAGAGATTGGCTGCCGGCATGATGCACTCAGCAAGCGAGACGTTGTAGTTAGGCAAGAATACGAGCTTCAGGCGGCTCGCCGTCTCGGGATCGGCATTGATCCTCCGCGCCACATCATGCGCGAGCTTGATGATGAGCTTAGCGAGCCAGTAGCTGGAGGCGGCCTTCCCGGCGAGCACGACGACGCGCGGCGCCCACCCCGCCTCGGGCTCCGACTTGATAGCGTTCCATCGTGCGATCACGCCGACGATATTGAGGAGCTGCCGCTTATACTCGTGAATACGCTTGATTTGCACGTCGAACATGAAGGTCGGATCGGTCTCGATCCCCGTGCGCTGCAAAATGGTCTCCGCAAGCCTCTCTTTGTTGCGCAACTTCACAGTCTGAAACTCCCGCTGCAAGTCGGGATCGTTTGCGAACTTGGCAAGCCCCGTAAGATCGAAGCACTTCCGCCAATGGGGCTCGAGCCAGCGGTCCAGCAAGTGTGCAAGCTCGCGATTGGCCTGGAAGAGCCACAGCCGATGCGAGATGCCGTTCGTCACATTGAGAAAGCGATCCGGATAAAGCTCCGCGAACTCGGGAAAGAGCTGCTCGCGCACGAGCCGGCTGTGCAGCTTCGACACGCCATTGACCCGCCGGCTCATCAAGACGGAGAAACGCCCCATATTGACGGCCGGCGAAGGCTCGCCGGAGATGACCGCAACGCGATCCGGCGTCACGCGCGGTAGCTTGAGCACGCGCACCGCTTCGACGAACCGCCGGTTCACCTCCTCGAAAATCTCGAGGTGTCGCGGCGCAATGCGGCGCAGAAGATCCGCCTGCCAGACCTCGAGCGCCTCCGGCATCAGGGTGTGATTGGTGTAGGAGAATACGGCTCTCGTCAGCTCGACGGCCTGCTCCCAGCCAACGCCGTGAACGTCGACGAGCAAGCGAATGAGCTCGGCTGGCGCTAACGCCGGGTGCGTATCGTTGAGGTGAATGGCGATCTTATCGGGCAGCAGCGACCACTGGCTGTACTCACGTTGGAAGCGCATGACGAGGTCCTGCACCGAGGCAGAGGCGAAGAAATGTTCCTGGCGCAAACGCAGCTCTCGCCCCTCCGGGGTGCTGTCATCCGGGTAGAGCAGCCGTGTCACAGTCTTGGATCTGATCCGCGGCGCGAGAGCTTCGAGGTAGTTGCCGCGATTGAACGTCGCCATGTCGAAGGCACTAACGGGCTTCGCGCCCCAGAGCCTCAGCGTATTCACCGTGTCGACGCCATGCCCCGGTACCAGGATATCGTGCGCAACTGCGATGACGTTCTCGGAAGGGTACCAGATCGCACGGCCATCGCGATGCTCGACATGACCGCCAAAGCCAATCATGTACTGAGGCTCGGGCCGCTCGAACTCCCAGGGGTTGCTGTGCGCGAGCCAATCATCAGGTTGCTCGACCTGCCAGCCGTCGGCCACTTCCTGCCGAAACATGCCGAATTCGTAGCGAATGCCGTAGCCAAGGCCGGCAATGCCAGTGTTCGCCATCGATTCGAGATAGCACGCTGCGAGCCGGCCGAGGCCGCCGTTCCCAAGCGCCGGATCAGGTTCGAGCGTAACCAGCTCGTCCAACGAAACATCTAACGATGCAAGCGCTTCCGCGCAGTCATCGCGCAGACCGAGTGCCATGAGCGCATTCTCGAGCTGGCGTGCCATCAAGAATTCCATAGAGAGATAGGCGACTTGCTTGACGCCGGTCTCGCGCACGAGTGCCGCAACGTTGTGAAAGCGATCGACAAGGCGGCTCCTGGCCGTGAGCACAGTCGCTCTCAGCCATTCTCGACGCGTCGCGTCTCTCCGCGACACGCCAACATTTCTCGTGAGTTGCTCAAGCAGCTCCCGTCTGAGATCGCCCACGCCTGGCCGCGCGCTTGCACCGACTGAACTTGGCATTCATGCCCCCTTGGCCGCGACCCAAGGGACCCTTGGGAACGCTTTCAACTGGCTAGGATTGCGACCGGAAACGCCGAGAGCGCGCTTCCCATCTCGAGGTGCGAAGCGCCCTTGAGCCTTTCGCCCGTGATCACATTTCGAAGCGTCACCCCGTGCAAGGATGCAGGGAGCAGAAGAGTTGTTCCGCTCCATCGCTGCGACGAAACGAGCGGCACATTCTGGCCCTCTAAGAGTTGGGCCGCAACGCGTGGGACCACCACCACGACCGCCAGGCCCTGGTTCACGCGGAGAAATCCCACGACGTGACCGGCAAGCGGACCTGCCGCCTCTAAGGGAATGTAAGCTGCTGTGGCAAAATTTCGACCGGCGCGCTTACGCAGCGCCAAGCCGGCCGCCATCAAGCGCAGCTTGAGCGAACCCAAGCTCCACGTGCAATCGAGCCTGCTCGGCCCATCTCGGCAGCTAAGCTTCGCGTCACGTGCGGCAAAATCGACCTCGCATCGATTGTCTGGATCGACGAGCGAAAAATCGGCAAGCTCGGTTCCTTGGTAGATATCCGGCACGCCCGGCGCGACGAGCTTGATCGCGAGCTGCGATAAGCTTGTCAGTGCCCCCGCGCGCATGAGGGGCTGGGCGGCCTCCGCGAAATCGGCGAGGAAGTCGCCACTGCGTCGAGGATCGAGCACGCCGCGAACATAACAATCGAGCGCCCGCTCGTAAGCCTCGTTCGGCTGCGTCCAACTGGTGCGCAGCTTCGCCTCGCGGGCAGCCTTCTGCATGAAGGCAGACATTCGCTCTGCGAGTTGCCCGAGCCCCACCAGATCATCTCCTGCCAAGCCCTCAGGCCACGCTCCGAGCAACGCCTGATAGAACAACCACTCGACCTCTGCCTCGGGGACGGGCGCGTCGGCACGCTCGTGCATCAAATGCAGGTGCTTCAATGGCGCGGTGAGAAGGCTCCAGCGTCTTACCGCGCGTGCCCACGCCTCAGGGCATTCGCTGATCGCATAAAGCCGCGCCCGCCCATCCTCGCCGCGCTTCGTGTCATGCGTGGCCGTTGCTGAGAGCCCCCGCCCAGAGGTTGCAGCACGCCGCAGCATGGCCTCATGAAAGCACGAGACCAGCGCACCGAGCGCCTGCGGGTCCCCACCCACCTCGTTGACCGCAATCAAGCGATTGTAGCGATAGAAGACGGTATCTTCGACGGCCTTTGCCATCAAGGGACCGGTCGTTTGCTGAAAGCGCGTGGCAAAGCCAAGCGCCGACGCCTGCCGCTCAGGCGAGCCGACGTCGAGCTTCAAAACCTGGAGAATGAAATCGAGCGCGCCCTCATCCTCCACCTCGCGAGCCGTCCTGGCAGCACGTGCCGCGCCGGTGAGCAAAGCGAGATCTTCCTCGCTCGCTCCAGCTGCATCGATGTATGTGCGATAAACCGGCAATGCCGATGCCAACTCAACAATCGTACGCCGTATCGTATCCCGCCCAAAATCCCGTGTCGCGGTGGCGCTCGCGGCAAGGCCATGGGCGAGCCCAGTCAAATGCTCTAGCTCGCCCGCAAGATTGCGCGTGAAGGTCCACCGCTTGGTCGCAAGCACCTCGTCGGCGTAGGAACGCTCATGGCCGACGAACTCACGATAGGCGCGTGTCAGCGGTACCGCTCCGTCGCCATCCACGAAAAGCAGCGACAGATCACGAATGAATTCGTAGCCGGTGACCCCATCGACGGGCCAGGCTGCGCGCAGCTCCTCACCCGGCCCAAGGATCTTCTCGACGACGAGATAAAAATCATCTCGTCCAATCGCGCCGCGTAGCCGCCGCAGATAACCGAGCGGATCCGCAAGGCCGTCGAGGTGATCAATGCGCAACCCGTCGATCAGGTCCTCCTCGATCAGCCGAAGCGTTAGACGGTGGACGTCGTCGAACACCTGCGGCACCTCGACCCGCATGCCGACGAGATCCGAGATCTCGAAAAAGCGCCGGTACGTGAGGCTCTCGCGCGAGGCGCGCCAATGCGCGAGCCTAAAGACCTGCGCCTCATGCAACTGATGCAAAGCCTGCCGATCCGCTTCAAGCTCCGATACGGCCGTTCGCACCGCAGCCGCGGCCTCATCCTCAGTGAGCATCGCTCGAAGCTCCGCCTTGAGCTCTTGCGCGGTCCCGGGCGTCGAGAACGCGAACCGGCGCGCCAGCTCACAGAACTCGGCCCCGCCAGCGCGCGCGAGAACGGCCGCATAGCTTGGCGGCGTGAGCGGCAGCGCAAGGGACATATAGGCGATGGAGAAGGGCTCCTCAGGCGTCCCGTAAACGAGCCTGATCTCGCCGCGCGACATTGCCTCGCCGTATGGGGTATCAAGCGACGGCACAAGCAGCTTCTCCGCCGACCAGTCGACATCGAAGTGCCCCGCATAGGTGCTCGCCGAGCCCCATTCGAGGACATCATGCCACCAAGGATTGAGGGGACTCGCGCCCATATGGTTCGGCACGAAGTCCAAAACGACGCCAAGCCCGCGCGCCTTGAGCACAGACACGAGACGACGAAAGCCCGCCTCTCCTCCAAGCTCGGGCTCGATCTCGTTGAACGAGATGGCATCGTAGCCATGTGTCGACCCTGGCATCGCTCGCGAGATCGGCGAGAGATAGAGGTGCGTAACTCCGAGCCGCTGCCAATATTCGCAGAGCTCGGCCGCACGGTCGAAAGTCATGCCGGCGCGCAATTGCAGCCGATACGTCGACGACGGCACGCTCATCGGCCACGCGGCCTTACCCGTCGAATCGCCTCAACCGTCGCCTTGAGCAGCGGCAGCCGGGCAAGCTCCTCGAGCATCACGGGCAGCTTCCGCTGCCAGTTGAGATATTCTTTATCCGTTCCGGGGAGGTTCACCTGCTCGACGGCGCCCGCGAGATCCTCGAGTTGCACAGCGAGCAGCCGAGAGGGTGTACGCGCGAGAAAGCTATGCAGCGCCACGGCAACCTCGCGCGGAAGATCGCGTGGCAGATCCCCACCCGAGAGGGCGGCGCGGACGAGGGCCCCGCCAATCAGCCCTTCATCCGCGAGCGCCGCCAGCAAAAGCCTGCGGCTTCTCCTCCGATCGTCTCGTGCAACAGTCTCGCCATCATCGGGGAATAGACCGAGCTCTCCCCGCGCGTCGATATCGGCGCCCCTCCACCAGCCAGCAAGGGTTGGCATATCGTGCGTCGCAAGGCAGCACATGGCCTGCGGCGGATAGCCGGATGGCTCAAGGTAATGACCATCCTCGAGTCGTTCGAAATAGAAGACACGATAGCCGAAAATATCACGCTCACGCATCGTCTCGCGAAAACCCGCAGGCACCGTGCCGAGATCCTCGCCGATCACGATGCACGTGTGCCTTTTTGAGGCACGGGCCAAACTGTCGAGCAGGCCTTGCATCGGATAGCGCACATAGCCGCCGCGCGTCGCATCATGCCCCCTAGGAATCCAATAGAGCCGTTTGAGCCCCATCGCATGGTCGATGCGGAGCGCGCCTGCCGTTGCCATTGACGCATCCATATCGCGTGAGAACGGCTCGAAACTCCGAGCGGCGAGCACATTCGGCACCATCGGCGCGAGCCCCCAATCCTGCCCTTCATGATTGGACGCATCAGGCGGCGCACCAACCCGCGCTCGCGTAGCCGTGAGCTCCTGCTCGGCCCACGTGGCAGCGCCGTCTGGTGCCACGCCAACGGCCAGATCGAGGAACAGGCCAATGCGCATGCCAGCGCCCCGCGCACGCCGCTGCGCGTCTGCGAGCTGACGTGCGGCGACCCACTGCAGCCATTTATGGAAATCGATCGCCTGTTTGCTTCGCGCGGCAAACTCTGCGACCTCGTTCGTGCGAGGATGGCGATAGGCTTCGGGCCACTCAGACCAACCCGAGCGTCTTGCCCGAGCCGGCGCCGACAAGGCATCGCTGAGCGCTTCAAAGCGCGCGAACGTATCTAGCGCCTCGCCGTGCTTCGCGCAGAAATCCAGAAAGGCCGGTTCGTTACAAGGCCACCGCGCGTAGGCTCTCTCGAGCAGGCGTCGCTTTACGGCCCCCACCCCGGCATAATCGACAGTCATTGCCTCCCGTAGCGATGCAGCGCCGCTAGCCTCTCCTTGGCCGAGCTGATCGACGGCAATATAAAGCGGATTGAGAAAGGTGCGGCTGGACGGCGAATACGGGCTGCACCGCTCTGGCTCTCTCCAGAACAGCGCATGTAACGGATTGACGCCGATGAAATCGGCTCCCCAGCCGGCGGCCATCTCGGCAAGTCGTGCCAGATCCTCGAAATCGCCGATCCCTGAATTGCGGGACGATCGCATACTGTAAAGCTGCAGCGATAGGCCCCAGCAGCGCTCGTGTTCCAGCCATTCTGAGACGAAGCACCGCTCGACGTCGCGGGCCGGACCGACGTCACCCGCCGCGTGGACAACCTCCGCAGCAGACCCGGCGCCCATGACATCGAGAAGCGCCCGCTTCACGTCGTCGCCGATCACGCGATATTCGCCGGTCTCGCTCACATACGACGCCTCGATCCCGCTTACCTCGGCAAGTCGATCCAGGTCGCGATTCATCTAAAGTCCCTCTGTCCCTGGCTGGCAAAGCGTTATGACGACACTCATTGGTGGTATCTCACCTGCCGCGACGCGCTCGGCGAACCCCTCCCCGGATTCATAAAGTACGCGCCCGGCCACGAAAGGCTCATCGCTCACAAGCACGACGTCTTGACTGAAGTTCGCAATGATCACGAGGCAGCTTTCATCGCCGAGCCGCCATCGCACGGCAAAGCCACGGCTCCCCAGCGCCCTACGTTCTGAAACGCCTCCGCGAGCCTGAGCCAGCCGCGGCACGATCTCTGCCGAGCGAAGCTTGAGCAGCCGCTTCACGAGTGCGAGCCTCTGAGCCCGGTCAGGCGCATGGGCTTCGCTCCAATCGAGACGCGACGCATCCATCGTGGAAAGCGCGTTGGGATCTGGAATTCTGTCGCGATTGGCCGGGTCCCTGAACTGCGGCCACTTCTTGAACTCGTGGCGTCGACCCTCGCGCACCGCGGCGCCGAGCTCACCAAAGTAATCGGTAAAATAGCAGAACGACCGCCGCGAGCCCCATTCCTCCCCCATGAAGAGCAACGGAATTTGCGGACCGACAAGCAGTATAGCCGTCATCAGCTCGACGACGTTAGCGGGAGCAAGCTCGGTGAGGCGCTCGCCAAAAGCGCGATTGCCAATCTGATCATGATTTTGCAGAAAGTTGACGAACGCAACCAGCGGCAAACCAGCGCTCGCTTCGCCACGCAGCGCGCCGTCGCGGTAATGGGATGCCTCTCCCTGCGCGATGAACCCTTCACCGAGCGCCCGCGCCATGAGGCTCGCCGGATCGTGCACATAGTCCTGATAATAGCCGTCGCCTTCGCCCGTCGCGATCACATGCGCGACATGGTGGAAATCGTCGTTCCACTCGGCTGTGAAAAGCTTAGGCCGGCCATCCTCTCCGCGCGCGTGAAGCCGCACGAGATTACGGTCATCCTCGGTTACGAGATGGACTTCCCGATGCGGAAGCCTCTGCCGTACGGTTGCGGCAAGCTCTTCCAGGATCGGCTCGGGAGACTGATCGTCGATCTGATCGACGGCGTCGAAGCGCAAGCCGTCTAAGCGAAACTCCTCCAGCCAATAGAGCGCATTGCCGATGAAGAAATCGCGAACGGGCGCACGCTCATAGGCGATGGCGGCGCCCCACGGCGTATGCCTCTCCGGATGAAAGAAGTACGGCGCATAGCGGCCTATATGGTTCCCGTCCGGTCCGAAGTGATTGTAAACCACATCCAGAAGCACCATGAGCCCGTGCTCATGCGCCGCGTCTATGAGCCGCCTGAGGTCGTCCGGCGAGCCGTAGGCATTGTGCGGCGCATAGAGCAGCACGCCGTCGTAACCCCAGCCACGCCTGCCGCTGAATTGAGCGACCGGCATCAGCTCGAGCGCCGTGATCCCGATGTCGGCCAAATAATCGAGCCTCTCGAGCACGCCCCGAAATGTACCTTCCGCCGTGAACGTGCCCGTGTGCACTTCATAGATGATCGCCTCCTCCCACGGCCGCCCGCGCCACTCCGGCACGCGCCACTGGTAGGAGTGAGGATCGACGAGACGCGACGGACCATGGACGTCGCCCGTCTGCGCACGCGACGCCGGGTCCGGCACTTCATAGCCGTCGGCGAGCCGAAATGCATAGCCGTCGCCGACGCGCACGGCGTCGGTCAGGATCTCGAACCACCCGTCACCGGAGGCAGCCATCGCCAGCGCCAGCCCGTGCTCCGGCACCAGCAAAGAGACAGACTTCTGCGCTGGCGCCCAAAGGCGGAATTGCGCAAGCCCGTCCGGCAGGAGCGACGGCCCCCAACGCGCCATCTCGCGCGGGGCGTTCATCGCCGGCGTCCCTCGAAAAGCAACAGCGACCGCGGCGCAACGATCAACGTGTCCCCCGCATGGACCGGCTTCTCGTGCGGCTCGATGAGACCGCGGCCGCTATCTACGATCAGCCGCCACGACTTCGGCGCAGCGTGTTTCGGCAGCTCGAAGAGAACTCCCTCGAAATAGGCATTGACGAACAGCATCAGCGTCGCGCCGCCACGCCCGGCAAGCATCAGCCCGACGCTGCGATACGTCTCGTTCAACCAATCCTCAGACTTCATTTCCTCGCCATCAGCACGCACCCAGGTTACATCCAACACACCCTTGTCGATCTCGTTCCCATGCAGGAAGCCTGGCTGCCGGAGCAGCGGGTGGGTTCGCCGGATCCGCAAGAGCCCGCGCACGAACTCGAAGAAGGCACGATCGCGCGACCCGATGTCCCGCCACTTAAGCCACGAGATCTCGTTGTCCTGGCAATAGGCATTATTGTTGCCGAACTGGCTGCGGCCGACCTCGTCGCCCATCAGCAGCATGGGCGTCCCCTGCGACAGCAGCATCGTCGCCATGAGGTTGCGCCGCATGACGTCACGCAGATCCAGCACAGCCTCGTCGTCGGTAGCTCCCTCGACACCGCAGTTCCAACTGCGATTGTCGTTGTGCCCATCGGCGTTGCCCTCGCCGTTCGCCTCATTGTGCTTTTCATTGAAGGCGTAAAGGTCGGCAAGCGTGAAGCCATCGTGCGCCGTGATGAAGTTGACGCTCGCCCAAGGGCGCCGGCCGCGTTTATCGAAGATATTGGCCGAGCCGAGCAGTCCGCTCGCGAGTGCTGGCAGGCAACCACCCCCGCCTTGCCAAAAGGCCCGCGCGTCGTCTCGAAACCGGCCGTTCCATTCTGCGAGGCCTGCCGGAAAATTTCCGACCTGATAGCCATCCGGACCGAGATCCCAAGGTTCCGCGATCAGCTTCGTTCTTGAGAGAAGAGGGTCCTGTCTCAGCACGGTCAGAAATGCCGATGTCGCGTCGAAGGCCTTCTCCGCGCGAGCCAGCGACACCGCGAGGTCAAAGCGAAACCCGTCGATGGCGTAGTCCTGAACCCAATAGCGCAGCGAATCGCAGACGAGCTGCACCACCCGCGGCTGCCCAAGATCGAGCATATTCCCACAGCCCGTCGTATCAAAATAGAAGCGCGGATCCTCGGCAAGCTTGTAGTAGCTTGCGTTGTCGATGCCCTTCCACGACAGCGTCGGCCCAAGGTGGTTGCCCTCGGCCGTGTGATTGTAGACGACGTCGAGCAGGACCTCGATGCCCGCTTCCTGCAGCCGCCAGATCGTGCGTCGGATCTCCTCGCCTTGCCCGTGTGTGAGATAGCGAAGCGCCGGCGCGAAATAGCCGATGCTGTTGTAGCCCCAGTAATTCCTGAGGCCCTTTTCCAAAAGCACCCGATCGTCGAAGAACGCCTGCACCGGCATCAGCTCCACCGCCGTCACGCCAAGCTTGACGAGATGCTCGACGATGCGCGGATCGGAGAGTCCCGCGAAGGTGCCGCGCAGCTTTTCCGGCACATCCGGATGACCGGCCGACATACCCTTGACGTGCGCTTCGTAAATGACGGCGTCGGCCCACGGCCTGCCACGGCGCCGCTTTCGCCCCAGCGATTGCAACGGACGCCATCTCGGCTGAAGCAGCGGCACGACACACTTTGGCATGAAGGGCGCGCTGTCGCGTTCATCCATCGTGTCACCGGTCGGGTCCGAAGGATCGTAGCCGAAATGCGCGTCATCCCACCTGAGCGGCCCTCTGAGCTCGGTGGCATATGGATCGAGTAAAAGCTTGTTGGCATTGAAGCGGTGGCCAGCCCAGGGCTCATAGGGTCCGTGGACGCGAAGCCCGTAGAGTTGCCCTGGCAAGAGGCCAGGAACGTAGCCGTGCCAAACCTCATCTGTATACTCGGGGAGCTCGATCCGCCCCGTTTCACGACCGGCCGCATCATCGAAAAAACAAACCTCGACGCGTGTCGCGTTGGCGGAGAACAAGGCGAAGTTCACCCCCTTCGCGTCCGGCCGTGCGCCAAGCTCGAGTGGTGAGCCCTCGAGAACGCGCGGCCGCGCCCGGCTCATCGCGGCACCAGCACGATCACCGCCAGCGGCGGCAGAGTAAGCGTCAGCGAGAATGCGTGCCCGCCCGTTGGAGCTGCCTCTGCAAACGCCGCGCCGCTGTTCCCGACGCCAGACCCGCCGTAGTGAGTCGCGTCCGTATTGAGCCGCTCACTCCATACTCCGCCGCAGGGCACCCCAACACGATAGGCATGCCGGACGACAGGCGTGAAGTTGCACGCAACAAGCACCGGCCTCGCCTCGCCTTCGCCCTTGCGCAGGAACGCGAGCACGCTCTCCTCCGCGTTTCCCGCATCGATCCATGAGAAGCCTGCCGCCTCGCAATCGAACTGATGCAGCGCGCCCTCGCCGCGATAGAGCGCATTCAAATCCCGCACCAGGCTCTGCACGCCGCGATGCTCTGCCGACGCGAGGAGATCCCAGTCGAGCGATTGATCGTGTGACCATTCGCGCTCCTGCGCGAACTCAGATCCCATGAACAAGAGCTTCTTGCCGGGATGCATCCACATGAATGCGAGATAGGCACGCACGTTGGCAAACTTCTGCCAGCGGTCGCCCGGCATCTTGCCTAAGAGAGAGCGCTTGCCGTGCACCACCTCGTCGTGACTGACAGGCAGGATGAAGTTCTCGTTGAACGCGTAGATGAGACCGAACGTCAGCTTGTCGTGATTGAAGCGGCGATGGACGGGATCAAGCGCGAAGTACTGAAGCGTATCATGCATCCAGCCCATATTCCATTTGTAGCCGAACCCGAGCCCGCCGGTATGCACCGGCCGCGACACCTGTGGCCACGCCGTGCTTTCCTCGGCGATTGTCATCGCACTCGGGTGCCTGCCGTAGACGTGGGCATTCATGTCGCGAAGAAATTCGATCGCCTCGAGGTTCTCCCGCCCGTTGAACTTATTGGGCACCCACTCGCCGGGCTCGCGGCTATAATCGAGATACAGCATCGACGCGACGGCATCGACGCGAAGGCCGTCAGCATGATAGCGCTCGAGCCAGAACATGGAATTGGCCACGAGATAGTTTGCCACCTCACGCCGCCCGTAGTTGTAAATGAGCGTATTCCAGTCCTTGTGGAAGCCAAGCCGCGGGTCCTCGTGCTCGTAGAGCGCCGTCCCATCGAAGCGGATCAGCCCATGCGGATCGTTCGGAAAATGCGCGGGCACCCAATCAAGCAGCACGCCGATCCCGGCTCGATGCATGCAATCAACAAAGCGGGCGAAAGCTTCAGGCGGTCCGTACCGCGCCGTCGGCGCAAATAGCCCGACCGGCTGATAGCCCCACGACCCGCCGAACGGATACTCGGTGATTGGCAGTAGCTCGATATGCGTGAAGCCGAGATCCTGGACATAGGCGATGAGGTCATGGGCGATGCGATCGTAGGAAAGGAGTGCGCCATCTTCGCCACGTCGCCAGGAGCCGAGGTGCACCTCGTAGATCGAAATCGGCTGAGCCCTGCTTTGCGTGTCTCCACGCCGCGCCATCCAATCCGCATCATCCCAAACAAACGAGCGCGCGGAAACCCCGGCAACGCGGGACGCCGTAGCCGGTGGTAGCTCGTGAGCCTCGCCGTAAGGATCAGCCTTGTGGATGCATTGCCCATCCGCACCAATAAGCTCGTATTTATAGAACTCGCCGGCGTCGATACCGGGCAGAAAAAGATCCCAGATGCCGCTCCCGGGGTGTCGTCTCATCGGATGGCGGCGCCCATCCCAGCTATTGAACGGCCCCACCACGCTGACACGCCGCGCGTTCGGCGCCCAGGTGGCGAACATGACTCCCTCGACGTCGTAGACCTTCGTCTGATGCGCCCCAAGCTTCTCATAAATCCGGTCGTGCCGGCCCTCCGCAAAGAGATGCTGGTCGAGCTCGCCGAGTTGCGATGGGAAGCTGTACGCGTCCCATATATCCCATGAATGCGCCCCGTGCCGCAGTCGCAACCTGTAAGGCCGCAGCAGGTAGCCGGCCTCACCGCAAAAGAACCCGCGATCGTCGATCCGCAGGAGCCTTGATAGCGCCTCGCAGCTTTCCGCATCGATGGCTTCGACCTGCTCTGCTTCGGGCGCAAAGACGCAGATCTTGACACGTCCGCCAAGACCTCCATGCGGCCCGAGCACGGCAAACGGGTTGCCATGCTGGCCGGTCACAATAGCCTCCACGTCCTCGGGCTTCGGCCGCCACCGCTCAGCTCCTCTCGTCGAAGATTGATGAGTGGTCATGCCTCACCTGCCAGCCTGTCTGCGAGCGCAATAATCCCCCGCACCGGAATGGTGAGCCACGCCGGCCGGCTGCCGATCTCGTATTGCACCTCATAGAGCGCCTTGCGCAGCAGGAAGAGGCCCAGGAGGTCATCCTCCGCGCGGTCATCTGCAGGATAAAACGCTGCCCCGCGCGCCACGTCTTTGTAGGCCATCACGCATTCCTCGATGGCGCGGTCCCGCCACGCGAACGCCAGCGCCTGCGTGTCCTCTGCCGGATTTAGCCCGCGCAGAGCGACGCGATCGAGTGCCGACCAAGCCGCGTAGTCGAGCGACCGCACCATCCCGGCGAGGTCGCGAAGCGGCGAGGTCTTCCGCCGTCGGTCCGCGAGCGAGCGCGTCGGCTCGCCCTCGAAATCTACGATCACGAGGTCGTCCTTCACGACGAGAAGCTGTCCGAGGTGATAGTCCCCATGATGCCGGATTTTTGCGCCCGATGGCGATAGCGTCTCCGCCCGCGCGAGCAAGGCATCGATCTGGCTGCGGCGCGAAAGCAGGAGCTCGATGCAAGCACGCGTCCCCTCAGCGAGCTCTGTACGTTGAGCCCGCGCCAGCGCCTCGAAGGTACGCTCCGCTTCGACGCGCGTGTCGAGAACCCAGCGCTCGATATCCTCTCGTTCGACAGGCTCGGCCCTGAACGCCTCGTTCTGGGTCTCCCTTGAAAGAGCCAGATGCAACTCCGCCGTACGCCGCCCGAGCATCCCGCCGGCGTCGAGCGGAAAGGCGAAAGGCGGCAGCGCGTCCGCCCCGAGCGTCAGTCCATATTCCTCGAGCATCCGCTCGAGTGCACCCGTCACCACGGTCCAGGCATCACCCTGGTTCGCGACATACTCGACCGCGCACGCCAGTGCCTTTGGCGCGCCATCGTCCGGCACGTACTCCACCGAACCAAGGTACTTTGGCGCGTTCTCGAACCCCGCCTCATCGCTCAAAAAGCGCAACATCTCGATTTCGGGCTGCGGTCCCCCCTCGATGCGCCGATAGAGCTTCAACAGCACGCTGTCACCGAGAAGGGCCAAAGCATTGCTCTGGTCGCCGGTCACGATCTTGACGTCGCCTAGCTCGGTCTGCCGCAATGCCTCGCTTACGTCGAAGCGTAGGCTTCCCCCATTGGCAGCGAGGGGTCGTCCAGCCTTGAGCTTTGCAGAGAGCGCCCGGACAAAGCTCTCATCGTGCCCGCCGTCGACAATGAGGCCCACGCGTGAGCCGCGTCGGATGCGCGCCAGCGTATAGGGTGCGAGCGCATGGGACCTAAGCCCCGTGCTTTCGCCAGCCGCCGCCTGCCACTCGACCGCAAGCGGAAGCGCGTACTCCTCCGCGCCACCGCCGGCAAATGAAACGACGGCAGTCGCGAGCAAGCTGTCACGCCCCTCCGGGGAAAGCGTTGCGATTGGAGCCACTCGAACCGAGCTTATGCGTTCGTCCTTGGCACCAAACCAGCGCTGACGCGGCAGATACTTCGTGAGCACGCTGCGTTCAAGGTGCAGCCCCTCGCGCGAGGCGAGAAGGCTATCCCATCCGTCGGCCATGACGAGCGTCATCAGATCTGGCAGTGCCTCCGGTGGAGGCACATACCAGCGCGGCAGCTCTGTTTCCTGCGCGAGTAGAAACCAGAAATAGCCATAGGCCGGGAGCGTCAACACGTAAGCTGCCTCTGTAACTGGTGGAAACGCCGATCCTCCGCCAAGCTCGACCGGTACTGCGCCTTTGTGCGCCGCAAGGTCGAGCTGCACCGCTTGCGCCGAGCGGCTCAAATTCGCGACGCAGAGGATGGCCTCACCTTCGCTCTCTCTGAGAAACGCCAGAACACTGCGGTTGTTCGGATAGAGAAACGTCAGCGCGCCGCGCCCGAACGCCCTGTGGGTCTTGCGGACACCAATCATCCGACGCGTCCAGTTGAGCAGTGAGGACGGGTCGCTCTGCTGCTTTTCGACGTTGACGGCTTGGTGCCCGTAGATCGGGTCCATCAGCACCGGCAGATAAAG
This sequence comes from Hyphomicrobium sp., assembly GCA_041659825.1. Taxonomy (GTDB): domain Bacteria; phylum Pseudomonadota; class Alphaproteobacteria; order Rhizobiales; family Hyphomicrobiaceae; genus Hyphomicrobium_C. The sequence continues at coordinate 47,558 of JBAZXL010000007.1, forward strand.
CCGCTGTGGGTCCGCGCGTGAGAAGCCCGCGTTGCGATCGATGGACCACTGCATGGGCGTGCGCACGCCATCCCGGTCTCCGAGATAGTAATTGTCGCCCATACCGATCTCATCGCCATAATAGAGAACCGGCGTTCCAGGCAGCGACAGGAGCAGCATGTTCATCAATTCGATCTTGCGCCGGTCGTTGTCCATGAGCGGCGCCAAGCGGCGGCGAATGCCGAGGTTGATCCGCGCCCGCGGATCGACGGCATAAGTCTTCCAGAGATAATCGCGCTCCTCGTCCGTCACCATCTCGAGCGTAAGCTCGTCGTGATTGCGCAGGAACAGCGCCCATTGGCAGTTGTCCGGGATGTCCGGCGTCTGCCTGACGATGTCTGTGATCGGGTGGCGGTCTTCTTGCGCCAGCGCCATGTACATCCGCGGCATGAGCGGAAAGTGAAATGCCATGTGGCACTCGTCGCCCTCGCCGAAATAGGGGCGCGTGTCCTCCGGCCACTGGTTGGCTTCCGCGAGAAGCATGCGATCGGGGTAGCGGGTATCGATCTCGTGGCGTATCCGTCGCAACACGTCGTGCGTCTCGGGAAGGTTCTCGTTGTTCGTCTCCTCGCGCTCGCAGAGATACGGCACGGCATCGAGCCGCAGCCCGTCGACCCCGATGTCGAGCCAGAAGCGCAACGCCCTGACAACCTCGTCGAACACCAGCGGATTGTCGAAGTTGAGGTCCGGCTGGTGCGAATAAAAGCGATGCCAATAATAGGCCTTGGCAATCGGGTCCCAGGCCCAGTTCGACGTCTCGCTGTCTAAGAAGATGATGCGCGTCCCTTGGTAGCGCTCCTCGTTGTCGCTCCACACGTAGAAATCCCGCTCTGGCGAGCCCACGGGAGCGCGCCGTGCCCGCTGGAACCACGGATGCGTGTCCGACGTGTGGTTGATCACGAGTTCGGTAATGACGCGAATGCCCCGCGCGTGCGCCGCATCGACGAAGCGGCGGAAGTCATCGAGCGAGCCGTAGGAGCCATGCACCTCCGTGTAGTCGGAGATATCGTAGCCATCGTCGCGAAACGGCGAGGGATAGAACGGCAACAGCCAGATTGCCGTTACGCCAAGCTGTTGCACGTAGTCGAGCTTGTCCAGAAGGCCGGCAAAGTCCCCGGTCCCGTCATTGTTGGCGTCGCTGAACGCCTTGATGTGCAGCTGATAAATGATCGCATCCTTGTACCAGTCGGCGACCGTAGAATCGATCGCAGCCGGCGCAAGCTTCTCTGCACTCGAAAACTTCGCGTCATCTGGCACAGGCACGTGATGTCTAAGTAGCACGACGCTCACCGCTGAGGCTCCGGCGCGATCAAGCGAAAGATGAGGTAAGGATGCAGCTTAGGATCGAGCAGGATGTGCTGGACCTTTCCCGTCCAAGCAAACCGTTCCCCAGTGATAACGTTCAGCACATCGATGCTGCCGTCGTCTGGTAACCCGAGCTCCCAAAGCGGCACCTCGAAATGCGCACCCTGCGCGTGATGAGGATCGAGGTTCACAAGGAATAAGAGAAAGCAGCGCTTATCCGGCGTCGCCTTGCCGTAGTAGAGAATGTGATCGTTCCACGCATTGTAGAACGTAAGGTTGGCGAAGCTCTGCAAGGCCGGGCTTTCCCGCCGGAGCTTATTGATCAGCCGGATATCGTCGCGGATATGCCCCGGCCGGTCCCAATCCCACGCCTTGAGTTGATACTTCTCGGAGTTCGCATACTCTTCGCGGCCCGGCAGCGCCTCGGCTTCGCATAATTCGAAACCACTGTAGATGCCGTAGTTTCCTCCGAGCGTCGCCGCCAGCACGAAACGCACCTGAAAGCCTACGCGCCCGCTCGTCTGCAGATAGTAAGGGTTGATGTCGGGCGTGTTCGCAAAAAAGTTCGGTCGCATATAGCATGCGGTGTCCGGCCCCATAAGCTCGGTCAAATACTCAGTTAGCTCCGCCTTCGTGTTGCGCCACGTGAAATAGGAATAGGATTGGCTGAACCCGATCTTCGCCAGATAGCGCATGATCTTTGGCCGCGTGAACGCCTCGGAAAGAAAGATCACATCGGGGTCACGCCCTTGCACGTCGCGGATCATCCATTCCCAGAACGGGAACGGCTTCGTGTGCGGGTTGTCGACCCGAAAGATCTTCACCCCCTTGTCAACCCAGAACAGCACGACGTCGCGCAGCGCGAGCCAGAGATCTGGAAATGCATCGCGATAGAAGTGGACGTTGACGATATCCTCATAGGTCTTCGGCGGATTTTCTGCGTAACGGATCGAGCCATCTGGCCGCCAATCGAACCACTCCGGATGGCTCTTGATCCAAGGATGATCGAGCGAGCATTGAACCGCAAAGTCGAGGGCAATCTCGAGCCCATGCGCACGCGCCTCGTCGACGAGACGAAGAAAATCTTCCACGCTGCCGAGTTCGGGATGGATTGCATCGTGTCCGCCCTGTGACCCGCCGATGGCGTAGGGGCTTCCCGGATCACCTTCCTTCCCCTGAAGGCTGTTGTTGGCGCCCTTCCGGTTCGTGCGCCCGATCGGATGGATCGGCATCAGATAAAGCACGTCGAAACCGAGGTCGCGAACGTAAGGCAGCCGCGCCATGACATCTTCGAACGACCCATGCCTGTAAGCCGCACCAGATTGCGAACGAGGCATAAGCTCGTACCAGGCGCTGAACGCGGCCGCTCTGCGTTCAGCGTGGACGGCCAATTCCTGCCCAAGCCAGACGCGGTGCGCGCGCGGCCCCCACTCGCGGAAAAGCCGTTGCGCGTCTGCGCCAAGTAGTAGCTCGAGCCTCGCGCCCTCCCCCGCATGGCACTGAGCGAGCATATCCAGCTCGCGTGCAAGGCTACCGAATTCCCGCCGTGCGGCCTCAGCCGACGCCACGCTCGCGGCGTAATCGATATGCTGACGCGCCACCATCAGCTCGACGTCCATCGACTGACCGGCAGCCACCCGAACGCGCGCGTCGGCGCACCATGTCGCGAATGCATCCCGCCATGCCGAGATCGTGTACCAATAGGTCCCGCGCTGCGACGTCTCGAATTGTCCGCGCCAGCGATCATTGCCGAGGGGCACCATAGGGGCTTCCATCCACGCCCCGCCGTCGAAGCGATAATGCAGGCAAGCGCCAAGCGTCTCGTGCCCGTCGCTGAAGATATCGCATTCGACGGCAACGCTGTCGCCCTCAGTGGCCTTGCTCGCATAGCGCCCATCGTGGTCGTCGTCGGCCCTCGGCATCACGCGCTCGATGACAACGCGCTCGGATAGCGCGATGCCGTCGAGCGTTGCACCATGCACCGGTTGCGCCACGTCGCGCTCGCTTGAAACGAGAGGCTTTTTGTCGTGCATATCAGATGCTGAGGATCCGAGTTGGCAGCATCGTGCCAACGTCTCGAAGAGCAACGTGGTTCCGTGGCAAGAGCACGGCACACGTCACAACGTCGGTTTTGCAATGACCGGGCGGAGCTTAGGCTCGTGGTCGCATGACTTGGGCCAGATGCAGCAGTGCCAAGATCCTCCGCACATGGTAGAAGCGCGGAACACGCTTTCTGTAGCGATCGTAAGCAGCGCCGTAAGCGCGCTCGAGCCACGGTTCCTCCGCAAGCGCCATCAACATGTAAACCGACGCTAGAAGTCCCGCGATAAGTGCGGCAGACATCGACCACGCGGCAACAGAAAAACCCACAAAACCCGGCATCGCGGCCGCGTACTGCGGATTGCGGCTGAACCGATAGAGGCCGCCAGTCTCGAGCCCGCTGCCGCCACAGTAGAGCTTCTCACGCCCGAGCACGGCGCCTGCAAAGAGATAAGCAGCAAGGCAGCATAGAGCGAGCGTGCCCCCGAGGATGCGCGCAAGAAGCGGGCTCCCCTCGAGCGGCGCAAAATCGACAAGCCCGATCACGATCGCGAAAAGATTGAGGCCGCGAAACAAAGACCAGAATGTCATGCTGCGAAGATTGAAACCGACCGGCACCGGCCAGATACGTGTACCTGCTCCAGAAATCGTGAGAACAAGGAGGGCGACAAGGAGGAAGCCGACGGCAGCGCCGATTGAGAATAGCCCCTCGATCATAACGCTCTCTTGTTTCGTCACCATTTTGCGAGCAAGCAGGCCTGGAGTTGACACCCGACCCATCGTTCCCGGATCGACCGGCAATGGAGCCGAGCCATTAACCGCCGCGCCGCGCTGCCGGTTCCGCTTCCACGTTGCCGAAATACCACGGCGCCGCGACGACAATCATCTCGACTGCAAAACATTTTGCTATCTAAGCTTGACAGGATTTGTGCTCCGCTTCGGCACGACTATATTCATCGCCGTATGGCTGAGTTTGGCCGCGTCGGGAGACTACCCACATGCAACCACCCGTTCCCACCGTCGTCGCGTCCCGGAGACTGAGCGTGCTCGTTTTCGCGTTCGTCGCCATATCAGCGGTTGCCTCGGGTCCGCGGATAGCCGCCGCACAAGATGTGTTCTCGTTCCTCTGGAACGGAGGCTCGCGCGAGGTCATGCCCTTCAGCGCCAGCTATCCAGCCCGCCAGATCATCGTTTCGTTCGGCGATCGCAAGCTCTACTGGATCCATAAAACAGGTGAGGCGATCAGCTATCCGATCGCAATTCCGAGAGAGCAAAGCCGCTGGTCAGGGGTCACGGCCGTCTCTAACAAGGCGGTCAACCCCGCCTGGACGCCGACGCCGACCATGCTGGCCGAAAATCCTCGCCTCCCCCGCTGGGTGCCGGGTGGCCATCCCATGAACCCGCTCGGTGTCCGCGCGCTTTACCTCGGGGCGTCGACCTACCGGATCCACGGTACCGATGCACCCTGGACAATCGGCACCGCCGCCTCCAAGGGCTGCATACGCATGTACAACGAGGATGTCCTCGACCTCTACCCGCGCGTCCCCGTCGGCACGAAGGTCACGGTGACCTGGCAGAGATACCAGTAGCCCTGAGCCTGATCGTTTGATGCGCTTCCTTTGCGGGCGTTAGCAGTCTCAACCTACTCTAAGCGCTCTCGCCGAACGCCAAAGTCACTCTTCAGACTAAATTTACGAAATGGGTTGTAGTGCACGCGCCGCCATAAGCCTCGCTCAAGGCAAATCGCGCAATCCTCGGCATTGAAACTCCCTACCCACGCGGCACCAGGCGCGGCCTCCTGCCGAATGGTGGCGCCCGCAAACATGGCCCAATGCGAGCGATGACACAGCCGCTGGAGAAACGATCCAAACACGAGGAGCTGGTCGAGCCAGAAAAACTCACCGGCCCGAAGAAGGTCGCAGCGCTTCTCCTGTCCATGGACCGGAAGATCGCCTCGCGGCTTCTCAAGCATTTCGACGAAGCCGACATCAAGCTGATAGCCCAAACGGCAACCGACCTCGGCGCCGTCTCCAAGCACACGCTCGACGAGCTGATCGAAGAGTTCGCTGTAACCCTTCGCACCGGTGGCGACCTTGTCGCGACTGCCGACGAGGTCGAGCAACTGCTCACCGGTGTCGTTCCACCGGAGCAGATCGCTGAGATCATGTCTCAGGTTCGCAGCAAACAGCTGCAGTCGATCTGGTTGAAGCTCGGCGAGGTGCCCGAGGCGAGCACCTCTCAATACTTGGCGAAAGAGCATCCCCAAGTCTCCGCGCTCGTGCTCTCACGCACGCCGCCCGCCTATGCCGCAGCCGCTCTGAAAATGCTGCCCGGATCTTTGCGCAACGAAATCATGCGCCGCATGCTCGCGCTCAAGGGTGTGCTCGACCGGCCAATCCAGCTTCTCGAAGGCGCGCTCAAGGAGGAGCTGCTTTACAAGAGCTCGAAGAATACCGGTCCCACGATCCATGCGCGTCTTGCCGACATCATCAACAAGATGGACCGAAAGCAGATGGACGAGATCCTGACCGATCTCGACGAGCATCGCCCTAAGGAAGCGGAACTGGTTCGCGGTCTTCTCTTCACCTTCGACGACCTCATGAAGCTGAGCCAGCCGGCCCTCGTCGCGCTTTTCGATACAGTGCCGACAGATCGCACCATCATCGCCCTCGCTGGCGCCGATGCAAAGATGACCGCTATGATTCTCGAAGCCATTCCTGGGCGCGCACGCCGCGTGGTCGAGCAGGAAGTTCAGACCGGAAAAAAACCACAGGCCAAGGAAGTTCAGAAGGCACGCCGCGCCATTGCCGACGCCGCAATGGAAATGATCGAGAAGGGCATCATCGACCTCGGCCAGGCCGAGGAGGAATGACGCCATCCATGGAGCAGGCTTTTCATGTCGCTTGAGCACTTCGAGATCAGCGCCCAGCCAGGAACCGACCGGCTTCTCGAGCCGCCGAAGCTCGAGGTCGAACGCCTCCACGTCCTGAAAGGCGTGCTCGAGCGGCTCGTCACGACATGTGCAGAGCGCTTCCGCGAATATTGCAACGTACCGTCTTCATTCTTTGTCAATCAGATCGAGACAGGAAACTCATGGGACGTGCTCGAGTCCTACGAGGACAGCATCGCCGGTATATACTATTCGCGTCAATGGGATGCGAAGATGGTGCTCGGCCTGGACCGGCGCTTCATTTTCTCATTGATGGATGCGGCCTTCGGCGGTGACGGCTCCATGCCGCCCTTCGAGGCTGACCGCCCCTTTACATCTCTCGAGGCGCGTCTCGCCCGCAGCGTTTTCAGCATCGTGGTTCCAGAGTTTGAGGACCTGCTCAACACCATCACGTCGGTGCGCTTCGAGCTCGAGAAGGTGGAAACGAAGCTCGACTTCCAGATCCTCGGCCAGACCGAGATCCCCGTTGTCGTCATACAGATCCTTTTTCAGATCCTCGACAACGGCGGGCGCATGTTCATGATCATCCCGCAATCTGCGCTGTACCCGATCAGAAAGCTACTCGAACGATCTCGCGCGCTCGACGCGCAAAGCATCGACCCCGAATGGGCGAAGAAGATGCAGGATGGTATCGCATTCGCCGACATGAAGCTGCACGGCGTGCTCGAAGGGCCGGTCATGACGCTTGGCGACATTGCCTCGCTCGAGCCCGGTCAGATCCTACGCCTCGAAGCAGACCCCAACAGCCTCATCGCACTCGAGTGCCAGGACGAGCGGATTTTCCTGTGCCGCCTCGCCCAGGCGAAAAGCCACTTTGCGCTCGTTGTCGAGCAGGCGATCGACCGTCAGAAGGAATTCGTGAGCGACCTCATCTCAGGTCAGTCTCGCTGAGGCCGCCTTACACATTTCTCAACTTTTAGAGGTCTAATACGGAGGACACACCCGCAAGATTGCATCATCCGTGGGCCCAGCAGGTTAGCACAACGTTAACGCATCAGCGAAATCGGCGGTTATTAGTACAGGATGCCTGCAAATCGTTCGCGGCCGTAACTGATTGTTAGCCAGCACGGTGGAGTATCGATTTTCAGAATGAGAAGCGAAGCACCAACGCCGGGCAAAAACCATGACCGATGAAATTGCAGCTGGGACTCCAAAGTCTGGCAATCTGGACGCGGTCGACGCGCTGGAAGAGAGAGCGGCCTGCCTCGTCAATCCGGCCTCCGGAATTGCGAACGACTACCTAAATCACTTCAATGAGGTCCTTCTCCTCATTGAGAACCTCCCGACCTTGCTGCCCGAAATGCTCGACGAGCTTCTCGAATGGAAGCAGGTGACGTACCGCGAGTATTTCGCAAAATCGCTGTTACCAGGCAGCGCCCGCGCGCTCCAGATCTATGACGGCCTCGACGAAAACTTCCGCCGTGAGTTCGAAGGCATCATCGACGGCGTGAACGCAATGGCCCTCGCCTCGATCGAGGTGATTCGCGCCCATCGCGAACCCAATGGCGAGCTGGATCCGTCCAAAGTCTCCGATTTCTGCGAGAATGCCTCATGCGCGATTCGTAGCGCCCTCAATCGTGCGTCCGACCTTGTCAACAATGGGCGAGAGAAGGTCGCAGAAACGCCCCAACACATGGCCGATCGCCTAATTCCGTGCGTCGCCTGAATAAACAAACATAAAAAGACGGGATCCACTCGCTATGGATGAGCTACTCAAAGATTTCCTCACCGAGACGACCGAGCATATCGAAGGCGCGGAAACGCAGCTTGTTCAATTCGAGCGCAATCCGACTGATGCGTCGCTCATCTCGAGCATCTTCCGTCTTGTTCACACGATCAAGGGCACCTCGAGCTTCCTTGGCCTCGAGCGCCTCGAGCGCGTCGGTCATGCGGCTGAATCCGTAATGGGTATGCTTCGCGACGGCGTTCCCCCGACCGAGCACTCGGTCACGATCATTCTCGCCGCTATCGACAGAATCAAGACGATCATCGAGGAAATCGGCCGCATCGGCAGCGAGCCCCCCGGCGACGACACTGCAATCATCAGCGCACTTGAAGCCTACTATGCTCAAGGAACCACGCCTCACGAGCAGGCCGTTGCACACGTGACGGCCGCACCGGCTAAAGTCGTCGAAGCACCGGCACCCGTCAACGCACCCGTCGAGCAGCTGCCGGCCACCACAAGCCAGTCCGCACCATCCGCTGCTGCGAAGCCTGCCCGGAACGAAGGCCCCATCAAGGAGGACGCGCCCGCCGCCAAAGAAGGCCGCTCCTCGAGTACAAATCCGAACCAGGAGACCATCCGCGTCTCGGTCGACACCATCGAGCGCATGATGCAGCTCGTCTCCGAGCTCGTGCTTAGCCGCAATCAGCTTCTCGAGCTTGCCCGTCATCGTGAGGATGACGCAATCAAGACGCCACTCCAGCACCTCTCGACGCTGACCAGCGACTTGCAGGATGCGGTTATGCGCGCCCGCATGCAACCCGTTGGCCGCCTCTATGCAAACCTTCCGCGCCTTGTGCGCGAGCTGTCGACAAGCCTTGGCAAAAGCATCGAGCTCGTTACCGAAGGTGCTGACACCGAGCTTGATCGTCAGCTCATCGAGGTCATTCGTGATCCCCTGACGCATCTTATTCGCAATTGCGCGGACCACGGCATCGAGCGCCCAGACGAGCGCGCTGCGAAAGGCAAGCCGGAGATGGGCGAGATTCGCGTCTCTGCGGCCCATGAAGCCGGTCAGATCACCATCGACATCGCCGACGATGGTAAAGGCCTCGACGTCGACCGCATCAAGCAGAAGATTCTCTCACAGGGTCTCGCCTCCGAGCAAGCCCTTCGCGCGATGAGCACCGACGAGATTTACCGCTACATCTTCGAGCCTGGCTTCTCGACGGCTCAAGTCGTATCGAACGTCTCTGGTCGCGGCGTCGGCATGGATGTCGTACGCTCGAACATCGAGAGTATCGGCGGCTCGGTCACCCTGTCCTCCGTTCCTGGCAAAGGCAGCCGTTTCTCGCTCCGCATCCCTCTAACGCTCGCCATTGCCCCCGCCCTCATCATCGAGGTGGCCGGGCAGCGCTTTGCTCTTCCCCAGACGTCGGTGGTGGAAGCGGTGAGCCTCGGCAATAACTACAAGGACCTCATTCAGAACGTTCAGAACGCCCTTGTCCTGAAGCTCCGCGAGGAGGTCATACCCGCCGTCGAGCTTCGCGACGTCGTAGGTCTCGCTGCAAGCAGCAACGAAGAATGCGATAAGCTCGCCGTCGTCATGCGCGTTGGCACTGACAGCTTCTGCGTCATCGTCGACGGCGTCGCCGATATCCAGGAGATCGTCGTAAAACCCCTGAGCGCCTCGCTCTCTCACCTCAAGGTCTTCAGCGGCCACACCATCCTCGGCGACGGTTCGGTCGTGCTGATTCTCGATCCCGCAGGCATCGCGGCCAACCTCGGCATTGAAAAGTCGACCGAGAAGAAGCGCGATCAGCAGAAGGATCAGAATGCATTGGACCGCCGCCGCCTCGTCATGTTCCGTGCCGGCTCTGGCGCACCCAAGGTGCTTCCGCTCTCTCTCGTCTCGCGCATCGAGATGGTCGAGACCAACCGCATCGAAAGCTCGGACGGCCGCCTCATGGTGCTCCTCCAGGGCCGCCTCATGCCGATCGTCCCAATCTCCTCTGAGATTGATATGTCGAAGCCCGCTTATCCTGTGCTGGTCGTTGCGACCGAGCGCCGCTCAATTGGTCTCATGGCCGACGAGATCATGGACATCCTCGAGGACAATCTCGAGATCCAGCTTGCAAGCTCCAATTCTGAGCTCGTGGGCTCGGCCGAGATCAGAGGCGAGGCCGTCGAGCTGATCGACGTATCGCACTTCATTCGCATGGCGGACCCGCCATCCAAGGGCACCACGACGCCGCAGCGCATCCTGTTCGCCACCGACGATCAGCTCATTCGCGACATGATTGCACCAGCGCTATCGGCCGCCGGCTACACCGTCGTCCCAGCTATGGTTTCGACTGAAGTAGGCGAGCTATTCACGGCCGCTGCGACCTGCGAGGCGATCATCCTGGATACAGACGCCACCGCAGTGACCCCCGCATTCTTGCGCGCCTTCAAAGAGAAGAAGGAAGGCTCGCACACGCCGGTTCTTGGAATTTCCAAGAACCCCACTCCGCGTGCGCAGCGCGGCGCGGCTGAAGCTGGCATGACCTCGCTTCTCAGCAAGCATGACCGCCAGTCACTGCTCGAAACACTAGCTTATGCGCTCGATACGGCGGCAGAAGCCAAAGCACTTGAGATGGAGATTGCAGCATGAGCGCCGCAGCGGCACCAGCCATTCAGTCCGTTGCCGACGTCCCGACAGCCGGCGAGGAAAGCTACTTCACGGTCTTTGCCGGTGGAGACGCCTTCGGTCTCTCGGTTCTCAACGCTCAGACGATTTTCCGCATCACGACCGTTACGCCGATCCCCCTCGGGCCGATCGACATCGTGGGTCTCGTGAACCTGCGCGGAAAGATCGTCACGGCAGTGAGCCTTCGCCGCCGTCTGGGCATTCCGGTCGATGACCTGCAGAACTCGCTCGCCATCGGCATCGAGCACAAGGGCGAGAACTTCGCGCTCATTGTCGATGAGGTCGGCGACGTGCTGACTCTCTCTGCCTCAATGAAGGTGCAGATCCCGGCCCACTTCGACCCGGTCCGCTCGCGCTTCATGGTCGGGCTCTACAAGGTTGGAAACATGTTGATTCCGGCACTCAATATCGCAGCACTTTTCGACTTCGCGAACTAGGCTGTGAACTCATTATGGATGATGCATTGATGAGCCAAAGCATGCCAATGGCTAGGAAAAGCGCTGCATGCCGGAGGCGTGCTTCCAGCACGACGACGCCATTGGCTTGCTTTGGCTCACCCCAAGGGGGCGCGGTGCTTTTGCACCGCTGGGCCATATCGGAGACATGCTTTCAGCATGGCGCAAAGCCTTGCAAACCATGGAGGTTTGCGGCGGCTTCGCTCCTGCCAGCGGCGCCAAAGTCCTCGCGTCAATGCGCCATCCATAGTGAGTTCACAGCCTAAGGTCCCCAAAAAAAGTAACTGTGTCAGAGGTGATTACAATGAAGCAGGCGCTCGTCGTGGATGACTCTGCATTCATCCGAAAGATCGCAAAGCAGATTCTCGAAGGTATGCACTTCGAGGTCGCGGAGGCAAAGGACGGTTCGCAAGCACTCGAGCACTGTCAGCGCACGCTGCCGGAGCTCATCCTACTCGATTGGAATATGCCAATCATGAGCGGCCTCGAGTTCTTGACCAAGCTTCGTAAGATGCCCCGCGGGGACGAGCCCCGTGTGGTCTTTTGCACCACTGAGAACACGCGCGAGAAGATCCTTGTCGCCCTTGAAGCCGGCGCCACTGAGTACGTGATGAAGCCCTTCGATCAGGAAATCATCCGCACCAAGCTCGAGCAGATCGGAATGGTCTGACGCGGATCACACGGCCGGGCTGCGACGCTGTCATGCGACCGATAGTGAAGACCTGACGCTGAAAAACCCTCATTAGTGAAGCGTGAAATGTCCCAATCCTTTGATGCGCTGTGCGAATTCCTCCGACGCTCCTCCGGCCTTGTTATGGAGCAAAGCAAACGGTATCTCGTTGAGAGCCGTGTCATGCCGATCGTTCGCCGCGAGCGCCTATCCGGCCTAGACGAGCTGGTGAGCCGCCTGCAAAAGGGGCAATCGCCGAAGCTCGCGAAGGACGTCATCGAGGCGATGACGATAAACGAGACGTACTTCTTCCGCGACAAGACGCCGTTCGATCAGTTCCGCACTGTCATGCTGCCGAAACTTTTGACCGCGCGTCAGAGCGAGAAGCGCCTGCGCATTTGGTCTGCCGCGGCGTCCACGGGTCAGGAAGCCTACTCGCTCGCCATGATCCTCGACGAGTTCGCGCCGAAGCTGTCCGGCTGGAAGATCGAGATTCTTGGGACGGACCTTTCCGATGGCGTGCTCGAAAAGGCGCGCAAAGGCGTATATTCGCAGTTCGAGGTCCAGCGCGGCCTCCCGACACCAATGCTGCTGCGCCATTTCAACCAGATCGGCGATAGCTGGCAGATCAGCGAGGCGATGCGCTCCAAGGTTACTTTCCGCCAGCTGAACCTACTCTCGGATTTCAACTCCCTCGGCAAGTTCGATGTCATCTATTGCCGCAATGTGTTGATCTATTTCGATCCCATGCGGAAGCAAGATATTCTCACCCGGATGTCTCGCCTCCTCTCGCCAGAGGGCTTTTTGCTGCTTGGCGCGTCTGAAAGCCTCATCGGCCTCAAGACAGACCTCGTCGCTCACACAGAGCATCGCTCGCTTTTCCAACGCGGCGGCGCCGCACCGGAAACTTCCCTTGCGCAGCCCAGGCCACTGATCAGTACGCCCCAACCGGCACCAGCATTTTCCGGAGCCGCTGTCGCGTCAGCCCGCATGCGCTGACCGATCACGCCATCAAGCGAAGCGTTTCGATGAGAGCCGCCAATTGCGGCTCTTTGCGTCCAAGCGAGCATGCCCGTCACACGCGATCGCCGTGACGCTGATCCGGTCGTGCACGTAACTCAACGGCAGATTCGAGACGCACATATCGCCCGACATCTGGCAACGATCCAAGGATGCCGGACGACCGTAGGTCACCCTGCTCGACCCCACTCGCTGCCAACAGTGCATCGATCGAAACGGCAGCGTCAGGTGGCGAAGCCGCGTGCTCTGAGCCCACAACCGGGTTTGCCGCGGCCCGCAGGAAGGCCGAAACGGCATGATTTACCGGATTGGACCGCAGCGGCACGGCAAACCCGGGTGTGCTTTCAGCAGCGGTCCGCGGCCCGCTCTCATGCACGTCCGCCGCCGCCTGCACCGCGGCACTGACAACCGGCGAGTTGCTCCCGGCAACGGTGCCGTGCGGGTCGGGATTGCCAATCCACAGCGCTTCCGCAGAACGTCGGCTGACGAGACCCGGCAGGACCTCGCCGCCGGCTTTGTTGTACTGCTGGAAAATCTCGCGCACTTGGTCGAGGTCGCCGCGGGCAACCGCTGCGCCAAGACCGCTCTTCGTCCATGCCGGCCCTGAGTTGTAGGTCAGCGACGTCAACGCTGCTTTGGTCCCCTCGTCGAGGTGAGGCGCGTTGCGTTCGACGATCGACCGAGCATTTGCAACCTCCGACTGGAAACGCCGCTCCGCCTCTGCGCGATCGATAACCTCGCCCGCAAAGTGCGCCCTAGTGCCGAAACCATTCGACACCTGGGCGTAGTCGGCGGTTGCCCGAGGGGTAAAGCCCTCGAAGTTGCGTATCGCATCGAGATAAAAGGTGTGCATGGTGAGGTCTCTGGTCCAGAGACGATATTGTTAATGACAGGTCCTTGCGCAAAGCTGTCGCAAGGGTTCGGACCGTCGGCCCAACGTGGCGCAACGTTCAATGATACCAACCGCACGAAGTGCTGACGCAGTGCGGTTGGTATCAGCGCGCAGGGTTGGTGTGTCGTGCTGGAAGCATGCTTTCAGCATGGCTGCGCGCAAGCTAAAGAGAATACCGGCCGGAAACCGCTGACCAGTGAGTCAAGACTTTGTCCGGCCGGTATGACATCTCGCTGGCACGACAGTTGCTAATCTAGGTTTGATCCAACTTTGGAACAGCCATGAACCTTTCCGCCAAACTTCGTTTACGCATCTCGGCGCTCGGTGAACTCTCCCGCCCGCTCGGCGATGCACGGGCAAGCGCCCTTGCGCGTGATCTCGCAACCGAGGTCGCCAACGAGGTCGCCCGTGGCCGCGACCCCGATCGCGCCATCGACAGTTGGATCCGCCGCATAGCGTCCGAAATTGTCGAGAAACAACCGCGCGAGGCAACAAAGCCGAAGGTCATGCGCACGCCGCGCCGCCTTGCCGACGTGCTCCCTGAAATTCGCTAGGGCCCGATAAGAAGGGGCTGCCTTCGTTGAGAACGAGCGTTCAATCTCAAATGCAAGAATGCGTTTCGTCGCTCTCGATTGCTGTCTCGTCCTGACACACCGCGACGAGTAAAATTTGAAACAAACTGTCCGCCGCGCTCTAAGTCGACCTCAATTCGACCCGTCTATAACAGGATGAAGCTCACCGACAAAAGCCGGGAGCCTAGGTATAAATTGGGTCAGGGTCGTCAAACATGTTGCACAAAGATAGCGCCTCGATGCTGCGTCAACGCCGCGACAACATTCGCGAGTGGCTTGATGAGGAGGCACCCTATACGGACGTCGATCAGCGCCACCTAGATGCGCACACGCCGGAGAGGGCCTACTGGCACCATGGCTATCAGGCCGCTCTCAACGACATCATCACTATGCTTGCCCTTGAAGGCGGAAAAATCGGCAACGCGGACATTCCCAACTAGTCCCGGCGGGACGATCGGGGTGCATGCGGTTTCCCGGCGGCTTGAAGTCGTGGAACAGCTCGCACTCCGCATGGAATGCCGCTTCCGTCGTCGGAGCGCGGGCAAACTTGAACAGGTTTCCTGAACCGATCAGGTTGAGGAGCCTGTCCCGCACGTCCTTGTCGGCACGACCAACATAGTCGACATAGAACCTGCCGTCGGGTCCCTTGTGTCCAAGCGCAAAGGCACCCGGCGACACTTTCGTGACCGCACTCGTTATTTCATCGTAGGCGAGCCTGTAAGGCCCCATAAGTCCGATGCTCGACATTGATTTTCCCGCTCTTGGAACGGCCTTGAAGGGAATGACGCTCATACGCGAACCTGGAAGCTGATGACGTGAACAACTTTAGTACTATACGTACAGTACGCCAGATCGCTCAAGCGATAGTCCACCGCGGCCGTCGATAATTCCGCCGGTGCTATTCGCCCCTGCTTCCGCCTGCGCGCCACGCTGACCTCCGCCGCCAGGGTTCGAAGAATTCCGCGGGAGCGAATCTCCCTGGGATTGCTGCGAGAGCGAAGCACCAGATTGTGCGGCCTCAGCGCGACCGACGCCACGCGTATCTGCCTGCTGAGCCGTAATCCCATCCACGACATATCCAGCCTGCTTCAGCGCTGCCGACAAGGCCTCGCGCTCGCGCTCGATAGTGTGCGCAGTCTCGGGTCTTTGCGCCTCGAGATGCAGATTGATGACATCGTCCTTCAGCGAGATTCGAACCGTGACGCTGCCAAGGTTCTCTGGGTTCAGCTGGATGTGGAGCACCTTGACGGTTCCATTCGTCGTGGTGCTTCCAACCTCGGCGCCTGCCGTCTCGCCAGTTATCTCGGACCTCACAACGGCTGCGATCTGCTCCGCAGGTGAGCCGTCGATGGCCAAGTTAGCGACAAAGCTTGCCGCACCGTTGACAGTCGCAGTCGCCTGAGACGAGGGAGAGTTGATCTGCGCCGCAGCAGACGCGCTACCATCGCCGCCCGCGCGGCCACGCTGCTGACCGTCCCGGCCGCTGTATGCGGTATCGTCTGCGGCGAGCGCGCTGTCAGGCACCGCAGCGCCGCTCACAACCGGATCGAGCTTGCTGGGTTGAGCGTCTGCAGCGGGCGCCGGAGGCGCGGCGAATGCTCCAGGCCTTGCGGCAGTCGCGATGGGCCTGGGCTGAGCCGTCGGGACCGATGGACTGGGCCCAGTTTCAGGTTTGGTTGCCTCCAACGGCGCATCCGCCTCCACGCGGCCGCGGAGCGCCTCCTCGATGGCAACTTGAGCGGTGGCCGGATCTGACAGAGCGAGATGTGTCTCTTGCCTGCGAACGGATACCGCTATCTGCTCGACAGAAGTCTTCAACGCTTCCGCATCATCTGGATTGAGAAATTGCGCAAGAGGATCGTTCTCCACCTCTGTATCCGAAGCATGACCGGGCAGCAGTTCCTCGCCGCTTTGCGCCTGCAAGAGCTTCGCAAGCAGATCCTCCGGACGATCGCCCGTGGCTTGCAGTTGAGAGCTGGAAGGATCGTCAGTCACGTCCGGGCGGTAACCAAGCGAAGCGAGTGCCAACGCCGCGGCCGACTGAGACGTGATACCCGATGTCTCGGGCCTTGCATTCTCAGCCTCGATCTCGTCCGAAGGCTCGTCGGAGCCTTCTGCATTGCCTCGCGTTTTCGTAGCTTTCAGGTCCCTCGTCGATGAAGTTCCCGCATCGCTTTTTTTTGCACGGTCAAGAACGTCTTTGAATGCACTTTCGCCCACGCCTCCCTCGGCCGGCGCCTCATCCTTGTGCGACGCTCCACTCCGCACGGACGATGGTCCGGGCGCAACCCTCTGGGTCAAGGCGCTTGATGCTGCCGTCACTGCGTTCCCCCATTGAACAGTTCATCTACGGATGACAGAAGATCCTGAGCCTTCATGACCGAGGCAGGCGGCGTCTCCGCGCTTTGCTCCGGTGCAACCGGCACCTCGAGGACGACCTTCCCAACGGAGGTCGCCGCTGCGTGAAGCTCCCGGTCTTTCGGCTCGAGCTTCTGCGTATCCACCGTTGCGAGCAGCGCAAGCCCGGCCTCGACCTCGTCCGTCGCAACCAGCACAGAGCCGAGGTAGAGATCGGCCCTATTGCGCTCACGGCTCCCTTCACGAAAGAGCTGCGAAGCGTTCTGCGCGGCATATTTTGCGATCGCAATATAGCCGCCCTTCGTCGCCTCCTCCGCAATGGAGAGATACATGACGGCCCGCTCGCCCGGAGCAATCTTTTGTATCTCGGCTTCCGTACGCGAAAGCCACTCGGTCGCGCCCTTGAAGTTCTGCCGCGCCACGCCGGCAAAGAACTGCCGCCGGAAATTTCGCGCAAACAGCGAGTTCTCGAAGCGTCTGGAATACTGAGACGAGAGCTGGTCGAAACGCTGCAACTCGCCCTGCCGTGCGAGCAGGAGAATTTCCTGCCGTAGCGCTGATTCTTCGATCAGGGTTCCAGGCGAGTGCATGCGCGCCTCGTCGAACAGTGAAATGGCCTTCGCGGCATCCCGCTTTACCATGAGCGTACCCTGGATGAGCGCAACGATTCCGGCAAGCGATGGATCCAGGCTGCGCGTATCAACTCGACCGAGAAGCGACGTTGCTTCCGCCGTACGGCCTTCGCCGAAGGCGAGCGCACCCTTGATGAGTTTCCTCGGTACATAGATCGGCGTGTCATGGCCGGCAACGATTGTAAGAACACGCGGATCGCCGCCGGTTAAAACGTAATAGACCGCTGCACGCACGTTTCGCGTATCGTCCCAAACTTGCGGAGGCAGCTGCCGCATCTGCTCGCCGATATCGCGAATGAGGCGCTTCTGCTCCTCGAAGGCCGACGTGCTTCCGTGTGCGACCTTGTCCTGCACCGCACGCAATTTTCGCATCAGTATAAACGGCTGCCGATCGTTCTCGACCGCAGGCGTATCTGGCCACAACGGCGGAGGCGGCGGGGCTTCTGCCGCGGCCGCGTGCTCGTCCCCACCCCCATGATCGTCACCGTGTCCATCATCATGGGCACTGGTGTCCTCATGCCCGGACTTTTCAGCCCCGTGTGCGGTTTCCGGCTCGTGAGCAGGCTTCGCTTCTCCACCGTGCGCGTCCGTGGCTGCGTCGCCATGGGATGCCGCATCGCCGTGACTTGCCTCTAAAGAGCCGGCCTCGCCACCGTGCTTTGCTTCCTCGGGCTTGCCCGCACCGCCCCCGAACAGCCCTGTAATTGCAGAGAGCCAGCCCCCGCTGGGCGGCGCTGGTGGGCTCACACCATGAGCATCGCCACCCAGACCATCAGCCCCGTGAGCCTCAGAGTTCTGTTTGCCCTCACCGTGATCGCCGCCACCCTCTCCCGTCGGCGCATTCGCATACGGCGAGCTGGCATCCGGCGTGTGAGCGGAATCTCGCGGTGTCTTCTCTCCGTGCGAGGTCACCTCGCCATGGTCAGCCGATCCTCCTTGCACGGCGTCGGCAGCGGTCTCGCCATGCTGTGTGGCTACTGAGGGCGCGGGCTCTTCGCCGTGCTTTGCCGCGCCATCACCTGCCTCGCCATGCGGCGCTGGCTCTACCGGCTTCGCGTCCTGCGCCGGCGCGTCGGCAGCCTGCCCCGCCTGGCTGGTTGGCTGGCCCGTCCCCGTTTCGGCCCTATGCTCAGCCGCTCTCGCCTGCCCCTTCAACGTAAAAATGGCCAGTGCAAGCGCAATTCCAAGCCTGGTAGCGTTGCGACGCATCAGACCTTAGGCACCTTGAGAAGAATTTCGATCCGACGGTTCTGCGCGGCAAACGCATCGCTGGGAACTCGAAGGCTACGATCTGCGTGGCCCTCGATGCGTTCGAACCTCTGCTCGGCGACGCCACCGCGCACGAGCATGTGAACCGCGATCTGTGCTCGCGCTGTGGAGAGGCGCCAGTTGTTGTCCCGCTGCGACTTGAACTGGTGCCCATCCGTGTGACCGCGAACGACAATATTCCCTTCGCGCCCCGAGAGCACCTTTCCGACCTTATCCATCACGAGAACCAAGTCCGGGTTGGGCTCGGCCGAGGCACTTGCAAACATACCGAACCGGAAATCATCGGTGAGACTGATGAGTAGGCCCTCTTCCGTCTTCGTCACCTCGATCGACGGCCGGTCCTCAGGTGAGAGACCCGCGAGCGAATTCAAAATTTCGCCTTCGAGTTTTCGCGCGTCCTCCTTCGCCTGCTCCCATTGAGAAGGCGCAGCAGGCACTGCGGGCCCCGCAGCGGGAGGAACCACGGCAGGGCTCGTCTCTACCGGCACCGAAGGTGCGGTAGGCGCGGCTGGCGCGGCAGATACCTCCGGAGCAGGCTCCGCCGAAGGCGCCGGCGCGGGGGGATCCGGCACGAGCTGCGCGTCGGTGCCGAGTGGGTTTGCATCCTCGAGAGAAAGCGGAGACGCCGTTGTCGGCTTCACGACGCTCTCGGGCGGAGGACGCTCGTTGAACGGCTCGAAAGGATTGCTATATGCATCTCCTCCCGACAACAAACCTGCGTCCTTTCCGCCTCCGCCCGCCTCCCTGCCTTCGCCGGCCTTGAGGACCAGCTTCGCGAGCACTCCGTAGGGATCGTTGAACAGCTCGTCTTCGGCTTGCTTCTCGGACCCAGTTTTCTTGTCTCCGTCACCGCCCGACTTGAAGCCCTTCTTTTGCGGCAGGCCGTCCTTGGCGTCGACCGGGTTCTGTTTCTCGGACCTGCCGGCCTTATCCGCCTTGGCAGCTTTCGGAACGTCCTGCGTCTGCTCGACGCCCTTGGCTGTCGGACGCTTCGAGTTGAGCTTAATCGGATTGAAATAGGTGGCGATCTGCTGGATCTTCTCCTTGTCAGAAGCGTTGAGCAGCCACATGACGAGGAAGAACGCCATCATCGCCGTCATTAAATCGGCAAACGCAATTTTCCATGCCCCGCCATGATGGCCCTCATCGGCCTCGCCGCCGCGCCGGCGGACGATGACGACCTCGTGTGCGGCTGGTGCATCGCCATCAGTGCTCATGCCTGCCCTCCCTGGATCGCCGCCACCCAGGCCCCGATACGCGTCTCGAGAACAGTCTCATTGGCTTGGACGGCTAGATCGCAGCCTTCCGCTGTGACGTACGTCACGTTAGAGGCCTTGCCGCCGAGGTGGGCACGCATTGGTTCAATAAGATCGCGAGGTCCCGAAATCGTAATCTTTCCGAGCTCACCGCCGCTCAGCATCTTGTCGAGCGTCGTCGTCAGCTCGCCTACCGCTCGGCGTCTCACTTCCTCAGCAAGCACCGGCCTCAGCACGCTCGCGACCGTGTTGGAAATGTATGCCTTGAGCCCCTCTATCGACGCAAGAAGGCGCGTCCCAAGACGTTCGCCCTCGTCTCGCGCCCATCTGGCACGCTCCTGAGCGAATTTCTTCTCGAGCTCGGATACCTGAGATTTCATCCGCGCGTCGAACTCCGCCTGCACCGCCGCGCGCCCCTCGAGAACACCAAGCATTCGAGCCTCTTCGATACGCCTCTCAAGCTCGGTCGCGCCAAGATCGAAGTCCGAAAGACCCTTCGCACTCTTTTTTCGCGCCGTGTCCGGCGACAGCTCACGCAGGTATTGCGCTAGAGGAAGCATAGTCATGCCGCCCTCTCCCTCATCCACTGCTTGAGGATGTTGACGGCCTGCTCTTCGTCGAGCGCCACCATCTGCTCAAGCCGCTTCTGCGTAAGGCGCATCACATCACCGGTGATGTCCTCAATGAGATTCGGCTCGTTGGCCTTGATGCCGAGCAACGCTGCTGCTGCGGCAGCATCGACGGTCAACGCCGCGCCATTCGGATCGTCAGCCATCCCGGGCGCACCCGGAGCCCCTGCAATTCCCGGCACGGCCCCTGCTGCAGCGTCTGCCAGCATGCCGCCCTCAGCGGTCGCGGCTGCAGCCGCTTCGTTTTGCTCGAGCAGAACTCGTGTAACCGGCCTCAGACCGAACGTCACGACGATGAAGACGAGACCCAGCACGGTTCCGGCTTTGATCAGGCCGGTCATGAGGCCGATCAACGGCCCCAGCAGGCTAGCCGTGTCAAACCCACGGTTCGCAAGCGCGTCCTCGGCAAACTCGACCGCAACGACACTGACCTGGTCGCCGCGTTTTGCGTCGATGCCGGCTGCCGTTCCAGCAAGTCGCTCGACCTCTTTGATCTGCGCCTGGACCGCTTCCGGCGTGGCCGTCTGACCAAGCGTCTCGAGAAGACGCTTGCGATTGATGACGACCGCGATAGTCAACGCCTCGACGCGATAACCCTCACTGACCGTCTGCACGGTTTTCGAGTTGAGCTCGTAGTTCGTGAGATCCTCGCGCCGCTCGTTCGACCGTTTGGACTGATCGCCGCCGCCGGCGCCGCCACCTTGATTGGGCACGTTCTGCTCGACGCCAACCGGCGCCTTGCTGGACGAATCCTGCTGATTGTTGATTTCCTTGACGGTACGCAACGAGCGTTCCACCTTGGAATCGGGATCGAAGTTCGTCTCGTTGGTCTGCCGCTTGTCGAGGTTGAGGCGCGCTGCAACGCTGACCTCGAAATTTGAAAGCCCAAGGTACGGCGTAAGCGTTTTGCGCACGTTGTCGCCGAGATCCTTGCTGATGGCCTTTTCAAGCTCGACCATGCGTGATGAGGCGGTCGAGGCCGTATCGCCCGCCGCGGCGAGCACAGTCCCATCCGTGCTGAGCACGCTGATCTGATCGATGGTAAGACCGGGAACGGCGGCCGCAACCACGTGACGGATTGCTCGCGCAGTCGAAGCGTCCGCAGCAATCTCGGTGCGAATGACGACCGACGCCGACGCCGGTTGTCGCCCCCGCCGGAACGAACCCGTCTCGGGCAGTACGATATGCACGCGTGCGGCCTTGACGCCTTTCATCGCCTGGATCGTCCGCGCCAGCTCGCCCTCGATCGCCCGGACGCGCGTCACCTCCTGCATGAATGACGTGAGCCCGATCGGACCGAGCCTGTCGAACAGCTCGTAGCCAGCGTTTGCGCTTGCCGGCAGCCCCTTCTCCGCCAGCAGCATGCGCGCCTGCGCCGTTTCCTCTCGGCGCACCATGACCTTCGTCCCGTCCGCACTGACGTCGAACAGGATGCCGGCTTCCGTCAGCGCCGCACCAATCCGGCTGACGTCCTGAGCGTTGAGACCCGTGTAGAGAGCCTCGAAGTCTGAGCGGCTGAGATAGTAGCTGCCGAACCCGACAGCGGCCATGACCGCAGCGCCGACCACGCCGAGCGCTCCGAGACGCTTCGGGCCGAGCGCGAGCAGATTGCTCCAAAGCTTTTCGAGCTGCACCAAGCCGAACATCGATAACCCAACGTTGTCTGCGGTTTAATGGAATTAGATGCAGAGACTTTGGGCGTCTAAGCTTGCGCGGGTATTGCGAGATTCGCTTACGGACTTGATGAGGCGGCCCACGAACCCGCCGACGATCGATCCGTCGATAAATGTCTTTCAACGCCAAAAACACCCGCACGCGACCGCGTACGAGCGTCAGACTTTTCCTTGGGCGACCGCGCCCGAGACCAACGTTCCTTACTGGAAGAGCGAAAGAATCTGCTGCGCCGACTGATTCGCGATGCCGAGGGCTTGAACACCGAGCTGCTGGCGCACCTGGAGCGCCTGGAGCCGCGTCGATTCCTCGTTCAGGTCCGCATCAACGAGCTGGCCGATGCCAGTATCGATGGTATCCCTGAGCTTGCTCACGAAATCCGATTGAAGACTGATTCTCGACTTTGCTGCGCCAAGAATGGTGGCCGCGTCGGTAATCGCGCTGAGCGCAGCATCGACGCCCTTCACGAGATCCTCAAGGTCAACAAGATCGGCGGAGTCGTCCGTAATTGCGCTAATGTCGAGCGTCGCGACCGAATAGGTGGCACCGCTTGTAACCGTCCGATCCGAATCGAGAATTCCAGCTCCGGCGCCGCCGGTATCGAAAAGCAGCGTGCCGGTGGGTCCAACATCAATGGAAATCGTCCCGATGCTGATGGCACCTGTGGAATCTCGCGAGAACGATGAAACAATCGTCTTCGTCGTTGGCCCGGTCGAATCGCCAGCGAGAAAATTCTGCCCGGAAAAGACAGCCGAGTCCGCCGTGCTGCGGAGAGAGCTCTGGAGCGCCGAAATCTCAGTCTGGATCTTCGCTCGGTCGAGACCCGGCGCACGAGCTGCCACAAGCTTCGCTTTGATCTGGCTTACGGTCTCGATGGCGTTCTTGATCCCGGCCTCGGCCACCTCAACCGTAGCGCTGCCGAGCCCCAGTGCATCAGCAACAGTTGAGATCGCCGCATTGTCCGACCGCAACGTCGTCGCGATCGAAAAGTAAGCCGCGTTATCCGCAGCGGAGGCGACTCGCAGACCCGTCGAGATACGGTTCTGCGTGACCAAAAGTTCCTTGCTGCTCTTGTTTAGAGTCTGGAGCGCGGTTAGCGCCGCGACATTGGTATTTAGGCTGCTCATCCGTCGCCCCTTCACCGATTCGTAACACATTCTTTCGCGCGAACCTTGCGCGAGAGTTGTGATGGTGCAAGTCGCAATATCGAATGGCGAGAAACAGCTGTGGTTGGAACAGCAAAAAGCCGCGCTCCAAGGAGCGCGGCTCTAATTGTTGAAGAGCTCTCGTCGGCGTTGCTTAGCCGCTTACTGGAACAGCGACAGGATCTGCTGTGAGGACTGGTTAGCGAGGCTGAGTGCCTGGACGCCAAGCTGCGACCGCACCTGCAGGGCCTGAAGCTTCGTCGACTCCTCGTTCAGATCGGCATCCACGAGCTGGCCGATGCCCGTATCGATCGAGTCGATAAGGTTCTTAGCGAAATCCTTTTGAACGTTGATTCGCGACTTGACCGCACCGAGGTCCGTCGCCGCATTGGTGATCGAGGTGATAGCGTTGTCGACGCCCTTCACGTAGTCCTCGAGGTCGGTGAGATCAGCCTCCGAGTCGGTCAGCTCCGAGACGTCGAGATTCAAAATATTGTAGGTACTGCCGCTCGTCACCGTGCGGTCGCTATCGAGAACGCCCGCATTATTGCCCGAGGTATCGATGAGCAGCGAGCCGGTGGCACCGATATCGACCGAGATCGTGCCGATCTTCAGATTGTTGGAGCTGTCTCGCGAGAAGGAGGAGACAAGCGTACGCGTCGTTGTGCCGGTGCTGTCGCTTGCAAGAAAGTTCTGACCCGAGAAGGTCGCGGTTTCGACGGCGCTCCGAAGCGAGCTTTGAAGCTGCGTAATTTCAGTTTGGATCTTTCCGCGGTCAACACCCGGCTGCCGTGCTGCGACGAGCTTGGATTTGATGTCGCTTGCAATCTTGATCGAGCTTGTGAGGCCCTGGTTGGCAACATCGACGGTTGCAGCACCCAGACCAAGAGCATCCGTGACGGTCGAGATCGCCTGCCTGTCCGAGCGCAGCGTTGTCGCGATGGAAAAATAAGCTGCGTTGTCGGAGGCGTTCGCCACCCGAAGGCCGGTCGAGACGCGGTTCTGAACGACCAACGTATCCTTATTGGTCTGGTTCAAGGCCTGCAGCGCAGAAATCGCCGCAAGGTTCGTGTTAATGCTACTCATAAACTTTACCCTTTTGCGCTACGCAACCGAAGCGACTTGAACGGCCACCCCTAAATACTCGGCAACGTCCTCGGGCTTGATCCCCTAACCCAATCTGCCACCGACGACATTTGTACTCCGAACATATTGATCTCTGGTTAAGCCTAAGGTTGCTCGGTTGCGCACCTCGTCGCGAGGTGCTTTACGGAAACGAGCGTACGAGACCACCCACAAGCAAATTCCAGCCGTCGATCAAGACGAAGAAGAGTATCTTGAACGGCAACGACATGACGGTCGGCGGTAGCATCATCATGCCCATCGACATCGTTAGCGTTGCCACGATGAGGTCGATGACGAGGAACGGCAGCACGACCAGAAAGCCCATCTCGAAGCCACGTCTCAACTCGGAGATCATGAAGGCAGGGATCAGGACCCTAAGCTCGACATCGGCTGTTGCCGGCGGCGCCCCGAAGCGCTCTTCAGCAAGGTCCTCGAACAGGTCCAGATCTTTCGGCCGCACATTCGCCTTCATGAAGTCGCGCAACGGACCCGTGACCTGCGTATAGGCTTCCTGCTCCGTGATCTTGTTGTCGATGAACGGCTTGAGGCCGTTCTGCCATGCTTTGTCGAAGGTCGGAGCCATGACGTAGAAGGTCATGAACAGTGCAAGACTCACGAGTATCAAATTGGCTGGCGTCGTCTGCAGCCCCATTCCGGACCGTAAGATCGACAGCACGATCACGAAGCGCGTAAAGCAGGTCACCATCATAAGCAGGCCCGGCGCGACGGAGAGCACCGTAACGACGAGAATGACCTGCACCATTCGGCCGGTCACCGTTTGCTCTCCAGCCGGAAGCAGAGCGTCGAGATTAAGGCCTTGGGCTGCCGCCACCTGCGTCAACGCGACGAGCAGCAGCAATGAGAGAACCGCGAGACGCTTCATTCCACCACGATCCCGTGAATTACGAGATCTTTTATATGCACGCCGTCGCGAATTTTGGCGCGGTCGAGAAGATCCTCGCGCAGGTTTTGAAAGCCGCTAGGGCCTTCGAATTGAGCCAGCGTCGTCGTCTTGAGATAAGCGGCAATATCCTCGCCGACCTTGCTTGCGAGCTTCTCCGCACCCTTCTCCATGTTTTCGACGACCATAGTCGCCTCAATGCGCATCCATGCGTCTGCCGGCGCCGCGAGATTAGCCACGATCGGATCGAGCGGAACCAGCTTTGAGAGTACCGGAATGGCCGTATGCTCGTCCGCGGCCTTTGGCGCCTCGGGTGGCCTGTTCGCATTGGCTGCGACGAGCTGATTGTGCAGGAAGAAACCGAAGCCTGAGCCCCCGCCGGCCGCGAGCAGCGTCACGACGAGAAGGCCGACGATACCTCCTCCGCCAGATTTTGCCTTGGGCTTTCCGTCGCTAGCCATCGGAGGCCTCTCAGAACGGCGTCAGCAGGTCGAAGAGCTGTTGGCCAATCGCTGGCTGCTGCACTTCCGTGATCCGGCCGCGCCCACCGTAGGAGATTCGAGCTTCAGCTATCTTATCGTATGCGATGGTGTTGTCAGTCGAGATATCACCCGGCCGCACGATGCCCGCAACGCTCAACTCGCGCACCTCGAAATTGACCCGTACTTCCTGGCTGCCGCTGAGAATCAAGTTACCGTTCGGCAACACGGCCGTCACCAACGCGGCAATGAGGAGATCGATATTCTCCGAGCGATTGACCCCACCCTTGCTGTCAGTAGACGTTTGCGAATCGACCTGAGCATTGACCGTGCCGGAACCGGCAGCTTTGACGCGTCCCACATCCACGTCGTAATTGAGGTTTGGCGCGAAGCTCGTCTTCGCATCGCGTGATCGCTTCGAGTTATTGTCAATCGTGGCCTTGTCCTTGATCGAGATCCTTACGGTCACGACGTCGCCGATCCTATGCGCGCGTGGATCGCGAAAGAGGCTTGCGTTCGCGTCCTGCCAGATCGAGTTGCCAGGCTTATAGACCGGCTGAGACGCGGGCTCGGCCGGAAGCGGAACACGATCGGCGAGCAACCCCGACCCGACCGCACTCAAGGCCGGCTCGCGCGCAATGTCGCGCGGATCGGTCGCGCAACCACCCGCGCTGAGAGCCACCAGAAAGATGAGATGTGACGGCCTGAGCCGGCCGACGCGGCAGCATCGTATTTTGGCAGCGGTAAGCATGGCGGGCCTCATGATCTCGAGCCGGCCGCAGCTGGCGATCCCGCTCTCGTGGCACCAGGAGGCTTGGGCGCGCCATTCCCGGGGGGAGGCGCGGCCGTCGCACCCTTCTGGCGCCGGTCGGGCGGCGTTTTTGCGGCCCCGGAGATAATGGCGGTAATTTTCGCGGCCCGCGTCGGCTCAATCTCGCCGAGTATAAGGCTCGCAACCTTAGGCTCGAGCTTTGTCAGCAGCGCCGCAGCCGTTTCCTCGTCCATGACCGTCATCTGTAGCGCAGCCGCATCGGGTTTCATCTTTGCATAAAACGCCACGAGCTTTTCGTGGGCCTTACGTGCGAACTCGTCGCGCCGGGCGAGCCAGGACTTATACTCTTCGGTTTTGGCCTGTAAGAGCTGCACCCGTTTCTCGAGCTCAGCCTCGAGCTCCGTGATCTTCTTTGCCTGCCAGGCGAAGCGGGCATCGGAGGCCGATTCCGCTGTGTTGAAGCAATATTGCTGCGCCGAAGTCGCCTCGGGCGGCAACGCCTCCATCGGCTTTGGCTTTGTTTGCAGCCCGTTCGATTCTCCGCTCGAAGCAGTGCTCGGGGCGGGCTCGGCAACCGGCGCCACAGAGCTAGTCGGCTTCGCAGCAGCCGTGGCAGGTCCCGGGCTCTTTGGGTTTGACGCCGCAGCGGGCCGCACAGCAGCAGGCGTCGGCGCCGCAACCGGAATCGCGGGTCTGGTGACCGGGATCGGCTGAGCCTCGGGCTTCGCGCTTGCACCAGCTCCTGCACCGCCCTTTGCAGCATTTGGCTGTGGCGTCTCGAGAGCGACATCAAGCTGATCGGCTGCTCTGGCTCTTTCGGCTGGCCGCTCCTCGCTGACGACACGATCCGGAAGCGCGCCGGTGACGATGTTGCTCGAGCCGGCTTGCGGGACCGGGATCACAAGCTGCGGGCTTACCGCTGCTGGCGTTGCATTGAGAAGCCGCGGACTGACCCACTGCGGAAGCGGCCCGGGCGTTGCCACTCGCGTCGCGACCTCCTCGCCAGCAGTCGTTGCCACGATCGGTATCCAATCCTCCGCGCGAACGGCTCGCGCTGCCGTCATCAGAGTGAGCGCAAGAGCAACGGCGAGGCGTGCCACGTCGCACGACCTTTTAGTCGCCGCCGCAGTATCAGGAAATTTCATGCGCAAGGTCATTGCACGACCAGCTCTGCTTGCAGCGCTCCCGACGTCTTGATCGCCTGAAGAATGGCGATAATGCCAGTCGGCTTCAGCCCCATCATATTGAGCCCGCGGACGAGCGCCTCGAGATTTGTACCGTTCACGATCGCGAGATTGGCGCCCTCCTGATTGACATTGACGACGCTTTCCGGAACCACCACGGTTTCGCCTTCTGAGAACGGCGCGGGCTGCGATACCTTCGCACTCTCCGTGACACGCACCGTCAAGCTTCCGTGCGATATAGCAACCGTCGAGATCTGCACATCGCGCCCGATAACAACCGTGCCTGTCCTCTCGTCCACGACGACTCGCGCCGGACCGTCGACGTCTGTCAACAGGTCGCCCACCTCCGCGAGAAACCGCGCCGCGCCGACATTCGGCGGCCTATTGAGCGTAATGCCCCTGAGGTCTTGCTCGCGCGCGGCCGGCTTACCGTATTTTCGTTTCGTGAACGTATTGATAGCGTCCGCGACGCGCACCGCCGTCGCAAAATCTGGATTGCGCAGCTCAAGCACCAACGGCTGCTCATCCTCGAGATGCCCGGCAACTTCCTTCTCGACTAGCGCACCGTTCGGAATTCGCCCCGATGTCGGCACATTCTGGCTGATCGATTCCGCTTTCCCCTGGGCCGAAAAGCCGCTGATCGAGACCGGGCCCTGTGCCACGGCATAAATCGCGGCGTCGGCGCCCGACAGCGGTGTCAAGATCAGCAAGCCGCCCGCCAGCGAGCTGGCGTCGCCGAGCGACGACACAGTGACATCGATGCGCGAGCCGCGACCCGCGAACGGTGGCAGCTCGGCCGTCACCATCACAGCCGCCACATTGCGTGTCCGGGCGTTCCCATTGCGCACATTGACGCCCATGGCATCGAGCATCGACTGCAAAGACTGCGCGGTGAATGGCGAGTTTCTAAGACTGTCGCCCGTGCTGTTGAGACCGACAACAAGGCCATAGCCAACGAGCTGATTGGGACGCACACCTTGCACGGTGGTGATATCCTTGATGCGCGTCGGTGCACCGGCACACACATTGGGCCAACTCACGGCGATGAGAAGGGCGAGAAGCGCGCGGGCCATCATGGCGTGCCTACCCGGATCGTCCCGTCAGCCTGCACAATGCCGCGGATCGTCGTCCCGCTATCCGGGTTGCGCAAGCTGATGGCGTCACCAATAGAGCCCGACTCGAGCGGCAGCGCCGTCGCCGAGATGACGAGCGCACCTGATTTGAAAAACGCGACCGCCGGCTGCCCCTGCTTCACCGCGAAAGGATCGCGGACGGCAGACGGCAGAACCGGATTGTTCGGCAGCAACGTCAGGCGCGAAACCTTCCCGACCAGGCCCTCCCGCACAGTGAACACCTGCGGCAGAGGCAGACCTTCGGCGGCGAAGTCACGATCGACCAGCATGTCCTCGCGGATAACGTCGCCGGGATAGATGGTGACGCGCGGAACCGGAACGAGAGCCGCGGCAGCCTGCTGGGCCTCGGGCTGCGCTAGCGCCTCTTCGGCAACAGGGTCCAAAGGCGTCTCGTACGGCCACGCGTGAGCCGGCGGCGCGCCCACGATGGCCGCAGCAAGACACGCGATGATTATTCTTGCCACGATCATGAACCTCTACCGGACGTTGGAGATAGTACTGAACATTTGATCGACAGCCTGGATGACCTTGGAGTTCATCTCATAGGAGCGTTGCGCGGAGATGAGCTCGGTAATTTCCTTGACGGGATCGACGTTCGAGTTCTCGAGATAGCCCTGCTGGATCGTCCCGAACCCTACGTCTCCAGGCACGCCTGTCACAGCGTCGCCCGATGCGTCCGTCTGCCGGTAGAGATTGCCGCCGATCTGCTCGAGGCCTGTCTCGTTGACGAAATTCGCGAGTGTCAACTGGCCGAGCTGCGTCAGCGCGCCAGTATCATCTAGCGCCGCGAAGACCTCACCTGTCTCGTTGACGACGACGTCGCGCGCCGTCTGCGGAATGGTGATTCCAGGTTGCACCTCATAGCCGTCGAGCGTGACGAGCTGGCCGGTCGCACTCTTATTGAAGGCGCCCGAGCGCGTATAGAACGTCTCGCCATTGGCTCCGGTGATCGAGAAGAAGCCTTGGCCGTTGAGACCTAGGTCAAGCTTATTGCCTGTCTGCTTGAGCGCGCCCTGGAGATGCACCTCGCGGATCGCGGCGGTTCTGACGCCAAGCCCCACATAGGCACCTTCCGGCACGCCGTTTTGCCCGCCACGAGCCGGCGCACCGACTGTGCGCTCAGCCTGATAAAGCAGATCCGTGAACTCGGCACGCGCGCGCTTGAACCCCGTCGTGTTGATGTTCGCCAGGTTGTTGGCGATCACCTCCAGGTTGGTTTGCTGGGCATTCATACCCGTTGCAGCGATGGCCAGCGCTCTCATGAACGTTCCTTACTTACCCAGGATCAAATCGACATACGGCTAATTTCGAGATACGCCGACACGACTTTGTCGCGGACAGCGATACCGGCTTGCAGCGTCTGCTCCGCCGCCAGCACCGCCTCGACAACTTGCTGCGTCGTCGCTTGACCGCGAACGCCGGCAACTGCCGTCGCTTCGCTCGATTTCAACGTATTGATCGCATCGCTCGCGAGCTGGCCGAGCACGGCACCGAAATCGGTTGGCAGCGGCTCGGTGACGCCCGTGCTGATCGTCGGCGTCGGCGTAAGGCTCGGCGCCACCGGACCGGTGACCGAGTTCGTGCCGCCAAGCCCTGGCGAAAACGGAATTTGTGAGACGGAACTGAGCACCGCTAGCTCCTCAGCAGATCGACGGTCAAGGAGATCATCGACTTCGCCTGCTTGATGACCTGTAGGTTTGCCTCATACGAGCGATTGGCCTCACGCATGTCGGCAAGCTCGACCAGCATATCCACGTTGGGCAGCTTCACATTGCCGTTCGCGTCCGCCGCCGGATGGCTCGGATCGTACTCGATGTTGAAGGGTCGCCGGTCTGTCTCGACCGCGTCCACCTTCACCGTCTGTGCGCCGAGTTGACTGTCGAGCTCTGCTGCGAAGCTCAAGGTCTTGCGCGCATAAGGATCGGCGCCGGGCGTGTTGCCGGTGGAGTGCGCATTGGCAAGGTTCTGGGAGACGACGAGCAAGCGCTGCGACTGGGCCTGGAGGCCAGAAGCCGCAACCTTGATCGAAACCTGAATCGGATCGGACATGGTCACTATCCTCGCGAGCTGGCCAGGATCATGCGGTGGAAGGCTTTCATGACGCTGGCATTGCGTGCGTATAGGCCACTGGTCTCGCCGGCTTTGAGCAACTGCTCTTCGAGATTGACCGAGTTGCCCGAATGCACGACGTCCCACGTCGGCTTCTGCTCAAAGGTCTCCGCGTCCTTTCCGGCACCGGCCGTCGGGCTCAGGTGCGCCGCCTGAGTCGTCTTGAGCTGCAAACCGGTCGAATTCAGCACGGCCTCGAAAGGCTCGACGTCCAATGCCTTGAAGCCGGGCGTATTCGCGTTGGCGATGTTCTGCGCGACCACCGATTGTCGCACAGAAAGCCAGCGGTTCTGCTGGGAGGCGACAGAGAAAAAATTGATCGGATCCATAGCTCGCGCACCCTGCCTCGTCCTCCCTTCGTTTCTAGGCGCATAATCTTGTACGAAGCTTGTGATCGACCCGTCGCATTGCGCAAAATTCGTTAACGATCAAGGCCGTCAACTCCCGACATGCGGGGGCAGCAGCCCACTCCCCAGAAGCCCGTTGAAGAGCGCCTGCATGGCGATGGCGGCCAAGAGAATCCCGAAGACGCGCATGAGCACGCGCTGCGCCGTGATGCCAAGCATATGGGACAGCTCGTGGCCGATGAGCAAAAGCGCGACCGTGAGCACCATGACCAGAACAAGCGCCAACACGGTCACGGCAAGTTGCAGGGGATCGCCATGAGCGTTCGCGGCGAGAAGAATGCCGGCGCTCATGGCACCCGGTCCCGCAAGCAGCGGCGTAGCAAGCGGAAAAACCGCCAGATCCTCTTTGTCCTTTGCCTCGGCCTCTGCACCCTCCGGCGGCGTAAGCTTGAACGCGCTTGTTGGTCGCGCAAACACCATATCGAGTGCGATCAACAAGAGAATGATGCCGCCCGCTGCCTTCAGCGCGGCGAGCGTCACGCCGAGTTGTCGAAGCAGCGGCCCGCCAGCAATCGTCGAGACAAGTAGAATGCCGGATGCAATAAGCGTCGCTCGAACGGCGATCCCGCGCCGCTCCGTCGCCGTCACATGCGGCGTCAAGGTCGCGAACAAGACTGCCGCCTCGATCGGTCCAACCGTGGCAAAAAACGTCGTGAAGCTCGTGAGCAGTACCGCGAGCATTCGCTAACCCCCGTGGCCAGCCTCGAGGATACCCCTTACCAAGGCGGAAGTCGCCCGCCGGCGGCGAGCCCCACTGCGAGTGTTAGCAAGCAGCCACAATTGCTGCTAGCGCATTGAAATTATAGAGATATAATTGAAAGATAGGTAACCTTGAGTTATGCTGAGCTTGTATGAACCTGGATCTAGCCCGGGAGCAGACATTGGCCTCACCTACCCAAGATTTTGCCCGGATGCTGGCCGGATACAGCTTGACGACGGCTGAGATACTTTACCGGATGCCGGACCATCCGTCCCTGCTGCAGAGCTACATCTGGCAGGAATACGACCTCCACCCACGCTTTCCGAAGCTCAAGAGCTTCCTTGAGTTCTGGTCGCAAAATCTCGAAGGAAAGCTCCACAAGGTGCTGGTCGCACACACCGGCCTGATCAAGCCCTGCGAGCTGAAGCTTGTCGGTGCCGAGTTCAAACTGAACTAGGCGGACGTGGCGAGCGCCTCCCGATTCCCGCGCTTTACGGGCACGAGCCGCGCATCCGCAATCGCAGCAACGAGACGACGCGTATTCTCGTCCGGATCCACCGCGCCGCCATCGAACTGCAGGTAGTCGATCTCGACACCGGCGTGCATGGCCTGCAACACGAGGCGGAAATAGACGCTCACCCGCATGTGGTGGAATTCCATGTCGAGCGAGACCTGCGGCTCGCAGTCCCACCTGATATCTGCTTCACCCGAAAGGCCGAACGAGATCGTGCCGGGCTTGAAGAACATCTCGGTCGACGAGTTGACGAGGTTACGCAAATTCCCGAACTGGTCGGTTCTGATGAAGGCGATAAAATCCGCGGGATCGATCATGCGCAACTCGCACGCGACATCCCGCAACCCGTCTGCGAGTGCCTTCTCACGATCGCGCGTATAGTCGTTGCCCTGCTTCAACATTTTACAGTCCCTAACCTGCCGGCCGTGCCTTCTTACCCCGCTGCGCGAGGAACAGAATGATGCCGGCAACGGCCTTGTAGAACTCCGGCGGAATCATCTTATCCACCTCGACGCTTGCGTAGAGCGAGCGTGCCAGAGCGCGATCTTCATAAATCGGAATTCCGTTCTCCTCGGCAATGAGGCGGATCTTGAGAGCAATGAGATCCTTGCCCTTGGCGAGCACGACCGGCGCCCCACCCTCCTCGCGAACATATCTGAGCGCCACGGAATAGTGGGTCGGATTTGCCACCACCAGGGTCGCCCGCGGCACGGCCGCTATCATCCGCTTGCGCGAGCGATCGCGCTGCAATGAGCGCAACCGCATCTTGACGAGCGGATCGCCTTCGGACTGCTTGTGTTCGTCCTTCACCTCTTGCTTGGTCATACGCAGGTCGCGATACCATGAGATCCGCGACCACGCGATATCCGCCGCCGCCAGCACGCCTGTCGCTATGACAACCGCAGAGAGGAAGCGCACCGCAAGATCCTGCATCACTCCCGGGACCGCGGACGGTTCCATGGAGACCGTATTCAGCATATCCCGATACGATGAGCCGATCGCCATGTATCCGGCCGAAGCGACCAGCGTGAGTTTGAACAAGCTCTTCAGGAACTCGACCTGACCTTGCAGGCCGAAGATGCGCGACCAACCCTTCGTGATCGAAATGCGCTCAAGCTTGGGAGCAATGCGATCGGCAACGACTTGCGGTTGATTCTGCAGAAAGTTGGCTGCCAGACCCAAAGCCATCATCACCAAGACGACGGGGAAAACGACTTTGACCGCCTCAAGCACCGCAACCCCCAACAGGGCAGCCGCGTCGGCGCCATTCAAAATCCTGAAATCGCCCGGATTTTCGATGAACGTCTCGAGCGATGCTCTGAGGCGCACGACGTTATCGTTGGCGAGAAAAATGGCGGCGATGAAAATACCCACCATGGAGGCGAACGTCGCCGCCTCCCTTGAATGCGGAACTTGCCCCTTTTCGAGCGCGTCCCGAATCTTTTTCTCGGTTGGCTCTTCTGTTTTACTCTCTTTGTCGTCCTGATCGGACATCGACGAGCTACCCAAGAAGAGGTGGCGTTAGTGAAGGCTTCATCCGCGAGCCTGCAGCAGGCGCGTCATGCCACGCGGGTCGGCGCACCGGTTCCGATGACCTCAGTGAGCGACACGCCGAAACGCGAGCTGTCCTCGTCGAGAACGACCACCTCGCCGCGCGCGATGACCCGGCCGTTCACCACGACATCGACCGGCTCTCCGACCTTGCGGTCGAGCGGCACCACAGCGCCACGGCCGAGCTTCAGAACGTTGGCCACCGGCATGGTAGCCGAGCCGAGCACGATTTTCACTGACACGGGTATTTGCATCACCGTCTCAAGGTGACGGGGACGCCCGCCCGCGGTCTCCGTTGCAGCACTCTCGCCGACACTGGCGAGTTCGGCTGCAGCAGGACGAAACTCAGTGTCTTGGCTCATCTCAGCCTACCCAATCGCTATGAATTCCGGCGAACGCCAAACGAGCGACTCACATACTAGCAGCTTCGAGGCATACCTTAGGCAGCCTTCTTTGCTTCACCACCGCCGACTGTCTCAGCCTCGACCTCGTCGATGCTCGGCCGCTCATAGGCGGAAATCGTCTTTCGCCCATATTCGACTGCCACCTGTGGCATTGCTCCGTTCATGAAGGCGAGCAAGGTTTGCTTGGTGACGATATAGAGACGCATCTGCTTTTCGCGCCCGATCTTCACATTCGTCGCAATGGGCGCAAACACACCGTACGAGAAGAAGATGCCGGCAAACGTACCGACGAGCGCCGCGCCGATGAGCTTACCGAGCACCTCCGGCGGCTCTGAGATTGCGCCCATCGCTTTCACGACGCCGAGAACTGCGGCAATAATACCGATCGCGGGCATGCCGTCGGCGACTGCCGTGATCGCGTGGTAGGCCTTGAGCTTGTCGTGCCGCAGCGTCTGAATTTCCTCGTCCATCAGCGCCTCGATCTCATGGGTGCGCGCATTCCCCATGACGATGAGACGACAGTAGTCGCAGATAAACGCGACCAAGTCCTTCTTCTTCAGGACCGACGAGAACTTCTGGAAGATCTCTGATTCCGACGGATTGTCGATGTGCTTCTCGACCTCGTTGCGCGGCTTGCTGCGAAGCTCGCGCATGAGCGTATAGAGCAACCCCAAGACGTCGAGATAGTCGCGCGACTTCGGCGCGGCCTTGCCGCCAAACGCTTCACCGAAGGCTTTGCCGCAATCCTTGATCACCTTCATCGGGTTGGCGACGATGAACGTACCAAGCGACGTGCCGAGAATGATCACAAACTCGAACGGCTGCCACAAAACCTCGACGTGCCCGCCCATCATGGCGAAGCTGCCAAGCATGCAGACGAGCATCACGACAAGACCGATGATGATTGTCACGTGATAACCCCGCGTTAAGCTTTATCGCCCATTTCTACTGGAACCGTCCTTGCGCGAGCCTGATCAGGTTTGTTTCCGCGTGTGGCACCAGAAGATGCCACGTGCCGGCGAACGTCAGCCTCGGGCAAGGCCATATGACGACAGTAGCCCTCTAATCTCGAGAGGCTCGAGGACGTGGTCACCACATCAGACAGCTACAGAATCCTTACAAAGGACCTAACGAGGACCTTGAGCCGCACCGCGTCCGACCCCCAAGTTGCGCGCGAGACCGAGTACTATCGGGCCAACATCGGCAACGTAAAATCCATCGACGACTTTCTGAAGAACGACCGCCTGTATCGCTACGCCTTGAAGGCCTTCGGTCTCGACGACGTGAGCTACGCCAAAGCGTTCATAAAGAAGGTGCTCAAGGAAGGCATCGACGACCGCAATGCCTTCGCCAACAAGCTCGCCGATCCGCGCTACCGCGATCTCGCAGCGACTTTCAATTTCGCCCGCAATGGCGAAGCCACCACGTCCACCGACGCAGTGAAGCAGACGACGGTCGACCGCTACGTGCAGCTCACTTTGGAGCAGACCGCCGGCGCCCAAAATGAAGGCGTGCGACTAGCGCTCTACTTCGCCCGCAAAGCCCCAGAGCTCAGAAGTACGCTCGGCATTCTTGCAGACAAGGCGCTCCTCAAGGTTGCGCAGACAGCTCTCAGAATACCCGCCGCCACCTCGGCGATAGACATCGACAAGCAAGTCGAGATCTACGCCAAGCGCGTCAATGTCGAGGACTTCAAGGACCCAAAGAAGCTCGAGGCCTTCATCAACCGCTTCACCACGCTCTATGAGCTCGATAACGGATCCGCCGCCAATCCCGCCTCGTCCCCGTCATCCATCCTTGTCGGTGGTCGGGCCTCCTTTGGCATCAGCGCGAGCACGCTGGCAAGCATTCAATCCTTGAAGCTCGGAGGCCTCTGATGCAATCGAGCCTTTACGTGTCTCTTTCGGGGCAGGTCGCCTTGATGCACCGGCTGGACTCGATCGCGCACAACGTCGCGAATTCGCACACGGCTGGCTTTCGCGCCGAGGAAATCAAGTTCGACGAGCTCATCTCGCAACGGACGCTCGATCCAACTTCCTTCGTATCGACAGGTGCGACCTTCCTCAACCGCCAGGCTGGGGAGCTGGTCAAAACCGACAATGCCCTCGATGTCGCCGTGAACGGTGACGGCTGGCTTGCGATTCAATCTCCGGCCGGCACGGCCTATACACGTGACGGCCGCTTGAAGATAACGCCCCAAGGAGAGCTGCAGACCCTCAACAATTATCCCATTCTCGACGTCGGCGGCGCCCCTATCCAGCTGAACCCAAACGGGGGCGCTCCAAGGATCGCACGCGACGGTACGATTACACAGGGCGCCAATCAGGTAGGTGCGCTCGGCCTCTTCACGATCCCCGAGGACGCCAAGCTCACGCGCTTCGAGAACTCGGGCGTCTTCCCCGACCAGGCCGCCGTCCCTGCACTCGACTTTTCCAGGACCGGGATTGTGCAAGGCTTTATCGAGCGCGCGAACGTCAACCCGGTCTTGGAGATCTCGAAGCTGATCACGATCCAGCGCTCCTTCGATGCGATCTCCGGATCAATCACCCAAACTGAACACACGCTCGACAACGCCATTAGAACGCTCGGCGAAACGAGCTGATGCAAAGAGACCTGGAGACGCCTGCCGAGGGCAGTCAAAGCCATGTGGGCTCTTGCCCCCTCGGAGAGCTCGAAGCGAAGCTCACCCGCGCCGCGGCCGAGCTGTCCTTTACGCGCATTGGCGGCCTTGTCACGCAAGTATCGCCCGCCTCCTTCCGCGTCTCCGGCCTCTCGTTGCATCTAAAGCTCGGCCAATGCATCAGCGTGCCGTCCGACAACGGCTCGCATCAGGTCGGTGAGGTCGTGCGCATCGACGAGACCGGCGCCACCGTCAAGCCGTTCGATGCGAAGATAAAGACCGGCATCGGCGAGGTTGCTTGGCTGCACGGTGACCTCACGCTGCGCCCCCATCCGAGCTGGAAGGGGCGGGTGATCAACGCGCTCGGGGCGCCGATCGACGACGCGGGTCCCCTGCTGGAAGGTGATCGCGCCATCTCCTTCGACGCCGAACCGCCGGCTGCAATGACCCGCAACCGCGTTCGCACTCCGCTGAAAAGCGGCGTCCGTGTCCTCGACCTGTTCACGCCGCTCTGTGCCGGTCAGCGCATCGGCATTTTCGCGGGCTCCGGCGTCGGCAAATCAACGTTGCTATCGATGCTGGCTCGATCCAGCGGGTTCGACACCGTGGTCCTCGCCCTCGTCGGCGAGCGCGGCCGCGAGGTGCGCGAGTTCCTGGAGGACGCCCTCCATCAGAACCGCAGCCGCGCCATTACGGTCGTCTCGACCGGCGACGAAAGCCCGATGATGCGGCGCCTTGCACCCAAGACCGCGCTGTCGATCGCGGAAGCCTTCCGGGACATGGGCGAGAGCGTTCTGCTGATCGTCGATTCCGTTACCCGCTTCGCCCACGCCACACGCGAAGTAGCCCTTGCCGCCGGCGAGGTCCCGGTCGCACGCGGCTACACTCCGTCCGTCTTCAGCGAGCTGCCGAAATTGCTCGAGCGCGCCGGCCCCGGTTCGCAAGGCTCAGGCACGATAACAGGTGTCTTCTCCGTGCTCGTCGACGGCGACGACCACAACGACCCGATTGCCGACAGCATCCGCGGCACGCTCGATGGCCACATTGTTCTCGATCGCGCCATTGCCGACCAAGGCAGATATCCCGCCGTTAATGTGCTCTCCTCCGTGTCGCGCCTCGCCAACGCCGTCTGGACACCTGACCAGCGCAAGCTCGTCATGATGTTGCGTGCCATGATCGCTCAGTTCGAGGACACGCGCGATCTGCGCCTCATGGGCGGCTATCAGCGCGGAGCCGACCCCGAGCTCGACAAGGCGGTCGATCTCGTACCGCGCCTCTACGAGGCGATGAAGCAAAGTCTGAGCGATGCGATGAGCGTCGATGCCTTCCAGGAAATTGCCCGCGCGCTTTCGGAGCCAAGGGAGGATCCTGCAAGGCAACAGCAGGCGAAATAGTCGAACAGGCCTCGTTGAGGACGCGGCGGCGCACTACTTGGGCGGCTCGCGTATGTCCTTTTTCGGGATATAGGCGAGCTGCTCGATGAGAACGTCCTGCACGATCGGCATGCCGAGCCGCTTGTTGACGTTTTCGCCCAGCATCTTCGCGAGCGCCGGCAGATCCTGCCTCTTGAGCTCATTGAAGTTCACGCGCTCACCCGCGTAGATGGTCTTGAATGCCTCATCGAGCAGATAGACCTGCGGATCGACCGGTAGCTTCGCGAGCGCATTGCCATCGACCGTGAGCACGAACTGCGCAACCATATAGCCCTGGATCGCACCCTCGCCGATGATGGGCACGTTGATGGCCTTGGTCTTGATCTGCTCGATCTTGATCTCCGCTTTGCCCTCGACCGTATGCATTTGCCCCTTCTGCCATTCGAGCACACCGAATGCCGCCCCGAGCGTCACAGCGCAAACCCAGATGCCGATACCCAGAAGCTTGATCATTGCCGTCGACCCGCCGCATAGGTGGAAGGCGTGTAGGTGCCGTCCGAATCAGCTTCCCGGATTGCATCCGCTAGTGTGCTGGAAATCTCGCGCACGGCCTCGAGATGCATCTTGAGCACGGCGCGGTTGACTGCGAGCTTTGCCTGCAGGGATTCGACACGCTTCACAAGCTGCTCATTCGGCGGACCACCCTGTACCTGCCGCAACAGTCGCGTGAGCTCGAGCAACGCCTGGCTCTTTCGCACATTGAAGGCCTCGATATTGACGCTGACACCGCTGCGCAAGGTCGTCGTCTCTTGCTCGATGACCTCCTCGAGGCGCTGGATCGTAACGTCGAGCGTCGAGGCGACCGAGGCCGCCGCGCGCTGACCTGACGCGCTGGTCTGCACGTTCGCGGCCACGTCGGCCGCCAGCGCGCCGACCGGCGTCGACGGCCTTGCGAATGGAGAATTGGGTGATCCGCGCAACATCGTTATTTACCCTGCTGAGAAGTGCTCGCGCCTAGCAGCGCCGCGTCGGCCAGGCGTGCGAGGCTATCGCTTCCGGAGGGCGCGAGGGATTGGGTGCCGGTTAATGCGACGCCGCTGCCTGCGCCCTTACGAAGGTATTGTGCAATCCCGATATCGCCCTGCTCTGCGATGACGCCGGCGAGCTTCTCGGAGAGCAAGGATTTCCAATAGCCGCCAGCAAGCCCACCGCCAAACACGCTGTCGGCGTCCTTCGGCAAGAGCTCCTCGACGAAGCTTTGCAGAACGAATGCCTCGAATTGCTGCGCAGCATCGGCGGTCTTGGCTGGGACAAAGCTCCGCAACTCGGCCTTTTCAGCTCGCACGCTGGGAGCTTGCAACACGGGCGATATGGCGAGATCAGCGGACAAGGTCCAGCTCCGGAAACGGTCGGTCTTGAAAGCGCAACGGAAGAATGGCCTAGCCGTCTTGCTTGAGGCTTGCGCTCCCCCTGGCAAGTTGAACCTCGAGCATCGCCTCGAGATCGTTCCGCTCGTCCAACCGGCGCACCTCCACTTCGAGGTTCTCGACCAGCCGCCTAGCGTTGCGAACACGTCCGCCTTGCTCCAGCACCGCACGCGCACTCTGCTGAAGTTCACCCTCGATACTGCGCGCCTCCTGCCGAACGGCCGCAAGCCGCTTCACCGTTACGTCGATGAAAAGGCCATGCAACGCGCCCTCGTCGGAGAGCGCGTTCGCCAGCTCCCGCTCGTCCTGCTTGCAAGCTTCGAGCTTCTGCTTGATCTGCAGGTACTTGCTCTCCGCGAGGTCGTGCAGATGCTTTTGTACCTCGAGTATGCGCTTGGCCCCCTTCGCCCGAGCCTTCATGTCATCACCCGTTCACCAGAAATGACTGGAACCCCGTGATGAACAAGCGCAGTCCTTCGCTGAACGTGAAATAGAAAAGCAGGATGCCCCCCGCAATCAAGAACGGCGCGGAGATGTAGTAGACTGGGATAAGCGGCGTCAGCTTGTTGAGGATGCCGAACAGGAAGTTGAGAATGAGCGAGTAGACGAGGAACGGACTTGCGAGCTGCCCCACGAGAAAAAACGAATCCGACGCGGCATTCGTGACTTTCGTCAGCGCGAACCTCGCATCGAAAAGATCAGTAATCTTGATGACACTATACGAGGCCATCAACGCCCGCAGCATCTCGAGATGCAGCCCCGTGACAAAGACAAGCACGGTTGCGGTTAGCGTCAGCATGGTTGCGAGAGAAGGTGCTGGCTCTCCCGCCTCGACCGGCGCATCCGCCGAGCCGGTGAAGCCGATCAGCGCTGCGGCAGCCGTACCCATGAACTGCAACGCCAGCAGGAAAATGCGCCCCATGATTCCGATCGTCGCGCCAATGAGAGTTTCCGAAGCAATGAGCTGAGCCGCTTGCGGCGCGGAAAGTTGCCCGAGATCTCCTTCGAGCTTCGGCACCAGCATCGGCGCCAGCGCGAGCGACACGGACATGGCTAGAAAAATCCGCACCTGCATGGGAATTCTCGGACTTCCGAACCCCGGCATCAGCATCAAACATCCGCCGATTCGACAAAAAACGAGGAACGTCAAAAGCACCGTTCCTGCGTTGATCGTCGTCACGAAACCGTACCCAGAGATTTGACTTGCACGCCACGCGCTATCTCGAGATGCGAGAGCACCGGCAACGTCGGGAAGAGCCGCTCGGTCACCATCCGTACATAGGGGCGAGCGTCGGGAGCCGAGACTAGAACAAATTGATGTCCCTGGTCCAGGTTCGCGCGAATGACCTTCGACGCCTCGGCTCCAAACTGCTCGATGAGCCTTGGATCGATATCGAACTCGATGACTTCTCCCTTGGCATCGCGCTTGAGGCTTTGATGGAACGCGAGGTCCCATCGATTGCCAAGCCGCAGCACCTTGAGGGTCCCGCCATCCGAGAGATCGCCACAAATCTGCTGTGCCATGCGCATCCGCACGTGCTCCGAAAGCTGTTCGGCCCGCCGCACGTGCGGCGCGATCTCTGCGATGCTTTCAAGGATGAGGTGCAGATTGCGGATCGAGACGCGCTCCGCGAGCAGAAGCTTCAATACGGCCTGGAAGCCCGAGAAGGAAAGCTGCGACGGAATGATTTCATCCACGAGCCGCCGATATTCCGGCTCGAGCCGGTCGATGAGCGAGCGCATGTCCTTATAGGACAGAAGCTGCGAGAGGTTGCCGCGGATGACCTCGCGAAGATGCGTCAGCATCACCGACATCGGATCGACGGGATTGAAGCCTTCCCGCTTCACAGCGCTCGCGAACATCTCCGCAATCCACACCGCCTTCATGCCGAATGCCGGCTCGCGCCCCTCGTCATAGGGCACATCCGGAACTGGTCCGTCACCTGTGATGACCAGAACGTCGCCGATCCGAAGCTCCTCCGTGGCAACGACGGTGCCATGGATCTTGATCTGGTAGGCCTTGGTCGGGATCGACAGGTCGTCTGTGATTTTGATTTCAGGCACCACGAAGCCGTACTGCTTGGCGAAGGCTCGCCGCATCCGACCGACGCGATGTCCAAGCTCTCCCTGCGAAGTGACCAGCGCCGTCGCGAGCTGCTTACCGAGGCAGATCTCGATTTCGGACGTCCGAAGCTGCTCCTTGACCGACTGACGCGCCTCCTCCGCCTGCTTGCGCTCGGCGTCGCGCACCACCGCGTCCTCGACCGCCTTCTCCGCTGCAAGCTTGCGCGGAATGGTGACCGAGATTGTCAATAGCCCGCCGGCGATTGCCGCGAACGGCAAGAACGGCAGTCCCGGCGACAGAGACAGCGCAAGCAACACGAAGCCTGCGAGCATGAGAGCACGCGGATAGTGGCTAAGCTGGGCAATGACCGCCATATCAGCCGAGCCGCGAGTGCCGCCCTTCGAGACAAGAAGGCCTGACGAGAGCGAGATGATGAGCGCCGGGATCTGCGTGACGAGGCCGTCGCCGACGGAAAGCCGCACAAACACATCGGCAGCATGCGCCAATGACAGGTCATGCCTGGTCACACCGATGACAATGCCGCCGAAGATATTGACGGCAGTGATAATCAGGCCAGCGATCGCATCGCCGCGCACGAACTTCGATGCGCCGTCCATGGAGCCGAAGAAAGCGCTTTCTTCTTCAAGCTCCCGCCTGCGCCGCATCGCCTCCTTCTCATCGATATTGCCAGCCGACAAATCGGCGTCGATGGCCAATTGCTTGCCGGGTATCGCGTCGAGAGTGAAGCGTGCGCCAACCTCGGCGATACGTGTCGCGCCCTTGGTGATGACGAGGAAGTTCACTGTGATCAGGATGGCGAAAACAACGAGACCAATGACGAAGTCTCCGCCCATGACGAAATTGGCAAAGCCCGCGATCACGTGGCCCGCGGCCGTGTAGCCGTCAGCCCCGTTTGAAAGGATGAGACGCGTGGTTGCAACGTTGAGAGCAAGCCGCAACATCGTCGCGAGCAACAGCACCGTCGGAAAGGCGGAGAACTCGAGCGGCCGGTGGATCCAGAGCGCAACCATCAAGATCAGCACGGAGATCGCGATGGAGAATGCCAGTCCGACATCGATCAGGATCGACGGCAGCGGCAGGAAGAGGATCGTCAGAATGGCGATGATGCCGACGGCGAACGCAATGTCGCGCGAGCTTTCGCGTTCGAGCTTACTCGATGTGGCTGCCGTTGCTGTCATCCCATCCTCGAAACGTGGAAATGACCTAGATAATTACGGGCTTTAGCTTGTGTGGGAATGGCGGCAGGCGAATTCGAAAAACCTGCCTTTCGGGGCAGGTCTCTCGACTTCGATCAGAACCCGTTTGGAATTCTGGCGTAGGTCTGCTCGGCGAACGTGAAGATGACGGCGCCGACGAAGGGCGCCGTAAACGAGCCTACGAGTAGGATTGCAATGATTTTTGGCACGAAGGTGAGCGTAATTTCCTGTACCTGTGTCAGAGCCTGCAGC
Organism: Hyphomicrobium sp.; assembly: GCA_041659825.1. Lineage (GTDB taxonomy): Bacteria > Pseudomonadota > Alphaproteobacteria > Rhizobiales > Hyphomicrobiaceae > Hyphomicrobium_C. The sequence goes on from JBAZXL010000007.1 coordinate 91,046, forward strand.
AGCGCAATGGCCAATCCGACAACCATTGCTGCAACCACGGCGGGGCTGGCCGCGAGCACCACGGTCCAGATCGCGGCCTGGGCAATATCGAGCGCATCAGCTGGGTTCACTGTGATATCCTTACGCCGGCCTCGAGGTTGACTTCTTCGCCACTGGTGAGAATTGCAACGGCGCCGCCCGATATGATGCGAACGGAAGCGACCTGCCCCGTGACGCTGCCATCCTCCGACGTGACGGTTCGCCCGATCGTGCCATCGGCCTGCGACAGCGCCAACGAGGTAATAAGCGAATCGAGCTTCGTATTCGTCCTTATGCCTTGTTCGACGCTCGAGAACGAGGCGAGCTGGGCGACGAACGCCGTTGCATCTGTCGGGTTCGTTGGATCCTGATATCTCAGCTGCGCCGTGAGTAGCGTCAAGAACGAATTGTAATCTAGCGTCGAAGCCGGACTGCTCGACGTCGTACTGGATTGGGCCGTTGTCGAGGTAGAACTCGACGTTGCCGAAGGAATTGCGTCAAGCGCCATCACACCGCCTCCAAGAGTCTAAGTTCAACGTGCCGTTTAAGGCCGAGGATCGTATCCTCGACCGGAATGAGGTCGCGCACGATGCTCAGGGCTTCGAACGGCTTCCCCGCCTCGACGAGCGCTGCAACCTCACCAAGACCAGCAAGAACATCGCTGTTCGTGTGTGTTTCGAGCATCCAAGTCATGGTGCCGGTGAAGACCTCGCTGGCAGCCGCAACCCCGACCGGGTCGAGCACCATTGTCTGCACAATGAAGTAGATCTGCCGCATCGGCGTCGTTGTCTCCGCAGGCTGCATGATCTGCCGCTCAAGGAGATAAGGTACCGAATTGAGAAAATCCAAAGTTACGTTCCGGTCCGCCTTGACGACAGCACCGTTGATGAAAATGCGCTCACCCTGGCGCAAATGAATTTGAGTGCACTTGCTCATGCGAGCCCCTCCGAGATTGTGCGTGAAACGTCGATAAGTCCTTTGAAATTGGTAGACCGACCCAGCCGGATCTCCTCCACCTCGCGCATGACCCACAAACCGACCGAAACGAGATCGGCCCTCAATTTCTGAGGTAATTCGTTTTCCGGCTTCGCAAGATCCTCGATGAAGATCCCCCACAGCCTACGCACAAAATGCAACGCATCGACAGACTCACGCGACTGCGGTCCCTTCTGCTGTGCAAGCTGCAGCAGTGCAATGGAACGTTCGAGCGCTGAGCGCTCGTTCTCACGCGCGACCTTCGGCGCTTCGCCCAAAACTTCATCGTAGTAGAACTTGTACATCCGAATTCCCGGATCAGATAAAGTTGACAAGGCTTAGGTTCTGCAGACGTGCGGTCAGTGAATATGCAGTCTCGATTTGGGTGAGGAGCGCGTTGACGTTCGACGTGGCCTCATAAGGATCAACACCTTCGAGCTCGTTGATGTGCTCCTTCACGAGATTAAGCTGCAGGTCGATCCGTGTATTAGCGCTCGCAATGCGCTCCTCCGACGTCCCAAGGCTGGCCTGAATCTGCGTGATGTCACCAATCGATTCTCCGACGAGCGCGATGGCCTTGTCGACAACCGTGAGATAGGCCTCCGACCCTAGGTCCTCGATACCGAGGTCAGCAATCAAGGTGTAGGCGCTCGCGAGCTTCCGGAACCCCTCTTCATTGGCATTCGTAGACGTCTCGATCCGCTCGTTGTTTGAAATCCTGGTGGAAATATCTTGATCCGACGCAGAGGACAGCGTCGTCGTATAGTTGTCATGGTCGAACAACGTCGCAAAGTTGCCGTCAAGGAAGGTCTGAATATCAGCAGCGGAAATCGCCTCGACCCCAGGCGCTGATTGCGCCAACCCAAACTCCGCCGTGAACGCGTCAGCCAATGCCGTCCTTGCCGCTGAGGCGGGGAAATACTCCGTTAGCGGCTTCACGTCCGTGTTGATGCCGGCGAAGAGGTAGGCTCCGTTTTGTGCCGTGTTAAGCGCGGCGGTGAACGACACGAGCTTGGCTTTTGCATCCGAGACGGCAACACCCGCGCTTGAAGGTGTCGCTCTGGCGGCGACAAGCGTTTGCAGGAATTGCTGTGCGGTCGACCCAACGTTCTCGAGCGTCGTCTGCGTCAGCGAAAGCCGGGCGCTGGCGATCGTATTGGTATCCTTGAACGTAGAAAGCCTATCGACGTCCTGACGCAGCGACACCGTGCGCTCGGTGAGATAGCCGAGCGTTTCGCCGACATCGGCAAGCCGCCCTGTTGTCGCTTCCTTTTGCGCCACTGCGAGCTTCGACTGCAGGCCCACGCGGGATTCACGCGTTGCGTTTGTAAGGGCTGATGTGGAGACTGAGGTTGCTTTGACCATGCTCTACCCCAGGGCCGAGATGAGAGTATTGTACAGGTTATCGATGACCGAGATGAGCTTCGAGGATGTCTGGTACGATCTTTCGAGCTCCAGAAGCGTTGCCAACTCCTCGTCGATGTTTACACCGGTCAGCTTCGAGTGAGATTCCGACGAGCGCTTAAAGAGCGTATCGCGGTACTGGAATTCGTTGTCGGTGACTTTGCGCGCCTCTTGCAGCCACGCGACGGACGATGCCGAGTAATCGGTCAGGCTCGCGCTCGTCGAAAGCCGCGCCGCACCATCGAAGGACTGCGCCTGCGTGAGCTTTGTGATGACCTCGTTCAAGCGGTCTGAATAGCTTGCGCTTCCGGTCGAATTATAGACGTAGGTCGTCGAGCTCGGATCGGCGACGCCGCCGTCTCTAAGTCGTGTCGCATCACCGCCCTGATCCGGATCGACGCTTGCGTTGACGCGGATACGGCTCGCAAGCCCGTCGAGAACAATGCCGGATGCAGGCACGTCGGATGCACCGGAGTACGTGAACAGACCGGGCGCCTCCCCGCCACCTCCGGTCTGGTCAGACTCGGCAAATGCCGAGATCAACCCGCGCGAGATTTCGTCCAGCTGGCGCTCATACGAAACGCCGACCTCGTCGCGGGCCTGCACGAGCCCGACGATGCGGCCGGACTGCAGCGGCAAGGTCGCGCCAGACCCTGTCACCGCTACGCCGTCGATGAAGATCGCGTTGCCAGGCTGGCCCGGCGTGAGGCTGACGGACGGCTTGAATTCCACCGTGCGTGCATCTCTCTCGAACAGCGTAGCGCCGCTGTCCGTGTAGATAACTGTATCGTTGTCGGAGCGCGTCACCGTCCGGATGCCGACATGCTCTGAAAGGTCCTGCAGGATCTTGTCGCGGTTGTCGAGATAGTCGGTGATGTCCGCTCCGGAGCGCGTACCGGCGATGATTTGCTTGTTGACCCCGTCGAATTGCTCGAGCAACGAATTGATACGCGTGACCGACGACGAGAGCCCGGTATCGGCATCGCGCCGTGCATTCTGCACGACGGTGGCAGCACTATTCAGGCCGTCCGAAAGATTCCTCGCCGCGCGCACGGCGGCTTCTGCGGCCAGCTTGCTCTGCGGCTGCGCTGAGTAGCCTTGAACGGCATCGACGAGCTTACTGATAAGGCCGGCGGGCGACGCGTCGAGCTCGACGTCGTTGACCGTGGCATTGAGCTCGTCAAGAGATTCGAGCAGCGCGCTTTGCGTGTTCGAATCCGAATTGGCCGCGAGAACACTGCGAAAAAGTGCCGGTTCCTCTGCCCGTGTGACAGCGGACACACGGACGCCCGATCCCGGCACCGTTACAACTTGTACAGACTTTCGCGAATAAAGCGGCGTATCTGCATTGGCAATATTGCGCGAAATGACGGAGGTCTGATCCCCCGTAACGAGGAGAGACGACCTTGCCGAGCTCAGACCGAGAGTAAGGCTCATTGCATGCGCTCCCCTCCTCGCTCACTCAAGCAAACTAACGCTTGAGATTGACGAGGACATCCAACAGCTCACCGGCCGTCTGGAACACCTTCGAGTTGGCCGTGAAGCTGTATTGAGCTTCGATCATCGCCGTGAGCTCGGTCGCCGTGTCTACGGTTGACTTCTCAAGAGCAGAGCTCCTGATCTTGCCGAATTGACCGCTGGTCGGAAACCCGATCTGTAGATCACCAGACTCCGCGCTCAACTTGTAGACGTTGCCCGCTTCCGGCGTCAGGAGATCCGGCGATGCAACAGTCGCGAGCGGCAAGCGATACGACCCGACACGAGAGCCGTTATTGTAGACGGAGTACAACGTACCGTCTTCTCCGAACTCGACGTGATCGACCGCACTCGGCTGGTTACCATCGACGGTTGCCGTCAGCACCTGGAATTCGTCGTCGAGCTCGCTCAATTGCGACAGGTCGACGGCGAGGTTTTGTCCGTTCGGAACCGGCACCGTTATACTTGCCGGGCTGCCACTGGCGAGCTTTGCCGTGGTTGGATCGAACGTGAATGTCTCTGTTGCCAGGGGCCCGTTGGCGTAGGGGAATGGCAACGCATCAGACGCGGCATCCCCTGAATCGTAGAAGGTAACCTCCCACGTATTGTCGGCCGATTTGGTAATGAAGAGATCGAGTTTCTTCACAGTGCCAACGTTATCGATGACATTGAGCGAGCTTTTCGCAGTGTATTGCGCCGTAGCGGAGTTGCCGGACGGCAAATCCGTCTCGATATCCGCCGTGACCGGGAAGTTCGCCGCCAATGTGGCTTCTGCCGATGGCGTCGCCTCGAGCGCAAGCGTCGCGACGTTGATATCTTCGAGACCGGCCGTTCCATTGGCCGCCAGTGCCGGCGATGCTCCGTTCTCGATCGGAAGACCCAACAAGCGATAACCGCCTGCATTGACGAGAAATCCCTCCGAGTCCTTCACGAACGACCCCGCACGCGTAAGAGCGGTCGCCCCACCAGAATCACTGACGACAAAAAAGCCGTTGCCCTCGATCGCAAGATCGGTCCTCGACGTGGTAAAGTCGAAGCCGCCCTGCTGGGTAATGCCGTACCGGATCTCGGTATCGACGCTGCCCGGCACATAGTCCGAGCCGCCGGACTCGAGCACGACCGTAGAAAACTCCGTAAACGCACGCTTGTAGCCATGCGTGCTCGCGTTCGCGATGTTATCCGCCACAGTTCCGAGACGGTTGGACTGTGCGGCCAGGCCGGACGTGCTCGTGCGCAAAACTCCAAATAGGCTCATCAGACGGGTTCCTTCACCAATAGCTCTGCCCGGTCGATTAGAGCATCTTCGTCTTGCGCGAAGCTGGCGGAATCCACCTCCTCGATCTGTCGCTCACCAGGACCTCCAAGCACGAGCCGGTAGCCAAGGTAGCGCTTGGAATCGATCGGATCATAGCCGAGCCGATGCCTCAGCCGTTTCCTGAGCTTGCTGATATGGCTCTCAACCACATTCTCATCGATATCCTCGCTGAATAGACCGTATACAGAGTTGAAAATCTGCGTTTTGTTGATACGGCAGCCGCGATTGCTGACGAGATACTCGAGAATGCGGCGCTCTCTGCGCGGCAGCTGCAGAACCTCGCCGCTGATCTCGGGATCGCGCCCGTCGAAATAGACACGCATCTCACCTACCTCTGAATAGTCGGGTGCGCCGGTCGCACGCCTGCGGATCGCCTTGACGCGTGCGATAAGCTCGCGCACGTGAATGGGCTTACGCACGACGTCGTCCACGCCGGCTGCAAAAAGGTCGAGTGTCTCCTCGAGCGAACGATTCTCGTTCATGGCGATGACCGCCGCGCCGCAAGACCGCCTGCGGATTGCTTTGGCGAGCTGACCGCGATTGGCACACTCACCGAGAAGAAAAGCTTCTATGGATTGCATATCGGGCTCTGAGACTGCGCTCACCCACCCCTCAAGCTCACTCGGCGAGATGCCGCAAGCTGAAATTCCCTCACGGCTAAACCAAGCCGTATAGCCCTCTGAGACGGTAGCCCGTCCGTCTACGACGACGATCATTTGATGTTCCCCCGACCACCCTGGCACCTCGACGCGAATCACTTCGACACCCCACGGATTCGGAATGCCTTGAGCCGAGTCGGCGATCAACGTTTTGTTGAGGATTTCTCAATACCTGTCGCGGTTAGCTCTTTCAGTGTGGCGCAAAGTGATCACCTTCGCGCAAGGTTTAACGAGCTTGCTCATGCGACTATGTTAAGAGGTCTTCGGAGCTTGCTGGCGGTCGCGCTCAAGCCTGGCACAAGCAGCCACCCCTTAAATCCCTCCTCGAGCGTCGGGACGAGGGAACATGCGCGGCGACACATCGCGAGCTGAAGCACGAGGACGGATCCGACGTCTCGCTGTCTGGCTGCTCGCTTGCACCCTGCTCACGGGCTGCGCTCACACCCTGGAATACGGTGGCGTCCCGACGATCATGCCCGGCATGAATCAGACCGAGCTCCAAGCGGTCATGGGTCCTCCGGACTACATCCAGGTGCGAGGCCCCATGCAGGCCTGGCAATTTTGCCCCCACTGGTTCGACGGCCACAGTGAAGATCTCTACGTGACCGTCTGGTTCACAGACGGACGCGTCGACCACATGCGCGCCTACCCAGACAAGGTCATTGCCTCGTGCCCGGACTTCCTTGCTGCATTTCGGTGGGAGGACGCCATCGAGGGAGAGTTCGTCGCCTCCGGCGCGTCGCTTCCCCCACCCAAATAGGAGCGCACCCACGGCGACCGCAATTTGCGTTCCAAGACGACGGCATTACCCGTTCCGTCGCGCCTGCAACAAAGCACGGTCGATCTTCGCGTTAACGTCAGCCATCGCCTTTGCCGCCGCGTCCCTCAACTCCGTAGGAACCCTGTCCGGGTGGTTTTGGGCGGCAAAACGCCGGCGCAACCGTTTGAGCTCGGTGACACTGAGAGGGGACAGCAGCGCCCTATCAACTTTGAGGGCGGCCAGGCGAGGATCGAAAGCCTCCCGTGCTGCCTGCGGATCCATCTCGGCCGCATAAGCCGCCGCAAGAAGGCCCGGCCCGACATAGGCATCGTCATCAGGAAGGCCGGATAAGTGATTGGTATTATGAGATAAATTTAACGAGCCATTACCACCTTCAAGAGCATCACCGTCGACTTGAGCACTGTCACGAGCATCCTCGAGCGCATCCTCGAAGGCATGCCGCAACGTCCGGCGACGTATTCGGGTTGGCAGTACCAAGGCGCGCCGCATCCATGAAATTCGAAGAGAATATGACGGACATATAGCGCTTTCAGCTTGTCGGAGACTTGCGTCAGATTTTACCGCCGTTTAACCAGCCCGGCGTAGAGTCCGATTGCGGACATACGGTCAAGATTGCAGCAATTTGAGTAAAGCAATCGAAAAATGAGAAGGGACGAAACGCATGTTTTCTGCGGCTAAACGGCCAGCGCCCCATCAGATCCCTGATAAAGGCAAGAGCGCGGCTGAAACGTCTGATCGTGATATCGCTGCGGCAATCGACCTTCTCATGCGCAGCTCTGGCGCAGCAACTGTCAATCTCGGTCCGGAGGCGCACCGCACCATTCTCGACTTCATCAAGTCGTATGCGGCTAAGGAAGCAGCAGCAGCCTCGCGCCTTGCCAGCTTTTCGGCCGAGGTCTCGGCGACCGGCACCAATCTCGGCTGGATCACCTACGACGTGCAGCAAGTTGCAGATAATTCGGCTGCGATCAATAACGCGGTGACGGAGTTCGCCGAAAGCATCGGCCAGATCGCCGAAGCCAGTCAGTCGAGCGCCAACGAGGCGGCTCGCGTTCGCGACGGCGTTCAGGAAAGCATCACGGAGATGCGCCAGACCGGCGAAGCCATGCGCCAGATCTCGACCCAGGTCGGCTCGATCTCCCAGCGCTGCGGCGAGCTCGAGCGCGCTGTTCGCCAGATATCGGAAATGGCCGGCACCATTGAAACAATTTCCCGCCAGACCAACCTGCTAGCTCTCAACGCCACGATCGAGGCAGCCCGCGCCGGCGCCGCCGGGCGCGGTTTCGCGGTAGTCGCCGACGAAGTGAAGAAGCTTTCCGGCGACAGCGCCAAGGCAACAGACGACATTCGCAGCCGCCTCGCCACGCTATCCTCCGGCATGGATGCAATCCGCAAGGTCACGGCCGACTCGGTCGCCGCCGTCGCCCGCGGCGAGGAGAAGGCACGCAGCGCCGAGCAGAAAGCCGAAGGTCTCGGAGCCGACGCGTCGGCCATCGCCGACCGTATGCACCAGCTCGCCGACCTCATTATGCGCCAAGAATCAGCCAGCAACGAGATCTCTCAGAACGTCAGCATTATTTCCGACAAGGCCAAGAAGCTTCGCGAGGAGATCACCTCGTCTCTATCCCGTCTGGTCAAGGCAGAGGATGCGGCTCTTGCGAGCCTGCTCGACGTGCGCCGCAGCGGTCAACCAGCGGGCGAGCTCATCGCGCTGCAGGGCGAAGCAGCGGCTTGGAAGCGCCGCTCGGCCTCGATCCTGGTTGGACTTGCGGCGCCTTCGAACGAGATCGAGACCCTTGCTGGCCGCCACTTCAGCGCTTGGGCAGCCAGCGTCAAGGACGAGCAGTTATTGCGCGATCCGGCTTTCGCAACCATGACGAAGGCCGACGAGGCTGCTCATGGCGAGATCGCTCAGATGATGCGCTGCGTTGAGCGTCACGATTACGGCGCAGCCACACAACACTTTATGAGCGCGGAGAAGGCGATTGATCAGATGATCGAAGCCGCGGCCAAGCTCTACGCTGGCCTGCGCTAAGCCTCTGAACGCACCCGCTTAGCACTGAACCGCAAGCGGGCGCACTGCTATCACCGTCGCGTTATCTTGATGCGGATCGCGGATCGCCTCGACCGCCCGGATAAGCGCGTTTGCAACGGCGCTCGCGCCGTCGCTGCCGTAAGCGGTCACGATCCTCTCCACCTCGGCGGGCTCGAGCGTATGCAAGCCGTCGCTGGCGAGGATGATGTAGTCGCCAGGCTCGACTTGCAGAGGCCTGCGTGACAAATCAACAAGCTCGATCTCGTCGCCGGTTACCGCCGATCGCAGCATATGGCGCCTGGGATCGCGCTTGGCGTCCTCCTCCGAAATCTCGCCCAACGCCGCCAGCCGGTCGAGCTCTGGCGCAAGCGAATGGTCCTCATTGAGAAAGGCGATCTCGCCGCGGCGATAGAGCATCAGCGGGCTGTCGCCCACGCTCACCCACTGCACACCCTCCTCGCCGAAGGTGACGCCGACGAGAGTGGAGCCCATGCCCGAAAGCAGCGGATTGGCTTCCACCGTCTGAGCGATGGCCAGATTGGCAGCCTGCAGCGCCTGGACGAGGCGTTCGCGACTAGGCCCGCCGGCATTGGCAAACGTCTTGACGAAGGTTTCGCAGGCCATGCGGCTGGCAAGCGCTCCTCCCGCGTGTCCTCCCATGCCGTCAGCAAGGACGGCCACCATAGCCCCATTTCCCGCCACCGCGTCCTGCGTCGGCACACTATCGCCGGCAGATGACCAGGTGAGTGCGGTGTCTTCCTGATAGCTGCGAGCGCCCTTCGTTGCGCGGCTAGCGTGGTCGAAAGCTGGCATCAATCTTTGGTCTGCTCCGAGAGTGCCGACCAGTCGAAATCGGCGCCGCAGAACGGCACGAAAACAAGCTGCGTCCGGCCCATAGTGATCACATCCATCTGTTGCAGCTCGACCGCACCGGTCGGCCGCTTCTCGTTGATGGAAACGATGTTGGTCTTGGCTAGGTTCGGAACGAACAGAAACGACCGCTCGGCCGAATCGTAGCGGATATAGGCCTGCTCCTCGGACGAGATCGCATCGTCGCCGAAATCGATTGCGATGCGGTTCTGTGCCGACCGTCCCATGGTGTTGTTGCCCTCGAAGATCGGCCGGAACTGGCCAATGCCGGGCCCCCCTACGACGACAAGCCAGCCAACGACGGGGTCCTGCTCGAACGTGCCACGCTTGACCTGCATCCGGCCGCGAACAAGCGTCGTGCGCGGTGCTGCCTCGCTCGCCCTCTCGCTCGCCTTACCGCTCCCGCGCAAAACGCGAGTCGTCGGCGGGGCATCGATCTCGACATGGCGGCCGTCAGGCCCGGCCGACCCGCGAACCTCGCGCGCAGCCTCGGCTGCGCTCGGGCTCATCAGCTCTTTGCGTGCCTGGGTCACCGGCTCTGCTTCGGTCTTGGCGACCACTGCCGGGCCCTCCAGCGCCTTGATGGCCGCCTCAGGCTTCTGCGCCTCGTTGCGACCAGCTTCATTTCGACCAGTGTCGTCGCGGCTTGCCGCGGCGAGGGCATCCTTAAGCGATCCCAAAAACCCGCCGGCACGTGGCGACCCAGCACTTGCTGCCATGTTGTTCTGCTCCTCTTCCATAAGTCCTCCTCCACGCATCGCCTCGCGGCGGGGCGTACGCCTAGCTACGCGCGATAAAAGTTAGCCGGGCCCGCCCGAGCTCGATCTGATCACCATGGGAGAGCCGCGCCTCGGCCACCGTCCTTCCGTTGACGGTGACGCCATTGCCCCCGGCACTCGAAAGATCGGTAATGACGTAGTCCGCGTCCTCGGTCCTGTGCACCGCCGCATGATAGCGATGCACGGTCATGTCGCTGAGGCAGATATCGTTGTCGCTCTCGCGGCCGATCCGGACCAGCGGCGCCGAGATGGCATGTCGTTTGGCCCCATCCTGGCCGTCCACTTCGATCCAGACTTTACCTGGCCGGAGCGGTGTGAACCCCGTCGACAGCTTGTCACGCGGCAGCCCCGGCCCTGACGGCGGCCGCGACCGGATCTGGGTCATTTCGCTCCGCCCGCCATCTCGGCGCCTGATGGCGAGGCCAATCAGCGCCAAAGGCGGCACGGCAAGCAGCGCAGCAAGGCCCAGCATCAACGCTGGCGCGCGCTCATAGCTCGCCGTCAGCCATTGCTGGAAAAGATCAATCGCTCCATCGGCAGCTTGTGCCGCCCCGCCTTGGACCGGGAGCTGATCGGCGGTGGCAAGAGCAAGTGTCGGAGCGAGCATCGCGGCTGCCGCAAGGCCAAGCCCCATAGTTGAGTACCGAGCCCAGCGCAAAGCCGAGCCAGAAATCTGGCCGAGACCCTGTAACACCGATCTGCCGGAGGCCGTTCTCATCGGTACTCGCCGCATTATCGCTTCTATTGAGGATAAGTAGTCGACGCGTTCTGCGGCAGCTTCATGGCCACACCGCGGGGTGTGGCACGAATTACACCAGATTGACACTAGTGTGATGATTTCGAAGTCCGCTACATTCTTTTTGGCTGGGTCGAGAGCGGACTTCGAAATCTGAATCACACTAGAATCATGCACTTGCTAGTGTCCTTTCGACCGCGAAGTTCGTTCAGCGCCCGCAGCAGAATGCAACGAACTTCGCGGTCGGGACACTAGAGCCCCCGTCGCCGCCACATTCCTGCTTCACAAAAGTCAGTGAAGGTGATTTGCCCGGCGAGGATAGAGGACCTTACGTCCGGCAGGTCAATAGTCCGGTACCCCCACAAAGAGATGTGATGACCAACCTGATCGCCCTTCAGACTGGCACCGAGCTCGTAGGCGATTATCGCATCGAGCGCGTCCTCGGTGCGGGCGGTTTCGGCATCACCTACCTCGCCGGCGAGGTCGCCCTCGGCCGCAAGGTCACCATCAAAGAATATTTCCCCGCTGATTTCGCAGCCCGCGCCGCCGGTATCGACGCGGCGCCCCGTTCGCAGGACTGCGCGAGCGACTATCGCTGGGGTCTCGACCGCTTTATCGAGGAGGCCCAGACGCTCGCCAAGTTCACCCACCCGAACATCGTCCGCGTCTACCGCTACTTCCGCGCCAACAACACCGGCTACATGGTTCTCCACTTCGAGGAGGGCCAAAGCCTCAAGGCATGGCTCAAGTCTCTCGGCCGGGCACCGCGGCAGAAAGAGCTGGACGCAATCGTCGCGCCCCTGCTCGACGCGCTTGAAACGATCCACAAGGCCGATTTCTTGCACCGCGACATCGCGCCCGACAACATCATTATCCGCAAGGATGGGACACCCGTCCTCATCGACTTTGGTTCGGCCCGTGGCGAGATAGCGGCCCACTCGAAGACCGTGTCCGCCCTCGTGAAGCCTGGCTATTCCCCCTATGAGCAATACGCGGAGACAAGCCGCCAGCAAGGGCCTTGGACCGATATCTATGCCTTGGGCTCCACTCTATATCATGCGGTCTCCGGCAAGCGCCCGCCCGATAGCCCCTCGCGCATGGTCAAGGACGACCTCGTGCCAGCACGAGAAGCAGCCCTCGCCGCTTACCGGCCGGCCTTCCTGAAAGCGATCGACCACGCGCTTACTCTTCCGATCGAGCAGCGTCCACAATCCATCGCCGCCTGGCGCGGAGCTCTGCTCGCCCCGGAGCCCGCGAAGCCGAGCTGGCTCTCGCGCACGATCCCGAAGAGGTCCTCCCGCGATGAGATGGCGGACGCACTCGCCGCACCAGCCAAGGTGGCGGCGCAAGCCAAGGCCCCTCCGCCCGCGACCGTTCTTCCGCCGCCTCCCGATGCACCAGGGCCAAAAGGCGGCATGCTGGATTTTCTCGACGGCCTCATCAAGAAGCCCGCCCAGAGCGAGGCGGTAGCCCCACCAGCGGCCGCCGCAGCGGTGCAGGCCCCGCCTCCGACAGAAAAAATCGATCCCGCGCTTGCCGAGATCAAGCTTCCCCGCATCTTGAAGAAGGCAGCCCCTCCGAAGGAGCCGAAAAAGGCGGATCCTAAGGAGAAGCGCAAGGCCGCGCGCCCACGGCCTATCCGCTCGGGCGGCAGCAGAAGCTGGCGGCCGCTGATGCTCAAGCTTCTGATCGGCATCGGCGTGGCCAGTGCCGCGGTCGCCATGCAGGACAAATTTCCGCAGATTGAGAACCGCGGCAGCGGCATCATCTCGGCGGCCACCAAAGGGCCTGCGCAGGCTGAAGCGGCTGTGATACGCCCGCTTCTCGAGCTGCGCGGCCATACGGGCCCGGTGACGTCGGTCGCCTTCACGTCCGATGGCGCCGCCATCGCAACGTCCGGCCAGGACGCTCGCCTCAAGATCTGGAACGCCGGCAACGGCAGTCTTATCCGCACCATTGAGCTCGATGACGGTGCCGCGACCTCGCTCGCGCTCTCTGGCACGCGCGCACTGACCAGCCACAGCGGCGGCGAAGTCGTCCTCTGGGACTGGCAGCGCGCCGAAAAGCTCGGGACATTCAAACGCAACGAGGCCGAGGTCTGGTCAGTCACGTTTGCGGGGAGTGGAGATCGGTTCGCTGCCGCAAGCCATGATTGGAAGGTCGCGCTTTGGGATGCGGCCACGACCTCAGCGCCTCTGCAGGTAATAGACGCGCACGACAGCGCGGCCCAGGCCCTCGCCTATTCCGGGACACCGGATGACGGGCCGCTACTCGCAACTGGCGGCGCCGATAAGAAGATCAAGCTTTGGAACCTGGACACGTTCGACAGGGTCCGCACCTACAGCGGCCACAAGGATTTCATCACGGCCCTCGCCTTCGGCCCCGGAGGCAAGATGCTCGCATCCGCAAGCCTTGATGGCGGCATCCGCGTCTGGTCCACGTCATCGAGCCGCCTGCTGCGCCGCCTTTATGGCCATAGCGCGCGTGTGACGGGCCTCGCCTTCTCGCCAGACGGCAGCACGATCGCCTCGACCGGCTCAGACGGTCAGCTTCGTATCTGGGATGTTAGCCGCGGCCGCACCATCCGCACCATCGCCGGCCACGCGGGCGGCGTGAACTCCGTCGGATTCTCCCCCGAAGGCGATCGTATCGTCTCCGCCGGCGATGATGGCGTGGCGCGCGTCTGGGCCAACCCCGCCCCAAAAACCGCGTCCAATTAGGGCTGCTTAGGTCTAAACCGGAGACACTCCAGGCCGTGGAGCGCCACAGGTGCGGCGCTCTCCAGCCGACCTCAGCCCTTCTTCGAGGTCGCGACCTCGTAGCTGTGAATGTGGTTGTCGAGGTCCACGTACTCGGGGCAAGTCGCGCCACAGCGCTGAGCGATCTCGGCGAGCTGCGCCCTGGCCTCTTCAGGCTGCTCCTTGGTCAGGAAAGCCTCACCCATATAGGCCCGCGCGACCGAGTAGTTCGGATTGATCTCGAGAGCCTTGCGATAGAGCGGCAGCGCGGCGTCGACGTCGCCGAGCTTGCGCGTCGCAAATCCGATGTAGGTAAGAACGCGCTCGTCCTTGATGTTAGCGAGCTTGAGATACTGAAGCGCCTCATTGTACTGACCGCTCTTTGCCAGCCAGTACCCGGCATAGAACAATTCCGTATCGGAGATCCCGGCCTTCGCCACACCGACGCAGGCCGACCAAGCGGCACTTCCCTTCTGGTGGGCATCGCAGGCCGCGTTCGCCGGCCCGACGTCCTTGGAGAACTGCCGCTGCTCGGCAGCGACTGGCGCCGAGCATGCGAGTGCAATGGATGCAGCCACTGATGCGGCCAAAGTCACGAAGCGACCCAAACGTGCCGAAATTGTCATGTCTTGTCTTTATCCCTTTGCGCAGCCACATCGATGATGGCCGCGCCTGCCCTCAAATTATCAATCACCACACTAGTGTGGTGATTCCGAAGTCCGCCTCCACCTGGCGGCTTGCCTCAGAGGCGGACGTCGGAATCCGAACCACACTAGAATCATAGGCTTGCGAGCGTCCTCTCGATCGCGAAGTTCGTTTGAAGCGTGCTGCAGATGGTGGCGAACTTCGCGATCGGGATACTAGAGTTCCGGTTCCGACATTTGCCTCCCCCTGGTGTGCGGTTTGGAGCAAATGTCGGAACCAACAGGAATACTAGCAACTCTATTTTTCTAGTGTAGCTTTTGCATCTGACGTTTGGTGATGAGACCTACCGCAAGCGGGGACCAAACGTCAGATGCGCCCCACTAGCTTCGCGCTTGGCTCGTCGTATAGTCTGCAATGTGCCCCTTAAGCTCGGAGTAGGCAACACAAGCGGTCCCGCAGCGCTTCTCGATCTCTTGAAGCTGTTCCGACGCCCGCACCAGATCACCCTTGGTAAGGAATGCTTCGCCGAGATACTCGCGAGCCTGCACATAATCTGGCTTGATCTCGAGTGCACGAGCATAAAGCGGCAAGGCGGCGTCCACGTCGCCAAGCTTGCGCGTCGCAAAGCCGGTCGCCGTCAGCACCCGAGGATCCTCGTGGTTCTGAGCGCGCGCGAGAAGGCCAAGCGCGTCCTGATATTTGCCATCGCGGGCCAGCCAATAAGCTGCATTCACGATCTCGTCGTCACTGAACACCGCGCCATGCTGCGGTTTGCAGGCCGGTTTATTCTTGTTCGCAGGCTTGGTGCAATCGATCTTGGGCTTTGCCGGGGCGTCATCGGCAGCGTATGCAGCCGAGGCAATCAACAACCCAGCACAACAGGCGAGCACGCCCCGGCCGAGGACTCCGAACATAGTGCGGTTCATTTCGTTCACTCCAGGTGACATGATGTCGAGTGTCATGATGCCGAACTTCATGAAGCAGCGACTGATGAGGCGTCTAATCAATGCTGCACAACTTGTGCGGCTCGCGCTTACGCAAGGCACCAGTCATGAGCAGCATGCTAATCTAATTTGCGGCGAGTGCGAAGTCCATGCGCCTCGATAGTGAACAAACCGAATAGAGCCAAAGCGTTGCCATCTTTGGCATGAAGTCTGGCAGACGCGCCGCATCTCGACCGCGATTTATGACGGCGCTTGCCGATGCAGACTGACTTGGAGACACGCAGTGTTTAATTGGCGCCGGCGCAATGAAGGGTTTGAGTGGCGCGAGTACGTGCGCACGACAATTCTCGTGCGCCGCAAGGATCGTCGGGAGCGCGTCAAACAAGGGCAGGCTGCAGCATTCGAGCACTTGAAGGATGCCGGACGCCGCGGCGTCAAGGCCAGCGCTTCGGGCGCGCGGAGCGCGAGCAAAGGGTTGCTCGCAGGCATGCAGGCCGCAGCCACCCTGAGCAGCGCTTTCGCAAGCGGGCTGATCTCCGCCGCAGCTGCCCTGATCTCCGGATCGTCCGAGCGGATCGCGTCGGGCGTTGCGGTGGTGTCTAGCCAAGCGCGCACCGCCATTTTCCCACGCATCGAGCCGCTGCTGGGTCGCCTCCGAAACCCAACCGCCGAGCGTGCACTGAAGATTGCGGCGCCGCTCGCTGGCATCGCGGCACTCTACCGCGCCTATGCCTTCGGTCTGGATTGGGACACCATCGTCGTCGGCGCTGCGGCTTTGATGGCTGCTGCGCTCTTTGCGATTCTGCGCCTCAGTGCACCAGCCTCTCCCGGCGGCGAGTTCGACGATACCGGCGAACGCGAAAACTTGCTCGTCCGAATAGGAGACAAGCTGGTTCTTCTGCCCGGTCTCGATCGGCTGCGGCCACAACAAGCGACGCTCCTGACCGGCGCATTGCTTGCTGCGGTCGCGGCCAGCCTCTGGTTTGCCGCCGCGCCGGCCACCACAAAAGCCACGACCACCGCACATGCCAGGTCGGCCGCACCCGTGAGCCATGTTTCCAGCTCGGAAACGCTTGAAGGCCGGGCCACCGCCACGAGCGGAGCAACGCTTCGCATCTCCGGCACCTCCGTAGTGCTGGACGGCATCGAGGCCCCCGAGCCCTCGCAATCCTGCGCAAAGCCAAACGGCGCGACGTGGCGCTGCGGAGAGACTGCTAAAGAAGAGCTTGCCAGCGCCGTGCGCGGCCGGCGCGTCTCCTGCGAGCTTACGGGCAAGAACAGGTCGGGCATACGGCTTGCGCGCTGCATCACTGCCGGCGAGGACATTGCCGCCAAGCTCGTCCGAGACGGCCACGTCTTTGCGTCTGATGGCTTCTTCTCAAGCTACTCGAGCCAGCAAGCAGAAGCCCGAAATGCCAAGACGGGCCTCTGGGCCGGCGACGCAGAGCGCCCAGCCGATTACCGCTCGAGAAGGTGGGAGGAGGCGAAACGTGCACGCTCCGACGGTTGCCCCATCAAAGGCCGTGTGACAACGAGCGATCGCATCTACGTCCTGCCCTGGTCCGCGTCCTACGAAACCGTGCGCATCAGCCCGGCCAAAGGCGAGCGGTGGTTCTGCAGTGAAGCCGAAGCGCAGGCCGCCGGCTTCCGTGCCCAATCCTGATAACCGAGCGTCCCTGAAAACCCAGCATCGATAGAATGGAAAAGCCCGCGACCGGGGGGGAACGGTCGCGGGCTAAAGAAACATGACGCCCCTTGGGGGGGATAGGTGGGGCGGCGTCATGCTCGGCAAAATCATTTCACCGCAACCGCGGGCATTTTGCAAGGTATTCCAGAAGCTTCCGTTTAGTGTCGTAAATAAAGCCGCTAAAAAATAGAAGCAAATTTATCGGTGAATATCCGGACCGTCCGTTTCCGCAACATCGCGATTATTCTAGCAAGAAGCGTTCCTGTGAAATGCATTCAAGCGTGACGCTCGAACAAATTGCATTAGCTCAAGAGCTGCCAGCGGCCACGATAAATAACACCCAGCCACAACCTTGTCGGCATATCTCTGGCGCGCCCGCTCGCAGGACGGGCGGAAGCAGTCGCCACGTCGCAGACGTCTCGCACGCCGCTCGTGACGCTTAGCGGATATGATACCAACCGCACGAAGTACTGACGCAGTGCGGTTGGTATCAGCGCGCAGGGTTGGTGCGGCATGTTGGAAGCATGCTTTAAGCACGCTCTCAGCATGACTGCGCGCAAACAAGAGAGAATACCGGCCGGACGCCGCAAACCCGTGAGTCAAGACTTTGTCCGGCCAGCATGAGCTGTGGTCGAACGCGCAAATTCGACGCACGATCGATGTCCCGGCGGTGTAGTAAGTGTGTGTTACCTTCAGCCAAACACCGCGACGGCGACCAGCGACGATCCTGCTGATGATCCCGCCGCTCCTTGCTCCGAGGAGGCGTACATATGGACGCGGCCACCCGACGGCAATCCGGGCGACTAAAGCCAACTCTTGCCGAGTTGTTCACCCCTAAGCTCGTCACCATTCTGCGTGAAGGCTACTACGCCAAGGACTTCCGCGCCGACGCCATTGCCGGGCTCACAGTCGCAATTGTTGCCTTGCCGCTGTCCATGGCCATCGCCATCGGCTCTGGTCTCTCACCCGACAAAGGGCTGTTTACGGCCATCGTCGGAGGATTTCTTATTTCCGCCCTCGGTGGCAGCCGCTTTCAGATCGGAGGACCTGCAGGCGCGTTCATCGTGTTGATCGCAATGATTGTCGAGCGGCAGGGCTACGATGGATTGGTTCTCGCCACGATGATGGCCGGACTAATTATGATGGCTGGTGGCTTCCTCAAGATCGGCACCTACATCAAGTACATCCCGTTTCCAGTAACGGTCGGTTTCACGACGGGTATCGCCGTCATCATCTTCGCGAGCCAGGTGAAGGACCTCCTCGGGCTCGACATAGCCCATGAGCCTGCCGCGCTGTTACCAAAGCTTCAGGCGATCCTGGCGAACCTCGGATCCATCAAGCTGGCCACCGTCGCGCTCTCGGTCATGGCCGTCGCCATCATTCTCGGCTTACGCCGCGTCCGACCCGCGTGGCCCGGCATGCTGATTGCGGTCGCGGCAACCGCCGGACTTGCCGCTCTGTTGGGTCTCGATGTGGCAACAATTGGCTCGAGGTTCGGCGATGTTCCCCGAACGCTTCCCGTCCCGGCCTTGCCAGCATTCGACCCGGCCAAAATGCGCGCGGTTCTTCCCGACGCAATCGCCATTGCATTGCTCGGTGCAATCGAAAGCCTGCTGTCCGCCGTCGTGGCTGACGGCATGAGTGGGCGGAAGCACCGCTCCAACTGCGAGCTGGTGGCGCAGGGCGCTGCCAACATAGCCGCGGTCGTATTCGGCGGCATGTGCGTCACCGGCACAATCGCGCGTACAGCGACCAATGTCCGTGCAGGCGCGCGCAGCCCTGTCGCCGGCGTCCTGCATGCGCTCTATATTTTGTTGTTCATGTTCGTTGCAGCCCCGCTTGCCGCGTTTATTCCGCTCGCAAGCCTCGGCGGCGTTCTCGCCGTCGTCGCGTGGAACATGGCCGAAAAGGAGGAATTCGCAAGCATACTGCGAGCCTCGTGGGGCGATGCAGCCGTGCTCATGGCCACCTTCCTGTTGACGATATTTGACGATCTGACGGTCGCCATCGCCGTCGGCGTAACGCTTGGTGCCTTCCTCTTCTTGCATCGCATGGCCGAGGCAATCGAGATCGAAGGCGGTGGATCGCTCGTGACCAAAGACGAGGCGGATGCGACCGGCCTCGGCCGAGAGATCTATGAGCCCAATGCCTTCAACGGAGACGCCGTCGTCTATCGAATCTCCGGAGCGCTGTTCTTCGGCGCAACTGCCGCCGTCAGCGGTGTCCTAGACCGGCTCGGCGCACAGCCGAAGGCGTTCGTCCTCGATTTCGCCTCGGTTCCTCTGGTCGATACGACTGCTGCAAAGGTGCTGGAACGGTTCGTCCATAAGCTGCGTAGCTCAGGCACTGAGGTTTACTTCACAGCGGCGCGCAAGAACGTGCGGCGAACGCTACTGATCGCCGGGCTTCGCGAACCGATGGTGCGCTATGTCTCTAGTATTGAAGATGCCTTAGCGATAACGCATCAAGCAGATCAGAAGCCTTGATCTCTTGAGTAACCCTGCAACCTCAGGGCACACACAGAGTTTGCTCTTCGGTTCGGAAGCCGCGTAATACCGGCCGGACAAAGTCTTGACTCACCGGTCTGCGGTTTCCGGCCGGTATTCTCTTTAGCTTGCGCGCAGCCATGCTGAAAGCATGCTTCCAGCATGACACACCAACCCTGCGCGCTGATACCAACCGCACTGCGTCAGCACTTCGTGCGGTTGGTATAAGTTTACCGAAAGATCTTGCCCGGATTGAGCGTCCCTTTAGGGTCCAGCGCAAGCTTCACCGCGCGCATCATTTGAACCGCCTCGAGACCGAGCTCTCGCTCGAGGTAGGCGATCTTGCCCTGGCCGATACCGTGCTCTCCTGTGCACGTTCCCTCCATCGCCAGCGCCCGCATCACGAGCCGGTCCAGGAACTCCCGGACGGCCTTCACCTCGTCTGGATTGTCCGCGTCGAACACGGGGATCGCGTGGAAATTACCGTCACCCACATGCCCGAGGATCGGCGCGAGGAGCCCTGATCTCCGGATGTCCTCCACCGTCTCACCCACGCACGCGGCGAGCCGCGACACCGGCACGCAAACGTCGGACGCGAGCACAGTCTTGCCAGGCCACGCAGTCCGCACCGCCCAGTAAGCGTCATGACGCGCACGCCAGAGCCTGCTGCGGTCCTCCGCGCTCTCGGCCCAAACGAAGCGCCTTGCGCCGTGACGCCCCGCGATCTCACGGAAGACTTCCACCTGCTCGCGCGTGGCCAACGCACTCCCATGCAATTCGACAAACAGCGTGGGGGCCTCTTCGAGACCGAGCTTCGAATGGATGTTGACCGCATGAATCTGCAGCGCATCCAAAAGCTCGACACGCGCCAGGCCAATTGCCATCTCGCTCGCTTCTATTGTCGTATTGCAGGCGCCTTCGATAGTCTCAAACGTGCAAACGGCCGCGAGAATAACCGCCGGAATGGGATGCAGCTTCACCGTCAGCTCTGTGATAATGCCAAGCGTGCCTTCTGAGCCGATAAAAAGCCCGGTGAGATCGAAGCCAGCCGCCGACTTGCGCGCCCGCCCACCCGTACGCACGATCTCGCCGTTGGCGGACACCGCCGTAAGGCTTCGTACGTTGTCACGCATCGTCCCGTAGCGGACCGCGTTGGTGCCGGATGCCCGCGTCGCCGCCATACCACCGAGCGTCGCGTCGCTCGCGCCTGGATCCACAGAGAAGAACAGGCCTCGGTCGCGCAGCGCCTCATTGAGTTGCGGTCGCGTGACACCGGCTTCCACCGTACAATCGAGATCGCTCTCATGGATGGCAACAACGCGGTTCATACGCGACAGATCGAACGAGATGCCGCCGAACGGAGCATTGACGTGGCCCTCGAGCGATGTCCCTGCCCCGAACGGGATCACTCGCACACCCTCTCGGGAGGCGATCGCAAGGGCCACGGCGACGTCCTCGGTCGTCACAGGATAGAAGACCGCGTCCGGCGGCTCGTTCGCAATCCACGTGAGGGTATTAGCATGCGCGCGCCGAATATCTGGCCTTGCGTCGACGCCACCGGGAAACCGCGCCGAGAGGTCGCAGATCACCTTTTGGATTGCGGTTTGCGTACCCATGCCAAGCCATCCTATTCGCGGGTGCGACGCAAGCCGAGGCGAAGGCCGGTGCCGCTCGCACCTTAAGACGCAATCACCACGTCTAGCGGCGTCTAGTGTGGTGATTGCGAAGTCCGCCACCACCTGGCAGCTGGCCTCCGAGGCGGACTTCGGAATCTGAACCACACTAGATACATTGACCTGCTAGTGTCCTCTCGATCGCGAAGTTCGTTAGGAGCGTGCTGCAGATGGTGACGAACTTCGCGATCGGCACACTAGCCCAAGATACATTCTCTTCCGGCGAACTATCCTTTTTTTTGGCCTGAGCCTGTCGTAAGACGAGCCTGTTACAAAGTTGCGGCTCCTCACGTCGTCGCAAACAGATATAGGGGGAGAGTTCATCCATGCTCCGTAGCCTCGTAATGGCGGGTCTCGCCTTCATGGTCGCCAGCCCGCTAGCGACGGCTTACGCCGGCGAGAAGCTGGTCGTTATCGGCACGCGAACGATCGACCTCAGCGGCAACGGCGTCTCGATCGACGTCAGCCGCGCTCGAGGCGCATATAAGGGCATCCGCATCCAGTTGAAGAGAGGTAGCGCCAGCCTCAAGCGTATCCAGGTCATCTATGGCAATGGCGCCGTCTACAACGAGGATCGCGAAATCGACCTCAAATCGGGCGAGAGGACCCGTCCGATCGATCCAGGCACCAATCGCTTCATCAACACAGTGAACGTGACGAACAAGGCCGGCACCGGTAAAGCCGTCCTCGAGGTGATCGGCATCCAGTCGGCTGAAGGCGCCAAGCTCTTGCGCGACACGCCGGAGTCCGGCGACCTGACTGCTTCTAAGACATCTGACAGGCCCGACACCTCGGCGCCCGGCACGCAGGAAGGCGGCGATGTTCTATTCGGCTACCAGAACGTTGGCTTTGGTATAGACCGCGACGTCATCAAGGTCGGCGGCGACCTCGGCAAGTTTGATCGCATTCGCCTGCGCGTGCTTGGCAACGACGTCCATATCAACACGCTAAAAGTCATCTACGTCGACGGGGACAGCAGCGATCTCGCGGTCGATGCCGATATCAAGGCCAACTCCAAATCCCAGTGGCTCGATCTCAAGGCCGGTCGCTTCATTGGTGAAATCCAGGTGACCTATCGCTCGCGGCCGAACTTCAAGGGCCAGGCCCGCGTCGAGGTCACCGGCCAATACGCGGACGGCTGGCTTGGCGCAGGGGGCGAAGGCCGCAAGTTCAATCAGGGCTGGGTCCTGCTCGGGGCGCAGACAGCCGGCTTCACTGGCTTCGACCGCGATACGATAAGCGTCAGCCGAAATGAAGGCGGCTTCACCCGCCTGCGCGTGGAAGCAAAGGAACGCGCCATCACGTTGCGGGAGATCCGCGTCAAATACTTCTCGGGTCCCGACGAGGTCTTCACCATGAACGAGCGTGTCGATCCAGGGAAGCCCTATGGTCCGCTCGAGTTCAAGGGCGGCAGGGCTCCCATCAAGGCGATCGAGGCCAAGTATCGTTCGCGTTACGATCTGCTAAAAGGCCTGCAAAGCGTTTTCGACGGGCAACCGGCCGTCGTGCAGATCTGGGGCCAGCACTGACCGTCAAGCCCTGTCAAGCTTCGTCACGGGGCCGGAGAACGCACCGGCCCTGTCATTTTTTGAGCACTCTTGTTCTGCATGCTGCAACACGGATCAAAAGCTGGGCAATGAGCCCTTAAAATAATACAGGAGGACGCCTGTGCCGCGTCATCTACTACTATCAGTACTCGCCGTAATTGCCGCGTTTCAGAGCGCTCCTGCCAGTGCCCAGGAGCAAAACCTTCGCGTGCGTCCAGGACTTCAACTTCCGCAGGGCGAGCTGCGTAGAGACGTGCGTCCAGAGGACGGACGCGGAGCGGACCTTCGGGTCATCGCCACCGAGCGCGTCAACAGCCGCGAGGAAAGGATTGTCTTTCGCATTCCGCGTGGCGAGCCTCCCTTCGCAGAGTTGAGCTTCCGCGCCGGCAACGAGAGCATCCTTCTCAACGCAGCGGAAATCACCTACGCCGACGGCCGCCGCCAGCGCGTGGACATGGTCGACCGTCTGCTCGACGGCCAGCAGAGCCGCCCGATCGTACTCGAGCCGGGCTCGCCACCTCTGGCGGAGGTCGTCGTCTGGAAACGGCCGAGCTGGCGTAAGTCGGAAGCCACATTGCAGCTTCTCGGCGTGCCACGCGTCACGCCGCGCCCTCCACACCCACACGATGACGAGGTGGCAGACGGCGCCTCTGTGCTCATCGAGCGCACGGTCGCAGGTAACCATGACGAGCGCGTCGTTTTTACAATTGGCCGGAACAAGGGCCAGTTTGGCTCGATCATGTTCCGTGCTGTCGATGATCGCGTCCTCATCACTGCTGTCGAAATCGAGTTCGCGAACGGCGATCGCCAGCGCTATGACGTTGCCCAGCGCCTCGACGCTGGCCAGCCAACGAAGAGCCTGGATTTTAAGGATGCACGCGCCATCGCGAGCATCACGCTCTGGAAGCGCCCGAGCTTCAGGCCCGGCCGAACCACCTTTGAGGTCCTAGGCGTCCAGGAGCGCCGCGAGCGTCCTCGCCCGCCGGAGTGGGGCGGCGCCGGTCCGGCCATTCCGCGCGGCTGGGTTCTTTTCGGCACCGAGACCGTCGATTTCCACGGCGATCGCGACATCATTCAAGTCGGCGCCGAGGTTGGCCGCTTCGAGCGCATCGCCCTCCGCGTCTCCGACAACGACATCTTCCTCCGCGAGATCACCGTCGTCTATGCTAACGGCAACCGCGACCGCAAGGTCATCGAGACGGAAATTCCGGCCGGCAGTCAAACGCGCCCGATCGACCTCCAGGGGGACCGTTTCATCAAGGAGATCGAGCTTATCTATCGCTCGCGCCCCGACCGCCGCGACCCGGCCATCGTCGAGGTCTTCGGCGACTATGCTCGTGATTGGCTAGGCGACGGCGGCGGACACCACGATCACCACGGTGGTTGGGTCATGCTCGGCGCCCAGCGCGCCTCCATGTTCCAGAAGGATCAGGACGCGATCGAGGTTGGCCCGCGCTACGGACGCCTCAAAGCAATCCGCTTGTCCGCCAAGCGCACAGCCGTCCGCATCTTCAGCGCCCGCGTCATCTATGGCAATGGCGACGCTGAAGAGCTACCGCTCTCGGCAACTTTGAAGGACGGAGAAACAACCCAGCCCTTCGATCTTGGCGCACGCGGCCGCGTCGTCGACCGCATCGAGCTCCGCTACCGCTCCAAGCTCGACTTCAAGGGCCAGGGTATCGTCGAGCTCTGGGCACAAAGCTGACGCGAAAGCTGTGGCGAGAGAACACGCGAAACCGGGCGCTCAATTGCTCAATTGAGCGCCCATTTTAATTGAGTGCCCAAAGGTAGGCTGCGGTCGCCGCAAATCCCAGCATCGTGCGGCGAGCATGCAGATGCCCCCAAGACTGGATCAGCACGCGCACCGCTGCTTCGGCGTGACCAGGCTCGATTGCATTGAGCTTGTTGTTGGTCGGCATGATGCAAAGCAACGTGTATGGCCAATTCGCAAGAATGAGAACGGCGCCCGCAATCCATCGCCAATCGGCAGTCATCCAGTAAGTCGCAAGCCCCAGCACGCCCGATATGACGGCAAGGCTTGCCTGCATCGCAAACCCCCGCTGATAGCTCGGTTTCCACTCGGCCAGCAGTGCATTGTCGTCAAGCATTAGACGCGCCGGCTGCTCAGCGAAATTGATGTAGAACGCCGCTCCAGCGAAGGCGCCGGCAGTCGCGAGCGCAAGATCACCAATAAGCATTGCACAATTCCTTGATTTCGGAACGGGCGACTGTACCGAACCACAATGCGCCGATCTAAGATGGCGCAAACGAGTCGGTTCTAATACCAACCGCACGAAGTACTGACGCAGTGCGGTTGGTATCAGCGCGCAGGGTTGGTGTGGCGGCTGCGCGCAAACAAAAGAGAATACCCGCCGGACGCCGCAAGACACGTGAGTCAAGACGTTGTCCGGCCGGTATAACCCAAGATCGCGCAAAGGAAACGCCTGCGCATGGCAATTCGACAACTCGAACCGGAAACCGTCAATCGCATTGCCGCCGGCGAGGTGATCGAACGCCCTGCAAGCGTCGTCAAGGAGCTTGTCGAGAACGCCATTGATGCCGGCGCGCGCGAAATCGAGATCGTAACGGCCGCAGGCGGTCTCTCCCTGATCCGCGTAACCGACGACGGCCAAGGCATGGATGCTGCAGATCTTGCGCTCTGCGTCGAGCGCCATGCCACCTCGAAGCTTGCAAGCGGTGATCTGCTGGCGATCAGCACGCTCGGCTTCCGCGGCGAGGCGCTGCCATCGATCGGCTCCATCGCACGCCTCGCCATTCAATCGCGCCAGCGCGGCGCGGCGAATGGCCTGGAAGTCGTCGTCGATCGCGGCACCAAGCACGCCCTCAAGCCGGCTGGCCTCAATGTCGGGACACGCGTCGAGGTGCGCGACCTCTTCTCTGCGACGCCAGCGCGTCTCAAGTTCCTGAAATCCGAGCGCGCCGAGAACCTCGCCGTCTCCGAGGCGGTAAAACGCCTCGCCATGGCCCACCCGGAGGTCGGCTTCTCCCTCACCATGGGCGAGCGCACCGGTCTCCGGTTGCCACTCGCCGGCACCGGCCCCGAAGCAACGCTGCACCGGCTCGGCCGCATTATGGGAAGCGGCTTCATAGACGATGCACTCGCTGTCACCGGCGAGCGTGACGGTGTCGCCGTCCAAGGTTTCGTCGGCCTCCCGACCCTGCATCGTCCGGACGCGAGCCAGCAGTATCTCTTCGTCAACGGCCGCCCCGTACGCGATAAGCTCCTCGTCGGCGCTGTCCGCGCAGCCTACGGCGACCTCGTGCCGCGAGGCCGGCATCCGCTCCTCGCCCTCTTCGTCGAGGTGCCGCCCTCCGAAGTCGACGTCAACGTGCACCCAGCCAAGGTCGAGGTGCGCTTCCGCGACGGCGGCTCTGTCCGCGCCCTCCTTATCGGCGCCATGCGCCACGCGATCGAGAGTGCCGGTTTCCGTGCCACCGCCCAAGGCGGCGCCGCCACCCTCGAGGCCTTTGCCGAGCGGAGCGCGAGCTATTCATCCGGCCGCGGGCCATTCCCTGACAGACCGGCCCCTGACAGACCGAACTACGTAACGCCCGGCCTTGCGGAAGCGATGCAAGCACCCTTCGCCGCATTCGACGCGCCCTCGGCCGATACCCGAGCCCACGAGGTCAGGGCCGAGCCGGAGCTCGAGGAGCGCCCACTCGGTGCCGCCCGCGCTCAGCTTCACGAAACCTATATCGTCGCCCAGACGCGCCACTCGGTCGTCATCGTCGATCAGCATGCAGCACACGAGCGCCTCGTCTACGAGCGCCTCAAAAAAATGCTCTCGAACGGCGGCGTCACTCGGCAAGGCCTGCTTATTCCCGCTATCGTCGAGGTCGGAGAGGATGAGGCCCATGCCATCGCCGAAAAGGCGGACGAGCTTGCGGAGCTCGGTCTCGTGGTGGAGGCCTTCGGCATCGGAGCCGTGGCCGTGCGCGAGGTCCCAGCCCTTCTCGGCACGGCAAGCGTCGACGGCCTGGTGCGCGACATCGCAGCCGACATTCTGGCCGAGGGCTCTGGCTCCCCGCTTCGCGACCGCCTCGAGGCGATCGCCTCGCGCATGGCCTGTCATGGCAGCGTTCGCGCCGGGCGACGCCTTTCGCCCGAGGAGATGAATGCGCTTCTGCGCGAGATGGAGGCGACGCCGTTTTCCGGCCAATGCAATCACGGCCGGCCGACCTACGTCGAGCTGCAGCTCAGCGACATCGAGCGCCTCTTCGGCCGCAAGTAGCGATCACTGAGAGCCACTCGCCTGCGCGAAAATCACCTGCGTATCGCCCCATGAGCGCTGGTCGAGTACGCTGAAACCCTGAGGCATCACGATCGGCAAGCCGTCGCGTTCCTCGAGCACGACAATGGCTCCAGGCGCGAGCCAGCGGCCGTCCCTCAGCGCCAACAACGCCTTCTCGCCGAGACCCTTGCCATAGGGTGGATCGAGAAACGCCAGCCCGTACGGCTCCATATTGCCGGCAGGTCCAATATCTGTCGCGTCGCGCCGGAATATTCGCGTCACGCCCATGAGGCCCATGGCCTCGATGTTGGTGCGAATGAGCGCACGCGCCTCGGCCGCCTCCTCGACGAACAGGCAATAGGCCGCTCCCCGCGACACGGCCTCGATACCGAGTGCCCCCGTGCCCGCAAAGAGGTCGATCACGCGCTGCCCCTCGAGCACGAAGCCCGGCACGCCATGCGCGAGAATGTTGAACACGGCCTCCCGCACGCGGTCCGACGTTGGGCGCAGCCCCTCGTGCATCGGCGCCGCAATAGCGCGTCCGCGAAACTTGCCGCCGACGACCCTCATTCGAGATCCTCAGAGCCCTTGGCCTGCGGCTTTCGCGCTGCCCCTTTGCGCGGAGCGCCCTTGGCCGGCGTCTTCTCTGCTTCGATCAATCCGAAATCCTGCGCCAGCTTGGGGCCGAGTTGATCGGCCAGCACCCGCCGCCGCACGATCTCCGCTTGACCCGGCTCGAGATCGCTCAACTGGAACGGCCCGAACGAAATGCGGATCAAACGGTTCACCTCGAGCATGAGGTTCGAGAGCACCTTGCGGACCTCGCGGTTTTTGCCCTCGCGAATGCCGACGGTGATCCACATATTGGCGCCTTGCACACTATCGATGGTCGCATCCACCGGCCCGTAGCGCACGCCTTCGATCTCGACGCCCTCCTTGAGCTGGTCGAGATCAGCCTGCGTCACGCGCCCCTTCGCTCGCACGCGGTAGCGCCTGAGCCATCCGGTCGACGGTAGCTCCAGATGCCGCGCCAGCTCCCCGTCATTCGTCAGCAGCAGCAAGCCCTCGGTGTTGAAATCTAACCGGCCGATCGACACCACGCGCGGCAATCCCGGCGGCAGGTTATCGAAGACCGTCGGCCGGCCCTGCGGATCATTATTGGTGGTAACGACCCCCTTAGGCTTGTTGTAGCGCCAGAGCTGCGCCGGTTCGGCAACCGGTAGCGGCTTGCCGTCGACCAGAACCCGATCCCGGGGTTGCACCTCGACCGCAGGCGTCTTGAGCACACGTCCGTTGATGCTGACGCGTCCGTCTGCGATCCACCGCTCGGCCTCCCGCCGCGAGCAGAGCCCCGCCCGCGCCATGGCCTTGGCGATGCGCATCGGCTCCGACACCGTTGGCCCTTGCTGCGCCAGTGCCTTTCCACGCAGCGGACGCGTGCGCTCGAAGCCTTTCTTGCGGTCCGCCTCCTGCTGCGCTTCCTTCTGCTCTTTCCGCGCCTGGCGCTCCGCTGCGTGCTGCTCGGCCCGCTGCTTCCAGCGATCGGCACCAGTCACCGGCCCGCGGCTCTTGACCTTGAAGCCACCCGGCACTTTGCCTCGGGACCCACCCTCGCCAGCGTCAGCGCCACGGCGCACGCCGACGCCTGCACCGCCCGCCACTTTAGGCTGGCCGCGAAACGGACGTTGACCGGAAGGTGATTTGCCCATGAGTGTCTTGCTCTGAAGTGAAAATCGACGAGGGACCTTATGACATCAGAGGTCAGAAACAGCCACATGGATCTCGCATTCGCCGAGGCGCACGCGGCAGCTGCCCGCGGCGAGGTTCCCGTCGGCGCCGTCATCGTATCCCCCGACGGCCGCGTCGTTGCCCGCGCCGGCAACCGCACGCGCGAGCTGTCGGACCCTTCGGCCCACGCCGAGATGCTGGCCATCCGCGAAGCCTGCCGCGCGTCGGCCTCGGAGCGTCTTCCAGGCCACGACCTTTACGTCACGCTCGAGCCCTGCCCGATGTGCGCGAGCGTCATCTCGTTCGCGCGCATCCGCCGTCTCTACTGGGGCGCTGCCGATCCCAAGGGCGGCGGTGTCGAGCATGGGCCCCGCGTTTTCCACCAGCCGACATGCCACCACGCCCCAGATCTCTATCCCGGCCTCGGCGAGCAGCAGGCAAGCGCGCTGCTCAAATCCTTCTTCGCCGAGCGCCGCTAAACTGCGGCGAGGCGCGGGCGAAAGAGCGGGAGCAATCACAAATGACGCACAACCGCTCAGCTCTTCCGCAGGCGCTTGAGAATGCCGCGGCGGGCGCGGCGTAGAGGAGCTGATTCCTGCGACGCGTCCTCCTGCGCTGCCTCCGCCAGGACCTCGGAAGCAAGCACGCGTTCGAGCTTGGCGCGCAGCATCGCCTTCGCAGGCTCGGCTGCGGCAAGGATATCGCGTACCTTCAAGAACTCGAGGGCCTGATAATGCCCGGTGCCCGCGTCGATGTAGATATCCGGTTGGCGCAATTTCAGCTTTTCGCGCACGATCGAGCGCTCGAATAAGAACGACGCGGCAAAGAGCGCCTCGAATGCCGTTGGCGCCGTCCGCTTCGGTGACGGCACCGTCACCCCGGATACATCGATCGCGACAATGACATCCGCCATCCCCTCGATAACGTCGAACGGCAATGGATTGGTGAGCCCGCCGTCGATGAGCGTCCGCCCGCCGATGTTGACCGGCTCAAATAACGCCGGTAACGCCATGCTGGCCGCCACCGCCTCGCGCAGCGGCCCTGACGCAAACACCACAGGCTCGAGCCCGTAGTAGTCGCTCGCGACGACGCGAAGCGGAATATCAAGGGCCTCGAAATCGCGAGCGACGGTTGCGGGCAAGACGACATCGAGCAACGCCCCGGGCTTCAATAGAGCAGTCCGCGCTGTGAACAAATTCCAGAACCCAGCGCGACGCTGCGCCCTTGACGCAATGAGACTGCGCACCAGCTCGAAACGCTTCGTCAACGCCTCTTCCGTGTGGGCGCGAATCTCGGCCGCCGAAAGGCCCGAGGCATAGGCCGCGCCGAAAATCGCACCGATCGAAGTGCCAGCAATGATCTTGGGCTTGATGCCGAGTTCGTCGAAGACCTCGAGCATCAGGATGTGGGCAAGCCCGCGCGCACCACCTCCGCCCAGCACAAGGCCAATGCTAGGCCCAGTGGTTGGCCGAGTGATCGGCATCCGCGCCGGGGCCTGCTCGTGAAGCTCTTTGTCCCTACCGCTGGTCATTCCGAACTATACCGCACGGCAGCGCAATCATGCCAGCCGCAAGAGTCCCTCGGTCCAGCCAACAGTTAGTCCACGACCTATCTATTCTTGACACGCCCGCTTGCCTCCATATACTTAGTAACATGACTAAGCATTCGGAACACCTCGATCAAATCTTCCACGCCCTATCCGCCCCGACGCGGCGGGCGATCGTAATGCGGCTGAGCAAAGGGCCGGCATCGGTCAGCGAGCTGGCCAAGCCCTTCGAAATGGCGATGCCGACATTCCTGCAGCATTTGCGCGTGCTCGAAGGCAGCGGGCTCGTTTCAACGCAAAAGAAGGGGCGCGTGCGAACCTGCGAAATGCGCACCGAGGCCCTGACCGCAACCGAGGCATGGCTCGCCGAGCAGCGCACCGTATGGGAGGCAAGGCTGGACCGGATGGAAGCTTATGCCATCGACTTACAAGCGAAGGATGAGAAGCATGGCAAGCGTAAAAGATCCAAATAGAGACGCCCTCACCACCTGGGCCCTCGATCGCGAGATCGTGCTGTCGCGGGTCGTTGCTGCACCACGCCACCTGGTCTTCAAGGTGTGGACCGATCCGGAGCACCTGCCGAAGTGGTTCGGCCCTGAGGGTTTCACCGTTGAAACGCTAGAGATTGATATCCGCGTCGGCGGCCGATGGCGCTTCGTCTTCGTCGGGCCCGATGGCATGCGATACGACAACCGCATGGTCTTCCTGAAAATCGACGCGCCTCGCCTCCTCGAGATGGACCACGGCTCCGACAAGGACGATGACCCGGGCAGGTTCCGCGTCATTGTCACCTTCGACGAGCAGAGCAACGGCAAAACCGTCGTGACGTTGCGGCAGCGCCACCCGACCAAAGCCCAGCGCGACGCGACGATTGGATTTGGTGCCGTGGAGTTCGGCTATCAGACCTTGGACAAGCTCGCGCGCCATCTCGATGAAATCGTAAGCTAGCTCGGCCGAGAAAAAAAGGCCCGGCGCTTAGACGGCGCCGGGCCTTCAGCATCGACATCAAGCATCGGGCATGATGCCGATCTGCTCGTTATGCCAGCTTGAACGGCATGTCACGGCCGGCAAAAAATGCGTCGATGTTATCGAGCGCCTCGAAGCCCATCTGGTTGCGCGCCTCGATAGCCGCAGACCCGAGGTGGGGGAACAGGAACGTATTCGGCAGGTCGTAGTAGCCCTCGTGGATCTTGGGCTCGCCCGCAAAGACGTCGAGACCAGCGTAGCCGAGCCGGCCCGACTTCAGCGCAGCAATCATATCCTCATCGTTGACGAGGTCGCCGCGCGCGGTGTTCACGACGATGGCGCCCTGCGGCAGCTTCTCGATGACGGCCTTGTTGAAGAAGTAGCGCGTCTCGGGCGTGGATGGCGCATTGATCGAGAAGAACTGCGACACCGCGAGCAAGCTGTCGAGGCTCTCGTGATAGATCGCGCCGAGCTCCTTTTCCTTCTCCGGCGACTGCCGATAGAGGTCGTAGTAGTGAATCTCCATGTCGAAGCCGCGCGCACGTTTGGCGAGCGCCTGGCCGATCTTGCCGAAGCCGTAGATGCCGAGCTTCTTGCCGTCGAGGCGCTGGCCGACGAGTTGCAGCGGCTGCCAGCCGGGCCAGGAGCGCGCGCGGACCATGCGCTCGCCTTCGGCGGCGCGCCGCGCTGATCCGAGCAACAGCAGCATGGCGATTTCAGCGGTCGCGACGGTTACGCCGTGCGGCGCGTTGCCGACCTTGATGCCGCGCGCCTTGCAGGCGTCGAGATCGATATGATCGAAGCCGATCGAGAACGTCGAGATGCACTTGATGTTCTCAGGGATCCGCTCAACGACATCCGCGCGGCACTTCTCGTTGAGCGTGAGAAGGATCGCATCGACCGCCTTTGCCGTCTCGAGCATCTCGTCGATGGTGATCTTCGGGTCGTCGCCGTGCGCGATCACGTCATAGCTTTCGCGAGCACGCGCCATGACGGCGTCCGGCAGGGGCCAGGTGATCAAAATTTTCTTTTTCGCCATAGGTCGCGTTTCCTCCCCCGGATTTTCGCTTCGCGCTCGGACATCAACGGATGATTGCTGGCCGCGATCCATGCCGTATGGAGCGGCTGATGACAAGCCTCTCTCGGCTCTGCCGCAGGTGCGAAAAGAGATTGGCGGTGCAGCATGAAGCCCGGCAGCCCTGCTCAAGCAGCGCCGAACGAGCGCGTGGGCAAGCGGCGTCCGCATCGTAACGTAACCGTTTATTCACCCTCCCGGCTCACACTCCCGCCTGAGGCTTTGGTCAATATGCCGCGCCCTGGCCTGATCGGCCACCGGGTCGGCACGCTTTATGGAAAGATCGCGCCATGAGAGCTCTGCTCCTTGGCCTGGCGCTGCTCGCGACCCTGAAGATCTGGGTCCAGGACTGGGCCTACAGATCGGCCACCGAGCACGCGCTCATCGCTGCCTATCGCGAGCGCGCCGTTGCGGCCTGCCAGAAGGCAGCCCCAGCCGCGGCTGACACCACGCCCTTGGGCCTTGCCGTCGATTGGTCGCGCCAGCAGGACGCCAGCATCACCGTCGGCAATAGCGCCGTCTCGGTCCACATCTGGGACATCCAAAGCAAGCTCTGGGTCGACCGCTACAGGAAGCCATACCTGATCTTGAGCGCTCCGGACGCTAGCCTCGCCTGCGCCTACGACATTGACGACTCCGCCGCGGAGATCTGCAAGCTTTAGGCGGTTCTTCTCCCCATCGTACTCGCGATGGGAAGAAGAAAAGCAGCGTTAGAACTTCACCTTCACGCCGCCGTAGGCAGCAAACGGCGAAGCGGGCGTAATCGTGCGGGAGTCGGTGAAATTGATCGTTCCGCCAGAGGCATTGCTACCCGCCTCGGTATCGAAGTAGGTCCCGTACACCCCGTAGCGGCTGTCGAAGAGGTTGTTGATCAAGCCATACACCTGGATGTGGTCGGTCAGGTCGTACGAGGTGTGCAAATCGACCTTTGCGTAGCCGCCAAGCCGGCTCGAGTCATTACCTTCGTCGCCGTAGAAGATCTGGTTGCTCGCAACCGTCAGGTCGCCACCGAATTTCCATTTGGAGGTCAGCCAGTAGTCGAGCCCGGCCTTGAACAAGTGCCGCGGAATGCCCGGAATGCGATCCCCGGCGACCACGTTGACGCAATTCGTCGAAGGGTCACCCGCGCACTGAACTGCATTGGGGTTGAATGGCGACGAGAACTCGTTTGCCGTTTCGAACGTGGCATCCGTAAGCGCGTAGGTCAAATACCCAGAAAGCTTGGTGTCCTGATACTGGGTGCTGAGCTCGATGCCCTGGCGCCGCGTCTCGCCGGCGTTGAGGAAGTAGCCGCGGCCGCCCTGCGGTACCGCGACCGACAGAATGTCGTCTTCGCTGGTTGCCCGGAAAAAGCCGAGCGACCAGTCGAGTCGCTGGCTCGCTCCCCATGACTTTATCTCGCCGCGGAGGCCCGCCTCGTACGTCTTCGTCACGACTTGCTTCAACGGCGGGTCAGCGGTCAGGAAGCTCTCGATGAGGCAGGGATTGTCTGGATCGGCGCATGCCAGCTCGGCGGGCGTCGGAGCGCGATTTGCCTCCGCATAGCTGCCGTAAGCCAATAGCCCCGGCACGAGCTTGTAGGTTGCGCCCCCGATCGGATTGAAGCGCTCGAAAGTGTGAGTGCCCGTCAGATCCGGATTGTTGCCCGTCTGGTCCTGAAGATCGACGCGCGCAAAGTTGTAGCGTCCTCCAACCGTCACCGCGAGGCGGTCCGTGACGTCGAGGGTATCGGTGAAATAGAAGCCGACGTAGTCGTTCGTGGTCAGCAGCTCACGCGCAACGACATCGTCTGGGCCGGTGAGCACATAGTCGGGACCAAATCCTGTCACCACGAAATCCGTGCCGGCAAAAAATCCGAGCTCGCTGCTGGCTCTGTAAGTCACGCGGCCATGATCATAGCTCGCGCCGAGCAGGAACTGATTGTTGAGCCCGAACAGCTTCGACTTGTCGACGGCCTGGACCGCTCCACCGAAGCTGTCCGCATCCTGGCTGGTACGGTCGAGACTGCCGAGTTGCTCGAGATCGACGCCGTTCACCTCGCCGCCGATAACCGGAACAGACGTGCCGTCAGCCCTCAGAACCTGCGCGTCGTTATCCTCGAGGCAGAGCGTGCCGGTAAGGGCACCAGCGCACTCGAGCCCATCGGCAATGTTGCCATCGTCATGCTTCTGCTTGAAGTGGCGGTAATAGG
The DNA here is from genome assembly GCA_041659825.1 of Hyphomicrobium sp. GTDB lineage: Bacteria > Pseudomonadota > Alphaproteobacteria > Rhizobiales > Hyphomicrobiaceae > Hyphomicrobium_C. The sequence goes on from JBAZXL010000007.1 coordinate 125,573, forward strand.
CGACGCCGCCGAACGTCAACGTCTCCGTCGCCTTCACGCTGCCGTTGACCGAGAGCATCGCCAGCTCATTGTTGGTCGTCTGCGGGGATGTGAAGACGCGATCCCGGCCGAGATCGAGAAGCTCGACGGGAGCCGCTGCCGTCACGCCCACGTCATTGTTGGCGCCGGTGAAGTTGATGTGGAACTCAGCGCCGTCGCGCTTCACGCCGAGATCCGCATACATCCGCCGGATCTGCGACTCCGAGAAATCGCGGAAGCCGTCGTCGTTGATACCCTCAAGGGCCAGGAACGCGGCATAGCTACCGCTCTGCAAGCCGGTCGTAAGCGCGCCCTGATAGCGGCCGTTCGAGCCCGCACGCACGTCGACCTCGGTTCCGTGAAAATTGAAGCCGTCGCGCATATTGATCACAGCCGCGCCACCAATGGCATTGAGGCCGAACACTGGGTTCGAGCCAACGATGCTGATGCTGTCGATGGCATTCGACGGCAGGAAATCCCAATTGACGATATCGCCGAAACTCTCGTTGATGCGCACGCCGTTCTGATAGACGGCAAGACCTTGCGCCACGCCGTTGACCGGCGAAGCGTTGAAGCCGCGGTATTCCAGCGTGCGCTGGAACTCGTTCCCCTGTTGATCGGAAAGAATGACGCCAGGCACTGTACGGGCCAGCACATCCGTTACCTGAACATCGCCAGACCGAGCGAAATCTTCGCTCGTGACCGTCGAAACCGCGTTCGGCACCTTGCTCGTCGACGTCGTGCCGAAGCCTTCTGCGGACGTAGCGGCAGCCGCGCCCGCGGCTCCGGGTGCCGTCTGAACGGGCGCCGAGGTAACGACCGGAGCAATCGGTGCGACCGCCTTTTTTGCTCGCGCGGCCTTCTGGACCGGGGTCTCCTGAACGACCTCGACCGCAGGCAGCTGGCTTTCGGCGGCAGCCGGGGGAGTGGCGCCAGCCGGCGGAGCGGCCGTCTGAGCCGCCTGCTGTGCCGCGGCACTGCCAGAAACCAGCGCCACCGCGCCGACCACCGCGCTGAGTTGCACCGCAAACGAGCTTTTTTTCATTATCTTTCCCCCAACCAGCATTCTTACTGGCATCTCCGGTCAACGCACATCGGTCGTACCAGGATGCCTTCCCTGGACTAACGAGTACGAGCCAAGAGAAGTGCAGGTCAACAAATGAACGTTTGATTCGGGAGATTTTGCCAGCAATTTCCGATGCCTGTGACTGGTCCGCACCGGGAAAAATACGGCCACAAATCGGGAAAACTTCCCGACTCAATTGAGCTGCTCTCCGTACTAAGAACATGCCCCCACGCCTTTGCCGTTGAATAGCCTGATTAATTACGTTCGATGAAGGCGGGGGCTGGCCAGCGTCCCCACGATTGCGTCAATCGAGGGGGCGGAATATTTGATGCCCAAGCAGCGTCTACGCATCGCCTCTAACGCAAGAGAGAACCGGGAAAAATTCCCGACGGACGGCGCACCGCCTACACGCTATAACCAACACGCAATATAAGTGGCCCAAGAGCGCCAAGGCTAAACCGGAGCCAACCGGCGCCGATGCGCCGCAATGCAAGGCGCTACACTGGGAGACGAAACGCTTTTCTGAGGAGAGCTTCTTGAACGAAACAAAGGCATCGATGCGCACCAGCCTTGCCTCTATGGCCGGAGCCGCATCACTCTCACTGCTCGCGCAATCCGCGTACGCTGCCGGCCCGGCCCTGTCCGTCGAGCTCAACAAGCTCGAAGCGCAAGGCAATGGCTGCCGCGCCTATGTCGTCGTGCAGAACGACAGCCAAACACAATTTCAGTCCCTGAAGCTCGACCTTGTTCTCTTCCAGCAGGACGGCATTATCGGCCGGCGCTTCGCGATCGACCTCGCCCCGCTCAAGGCGCAAAAGCGCACGGTGAAGCTCTTCGATCTCGAAGGCATAGCGTGCGACAAGATCGGCAGCCTATTGATCAACGACGTCGTCGAGTGCAAGGCCGACACTGGCCCAGTCGACGACTGCCTTGGCGGCATGACGGTGAAGTCTCTCACCAACGTTCAGCTCTCTAAGTAAGTAAAGGGTACCTCCCGTGGGCCAAGACCACTCAATCTACAGCCTCGTGATGCAGGCGGACGTCGTCGTCAAGGCGGTCATGCTCCTGCTCGTCGTCGCCTCAATTTGCTGCTGGGGCATCATCTTCGAGAAGATCATCCGGCTCTGGAGCCTCGGCAGCAATTTGAAAAGGCTCGAGCGGATGGTTGCCAGCGGCGCGCCCGCCGCCGTCCCGCAGGGACTGACACGCGTGCTCCTCGATGCGGCCCAGGTCGAGGCCGAGGACGGCGCATCGCGCAATGAGCCACGCGGAGAGTTGCGGGCACGCCTCGAGCGTGCGATGCGCGCCGCCATGAAGAATCAACTGCAGCGCATCGAGACCGGCCTGCCGTTTCTAGCGACCATCGGTTCGGCCGGGCCTTTCATTGGCCTCTTCGGCACGGTATGGGGCATCATGAACAGCTTCACCTCGATTGCGCAGCAGAAGGACACGAGCCTCGCCGTCGTCGCGCCCGGCATCGCCGAAGCGCTTTTCGCAACGGCCCTTGGCCTCGCCGCGGCTATCCCGGCGGTTATGGCTTACAACGCCATTGCCGTGTCTCTCGGACGTAGCGCCGGCCGTGCTAACGCAGCCATTGCCGACCTCGCGAGGACGCTTTCGCGTCCTCCGCATGAAGCAAGTGCTCGCCCTAATGTCGAACCACTTCGCGCAGGAAAGTCGTCCTGATGGCTATGGCGACGGGCAATAACGCCTCATACGGCGATGACGACGAAGGCGGCTATCGCCCCGTCGCCGAGATCAACATCACACCTATGGTGGACGTGATGCTCGTGCTGCTGATCATCTTCATGGTTGCAGCTCCGCTTTTGGTTCAAGGCGTGCCTCTCGAGCTGCCCAACACCTCTGCATCGAAGGTGAGCTCATCGAAAAAGGCCATGGTCGTCTCGCTCACCGGCGATGGCGCACTCTACATTCGAGACGAGCAGATGAGCCGCAATGGCCTCATTCCCCGCCTGCGCCAGCTGCGCGCCGCGGAAGGCGACACCGTCGTCTACGTCCGCGCCGACAAGAAGAGCGCGTATGGCGAGGTCATGGACGTGCTCGGTCAAGTCGGCGAGAGCGGTTACGGCCGTGTGTCACTCCTGTCCCAGCCGAAGCCCAAGAGCACGCCCTAAGAGACGCATCGATGCTTCGCATTCTCACAGCACTTGTCTCACTGGCCCTGCACGGCGGAGCAGTCGCATTTCTATTGTCGTCGGCACTCCTCGCGGATCCGAATGAGTCCGCCCTTGAGAACGGCTCGGGGGAGGATAAGCTCGTCGTCGAGCAAGGCATCGCCCTCGAGGGTCTCTCAAAGGGCACCGAGGAGGTCACCGTAGAAGCGGTCGAGGCTGCTCCGCCGGTTGTGCAGCCGGTTCAACCCGTCGAGGAGGTAAAGCCCCTCGAGGATGTGCAGCATGTCGTCGGCTCGGATGCAGGCCCCGAGCAGGAAAAGATCGTCCGGGAGCCTGAGCCGGAAGAGATCAAGGAAGCCAAGCCCCAGCAGGTCGCAGCCGTCGAGCAGCCGACCGAGATCGCCGTCGAGGAGCAGCAAGCTGCGGGGAAAAAGCAGGAAGGCGGAGACGTCACCGTGCTCAATGCCTACCGCGGCGCGCTATTCAGCCACCTGTCGGTCAAGAAGCTCAACCCGCGCTCACGGGAAAGCGGCACCGCCAAGGTCCGCTTCAGCTTTGATCCGGCAAGTGGTCAGCTCATTTCGCACGAAATAGTCGAGAGCTCCGGCTCTGCTACTCTCGACAAGGCCGCCCTCGCCTCCGTCGAGCGCGCGGCTCCGTTCCCGCCCGTCCCCGTGAACATCGCCCAAGGCGTCTTCGAGGTCACCGTCCCCTTCAAGTTCTCCGTGCGGTAAGCCCGCCCTCTCCCGATACGCACCCGCGGTGCGGATGCGGAGACAAAGCTACTCCACCTCAAACGTTGCCACCACCGGCGCATGAAACGACCCTGCCACATGCTGTGTCTTGCCAAAGCCGATCAGCTCATCGCCAAGCGTCTCGTTGTGCACCTCGATGCCCCGGAAGCGCGCCAGCATCGACCGGCTCGCCAGAATGTGATCCAGCATTTGCGCCCGCCCATGATGCAACAGGCTGAATCGGCGATCCTCGGCAATCGAGCGGTCGAGTATGACGAGTGAGCGCGGCGCCAGGCGGCCATTCCCCGTATCTTCCTCGGCCCCCGCGAGGATCTTGAGCGGCGTCTCATGATCCTCCGCGTTGAAGTCGCCAGCAACGATGATCCCCGCATGCGGATCGGCATCGAAGATCTGATCCACGGCCATACGCGCTTCGAAGGCCTGCGCCCCGCGCTTCCACGCCGAAAGCAAATAGCCCTCCGCCCAACCCGAGACAGACTTCCACACGAACGGCGCTTCCTTTTGGCCCGGGATCGACGACGCCAGCGGCGCTCGTAGGTGCACGTTGAGAATATTGATCTTGAGCTCGGCGCTGACCCGGATTTGAGCCAGCAGCAAGGATCGCTCAAATGCGATCCGCGTCAGGCCTTCCTGCTTCGGCTCGGCCGTAGATATTCGAGCCTCCAACGGCGGCACCAGGTCATGATGGATCGCGCGATGGCCCTCGATCGGCCACCGTGACAGCACGACGAGATTGTGCACATCGGCGATGGCGTGGCCGCCGGAGCCCGAGGATGCCACCCGCTCGAACCCCGCATATTCCGTACCTGCGATAAGGAGATCGAGCGCATGCAGCGAGCGCTCCCTCGCCCCCTTGACGTACTGCCCATTCACCTCCTGCAGGCACAAGATATCCGCATCGAGCCTCAGCAACTGCGGCCGCAAGATCTCCGCGCGCTCCTCGAGAGCGAGATTGGCCCTCGGCGGCTCGTCCAGGCTCTCGAGGTTGAAGGTTGCAAGTCTCATACGACTCCAATACCTGCCGGACCCCTCACCCTGCCGGCCAGAAGTCAGTGCGACATCAAAATCGGCACTGTCATGTTTCGCAGCAAAGTGCGCGTCGCTCCGCCGAGAATATACTCGCGCAACCGCGAGTGCCCATAGCAACCCATCACGAGGAGATCCGCACCCATTTCACGCACCTCTCCGAGTAGCACCTCACCGGTGTCCCGAGCGCCTCTGGTGATCTCGGCCGCCTCGCAGCGCACATTATGACGAGCAAGAGCGGTGGCGAGATCGGCAGCCGGCACATCCTGGGCCACGTCCTGCTCGTCTCCTGGATTGACCCAGAGAATGCGCACGACGTCCGCGCCAACCAGCAGCGGCAACGCGTCGAATGCAGCCCTCGCGGCCTCCCGCCGTCCATTCCAGGCCACGAGCACCCGACGGCCAACTTCGGCATGATCCCCGCGTGCGGGAACGACAAGCACCGGCCGCCCCGCCGCAAGCACAAGCTCCTCCGGGCCTTCGCCGTCAACATCCGACTGCGACGCAATCGCAATGTCGGCCGAGCGGGCGTACTCGGAAACGACCTGCCACACCGGCGAGGCCGTTGCATCGTCCATGATCCATTCGTGAAGATCCTCGAGTCCGGCCTCCCGCGCGGCCTGTTCGAAAAACGCTTTCATCGTCACGCAGTCTTCGGCGTAGATGCGCCGATGCCCCTCCACGACGAGGGTCTCGCCGGAGGTCGCGGTCAGCGGCTCCTGAATGATCGGCGGCGGCAGGACGGCAAGAGATACTAGATGCGCGTCGAATCGACGTGCCAGAGCCAGCGCCGGGCGCAACGCGGTTCTGAAGCGATAGTTGTCGGTCGCATGCAGAAGAATGGTCTTGTAGCTCATCGGGACCTCCAGGCTTGTCCCCCCTAGAGCCAACCTGCGCCGATTAAGTTCCCCGAGCCTTGATTGCCATCAAAACCGAGTGCCCGCCGGAAGCTTCGTTCCCGCGGGCAAGCAATAGACCAGGCCAAAGTCTGCGGCGTGCCATTCACCCCGTAAACGGCACGACGGTCTGCCGCTGCAGCCCGAGCCCCTCGATCGAAAGCTCCATGACGTCGCCGGCCTTGAGGTACTGTGGCGGCTTCATGCCGGAACCGACACCGGGCGGCGTGCCCGTCGTCACGACATCGCCCGGCTCAAGGACGCAGAACTGCGTAATGTAGGAGACGAGGTACGGCACCGAGAAGATCATGGTCGAGGTCGAGCCCTTCTGCCGCGTCTCGCCGTTGACCTTGAGCTCCATCGAGAGATTGTGCGGATCCGTGATCTCATCCGTCGTGACGAGCCAGGGACCGAGCGGCCCGAACGTCTCGCACGCCTTGCCCTTCACCCACTGCCCATTGCGCTTCATCTGGAAACGCCGTTCGGATACGTCGTTGCAGATGCAGTAGCCGGCCACATAGCTCATTGCATCCTTCTCCTCGACGTAGCGCGCGCGCTTGCCGATCACGAAGGCGATCTCGAGCTCCCAGTCCATGCGATCCGCGCCCTTGGGGTAAATCACGTCGTCGAACGGACCTGAGACGGTATTACCGAGCTTGTTGAAAAGAATGGGCTCGGAGGGAATCTCCTGGCCCGTCTCGCGGGCGTGGTCGGCGTAGTTGAGGCCGACGGCGACAAAGCTCCATGGCCGCGAGACCGGCGCGCCGAGCCGCACGCCTTCAGGCGCCAGCGGCAGCGATGCGGCATCGATGCTCCTGAGCCGAGCGAGGCTCTCAGCCCCAAGCGTCTCGCCTGAGATATCGGCCGCGTGCGCTGAAAGATCACGCACCTTGCCGTCCCGATCCACGAGACCCGGCTTCTCCGACCCTACCGCTCCGAACCGCACCAGCTTCATTGATCTCCCCCGAAAACGTTATGGATATTCAAGACACGCCAGCTGAGCCTTCTTCCTCGACAGCAAGGGCAACGAGGCCTGCCGGGAAATGGCGGCCCTCTTCAATGCACTGCTGTAAGCTCACCAAAATGTTCGACAGCTTTACATCAGAAACGATCCAAGTCGGCAACGGCCTTGAGATCAGAGCCCGGATCGGCGGTGATGGTCCGCCCGTCTTGCTTCTGCACGGCTTCCCGCAAACACACGTATGCTGGCGGAAGGTCGCGCCGCTCCTGGCCAAGACCTTCACCGTCGTCGCAGCCGACCTCCGCGGTTATGGCGCCTCCAGCAAACCCGTTGGCGGTCCCGGCCATCAGAACTACGCGAAGCGGGCCATGGCCGAAGATCAGGTGTGCCTGATGCGGAAGCTCGGCTTTGAGCGTTTTCAGCTCGCAGGCCATGACCGCGGCGGCCGTGTCGCCCATCGCCTCGCGCTCGACCATCCCGAAGCGGTGACCCGCCTTGCCGTCCTCGACATCGCCCCAACCGCAGCAATGTATGCCGCGACCAGCCGCGAATTCGCCGAAGCCTATTATCACTGGTACTTCCTGATCCAGCCCTTTGACTTGCCGGAGCGTCTGATTGGCGGCGCGGCGGAGTATTACCTGCGCACGACGCTTGCGGCCTGGTGCAAAACCGAAGGCGCCATCGAGGAGGAGGCAATCCTTCACTACCTTGCCGCCTGGCAGAGCCCTGGCGCCATTCACGCCGCCTGCGAGGACTACCGCGCCGCGGCCACCATCGACCTCGAGCACGACGCCGCCGGCGAGCGCCTTGCGATGCCGACCCTCGCCCTCTGCGGCTCGCGGGGCATCGTCGGGCGCCAATTCGACGTCCTTGAGAGCTGGCGCGACAAGTCGTCCGCAGATGTGACCGGCACCGCCCTCGATTGCGGCCACTTCCTGCCCGAGGAGGCTCCAGTGCAAACCGCGACCGCACTTCAGAAATTCTTCTGTGGGACGTAAGCAGCAGATAGCTTTTCTCATGCTGGCGACTCACAGATGCATAGTGGGCTCGATATCGAGCCTCATGCGAAGGGCCTGCCCATGAACATGCTTCACCGGATCGTCTATGCAGCTCACGCCAAGGGCACGCACCACAAGCTCGCCCTCGACGCGCTCCGCCATTTGAAAGTCCGCGAGGCAGAAAGCTGGCAGCATCTCTTCCTCAAGCACGCCGACCTCTACATGCAGGGCTCGAAAGCCCCGGACGACGAGTTCAAGGACTTCAAGAATCACGTGCTTCACGTCCGCGATGGCTATTGGGGAGGCGCTCCTGATAAAGTGGAGGCCTGGTACGGTCATCTGGTCACGGCCCTCCGCGACCAAAGCTGGAGTGAGGCTGTCTGGGCCGCGGGCATACTTTCCCACTACTACACCGACCCGATACAGCCGTTCCACACCGGCCAGACCGAGGCAGAGAACAGCATCCATCGCGCCGCTGAATGGTCGATCTCACGATCCTACGACGCCCTCATGAAACAGGGCGAGGCTGAGCACTCGGGCCTTATCGTCATGCCGGCAACGAGCAACAAGTGGCTTCGCGATCTCGTCTGTCAGGGCGCCGACAAGTCGAACCAGCACTACGAGAAGCTGATCGCCCACTACGACATCAACCAGGGTGTCATCGACCCGCCGGCTGGCCTCGACAGCGTCAGCCGCAAGGTGCTCGCCGAGCTCATTGTCTACGCAGCACACGGCTTCGCCCTGATCCTCGACCGCGCCATCACGGAGGCAGGCGTTGCGCCGCCCGAGGTAAGCCTCACGCTCGACACCATCATCGCGGCCATCAAGATACCGGCCAAGATGCTCGCAAAGCGCCTAGCGGATGCGGAGGATCGCCGCATCGTCGAGGCCATGTACGATGAGCTTAAGGCAACCGGCCGCGTCGAGGCGACGCTTCCAGAGGACGACCGCGTCGTGCGCGACCTCTACGAGAAGGAAATCGCGGCCCCACGAAGCGCACGCCTCGCCGGCGAACGCACCGCGGCTATTGCCTCGGCAGGAAAGGCGAAGAAATCCAAGTCCCTTGCAGGCTTGTCGCGCGCGGCCGCGGCGCCTCCCGCTCTTGCCTCGGCCGGTCACGACGCGAAACGCGATCACACCGCGACGGTCACGCCCTTGCCTTCGCCAAAGCCATCGCCCAGTTCATCCGTACGCTCATACCTCGGCCCGGCAGACGACCTCGAACGCGCCCCATCAATCGGCCCCAAGCTGGCGGAGCGGCTTGCGACGGCCGAGATACGCACTGTCGGCGACCTCCTCTCCTGTGATCCCGCGGCGATCGCGACGAAGCTTGCCCATCCGAGAATTACGGCCGATACGATCGCCGAGTGGCGAGACCAGTCGCGGTTGATGGTCGAGGTGCGCGGCATCCGCGGCTCCCATGCGCAGCTCCTTGTTGGCGCCGGACTGCGCTCACGCGATGCGCTTGCCTCGGCCGACGCCGACAAGCTTTGCGTCGACCTCTTGGCCTTCGCGGCAACCGAGAAAGGGCAAGCCATCCTTCGCGACGGTCATCCCCCGGACATCGAGCGCATCAAGGGTTGGCTCGTGCAGGCCATCGCCGCCCGCGCGGCATAGCGGCGATGGGAGCCAGGCACAAATGACGACGACCAAGCCGATCCCAGCCGTCATCCGCTTTGCGGCCGACCCCACCGGATCTGAGAGCTATCGGCCACTCGCCGAGCGCATCATCGAAGGCGATCCGGTCCAGGCGGCCACGAACTTCTACGCGAGCGGAGACGGCCGCTTCAACAGCGGCGTCTGGCAATCCGAACGCGGCAAGTGGCGCGTCGTCTTTACGGAGAGCGAGTTCTGCTACCTCCTCGCCGGCGTGATTGTCGTGACGAGCGATGACGGCTCGATGGAGACGTTCAAGGCAGGCGACGCCTTCGTCTCTCCAGCAGGTTTCAGGGGAACCTGGGAAATCATTGTGCCCGCTAAGAAATTCTACGCCTTCTACGAATAGCGGCTACCGGAGCTTATAGGTCTCGCGAAGCGCACGTTGTCTCTGCTCTCGACCATTGTCGCAAATGAACAGGCCATACGTATTTGTACTGGGGCAAACACCCCATTGCACTCGACCGGGCTTGTCGACCGGGGCCGCTCGGCGTCATTGAAACTACTCAACGTTGATCAATGTATTTTAGCAGCAAATCCGAGTAGTAGGCGCAATGCACTTCTATAAGCAGGAACGAACAGTTGTCCTGATCGATGGTATCAATCTCTACGCTGCATCAAAGGCACTCGGTTTTGACATAGATTACAAGCGCCTACTGAGCTTTTTTCGCGACACAACTCTTCTGGTCCGCGCCGTATACTTCACAATCGTAGCAGAAGATAACGAGTATTTGGCAGTACGACCGCTGATCGACTGGCTTGCCTATAACGGCTACACGGTCATCACCAAGCCATCCAAGGAAGGCAGCGACGGTGCAGGGCGCCGCAAGATTCGCGGCAGCATCGACCTCGAGCTCGCAGTCGAGGCCATGCGGCTCGGTGCATGCGTCGATCACGTTGTCCTTTTCACCGGCGACAGCGATTTCCGCAGTCTCATCAGCGCCCTTCAAGGCAGCGGTAAGCGCGTCAGCGTCGTTTCGACGCTGCGAACGCAGCCCCCGGTTGTTTCCGACGAGCTACGCCGTCAAGCGGACCAGTTCGTCGATTTGGCAGACCTGCAGCACGTTATCGGCCGTGACTCCTTCCGGACAAATTCGTCGCGCGCGACGATTGACTGATCTCGCGCTGACGTCGGCGTTGAAGCTCGAGTTGAGGGTGCACCGCACTCAGAAAATTCGACATGGCACCTCATCCTGGCCTCAAACGCCAACCATAGTCCGTCGTTGGGCTCACGCGCGCGATGGCTCACGTCACAGGTAAGCGCCACGCGCGCGCCCAAGCCCGCCCACGCGAGGTAATTGGCTTAGCCAACGCAGACGCAATCAACTACGACAAACACCGAGCTTCTCGACGCCAGCAATCTCATCAACTTTGAACGCACATAAGGTCATAAGCTCATGCGAGCTGTACTTTCCGGATTAGTTTTGGCAGCGAGCCTTGCTCTCGCGACCTCCACATTGGCAGAGCCACCTCGTGATCCAGACGCGCCGCCCGGAAGCCCCGGCGCAAGCGATGGCAACGCGCCACAAGATGAAAAGGGCAAGAAGAACAGCAAGCGCGATGAAAAGCAGCGTACACCTCGCGGTGCCGGTTCCACGACAGGGCAAGGCGAAAATAAGAGCAGCAACGGCCCACCGGCCGGCGAGGGTGGCACTAAGGCTCAAGGAGATGCCGGCAAGGGCACGCCGCCCGGCACGAACAGGGGGCCTTTCATAGATCGGCAAGCCCGCGATCGTGCAAATGCGGAAGCCGCCAAGAAACAGGCGGCAGATCGCGCACGGTTTGAGGCGGAGGCGCAGCAGCGGGCAAATCAGAAGCTTGAGGCCGAGAAGAAAAAGGCCGAGGCACAAAAGGCCCAGCAAGATCTCGACCGTGCCAAGGCCGACGCCGCAAGCAAGCAAAATGCCGAGCGTGCGAAGGCCGAGGCACAGAAGGCCCAGCAGGATCTCGACCGCGCCAAGACCGACGCCGCAAATAGGCAAAATGCCGAGCGTGCGAAGGCCGAGGCACAGAAGACCCAGCAGGATTTCGACCGCGCCAAGACCGACGCCGCAAGCAGGCAAAATGCCGAGCGTGCGAAGGCCGAGGCACAGAAGACCCAGCAGGATTTCGACCGCGCCAAGACCGACGCCATAAGCAAGCAAAATGCCGAGCGTGCGAAGGCCGAGGCACAGAAGACCCAGCAGGATCTCGACCGTGCCAAGGCCGGCAACGCAGCCAGCGGCACAAACCTGGAAGTCGGCACAAAGCCCACGGGTTTCGGCAGCAATGGTGGATCGGGACGCGGCGAGCAACGTCACGGCAATCGAGCCGCACGCACCGTGATCCCACCGGACGAGACCAAGGCCAAGGAAATCATCCGCGCAGAGCGCACCAAGGCAGACAGCGACTTCGAGAAAGCCAAGGAGAACGCCAGGGCCCTAAGCTCCCAAGGCAGGCCTGACGCATCCCGCATCGACGAGCGCGCCACGTCCAAGTTCGAGGACGTACGCAAAAAGCGCCACGATCGCATCGTGGATGGCGGCATCGCACTGATCGAGGAGCCAGACAAACGCGTTATCGTTCGCGACCGCGATCGCGCCTACATCCGCCACGATGAAGGCGATCGCTTGCGGCGCAACGCACGTGAGCTTCGCCACGAGCGCCGCCCTGACGGCATCACCGTTTCCGTCGTCCTGGGCTTCGGCGGCATCGAGATCGTCTCGGAGGAGGACGACAGCGGTCGTCTCCTTCGCCGTTTGCGGCGCGACCGCCAAGGTCGTGAGTTCGTTCTCGTCGACAATCGCGATTTTTATCGCCGCCGCCAGAACCACGGTGGCCGCTTCTTCGAGGCGTTCATCGATCTGCCGCCGCCACGCCTTCGCATCCCGCACGAGAAATATGTCGTCGACTACGATCGTGCGTCCGACGAGGATATATATGAAGCCCTCGCGGCGCCACCGGTCGAGCGGCTGGAGCGCAGCTACTCACTCGAGGAGGTTCGTCAAAGCTATCCATTGCGCGAGCGAATGCGCCGCATCGACCTCGATGCGATCAATTTCGCGTTCGCTTCATGGGATGTCGATCCGGAGCAATATCCTAAGCTCGAGCGCGTAGCCGAAGCGATCAAGCGGATCATCGATCGCAATCCCGATGAAATGTTCATGATCGAAGGCCACACCGACCTGGTGGGTTCCGAAATCGACAACCTCTCCCTCTCCGATCGCCGTGCGGAAAGCGTCGCAATCATTCTATCCGACACGTTCCGCGTGCCACCGGAAAACCTCACGACACAGGGCTACGGCGAGCAGTTTCCCAAGGTCGACGTCGACGGTCCCTCACGCGAGAACCGGCGCGTCGCAATCCGCCGCATCACGCCCTTGCTCTCACGCGATGAGAGGCATTCGGGCGAGTGAAATTGGCGGGCGAGTAAAATTGGGGCCAGACGCGGAATAGTCTGGCCCCAGAAAACACTCGATCCACGGAGCCTCCGCTATCCCGGTCGAGCGAGCCTCAACGCTTGCTCGACGAGCCGCTGTCCTCGCGGCTGCGGTATCGCGGCAGCTCCTCGACCTGCTGTTTGGTCATCGACGTGGAGAGCTTGTCGCCATCGAGCTTCAGATCAGAGATCGGAACCGCGATACGCCGCTCGCCGATGCCTAGGAAGCCGCCGACGTCGATTAGCGCCGCTTGCACCTGATTGTTTGGCCCCATCACCACGTCTTCGATCTCGCCGATATTCTCGTTGTTCGAGCTATAGACGTATTTCCCCACGATGCCGCGCCCCATGCCCGCAAGTTGCTGCGAGGCTTGCGGCGCCTGTTGGCCCTGCTGCTGCACGGGGTTCGGCGCACCTTGCGGTTCGATCGTCACTTTAGGCTGCGGCTGCTGCACCGTGATGTGCGGAGCGGGCGGTTGAACGCCGATTTCCGGCTGTTGAGCCTGACCGCCAGTCTCCCCGCCAGGCTGACCGAAAGCCGCCGGGCCGCTGCCAGCAATGGCCAGCGCTGCCGCAACAGAGCTCGCGAGGAGCAAACCTTTTGAGCGCCTATTTTTCCTATTCCGCATCGTGTTTCTCCCATAGTTGTCCGTACGGGAAAAAGCCGGAGACCCATCAAAACGTTCCAGGAGTGAGAATTCGCAAACGGTCACGTTTCGGCAAATATTCGAAAGCTCATGCTTTGTTGAGACAAGAACGAGGATTTTGGCCAGACTTTTGGAACGATTTATCCATAGTGTTCATTTCCGCAGTGCGCCGTTGCGGCAGGACCATCCGAGTTGAGGCCCAGGCTCCAGCCCCCTAGGTCCAGCCTATGCGCCCAGCCAACGGGCAAGAGCGCGCGCCGCAAGACAGCGACGCGTTCGGCCGCTCGATAGAAGGCAATGAACATCAGCAAAATGAATGGAGACAACCGACATGCTGAGAGCCCTTGTCTCTGCGTCGGTCGCACTATCGGCACTCACGACCGCCGGTGCCGCATTTGCGAACGAAACCGTGCAGAAGCTGAGCGCGGACCCAAAGAATTGGGCCCAACAGCTCGGCAACTACTCTGGCACCCGCTTTTCGAAGCTTGACCAGATCAACACCCAGAATGTGAAAGACCTGAAGGTCGCGTGGCAGTTCTCGACCGGAGTTCTTCGCGGCCACGAAGGCTCGCCGATCGTCATCGGGAACATAATGTACGTCCACGGGCCGTTTCCCAACCCCGTTTACGCCCTTGATCTCGACAACGACCAGAAAATCATCTGGCAGTATAATCCGAAGCAGGATCCCTCCGTTATTCCTGTCATGTGCTGCGATACCGTCAATCGCGGCGTAGCCTATGCCGATGGCTTGATCCTGCTGCACCAGGCCGACACCACACTCGTCGCGCTCGATGCCAAGACCGGCACCGAGAAATGGAAAGTGGCGAATGGAGATCCGCGCAAGGGCGAGACAGGCACGAGCGCACCCTTCATCGTGAAGGATAAGGTCATCGTCGGCATTTCAGGCGCGGAGTTCGGCGTGCGCGGCAGCTTGACCGCCTACAATCTGAAGGACGGCAAACGTGTCTGGCGGGCTTATTCGGTGGGCCCCGACAATGAGCTCTTGATGGACCCCGAGAAAACCATGTCGCTCGGCAAGCCCATCGGCAAGGACAGCTCGCTCAAAACCTGGAACGGCGACCAATGGAAGATCGGCGGTGGCACGACCTGGGGCTGGTATAGCTGGGACCCCGAGTTGAACTTGATCTACTACGGCACGGCAAATCCCTCGACCTGGAACCCAGCGCAGCGCGCAGGTCCCGATGGCAAGCAGATCGACCAGAAATGGACCATGTCCATCTTCGCCCGCAATCCGGATACGGGCATGGCCGCCTGGGCCTATCAGATGACGCCGTTTGACGAATGGGACTACGACGGTATCAACGAGATGATCCTCGCCGATCTCGACATCGGCGGCGCCAAGCGCAACACGCTGGTGCACTTCGACCGTAACGGGTTCGGCTACACGCTCGACCGCAAGACCGGCGAGCTGCTCGTCGCCAAGCCCTACAACGAAGCGCTCAACTGGTCGACGGGCGTTGAGATGGACAAATCCAAGCCGAACTACGGCCGTCCAACGGTCGTAGCCTCGAAGTCGACGTTCCTCAACGGCGCGGACGTGAATACAAAGAACGTCTGCCCCGCAGCGCTCGGCTTCAAGGATCAGCAGCCGGCTGCCTTCTCACCGATGACGAACCTCTTCTACGTCCCCGTCAACAACGTCTGCATGGACTATGAGCCCTTCAAGGTCTCGTACACACCCGGGCAGCCGTACGTTGGAGCAACGCTCTCGATGTTCCCGCCGGAAGGCCAGGATTACACCGGCAAGTTGACCGCCTGGGACGCGAGCAAAGGCAAGATCGTCTGGGATCAGAATGAGCCGTTCTCCGTCTGGTCGGGTGTTCTGACGACCGCAGGCGGCCTTGCCTGCCACGGCACGCTCGAAGGTTACTTCAAATGCCGCGACCAGAAGGACGGCAAGGAGCTGTTCAAGAACCGCCTGCCATCCGGCTCGATCGGCAATGTGTTCACCTATGAGCACAAGGGCAAGCAATTCATCGGCGCTTACTCGGGCGTCGGCGGCTGGGCCGGAATCGGTCTCGCAGCTGGCCTCGACAAGCCGACCGATGGCCTCGGTGCCGTCGGCAACTACGCCGGCCTCAAGCAATACACAGCGCTCGGCGGCACATTGACCGTTTACTCGTTGCCATAAGGCGCTACGTCGACAAGGAGAATTGGGGCCAGACCTGAAATACAGGCCTGGCCCCATTGCATTGTCGTCACACGTCTTGTGTTGCTCGATTTGTGTTGCACGATGTCGCGAGCCTCCGAGAGCGCGATTTCCCGAAGCCCGAGCATCGGCTATCATGGTGTGAGTAAACCTAGACCACGCTCGCTTCGCGCCCTCTCAGTCCGAAGCATGAATCGTCGGAAGTCAGTCTAGTGCTTTAAAGGGGTAACGCGCGTGCAGTCCAAAGTGGCCAGATTGAAGACTCTTCTCGTCACGCCAAAGGGAGCCGTAGTGGCCCTTGCGCTCGCGAGCGCTGGCGCGGGCGCGGGCGCAGCAGTGTTACCATGGGTCGCCGGGCATCAAGATCCGGACGCAGCTGGCGTCACCGTCGTCGAAGGGTCCACCGGCTTCGTCCCAGTCACGGTGGGACACGGCACGCCGGGAGCGCTCACGCCATCAACCAGCGGTTTCGACGATCCCGCCGGTCTCACGCGAGCCCTGCAAAAGGAGCTCGCGCGCGTCGGCTGCTACGACGGCCCGATCAGCGGCCGCTGGACCACGCGATCACGCAAAGCCATGGAGAAGCTCCTCGCAAGTGCAAACGCCCGCCTGCCGTCGGATAAACCCGACCCGGTTCTGCTCGCGCTCGCCAAGGGCGAGACCGAGGGCGCCTGCGACACTGCCGAAACGGCACCCCGTGGGCCAGACATTCGCAGGAAGCTCGCATCTACCGAGCTGGCGGACGCGGCAGCGACAGCGCAACCGCCCGAAGCGCCTGTCGAAACGACGACCCCGGCAGCAAATTCGGAACCCGTAGCGGTACCCCCCTCGCTGCTGGAACAAACCGCCTACGAAGGGCCAGCGGCTGAGGTCTCGCCACGCGAAGCGATCGCAGCCAACGCAGCAGCACCCCTCGTCACTAGCGCCCTGCCCGCCGTCACTGAAGGAGCCGGCGTTCCGAAACGCGAGGGTCAGAACACCGCCCGTAAATGGAAGCGCTACAAAGGCCCATCGTTCGCCCGCTCGATGAACAAGAGCTTCCGCGTCCTCAAGCGGACGCTGAAAGCACTGTTCTGAATCGAGAGCTGGCGGCGAGGGATTCGCCCCCCGGCACGGTTCCCCGTACTCCTCATTTCGAGTGCGACGCAGCATGCAGTCACAACGGCTCTGCGCCTGCAGGCCGAGCCGTGATCGCTTGTCTGATCGGCGCCAGAATTGCGGTGTTGTCGAACATCACGCCGCCGCTGCTCGTGGAGATGCCAAGATCCTGCCAGAGAGCATCGAGATCGGGCGCAGAGGGATTGTCGTGCATCGTTCGATAGAGTTCTGAGAGCACGTTTACTCCTGCAGCTTTGTCGGCGACGCTCAACACCTGCTCGATCGTCCAGTCCTCCTCCTGTGTCCCGCCCGCAGCCAGAATGCCGCGCAAAGCCTGCTGCAGCCCGATCTGGTTTCCGGTGCGCTTGCGGATCTCAATGTCCGCCAGGAGGCAGAAGATCGCTCCGCCCCAATATCTTCGACCCCAGGACGGCGTAAAGTCGAGCCCGCGGTCTCCGGCTCCAGGCAGACCCTGGGGCATGTCCCGCACGAAGTCGCCCCATATCTTCTCCTCCGTCAGGTCACCAGCCTGCACGCGGGCAATGGACTCGATGTAGACAGCAAGGCCCTCGGACAGCCAGAAATGCGATTGATCAACATCAGGCAAAGCGAGATGCACCATCTCGTGGACGGCCTTCCAGTCGCGGATCAGATCCTCCTCCGTGCTGTCACGGCCAACCAGCAGGCGAATGGCAGCGCCGCGATAGCCGAACGCCTGTCCTCCGCGAACCCCTTTGCCTGGAACGGGGACGATGAGAAGCCGTCCTGATTTGACAGGAAAGCCGCCGTAATAGAGGGAAACTGCATTCGCCGATTTGGTGATCCACGCGATGAATGATTGTTGCGGCAGAGCGAGGTCGCCCGGGGCAAATCCCACGTTGAGGACTCCGCCTTGCACCTTGACGGGCACGGTTTTGAGCTGGTCGAACGCGTTATACGGCATGTACTCGCCGGTAAACACCGATTGAGCCGATGCAGGCTGACAGGCAGCCGCAATGACCGCTAGCAGCCAGAGGCACAAGAAGCTGCACTTGTGCAAGGGCTCGGCTAAATTGGCTGACCACCGCGTGTGCCATTTCACGCGGAATGGAACTTGCGCGTTGAATGGAAAAGATGCTCGGACTGAGCAACGATATGCTGCGCCAGCCTCCCCCATAAGAAGCGCGGTCCATCGCTGCAAGAGCCGGCCTGCGATTACGGTCGCGGCTGGCCATTGGCACGTCATCTCCATCGGAGCCTCCACTGGCTTGGGCGCCCATAGGCCAAGAGATTGCATTCGGCGCTGCACGTAGCTGTACGGCTACCGTCAGCTGGGTGTTACAAGATCCTTTGACCCTTGTGATCTCGATCGATAGAGTTGTGGCTGGCTTCCCCTAGTCTAGGAACTGTCGGATAGCTGCTGAGCGCGCGCGTCTTTTGCCTATCGGCGAAGGGGTGGAACAGCTGCAAGTGCCATGGGCCGTTGGGCAGAACCAACGGATCAGACCGCCCCCATCTGAGAGCTTGATCGGCCCGTCACACGGCCAGGCGTTGCGGACGGCGGGCTCAGTGAGCGGCATCGGCGGGTGCCAACGAACCCCGGCCAATGCCGACGTGCACACTGAACTTCGGCCCGAAGGGCTCGAGAGCAAGGCGGCCCGTGGCAAGTGCCACGCCCCGGCGGAGCGCCTACGGGCGCGTGAGCGATATAATGGCGTGCCGCGAAGGACGAAACGGAGAACTACGTCTACGCTTGTTGGAATATAGAACTCCGGGTCACCGACCGCTATCGGATCATGGATGCTCAGACCCTTGGCACGGATAGCCATGACGTAGCGCTGTGCTTGACGGCGCGGCGCGGGCAGGAGCAACTGGAGCATCATCCGACCAGACGGACGATCAACCGGGACCGGTGCGGAAATGACTTTGAAATTCGCTGGACGGATCAGCTTTGCGCGGCTGCCCGAGGTTTCGCCGGGCGAGATCCTGGCGCATATGTCCGACCCGCGCATCGCCGAGCATATGCCGCTTCTCACCTTCGCGTGGGACGAGCCGCGGGTCGCGGCCTTCGTTTCGGCCAAGGAAGCCTGTTGGCAACGCGACGGGCTGGGCCATTGGGCAGTCCTTCGCGACGGCGCCTATGTCGGCTGGGGCGGCTTCCAGAAGGAAGGCGACGAGTGGGATTTCGGGCTGGTGCTCAAGCCCGACTTTTTCGGCCTTGGCCTCAGGATCACTCGCATGGCAATCAGCTTCGCCAATGCCGATGAACGCATTCCGTTCGTGACCTTCCTGCTGCCACCATCGCGCCGGCATCTTCGGGGTCTCGAGCGGCTCGGAGCCCAATTCGTCGCCGAGGTCGAGCACGAGGGCGCAGGATTCCTGAAATATCGCCTCGACACGGCATGATTGGCGGCGCTGGTGTTATCAAATGTCTTGAGAACGTTCTGCCACCCATGTCTCGGGACTGGACAAACAGCTAAATGGCGGGCTTGACGGGAGAGTTTTTGAACGCGCTCGCCGATGAACTGACGAATTGGAGTAACGAACTAGTGTTCTGGATCGGACGCTTGATTCCGGGCGAAGGTCGTCAAGCGGCCGTGAATCCAGAACACGAACAAAAACTTGGCTAGGGTTCCGGCGGAGACGGTTGGGTACCAACCGTCGGAGCAGGAACACTAGGTAGGCTTGGGAAGCCCCCAGATTAAATACTACGATTGTTCGTCTGTCTGGGCAGCGGCTCGTTGCTCGGCCTCTAGCTCGCCAGCACCTTTTACAATTTTGGCCAACGACAACAGACGGTCGGCAAGATCGCGACGTTCTACCCAATGCTGTCGCGAGTTTACGACGTCTAGAGCAAGCCACATTGCCGAACCACGCTCCGAGACTCCGTTGGGCATGATATGAAATCGACTCGGGTCTTTTGGATCATAAAACTCGATCGGTTCGCTTTCTTGGCCCCCGACACGGCGCATGGGCAATGCGTTCTTCAACCCCTTGTCCTTTGCTATTTCGAACTTCGCTATGGGCATTCGCAATAGTTCGAAATCGGTGAAGATTGACTTGAACTCGTCCTACTCGGATACACCTGATGTTGATTTACCAGCTCTAGTCGCTTCCTCATCCCGCTGTCGTAACGCTCGAAGAATTTCGTAGCATACGACAATCCACGCTTCGGAAAACATCATCCGGTAGTGGGAAGAAAAATTCCCGGCCGTCTCCTCCTTGCGCACGTCAAACTCATCTTCGAGGCATCTCAGCAATAAGTCGAGCTCGCCTTCCCGCTGGATACTCATTGCTGCAGTAACCAAACCGAACCGCCCTGAAAGGCGGAACGACAGGTCAACCCAAGCTTTGTTTTCCGCCCCTTGTTTTGCTCGGGCGATGTTGAACAGCGAGTTCACAAGCGGCGATACGGGAGGCAGTGACATGGCTTCAGAGTTCTCAGAATCGGACGAAGTGTCGATCATATCAGCTTTGAAGCAATGTGTTGGGGCTGCATCATTTATGAGTGACCTGAGTTTAGGCAGGCCATACGGAACAGAAATTGATCCTTAGCGTGTTCCGCCAGATGTGTGCTGTCATACAGCACCATCTTTCTCGTCGGCTAACGCCTCCTCGGCAAGGGGGCCTTGCTGGCCCCCGTTGCATCCCCCCGGCAGCGAGCACCGGAATGGGTAAGCGACCGAGGTTAGAAAGTAACTATGGCATCACAAACTTGGCTTGCAGACTGTGCCCGTCTGACAGAGCACCCGTTACGACGACTTTCGCACCTTTTGTAAGCGGCGCAGCCAACTTGCCGACGAGCTTGTTCGGCTCGACCGGCGTCAATTCAATTTGCGTGGTCTTACCGGCGTCCTGCACGATGGCCTTCATCTTGGCACCGCTGGAGCCAATCGGCGCATCGGCCTCAGCCGTCAAAATGAATGTGATCTCGGTCGGCGATGGCACGAACTCAACATGATGACCAGCAACATCGACGACAGCACCTCCATTCGGGCCTTTTGCGCTTTCGTGCGCAACCGTTCCGGTCACGGACGCAAGAACGAGGCTTGCAGAGAGAATGAGCGAGGAAGAAAAGTTGCGTGACATGAGTGATACTCCTTTTGTCGTGGTTGACTAGAACGCTTCGATTGTTTGCGTGGCCGAGACCGGCGCACGGCTCTCGACAAGACGCTGAAGCGAGCGCTTGCCGAGTGTAAGAAAGAGGACTGGCGTGAGCACCGCATCGAGCAGCGTCGCGCTGATCAGACCGCCGAAGATAGTCACTGCGACGGGGTGCAGGATTTCCTTGCCGGGTGCATCGGCCCCATAGAGGAGTGGAACCAAGGCCATGCCCGCCGAGAGCGCGGTCATTAAAACCGGCGTCAAGCGCTCAAGGCTGCCGCGCACGATCAGCGGCCGCCCGAACACTTCGCCTTCATGCAAAGCGAGATTGATGTAGTGGCTGATCTTTAGGATGCCGTTGCGGGCCGTAATGCCGGTCAGCGTGATGAAGCCAATCATGGAGGCAACGGATAGCGGCTGATCCGCGATCCAGAGCGCTGCGACGCTGCCGATCAAGGCGAGCGGCACGTTGCCCATGATGATGAGCGCCAGCACTGCCGAGCGATAGCGGCTGTAGAGCACGACAAAAATCGATGCGAGCGAAACAAGCGAAAGCCCTAGAATAAGCTTTGACGCCTCTTCCTGCGCAAGGAACGTGCCTTCCAGACTTGTCGAATAGCCAGAGGGCAGAGGCGTCGCTGCTATGACCGTGCGGATGCGCTCGACGATAGCTGCCATGTCGGAGCCATCGGTATTTGCGAGCACAACCATCCTGCGGCGTCCGTTTTCCCGCAGAATCTGGTTCGGCCCTTCCGTTTCCTCGACCGCCGCGATGCGGGCCAAGGGGACGCGGCCCTTGGGTGTTTCGATCAAAAGCTCGCTTAGGCCCGATGTCGTGCGATCCGCTTCCGAAAGGCGCAGCACCACGTCGAAACGGCGCGCGCCATCGATAATGGTTGAGACGGTTCGTCCATTGGATAGGCTTTCGAGCGCTTCGGTAATGGCAGAGGATGTGACGCCAAACAGGGCTGCACGATCCGGGTCAACGCGGATTTCAAGCTGCGGGATGAGCACCTGCTTTTCGAGCTGCAAATCGACGAGGCCGGGAACCGCTGAAAGCTTCTTCCGCATGGTCTCGGCGAAACTGCGCAACGTGTCGAGATCATCACCGTAAATCTTGAGAGCGATTTCCGCCCGCACGCCGGAGAGCAAATGGTCAAGCCGGTGTGAAATTGGCTGGCCCACATTGGTCGTGGCCGGCAGCACAGCAAGCTTGCCACGGACATCCGCCAGAATTGCCTCGCGGGTGCGCTCGGATTTCTCGAGATCGACATCGATCTCGCTGGAATGCACGCCTTCGGCATGCTCATCGAGTTCCGCGCGGCCTGTGCGCCGCCCGACCGTTTTGACTTCCGGCACCTCCGTCAGAAGCTTCTCGGCAATGAGGCCAATACGGTGGCTTTCGGGGAGCGATATTCCAGGATTGAAGGTAAGGCTGATGGTGAGCGTGCCCTCGTTGAAGGATGGCAGGAAGGAGCGTGGCAGCGCGGAGGCTGCCAGCCCGGCCAGTACTACAGCAACCAGCGCCGTGCCGATAACGAGCCTGGTGTGCTCGAACGCCCATGCCAGCAATCGTTCATTGCCGCGCTTGATCACGCGAACGAAGGCTCCGTCGTGATGGTCAAGCTGCTTCGGGCCGCCTAAAAGGTAGGATGCCAGAACCGGTGTCACCGTGATCGAGACGATAAGACTTGCCAGAATTGAAACAATGTAAGCAACGCCGAGCGGCGCAAACAGTCGTCCTTCGATCCCGGTCAAGGCAAAGAGCGGGATGAAGACGAGAATGATGATGAAGGTTGCGTAGACGATACCCGAACGGACTTCGATGCTGGCGTCGGCTACGACCTGCAATAGCGGTCTTGGAACCGCGAGTTTGCTGTTCTCACGCAGCCGCCTGTAGATGTTCTCGACATCGACCACGGCGTCGTCGACCAGTTCACCGATTGCGATGGCGAGGCCACCGAGAGTCATGGTGTTGATCGACAATCCGAACGCCTTGAAGATCAAGACAGTGACCAGAAGAGAAATCGGGATCGCCGTCAGTGAAATCGCCGTAGTGCGGACGTTGAGGAGGAACAAAAACAAGATCACCGTCACGACGAGCGCCGCTTCGATCAGCACGTTTTTTACATTCTCGATCGAGGTGGAGATAAAATCCGCCTGCCGGAACAGGATCTGATTGGCGCTGATGCCGTTTGGCAGCCCGCGCGTGAGTTCGGCAAGCGCGGTCTCTATCTGCTTGGTGAGTTTGACCGTGTCTGCTCCCGGCTGCTTTTGCACCGAGATGATGACGGCAGGAGCGCCATTGAACCCGGCATCGCCTCGCTTGACGCGCGCGGCATACTCGATGCTTGCTACCTGCCTCAGAACAATTGGCTGACCGTCGCGGGTAACAACGACGACGTTGCGCAAATCGTCCAGTTTGGTCGTGCGCCCGAGATTGCGGATCAGGTATTCGCGGTCGTTCTGATCGACGAACCCGCCCCCAGTGTTGGTTCCGAATGACTTGATCGCCGTTTCGATCTGCTCGACGGTGACGTTCAGGCTGGCCAAAGCCGCAATATTGGGCGTGACGCGGTATTGCCGTACTTCGCCGCCGATGGGGATGACCTGACTCACACCTGATATCGACAAAAGGCGAGGCCGGATGACGAAATCGGCAACCTCGCGCACATCCATAGGGCTTGCTTTCTCGCCGCCTGTCACGGCTATCAGCATGATCTCGCCCATGATCGAGGAGACCGGCCCCATTTGCGGCGAAACCCCGGTGGGAAGTTGCGAGGCGATGCTGGACAGCCGTTCGGCGACCTGTTGCCGGTTGCGATAGATATCGGTGCCCCAATCGAACTCGGCAAAGACAATAGAAAGACCAATGCCTGCCACCGAGCGCACGCGCGTGACGCCCGCGATTCCGTTCATGGCTGTCTCGATCGGATAGCCGATAAGCTGCTCGACTTCCGGCGGGGCCAACCCTTCGGCCTCCGTCATGATCGTGACGGTCGGCTTGTTGAGATCGGGAAAGACATCGACCGGAATGGACGAAAGACTCATGCCGCCCCAAACCACCAGAATGGCAGCAGCAGCCAGCACCATGAGGCGGTTGTTGAGGCTTGCCTTGACGAGAAAATTGAACATCGCGCCCCTCCCTACCGAACCTGATTGATGAGTTCGGCCCCGCGCACGACGACGCGCGTGTCTGGCTCCAGCCCTGCCGTGATGCCAATGCGATCGGCGTCGATTGGCTCACTGGCGATGACGCGCTGCTCAAAGCGCTCTGGTCCGGTGTGTGCCCACACAACCGATTGGCCATTGCCTGATCTGACAACGCTGGAGCGCGGCAAGGGGATAGCCGCAATCGGCTCATCGACGGGTGCATGCACCGTGACCGGCTCGCCAATGCTTAGGCTCGGATTGCTTCCCTTGATCTGAAAGCGCAGCGGCACCGCTTGCTGGCGGAGCGTGAGCCCTCGCCCTGCGAAGCTCAATTCCAACTTGCGTCCATCGGCAGTGGTGCCGATTGCTTCTTTGTTGTTCTTCTCGACGCTCATGGCTGCCGCGCCGTCGAAGGCGAGTGCCTCTACCCACAAACTCTCGGGATCAACGATCTGGAATAGCAGCGTCTGTGCTTCGACCACCTGACCGGACGCCGCGTTGGCTTGCGCGATCACCCCATCAGCCGGAGCGATGAGCGCTTCCCGCTCAGCGACTGGCTTGATCTCGGCGCGACGCTTGCGCAGCGCGTCAAGCTCAATACGGGCATCGATGACCTGACCTGCGGGGATTGCGTTGCCTGACAACGGTTCGATACGTCGCAATTTGGCTTCGGCCAATGCGATCTGACGATCAAGGTCGCCTTGCGTTTGCCGGATATCACTTTGATCGACGACCTGCACGCTCGGCAGGAGATACCCCAGAGTATCGCCCACCTTAGTGCGGCTGCCAATGGCCGGGAACCCGCCCTCCGGCGCTTCGATACGTCCGGCCAGCAATGTTTGCACCAGACCACTCTTGTTGGGGTCCGGGATAACCTGTCCGATCAGCCTCACCGTCTTTTGCGCCGAGGTTGCCGTGCTGGTTCGCACGGTCGAAACGTCCAGCAATCGCTGCGTCGCTTTAGGAACAAAGACGGCTCCGTCCTCGGAACGCCTCGCCGTATCGGGCGGGTATAAGGCTGCCGTCCCGCCTTCCGTAGAGCTGCTTGCGCTGGCATTGACCAGCACGACGGCGGCGAGTCCGACGCTGCTCATACCCGCTATGCCCGTCACGACAAATGCAGCGCGCCTCAGATTGCCATTCGCGGTGAACGTTAAAAACGCCAGTAAGAGCGTGAGCGCGAGTGCAACCGCTGGAGCCCATGTCGGTATTTGTGGCACCGCCCCGAGATCAAGTCCGACGTGATCCCAGATGCTGTTATGTGCTACTGCGGCCGTTGGTGCTGCCGGGATGTTCAATGTTCCGATCAGAAGATCGGACGTTTCACCGGCCGCCACTGAAAATGTCAGATCGTAGTGACCGGGAATTTTGACCCATGGTGCGTCCAGCTCATACAAACCCTTCTGTTCTGTAGCCTTGGCTGCCGAATCTCCTTGTGTGACTTCGATCGCCGCTTTTGTGACGGCGGCATTGGACCAGAAGTCGTTCAGATAGATGACGAGCTTGCCACTGTCCGCGCCGGAGGGGATGGCAACGATCTCGAAAGCTTCTGACGTGGCCTCCACGCGCGGGCCGATGCTGGCATCCGCTGCGGGTTTCTCATCGCCGTGGTCTTCGCCCCCATGCGCGAGCACTCTTTGCGAAGGGAGTGATACGGCAATGAGTGCGATCATTGAGGCGAGAAGCGCAAATACGCCCATTCGTCTCACCGTTTTTTGTTGTGTCTTGCTCATTGCCGTATCCTTTCCGTATCGATCGTGCGGCTCTTACTGCGGCTGCTTGGCGAGCCATGCCTTCATGAAGGCAATCTCGGTGTCCTGAGCCTTGATGATGTCTTCGGCCAGCTTCTTGATCTCAGGGTCTTTGCCGTATTTGAGAACGACCTTGGCCATATCGATCGCGCCCCGGTGATGCGGAATCATGCCTTGCGCAAAATCGACATCCGCGTTGCCGGTGAAGGCCATGGTCATGTCCTTGTGCATTTTCATGTTGACCGCCTCGAATTCCTTGGCGGCTTCGCTCGTGGCCGCACCCATTCCCGGCATGTCGTGCATGGCATGCGGGTCTTCAGCGCGCGCAGCGAGCGGCATGGCGAAAAGGGCGAAGGCAAGCGTTGTAGTGATTAGTTTCATGGTCGTAGTCCTTGTTTGGTTTGGGTTGAGCGTGGTTGAAATTGAGAACGTCATCGGCGGCTGCCTTGCCATGGCGAGCCGCAATCGGGATGCTGTCGGTCAAGGCCGGTACAAACCACGACCTCGTTTGGACCGTTCGTCGCTATGTGGACGTGCCTGACCGACGAGCTGAAATCAGAACGCGTCATGCACGGCCCTTTGGCGCAATGGCCAAAGCCAATGGTTCGCGACATGCCATCCCGCGATGGGATGATGTCGGCTGCAGCACCACCGGCCGAGAGAATAGTCATTGCGATAGCCAGGCCGACTGACATCGCCTTGCTAAAAGGGCTTCTTCGGCCCGTCGATTGAGCTGTTGGGCGCATGGATATCATCCTCCTGTCGCGCTTGGTGGCGTTCGCCTGCGATTCTTCAGACCCCATCCGCGCGCACGACATGCGCGCACGCGTGGAGCAGCGGAGAACCGCATGCGGTGCTCTTGCCTCAAATGCCGAGACGAAAGCCGCCGATTGTCATGGTGGGGATTGCCGAGCGCCGGACAGCGATCAATACGCCTGTCCACTCAACGGCGGGCTCCGGGCTTAAAACCTTGGGAGCGCGATTGATCAGACCTTCGGTGGTCTATCGAGACCGAAAATGAGATCCGGGTACGGCCCAGTGAACTGAGAAAAACTGATAACAACGCTTCTGCGCAGATCCGCATCAAAGGCGCGGATGGTCGTCGCACCAAAACAGCAGTGGCCGGAACCGCAGGATGTTGCCCCTTGGCAGCAACATGAACCGGGCATGCATGGGGTCTCGTTTCCTCCCGGTGCGCCCCGCCCAAAGGAAAGCGTGCTGCGATCGCGGCTGACACTATCTGATGTCGCAGCCGTATCTGATGTCGCAGCCGTGATTGAAGTCACTTGAGGCGCTGGCGTCGCAACGAAACTAGTGACATCCGTGACGGAGGTGAAACTCTGTGTCTTGCCTATATGACCATGGCCAGCATGCGCAGACGCCATCGTCGGCAGGCCCACCATCAGGGCAAGCAGCAAAACAATGACTTTTATGGTGCGCAAGGCCTTCAAACTCATATCCTTTGACGTCTATCAATAATCTCGCTCGAAACCCGCGACAGGTTACTTCTTATAACATCTCTCATCGATCGCTGCGTGCGAGCACATCCATTAATTCCGCTACCTTCTTGCGTTGCTCTGCCTTGTCGCCGCTAGCGATGGCATGCTCGACACAATGACCGACGTGATCTTTCAACACAGCTTCCTCGACGCGTCGCAGCGCCGACCTGACAGCCGAAATCTGCGTAATGACGTCGATACAGTAACGCTTCTCGTCAATCATCTTCGCTATGCCGCGCACTTGCCCTTCGATCTTGCTCAAACGCTTCAAGCAGATGTCTGACGTTTCTGATTCCATGCTTGACAGATACCCTAGCCGGGTATAGGTGTCAAGTGATATACCCCCATGGGGTAGGTATGGGCGGGCACTTCGCCGGGCTGCATACGCTGATTGCGCCGCGCGTATCCAATTGGTTGCAGCTTATTCTGGCAACACCCGTTGTGTTGTGGGCCGGATGGCCGTTCTTTGAACGCGGTTGGGCTTCTGTGCAGTCCCGCAACCTCAATATGTTCACGCTCATTGCCATGGGCACAGGTGTCGCTTGGATTTATAGCGTTGTGGCGACGCTGATCCCAGAGTCGTTTCCATCTGCATTCCGCAGCATGGATGGCGCGGTGCCCGTTTACTTCGAGGCCGCCGCCGTGATCACGGTGCTGGTGCTCTTAGGGCAAGTTCTCGAATTGAAAGCGCGAGAGAGCACACGCGGCGCGATCCGCGCTTTGCTCGATCTTGCGCCTAAGACAGCGTGGCGCGTGTCAAAAACGGGCAGTGACGAAGAGATTTCGCTCGACCAGATCGCTGTGGGTGATCTTCTGCGCGTCAGGCCCGGCGATAAGGTGCCTGTCGATGGCACTGTTCTGGTAGGACGCAGCACCGTCGATGAATCCATGGTGACCGGCGAGTCGCTGCCTGTCACCAAGTCTGTCGGAGACAGCGTTATCGCTGGCACGATCAATCAATCTGGCAGTTTTGTCATGCGTGCCGACAAAATCGGCCGCGACACCATGCTTGCCCGCATTGTTCAGATGGTGGCGCAAGCACAGCGAAGCCGCGCGCCCATCCAACGGCTTGCCGATCAAGTGTCAGGCTGGTTCGTGCCGCTCGTGATTGGCGTTGCAATTCTGGCATTCGCTGTCTGGGCAATCTGGGGACCAGAACCCAGCCTGACCTATGGGCTGATCGCGGCTGTGTCCGTTCTTATCATTGCGTGCCCTTGCGCGCTTGGTCTTGCGACGCCGATGTCGATCATGGTCGCGGTCGGTCGCGGCGCGCAGACAGGCGTCCTAATCAAAAACGCCGAAGCGCTGGAACGACTAGAAAAGGTCGATACGATCGTCATCGACAAAACCGGCACGCTGACCGAAGGCAAACCAAAAGTGGTTGCGGTGCGCACGGCAGGCGGCGTGTCCGAAGCCGACTTGCTACAACGTGCGGCCAGTCTTGAACGGATGAGCCAGCACCCGCTCGGCGCGGCGATCGTTGCCGCCGCCGAAGACAAAGGCCTCGCGTTATTAACGGTCGAGAACTTTGACGCGCCCACCGGAAAAGGCGTGACAGGTCTCGTTGGCGGCAAACGCATGGTGATCGGCAATGCGCGCATCATGACGGATGCCGGAATCGACACGACGTCCTTAGATGGCGAAGCGGATCAGCTGCGCGAAGACGGCGCGACCGTCAACTTTATTGCGCTCGATAGCGCGCCCGCAGGCATTCTCGCGATTGCGGACCCGATCAAGTCCACGACGCCAGAGGCGCTACAGGCGCTTAAAGCTGCAGGCCTCACCATCGTCATGCTGACTGGCGACAATAAAGTCACCGCGCAAGCTGTCGCCCGCAAGCTCGGCATCACCCAAGTGGAGGCGGAAGTGCTTCCCGAAGACAAGAGCCGCATCGTCGAACGGCTCAAAAGCGAGGGACATATCGTTGCGATGGCCGGAGACGGCGTCAATGACGCACCGGCTCTCGCCGCCGCCGACGTTGGCATCGCCATGGGAACTGGCACCGACGTTGCCATCGAGAGTGCAGGCATAACGCTCGTAAAGGGCGATCTTACGGGCATTGTACGCGCGCGCCGTCTGTCGCAAGCGACCATGGGCAACATCCGCCAAAATCTGTTCTTCGCCTTTATCTATAACGCGGCTGGCGTCCCGGTGGCGGCCGGTGTCCTCTATCCCATTCTTGGCATTCTGCTCTCGCCCATCATCGCAGCCGCAGCCATGGCGTTGTCGTCGGTGAGCGTGATCGCGAATGCACTGCGGCTAAGGGCTATCAGGCTTTAGACCATGGCTGAGCGGGACGAGCGCTTTCGGGCAGCAGGCATTTATCTTGGCGTTGCCGCGATCACTCATCTCGCTTGGGAGACTTTGCAACTTCCGCTCTACACACTGTGGACGAGCGCCCCGCGTTGAGAGATCGTTTTCGCTGTCGTACACTGCACGGTCGGCGACCTCGTGATCGCAGCAAGTAGTCTCATTGCCGCAATTTTGCTCGGGCGCTTCTGGTCGTGGCCTCGCAAGGGTTGGAAGCAAGTCGCACTCCTAACGATCATATTTGGACTGAGTTACACGGCCTACAGCGAATGATTCAATGTCTATGTCCGTAACGCTTGGGCCTACTCGGATGCTATGCCGACCGCGCTGGGCATCTGGGCGCTGCCAGCTCTCCTCGGGCTAGGCATCTGGCTTCTGGCGGCGCAGGGGCCGCAAGAGTTTGTGAGTTCAGTGCAACGCCGCTCGGTGCGCCATGCGCCGCGCGCCTGGCTGTTGATGCTGTTTTTCGGCCTCGGCACGGGTGCCTATACGCTTGTTCTCGCCTGGCTGCCGCCCTTCTACACCCAGCTCGGCTGGTCCGAGCAGGCGGCCGGCGCGATGCTCGGAGCCGTCACACTGGCGGAGGTGGTCGCAGGCATTGCCGTGTCGTTATGGGTCGATCGGTCGCCGGATCGTCGTGCCGTGTTGTTCACTGCAATCGCATCGCTGCTGGCGGGAATGCTCTGCCTCTGCGTCGCGCCACTGCAGCTCGCATGGGCGGCGGCGTTGCTGGCGGGGCTTGGCATTGGCGCGCTCTTCCCGCTGTCGCTGATCGTCGCGATGGATCATGGCGAGGATGCCGATCAGGCAAGCGCGCTCGCCGGCTTCGTACAGGGCGGTGGCTATGTTCTGGCGGCCGCGCTGCCACTGGTCGCCGGACTGCTGCGCCAGCATCTGGCGGACCTCACCCCCGCCTGGTGGCTGATGGCGGGATTATGCCTTGCGCTCGCGCTCATCGCCGCGCGCTTTCGCCCCGGCGACCGTCTCTTCCTTCCCCTCTGACGACAGGAGCCTTGCAATGGCCTTTTACGACTCGGCTGGCCGCACCAACTATTTCATCGAATTCGGCACCGGCCGCCCCATCCTCCTTCTGCACGGCATCAGCAATTCAGGCCGCGCCTGGGGGCCGCAGATCGCGCCGCTGGTTGAGGCAGGCCATCGGGTGATCGTGCCCGATCATGCCGGACACGGCGCGTCGGGCAAGCTGACGGCACCGCTTGGCGTTGCCGCGCTCACAGACGATATCGAAGCACTGCTCGCTCATCTGGATATAGGCTCTGTCGATCTTGTTGGCCTCTCACTGGGTGGCATGATCGCGCTGAAGCTTGCGCTTCGCCACCCCGAACGCATCGGCCGACTGGTCGTCGCCAACAGCTTCGACAAGACGACCACGTCCGTCTTCCACGCACTGGCGGAAGGCTGGGCGACGATCTTCGAGCGCCCCGGTGGTCCGGTCCAGCGGCTGGAACAAAGCTGGCCGTCGCTTGTCTCTCCCGCGTTCCAGGCGACGCCGGAGGGGTTGAGGACCTATCAGGTCTGGCATGGCATAGCGGTGACGGTGGACGACGCCTCGCTCGCCCATGTCGCGCGCGGCATCGGCACGTTCGACGTCACCGAACATATCGCCGCGCTCGCCATGCCGACGCTTTTCATTGCTGGCAGCCTCGATGCGACGTCCTCGCCCGAGACCAGCCACCGCATGGCCGAGAGCGCGCCACAGGGCCGCTACGCCGAGATCGATGGCGTCGCGCACCTCTCCAACGTCGATTCAGCGGATCGATTCTCAGCCCTTCTGCTGGAATTCCTGGGAGAAGGCATGGAGAAGCCCGATGCGGCCAGCCTGAACTGTGCTCACCGGAGCCTACCAAACGAAAACGCTCAGACGCTAACGCGATAGGCTTGGAAGGGGAATGGCGCCATCTGGAATGAATAGCCTTGGGGTGATACACAACGGCCCATGACCCTCCTTGTTCACTATGCGGATGCCGTCTTTGGCGGCCGAATTAACCACCCGGCCTGATACGTCAGGCCGGGTCTTCCTGCATGTGAAAATCAATGGCGTGCAACGCGCCAAGTATAGGGTCTACCCATATGTCATCGAACAATGCGACGCTGCATCTCCTGTGCGGTAAAATTGCCTCCGGTAAGTCAACGCTCACTGCCCAATTGGGCAATCTGCCCAATACCGTCGTCGTCAGCGAGGATCATTGGCTTTCCCGGCTTTACCCCGGGGAGATCACCTCAGTGGCTGATTACGTCCGCTGTACAGATCGTCTTCGGGGCGCAATGGGATCACATTTGGTCTCGTTACTAAAGGGGGGCGTTTCGATTGTTTTGGACTTTCCCGCGAACACGCCAGTCAATCGCGCATGGATGCGAATGATATTTGAGGAGGCAGGAGCCTCCCATCAGCTACATTACCTCGACGTTCCCGATGCCGTCTGTAAGTCTCGGCTTCGGGCGCGAAATGCGAGCGGGGAACACGAGTTCGCGGCAACCGACGAGCAATTCGATCTCATCACGAGTCACTTTGTCGCGCCGACACCTGACGAAGGCTTTAACGTCGTGGTCCACCGGCAATAGAGCAGCTCCAAGGTCCGCTAGACACCGCTGATGCGCGATAGCGGATGCCGGAACACACGAAAAATAGCTGATCGACTGGCCGACAACTCGCCTGAGCGCGTGCTCAATCTCGTCAACACGAACATAGGCAGCCGACCGTTTGGCGGCCAACGCCTTCCCGATCCTTGTCTTGCCGGTGCCGGGCAATCCGCTGAGGACGATGAGCATAAGACCTCCGATTTCCTCGCTATGATCGCTAATAGGAATCGTCAGCGAGAACGAGAACATCCAACTCTGGTCGATTGCCGCCCGTCACTGGCAGGCCGGCGTCGCATTCGATGCCCACGTCGGACACCATGCGGCAATCGGCGGCGATTGAGTAGCAATCTCGCAGAATTTCGCGCCGTGGCGTGTAATCGGCGGGGCTGGCGGAGAGGGAGGGATTCGAACCCCCGGTACGGTTACCCGTACTCCGCATTTCGAGTGCGGCGCGATCGACCACTCTGCCACCTCTCCGGAGCCGTGGTGCCTCAAAGGCAGGCGGTGCTTCTAGCCTGTGATGTGCCGCGCCGCAAGCCCTTATGGACCGGCCCCAGCGTCGGACGAAAATCAGCTCGTCCGCCCCCGGAACCCCGCCCTGCGACGAACAAGCAATTGTGGGTGAGAAGCTAAATTGCCTGATGCGCGAACCTTGGAAGCGTGGTCCTATGCGCTCCGCCGGTCGATTCAGCCTGGAAAAGGGATCGGCTGGCCTAGCACTGACACTGCGTCGCGGCGCTGCTGCCTTTGGAGGCAGCTGGCTAAGAACCGGGCACAAAAAAGCAGGCCCCTGCGCCGAACCTATTGTAAAATCACACTCCTTGCACTTGGCCCGGCTCTTGCCATTAGCCAAAGCATGGAGCAGCTCAGGGCCGCAGAATTGAAGCCAGCGTTTGATGAGATGAACGGCTTCGGCCAGGGCGTCCGCGAGCCATACACCGCTATCGCGGAGTGGCTCGGCACGCTCCGGGTCGAGGACCTCAAGAAGAAGAGCGCAGAAGCCGAGGTTTTGTTCCGGCGAACCGGCATCACTTTCGCCGTCTACGGAGATGCCGAGGCAGCCGAGCGGCTCATTCCCTTCGACATGATCCCGCGCGTCATCGCCGCGGCGGAATGGCGGCGTCTATCGGCCGGCATCGAGCAGCGAGTGAAAGCGCTCAATGCCTTCATGTACGACATTTATCACCGCCAGGAAATCATCAAGGCGGGCCGCATCCCGGCTGAGCTGATCGTCCAGAACAGCGCCTTCGTGCCGGAGATGATCGGCATCGATCCGCCGCTCGGCATCTACTCCCACATCATCGGTATCGACCTCGTCCGCACCGGCGAGAACGACTTCTACGTACTCGAGGACAACACGCGCACACCGTCTGGCGTCTCCTACATGCTGGAGAACCGCGAGACGATGATGCACATGTTCCCGAACCTGTTTGCCGAGAACCGGGTCGCGCCCGTCGAGCACTATCCCGATAGCCTGAGAAAGACGCTCGCAAGCGTTGCCCCCGACCGCCTTGACGGCGAGCCGGTAATCGCCGTCCTGACCCCGGGCATCTATAACAGCGCCTATTTCGAGCACGCCTTCCTCGCCGACCAGATGGGTCTTGAGCTCGTCGAGGCCGTCGATCTCGTGGTGATCGATGGCTACCTGAACATGAAGACGACGCAGGGCCTGACGCGCGTCGATGTTCTCTACCGCCGCATCGACGATGATTTCCTCGACCCGCTGACCTTCAATCCGACGTCCGTGCTCGGCGTCCCCGGCCTCTTCGACGTCTACCGCGCCGGCAACGTCACCATCGTCAATGCCCCCGGCGCCGGCATCGCCGACGATAAGGCGATCTACAGCTACATTCCAGAGATCATCGAGTTCTACATGGGCCGGCCGCCGATCCTGAAAAACGTGCCGACCTACAATTGCCGCAAGGCCGACCACTTGAAGTATGTCCTCGACAAGCTGCCCGAGCTCGTCGTGAAGGAGGTGCATGGCTCCGGCGGCTACGGCATGCTCGTTGGACCTGCTGCCACCAAGGAAGAGATCGACAGCTTCCGCGCCAAGCTCAAAGCACGTCCCGAGAACTATATCGCCCAGCCGACGCTTGCGCTATCCACGTGCCCCACTCTGGCCGAGGACGGCATCGGCCCGCGCCATCTGGATCTGCGTCCGTTCGTCCTTGTTGGCGACGAGGTGCGGCTCGTTCCTGGCGGCCTAACGCGCGTTGCTCTGAAGAAAGGCTCGCTCGTCGTTAACTCGAGCCAAGGCGGCGGCACCAAGGACACCTGGGTTCTCCAAGACTAAAAAAATTCACGACCAGCTCGGGAGGGCAGCTCGGAATAATGCTAGGGCGAACGGCAAACGATCTTTACTGGCTTTCGCGCTATGTCGAGCGCGCAGAGAACATGGCACGGCTGATCGAAGCGGGTTATCGCCTCGCGCTGACGCCGCGCAGCGGCGATGCGTCGACGCAGGAATGGGCCTCGACGCTTGCGAGCTCAGCCACCGCGGAGCTCTACTCGGCGAAATACTCCGAGCTGACGACGCGCGACGTCGTGAACTTTCTCATGTTCGATCCCTCGAACCCGTCAAGCGTCTACTCCTGCCTTGCAACAGCAAGGCGCTCCGCCCGCGCCCAACGCACAGCTTTGACACGCGAGATGTGGGAGAGCCTCAACAGCTCTTGGCTCGAATTCCAGACGATCAAGCCGCAGAACCTGCGAGCCGACGCGATGCCGCGCATCCTGGACTGGGTCAAGGAGCGCTCGGCCGCCTATCGCGGCGCTCTGATGAACACGATTTTGCGCAACGATACCTATTTCTTCAGCCAGCTCGGCACCTTTGTCGAGCGCGCGGACAATACGGCGCGCATCCTCGACGTGAAATACTACGTGCTCCTGCCGTCCAGCAAAATGGTCGGCAGCAGCGTCGACAATGTGCAGTGGGAAGCCATCCTGCGCTCGGTTTCCGCCCACCGCAGCTATCGTTGGGTCTATAAGGACAGCTACCGCTCCTGGCGCATCGCCGAATACGTCATCCTCAATCGCACCATGCCCCGCTCGCTTTGGACGTGCTATCGCGAGATCGACGACGCGCTCGTCGAGCTCTCGGCTTTCTATAAGGACGAGAAACCCTGCCTCGAGATCGCGAAGTCGACATTGAAGCTGCTCGAAGACGGCAATATCGACAACATCTTCCAGTCCGGGCTACATGAGTTTCTGATGGACTTCATAGCGCGCAACAATCGAGTGGGCCACGAGATCTCGGAAGCCTACCACTTCAATTCCTGAGGGGCGGATGCTGATCGAGATTCGCCACACGACGACCTACCGCTACCAAACTCCCGCCCGCTACTCGATCCAGAGCCTGCGGCTCACCCCACCGTCCTTCGATGGGCAGGAAGTTCTGAGCTGGACGATCAGCGCGCCAGGGTTCGACAAGGCCGTCCAGTTTCGCGATGGCTTCGGCAACACCGTGCATCTAGCCACCATGAGCGGATTGCACGAAGGTATCGCCATCGAGGCCTCCGGCATCGTCGAGACCGAGGACCGCTGCGGTATCATCCGTGGCCTGAACGAAGCTGCCCCCCGGCGCGTCTTCCTTCGCGAGACGGCAAAGACCCTGCCGGACAAAGCGATCCGCGACTTGGCCCGCAAGATCGGTGGCGGTCGGGAGTCGAAAGACAGCCTCGATTGCCTGCACGCGCTGATGAACGAGGTTCGCGACGCGGTTGAATATGAGATCGGCGCCACCCATGAGCACACCAGCGCCGCCGAGGCGCTGGCCGCCGGCAAAGGCGTCTGTCAGGACCATGCGCACGTCTTCATCTCGGCGGCACGCGTGCTGGGAATTCCGGCGCGTTACGTGAACGGCTACTTCCTTTCTGGAACCCTTGCCCCCTCCGAAGCCCATCACGCTTGGGCGGAAGCATGGGTCGAGGGGCTGGGCTGGGTCGGCTTCGACCCGGCCAACGGCATGTGCCCGACCGAGCGCTACGTGCGCCTTGCCTGCGGCTTCGACGCCTCAACTGCTTCCCCCATTCGCGGCACCCAGCGCGGCGGCGAGAACGAAGCACTTGACGTAAAGGTCGAAGTTGAGCAGCAAGGCGGGCAACAACAACAATAGCATTTGCCCGCCAAAAGAAAGGGTGCTCGCGATGACCTACTGTGTCGCGCTGAGACTAGATCGCGGCCTCGTATTCGCAGCCGACACGCGCACGAACGCCGGCGTCGACAATGTCGCCCAGTATCGCAAGCTTCACTCCTGGCAGCAGCCTGGAGACCGCGTCATTGTGCTGCTTTCCGCCGGCAACCTAGCGGTCACGCAATCCGTCGTAAGCCACCTCAACGAGCAGCTGGCGACCCCGGAGGCCAGCCCGACGCTCTACTCCGTACCCTCCATGTACCGCGCCGCCCGTCTCGTCGGCGACGCCGTGCGTGATGTGCGCAGGGAGGACGGCCAAGCTCTCGAAATGAGCAAGGCGGGCTTCGCCTGCTCGTTCATTCTGGGTGGCCAGATCGGCACCGAGCGCCCGCGGCTCTTTCAAATCTACTCTGAAGGCAACTTCATCGAGGCGACCGACGACACGCCATTTCTCCAGATCGGGGAGCACAAGTATGGCAAGCCCATCCTCGACCGCGTCGCCCGCCCCGAGATGCGGCTCGGCGAGGCCGCAAAGCTCATCCTCCTTTCCTTCGATTCAACCCTTCGCTCGAACCTTTCCGTAGGGCTGCCGATCGACATCCTGATCTACGAGCGCGATACGCTCTCGGTGAGCCGGGAGAAGCGCATCGTCCAGGAGGACGCCTATTTCAAGAAGCTATCCGGCGCCTGGTCCGACGCTCTCCGCACCGCCTTCGCCAACATCGAAGAGTTCAAAATCTGAAGTGAAGTCTTCTCTCCGCACACGCGCGGAAGGGATGCAAGCTCACCGCTCCTTCCAGGCACGCGCGAGCTGGTCGGAAAGCGGCTTCAAGAGATACGAGAGCGCCGTTCGCCGCTGCGTTTCGATCTGCACTTCTGCAGGCATACCCGGAACAAGCCGCTTCGCACCGAGACGTTTAAGCTCCTCATCTGCGATCTCGACACGGGCGACGAAATAGGTGCTCCCGGTCCGGCTATCTCGCGCGAGGTCGGCCGAGACGCGCGTTAGGACGGCTCTAAGCTCTGGCGTCACGTGCTGGTCGAAGGCGACCAACCGCACCAGCGCCTGATCAGCCGCAATCACCTGGTCGATGTCATGCGGCTCGATCTTCGCTTCAATGACGAGCTTGTCCGCCCCGGGCACGATCAGCATCAGCACCTGGCCGGCGCCGATCACGTCCCCGCGACCCGCCACGGCCAGCTCATGCACCGCACCGGTCTCGGGCGCGCGCAGCTCCACCCGGTGTAGCTGATCCTCGGCAGCAATGCGCCGCTCTGAGAGCTCCGCCGCCTTTGCCTGCACCTCGGCAAGCTCCGCCAGGATGGATCGCCTCGCCTCATTGCCGAGCCGGGCAATCAAGAACTCGCTTTCTGCGATGCGCCCCCTGACCTGCGCAGCCGTAGCCCGCAACTGACCGAGCTCGCCTTCGAGACGAGCCTGCTCTCGGCGCAGCGCCAGCACCCGTCCTTCCGTCGCAAGCTCGCTCACCTCGACTTGGCGGATCTCGAGTTGCCGGGCCTCACGTTCTTTATCGTCGAGCTTGCGCCGAGCCCGGATCTCCTCCTGAACGAGGTCGATCTCCTGCTGCTTCGCCAGCATTTGCCCGGCGAGGCCAGAGGCCTCCTCACGCAGCTCCGCGATGCGCTTGCGAAGCTCCGCCCGCTGCCCGTCCACGACCGCGCGCCGGCTTTCGAAAAGCCCCACCTCGCCGTCGATCATCTCCTGCCTTCCGGCAGTTTTCTCGCCGGCCGGCAGGATGATGCTGGCGAGCCCGTCGCGCTCCGCCTTGAGCCGGGCCTCCCGTAGACCGAGCGCCTCGAGCTGACGCAGCAGTACATCGAGATTAGCCCTGGTCACCGTCTCGTCGAGCCGCAAGAGAAGATCGCCCGCGACCACGCGGTCACCATTCTTCACGAGCACGTCGCCGACGACGCCACCCGTCGGATGCTGCACGCGCTTGACGCTGGTAGCGACAACGACGGTACCGGACGCGATCACGGCGCCGGCGATCTCACAGGTCGCCGCCCAAAGCCCGAGCCCAACGACGAGGAACAACACAACCGCACTTCCGCCCATCACGTAGCCGGCGAGCCCAGAATTCGTAGGCCTCATGTCCCGCCCCCGCCGCCGTGCTCCACGACGACCTTAAGCCCTCCCTGCGATACGCCCGTGCTGACATGTGTCGTCCGGGCCCGCGGATGCTGAGCCTCCAGTGCGTGGCTCAATACGAGAGCTTTCGAACCGAGCGCATGCACCCGCCCGCCCGAGAGCGCCAGTACTCTGTCCACTGCCGCCAACGCCGACGCCCGGTGCGCCACGATAACAGCGATACCACCGCGCCGCCGCACACCCCGCACGGCGTCGCATAGCGCCGCCTCGCCCTCGCCGTCGAGATTGGAGCTCGGCTCGTCGAGAACAACCAGAAACGGCTCGCCGTAGAGCGCTCGTGCCAGCGCAACCCGCTGCCTCTGCCCGGCCGACAGCACGGCGCGACCCTCCCCGACGCGCGTCTCATAACCATCGGCGAGCAACAGAATGGCCCCATGCACGCCCGCCGCCTTCGCCGCAGCGACGATCGCCTCGCTCGTCGCGTCCGGACGAAAGCGAGAAATGTTCTGCGCAAGGGTGCCGCCGAGCAAAAGAGCCTCCTGCGGCAGATAGCCAACATCGCGCTCAAGCGCGTTCGCTGGCCATTGGTCGTCCGCGGCCTCATCGAAACGGACCGAGCCACACCGATCCGCGACCGGCCACGCTCCAACGAGCGCCCGCGCGAGGCTCGATTTCCCAGATCCGCACGGCCCGATTATTCCCAAGGCCTCTCCGGCCAAAAGCGAGATCGAGACATCCCTCAGAACAGCAGTCGCTCTGCCCGGTGCATGCAGTGTGAGATTTTGCACGGCGACTGTGCTCCGAGGCCGCGGCAGCAAAGTTCGCGGCCCCTCGTCGCGTCGCAGAGCCAACGCGCCCGCGAGCCGGCGCAGGCTCGCGCGTGCAGCAACAAGCGAGCGCCAATGCAAGATCACCGCATCCAACGGTGCCAGCGCCCGCGAGCAAATGACGGACGCGGCCATGATCGCGCCGGCGCTGACCTCACCATCGATGACCAGCAGCGCACCGAGGCCGATTAGTCCGGACTGCGCGATCAGCCGCAAGACCTTCGACAGCGCCGCGAGGCTCTGTGCCGTATCCTGCGCCTGCATCTGGTTCGCTGAATGCTCCTCGGACAGCATCACAAACTGCCGTGCGAGATCTTGCGTCGAGGCCAGCGCGATGACGCCGCAGTCCGCGCGACGAACGGCGTCCGCAAACGCAGCCCGCCTGCCTCGCGCCGCATGAGCTCTTGCATTCACCCGCCGCGTCCAATGCTCGGACGCGGCGGCGAGCACGCAGAGCAGTCCGGCAGCGCCGGTGGCAACGAGGCCGAGCACCGGATGGAGAACGTAGATCACCACGAGATAAACGGGCACCCAAGGCACATCGAGCACCGCGGCGAAGCCAGGCCCCGAGACGAACTCGCGCAATCGGTCGAGATCTGAGACGGGCTCCAAGACGTGTCCCCGACGCGCCAGACCCGCACGAAACGCCAGCCCTTCGAGAAGCCGCCCAAGCGCGAGCCCGACGCGGCTCGAGACGCGCCCCCTGAAAAAGTCGAGAAGTCCGTAGGCCACGAACAGACCGGCCGCCAAAATGCTCAAGGCGGCGAGAGTGGGTCCGCTGCGCGAGGGTAAGACCCTATCGTAGACCTGCAACATGTAGAACGAGCCTGTGAGCCCCAGCACGTTCATCACCGCGGAGAACACGAGCAGCGCAAGGCAAGGCACACGCAAACGCCTGAATGCGGCCTCCACCGGCCCCCGCCGCCACTGATCGCCAACGCTTGCCGACATCAGCCGCCCTCAGCAGACTATCTCCGGTTGTAATATTATGCATATTCGCGCTGATAGACAAATGGCGGACGACCCCGATCACCAGAAAAGTAAAGCCCCCGGTGCGAGCCGTCTTCGTCGACGGACGGATGGCCTTTCTGAAGCCTTCGGCAAAAATCTCTGTTGCGCTTCCGCGCGCATCACCCTCGAATGGAGTGAAACGCGCCGGTCTCGGGGATTAGCGGCGGCACCGCAGCCGGAAGGCGCGTTAAGGCAGGCGAGGGAAAAATGCCCCGGCAACAGGCGGCAAACCCTATAAGAACTGCGGGGAGGAACGATAAATGCCAGACCCGATGGATCTCGGGGCGTACCTCGACGACTGGGCGCAGAAGGATGTGAACCGCGCGGACGTTGCCGTGGCTGTCATCCGCATATCTGAGGTCTGCCGCCAAATCGCGAGCCTGGTTGCCCGCGGCCCGCTCGCCGGCGCCCTCGGCTCTGAAACCGGCAGGCAGAGCGGCGTAGACCCCCAAAAAGAGGTCGATGTCCGCGCCAATGACCTCATCGTCAATGCACTGAAGGGCACGCCCGTGGCCGCGCTCGGCTCCGAAGAGCTCGAATGGGCATTGCCGATCAACCTCAACGGCACACTTGCTGTCGCGGTCGACCCGATCGACGGTTCCTCAAATATCGACGCCAACGTCTCTATTGGCACCATCTTCACGGTTCTGCCGGCGCGCGCCAGCGGCGCCGACATGTCGAGCTTCTTGCAGCCCGGCAAAGCACAGCTCGCAGCAGGCTTCGCTCTTTATGGTCCCTTCACCTCGCTCGTGCTGACCGTCGGCCAAGGAACGCACATCTTCACGCTCGATCGCGCCACCGGCCGCTTCCTGCTGACGACCCGCTCGGTCACCATTCCACCCACCACACGCGAGTACGCGATCAACGCGTCAAACCATCGCCACTGGACCGAGACGATCCGTACCTACATCGATGATTGCCTGCGTGGCCGCGATGGCCCGCGCACCAAAGACTTCAACATGCGCTGGACGGCCTCACCCGTAGCCGACATCTTCCGCATCCTCACGCGCGGCGGCATCTTCCTCTATCCCGGCGATCAGCGAGACGGCTACGCCGCGGGCCGCCTTCGCTTGGTCTACGAAGCCAACCCATTCGCCTGGATTATTGAGCAGGCCGGGGGCGCGGCCTCGACCGGCGATGATCGCATCCTCGACGTTGTGCCGACCTCGTTGCATCAACGCACACCCATCATGGCCGGCTCGAAGATCGAGGTGGAATATGTGCAGCGGCTTCACTTGGAGCCGCTTGGCGTCGGCGAGCGCTCACCCTTATTCGCCCGTCGCGGCCTGTTTAGAACCTGACGTCACCCACCCTCTCGCTGGAAATAAAGCACACGATCATGTCAGCCAAGCATCCCATCATCTCGGTGACAGGCTCGTCCGGCGCCGGTACGACCAGCGTTCGCAAAACCTTTGAGCAAATTTTCCGCCGTGAGAAGATCACCGCTGTCTTCATCGAGGGCGACGCCTTTCATCGCCACAATCGCGAGGACATGCAGCGCGTGATGGCCGAGGCGGCCGAGAAAGGCAACCACAACATGAGCCATTTCGGTGAGGAGGCGAACCTCCTCTCCGAGCTCGAGCTCTTGTTCAAGACCTACGGCGAGATCGGCACGGGCCGCGCCCGCCATTACGTCCATGATGCCCAGGAAGCGGAAATTTACGGCACGCCGCCCGGCACGTTCACGGCGTGGGAGGAGATCCCCTACGGCACCGACCTTATGATTTACGAGGGCCTGCACGGCGCGTCCGTTACCGGCAAGGTCAACATCGCGCGCCTGGCCGACCTCAAGATCGGCGTCGTGCCGGTGATCAACTTGGAGTGGATCCAGAAGATCCATCGCGACAAGGATGAGCGCGGGTATTCGGCCGACGCCGTCACCGACGTCATCCTCCGCCGCATGCCGGATTATGTGAAGTACATTTGCCCGCAGTTCACAGAGACTGACATCAACTTCCAGCGCATCCCGACCGTTGATACGTCGAACCCGTTCGTCGCGCGATGGATTCCAACGCCCGATGAATCGATGGTCGTCATTCGCTTCAAGAACCCGCGCGGCATCGACTTCTCCTATCTTCAGTCGATGATCCAGCAGAGCTTCATGTCACGCGCCAACTCGATCGTGATACCCGGCGGCAAGCTCGACCTCGCCATGCAGCTCATTTTGACACCGATGATCCTGCAATTGATGGAGCGCAAGCGCCGCACCTTCTTCTGAGACCAGGGTTGGGCGAAAGACTGAATTGGATCAGAGCCTTGAACACATTGGTATCAGCCAGGCGTTCTAGAGTTGCGTCGCCGGTCCGCGTGTGGCTAGTACTCGAACCCTGAAGATGCTCAGACGCAGGCCACCGTTGATCGGCTCGAGCGTGCGCCCGTCTAAGCGATGCAATCTAGGTCAGAAGGATCTCTGACCGAGTGCGAAATAGGGGACACGGAGTGAGCACAACAGGACCGGCAGCGAGCTTTTCGAGCTCCAAATACCTCGTGGAGCAGCTCCAGGCCGCTCTGAACCAGCTGGCCTCCATAATCCCAGGCTCCGGCAAGCGGCCCGTGGGGCTCAGGAAATCGGGCGAGATTTTCGAGATC
Organism: Hyphomicrobium sp.; assembly: GCA_041659825.1. GTDB lineage: Bacteria > Pseudomonadota > Alphaproteobacteria > Rhizobiales > Hyphomicrobiaceae > Hyphomicrobium_C. The sequence continues at coordinate 168,486 of JBAZXL010000007.1, forward strand.
CAGGTGGATGGCCGTACACTTTGGGCACCCGGGCCGCGTCGTTGGCGCATGTACCGCAAGGGCATAGATGCAAGGCTCGAGCAGGTCGGCCGGCGCTATGGCCTGCACGACGTCTACCCGAGCGGCAAAGGTCAATGGGTCGTCGACGTCGGCGGCTACATGGGGGAATGGTCGCTATTGATGCTCCGGCGCGGCTTCAACGTGCTCGTCATCGAGCCCGACCCGAACGCGGCATTCTGCTTGAAAAAGAACTTGGAGGCCCACGCGCCGGCCGGCAGCACCTGGCTGCACGAGCCACGCGTCGCACTGAACGAGAAAAAGACCGTGCAGTTCTACGCTGAGCCGATCAACGCCGATGGCTCGATCTTTCCGTCAGACAAGCATCGTTCGAAGGCTATCACCATCGAAGCCGATCGCTTGGACCAGATCGTGGCGGAGCGCATCGGCGATCAGGTGGTGCACGCATTCAAAATGGACGCGGAAGGCGCAGAGCCCGAGGTTCTGCAAGGCGCGACCAAGGTGCTCGAGCATTGCGAACGAATTGGCATCGACGCCGGCGCCGAGCGCATGGGAGAGGCGACCGTTGACGATTGCCGGAAAATTCTTACGGCGGCAGGCTTCACCTTCCTCGAGGGCCATGCGCCGTCGGATATGGTGGTCGTGGCGCGCAAGGCGAAAAGCCACGCCTAGGCTAAAGCGAGAAACACGTTCTCGATGGAAGCGCTAGTGTAGCGCATCTGACGTTTGGTCCCCGCTTGCGGCAGGTCTCGTCACCAAACGTCAGATGCAAAAGCTACACTAGAATCATTGAGTTGCTAGTGTTCCCGTTGGTTCCGACATTTGC
>JBAZXL010000008.1:0-123914 GCA_041659825.1 Hyphomicrobium sp.
CGCTGCGGAAAAGCCTTCGCCAACGCTTCCTCGCCTCCCCGCTCGCCGACGGCAAAGGCCTCACCCGCGACATGGAGGAGGCCTTCCGCAAGCTCTGGCAAGACTGGTGCGCAAGGCAGAAAGCATCTCTGGCCGCGGCCGTTGTGCCGCAAACGGATGACGCGCTCAAAGCAATGGTCGCCAATGACCTCGCGGCCACGGTCCGCATAGCGACGGCCTGCCTTGCCGCACGGCCAGCCGATGTCGAGGCATTGCACTTGCGCGGCATCGCGCTCTATCGCCAGGGCCGCACGCCGGACGCGATCGACGATCTCATGAACGCGGCTCGCCTCGATGCGGCACGCGCCGACATCCGTTGGAACCTCACCGCGATGCTGCGCGCCGTGGGTCGCCTTGTCGAGGCTGAAGCCGTCGGCCGTGATGCCGTTCGCTTGGCACCGGACGCGCCGGAAGCGCACAATAACCTCGCATCCGTCTACAAGGACACCGGCCGTCAGGGTGAGGCCGAGCGCCACTACCGGCGCGCCATCGCGCTACGCCCGGACTACTCAGACGCCTACACGAACCTTGCGTGGGCCCTGTCGCTCGCAGGCAACGTGCGCGAGGCGGAAGCCGCAGCTCGCCGCGCCATCGAGCTCAATCCGCGCGACGCCAACGCCTATAACAACCTCGGCACCGCGCTGATGCAGCAGGATCGCCTGCGGGACGCCGGCGAGAGTTTCGGCAGAGCGGTTGCCTTGAAGCCCGACTTCGCCGTTGCCCACTCAAACCAGCTTTTCTGTCTCAACTACCGCACAGACCTCGCTGGCGAGGAGATCTTCGCCGAGTACCGCAAGTGGGACGCTCAGCACGCACGACACTTGAGGCCGGCAAACCCAACTTACCGCGGCAGCAAGGACCCGAGCCGCCGATTGAAAATCGGCTATGTCTCGCCCGATTTCCGCTACCACGCCGTGAGCTTCTTTATCGAGCCGTTTCTGGCCGCGCACGACCCGCGCGAAGTCGAGGTCACGTGCTACGCAGAGGTCGCAAATCCCGATGACGTAACGAAACGCTTCATGAGCCACGCCCATCGCTGGCGCAAAACCGTCGGCATGTCGGACGCCGCACTCGCCGAGCAGATTCGCGCCGACGAGATTGACGTACTCGTGGACCTCGCAGGCCACACCGGTGGCAATCGCCTGCTGACGTTTGCGAGGAAGCCTGCGCCCGTGCAGTTCGCGCACATGGTCGGCGCCGGCACGACGACGGGGCTCGGAGCCATCGACGGCTTCCTCATCAATGAGGAGCTATTGCCGCGTGGCTACGACCATCTCTTCGCCGAGCGCCCGATCCGTCTATCGCGCATGCCGCACGTCTATGCAGCGCCGCCCGGTATGCCCGAAGTGTCGTCACTGCCGGCAAAGCGCAAGGGTTACGTTACGTTTGGATGCTTCAGCCGTGCCGCGCGCATCAACGAGGCCGTCATCGCGGCGTGGGCGAGGATTTTGCGATCAGTGCCGAGCTCGCGGCTGCTCCTCAACAGCAAGCCGTTCCGCGAGGAGGAAGGCCGTCGCGCCTGGCATGCGAAATTTGCAGCCCACAAGATTGATCCGGCGCGCGTAGAGCTCGTCTACACCTCTCCGCAACCGAGAACGTGGGAAGCCTATGGCAATGTCGATATCGCGCTCGACCCTTTCCCGCATAACGCCGGCACCACGACGATTGAAGCGCTGTGGCTTGGCGTTCCCGTCGTCTCTCTCATAGGCCGGCCGCCAGTCGGACGTTTCGGTGCGTCGATCCTCGGCAGCGTCAAGCTCGACGATTGGGTGACGGCAAATGTCGACGCCTATGTCGCGCGCGCCGTGACGGCTGCGAGCAACATCGACGCCCTTGCAGCTCTGCGCGCAAGCCTTCGGCAAAAGTTCATAGCGTCTCCGATCGGCTCCGATGCCGAAGGCCTTGCGCGCGAGATCGAAGGTGCGTATCGGCTGCTCTGGCGGGAATACTGCGGCAAGTCCGGCTAATCGTTAACTCTAAACAGCTCCAGATAAGCTTTCTGCCGTAGCCCTTAGTGGGTAGCGCAACATCGCCGCCAGAAAAACTACGTGGCCGAGAAAAGGACATGCCGGTGACAGCAATTCAAGAACGGGCCACCGCATCTGCTCAGAAGCGCCGCGAGATTCTGACCAGGCGGGAGCGCGATTGCCTCGTCTTGAGTGGCCGCGGTCAATCCGAGAAGGAAGTGGCGCAGCACCTGGACATCAGCCCCAACACGGTTCGCGTCCACATCGAGAACATCAAGCGGAAGCTCGGCGCGTCCAACAAGAGCCACGCTTTGATTCTGTCGCTCCTCAGCGGAGAGACCGAGCTCGCCGACTTCGGCGACGACGACATCGGCCCGTAAACCGCCCCTCGTGCGCTCAGCAACCGAGCGCAGAGCGAATGCGGGCGCCGATCTGATCGAGAGGCAGCACCTCGTCAGCGCCTCCTGACTCGACGAGCGTTCGCGGCATTCCGTACACGACGCAGCTGGCCTGATCCTGCGAGATATTGTATCCCCCAAGCTTCCTGAGCTTCGTGAATTCGAGCGCACCGTCTCCGCCCATGCCGGTCAGCATGACGCCGAGCACATTTTTGCCGTAGGAGGATCGTGCGCTCTCCGTAAGGACATCGATCGAGGGCTTGTACAGGCTCTCGCCCTGGTCGGGCGAGACCTTGATCTCGGTTGCCGTGACTCGCGTCTGCATGCCGCCGGGACAAATATAGATCGTGCCCTTGACGAGTGTGTCGCCATCCGCGGCCTCAACGACCTTGGGCTTGCAGATGTCGTCCAGGCGCTGCGCCAGCGCTTTCGTGAAATGCGGCGGCATGTGCTGCGCGATAACGATCGGTACCGGAAGGTTGGCGGGAAGCTGCGTCAGAACCGTTTGCAGGGCCTGCGGGCCGCCCGTGCTGGATCCGATGATGCAAATTCTTGCGTTGACGCGAGCCCCTCCGGCGGCGCGCGGGGCGGCCACGCTGCGCACGACAACGGTCGACCGCGGTGCGGAGACTCGAGCCTTATGTGCGCGGGCTTCGACGACGGCAAGCAGCTTGTCGTGAATGCGTTCGACGCCACGGGATTTCGGGATGAAGTCGACCGCACCGAGCGACAGGGCTTCGAGCGTGATCGCAGCGCCCTGCTCCGTTCTCGCCGAGAGCATGACAACCGCGGCGGTGCTCTGTCGGACGATCTCCTTGAGCGCTTCGATGCCGTTCATGACCGGCATATCGATATCGAGGGTCACGATATCGGGATTGAGTGACAGCGTCTTCTCGATCGCCTCACGACCATTGGCGGCCGTTCCGACGACCTTGAACCGGGCGTCGGCCTCGATTTTGCTCGGCAGAACGCCCCGCATGAAGGGTGAATCGTCCACGACCAGAACACGGACAGGAGCGGACATGTTGTACCCCCTAGACTGCGCCCCGAATCAACGGGGCAAAAAAAAAATCGCAGGGAGTGTCGGTCGTGACGAGCCGAAAAATCCTGGCTAAAGCAGAGATTAACATGCAAGGGTTCTTTTTCCGTTACACACGCCGATGCGCAGCGCTTTGCGCATTTCGAAGCCTGCTGACGAGCCGCCCTCCGATCGAATTAATCTAATAGCAATCAATATCGACCAATACTGCCGGGGTATCAGCGAGAGCAAACAAGTCGCGATGAAGAGCGGCTGAGTTCTTTTGCACGCAATTAGGGTTGAAGGGGACCAGAGTTATGAGCGCGAACAACATGCCTGTCCTCGTCGTGGACGACTACAGCACCATGGTTCGAATTATCCGCAAACTATTGAAGGGGATCGGCTTTGAGAACGTGGACGAGGCGGCAAGCGGCGAGGCTGCACTCGTAAAGATCAAGGCGAAGCAATATGGCCTCATCATCTCCGACTGGAACATGGAGCCCATGACCGGCTACGAGCTCCTCAAGGCGGTACGTGCGGATCCGGCCATGTCGAAGACACCCTTCATTCTCGTCACAGCGGAATCGAAGCAGGACAACATCAACGCCGCAAAGAACGCCGGCGTGAGCGGCTACATTATCAAGCCGTTCAACGAGAAAGTTCTGAAAGAGAAGATCGACTTGGCGCTGGCAACCCCGGTCGCCGCTTAATCGTCGCGTGCACGTTTCATGTGCACGACGGGCTGAACAACCTCGCTGCGCGTTTACTCGCCGGCGAGGTTCTTCGCGTTTGGCTAAGAGCACGCGCGCGAAGAATGCAGTGAAGAGCTCTGGCGGCGTTATGCCCGGTTGATCAGCTGCAAAACAACCGGTAGCACAAGTCGGCGGGACGGCGAGCATCTGGCGTTTCCCGCGCTGACGCTTTGCCAGCCATTGCTCATACGAGCGCGTCTGAACAGACCTCTTGTTCGTGCTTATGACAAAGCGGGGGAACGTGGCCCGTAGCTCTTCGAAGTTCCGAGCACTCGGCGCCTTTGGCAGCTGGGCATTGCTGGCGACAATCGGCTCGTCGATCTGTGCCGGCTGCATGCTGTTGATCGCCGACGATCAAGGCTCCAATCCGGAGAGGAACCGCGACACGCTGGTATTGAGGTTCGGTACTGGCGTCGGCGATTCGCGCGTTCTGAAAGGCGGTTGGGCGGCAATGGAGCCCTGGGGTGTCTGGTCGAATATGACCGAAGCCGAGTTGTCGATTTGGGTCGGCCGCGCCAAGAATGATATCGACCTCGAGCTGCGCGCACGCGGCATTGTTCCGCAGGAGGTCCGCGTTGCTGCGAACGGCGAGGACATCGGCACTGTTCAGCTCAACAATCGCACGGCGAAAGCGAGCGTAAAGATTGCGCGAGAGATCGCGGCCAAGCAAAGCCCGTTGCGACTGGTGTTCCATGTGCCCGAGATGCGCTCGCCCGCGGAGCTCGGTATCGGTGCGGACACGCGCAAGCTCGGCATCGCGCTTGAATCCGCAACTGTGACATACTAAGCGGTGACTTGGTGACTACGTCGCGTGCCCGGCGACATGTCCGGCTACGCGCCTGGAATGTCACCAGACGAAACTGATCTTCCATCGGTCTGCCGCCGATTACCAGTGGAACGGTGGCGTAGGACCCTCTGTCGCCTTGGCATCGAAGACATTGCGGAACGTCGAAGTGAGCACTCAACCAGCGGCGGATTTCACGAGCCCGAGGCGCTGGCCGTCGTAGCGCTTCTCGCGCAGCGGCCGCCACCACGCCTCGCTCTCAAGGTACCACTTGACGGTCTTCTCGATGCCGGTCTCGAACGTTTCGGTGGCGCGCCATCCAAGCTCGGCCTCGAGCTTTGCCGGGTCGATGGCGTAGCGGAAGTCGTGCCCCGGCCGGTCCGAGACGAATTCGATCGTGCTGCGATACGATGTGCCGCAGGCGCGCGGCTGCAATCTGTCGAGATGGTCGCAGATGGCGTGCACGACGTCGAGATTGTTGCGCTCGCTGCGGCTGCCGACATTGTAGCTTTCGCCTGGCGTGCCACGCTCGAAGATCGCCAAAAGCGCACGCGCATGGTCCTCGACATAAAGCCAGTCGCGCACGTTTTGCCCTGTGCCGTAGACCGGCAGAGCCCGGCCGAGAAGCGCGTTCGTGATCATCAACGGCACGAGCTTTTCCGGGAAATGGAAAGGGCCGTAATTGTTTGAGCAATTCGAGAGGAGAACCGGCAGCCCATAGGTGCGGTGCCACGCTATGGCCAAGTGATCTGAAGCGGCTTTGCTCGCGGAATAGGGTGAGCTTGGATCATAGGGCGTCGTTTCCGTGAACGCGCCGGTTTCGCCGAGGCTGCCAAAGACCTCGTCGGTCGAAACGTGGAGAAACCGGAAAGCGCTTTTCTTCGGCTCCGGCAGCTTGTCCCAATACGCGCGGGCCGCCTCCAGAAGCGTATAGCTTCCAACGATGTTCGTGGTGATGAAGGCCGAGGGACCGGTGATCGATCGGTCGACGTGCGATTCCGCCGCCAAATGGATGATACCGTCCGGCTGCTCATCGCGAAACAGGGCGTCTATTGCCTCGCGATCGCAAATATCGAGCTTATGAAAGCTATAGTGATCACTGTCGGCGATGCTGTCGAGGGACGCGAGATTGGCCGCATAGGTAAGCTTGTCGACGTTGATTGCGGAATGCCCAGCACGCAAAATCAAGTGACGGCATAAGGCGGATCCGATAAATCCTGCCCCGCCCGTGACAATGAGTTTCATCTGGATTTCTCAGCTCGCTACCGCAATTCCCGTCTACTCAAATGATGCTCTAGCGGATCGGCCCCCGACGGGCAATCGAAACGTGGCCGCCCAAGTTTCTCGCTGAAACTCGGATGAGAGGTCTCTCGACTTGTGTCAAATCGACCTCATGGCGCTTCTGACCGGAGCGCCGGCGGCGGAGGACTGACGGCCCGGTTCCAGCCTCTCACAAAGGCCGAGTCCGCCCGATAGGGCGATTGAGCGCGCCGATGCGTGAGGGTAAATGCCGTCCATGACGCGATCACGGCGGACTCGAGCGACACCGGTTTCTCGCCGAAGAACTCGTAAAATATATTTAATATCAACGCAGTAGATGGCGAGAAGCGGCGCCGGCTATGATCGTAGTGGCGCGGCGGCCCGTGTTGATACAGGATGGCAGGCAAGTGCAGCGCTTCGCCGAAATCGCTGGTGAAACTCGGCCGACGGGTAGTGACAGGGCTGGAGAGGCCGGATACCAATGCGACCGTCCACAGCGCAATCGAGGTTCCGCGCGCCACATGGTCGCTACACATACAACCCAAAAGCATCCAAACGTGATGTTCATGTATTGGGGCCGGCGCGGCGCACTCACCCGCTTTTCCCTCGACCTTGCAAATGAGGTCGTGGGCAAGCTGAATGGCGTGACGATCTCTGTGTCGCGCGATAGCTCGAGCTTCGACGAGTTTGCCCGCCTCGGACGGCATGTTTTTCCGGTCTCGACGTTTACCACCAATCTCGGCGCAGTGCTGAACGCTTGGACGATCCCTAGGCTTTGCTCCGATTTGCGCCGCCGCCTTATCGAGGATCAGACCCGTGCCGTCGTGGACCTGATGCCCCACGTCTGGTCTCCGATTATCGCCCCTGTGGTCCGGTCGACCGGGGCCCGCTATGTGCCGATCATTCACGATGCCGATCCTCATCCGGGCGATCGCACGACGGCTGTGAAGCGATGGCTGGACCACGCAATCGATCACGCGGACATGGTCTTGACGTTGAGTGGCGCCGTCTCGGGTCGTCTCGAAGCGCTCGGGCGCATTCCGCGAAACAAGATTGTTACGCTGTTTCATCCCGACTTGAACTATGGCACCACCCCGGCTATTCGCAAACCTCCTCAGAAAGGTGCGCCCGCGCGCTTGCTCTTTATGGGGCGGATCATGGACTATAAGGGTCTGCCGTTATTCCTCGATGCTGTGGAGCTACTCAAAGAGAACGGCACGAACGTCGAGGTCGGCGTCTTTGGCGAGGGTCAGCTCGACGCCAGTGCTGCTCGCCTCAAGGCGCTTAACGCGGAGGTCGTGAACCGCTGGCTTTCGGATGACGAGATCGGCGCGGTATTGACCCGCTTCGACATCATGGTTTTGTCCCACGTCGAGGCGAGCCAATCCGGAGTGGCCGCAGCGGCATTCGGAGCCGGCCTGCCGGTCGTCGCCACGCCTGTTGGCGGTTTGATCGAACAGGTTCTGGATGGTCGCAGCGGCGTTCTGGCTATACGAGCCGATGCGATATCTCTGTCGGAAGCGATTGAGGACCTGGCGCTGAACCCTCTCCTCTATGGGTCGATATGCGCGAACATTGCCGCAACACGTGAGGAGCGATCCATGGCACGGTTCGCGAAAGTTTGCATTGCGAATGTCTTGCGCTCCGCCGATTAAAATCGCAAAATATTTTCTCGGCCATTCCAGATAATCAGCATCGCAATTTTAAAAAATAATCCGTAACAATGTATTTAATTTGTTGCTGGAAAATAGAAAAAGCCAGCGGCGTATTGTCGCTGCGTAGCTATGAGATATAATTTATCTCATGAAGCTGCTGTTTTGCATCAAAGCAATGAATAATCCTGCAGGCGGCGCCGAGCGGGTATTGGCGGATATCGCCAATGCGCTTGCAATGCGCGGTCATGCGGTGAAGGTTCTGACCTTTGAAAGGCCTGGCAGTCAATCTTTCTATTCGCTTGATCCGAGAATTGAACGCGTGGAATTGGCAATTGGAGACACCGCCGGACCGGTGACGCTCCGCGAGACGCTGCAACGGATCGCGAGCCTCCGGAGCTACCTCAAGGCCGACCTGCCGGACGCTGTTATCGGCTTTATGCATAGCATTTTTATATCCTTGGGTGTGGCCGCACTCGGCACGCGCGTTCCCGTAATCGCAAGCGAGAACATTATTCCAATCCATGATCGCTCGCGGCCGCTCGAGGCTCTTCTATTCCGGCTGACGCCCTGTTTGGTGGATTGCATCACCTGCGCGTCCGATAGGATCAAGCGCTCATACCCTAAATCGATTCAGAGGAAAATGTTGCCCGTCGCCAATCCTGTTTCCGCAAAAGCCGGACGCTTTGCCAACGTCGGTGGATTGGTTGGTCGTCCAAAGACGCTGCTCAGTGTTGGCCGTCTCGATGAGCAGCAGGACTTCGCGACCCTAATCGAGGCGTTTTCTTTAATCCATGTTCTGATACCGGAATGGCGCCTCAGGATCGTAGGCGAAGGCCACCTTCGCGGCGACCTCGAAAAGCTCATATCTGAGCTTCGCCTATCGGCCAAGGTCAGCCTGCCGGGAGTGACGCAAGACGTTCAGGCGGAATATTCTTCTGCCCAGCTTTTCGTTTTACCATCGCGAAATGAGGGCCTTGGCCTCGCCACCGCCGAGGCCTTGATGCACGGCCTTCCCGCGGTCGGCTTTGCGGATTGTCCGGGCGCCAATGCGCTGATCGTTCGCAGCGTGAACGGAGAGTTGGCGGGAACGTATCCCGACCGGGTGACGGCGCTTGCTGCTGTGCTGGCAGAGCTCATGACCGCGCCGGGACTAAGGCAGCGCCTTTCGAAAGGGGCACGGCTGACCGGCCGCGAGTTCAGGATCGAGGCTGTCGTCACCAAGTGGGAGGGTTTGATCGAGGCGACGTGCGTTAAACGTGCCTCGGCCGAGGCGGCCTCGTGGCAGACGCCGGACCCGCAGGCCGCGACGCGCTACCGGTTTCGCAGCTCCGCATAGACCTTCAGCGTTGCGGCTATGACCAGCTCAGACGCATATTCTTCAACCACGATTTGCCGTCCCCGCAAGCCGTAAGTGCGGCAGAGATCGGGCTTCGAAAGCGCCTCCTCGATGCTCTGGGCGAGCGCATCGACATTGCGCGGTGGCACGAGCCATCCATTCTGCCCGGTGCGCACGATCTCGCGGCAACCGGGCATATCGGTCGTCACGATTGCCCGCCCGCTTGCCGCCGCCTCGATCAGCGATTTCGGTACGCCCTCGCCATAGTATGATGGCAGGCAAACGAGGCTTGACTGCTGCAGCACGGCGGGCAAGTCGGCGCGCCAGCCCCAGGCCTCGACCGCTCCGCTGCTGACAAGGCGAGCCAGCTCCGCGTCGGTCACCGAGCCCGGATTCAAAGGATCCGGAGCACCAGCGAGCACGAAGCGCGCCACGACGCCTTTCTCCCGCAGCCGGCGCGCCGCCTCGGCGAACTCGAAGATGCCCTTCGCGCGCAAGAGCCTCGCCGGCAGGAGCACGATGGGCGGCCCCTTGGGTGGCTCAACCACCGTGTAGGCCGTCGCGTCGACACCCGAGCCCGCAACGAGACGCAGGCTGTCCGGAGGCGCAAGCCCAAGCTCGCGCAGAAGCGCATGGTCGTCCCTGTTCTGCACGATTGTCCGTGCCGTGTTGGGCGACAGCGCGGTCTTGAGCAGGACCGAGACGAGCGGTCTCAATGCCCGCGCCTTGGGCGAGGGCGAGCTATAGACGTAGCCAAGGCCCATCAGCGCATTGACGACCGATGGCACGCCGGCCAGCCGCGCCGCAATCGAGCCGTAGATGACCGGTTTCACGGCCACATGGTGTACGAGGTCTGGTAGCTCACGCCGGTAGAGCGAAACGAGTGACGCCAGGCTTCGCGCTTCGTGGAATGGTGAGATGCGGGCGCGCTCGAAGTCGATTGGAATGAGGCGCAAGCCGGCGTTCCTGATCGTGGGGCCCTCGTTTCTCACGCGGGTCGCAACCGCGACGTCGTAGCCTGCGTCGCGTGCGGCCACCGCGAGCGCCAGCCGATGCGAGACGAAGTACCAGTCTTCCGAAACGAGATACAGGAGCTTCGGTCTCAAAAAGCTCTCCTCACAGTGCCGATGCGCGCGCGTTCGCTCGCCGCACACCAAGTTTGGCGCCGCTGTCGAGCCAGGCGTTGAGCATCAAGGCAGTCCAGAGCCCGTATTGCAGATTTCGTTCTCCTGAGAGATGCGCTGCCCAGGCACGCCGCACCACGCGTGCATCTAGGAAGCCATCGTCGCTGAGGCGTTGCTCGCTGAGGAGCGCTTCCGCCCAGTCTCGCAACGACCCGCGCAGCCAAGCGCCGATTGGCACGCCGAACCCCATCTTCGGCCGTTCTATGAGATTGGCCGGGACATAGCCCGAGAGGATCTGCCTGAGCGGCCATTTGGAGGTCCCGTCGTGCGAAAGTATGCTGTCCGGCAAGCGCCAGGAGAATTCAACAAGGCTGTGATCGAGCATCGGCACACGCGTTTCGAGACCGACGGCCATCGCCGCCCGATCTACTTTGACCAGCACGTCATCCGGCAAATACCCAGTAAGATCCCGATACATCATATCACGGACAAGACTGCCCATTCCTGCCAAACGACGCGGCGGCAGCGTCACGCCCGGGACCGGCGTCTCCCCATTTGGCCAGCGCGAGACAAGTGCGCGATAAAGCTCGTCTGCGTCGCCTGCGCGAGCCACATTTGCAGCCTTATGGATTTGCTCTCCCACCCGCGGTGGACGATAGCGCGCTGGCAGAAGCGAGAGTGGGAGATGCGCTGCGCGGTCCCAGGCCATAGGTGAGATGCCCGTTACTGCAGCCGCTGCCGCCTGCCGCAACGCCCGCGGGAGGGCCATGAGCCTCGGCCAAAACGAGCGCGCAAGGGCGTAACGGGAGTAGCCCGCGAAAAGCTCGTCGCCGCCATCTCCGGTAAGCGCAACGGTGACGTTCTCGCGCGCCATTCTGGACAGGAGAACCGTCGGAATCTGTGACGCATCAGCAAATGGCTCGCAATAGATCTCGGGAAGTCGCGGTATGACGTCGAGCGCATCTTGCTCCGTCACGTAGAGCTCGCGGTGCTCGGTGCCGAGATGACGCGCGATGGCCCGAGCATGCGGCGCCTCGTCGTAGCCACCGAATTCAAAGCCGATCGTGAAGGTGCGAACCGGCCGCGCGCTCATCGACTGCAGCAGCGCGACGACGGTCGAGGAATCAACCCCTCCCGACAGGAACGCCCCGAGCGGCACATCGGCCAACATCTGGCCGGCGATCGAACGCCGGAGCCGCCGTTCGATTTCAGCCGCGGCCTCCGTCGCAGTGCCGGTGAAGGGAGTAGCCAATCCCTCTCGCGCCATCGCCTCGGCGCTCCAGTAGTTACGGCTCGTCACTCGCCCCGACGCGATCTCAATCTCGACGAGTGTCCCCGGCATAACCTTCCGAATGCCGCTGAATATCGATTGCGGCGCCGGCACCGTGCCGGTGTCAATGAACGCCGCAACCGCCTCGCGATCAATCTCGCCCGTCCACTCAGGATGTTGCGCAAGCGCCTTGATCTCCGACCCGAAAAGCAATGCTCGCCCCTGTCGGCCGTAGTAGAGCGGCTTTTCGCCAAGACGATCGCGCGCCAGAGAAAGACGGCGGGTCATCTGGTCGTAAAGCGCAATTGCAAACATACCCTGAGCTACGGCCAGTGCACGCTCGAGCCCCCACGCCGCGATCGACGCCAGCAGCACCTCCGTATCGGAGGTGCCTCGCCATTGCGGCGCGCGCCCCTCGCGCTCGAGCGAAGCTCTAATCTCGCTGTGATTGTAGATCTCGCCGTTGTAGGCGAGCACATATCGCCCGCACACAGAATGCATAGGCTGATGCCCCGCCGGAGACAGGTCGACAATCGAAAGCCGCCGGTGCGCCAGGCCAACCCCGTGCTCCTCGCAGGCCCATACGCCACTGTCGTCCGGACCGCGATGTGCGATGGCAGAGACCATCTCGAGCGCAGTGCCTCGAAGCGCGTCCCTCGGCACGCTCCGATCGACGTAGCCCGCAAGTCCACACATCAGTTGGAAATCCCCTCGGGGCCCAAGTAGGGGCCCATGAAAGCAGCCATGCCCTGCGATGCTTCGCGGCCCACGGAATAGACTTGAACTAATTTTGCAAAGTTCACATCGTTTGCCGCGATAGGCAATACGGAAGCCCGAAACATGGTCACGACAGGTCCGAACGTGGAGGCGCCTCGCGCGACGCGCATCCTTGTGACCGGGGCGGCCGGGTTCGTCGGAGGGGCGGTCTGCCGGGCGCTGGGAGATGCTGGCCACCACGTGACTGCCGTGACACGGACACCCGGTGCCGCCTCACGCGTCGCGGGCCGTCACGTCGCACTCGGAACGCTCTCCCGGGCCACTTTCTGGGACGAGGTCCTCGCTGGCACGGAGACCATTATCCATCTGGCGGGCCGCGCTCATGTGATGAACGATGACCCGCGCCAGGCCGAGCGGCTCTACAGGGAAGGTAACGTCGAGGTCTTGGAAGCACTGGTCGCGGCAGCTCTCCGCTGTGGGGTGCGCCGGCTGGTCCTTGTCAGCTCCATCAAGGTCAACGGCGAGGCGACGGCGGGACCGCCCATGCGCGCAAGCGATCCTCCCGCACCAGAGGACGCCTACGGCCGCAGCAAGCTGGAGGCCGAGCAGGCCCTGCAGGTCATGGCAGGCCGCAGCCTCGAGTGGGTCATCCTGCGCCCCCCACTGATGTACGGGCCCGGCGTGCGCGGCAATATCTTGCGGCTCTTCTCTCATGCCAACCGCGGCTGGCCGGTACCATTCGGCTCGATATCCAACGCACGCGACCTGCTTTACGTCGGTTCCTTCGCCGAGCTCATTGCGATAGCGGCGCATCATCCCGACGCCGCGGGCCGGGTCTTTCTTGCCCGTGACGGCGACCCCGTCTCGACGCCGACGCTCTACCGGGCCATCGCCTACGCGCTTGGTAGGAAGCCGCGCATCCTGCCGTGCCCAGTCGCGCTGCTACAAGCCATCGGACGCGCCGCGGGCCGTTCGGACGAAACGCGGCGCCTCACCGGCAATTTAAGAATTGACGACAGCGACACGCGACGTCGTCTCGGCTGGCAGCCCGGCATCGGGATGGAGGAGGCGATGCAGCTCACAGCCCAATGGTTCAAGGCCCTATGATATGTCTAGGGCTTGGCGGCATCGCCCGCATGCCTGGCCCAGCGACGATCGATGTGCCACATGATGCTGGCATAAGCCGCGATCCACAATCCGATCAGCAATCCGGCGTGTAGCGGCTCAGCGTTGCGCAAATGAAGCGCGCTCGCACTGACAGATGCCATCAAGGCGTAGCTTGCAAGCGCCGTTCCCCGATGCCCAAGTCCCATCTGCAGGATGCGCTGGTAGTAATGCGATTTGTGCGGCTCAGAAAGCCGCTCGCCGCGGCGGACGCGCTTGGCGAGCGTCACTGTTGCGTCCACGATGAACGGCGAGAAAATGAGAAACGGAAACCAGATCGGCCACGCATTCTCCTGCCATCCAAGCATGCCAACTGCCGCCGCCAGGAACCCGATCGCCACCGAGCCCGCGTCCCCCATGAACACGATCGCCTTATGGAAATTCCAGATGAGAAACCCGGCGGCTGCTCCCGCCACGGCTGCACAGATGACGCTGAGATCGACCGCGCCAGCCGACCACGCGGCGATCGCATACGCCCCAAACCCGGTGATCGTCATGCCGCCTGCGAGGCCGTCCGATCCATCCATGAAGTTATACAAATTCGCCAGCCAGATGAGCGTCAGCAGCGCCAGCGGGAGAAGGACGAGCGGCCCATTGAAGTACAGAGCCAGAAACACGGCCGAAGCTGCGGTCTGCCCGGCAAGTCGTGTCCGCACGGGAAGCCCGGCGAGATCGTCGCCGAACGACAGCAGAGAGAGCAAGGCCGTCACGAGGAGCAGCCAAATCCAGCCGCTCGGAGCAAGGAAAAGCCAGATCGTAGCCACTGCGCCAAGCAGTCCAAGACCGCCCGTGCGGGGCACGGGTACGGAATGGAGCGATCGCTCATTCGGCTTGTCGAGCGCCTGCCGCGCAACAAAGCTCCGCGAGAGGAGCCACACCAACGACGTGGCGAGGAGGAACGCCAGCACGGCAGCGACGAAAGTGTTTATAGCCGCTCCCCCATGATCGAAGATCGCCCCTACTGGCTGCGCGAGACGCAAACTACGTCGATGCCGGCTTATCTTTCGCCGCAGATTGCGCCCGATGATAGCGGGCGGCAAGGATCGTCCACACGGCGGATAGGGCAAGCAGGGCGAAAAACCAGCGCTGCCAAAGGTCCCAGCTCGCTGCGATTTCCACCATCCCTACCGTAAATGTCGCCATCATGTACGGAACCGTCGCCGGCGAGCAGAGGGTGATGCGGTTCAGCATCAACAGGCCGGAGGCGAGGAGAAGCAGCGCACCTACGAGCCCCAGCTCGAACCAAGTTTGGAGGTAGACGTTGTGCGGATGCGGCGGAATGGCATTCATGTCGACAGGACCTGGCGCCGCTGGGGACAATTTGCCACGCGCGTTGAAGATACGTGTCGACCGGGCGCCGACCCCGAATATCGGGTGATCAGCGACTTGGGTTGATAGGTTCTTCCAAATGATGATTCGGTGGCGAGCCGAATGTTGCAGCCAGCTCGCCTTGTCGGGAGCAATAAGATCGTAAGCGACGATCGATAGAGGCACGATTGCCAATGTGAGCACGATCCATGTTGCAGCGAGCCCACGGTAGGCGATCTCGGGGCGCCACCGCGCCAAGAAGAAGACCAGCGGCGAGATGGCCCACGTAAGCTTGGACGTCTCGTGGTCGGAGGCAAATGTCGCCAACGCGACCATGAGCATCGCAATCACGAAGACAAACGGCCTGAGGCTATTCCGGCAAAACAGCGCAACGCAGAAGAGCGCTGGCCAAAGCATGAGATTGATGGCCGCCACATTGCGATTGAGCTCGGACGTGTTGATCACGGCATGCCCGCTCTTATCCAGAGGATAGGCATTCGCCGCAACATCCGGCTCGAAAAACGCGAAGGCGTTCAGGAAGAAGCGCTTCACACCATACGAGGAGACGGCCTCGATGGCGACGTAGCTGACCCCGGCTGCGAAGCCGATGAGGAGGCAGCACGTCATTAGGCGCAGCCTATCCTCGCTTTGGTGGCGCAACCAAAGCACGACCCATCTCGCGGAGACAAACATGAGCATCGCCGAAAGGACATGCTCCATCGCGTCGCCACGATCAAGCGACCATAACGAGCTCAAGAGACCATAGACGAGGCTGGTCCAGAGGGTCAGGGTGAGCGCAGATGTCGTTACCGGAATGCGCTGCCACTCTGCCAGTGCAATAGCCAAGATGCAGCCGGCCAGCAGGGGTAGCATGATCGCCGTCGAGCGCGCCGCCACGAGCGTGAGCACCGCGACGATGAGCACGAGCAACCCCGCCAGCCGATCCATGCGGCCTTGAGACTTGGCGCCAGAAAATAAGAGCTGCCGCGGATCTAGCACTTAGCCCCCGAATTGATCTGATCAGGCCACGCCGCAAAACGATAAGGCGTTTGCCTGCCTTCCCTTTTAGCCTGCCGCTCGTGAGAGCCAAGGTTCCCCATTAGTCTAACTGCCCCAAGACGTCGCTCTCAGCAAGGGTCAAGGCTCTGGAGGTCTAAATGGCCACGGCCGTCTGGCCATATTCACCTGCCCAACATTTTCTGCCGACACGCGCTGTCCTGTCGTTTATTCTCGCCGGGCACTTATGCGTGGCACCATCTGCGCACCGGCGAGCCGTTGCGTCGGGGCCAGTTTTTCTGACCAGTAGTAGAGATGATGTGGGGCATTACTGCCGCGGAGCTGACGGCCATATCGCTTTCCCTGAAGGTGGCACTTACGGCTACGGTCGTGAGTCTGCCGTTCGGCATCTTGGTGGCTCTGGCCCTTTCTCGCGGACGCTTTCCCGGCAAAACGCTTCTCGACGGCCTCGTGCATTTGCCGCTTGTCTTGCCGCCCGTCGTCACGGGCTATGCTCTGCTCCTGCTGTTCGGCCGCCGCGGCCCGATTGGGGCCTTCCTCTACGACACCTTTGGCATCGTACTGGCGTTTCGCTGGACCGGCGCGGTGCTTGCTGCCTCGATCATGGCGTTTCCGCTGCTTGTTCGCGCCATCCGGCTATCGATGGACGCCATCGACCCGCGCACCGAGGAGGCGGCGAGCACGCTCGGGGCGACGAGGCTCTGGGTATTTTTAACCGTAACGCTTCCACTTTCCCTGCCCGGCATTATTTCTGGCGCGACGCTGGCCTTCGCCAAGGCCTTGGGTGAGTTCGGAGCCACCATCACGTTCGTGTCCAATATTCCGGGACAAACGCAAACCATTCCTTCCGCGATCTACTCATATATCCAGACGCCCGGTGGCGACGAGGGGGCGCTTCGCCTGTCGCTCCTTGCCGTTATCATCTCCCTTGCGGCGCTGGCGGCGTCGGAATTCCTTGCCCGTCGCAACACCTTCCGGCGCGAGGCGTCTCAAGCATGATCGTGTTTGATTGCACGCTCGTACGCAAGGGGTTCACCCTGGATGTCGCGTTCGAAAGCCCGGGCGGCGTGCTTGCCCTGTTCGGTCCGTCCGGCTCTGGCAAGTCGACGATTTTGCGCCTCATCGCCGGGCTCGATCGTCCCGACCGTGGCCACATCGTTATCGGTGGCCAGATGCTGGTGGATACGGCCGCCGGCTGCCTGCTGCCTGCGCACAAGCGCCGCACCGGCCTTGTTTTCCAGGACGGAAACCTCTTTCCGCATCTCACCGTCAGGCAGAACCTGAACTACGGCCGCCGGTTCATGCAATCAGAGAAGCCGCTGATCGGCTTCGACGCGGTGCTCTCCTTACTCGACATCGAACGATTGGTAGATAGAAACCCTGTCACGCTGTCCGGCGGCGAGCGCCAGCGTGTCGCAATTGGTCGCGCGCTTCTAGCCTCACCGGGCATCCTATTGCTGGATGAGCCGCTCGCCTCGCTCGACACGGCTCGAAAGCTCGAGATTCTGCCATTCATTGAACGGCTTCGCGATGAGGTCTCGTTACCCATCGTCTACGTTTCACATTCTATCGAGGAGGTTGCCCGCCTCGCAACGACGGTCGTTCATATTGAAGATGGGAAGGTCGTGGCGTCGGGCTCACCCGCAAGCGTGCTCGCACCCCGGTTCGACGAAGGCGCGAACCGCTTTCAAGCCGTCACCATGCTGACCGGCACCGTGGCGCGGCACTTGCCGGAGTTCAGCGTCACGGTCCTCGACCATCCAGCAGGCGAGATTGTCGTGCCAAGCAGCATCGATCGGCCGCGAGGCAGTCGCATGCGCCTTGCCGTGCACGCGACGAACGTCGCCCTGGCTCTCCGCCGGCCGACCGGCATGAGTGTTCGAACCCAGCTGTCGGGCCGCGTGGTGAAGGTCGATACCGGTGCCGGGCCGATGGCGTTGATCACGGTCGAGCTAGCCGGCGGGGACCAAATCTCAGCCTTCGCAACGCGCCTTGCCCTGTCCGAGCTCGCGATCACGCCGGGAGTGCCCGTCTTTGCACTCGTAAAGGCCGTGTCGATCGACGAGCTGTCTGTGACGGGCCAGCTGCCGAAGAAATAGTGAACATCCAGGCGTTGCGCCGAGCACATCCAAGGCAGAACTGCAACAGTCGAAGCCGAAGTTGCGCGGGCCGGCGTCGCGGCAGCCGGTCGAAGTCTTGCAAGAGTGTTAGGATACGGAAAGGCTGATTCATAGCAACGTCACCCAGGGAACGCCGCGCGCCATGCCCCTCCATTTCCGCAGCAGAGCGGTCGTCATCCTGGTCGCATCCCTGCTTTGCAGCAGCGCAGCGATAGCCGGCAGCCTCGTCCACGAGCTGAAGCTCGGCGTCCTCGATCACGATGTTCCAGGCTTGTGGAGCGGCTTTCGCGCTGAACCCGATCAGGCCGACATCAACCTTGAGGCCATTCTTTCGCCATCGCTTCCGATCCTGGGCGGACAGATCCGCCCAGCCGTTGGTGGCTCGATCAATCCCGACGGCGCGACAAGCAACGCATACATCGATGCGCGTTGGCAGTACGAAACGCGCGGCGGCTTCTTCCTTGGGCTCGGCATTGGCGGAGCCGTTCACGATGGCCAGCTCAAGCTGCAGGCCCTGGACGAAAAAGCCCTGGGTTCGCGCGTCCTTTTCCATTTTCCGCTCGAGATCGGCTATCGGCTTGACGCCCATAACAGCGTCTCCGCGTATTTCGAGCACATTTCGAACGGATACACGGCAAGCCCAAATGAAGGGCTTGACCGGCTCGGCATCCGCTATGGATTCCGCCTGGACCCGAATTGAAGGTCCGGCCCGCGGTCGCATCATTCGACCAGACGGAATCGCGGCAGCCATTCGCTGGTAGGATAAAGATACTGTAGAATCATACCGGTAGAGCAATTTCATCCGGTCAACTGATCGCACGTGCGATCGCGCTTGATCGGATATTGCTCTACGGGAAAAGCTCTTCCACGTCGTCCAAGAGGAACGTACCGGGGTAGATTTTCTTTTGCAGAGGCTCGGCGCTGTCCTTATCCAAAAGAATAAGAGCATACCGTCCGCTTTCCTTGCCGCTGCGGAGCTTTCTGAGCTCGTAGCCATGCCGCGCCACGATGCGCCTCAGTCGCCGCTCACGCGACGAGATCTGGTCCTTCCGGCTCATTGCAACTTCTCATGTTCAGAAAGGAGCGTGTCCGGGTTCTTGAGCCCGACGAGCCCCGTGCGGCCCGCGACGCCGGACACGGTGGTGTCACCGGAGATGTCTATAGCAAGTGCAGTGGTCTCGCTGCGCCCAAACTTGGCGTTGCGGCTACGACACGCAAGGGGAAGTGGTGCAGGTGAGAGAACTTTCCTCGAACCGGAACCGGCGCGATGGGTTGGTGGGCGGCATCGCGCAAGCAAAGATGGTGCAGGTTCGAGAGATTTCCTCGAACCGGAACCGGCGCGAAGGGTTGGTGGGCGGCATCGCGCAAGCAAAGATGGTGCAGGTTCGAGAGATTTCCTCGAACCGGAACCGGCGCGATGGGTTGGTGGGCGGCATCGCGCAAGCAAAGATGGTGCCCAGGGCCGGAATCGAACCAGCGACACTGCGATTTTCAGTCGCATGCTCTACCAACTGAGCTACCTGGGCTTTTTGCATAGGCGGGAAGCGCTCCCTGCCGTCGAAGCTCGCGCTTTATAGGGGGTCGGACCTAGCCTGTCCAGCCTCGTGCGACACCCTTTTACGCGTCATCGTCGCGGCCTTGCCTCGCGGCGGCGTCGTCACCGTCTTCGTCGCTGTCTGTCAGCCCACCAGCGATTACGTAGCTTCCCGAAACCCAGCGGCCGAGGTCGATCTCGGCGCATCGCGCCGAGCAGAACGGCCGCACGGCGTGCACCGTCCCCTTGCCACAGATCGGACATTTGCCGCTCTTGCTCATCTTGTCCTGTGCGGCCTCGTCCACGGGGCGATCGCTCATGTGCTACTCCGTGTCTTCCTCGGCCGCCTTGAGCCAGTTGAAATGCACTGGAAAGCCCTCGCCGACGAGCATCGCCGTGACCTCGGTGAGCGGCAGTCCCACCACGTTTGTATAGGACCCGGTGAGGGTGCGAACAAAGCATCCCGCGAGCCCCTGAATGGCATAGCCGCCCGCCTTGCCGCGCCATTCGCGTGACGCGACATAGGCCTCGAGCTCGGACTTCGAGAGATGCTTGAAGCGGACCTTCGTGTCGACGATTTTGACGCGCACGCGGTCATCCGGCGTGATCAGGCAAACGCCGGTCAACACGCGGTGCGTGCGGCCCGAGAGACGCTCCAATGTCGCGACCGCCTGCTCGATGTGGTCTGGCTTGCCGAAGACGCGCCGGCCGACGGCCACGACCGTGTCGGCCGCCAGGACGTAGGCGCCTGCGATATCGGTATCGTTGGCAATCTGGTCGCGTGCCGTCTCGGCCTTCGTGCGGGCGAGCCGCGATGCGAGTGCCCGCGGCATCTCACCCACGCGCGGCTGTTCGTCGATGCTCGCCGGGCGCAACGCGTCGGGCTTGATACCTGCTTGGGCGAGCAGCATGAGTCGCCGCGGGCTGGCACTTGCCAGCACAAGCTTGGGCTTCTCGAGGGGGCCTCCCTCGCGTGCGCGCTCCCGGGCAAGCTCGTGCCGCAGCGTCTCGCGCCGTGGCGCATCCGTGCGTTTGAAGGAGGATAGGATGGCAGCTTTGACAGAGCTCATGAGAATTGCGATCGCCAGAGGAGTGGAAACAACGACGCGAAAGGCCTGAATGACGCTGCAACACCGGCCTTTGCGGGCGGCCGGCGAACGCTTGGAAGGGCGGCAACATCGGCGCTGCCGCAAGATTTTGCCGCAGAATGCAGACCCCCCCTCGGAATTGCAAGATCTCGTTGCCCTGAACGCGGCCGAGATCGCGACAGGCGCGAAAATGAGGTAGCATGCAGACGAGTTGGGCCAAACGCAGTCGACGAGCTGTGGTGAGACTGCGCACGCAATGCCGGAGCAGGACATGATCGCGAAGGAAGTCGTCCTCGGAATGCTTGCCAAGACCCTCATGTTCGGCTCCCTGGGCGACGCCGATCGTCTCGCGGTGGCGCAAGAGATGCGTGAGACCACATTCGACTCTGGGCAGTCCATATTTGCCCGCGGCGACCAAGGCCGCGACATCTATCTCGTCGCGAATGGCCGCGTTCGCTTGTCCGTCCTCACCTCGGAAGGCCGCGAGTTGTCCTTCGCGCACGCCGAAGCGGGCCAGGTTTTTGGCGAGATCGCAGTGTTGGACGGTGGCGTCCGCACGGCCGACGCCACGGCGGTGACGAAGGTGCAGGCGCTCACGCTCTCGAAGGTGGCGCTGATGCGCCTGATCGAAACGAGGCCGGTCGTCCGCGAATCTGTCATCAAATTTCTCTGCAACCGTGTGCGTGAGGCCGATCATCAGCTCGAAGGCATCGCGCTCTACCCAATCGAGGTGCGGCTCGCCCGCTTCTTCCTCACGGCCGCTCGCCAGAAGGGCGCCTTAAAGCCAGGCACCAAGGTCGCCATCGACCTTCCGATCTCCCAGAGCGAGCTCGCGCTTCTCATTGGCGCTAGCCGACCGAAAGTCAACGCCGCCCTGGCCTTGCTCGAGGATGGAGGCGCGATCGCTCGCAAGGAAAGCCGCTTCACCTGCGATATCGATGAACTCGAGGCGATCGCCAACGCCTGAAACGTGTGGATCGACCGCGCCCTGTACCGTCGACGTTAGACCGTTGGGCCGCCGCTTTCCGGAAGGAACCGCGTCTTGATGCGCCGAAAGAGCTGATCGCGCACGTGTCGATAGTGCCCCAAGAGCTCCTCGCGCCCTTCGTACTGGGAAAAGACTGTCGCGTCCTCTGTCGGCCAGTACTCGACCTCGGCAGCCATAATACGCGTCAGCTCGAGGGCATGGTGGTGCGCTTCCGGTGAAAGCGTGAAGATTTGGTCGAACGTCTCGTCCCCGATATCCTTGAGCATGCGCGGCTCATGATCCGATATGTCGATCCCGATCTCGTCCATGACGGCGACCGCGTAGGGGTCCGGCTCGCCCGCCCGCACCCCCGCGGAGGTCACACGCATGCGGCGGCCCATGAGATGCCCGAGGATACCGGCGGCCATCGGGCTCCTCACGACGTTCATCGTGCAGGCGAACAGCACAGACACTGGCCCGTCGTCCGCCGGAGGCACGAGGCTAACCCTTCCAGTGCAGGGCCGAGATCAACGTGAAGAGGCGACGCGCCGTATCGAAATCGACTTTGATCTTACCCTCTAGCCGCTCCATCAGGACGCGACTGCCCTCGTCGTGCAGGCCTCGCCGGCCCATGTCGATCGCCTGGATGCGCGAAGGCTGTGCCGTGCGGATAGCTTGGTAGTAGCTATCGAGCACCAGGAAGTAGTCCTTCATGATGCGCTTGAACGGCGTCAGCGAGAGGTAGTGCGTCACGAGAAGCTCGGCGTCGCTTGCGCTCGATACGGCCAGCGCCAGCCTCTCTTCGACGAGACCGATCGAGAGCTTGTACGGACCCTCGTCGCGTCCTTCGAGCGCGAACGCGTTTCCATCGAGGAGATCATAGATCGCAACCTCGCGCTCATGCTCGATGTTGGCGTTGCCCCGCCCGATCGAGTTCGGATCGACAATGATCTCGGCAAGCCGGTCTTTGGTTGCGACCGTCTCCGTCATATTGCTGTCCATCCCCTCAAACCTTCTTCTGAAGCCGAATTTCGACCGACCGCCGGTGCGCCTCGAGTCCCTCCGACCGCGCCAGCGTCATGGCCGACGGGGCAAGCTTGGCGAGCGAACCGGCATCGAGCTTGAGGAGGGACGTTCGCTTCATGAAGTCGAGGACCCCGAGCCCCGAGGAAAAGCGTGCGCTGCGCGCCGTCGGTAAGACATGGTTTGTGCCGGCCACATAGTCACCGATCACCTCCGGCGTATACGCCCCGAGGAAAATGGCGCCCGCGTGCCGGATCTTATCGGCAAGCAGCTGAGGCTCGCTGGTCGCGATCTCGAGATGCTCGGCCGCGATGCGATCGGCGAGCGCCGGGGCCTCGTCGAGTGAGCGCAGCAGGATGACGGCGCCGAACTCCGCCCAGCTCGCCCCCGCAATCTCTTTTTTGGGCAGCTTTAAGAGCTGACGCTCGACAGCGGCTTCCACAGCGCGCGCAAAAGTCTCGTCGTCGGTCATCAGAATGGACTGCGCCGCTGTGTCGTGCTCGGCCTGGGCCAAGAGATCGGCCGCAATCCACTCCGGATCGTTATCGCGGTCAGCAATCACCAGCACCTCGGACGGCCCCGCGATGCTGTCGATCCCGACCACGCCGAAGACCTGGCGTTTCGCCGCCGCAACGTAGGCATTCCCTGGCCCGACGATCTTCGTCACTGCCGCGATCGTCTCGGTTCCATAGGCCAGCGCCGCAATGCTTTGAGCGCCGCCCACGCGATAGATCTCGTCGACCTCTGCAAGGCGCGCAGCCGCGAGCACGAGCGGGTTCAGCTCGCCTTTAGGCGAGGGCACGACGATGACGCAGCGTGGCACGCCCGCCACTTTCGCGGGAACGGCGTTCATGAGCACCGAGCTCGGATAGGAGGCGAGCCCGCCGGGCACATAGAGGCCTGCCGAGGACACCGCGGTCCAGCGATGGCCAAGCTCGACCCCGAGCGCATCCTTGTAAATCTCGTCCGCCGGCAAATGCCGCTTGTGGTGGTCAGCGATGCGATCGCGCGTGAACGAAAGGGCTTCAAGCGCCTCGCGCGGGCACGCGCTTACTGCGCGGTCCACCTCGGCGGCCGACACGCGGATGCCGGCACTCTCAAGATCGACGTTGTCGAATTTGCGGGAAAGCTCGATCAGTGCCGCGTCCCCGCGACGGCGCACGTCTGAGATGATGTCGCGCACGGCCGCATCCACGTCGGCGGAAACCTCGCGCTTGGCCCCGAGGAGCGCGACAAATTCCTGCTCAAACTGTGCAGACGACGTAGAAAGCCGTTTCGGCATTGCGTGCTCCGGGCTACGAGCCCCCAAGCGGAGCCTCGATGGACTGGCCGTCGTTTATAGGGGAGCGGGGCGATTGCGCAAAGGCTGCAATGACATATTCGCCGATCAACCTTCGGCGGGCTCGCCGGCGGGGCGGTGATCCTCTGGATGCCGGGGCCGGTTGCGGGTCGCCCACGCCGCCCCGAGGTCGTCCAGCGCCACCTCGATGCATTCAACCGAGAGGCGAACCGCACCACCGCCGGCAAACCGCAGTGTAATGTGACCGCTCGGGTCGTCGCCGACCTCGAATGACGTGGTTAGCAGGGACAGCACCGCGTCTTTCGCGGCTAGATCGAGGCCCGAGATCTTTGCCGAAAGCACGCGCTCGAAGCGCACGCCTGTACGCCGCCTGGTAAACGCGCCATTGCGTCGCGCTTGCGTGCTGCGTTGCGCGTGCGTGTCGGCAGCTTTCGCGGCCTCGTCCCAGTCAAACCGGTTTGCGACGAGCGCAAAGCGCTTCTCGGCCGGCTGATACGCCATATCTCCGATACGCAACACGGCATCCTGGAGATGAACGGCTACCACCGCGAGATCGTCGGCATCGAGAGCGATAAGCTTCAGGTCTGCCATGGGCCGGGAGCATTGTGAGCGTTGCTAGTGTGGTGATTCCGAAGTCCGCCACCACCTGGCAGCTGGCCTCAGAGGCGGACTTCGGAATCTAAACCACACTAAATTCATAGACTTGCTAGTATCCTCACGATCGCGAAGTTCGTTTGGAGCGTGCTGCAAATGGTGACGAACTTCGCGCTCGGGACACTAGGGACAGACCAAGTGATAGCGATGCACAACGCTTGGCGCAACGACGCAGTGGGCCATCGAAATCATGAGCCCCGTCGCGGAACTCGGCGGAATGCCCAAGGGCGGTGCGTTGCCCGGGGCCTCACGGCGCTGCTGCCGGAGGGGCCGGCGCAGGCGTAGGCTGGCTCTGCGGCTTCACATCTTTCGCCGCTTGCGGATCGGTGGCCAGAGAATTGGTGCCAGTATTGCTGCCGCCCGATGTGCCAGTCTCGGGGCCAGTCTCGGGACCAGTCTCGCGCCGTCCGAAAGGTGTTCCGAACGCCATTACGATGGCAAAGAACGCGAGTAGCACGATGGCGACGACCGACGCGGCGCTGAGCGCGGTCTCATCGTTGCGGCGATTGCGATTGGCCTCAGCCATAGACGACTCCCATCGTAAGAGACCCGTGAACCCGGAGCGTGTCCAATACGAGCCGATTCGTTCGGATAGGCTCAAACGCCCGGCCGCCGATCGAGTTCCCGCCGGGCACTATCTAGCTTTGGGAGGCGCCACCGGGTGATGGGCCCTTCCTCACGCGTGCAAAGCCGCGTCAGACCTGTCATGAAGCCGCAACGAACCTGCGGCAAGAGCGACATAAACGGGTTGATCGGGGAGTCTCGCTGCCGATGCGTCTCAATGCGCTATTCTACTATGCAGACTTCTTCCTGAGTGCCGCGCTGGTTATGGTGCTGGCAGTCTGCATGCTGATGGAAGTCACGGCAGCTATTGCCGCCCAGTGGCTCGCAGCGGCCAGCTTGGGGTTCGCAGCCTGGACGCTGGTCGAATATTTCGTCCATCGCGTACTCTATCATAGTGTGCCGTACTTCGTGGAGCTGCATGACGCCCATCATGCCGAGCCGGACGCCTTCATCGGCGCACCCCCAGTGATTGGCATAGTCCTTTTTTTCCTGCTTCTCCATTTTCCGATTTCAGTGGTCAGCGTCAACGCTGCAGGTGGCGTAACCGCAGGCATGCTTGCGGGCTACATGGCCTATATGCTGCTCCACCACGCAGCCCATCACTGGAATGTGCCGGCTGGAACGTGGCTCTATCGTGCACGCCACCACCACGCCTTACACCATCACCACAGTGAGGAAGGCAACTACGGCATCACGACACCGTTCTGGGACCACGTCTTCGGCACGGCGCTCGTGCCGTCTCGCAGCGGGCCCCGCCGCCGCGCCGCTTGAGACCGCTCACGCTGTAACCGAACTGGCGCACTCGAACAGAAGTTAGATTGGGTAGCGCAGTCGATCAGTTGGCCCTGGAATACCGTTCTCTACGAGTTGCCACGCGTCGTCGATGCGCTGCTGATAGGCAATGAAACAGCTCGGCAGCCCGTTCGCCGTCCAAAGGTTGGGTCCGTCCATCAGGTGGAAATGCAGATGTGGTGCCGTTGAGTTGCCCGTGTCGCCGACCTCGGCGACGGTCTGCCCCGCGCTCACCGTCTCACCTTCCTCAATGCATATTGAGCCGGTCGTAGCATGAGCGAGGAAAGCAAAGCCCTCCGCGCCTTCGATGATCAGGTAATTGCCAGCTACAATGCGGTAATCGGCGCGCAGTTTGGATTGCGTAAGTCTGAGGCCAACAGTCAACGCTCCGAGCACGTCCAACGGGGTCGCGCGTTGCCGCTCGGGCCAGCCGTCCTTTGCTGCAATCACCTTGCCGGCGATCGGGGCGAGGATCGGCGCGTTCATACCACTACTGAGTTTGAGGTCGATGCCGCCGCCGAGCCAGTAGCGCATCCCGATCCAAAAGCGATTTGCGAGATCGATGTCTTTTGCGTGCACGAAGTCGTATGCGTAGCGCTGGCCAAGCATATCCGTCCCGTGCGACGGGATTCGATCGCCGGGAGAAGCCGACGCGAGCCACTCGCCAGCCAAGGGGAACTCAACAGGGATGGCAGCCTTGCCGTCGCATTGCGTGCCTTGACCCATTATCCCTCGTCTGTGGCAATCAGCCCTGCGTGAGTCGTTCGATTTTCGCGCCGCACCGTGAAAGCTTTTCCTCGAGACGCTCGAAGCCGCGGTCGAGGTGATAGACGCGGTTGATCATCGTCTCGCCCTCGGCCATGAGGCCCGCAATGACGAGCGACACGGATGCGCGTAGATCCGTTGCCATGACGGGCGCGCCGCGAAGCACCTTGACACCCTTGATCGTCGCCGTGTCGCCATGCAGCTGGATCTCTGCGCCGAGGCGCGCCAGCTCCTGCACATGCATGAAGCGGTTCTCAAAGATTGTCTCGCGGATGACGCTCGTGCCGTGCGCGCGCGTCATCAGTGCCATGAGCTGCGCCTGGAGATCGGTCGGAAATCCCGGGAACGGTTGCGTCTCGACCGTCACCGGCTCGAGCGCCGATCCGTTCCGCGTCACGCGAACGCCATTTTCCGTCTCGGTCACCGTTGCACCGGTCTTGGCCAGGGTGTCGAGCGCGTTGGAGAGAAGCTCGCGCCGCGCCCCTTCGAGCACGACGTCGCCGCCTGTTGCCGCCACGGCGAATGCGAATGTCCCCGTCTCGATGCGGTCAGGAACGACCGTGTGCACCGCGCCTTCGAGCCGGCTTTTCCCCTGAATGCGCAGCGTCGAGGTTCCGATGCCATCGATGCGCGCCCCCATCTTGACGAGGCAGCTGGCGACGTCGCCGACTTCCGGTTCGCGTGCTGCATTCTCGATCAGCGTCTCGCCCTTGGCGAGCACCGCCGCAAGAAGCACGTTGTGCGTCGCGCCGACCGAGACCTTCGGGAAGATGATATGTGCGCCCGTGAGCCCGTTCGGCGCTCGCGCGTTGACATAGCCGCCGTCGATGTCGATCTGCGCGCCAAGCGCCTTGAGGCCCATCAGATGCAAGTCCACAGGCCGCGTGCCGATCGCGCATCCGCCCGGCAGCGACACCTTTGCGCGGCGCATGCGCGCAACGAGCGGCCCGAGGACCCAGAAGCTCGCGCGCATCCGCGAGACAAGCTCGTAGGGCGCCGTCGTGTCCGAGATATCTCGCGCGGTGAGATGGAAGGTCTCGCCGAGATGTTGGCTGCCGCCCGAGCGCTTTCCGTCGACGGCCAGGTCGACGCCGTGATTTCGCAGAATACGGGCAAGCAGGTTTACGTCCGCAAGGTTCGGCACGTTCTTGAGCGTCAGCCGGTCGTCCGTCAGGAGCGCGGCGATCATCAGCGGCAACGCGGCGTTCTTTGCCCCCGAAATCGGGATCGTGCCATTGAGCCGTTCGCCGCCGGTGATTTTGATGCGATCCATTATGGGAGCCTGCGTGAAGATGCCGAAGGGGTGGATCAGCCGCTGAGGCGGCGGAAATATGTCGGTCGAGTGGGCTCGATCTCATCAAGCGCACTCGGTCTTAGTCGCTACGCCCCTGATCTGCAACAAAGTGGTTAAGGAACACGGCCTCGACCTAAGGCTTGTCGGGAGGTGGGGATTGCTCCTGCTCCGGGCTGTCAACGCTCCGCTCCTGCCTTGCACGCGCATGCGCCTTTCGCCGCTGCAGGTTGGCCCTAAGCGCTTCTGCGAGACGCTCCTCGCGGGTCGCCTGCTTCTTTGGTGGAGGCGGCTTTACCAAGTCGTGCATCGAACGAGTGCCTCCGAGCCACCATAAGCGTGATCGAGCCCCAAGCGGCGAAACTTGCTCTACTCCGGGCTATGCGTACTGCGCAAGGGAGGGGAATTCGTCATTAAACACGTAGAAGTAGAAAATAAACTAAATACATCTTTAAATAGAATAATGCTAAGTTAACCAAGATAACGTTGACACCGCAACAGTCCGTGCAAGAAATAAAAATAGTCAGCGTTGTTGGTGTTTTGCGTAAAACATGTTCAGTCTTGGTGCGAAGAGCGTGAGAGGGCGCGCAGCACGCGCGCATTGGCTTCGCCTGGCCGGAGCGATGCTGATTGTTAGTACTTCATCTGCCACGGCCGAGACGCCATTTCACGGGCCCTGGCTGGAAACTTGGGTTGGCGCGGACGCTTCGTCGAGCGTCTGGTTGCTTTATTCCGGCGCAACCGTCGCACCGTGGACCACCATCTACGACGACGGCTGGCGGTTGCGTGCTGCGGCCGGTTATGGCGGCTACTCATATACGCGCGCGCCCGAAGCGCCAGGCGGCCCGAGGAGAAAGTTCGCCGCGACATCCTCCTACACAGAGCTACTCGGCGGATATCAAAAGAGATTCGGGGAAGTCACGGCCAAGGCCTTTGCCGGCATCTCAATGATTTCCCATGATATTCGGCCAATAGATACGGAAACGATCGTGATCGGGGCGGATGTCGGCGTGAAGGGCGCTTTGGAGCTTTGGGTCAACCTGGGGCCGAACGCTTGGGTTTCGCTGGACGTAGCTGTTGCACAACCCCATCAGACGCGGTCCGTACACGCTCGCGCCGCCTACCGCGTGACGCCGCCGTTGTCGCTGGGCATCGACGTTAGCCTCAATGTCGATGGGCAGGCGACCATCGCCCAACGGCGGGAAGATGCCGAGCTCCTCGACTTTGGCCGCGTAGGCGCATTCGCATCATACCAATGGGGATCGGGGGAAGTCTCGCTATCGGCCGGCGCTCTGGGCAGCAGCCTCGAAGAGGCTGGCTCTCTCGAACTCGCGCCCTATGCCAACATCAACTGGCTCAGCCGCTTCTGAGCTGAGCTATCTCATAACTCGCGACCAAGTCACAGTTTTCAAAGAGATTTCGTCTCCACATCTGTTGCTCAACTTCGCCTTGACACTGCCATCTTTTGTCCTCACAAACAAAACGATCATTCGTTTTGTATTGCTCAATGTTGAGATTGTCTCCCGAATGCCAAGGCTAAAACCAGACACGCAACGCGCCCGCCGCGAGCACATTCTCGACGCGGCAGAACGTTGCTTCGCCCGCTCCGGCTTCCATCGCTGCACCATGCAGGACATCTGCAAGGAGGCGGCGGTCAGCCCCGGCGCGCTCTACGTGTATTTCAAATCCAAGGAAGAGTTGATCGCCGGTATTGCGGAACGCGACCGCACCAAGCTCGCCTCGCAGTTCGCCGAGCTCGCCAAGGCGCCGGACCTTCTTGCCGCCCTTGGCGCGCTGGGTGAGCACTACACCATCGACGAGCCCCAGTATAAGCGAGTGCTTTGCATCGAGATCGGCTGCGAATCGACCCGTAACGCGGTGGTCGGCGAGATCTACCGTTCCGTCGACGACTTCTGCCGGGAAAGTTTCGAGCAGCTTTTCGAGCGGGCGCGCGCCGAGGGGAAGATCGCTCCGACGCTCGACCTAGCAACAGTCGCGAACATTATATCCGTCATCGGCGACGGGCTATTCTGGCGACGGGCAGTGGACCCTGAATTCGACGCAAAGAGCATGATCCCGGTCATTACCGGGCTCGTGAGCACACTGCTCAATCCTGTGGCTGAGGCCGGCAGTAGGCAGGCCGTATCACCGTTTAAAGAGGCCGCCCGATGAGAGCGAAGTTCCTTATAGCCTTGGTCGTCGTCGCAGGATTTGCTGCCCTGGCTTATGAGCAGGGGCTCCTCGCATCTTTGATCAGCCACGTTGCAGCAAAGCAAGAAGCCGCTGCCGAAAAGAAGAAGGTTGCCGAGGTCCCGCCTCCAGCCGTGACGGCCGTCCGCGTTGCGTTGAAGAACTTCGTCGAGACTGTACTCGTGACCGGCTCACTGGTGCCGCACGAGGAGATTCTGGTCGCCCCCGAGGTGGACGGCCTTCGCGTTCTCGAGGTGAAAGCCGACGAGGGCGACGAGGTCAAGAAGGGCGACATCCTCGCCGTACTCGTCTTCGAGCAGCTCGACGCATTGCTTGCTCAGAATGACGCGGCGCTCGCCCGCTCAGAAGCTGCCATCGCGCAGGCGAAAAGCCAGATCACCGAATCGGAGGCGCGCCTCGCGGAAGCAAAGGCATCGCTCGAACGTGCTCGTCCGCTGGTCAAGGACAAATACCTCTCTGAAAGCGTCTTCGACCAGCGAGATGCCGCAGCAAAAACCTCGGCTGCGCAACGCGCGGCTGCAGACAGCGTCCTTAGATCCGCCGAGGCAGAAAAGGCGCAAGTCGAGGCGCAACGCCGCGAGCTGCTCTGGCGCCGCGGCAATACCGAGGTCCGAGCCCCGGCGGACGGCATGGTGAGCCGGCGCAACGCGCGCATTGGTGCCATCGCCAATGGCGGTGCCATCAACGGTGGCGAGCCGCTGTTCCGCATCATCGAAAATGGTGAGGTAGAGGTGGACGCCGAGGTATCGGAGATGCACCTCGCGAAGCTGAAGGAAGGCCAGCGCGTGTCTGTCGAGGTTGCTGGCATGGCTGTCGTTCAAGGCGCGGTGCGATTGGTCTCGCCAGAGGTCATGAAAGCAACCCGCCTCGGGCGTGTTCGCATATTCCTTGGACGTAACCCGAGCCTGCGCATCGGTGCATTTGCGCGCGGCACGATCGAGACGGCGCATGCACACAATCTTGCAGTGCCTCAGTCCGCAGTTCTTTACGACGACGAGGGGCCGTCCGTGCAGGTCATCGAAAACGGCAGGGTTTCGGTTCGCCGCATCGAGACCGGCCTTTCTGCGGGCAATGACGTCGAAGTCGTAAGGGGCGTTGCCGAAGGTGATCTCGTCGTCGCCAAGGCAGGTACATTCTTGCGCGAAGGCGACGCGGTGCGCGCAATCACGGTCGACAGCAAGGTCAGCGAGGCAGCGCCATGAATTTTTCCGCCTGGTCGATCCGCAATCCCGTTCCGTCGCTTGTCCTATTCATGGTGCTGTTGGTGCTTGGCATCTTCAGCTTCCAGGGCCTGCCGGTCACCAAGTTTCCGAACATCGATGTTCCGATTGTCCAGGTGCGCATCTACCAGTCGGGTGCGGCGCCATCAGAGCTCGAGACGCAGGTCACGAAGCGGATCGAGGATGCCGTCGCCGGCATCAATGGCGTGAAGCACATGACCTCCAACGTGACGGAAGGCGCGTCCGTCACAACGATTGAATTTCGCCTCGAGATTAATCCGGATCGCGCCTTGAACGACGTCAAGGACGCCGTGCAGCGTATCCGGACCGACCTGCCGCGCACTATCGAAGAGCCGGTAACGACGCGCCTTGAGATCGAAGGACTGCCGATCGTCACCTATGCGGCAAGCGCTCCCGCTATGACACCGGAGGAGCTTTCGTGGTTCGTCGATGACACGATTGTTCGCCTGCTTCAGGGCGTCAAGGGCGTGTCCGAGATCAAGCGCATCGGCGGCGTCACGCGCGAGATCCGCATCGCGCTCGATCCCTCGCGCCTTCTGGCGCATGGGGTGACGGCCGGTGAGGTAAACCGCCAAGTGCGTGCGACCAACGTCGATCTTGCTGGCGGACGCGGCGAGATCGCCGGTCGTGAGCAGGCAATCCGCACCCTTGCCGGAAAGCACACGGTCGCAGAGCTGGCCGCCACCACCATCGCGCTACCGGGCGGCCGCAAGGTGCGCCTTGATCAATTGGCGACCGTGACCGATGACGTCGCCGAGCCGCGCACGTTTGCCGAGCTCGACGGCAGTCCCGTCGTCGCCTTCGCCATCTCGCGAAGCAAAGGCGCCAGCGACACGACCGTGGCGTCGAACGTTGGCGCAAAGATCGAAGAGATCGCCAAATCCTACCCGGACGTCCGCCTGACACGTATCGACAACACCGTCGACCACACGACAGGCGTCTATCAATCGACGATGAAGACGTTGATCGAGGGCGCCGTGCTGGCAATCATCGTGCTTCTCGTATTCCTGCGCGATCTCCGCGCCACCGTCATTGCCGCGATCGCGCTGCCCCTCTCCATCATCCCAGCTTTCTGGGCGATGGACGCAATGGGCTTTTCGTTGAACCTCGTGAGCCTGCTCGCCATCACCATCGTCACCGGCATCCTCGTCGACGACGCCATCGTCGAGATCGAGAACATCGTGCGCCACATGCGCATGGGCAAATCGGCCTATCGTGCCGCCCTCGAGGCTGCTGACGAGATTGGCCTCGCGGTGATTGCCATCACGGTGACGATCATCGCGGTATTTACGCCGGTCTCCTTCATGGGCGGCATTGCGGGGCAATATTTCAAGCAGTTCGGCCTCGTCGTCGCCGCGGCCGTCTTCTTCTCCCTGCTCGTGGCTCGCCTCATCACGCCGTTGCTGGCAGCCTACTTCATGCGCTCGCAAGGCCACGTCGAGGAGGAGAGTGGGCTGCTCCGCGCCTACACGCGCCTCGTCCGCTGGTCTGTCAGGCACCGCATCAAGACGGTTGCTCTCGGCTGCCTGATCTTTGCCGGCTCGATCGGCAGTTTCTACCTTCTCCCCTCTGGTTTCATTCCGGCCGAGGACTCCGGCCGCGCACTTCTAGGTATTGAGTTGCCACCGGGGTCCCGCCTGGCCAATACCGAGGCCGTGACCGATCAGGTCTCGGCCCGCATCTCCGCCCGCCCCGACGTCCGCAGCGTTTTCGTCATCGGCGGCAATCTGCTCGGCAGCGGTGAGGAGGTGCGCAAGGCGACCCTCATCATCAACCTCGTCCCGAAGAGCGAGCGCAAGCTTTCCCAAAGCGGAATACAAAGCGAGATCGGCCGCGACCTGGCGGCCCTCCCCGATATTCGTTACTTCTTCGTCCAAGACGACGGAAAGCGTCAATTTCAGCTCGTCGTTTCGGGGCGCGACGGAGCGGCCGTCGACAAGGTCGGCGCCGATCTGACGAGCCAGGCCAAGCGCCTGCCGATGCTCGCCAACGTCGTCTCGACCGCCGAGCTCGATCGCCCAGAGTTGCGCGTCTATCCCAGGACGGACGTAGCCGCCGAGCTCGGCGTCACGACCGAAGCGATCTCGGAGGCCGTCCGCATCGCGACGATTGGCGACGTGGGCGCCAATCTTGCGAAGTTCGACGTCGGCGACCGCCAGGTTCCGATCCGCGTGCAGTTGACCGAAAAGTCGCGCGAAAGCCGCCAGCTCATCGAGGAGCTGAAGGTCATGACCAGCTCCGGTGGCGCCGTGCCGCTTTCCACGGTGGCGACTTTCGAGCTCGGCCAGGGACCGACCTCGATTGAGCGCTATGACCGCACGCGCCAGATCGTGATCGGTGGCGATTTGATGGGCGACACCCCGCTTGGCGATGCCGTGGCGGCGGTAAAGGCGTTGCCCGCGGCCAAGAACCTGCCGCAAGGCGTCGTCGTGAAAGAGTTCGGCGCGGCTGAGATCATGGGCGAGGTTTTCCAAAGCTTCGGGCAAGCGATGGGCGCCGGCCTGATGATGGTCTATGCCGTGCTCGTGCTCTTGTTCGCGAGCTTTCTGCAGCCCATTACCATTCTCTTCTCGTTGCCGCTCTCCATCGGCGGCGCCATCATCGCGCTCGCCGTTACCTCGAAACCGATCAGCCTGCCGGTTGTGATCGGCATCCTGATGCTGATGGGCATCGTTACCAAGAACGCCATCATGCTCGTCGATTTCGCTGTCGAGGAGATTCGCCGCGGCGTCCCGCGCTTGGAGGCCATTGTCGACGCAGGCCGCAAGCGCGCCCGTCCCATCGTCATGACCACCATTGCCATGGTCGGCGGCATGCTTCCGTCGGCGTTGGCACTTGACTCCGGCGGCGAGTTCCGCGCTCCGATGGCCATCGCGGTAATCGGTGGCCTCATTTCTTCGACGCTCTTGAGCCTCGTGTTCGTTCCCGCGGTCTTCGCACTGATGGATGATTTCACCACCGCGATCTGGCGCGTGTTCAGCGGCTTCGTTGGCCAAGCGGACGAGGCCGGTAGTAAGCCCGCGTCGCCGGAGGTTGCCGAGCCGGTGGCGCTGCACACCGGCATGCATCCACGTCATCCCGACGCGCAGCCCCTCGCCGCTGAGTAAAATGTAGCGTCGCAAGTAGGGACGCGTCCGCACCCGCGGCGCGGTCTCACGCTACGCGCAAGCACCGCAAAATGCCGGGGTAGTGGCCGCCCAAGCGTAGACGATATCTTATACCAACCGCACGAAGTGCTGACGCAGTGCGGTTGGTATCAGCGCGCAGGGTTGGTGTGTCATGCTGGAAGCATGCTTTCAGCATCGCTGCGCGCAAGCTAAAGAGAATACCGGCCGGAAACCGCAGACCAGTGAGTCAAGACTTTGTCCGGCCGGTATTAAGGTTTACCGGCTGAACCCCTCCGCTGAGGCGGAATTGTCGTGCCTGAAAAAGACATCGACGCGCATGCCGGTCAACAGTGGCGGCTTTCCATCCAAGGAAACCATGACCTCGAGCACCTCAACATCGTTGGGCCGGCGCGGACCTCGCGTTGTAATTCGCGGCGGCCCCAGGGCCTGCGCGAGCTGCGTCACGACGCCTTCGAAATCGCGGTCAGGAAAAGCGTCGGCGCGCACCACGACGCGCTGGCCAACCCGGATCTTCGGCGTATCGCGCTCTTCAACCTCGGCCCGGACGCGCAACGAGGAGACGTCCCCGAAGAGTACGAGGGGCAGGTCGCCCGAGAATCCCGCCATCTCACCGGCCTTGGCCCAGACCGTCAGCACCGAGCCGTCGGCAGGCGCACGCAGCCGTGTCCGCTCGATCGCGTTCTCGACCTGGCGCACATCGGCGCGCGCCTGCGTGAGGGACGACTCGAGCCGCGACGGCAGCGGCATATCCGTTCGGTCAGCCAGCCGCTCGACGGTTTGCCGCTCCGCCACGACCTTTCGCTCCGCAGCCTTGAGCTTCTCGCGTGCCGTCCGCACGTCCGCCACCTCGGACCCGGCCTTCAGCTGCCGCAGAGCATCGTCGAACTGCATTCGAGTACGGAACAAGTCTCGTTCCGCTGCGGCAAGTGAATCCTCAGCCGCACGCCGGTCGATTGCCAGCCCCTTGGCCGGCTCATCCTCGCCGCGCTCACGCAAGCGCACGAGCGCTTCTGCGTCTGCCGCTGCTAGCTTGGCAAAGAGTTCGTCGCTGTCGAGAGTGACGAGGAGATCACCTGCCTCGACGCGGTCGTTTGCCTTGGCAATCACCTCCTTGATCTTGCCCGGCCCCTGCGTTGTGAGCCGCACTTCGCCTTCTTTCGGCTCGACGCGACCCGTCGAGGACGCAGCCCAAAGCGGACGCTGGAAGGTAGAATCTGCAGCTTGAGCCATATCGGATGCGACCGAGCTCGAGCCCGGAGTGGAGACCGCTACCGGCGTCACCTGGTTCAATGCGACGCTCGTTGCGATCGCCAGCAGCGCCGCCACGAAGACGGTCGCAACTGTTGGATCAAGCCTAGCCATGTGCTTTTCGCCTCTTTGTCAAATCTGCGATCTCAGGCGCATCGAGCCCCTTCGGCCGGCGCTCCTCGCCGACGATATGCCCGTCTTCGATACGAACCACGCGGTCGGCGTAGCCGAGCGTCCTCGGGTCATGCGTAACTGCTAGCACGCTTCTGTTTTGCTCTTTTGCAATCCGCGCCAAGAGCGCCATGACGGCGTGCCCGTTCTCGCTATCGAGAGCAGCCGTCGGCTCGTCGGCGAGCACGATGGAGGGCGAAGCAGCAATGGCCCGCGCCACGGCTACGCGCTGCTGCTCTCCGCCGGAAAGATTAGCCGGGAAATTTTGCAGCCTCTTTCCGAGGCCCACCTCGCGCAACACCTCTTCGGCACGGCGCGCGGCTTCATAGCCTTTGCGGCCGATCACATCGAGCGCAATGCGCACATTCTCAAGCGCGCTGAGCGTCGGAAACAGATTGTATGACTGGAAAATGAAGCCGATGTGCTGGCGGCGGAGGTCTGCGAGTTCCTCGGCCCTGAGACCCGTCGTCGCCTGGCCGTTGACGCGAACAACGCCCGACGTCGGCGTCAGAATGCACCCGAGGATCGACAGCAAGGTCGTTTTGCCGCTGCCCGAGGGTCCCATCAATAGCGTCAGCTCGCCTTGGACGAGCGACAGGTTCACGCCCTTGAGCGCTCGCACCTTGCCGGCGCCGTTGCCGAGATCCTTGACGACATTTTCAGCTTCGAGGACGGGGATCGTCATCTGTTGAATACCGTTGCTGGATCGATCTTCGTTACCTTGATGATCGCGGATATCGCCGAGATCCCAGACATGAATAGCGTAAGTCCGAACAGCGAGACCGCGAGCCCAGGTGTCATGACGAGCGGCAGCGGCGTATTGCGGCTAATATAGAGTATTCCGAGCGCGATTATCATACCTAGAACGTAGCCAATCAGCGCGCTCAAGCCTGCCTGAGCAAGAATAACTCTGTAAATGTAGCCCGAGGACGAGCCGAGCGCGCGTAACGTTGCGAATTCGTTCAGATGGTCCTTGGTGCTTGAATAGAGCGTCTGAGCGACGATTACCGTTCCGACCAGAATCCCGAGCAGCGCTCCGCCAATGAGCGCGAGGCCGGCACCGGTCCGGAACAGCCATTGCCGCAGGCTCCGGTCACGGAACTCAACTTTCGTTAGAACCTCCGCGCCGTCGAGCCGTTGCGCAAGCTCCTCGCGGATCGCTTCCACATCGGCGCTTGGCTCGAGCTGAACAAGGTAAAAGCTCGCCTTGTCGCTATCAGCACCCATCAGGTTTCGCGCGCGCGATAACGTCGTGAAGACGTACGGCGACTGGGTGAAGGATCTGATTCGGTGGGTGAGCGCCTTCACCTTGACGCGGCCAGTGACGATCTGAGCCGTCGAGCCGAGGCCATCGATGCCAAGCTCCTTGAAATAGGTGTCGTCTGCCGAGATAGCCTCCGGCGACTTTATATCGTCCCAGGTTCCAGAAACGAGCGAGAACGGCTCAAGCCCGCCATCCTCGGCGTCGGTGCCGACGAGCACCACGCGTGTCGAGCCACCGCTTGGCTTTCGCCATTCAGCAAACGACACGACGAGAGGAACGACGGCCTTTACGCCGGGTGTTGCCAAGGCCTGATGCCGCTCGCGAGGCGTGAGCAGAATGCCGCCCTCCTCGAAGCTCTTGGCGCCGAAGGCAGTGATCCAGAGATCGCTCTTAGTATGCTCGATCATGGCTGTAATCATGCGGCTTGAGCCGAGATACATGCCGAGCTGAATGGCCACGAGCACGATGGAGAACAGGATGCCCACCAGCGTCACGGCAAGCCGGATGCGGTCATGGAACAAATTCCGGAACGCCAGTGTGAGGATCATGTTGAAACCGGTTTAAGTTGTCGGTTGCGCATCATGCGCCGACCCGCCGAGCGAGTCCGTCGAAACGCTGCTCGCGCGCCATACCGGACGCAAATTAGGTTCGTAGGCGATCTATTGCCTTGGCCAAGCCTTCTCTGCAGCCCTATATAGGTGCGCGGCGGACCGAAAAACTACCCTTCTTTCGCCAATGCGTTCAAATCAGGGCCATTTGGCGGAAAATGGTAAGTGCGGCGGCAGAGATGCTTGCATAGTTTACATAAAAAGTTACCCAGGGGGACTACGGTCCCGCAAGCAACAACGCGTTTTCGCCGCTTTCGCCACCATAGTCTACGCCCTGCGACGACTGGACACCGTAAGCCTTGGTAGAACCATGATCAAACAAAGACCTATTCGGATGAAACGCAATTCGAGTTCGCTTCAGGCAGCCTTCGCCGCGGCCGGGCTAACAATCCTAACTGCGGCTGGCGCCTCGGCACAAGCTCTGCAGGAAACGGGCATCTGGATCGACGACACGGGTGCCGGCGCCGTCGAGATCTACATTTGCAAGGACCGCGCCGATCGACTGTGTGGCCGCGTTGTTTGGCTCAAGGAGCCACTCAATGCCCAGGGCAAGCCAAAGCATGATCGCTATAACCCGAACGAAAGCATGCAGAACCGCCCCATCTGTGGCCTGCCGGTGCTGGGCAACCTCGCGAAGCTGCAGGAAGGCGGGTTCGACGGCGGTTGGATTTATGACCCGAAAGTCGGAAAATCCTATAGTGCGGCGATCGAGCTGACGGAGCTTAATCGTCTAAAGGTAACCGGCTATCTCGCCTTGAGGTTCATGGGCAAGTCCTTCATCTGGACCCGCGCTCCGGCCGATATCAGCCGTTGCGACGGCGCCCCGCCGCAGCCCATCAAATCTGAGCCTCGGGCAACCACCCGCGAGAAGACCGCGATCGCCCGCTAGTCGCCCACTAAAGTCTTTCCGAGCGTTAAAGACGGAACGCGGTCGGAGAGACGCCTCTAAGCAGGAGAAGACAAGCTAAAAAGCCTGCCGGGCATCCGCTCGGCAGGCATTTTCTGATTTCGCAAATTAGGGGAGCGCGGCCTACTCGGCGACGCCCTTTGCCTTGATCATGCGGGCGACCGCTGCCTTCTGCTCGATGCCCTGCGTGAGGCGCTGAGCAAAGTCGACCGCCCTGTCGACCACGATCGACCGCTGCCGGTCGAGGGTCACCATATGATAGCAGTCGTCGAGCACCGTGACCTCGACCAATCCGCCGAGCTTCCGCTGCAGCGTCATCGCGTTCCGGAGATCGCTTTGATCGTCCTCGCGCGGATGGAAAATCGCGGCCGGCTGCATGATCTCACCGAGACGGCGTTTGACGTCACGAGCCAGCGTCTTGAACTCCCACACGATGCCGCCGCCGCGACCGAAAATGTCTTCGATCGGCTTATCGTCGCTCTTGAAGCTGTCGACGACGAAGTTGCGGATACGCTCGTCTTTGATGCCGAACGGTGCGCGTTGCCTAAGGTGAAAAAGGTTCGCGACCCACTTGTGGTAAATAAGCTTGAACAATATGAAATGTTTGGGGATGGCCCAGCCGTTCGGCCAGATCGTCGGGGCGAACAGCATCAAGCCATGAACCTGGTCGGGCCTCTCGCGCGCAAGCCGCAACGCCAGCATTGAGCCCGCGGAAATGCCACCCGCGATGATCACGTCACAGTGCTTCTTGAGCTCATCGTGCGCGCCCTCGAGGGCCGCATACCAATCCTGCCAGGATGAAAGGCCCATCGTATCGGTCCCGCCGCCAAGGCCGGGAAGAAGCGGACAATAGACAGTATAGCCCTGACGAGCCAAACCTTGCGCCACGAAGCGAAGCTCGACGGGATTGCCACCGAGGCTATGTACCAAGAGCACGCCGACCCGGCCGCCTGGAATGACCAGACTTCCGCGATAGGATTCAAATTTTTCGTTCTTCTTCATGCTTGTAGACAAACTCGCTGTTACGCCTATCGAAGATAAGCTGAGTACCGGTGAAAAGCCAAGGCCTGACTTGAGGTTGGCGCCGAAATGCGGGCTCTAGACAGAGGCGGTCTTGATCGCGATGGGCTTAGTCTGCATCTGACATAGATCTGTGGTTCCTAATGCTGCATGACCGATTGAGCCAGGCGGGTCGAGTTCAAGACGGCTTACCTGCAACTCAAGGCTAGTTTTGCCTATAGGGCAGTCTGCCGCAATGCACAAATAAGTCCACAATGACGATCTCGCGACAACACGTTTCGTTCCGGCAACGCCATCAGGTGCTCAGGCCGCTCCGGCAACGAGGCCGCCCTCCTCCGTGTATCTTGCGGCAAAAGTGTGGCAACGACAATCCAGCGGGGTGAGCCGAGCCCAGTGGGTTAGGTGTGATCACTGGAGAAAATTCATTAGGCAGCGTTCAGTAGACCCCGCGCAAGATTTCTGAATTGTCACTGTCAACTCGATCGGGCTTGCATATAGTCGAAAACTGCGGCGCATCCCTGCATCCTGTGACTATACGAATGGTGCGCTGCGGGAGTTTTGAGCCTTGTGTACGATTGTCCGCCGTTCTGTTTCCGTGCTCCTCGTCGCCGCGATAGCCACGAGCGCAGTGCTTCCCGCTCTTGCCCATGCCGCAGCACCAATGACGCGGGCCGATTACGAGGCGTGTCAGGCAGGCGATGAGGCGAGCTTCCGCCGTGCGATCGAGGCGATCACACTGAAGTCCCTCGAGGGCGCGACCAAATCGGTCGAATTCCGAGCCGTGGTCGATGCCGAGTGGCGCCGCCTCGGGCTCGACGAGATACTAGATAAGCGCGTCGACCTTGCCGTCGAAGAGGTCCGCTCCGGGACGAGTTGGTCCGGCCTTGCCGAGTCTCTCGTCAGCAAGGAGAAGGCGCAATCGATGGCGACTGAGGTTGCCGAGCGGGTGTACCGCTCCGAGCCGGTAAAGCTCGCCATCGAAGGCTTGGCCACAGGTGTCGGCAAGGAAATTGGCCGCACGATCGAGCTCGCCTCACAGGATGCGGCCGGTCCTTCGCTTGAATGCCTTCAGGCGTTTCTCGGTCCACGCTATGGCTCGACTGTCGCAGGTGTCGTCACCGGCAACGTTGAGCATGACTTCGGGATCGCCCCAGCAACTGGTGGTGCGACCGTCTCGTCCGGCACGGTCCTCAAGCAATCGAGCGAGGGGATAACCGGCGCCGCCATCCTGCTTGTCCGCCGTCAGCTTGCCAATATGGCCGGCCGCATCGGCCAGCGCTTGGTTGGCAGCGTGCTCTCGCGCCTCGTCTCGGTCGCTGCGGGCGGAGTAGGCCTCGTGCTGATTGCCAAAGATCTGTGGGACCTGCGCAACGGTGTGCTGCCGATCATTGCCGAGGAGATGAAGTCGACCGCCACCAAGGACAAAGTGAAGGACGAGCTTGCGATGACGATCGCCACTCAGGTCGGCGAGAACGTCCGGGAGCTCGCCGCCAAGACCGCCGATCGGGTCGTAGAGATCTGGCAGGATTTCCGCAAGGCGCACCAGAAGGTCCTTGACCTTGCCGAGCACAACGAAGCTTTCCGCAAGTTCCTCGACACCGTGAAACCGGAAGCCATGGCCCGCCTTGACGAGGTGACGGCCATGGTCGTCGCGTCCGAAGGAGAGGCCGGTATGCTTCGTCGCCTGGAAACCGGAACGCTCAATGAAGCGGTGCGCTTCCTGCCGGAGCCTGCCATGACCATCGCCCGCGATACGCGCTCCATCGATGCGGCGCTCGGCTGGTCCGCGCTTGCAGGTGACCGGCTGGACAAGGTCCTCGAGCATGAAATCTATCGCAAGGCGAGTCCGTCAGGCTTCACGCGGCTAAGCCTGACGAAGCTGCTCGCACTCGATGATCATCTTGCGATTACACGCCTCTCAGCCCTCGCGCCAGACGTCCGCGAGAAACTCTTCGGCATAGGCAGCGACGAGCTGAAGCGTCTCGCGCGCAATTTTTCGGAGGACGAGCTGGCAACGCTTTCCGGGTATCTGACCGGCCTCGAGCAGGGCCCGCGCGACCGCGTCCTTGCCGCCGTCGCGAGCGCGCCCGGCAAGATGCAGATCCTCTCATCTGCAAAGGTGCGTGATGCCGTCATCGCGAGCCGCGATCAGTCGGCTGCAGTCGACATGATGCTGCGCGAAGGACCCGGCGACGCGAGAGCCGTGATTGCAGACCTTGAGGCCGCCGCCGATGGCCGCATCTCGCCGATCCTGATCTGGGAGAAACATCCCTTTGCAATCGGCGTGGGTCTCGCCGCCGTGCTCGTCGTGCTCATGATGTTCCGCCGCCTGTTGCGCCCACGCTTTCGCGCCACGCCGCCAGTCAAGGCAGCGACCGTGCCCCAAGGTCAATCCAGCGGGGCGGCGCGCAATTGACGTGCCGCGGCCGGCTGCATAGGTTGCAGCGGCCGAATCTCACCCGTCACTCCGAAAGCGAACACCCATGTCTGCCGCCGTTCTCGACCCCGCCATCGCCGGCGCTCTCAACGATGCCAAGGCTTGGCCGTTCGAGGAGGCCCGCCGCCTCATCGCGCGTTTGGAAAAGATGCCGGGCGGCCCTGAAAAGACGGTGATCTTCGAGACTGGTTATGGCCCTTCAGGACTGCCGCACATCGGCACGTTCGGTGAAGTGGCGCGCACGAGCATGGTCCGCCACGCCTTCACGACATTGACCGAGGGAAAGCGCAAGACACGCCTCGTCTGCTTTTCGGACGACATGGACGGCCTGCGCAAGGTGCCGGACAACGTACCGAACAAGGAGCTGCTG
Organism: Hyphomicrobium sp.; assembly: GCA_041659825.1. Classification (GTDB taxonomy): domain Bacteria; phylum Pseudomonadota; class Alphaproteobacteria; order Rhizobiales; family Hyphomicrobiaceae; genus Hyphomicrobium_C. The sequence goes on from JBAZXL010000008.1 coordinate 42,513, forward strand.
GCAGCACACTTGAACAAGCCATTGACGCGCGTGCCTGACCCTTTCGGCAAATTCGAGAGTTTCGCGTATCACAACAACGCCATGCTGCGCGACTTCCTCGACCGTTTCGGCTTTGAGTACGAGTTCTATTCGGCCACGGCATGCTATTCGGCCGGAGACTTCGACGCGACGCTTTTGCGCATGCTCGAGGTCTACGACAAGGTGATGGACATCATCCTGCCGACGTTGGGGCCCGAGCGCCGCGCAACGTATTCGCCCTTCCTGCCCATCTGCCCGCGTACCGGAAGGGTGCTGCAGGTCCCGATGATCGAGCGGGATGCCAGCAAAGGCACCGTCGTCTATCTGGACCCTGAGACCGGCGAGAGGGTCGAGACGCTCGTCACCGGTGGCCGCATCAAGTGCCAATGGAAGGCCGACTGGGCCATGCGCTGGACGGCTCTCGGCGTCGACTACGTAATGGCAGGCAAGGATCTGATCGACAGCGTCACCCTCTCGTCCAAGATCTGTCGCGCGCTCGGCGGCACGCCGCCCGAAGGCTTCAATTACGAGCTATTTCTCGACGAGAAGGGCGAAAAGATCTCGAAGTCGAAGGGCAACGGCCTGACCATCGAGGATTGGCTCAAGTATGCGTCGCCGGAGAGCCTCTCGCTTTTCATGTTTCAGAAGCCTAAGGCGGCGAAGAAGCTTTTCTTCGACGTCATCCCGCGTGCGGTCGACGAGTACCTGCAATTGCTCGCGGCCTACCCGCGGCAGGACGCGAAGACGAAGCTCGATAACCCCCTCTGGCACACCCATTCCGGCCAACCGCCGGTATCCGAGCTGCCCCTCACCTTCGCGCTCCTCTTGAACCTCGTGGCCGCCTCGAACGCCGAGGACAAGGACGTGCTGTGGGGCTTCATTCGCCGCCACGTCCCCGGCGCGAGCCCCGAGGTCTACCCGCTGCTCGATGAGCTTGCCGGTTACGCAGTCCGCTACTACACGGACTTCGTCAAGCCGAGCAAGGTCTACCGGCCGGCCGACGATGTGGAACGCGGCGCGCTCGAAGCCTTGTCCAGCGCGCTCGCGAAGGCGCCCCACGGCGCCACCGCCGAGGACCTGCAGACGATCCTCTACGACGTCGGCCGGGCCATACCGCGCTACCAGGATTTCGCGGCCAAGAGTGCCACGCCCGAGCGGCCCGGTGTCTCGAACGCATGGTTCAACACGATCTACGAGATTCTGCTCGGCGAGAGCCGTGGACCGCGCTTCGGCTCTTTCATCGCCGTCTACGGCGTCGAGGAAACACGGGCCCTCATCGCCAAGGCCCTTTGCGGCGAGTTCGTGAAGGGATAGCGCGAGCGGGGCTGGCCTCAGTCTTTCGATGAAACCGCCGTTGAGAATAGCGCTCAGCCCTTCGAATCCAGGTCCCATGCCAGGAACAAGATACGGATCAACTCCTCCGTACGGCTTGTGATCGAAAGAGGCGTCCAGTCTTGGGTAGCGGCAAGCCTGTTCGCGAGCACGAGTTTTGAACGCGCGAGAATAGGCCGCTTGTCCGCCCAATCCAGCGTATCGGCCGCCTGGTTCTCCGCAGCGGTCAGGAACGAGAGGTTGCCGAGCCTGTGCGCGTGCGCCTGCACGGAGGCGCGCGTCGGGAAGTGTTTCCGCCAGCCACTCTTCTGGGCGAAGCCACGCGGCAGCAAATGCTCGATCGTGAGCGCTTGCGGATGCACGGGGCCGGGATCTTGCCCGAGCGCGATGCTGATGCGCCTCAAGACGCAGGCATCATAGTGCTTGGAATCGAATGTCGGGCTTCTAAGATTGTTGAGTACGGCGTCGCGCGTGGCAGCCGAGATCAATAGCTCGCGCATATGCTCGACCCTGAGCTCGCGCTCGATCTCGCCGAGCAGCAAAATGATCCGGCCTTGCTGCCTCGTCGGATCGCAGCCTGAGATCCGCATCATCCAGACGAGACGCTCGAGCAGCTTGAAGAACTGCGCAGTCTCCTCGTCTGACCGCTCTTTCGAGATCCACATGAGGGCGGCCGGCACCCAGAGCTGCGGGTTGACCCAGCTCATGCGCTCGGCGCATTCGCGTGGCGTGCCCCGGATTGGACCCTCGGCCGTACTCGGACGGCGAAGGGCTGCAAGGCGGATCGCATTCGGGAGAAGCTCGCCCTCGAGAAACGCCAGCCCGTGGCCCGCGGCATTCAGGCGATACCCTTTGGCGATGTCGATCTCCACCGGCCGTTCCGAGCGCCGCCGCCATTTCATCGTTCGCAGATGCGCCAAGAGCGCATGCAGGTCCGCCGAGCCGAGCAAGCTCTCGCACCGTTCCCAGACGCGTTGACATTGGATCCTCTCGGTCTGAGGAACAATGGATAAGAGGCTCCATTTTGCGCTGTCGGTGCAGTTGAAAGCGACGCCGGTTTCTTCCTCGATACGAAGAAACTTCCACGCCATGTCCTCGTCCTCGACGGAAGAGATGATGACGCAGCAGCCTGTCATAAGAAACTCGGCCAGCATCCACCGGCGCTCCGGCGTCCAGTCCTTGCTGATGAGCTCGCCGCGCAGCGCGTTCCTATTCTCGATGATGTTACGCTCGGTCTCCGAGAGATCGGCCATGTCCTGATCGAGCTCAACCCCAGTCGCGCCGGGCTCCTGAATATAGCGGCGGCAAAATTCCGCCTGTTCATCCGGCGGGCTTAGGCGCGGGCCGTGGTCGCTGGCGACAAGGGCAGCAAGCCTTGCTTTTCGCGCCGGCTCCTCCTCGAGGTCGCGCAATACGACGAACAGCAGCGTCAGCGTCATGACGCGCTGATGACCATCGACGAGGGCCGTTTCCGGAGCGTCTGCCTTCTTCGCAAGCATCAGCTTGCCAAGAAAATAGTGACGCCGATCCTCAGCCAATGTCATCGCCTCTGCGACGTCGGCAAGAAGACGCCCAACCTCCGCTGTCCGCCACGCATACGCGCGCTGAAAATAGGGAAGCCTGAAGTGGTAGCTGTCAGAAAAGAGCCCTTCGAGAGTGACGACTTTGACCGAAATATACCCTTGCACCCCGTCGCCCCCAACTCATGGCGCTCGTCTGGCGCGCGTTGCCTTTGCAAACGGCCACGCTGCCCGTACTGTCCGTCAATATGATAGACCCCTCAGCGCGAAGACTACATGCTCCCAAGCGATTGGCGATAACAATTTGCGCCATGCGTGTTGTCACGGTAAGGCCCTACTACAGTTGGCCGGCGCAGGCGACGCCTAGGAACGTCTAGCCCGATCTATTCGCCACGCAACGCGCCGGCACGGAGGCAGAAATGACGAACGGCCAGGAAAGATGGGAGAGTCGTAGCCGATCTACGGCCGACCAGCTTGACGCAGCCGTTCGTCATTTCTGCCCCGCCCATCATGCCGGATGCGCGCCGCCTAGCGTGATGACGGCTCGTTCCGTGGTGAATAGGTCGGGCTAGGATGATCTACAAGATCACATTCGAAACGGTGTGGACCGCCGCCTGCCGCAAGGGCCTCTTCGAAGGCTCGCCGGACGACAAGCGCGATGGCTACATACATTTTTCCACGGCTGACCAGGTGCAGGTGACAGCGGAAAAGCATTATCGCGGACGAGAGGATCTGCTCCTCGTCGCCTTTAAGGAAGAGGAATTGCCTGCCTTGAAATGGGAGCCGTCACGGGGCGGCGAGCTGTTTCCCCATCTTTACGCCCCGCTTCCCACGGCCCGAGCCGTCTGGGCCAAACCGCTTGCCTTGGGAGAGGATGGAATTCCAGGCATTCCGGAGGGGCTGGTCTGATGCTCGGAGCGCTTTTTGATCTTGCCCGCCCCATGCTCTTCGCGTTCGAGCCCGAGCATGCCCACGAGCTCACGCTGAGATCGTTGGAGCTTGGCATCTACCCGCGCTGCCCGGCGTTTGCCGATCCGGCTCTTTCCGTTACGGCCCTCGGCCTGAGCTTTCCCAATCCGATTGGTATTGCGGCGGGCTTCGACAAGGACGCGCGCGTCCCAGACGCTGTTCTGGGCATGAGCTTCGGCTTTGCGGAGATCGGCACGACGACGCCGGAGCCGCAGCCCGGCAATCCGCGCCCACGCGTCTTTCGCCTCGCAGCCGATCGGGCCATCATCAACCGGCTGGGCTTCAACAATGGTGGCCATAAAGCCGCCCTCGCGCGCCTCAACGCACGCAACTCGGGCGGCATCGTCGGCGTGAACATCGGCGCCAACAAGGAAAGCCCCGACCGCGTCGCCGATTACGTCGCGGGCGTCGACACGTTTTACGATGTTGCAAGCTACTTCACGGTCAACATCTCCTCCCCCAACACGCCGGGCCTGCGCGACCTGCAGGCACCCGCCGCGCTCGACGAGCTGTTGCAACGCCTGCTCGCCAGGCGCGCGTTTCTGATCGAGGCGGGCAAGCCGAAGCGGCCGGTCGTCGTCAAGCTCGCCCCGGACATCGCGAGCGAGGACCTCGCGGCGATAGCAGTAATCCTGGCGAGAAACGGCGTGGACGGCATCGCCGTCTCCAACACGACGCTTGCACGGCCGCCCCTCACCGCCCCCGAGGCAAAGGAGAGCGGCGGTCTCTCCGGGCGGCCACTCTTCCATCGCTCGACCGTGATGCTCGCCCGCGTCTACGAGGCGACCGGCGGCCGCATTCCCTTGATCGGCATTGGCGGCATTGACAGCGGGGAGGCTGCGCTCGCCAAGATCGAAGCCGGCGCAAGCCTCGTCCAGCTCTACACCGGCCTCATCTACGAGGGACCGGTACTCATCGGCCGTATCAAGACGGCCCTTTCCCGCGCGGTTAAGGACCGTGGCGCCAAAAGCATCTCGGACCTCACCGGCACGCGGGCGAAAGAATGGGCCGCAAAGCCGCTCGAGCCCTGAAACGGCGCTGCAGCCATGAGGTGCGCGTTTTGGCCGCTGCCAACACTAAGGCACATGGGCGGCGGGCTATCGCGCCAACGATCGACGTGTTTGGCTCTTATACCGGCCGGACGAAGTCTCGGCTCACTGGTCTGCGGTTTCCGGCCGGTATTCTCTTTAGCTTGCGCGCAGTCATGCTGAAAGCATGCTTCCAGTACGCCACACCAACCCTGCGCGCTGATACCAACCGCACTGCGTCAGCACTTCGTGCGGTTGGTATTACTGGTCCAGAACAAAGCTCAGAAGGCCGGCGATGTCGTTAGACGTCGCATCGGCCTCGAGGCCGAGGTGCTCTGTGGGCAAGCTGAATCGGTTCACCCAATAAGTGGGGTAGCCAAAGCTCTTCGCGCCGTAAGCATCCCACCCGCCGAATGCTGCAAACGCAATCTCACTCTTCTCAAGGCCAAGATGCTCTAGTCCGAGCGCATACGCACGCGGGTCGGGTTTGTAGGTGCCGTTGACCTCGGTGCTAAGAAGCTCGTCAAAGAGGTCTACAATTCCCGCCTTCTCGGCATTTGCGCGCAGCATGTGTTTGCTGAAGTTCGAAATGGCAATAATGCGCACTCCCGAAGCCTTTAGTTTCCGCAGCGCCGCGACGCTGTCCGGCCAAGGCTCAAGCTTCAGATAAGCCTCAAGCAGTCGTTGCCGAACGTCTGCCTGCATGGACAGGGCCATGGCCTGCGCAGTGTAATCCAGCGCGTCGCCAGTGACCTCGAAGAAATCCGCGTGCCGGTTTGTGAGCGACCGAAGGAAACCGTACTCAAATTGCTTTGCTCGCCACGCTTTGGTGAACGCGGTTCCCTTGCCGGGAAACGCCTTCTCGACCTCAGGGATGACCGAGTTTGGATTGAAGATGACGAAGTAATCAAATGCCACCGCCTTGAAGCGTGGCGTCGCCATCGCCTCGCCACCGCTTAGTGAGGCCAGCATGGTCAGGGCGAAGAGAATGCGAAGCAGCATTTCTATACCTTATTGGTCGGATGAATGGACGTCACAACGAGCGAGCATGACCACTGACCATGCTCCTTCCCCGCTTTACGATAAGGCTTGGTACGAAGTTTCACGTCACAACGAGTAGGCATGGCCACTGACCATGGCCCACCCATTTTTTCGGACTAAGGCCGCGGCCGGGCAGCGGAGACGACGCGCCCGATCAGCCAGATCGGCACCACGATCAGCGCGCCAAGCAGCAGATATTCAAGCATCCATTCGATGGCGCCGAAGCCGAGATCATAGAGCCCGCGCAAAAGCTGGTTGATGCGGTCGAAGAAGTTCCTGAGGTCGACGCCGAGCGCCTTCAGGATGATGCCGACCACAATGGAGATCAACGTCAAGCGGAGGATGACGCTGAGCGGATTGCCGCCGAAGAAGGTGTTACGATCCATACGCCACGCTCGTCCTTGCTTTCTCGCCTGGAATTCGGCCAACTGTCCGGCGGCCGCCGAATGCTGCCACGCCACGGTATATGCTCACTCACCTAACATAGGGGAGACCGGAAGCCAAAAAATGTCGTTCTGCAACACTGCGCCTGCCGCTAAATAGGAGCATGACAGCCACGCGGCCAAAAAATGCAAAGACGAGCGCCGCCCGCGCGCGCCGGCCGCCGCTCGTGGCTACCGCGTCGCCGCCTCTCCCGGCCCCGCTCCCGGCGCAATTTGCAGAGTGGTTCGAAAGTCGCGGCTGGCGGCCCCGTGAGCATCAGTTGGCGCTTCTCGCCAAGGCTCGTGATCGCCGCTCGACCCTCCTTATCGCACCGACCGGAGCCGGCAAGACGCTTGCCGGCTTCCTGCCGAGCCTCGTAGCGCTCGCCGCCGACGGTCCGCGTAAAAAGTCCGCAGCCGGCCTTCACACGCTTTATATCTCGCCGCTGAAGGCCCTCGCTGTCGACGTCGCGCGCAACCTCGTGCGCCCGATCTCCGAGATGGGCCTGGCGATACCGTGCGAAACCCGTACCGGCGACACGAGCCTTGCCCGGCGCACGCGCCAGCGTACGCGCCCGCCAGCGATGCTGCTGACCACGCCTGAGCAGGTGGCGCTCATGCTCAGCCATCCCGATGCGGCCTATCTTTTCGGCGATCTCGATTCGATCATCCTCGACGAGCTGCACGCGCTCGCGCCCTCGAAGCGTGGCGATCTGCTCTCGCTCAACCTCGCGCGGCTGGCGACGCTGGCTCCAGGCCACATTCGCATCGGCCTCTCCGCGACTGTTGCCAATCCGTCCGAGCTGCGCGCCTACCTGGTGCCTCAGCGTGATCCCGACGACCAAACTCAGCTTGCCGATCTCGTCGAGGTGAAGGGTGGCGCTAAGCCCCGCATCGAGATTCTTGAGATCGACACCGACCCGGTGCCCTGGGCCGGGCACTCGGCGCGCTATGCAATGGGCGAGATTTACCGCGCCATTTCCCGGCATCGCACGGCGATTGTCTTCGTCAATACGCGTATGCAGGCCGAGCTAATCTTTCAGGAGCTATGGAGCATCAACGAAGCGAACCTGCCGATCTCGCTGCATCATGGCTCGCTCGACAAGGGCCGGCGCATGAAGGTCGAGGCGGCGCTGGCAGAAGGACGAATTCGCGCCGTCGTGGCCACGTCCACTCTCGACCTCGGCATCGATTGGGGTGACGTCGATCTCGTGATCAATGTCGGAGCGCCGAAAGGCGCCTCTCGCCTGGCTCAGCGCATCGGTCGCGCCAACCACCGCCTCGACGAGCCGTCCGAGGCGCTTCTCGTACCGGCGAACAGGTTCGAGGTGCTCGAGTGCCGCGCCGCGCTCGAGGCGGCAGAGGCCGGCGAGCAGGATACGAAGATCGCTCGCTCCGGCGCCATCGATGTTCTCGCCCAGCACGTGCTCGCCACCGCCTGCCACGCGCCGTTCGATCCCGCAGCCCTCTACGCCGAGGTCCGAGCGGCCGTGCCCTACGCGCGCCTGACGCGCACGCGTTTCGACCGCATCGTCGATTTTGTCTCCACTGGCGGCTACGCGCTACGCGCCTACGAGCGATTTGCGCGGTTGAGGCCCATGGCCGATGGTCGCCTGCGCCTCTCCCATCCTCGCTTCGCTGAGCAATATCGCATGAACGCGGGCACCATCGTCGAAAGCCCCATGATCAAGGTGCGCCTCATCGGCCGCGCGCGCGCCAGGCGAAAGCCAGCGCCGGGAGCCGCATCCGCACTCATGGGCGGCCGCGTGCTGGGTGAGGTTGAGGAATACTTCGTCGAACAACTCGCACCCGGCATGACCTTCGTGTTTGCGGGCGAGATCCTCCGTTTCGAAGGCCTCAATGAGACCGAGGCCTTTGTCTCGCGTGCCCCTGGCTCCGACGCCATGATCCCGAGCTATGCGGGCGGCAAGTTTCCCCTTTCGACGCATCTTGCCATGCGCGTACGCAGGATGCTGGCCGAGCCGTCGCGCTGGCAGACGCTGCCGGCACCCGTTGCCGACTGGCTCGCCCTGCAGCGCGAGCACTCGCTTCTTCCCGGCGAGAACGACGTTCTGATCGAGACTTTTCCTCGCGGCGGGCGCCACTATCTCGTCGTCTATCCCTTCGAAGGGCGGCTCGCGCATCAAACGCTCGGCATGCTGTTGACGCGTCGCTTGGAGCGCTGGGGTGCTCGCCCCTTGGGCTTTGTAGCAAACGACTACGGCCTTGCCGTATGGGGCCTAGAAAACCTCTCCGAGCGGATTGAGGCTGGTACGCTCGTCATCGCCGAGCTCTTTGCCGAGGACATGCTCGGCGACGACTTGGAGGCCTGGCTTGCCGAAACGAGCCTCATGAAGCGCACCTTTCGCACGGCTGCCGTCATCGCTGGCCTCATCGAGCGCCGCCACCCAGGGCGCGAGAAATCCGGCCGTCAGGTCACGATGTCCACAGATCTCGTCTACGACGTGCTGCTGAGGCACGACCCTGGGCATATTTTGCTCGAGGCTGCCTGGGAGGACGCCGCCACAGGTCTGCTCGATATCGCGCGTCTGGGGAGTTTTCTCTCGCGTGTTCAAGGACGTACGAAGCACATGGCGCTGGCGCGCGTGTCGCCGCTTGCCGTGCCGATCATGCTCGAGATCGGGAAGGAGCCGGTTGCCAAGCTCGCGCGCGAGGATCTGTTGCGCGATGCCGCACGCGAGTTGATCAGAGAAGTTACGCAGCGCGATTCCTGCTAGAGCCTGGTCGTTCGAGATGCGAGCGGTACGCGAGCATCGAGAACGTGAATCAGACTCTAAAACAAAGAATTAGAGCACGATCACGCATCAAAGCCGATTTCAACAAACATGATCGAAACATGATCGTGCTCTAAGACGCCCCGAAGCGGCATCGAGGCCTTGGAGTATTTTCGAGGGAAGCGGGGGGAACGGACTTGAAAACAGCACCACAACATCTCGCGCTGAAGCCCGAGCGCCTCGACGTCGGCGAGTTCAGCCAGCAGCCGGTCTCTCTTTGCGGACGCGCCGTCGTAGCCGACGTGTCGGGAGCTCTTTACTGGCCAGCCGAGAATGCGCTGATCGTCGCCGACCTCCACCTTGAAAAGGGCTCCGCCTTCGCCGCACGCGGGGTAATGCTGCCGCCCTATGACACCCGCGCGACCTTGGAACGCCTGGCCGCGATCATCGATCAATACGACGCGGCGACTGTCATTTGCCTCGGTGACAGCTTTCACGATTCTGCGGCTGCCGAGCGGATCGGCGACGAGGAGCGCGAGATGCTCGCCATCCTCCAGGAGGACCGCGAATGGATCTGGCTCACCGGCAATCATGATCCTGTCGTGCCCGGCTCGCTCGGCGGACAGACGCTTGCGAGCATACAAGTTTCGGGCCTGACGCTTCGGCACGAGCCGTCCCAGAGCCCCGTGACGCACGAGATCGCAGGCCACCTTCACCCGGCCGCCCGCGTCTCGTTCCACGGTCACGTCATCCGCAGGCCATGCTTCGTGGGCAACGGGATGCGCTTGGTGCTGCCTGCGTTCGGAACCTACGCTGGCGGTCTCAACGTCCTCGACGAAGCCTTCGAGCCCCTCTTTGGCAACGAAGGGCTGATGGTGTGGATGCTCGGCCAGGAAGGCCTCTACCCCATCGCCACGCGATTGCTGAAGGAAGATTAGTTTGGCCTACGCAGGTCCGCGGCGGAATCCGGCCGAGGCCAGGAGGCCGGCGCCGACGGCGACGACCACGGCAAACACGCCGTAGAGCGCAGGCTGGGTTATCGCGAACTGGTAGAGCCAAAGCTCAACGCCTTCCCGCTCGAGCCGGACTCGCGTCGCGAAGCTACTGAGGAGCTCGCCCTCGCGGAACAGGTAGACGCGCGCCGATAGCGGCCCGACCGGCACGTTCGCAGGCAACGCGATGGAGCTGCGGAAGAGGCTACGGCCGATGAAGGCGACTGCGTAGTCCTCCTTGATATAAAGGCCTTCTTTCTGCTTGATGCGGACAACGGCCTCCTTGAAGGCCTTGAGATCTGGCGGCGGCGTCTCGATCGCGGATTTGGCCGTCGGCGAAAGCCGCACATAGTCGAGGCCGATCGCATTCTGCTCGAGGATGCTAGCCTCTGCGATCTCCTCGATCGGCCGTGTGGATGCGATGGCATAATAGCTCGGCACGCTTTCGAAACGCGCGGCGTAGGTATTGACCCAAAGCCCGGCCACGTTCGACTTTTTGCGAGCGACGAGCGGCAATGCGTCGCCCTCGATCACGACGGCCACATCGTAATAACCGGCTTCCGCGCTCGGTTGCCGGCTATTGTCGACGGAGCCGAACACGATGATCTCCGTGCCGGTGAAGCCGGAGGTGACCTTGATGGACCGTGTCGAGACATCCGCCTCGACCTTTTCGCGCCCCGGTTTGCCGGCGTCTTGCTGGCTCTGCGTTGGTCCCCCGGGCGCGGCCGCTGGCGGAACGGCTGGCTGCGCCGCCACATCCCGGAATTCAGGCCGGATTTCGGGCCCGGCCTTCTTCTGCTTGCGCAACTCGCGCTTCCGGGCGGCATCGCTCTGCTGCGCCTCCGCGTGTTCGACGACGAGCGTCGAAACCACGGCGCCGGTTGCCACGAGCAAAGCCAAGCCTGCGAGTGCCGCAACGACCACGGCTGCGAGACGAAGCCGCATCAGAAGGCTCCCCCGATCCGGCTGATCGAGTAGAGCTCCGGCGGCGTCGCGATAAGGTCCCACGCGATACGCATGCAAACGAGCAGCACGAGCGCCGCAAGCCAGAAGCGCAATTGCTCACCTTTGAGCTTCGATCCGACAGCCGCGCCGTATTGAGCCGATATGACGCCGCTGACGATCAGGAGAAGCGCCAGAACCACGTCGACGCTGTGGTTTTGAACCGCATGCAGGATGGTCGTTGCGGCGGTGACGAAGACGATCTGGAAGAGGGAGGTCCCCACCACCACGTTCGTCGGCACGCGCAGGAGATAGATCATGGCCGGCACCATGATGAAGCCTCCTCCCGCCCCCATGAGCGCCGCCAGGAAGCCCACGAACGAGCCGATCATGATTGGCGGAATGGCGCTGATGTAAAGCTTCGAGCGATGGAACCGCATTTTAAGGGGCAGCCCATGAATCCAGTTGTGTTGACCGGGCCGGCGTGCCGACAGATAGCGCCCGCCCCGCGCCTTCTGCATCGTGTTGAGGCTCTCGATCAGCATCAATGTGCCGATGGTGCCGAGAAACGTCACGTAGGCGAGGGCAATGAAAAGATCGAAGTGACCTGCCTGCCGTAGGATCTTGACCATCTGCACGCCGATCACGGACCCGCCGATGCCGCCGATCAGCAGCACGACACCCATTTTGATGTCGACGTTTTTGCGCCGATACTGCGCGATTGCACCCGAGACCGATGAGGCCACGATCTGCGCCGAGCCGGTGCCGACGGCCACGGTCGGCGGGATGCCCCAGAAGATCATGAGCGGAGTTAGGAGAAAACCGCCGCCGACACCGAAAAGGCCCGACAAGAAGCCGACGGCACTGCCCATTGCGAGGAACAGCAGCACGTTTGCGGGCATCTCGGCGATCGGCAAGTAGATGTACATGAGCGGGGTCTGCTACGCCTTGTCTCCGCCGGTCCATTGCAAGGGCGAGCGGCCGATGAGCGCGAACCCTAGCAGGATTTCACGTGAATCGACCGCGAGCGTGCCTCGCGGTGCACCCGTCCGAATTGCCCATGCGCCCGATTGCTGCGACGGCCCGATCGATGGACGACATCAAAAACCGAGGACGGCCAAAACTAGAGGACGGATTGTCCGGACGAGCGAAGCCCGTCCGGACACCTTGATCGTAATGAATCTACTCAGGAAGCACCAGCAGAGCTTCACGAATATGCCAACCCGGCAACGCGATAGAACCGTCCGATAGGTGCTATTGAACCACACTGTCTGCAGTCGCGACGGCAGCGTCGTCTCCGGCGTCCAAGAGATGAGCATCGGTGCCGATCTCCTCATGAAGATCGTTCGACCGCTTCTTCCAGTCGTTTCCGGCGACACGCGGGTCGTTCGCCAGGGCGTCGATCGGCATCGGCTTGAAAGCCTTGAGCATCTCTTCTCCGGCCTTGCGTTCCTTTTCGGTCAGGCTGGCTGCGAGCTCGTCGCGCCGCTGCGCAGAATCCTTGTCTCCCCCCTTGGCCGCGAGCGCGTACCACTTGTAAGCGATGGCCCGGTCCTGATTGACGCCGAGGCCGTTCTCGTAGAGCACGGCGAGGTTAAACTGGCTGTCGGAAAGGCCACGTGCTGCCGCATCTTGGAACCACTTGACAGCCGAGGTGTAGTCGGGGGAGCCATTCTCCCCGCCCGCAGCAAGCACGGCAAGGTTATGCATTGCCTTCACGCTGCCCTTCTCCGCGGCACGCTGATACCAGATGCGAGCTCGCGCAATGTCCTTCTTGACGCCAAGCCCGCGTTCGAAAAGCGTGCCGAGACGGTAGTGGGCCTGCGTGAAGCCCTGGGCCGCAGCACGCTGATACCAGCGCACGCTTTCCTTGAAGTTCTGGCTCGTCCCCTTGCCCTCGGCGAGGCGTGAGGCGACCTCGAATTCCGCCGACGGGTCCCCGTTGGCAGCGGCAACTCGCATCGAAAGCGGCCCAACAGTGGCGGGCGGTAGGTCGAGCGGCGCCGTTCGCCCGGGAGCGGCCTGCGCCAGCTCGGCCTTTGCCGCTTCTTCCGGGGCGGTCTTGACGTCCGCCGCGATGGCGGGCTGTTCAGGCTCGGGCGCAATGCTTGCCGTGATCGGCGAGAAGCTGTTCCACCCCGTCGGAGCGGTATCCAGAATTGGCCCCGCGTTCTCGATCGTGGGGCCGTCGTCCCTTGCGTCATATTGGAACGGCGATGTTGAGCGGACAGGCGACAAGTCGCCCGTCGCGAGATCGGACCGGGGCTTATTGCCATTCTCCGCCGTGTCGTGCTGAGGTTCGCTTCCCTGCCGCGGAACGGTCTTATCTCCGCCCCGGTCGCCCGCCGGCGAAGCGTCACCCGCAACGTTCGGCGCCTGTGTCGGCAGCGTCGGCTCGATCGCGATCACGGGGATTTGCTGCTGCCGCCACTGCGAAAAGATCAAGAGGCCACCGTTGATCGCAACGATCAGCGCCAGAGCCGCGGCGAGAATCTTCGGCGCGCGGGAGATCGAGAGACCGCCGGTATCCTCGGCAGCGATGTCGTTCGGCTTCCGCGCTCTCGAGGTGTCGCTCGCGCCCTGGGCAGCCGCTTTGAGCTTGGCGCGCTGCGCCTCGGCAACGAAATCGCGCCGCATCTTTGCAGCTGGGTTGGCGGGCGGTTGATCGTGGTCGTCGAACCCGGGGACTGCTTGAGGCGCCATATGCGGCGCGGCGTGCAGGGCATCCATCCGCGACGCCGCCATCGGTGCTGCCGGCAAAACCGGCGCCGCCGCCCACGTCCGTGGCATGGGCGCTGCTGCGCCGTCGAAACCTGCTTCAGTGGCCGGGCGCGGCGCCTGAGGAGCCGCGGTTGTCTTGGTCAAGCTGTCCTCGATCGCGTCCATGCGGTCCAGGATCCGCACCAGCGCGTCCTGCAGCGTATCGAGCGTCGTGAGTGTCTGGTCGTTGCTAAGTCGGCGCTCATCCGACGCAGCTTCGATCAGGCTTTTGAGCTCCAGATAGCGATCGGACTGAGCGCCGATTGCACCGCCGAGCCCGTGCACGACCGAGCCCGCCTGGGCCTCGGCAAGCCGCCATTCTTGGATCGAGGCTTCGATGAGTGAGCGCAGCTCTACATAGCGTGCGGATTCGCCGCGCATTGCCGTGTGCATATCCTCGGCAAAATGCGAGCGAGCCTTGTCTGCGGCGCGCGATGCGACGGCCTCGAGGTCTGCTGCGAAATTGCTGCCCTGCGCTATGAGCCGGCTCAGTCGCTCTTCCGAAACCTGGTCCACCATGTGACGCACATCTCTCTCGAGCCCGCCAATGAGGGCGACCTGCGACTGCACGAGATCCAATTTTGCCGCCAGATCCTCGACATGCGTGCCGATCATCCGCAGCCCTTCGACGTCTGAGCGGCGGGCGACATCTTCCAAGGCGGTTGCCATCTCGCGTTCGAGTTCGCGCAGCCGCTCGTCGAGCAACGTCAATCCGGCTGGCGGCTGGCTCTGCCACATGCCGGCAAGCGTCTGTTGGATGCTGGCCGCCAGCTTTTCAAAGCGCGTTTCATGCCATTGGCGCCTTGCCTCCTGGTGATTGCGTTGAGCGACGGCCTGATCGCGGTGTTCGCGCTCCATGGCCTGAGTTTCCGACGCCTGCCGCTCGTAGACCTTGGTAAGCGCCTCTGCGCTCTCGGCATCCCAATGGCCCTCGCCCGCGTCACCAACGGACGCTTGCCCCGACCTGCGCTCCGCCGCAGCGATTTGCTCGCCCAATGCCGACAACGCGCGCGTCTGGCGCTCGCGCGTCTCGTCGATCTCCCCGGCCAAGTTTGCCAGCATTTGCCTGATATCGCTGGCGATGCCAGAAAATCCCGTCGCTTGCTCGCGCGCCGGCTGCTCCCCGTTCGAGCCGACCCATTTTGCGTGCGCCATCGAGTTCCTCGTTGTCCTACGGGCGCTGCAACTGCCGTCGGCGGGTACCGGTCGAGACCGGCGATCGGCCGCGATGGCGTTTGCTGAAGCGCGAAATGTAAAGGGGGGGTCCGACGAGGCACGAGGCTGAACCGACTTGAGGGAGGCTCGCAGGGTCGAGTAAATGATCGGTTAAGTTGCCGCCGGGCCAACAAAAATGCGCGATGCGCGCGCTAAATTCCGCAGCCGAGCGCAGAAAATGCGCCAGTGATTCGCCCCAACAACGCCATTGGGCGTTGATAGGACCACTGCTAAACTGCCCAAAGAGGCTCTGAAGGTCATTGGAGTACCCGACAATGCATCCCTACGTGCGCAAGAGCATGAAAAGCCCCGCCGCTAGAGCTTTCGGCGCCTTGGTCGCACTCGCGGCTGTCGGTGTTTCGATCTCAGCAGCCGCCGAGGACAAGCCAGGCCGCTACACGATGACGCCGGCCGACGGCGGCGGCTTCATTCGCCTGGATCGCGAGACCGGAGCCATGTCGATTTGCACCGGCAAGGAAGGCGAATGGGCGTGTAAGCCGATGCCCGAGACGGACGCGTCCACGAAGAAAAAACTCGAGCAGCTCGAAAGCGAGAACCGTGCGCTTCGGGCTGAGAAGGGCCAAGGCGCGCCTTCGCCGCAGGCCACGGCACCGTCTGGCGATACGATACCGCCGGATGCGCCGAGGGACGGCGCCAAAGGCGATACCGTTCCGCCGGCTCCGCCCGGTGATCTGCCCATGCCGACCGAGCGCGACGTCGACAAGCTGTTCGACTACGTCGAGGGCATGGTGAAGAAGTTCAAGGAGCGCATTGATCGCCTTGAGAAAGAGGCCAAGAAAGAGCCGGCAACTCCGCTCTGAGCCTGTGCTCCTGACCTGATCGTGCGGCGGCCTGCGCGACCAAGGCCGCCGCCACGTCGAGGCATGTATTTCACTTAAAGGCTGAGGCGATAGCGCACGAAGCCGTCGGCCTGTATGAATTGGTCGTAAAGGCGCCGCGCCGCGCCATTCGTCGCCTGCGTGTGCCAATAGAGCGTCGCCCAGCCATTCTCCTTGCCAAGGCGGACCAGGTCCTCGATCAGAAGCCGACCGACACCCTGACTGCGCCATTGGGGATCGACAAACAGATCCTCGAGGTAGCAGAGGGGCTCCTTGCGCCACGTTCCCGGATGTAGGATCGAAAGCGAGAAGCCGGCGAGCGTGCCGTCACGAGCCACTGCGACGCGCCCAAATATCCCCGAGCCGGGACTGAGCGAGCGAGCCCACGTCGCATCTGTGACGTCGGCCGCTACGTCTGCTTCGTAGAAGTCCAGATAGCCGGCCCACAACCGCCGCCAAGCTGGCTCGTCCGTGGCCTCAGTCTGGCGGATAAGAAATGGCATGTCCTCCCCTCCCGATGCGTCCTCTCGACCGCGCTTAGAGCATGCCTGGAGGGAGTACAAACAAAAACGCGGCGAGCGCTTGCGCACCCACCGCGTCGAGACCGAAAAGGTCGACGTTAGATAACGTCGATCTCAGCCGGGAGGTAGGACGTGACTTCGAGGCCGACTTCCTGCTCGCGAACCGAGGGTTTCATCCAGGTGTTCATGATAATTCCTCCATTTGCACGTCGCGGCGTTTCCGCAAATCGTGTGCTTTAGAGATAGGCAAAGCGCCCTGTCATTACCAATCGTATTTTCCTTGATCTATAATCAGGCGGTCTGATGCTACTGTGTAGCGTAAAACATCTTGCGGCCCGCAAATAGAAATCAGATCTAGGAATGAAATGTCTGGTGCCGGAGTTGGTTGTTGATTGCGAGAGCAAATGCATCAGGTGCGCAACACCGCAATCATAATACTTAAACTTCCTGCTTCCCTGCCACATTCTGTGTGTGGGCAGCGGACACGCCGCGGCTCAAGAAAGTGCCGAAGATGCAGGCCAGAGCGCGTTCAATACGCACTGCCGCAACTGCAATTTCATCAAGCCCGACGACAATCGTCTAGGCCCGTCACTGCACGGAATCTACGGCGCGCCGGCCGGCCAAGTGAAAGGCTTTGCCAATTATTCTGGAGGGCTCGATTCGACCACGGTATGGGACGAAGCAACGCTCGACCGCTTCATTTCCAACCTGACGGCCATGGTTTCGAACACGACAATGAAACCATTCGCAGGCGTCGCGGATCCAGAACAACGAAAGCTGATTATCGAATTTCTGAAAACGAAAGCGGCGTCCTAGGAAGTGGAAATAGGAGCCGAAATAGAAAGCAGCGGCCGAAAGAAACGACCGCTGCCAAAAATACAAAGCTGAACGACGTTAGATGACGTCGATCTCGGCGGGGAGGTACGAGGTAACCTCAAGGCCGACTTCCTGCTCGCGAACCGAGGGCTTCATCCAGGTCTTCATGGCAATTTCCTCCTTCAAGGGCTGCTGAAGCCAGCGGGCCGCCAAGCCCGTCTGGATCTGCCACCTTAGATAGTCTCGGTCGTAGATAACATCAAATCGCAAGTTCGTGATTGATCCATAAGAACGGCTTATGACATAGCGGTGAAATTCTTATCGACCGCCTCGGCCGTGCTTGCTCTAGAGACCGGAGCGCTCTATGCCGGACAGGCTGTTCCAGACACCGTTGCGAGATAGTCCACTGACCGCTTCCTCAGCGCTTCGGCGCCGCTTCATGCTCATACACAATCCCATTGCTGGGGTGGCGAACCGGTCGCTGCTCAACAAGGTGATGTGTCTGCTGAAATCGCGCGGCGCAGAGGTCGTTTTGACGAGTACGCCGCTGCGGGAGGCATTGCGCGACCCGGTAAATACCGACGCGATCATCGCCGCCGGTGGCGATGGCACCATACGAGCGCTGGCTGCCGTCACGGGAGATTTGCCTGTCGGGATAATCCCTGTTGGAACGGCGAACGTCTTCGCCCGCGAGATCGGGCTCGCGGTTAAGGCTGCCGTCGTCGCCGACGTTCTGATGAGCGGACCGGTGGTTGAGATCGAAGGCGCCACCGCCAACGGAGTGCCTTTCTTTCTCATGGCCGGCGCTGGTTTTGATGGGGAGGTCGTCGCCCGCCTCGATACCGGCTTGAAGCGCAGCTTTGGCCGTGCTGCCTACGCGCTGCCCATCATACGCACCCTGCGCACGGATCCGGTACCCCTCCGCGTCAAAGTCGATGGAACGACCCACGTGGCGCGCTGGGTGATTGCCACCAGGGCACGGCATTACGCGGGCTCCTTCCGCCTTGCGGCCGGCAGATCTTGCCTGATGAACCCCGGCTTCGACGTCGTGCTGATCAAAGGCATGGACGTCAAGATTGCCTTGCGCCAGCTCATGTCTCTCAGTCTTGGCCGCCTGGCCCGCGAGCACGACGTCGAGTTCTTGTCCGCTACTGAGCTAGAGATCGAATCCGACGCCCCGGTGGCCTGCCAGGTCGACGGCGACAAGTTCGGCCACCTGCCGCTCTCCATCAAGGCCGGCGGCCCCCGCTTCCGCCTTATCGTACCCGAAGCATTTGCAGCTCAGGCCGTGAGCCATAGCCCAACCGCAACAAGCGCCGCCGCGAGCACGAGCGCCAGCGCTGCACCGCTATAGCGGGTTCGCCAGGCGAGAAGCACGCCCGGCAAAGTCAGGAGGCCAACTGGCAGAGCCATCAGCGCGGTCATGCCGAAACCGATGGCCGACCCGAGCGGATCCGACGACTGAAGCATCAGCGTCGCGAACAGGATGAAGGCCGCGATCTCTGCGCCTCCGATCAGAAGCGCAAGCGAACGCGGCCATGTGGCGCCAATGTTTTGGGGGTTCGACTGCTTTGGTCCACTCGGTTCCAAGTTCATTCTACCCCCCTTATTTGGTCGGCTCACTCTAGCGCGGATCTGCAGCATAGTCTGGCGAAGCAAATGCCGTTTCATCTCAGGGAGACCCTTGGGAGCCGCCGCACTCCTTGCGCGTTTCTATCATCGCAGTCCAGCGAGACGAGGAAATGGAGGGCCCGATGATGCACGATTGGTGGAGCAGCACAGGTTCCGGAGCGGGCATGATCCTGGGACCGCTCCTATTCCTTCTATGGTTTGCAATTCTCGTCGCGGTCGCGGCCCTGATCGTCCGCGCTGTGATGGAAGCTGGCACTTCGAGGCCCTCCCGATTCGCTGCGCCGTCCTCTCCGCCCGCTCCCGCAGCCCCGCTTCCCCGAACGCCGACGCCCCGCGATATCCTGGACGAGCGCTTTGCCAGAGGCGAGATCGAGGAAGCCGAATACCGCGCCCGCCGCAACGTGCTGGGTGTGTGAGGGGAAGCGGGACGGCGGCGACGCTCGCCCAAGCCGCAACGTCATCCCGATGCAGATCGGGACCCACGCCAGTCCCCACGAGCCGTTACATTTGGAATTGTTTAGAACGCTCCCCGCGGCCGCGTCAGTGCCTATGCTCCACGCCTCGCACGCGCTGAACCTTGCGTGGGTCCCGACCTTCGTCGGAATGACGGTAGATACCGGCTCGCGCATCCCTCCTTAAATCCGTCATGGCCTCGGAGGAGGCCACCCAGGTCACCTGCAGCGTGGGTGCGCTGTGGCCAATAAATTGTCGCGATCGCCGCGAACTCGACGCCCCTGATTTTAATCTCAATTACATCGGACGTATCTGGGTGGCCACCTGCGTGGCCATGACGGGAGTTATGAGCGGCGCCACCCCTCACCTCACCCCATCACTTCACCCCTCGTCCCACCTTCCACATCTCCTCCTGAACACGAATGTCCGCGAGGATCCGGTCCAGCAGCAAACACGTGCGCTTGAAGAGATCGCTGCCGCGCCGATAGTCTGCTCCCGCGAAGAAATCGACGCGCCCCGCGCGGAAGAGATCCACGCACTTCTCCTTCGATTTCCCCGGCGTGTGCACGGCGATCGCGTGCCCTCCGTTCTTGCGCATCAAGGCCATCGACGGCACGTCGGTGTCGCCGTCGCCGAAATAGATCATGTTGGAAAACGGGATAGGCCGCGCCTCCTCGGGCATGTGCGAGTTGATGCTCTCGCCGAGGTCCTCGATGCCCTTGTTGATGCGGAAGAGATACTGCGTCTTGCTTGTGTCGGTGATCACACGCTTCGGATACGGCAGGTCATAGGCTTCGAACCAATATTCCGACGCAAACACGTTGTGAAAGCGCTTATAGATGCTCGTCCCCTCGACGATCTCGGTTAGCCCCGACGACACGAGATAATGGCGAAGCTGCACACCATGCGCTTCCGAGCGGATCTTGACGTATTCCGCGATCTCGTCGAACCACTCCTCGACTCCTTGGAAGAGCTCGACGTCGCGGCCCTGGGCGACGAGATCCGCACGGTCGATGCGGATGCCCCGCTCCTTCGCCTTCTTGTACATGAGGTGCATGTAGGTGATGAGCGGATCGGCGCCCTGCTCGCGCGCGATTTTGGTGCACTCGGCCCAGAAGTCGGCGGGCTCGATGCCGAGCTGCGGCAGGAACGAGTATTCCTGCATCGGCCGCGGCGACAGCGTGCCGTCGAAATCATAGACGAGTGCGATGGTCTTCTTGTCGAAGGCTTCGCGCGGCGATTTCTGGACGCTGCCCGCGCGCTTTGCTTTCGCCGCGGCGGCGCGAGACACGATGACCTCTTCGTCGGCTTCCTTCCGTCGCCCCGTCGCCCGCTCGGTCATCGGACCTGCTCCTCTTCGCCTTCGAACTACAAGGCGAAAGCTTCCACCGATTCGGGTGGCTCGATGAAGGCGTCGGCTGTGGATATAGATCGCTTTCAGTAGATCGGGGCGCTTTTGACTGGGTCCGTTCCACGTGAACCCGGTCAAGACTTCTTTCCGTCGCAATGCGCAGCTATCCACCCGCCCCATTCGAAGCCAAGCTCAAGGAGTGTGCCCACATGCGAGCCATCCAGACGACGCTGCAAGCAGCCGTCCGTGATGGTGTCATCGCGGGCAGGGCATCCCTCGTTCTCCTGAGCACACATGGGCAATTCCGATCCAACGGCGGCCGCCGCGCCTGACGCGCCGAACGTCCGTCTCTTCACCTCCGACAAATCCTGGATCGAGGGCGCCGCTCTCGAGCAGCTGAAAGCGACAGCACGCCTTCCCGGCATGGTGCTGGCCGCGGGCTTTCCGGATCTGCATCCGGGCAAAGGCATCGCGGTCGGCGCCGCGTTCGTGTCGCGCGGGTGCTTCTATCCGGCGCTTGCCGGCAACGACATCGGCTGCGGCATGAGCTTCTGGGCGACGGACCTCTCCGCACGCAAGCTGAAGCTCGATCGCCTCGAGAAGAAAATATCCGGCCTCGAGGAGCCGTGGGACGGCGATCTTGCACCCTGGCGCGAGCGCTTCGGCTTTGCAGCGTCCGCGTCGGATGCAGGCCTCGGCACCATCGGCGGCGGCAATCATTTCGCCGAGCTGCAAGTGGTGGACGAGGTGCGCGACGCGGCGGCGTTCGCACGCCTCGGCCTCGACAAGACCGCAGCCGCCCTGCTCGTCCACTCGGGCAGCCGCGGCTTGGGTGAGGCGATCTTCCGCGAGCTTCTGGCCGAGCACGGCGCCAACGCGCTCGACGAGGATAGCGAAGCAGCATCCCGCTACCTCGCCCGCCACGAGCACGCCATGGGCTTTGCTCGCGCCAACCGCGCGCTTCTCGCCCATCGCTTTGCTGTGCATCTCGGCGCAGAAGCACGCTGCGTTTCCGACGTTGCCCACAACATGGTGACACGCGAGGAGTTCGGCGGCGCGCCCGCATGGATCCATCGCAAGGGCGCTGCCTCGACGCGTGAGGCCATGGCAGCCGGCACGCTGATGATTCCGGGCTCCCGCGGTACGCCGAGCTTCCTCGTGCGCGCGATAGGCGATAGCGAAAAAGCCGCCTGGTCGCTTGCCCACGGCGCCGGACGGCGTTGGCAGCGCGGTTACGCGAAGTCTCGCCTTTCGGCGAAGTATCGCACCGAGGATCTCGCCCGCACAGAGCTCGGCGGCCGTGTCATCTGCGAGGATCGCGAGCTCATCTACGACGAGGCCCCGCAAGCCTACAAAGATATCGCGCAGGTCATCGCCGATCTCGAGGCGGCAGGCTTGATCGAGACCATCGCCGTCTATCGCCCAGTCCTTACGTACAAAGTGCGGAGGGCCAGCGATGAGTGAGCGAATCTGGCTTCAAATCACGGCGGGTCGCGGACCGGCGGAGTGCCAGCTGGCGGTAGCCAACCTTGCCGCCATCCTTGAGAAGGAGGCGCGCAATGAAGGGCTCGCCTGCGAGGTTCTGGACGCGGTGGAGGGAGACACGCGCGGCGCCCTCCTCTCAGCACTTCTCTCGCTCGAAGGCCGCGGTGCGCGGACCTTTGCGTCGAGGAGCGAAGGCAGCGTGCTGTGGATCTGTCCATCGCCCTTGCGGCCTACTCACAAGCGCAAGAACTGGTTCGTCGGTGTCGATGTCTTGGCGCCCCCGGACGAGGGCAGCGTGGCGCTGAAGCAGACGGATATCGTCTTCGAGGCGATGCGTGCGTCAGGTCCTGGAGGTCAGCACGTCAACAAGACGGAAAGCGCGGTGCGGGCCACGCATAGGCCGAGCGGCCTCGTGGCAACCGCGCGCGAGGAGCGCTCCCAGGTCATGAACAAGAAGCTGGCGCTGGCGCGTCTTGCAGGCCTCATCGCGGAAGGGGCTCGCGCAGCCAAGGCGGGTGTCGACCGCGATCGATGGGTTCAGCACGATGCCCTCGAGCGGGGCAAGCCGGTGCGCAGGTTCGCAGGGCCAGGCTTCAAGGAGATCAGGTAGCGGAACCAGTCGGCGACGGCGTGGCCGCCAAGATCCGGGACCCTTCCCGCAATTTCACGAGGGAAGGCTCCCGGATCGGTAGCTCGCTTCGCTTTAGTGCTCGCAGCCGCAGCCGCCTTTGCCGTCACAACCGGCTTTGGCCGTCTTGCCGTGTTCATGCCCGTGTTCATGGCCATGATCGTGGCCGCAGCCGCAGCCGCCATCGTGTGCATGATCATGATCATGGTCGTGCGAATGGCCATGACCGCCGCAGCAGCCGCCTCCGTGATGATGGTGCTCGTTGGGATCGGTCAGCGCCGCAGCGAGCCGCCGCTCGATCGCGATCGAATGCTCGCGCGGTGCGTCCGGCGCTTCAATCGTTAAGGCCATCAGCTCAGCACCGAGCCTCAGGTCATCCACCTGGCCGAGGTAGTGGCGGCGCAAGCGTCCCTGCCGGTCGAAGATCAGCACGCTCGGCGTCCCTTGAATCTCGTAGGCTTGCATGGTCTTAGGCAGGCCGCCGCCGGACACCTTGTCGATGGCCACCGGAAACGGCAGCTCGTTCTCCTCGACGAAGGCTAGGATCGCATCCGCGCTTTGTGAGCCAGGCTCCTCGAACGGGGTATTCAGACCGATAACGACGACCTCGTCGTCATTGAAGGCACCGGCGAGGCGCGCCGCCTGCGGCAATCCATGCTTCATGCTGCCCGGACAGTTGAGCTGAAAGGCCGCCATCACGACGACTTTGCCCATGAGGCCTTTCAGCGTCACCGGCTCTTCCACATTGACCCACTTGGCCGCATCGAGCTCGGGAGGGTTTTCGGGGTCGAACATTCAAAGGCATCCTTTTCCTGAAGGAGAGCACGCGGGCTCATTTGACGGCGGCACCATAAACGAATTTGCCGGCGGCGGTTAGAGCCTGATAGCTTGGTTAGCGGGATAAGGCGCGCAAGGCTTTGACCTCGCTCATAATCCGCGAGTTGAGCCGGGTCGCAACGAGCGGGCCGTTGCGCTGGCGCGTGTTGCAGACCGAAATCTCTGGGCGTTGGTGACCCAGATTACATACGTGCCGCGTATGGCCCATATAACGCCAATCAAGGGCTCGGCCACAAGGACCGATGCTTCTCAAATAAAAAATCAAGGGAATACGGGAAGGAAATCCTATGCTGAAGCGCTTACTCAGCGTCGCGTCACTCGCAGCAGCCCTCGTCGCCTCAGGGCCGGCGGTCGCGCAAAACATGCTCGACATGGTCGATCTCAACTCGGAGCAGTTCACCAAGGCGGAGATGACCCGCCCCGAGATCGAGGCTGAAATTGCCAAGCTTCCCGCTGGCGAGAAGTTGGATCTATTCGGCAAGGCGCTGAATAAGCTTGATCTTTCCGGAATGGATCTGCGCCGTGTCAGCCTTCAGGCCGCTCGCCTCATGGGCGCGAACCTCGCCAACGCCAACCTTGAAGGCGTGAATCTCGATTCCGCCTGGTCCCTGAACTCGAACTGGACCGGCGCCAACCTCAAGGGTGCCAGCATGTTCGGCACGCAACTCGTCGGCGCCAAACTTGATGGCGCGGATTTGACCGGCGCGCGCGTCGCCGGCGACTTCTCGAAGGCCAGCATGGTGGGCGCGAAGCTCGATGGCGCGGACCTCTCGGCCGACGAGAAAAACCAGTCGATGGGTCTCATGCGGGGCACCTTCAAGAGCACGAACCTCGAGGGCGCGTCTCTGAAAAATGCCAATCTCAAGCGAGCCCTGATCGAGTACACGTCGCTCAAAGGCGCCAATCTCGAAGGCGCACGACTGAACGGCAGCGAGCTTGGCGGCACTGACTTCACAAGCGCCAACGTCGCAGGCGCGGACTTCGCGGAGGCGGACGTCAATTCGGCCCGCATAGGTGCCATGGCGAATGCGGATAAAGTCAAGAACCTCGATAAGGCC
Source organism: Hyphomicrobium sp. (assembly GCA_041659825.1). Classification (GTDB taxonomy): domain Bacteria; phylum Pseudomonadota; class Alphaproteobacteria; order Rhizobiales; family Hyphomicrobiaceae; genus Hyphomicrobium_C. The sequence continues at coordinate 67,107 of JBAZXL010000008.1, forward strand.
AAAAATCTCGAGCGCGCCTTCCGAAACTGAGCGCACGCGGCCGAGTAAATGAACATGAGATAAGCCTGAAGATAAGCCTCACGACTTCCAGGGGAGCAACCGACCTATGTTCAATCGCATTGCAATTCTCGCTGCGGCACTTCTTGCCATCGCGCTTTCCTCGACGGCCTTCGCCGCGGAGCGCACGAAATTCGACCAGACGGCTTTCGCCGACGCGAAGAAAGCCGGAAAGTCCATCGTCGTGCACGTCACGGCTCCCTGGTGCCCGACGTGCAAGGCGCAGAAGCCGATCGTCGACAGCCTCCTCACCACGCCTGAATACAAGGACACAGTGCTGCTCGATGTCGACTTCGACACGAGCTTGCCGACGCTGAGAGCTCTGAACGTGCGATCGCAGTCGACCCTCATCGCCTATAAGGGCGAGGCGGAGAAGGGTCGCTCAACAGGCGCGACAAACGCTGATGCCATCGAAGCGCTCATCAAGTCCGCGCAATAGCCTGAGCGAAGCCGAGTAGCCGGAAGCGGAAAAGTCGAATGGACATCGCAAGTCTTGCCCTCGCTGGCCTAGCCGGCGTGCTCTCCACGCTGTCGCCCTGCGTGCTGCCGCTATTTCCAGTCGTGCTCGGTGCAGCCGCGGCCGAGCATCGCCTGGCCCCTGCAGCCCTTGCGCTCGGCGTCGCGTTGTCATTCACGGCTCTCGGGCTCTTCGTCTCGACGATCGGCTTTGCGATCGGCCTCGACGCCGGTCTTTTTCGTCAGGTCGCCGCAGCCCTGATGCTGGCGCTCGGGCTCGTGCTGATGGTGCCATCGATGCAGGCGGGTGTTGCCGCCGCAGCGGGGCCCCTCAGCAACGCGGTGGGCCAGAGCTTCGGCAGCGTCACGGGCAGCGGCATCGGCGGACAATTCGCGCTCGGCCTTTTGCTCGGCGCCGTTTGGGCGCCTTGCGTCGGACCAACGCTCGGCGCTGCCTCAGTACTCGCCGCACGCGGCGAGAGCCTTGGCCAGGTCGCCGTCACAATGGCCTCCTTTGGTCTCGGCGCGGCGCTTCCGCTTCTGATCATGGGCCTCGCCTCGCGCGAAGCCATGCTGCACTGGCGCGGCCGTCTGCTCGGCGCCGGCAGCCACGGCAAGATTGCGCTCGGTTTGCTCCTGGTCGCGGTAGGGCTATTGATTCTGACCGGCCTCGACAAGGTCATAGAAGCCAAGCTCGTCGAAGCGTCCCCCGCCTGGCTGACCGACGTCACCACCCGATTTTAATTTCTCATCCGCCAAGGTCGGCTGCTGGCGGCCAGACTTGGAAGTCACCAGCCTCGAGGCTGCTCATCGCCTCGATTACGGCCATGTTGTCGAACCCCTCGAGCCGCGCCTGCATCGCATGCAACAAGTCGATTTCGCCGGTGGCGCCCATAGGAACGACCACCCCCTGCCGGCCATCGCGTTGTGTCAGGACCCAGCAGAGCTCGAGACGCTCCGGGCCAGCATTGGTGGCCTTGACAAGGACGCTTCCGAGGTTCGCCCAGCGAATTTGCTGGCTGACGCCATGGCTCTCCGCGACGCGGATCTCGCCGTCGTCGAAGGCGACGCGCGTCAAGGGTGGTGTTTGTCGACCTACCGTCACCTGCCGGCGCTGAAACAGGTTCTGAAACCAGCTCAACATCGTGATCCTTCTGTCGCCGCGGCGGCGCCGCACGGGCACGAAACCAATAAAAAACCCCGGCCGTAAGGCCGGGGTCTCGTCGAATGGAAATTTAATTTCTTACGTCGGCGCAAGTCGCCTCTCGAGGGCGATAAGCTCGTCTTTGAGACCTTGTGGCAGGCGATCGCCGAAAACGTCGAAGTGCGCCCGGATTGACGGCAGCTCTTGAAGCCACCCCTCCGTGTCCACCCAGAGCAGCTCATCGACGGCATCCTGCGCGATATCGAGCCCCTTGAGATCGAGCGCATCGGCGTCGGGCAATCGGCCGATCGGGGTTTCAACCGCACGCGCCGAGCCGTCACAACGCTCGAAGATCCATTTCAACACGCGGCTATTGTCGCCATATCCCGGCCACAGGAACTTCCCCGTCGGGCCTTTCCTGAACCAGTTGACGTAGAAGATCTTCGGCATCTTGGCGCCGCCCTTTTCGCCCATCTCGAGCCAGTGCTGGAAATAGTCGCCCATGTGGTAGCCGCAGAAGGGCAGCATGGCCATTGGGTCGCGCCTGAGCTCGCCCACCTTGCCGGTGGCCGCGGCCGTCTTTTCGGATGCCATGATGGAGCCCAGAAAGGTTCCGTGTTGCCATGAAAGCGCTTCCGTCACGAGCGGGACGACGGACGCACGCCGCCCGCCGAACAATATGGCATCGATCGGCACACCATCCGGATTGCGCCACTCCTTGGCCATGGCGGGGCACTGCGACGCTGGTGCTGTGAAGCGCGCGTTGGGATGCGCTGCGGGTCGACCTGCATCCGGCGCCCACGGACGGCGCGTCCAGTCCACCGCATGCTCGGGCGGGCTGTCCTTCATATATTCCCAGTAGACATCCCCGTCCTCGGTGAGGCCCACATTCGTGAAGATGCAGTTCGCTCTGAGCGAAAGCATGGCGTTGAGATTTGTCTTGCGTGAGGTTCCCGGTGCGACGCCGAAGAAGCCGGTCTCCGGGTTGATGGCGCGCAGCCGCCCGTCGGGACCGAGCTTCATCCAGCAGATGTCGTCGCCGATCGTCTCGGCCTTCCATCCGGGGATCGTCGGCAGGAGCATGGCGAGGTTGGTCTTGCCGCATGCGGACGGAAAGGCTGCCGCGATGAACTTCGAGCGCCCCTCAGGATTTGTGAGCTTCAGGATGAGCATGTGCTCAGCCATCCAGCCTTCGTCGCGCGCCTGGGCCGACGCAATGCGGAGCGCGTGGCACTTCTTGCCGAGCAGCGCATTGCCGCCATAGCCCGACCCATAGGACCAGATCTCCCGCGTCTCGGGGAAATGCGAGATGAACTTGGACGTGTTGCAGGGCCAGGGCACATCAGCCGTGCTGGGTGTCGGCAGGGGATAGCCGACGCTGTGCAGCCCTCGAACAAAGTCGTCATTTGGCCCGAGCGCGTCGAGAACGTGCATGCCGACGTGCGTCATGATGTGCATGTTGGCGACGGCATATGCGCTATCCGTCACCATGATGCCTATGCGAGCGATAGGCGAGCCGATCGGGCCCATCGAGTAAGGCACCACATACATCGTGCGGCCTGCCATCGATCCTGAGAAAAGCTCAGTGAGCTTTGCTTTCATGGCCGCTGGGTCGAACCAGTTGTTCGTAGGCCCCGCGTCGTCTTTCGAGCGCGAGCAGATGAAGGTCTGGTCCTCGACGCGGGCAACGTCAGCCGGATCCGAGCGGACGAGGATCGAGTTCGGTCGCTTCGCCGGATTGAGCCACATCGCCGCGCCGCTATCGACGAGCGCCTTCAGCAAATCCTGATATTCAGACCGCGAGCCGGTGCACCAGCGGATGTTCTCGGGTTTGAAGAGCGCTTGCGCCTCTCCGACAAACGCCGTGACGCGAGGATCGCACGCCTTGGCCGTCTTACGCAGTGTCGCGTTCATGTCGTCGCCGCCTCCAGAGACTGAGCCGATACTCCGGGGTTCTGTCGCGACGCAGCATTTACGCTGCGGTCCGGATCCCGGACCCCTTATCCATGAGCGGGGCAGGCTAAGACTCGCTAAGATAACACTCGGAACAGCGTAATGTATCCACGAAGCTTTATGTCGCCCTAGACTTTGGTGCGATGCATTAATGTGGCGCCGACGCCAACCGGCGAGGGGCTTCAGTCCGGCAAGGTCTGACCCGGATCAGTGCGGGCGAGGTCCGCGAGCCGCTTGAATTCGGAGCGAGCCTCGTTCGCATTCTCGACACGCGAGGCAAAGAGAATGCGCCGCGCCGCGCCGTCACAGACGATATCGAAGCCCTCGGGATCGACGCCCGTCATCCGCCATGGTCCACTCTCGGCGCCGCAGAGAGCCGTTGCATAAAGCTCAATCGCCGCGGCATGATCCTCGTTCATGTGCTTGACGATCTCGTCTCCGGCGGCCACGAGCGCCTCCGCGCCCGCAAGGTCGAGAAGGACGTCGCTTGCCGGCAAATCGACGATGCGGCCAAAGCCGCCGATGAAATGCGCGTGCTCCGGTTCGAGCTTGTAGAACGCGAAGTCCGAAAATCCGGCGTACATCTCTGCATGCGGCTGGCGCGCAAGAAACCGTGTCCGATCGGCGACGCTCTCGCTCGGCACGATGCGCCCGATCAGCGTCACGCGGCCCGTCGCCAGGGGATCGCCCGAAGCGTTCGTGCCATCGATGAGCAGGCTCGCCCGCGCGTCGGCAAAAATGTTCTGGGTATGCAGGGCAAGTTTCGAGATGAGGAGCAGCGGCGCCCCGCTCACACTGGTTGCGATCGTGACCAGAGAGGCGTAAGGGTGGCCAGACTGCCGATCCAATGTGGCGAGGGCGCCTTTGAGGGCCCGCCGGACAAGCTCGCGGGTCGCAGCCTTTGGAGACGCTTTGTTTGCCAGTTCCACGTGACTTTTCCTGAGCTTGCGGTCGCCTATCGCGCCTTGCCTTGGGGAGGTTGGTCGCCTAAGAGGGCATTCAGCTTGGGTTCAGCCACCCCAACCTATGAGTGATCCTGCCACAATTGATACACCTTGGGACCATAAACGCGTCAGGGTGGGCCGAAGGGATGAACGACACATGAAAGAGAAAAGCACCATCGCTCTCGTCGATGACGAGCGCAACATTCTAACTTCTCTTGGAATGGCGCTCGAAGCCGAGGGCTACAAGGTCCGCACCTACAGCGACGGCGCCTCCGCATTGGAAGCGCTCACCGAAGACCCGGCGGACCTCGGTATTTTCGACATCAAGATGCCGCGCATGGACGGCATGGAGTTGCTCCGCCGCGTCCGCCAGCAGTCCGACATGCCGGTCATCTTCTTGACCTCGAAGGACGAGGAGATCGATGAGTTGTTCGGCCTTAAGATGGGCGCCGACGACTACATCGCAAAGCCTTTCTCGCAGCGCCTCATCGTCGAGCGCGTGCGCGCAATTCTTCGCCGCCTGCAGCCGAAGGACGGCACGACCGCCGAGCCGGCCGTCGCCAACATTCTCGAGCGCGGCAAGCTGAAGCTCGACCCCGAGCGGCACACCTGCCATTGGGACAATCGCCCCGTGACGTTGACTGTCACTGAGTTCTTGATCCTTCAGGCCCTCGCCCAGCGTCCCGGTGTCGTCAAAACGCGCGACGCGCTGATGGATGCAGCCTATGATGATCAAGTCTACGTCGATGACCGCACCATCGACAGCCACATCAAGCGCCTGCGCAAGAAGTTCAAGCAGGTCGATGACGATTTCGACGTCATCGAGACGCTCTACGGCGTCGGCTATCGCTTCAAGGAGTAGGGCGCTTATTAGGGCCTGTCACATCGGGATTGGCCCTTTTTTGTACCCTGCGATGCGGCAACATGGCGGTCCGCCCCATGCTTGACCGTAGGTCGCCGAACCAGATCTGGCTAGGCACGGAGGTGAAATGGCCCTCGACACGGAGCGGACAACGGCAGCGGGCTCGTTTGAGCGGGTGCAGGCCGCCGCCAGCCGGTTTGCCAAGGCGGCAGCGTCCGCAAGCGCAACGCTCTTTTCGGTAGCGAGGAAAGCCGCCGTCTACGTCGGCCGCTGGATGCTGTCGATGTGGCTCGTTCGCTTCGTCACGGCCGGGTTGCTGCGCCGTATCATGGTCGCGAACCTCGCCGGTGTCGTCATCGTCGTCGGTGGTATTCTCTACTTCGGCCAATACAACGCCTGGCTGATCGATGCGAAACGCGAGTCGCTTAAAGTCCAAGGCGAGATGATCGCCGCCGCTATCGCCGGCGACGCGCGCGTCGAGACTGGCCGTCTCGTCATCCACACCGACAGCCTTCCCTCCGCCGGAAACGAGCCCGCAGTTCACGATGACGGCTTCCCCAGCATCGGGCTCTCGATAAGGCCCGAGCGCGTCGCGCCCATTCTGCGCCGTCTCATCCAGCCGACCACCCGCCGGGCCCGCGTCTATAGCCTCGATGGCACGCTGCTCGTGGATAGCGCCAATCTTCTCACCCGCGGCCAGCTCTCGCGCCAAGAGCCGAAGGTCGCGGCCGGCACCAAGATGCGCACCAAAAACTTCTACACGCGCCTCTTGGCCTGGATGATCGACGAGGAGCTTCCAGTCTACAAGGAGATTGGCAACGCCAACGGCACGCTTTACCCGGAAGTGCGACAGGCGATCCAGGGCCAGACGACAGCCATGCTCCTGCTCAATGATACGGGCGAGCAGATCGTCTCGACCGCGGTTCCTATCAAGCGCGCATCCGCCGTGCAAGGCGTCCTGCTCATGTCGACCCCGCCCGGCGAGATCGACCAGATCCTGAGTGAGGAGCGCACGATCATCTGGTCGCTTGCGTCCGTGGCGCTCATCGCAGCCCTCGTCAGCTCGTGGCTGTTGGCTCGCACCGTCGCCGACCCGATGCGCCGCCTTTCGGCCGCAGCGGACCTCGTCAGCCGTAACATCAACGCCCGCCACGAGCTGCCGGTGTACGCCGAGCGTCATGACGAGGTGGGCCAGATGGCGCGCGCCTTCTCGTCCATGACCGCTGCCCTCTACCGGCGGGCCGAGGCCAGCGAGAGCTTTGCAGCCGACGTTGCCCATGAGCTCAAAAATCCGCTGACGGCGGCACGGTCGATTGCCGAGTCTCTCAGCTACGCAAAGACAGATGCCCAGCGAAGCGAGCTCGTGCAGCAGATCCAAAACGAGCTGAAGCGCTTGAACCGCCTCATCACAGACGTCTCGAATGCCTCGCGGCTCGACGCAGAGCTGGCGCGCCAGCACATGGGCCCCATCGATGTCACCGGTGTCGTGATGAGCGTCGCGCAAATTTTCCGCGACATTCTTTCGAGCGACACGCGTCGCGTCATAACCGTGATCGACCCCGCGCCGTACGAGAACGCATTTCTGGTGAATGGCGACGCCGGCCGCCTCGGGCAGGTCCTGACCAACCTGGTCGACAATGCGGTCTCGTTCTCGCCAGAGGGCCGCACCGTCACACTGCGCGTGAGCCGGTCCGGCCAGACCGTCGAATTCCACGTCGACGACGAAGGTCCGGGTATTCCCGAAGATCGCCTGAACATCATCTTCGACCGCTTCTACACGGATCGCCCGGCGACGGAAGCGCTACGTGGCAAGAACTCCGGCCTTGGGCTTTCTATCTCGCGCGAGATCGTGCGCGCCCATGGTGGCGATATCAACGCTCAGAACCGTCGCCGGGCGGGAGAATCCGAGGCGGCAAAGCCTATTGGGGCACGCTTCATCGTTCGGCTGCCGGCCCTTGTCCACGCGGCGCGCCAGGGGGGCACGAGTGCCCGGCGCGCATGAGCTCGTGCATGCGACGGCCATCGCGCTTGGCGGCCGCGCCGCACTAATTCGTGGCGCCTCAGGCGCCGGCAAATCGGATTTGGCGCTGCGCTGCCTTTCTGCCGGCACGTCTGCGCTTGTCCCCCTCGAGGCGAGCCTTGTTGCCGACGATCAGGTTTGCCTCGCGCGGACCCCAGCCGGCCGTATCACCGCAAGTGCGCCGGCCACCATTGAAGGCCAGCTCGAGGTCCGTGGTCTCGGCATCGTCGCCGTACCCGCCGCCGGACCTGCAGATCTCGTCCTCGTCGTCGATCTGGTCTCGCAGTCCGAGGTCGAGCGTTACCCCATCACGGCCTCGACCGCGACCTTGCTCGGCGTGGAGTTGCCGCTACTCCGTCTCTCGCCTTTCGAGGCGTCGGCGCATGCCAAGCTGCTGCTCGCGCTATATTTGCCGCGCTCGCTTCGGGACCCGTGAGCCGGTGCAAGGAAATCCCTTGCGTTGCCAGCGAACCCCTGTAAGTCTCCCGCCCCGCGAGCCACCGCTGCCATACCTTGGCGGTAGGCACCTTTAAAGAGGCCCAGGCAACGCCTTGCAGTCGCGAACTCGAACCACATTCGGCTGACATCGATGATCGGGCTAGTAATCGTCACGCACGGCGGTTTGGCAGTCGAGTTCCGCGCTGCTCTCGAGCATATCGTGGGCCCGCAGACCCAGCTCGAGACCGTTTCCATCGGCCCTGAGGATGATATGGCTGCGCGGCGTAACGAAATTCTCGACGCCGTGCATCGTGCAGACTCTGGCTCGGGTGTGATTATTCTAACCGACATGTTCGGCGGCACGCCCTCCAATCTCGCCATTTCCGTTATGGACGAGGCAAAGGTCGAGATCATCGCCGGCATCAACCTGCCAATTCTCGTGAAGCTCGCCGGTCTTCGCGGCGAGGTTCCCCTTGAGCAGGCCGTCTTGCTCGCCCGCGAGGCCGGCCGCAAGTATATCAAGGTTGCAAGCCAAGAGCTTTCGGGTGAGCAGTAGCGCGTGCCGGAGATACAAGACAGCAAGCGTCCCGAGGCCGTGGTCACGATCGTGAACCGCAAAGGGCTCCACGCGCGCGCATCCGCCAAATTCGTCAAGCTCGCCGAGACCTACGAGGCGACGGTCCTCGTTACCCGTGACGGGCAGTCGGTCGGCGGCACATCCATCATGGGCCTCATGATGCTGGCCGCCAGCCCCGGCTCACAACTTCACATTTCTGCCGAAGGTCCCGAGGCGCCGGAAGCCTTGGAAGCGCTCGTGACCCTCGTCGAGACCGGTTTCGGCGAGGAGCTCGCCGAGGAGGACTGATACCGTCGAGCAATAAGCTTTGACTCATGCTCGATGGTATCCGCGCAGGGCAGGTGTGGCGGCTGCGTGCAAGCAAGAGATCCGCGCGCAGGATTGGTGTGGCGGCTGCGCGCAAGCAAGAGATCCGCGCGCAGGGTTGGCGTGGCGGCTGCGCCCAAGCAAGAGTGAATACCGGCGCGCATCAATAATACCAACGGGCGAGAGGTTTCGCGCGCCGGTATCCGCGCGCAGGGTTGGTGTGGCGGCTGCGCCCAAGCAAGAGTGAATACCGGCGCGCATCAATAATACCAACGGGCGAGAGGTTTCGCGCGCCGGTATCCGCGCGCAGGGTTGGCGTGGCGGCTGCGCGCAAGTTAAAGAGAATACCGGCGCGCATCAATAATACCAACGAGCGCGAGGTTTCGCGCGCCGGTATCCGCGCGCAGGGTTGGTGTGGCGGCTGCGCGCAAGCAAGAGATCCGCGCGCAGGGTTGGCGTGGCGGCTGCGCGCAAGCAAGAGTGAATACCGGCGCGCATCAATAATACCAACGAGCGAGAGGTTTCGCGCGCCGGTATGAGAGGCGTCTCCCGCCATCTCGTCTATTTGCTCAAGTAGAGCGTCGAGAGCTTGAGCGCGATGTCGCGGAATGCCTGCTTCAGCCCGGCGCCATCCTTTGCATTGTAATATTTCGTCGAATCTGTCGCGCAGGTGCTCAGAGTGCTTGCGGCGGCTTGGTTGCCCTCGAGATCAAATCCCACCGTATAGACGATGATGCCTTTCGCTTTCATTGCCGCACAAAGCGCCGTCGCTTGATTGCGCGAAATGTCATTCGCGGGGTTGTTGCGCAGCTCGTCGGTCGAGATGCCATTGGTATCGTATTCGGTGTTATACTCGCCGTCAGTCATCAGAATGGCGATCTTCTGCACTTTGGTGCCGTACGCAGCCGCTCTGTTCGAAGGCCAGAGTGAATTCCACTCGGGCGAAATCATATACCAAGCCCAGGCCGTGCCAATGTGCCCGGCGGTGCCACCTTCGACGGTGAGCGCCGCTATTTTTGCCTTCAATGTCGTCTTGCTGGTCGTCAACGGTACGACCTCCTCGCTCGTGCCGAGCGGGCAATAGGTATTCCGATCGTAGAGCGACATGACGTACGTGCTCGCACCCGGCGCGGCGTCTGTGTAGCGCTGAGAGCCGGTCCGCTCGACGACGCAGTCGGTCAGATGATACATTTTCCCGCTGACTTTCTTCTTCGCAGTTGGGGTGCCGCGTGCCGCCGTCACGGCGGACGAAGGCAGCCGCACGCTGTTCGAGAACGGAACCAGAGCGACCTTGACGGAATTGGCTCCGGTCTCTGAGACGACGATGTCCACGAGATCGGTGGCGGCTGCCTTCATGTCGGTGGCCTTCTGGCCAGCCATTGAGCCGGTGACATCCAGCATCACCGCGATCTCGGTCGACGTGTCAGAATTGCCGCCTGTCGCGAGCTTGGCCTCAATGTAATCGGCGCTATTTTCACGCAGCAAGGAGAGCTTGGGTATTCCGATGACGTTCAGAAGCGGCGTCGGGATATATGCGTTGCCGCTTGACCGCAGCGACGTGTGGTCGGCGTTCGGTGCAAACGTCACCGTGTCGTCGACGAGTGAAAGGCTACCTTTCGTATTCTCAATGTAGAAGCGGTTTGCAGCTTCGACCGCGCCAGTGACGTTGCTGCTGTCCAACTGCAGCACCCGTGCGCCGGCGATGACGGCGGCATCCATGGCTGCGACCGTTTTCGACCGGGCATGCAGCCACCGGCCGATATCCACTCCGCCGCCGATACATGCAATCAGAACGACGGCGATCAATGAGAATGGAATGAGTACGCTCCCTGACTCATCGCTCATAAGTCGACGGCCTGAGGCAAGGCGGCTGAGTCTGGTCCTACCCTGCGGTGTCAGAGTGCAATGCATAAACAATCTCCGTGATCGAACTTCAGGCGACCTTACGGCACGCTGGTTTATGCATCGCAAAGATGATTGCGCGATGGGGATCAGGGAAGGTTGAAAATGGTTCATTTCGAAGCAGAAATAGGCTTAACTTTACAAAATATACAGGAAGTTGGTAATTAGAGTTGCTCTGATTAATTGCTATCTGTTGCGTGTAGAATAGTGAAATAGACGGAAGTATATTTAGTATTGTTTGAATTAGGTGTGGGAGTATTTACTTTTATCTGAGATTGCGATCGTCGGATCGCGGAAAGGCCATGTAGGCCCTACCTAGTGTTCTGGATCGAACGCGTGATTCCCGGGCGCAGGTCGGCAAGCGTTCGTGAATCCAGAACACCAACCAAGAGTCGCCTAGTGTTCCTACTCCGACGAACGGACCGATAGTCCACAAAGGACATAAGGAGTTGTTTATATCTTATTGCGATCTCTGCGCGGGCCGTTTATATGAGGCGCATCTGGATGCCTGCCTCATATCCTCGGGGCGCACCTCGACCTCGCATTAGCCCGAGACCTCGCAAAGGGATTCGCATGACCCCCGCCCAAGACTACATCGTAAAGGACATCTCGCTCGCCGAATGGGGCCGTAAGGAGCTCGCGATCGCCGAGACGGAAATGCCTGGCCTCATGGCTACCCGCCGTGAGTACGGTCCTACGCAACCGCTGAAGGGCGCCCGCATCGCCGGCTCGCTCCACATGACCATTCAGACGGCTGTGCTGATCGAGACGTTGAAGGCGCTCGGCGCCGACATTCGCTGGGTCTCGTGCAACATCTATTCGACGCAAGACCACGCCGCTGCAGCCATCGCCGCAGCCGGCATTCCGGTCTTCGCCTATAAGGGTGAGAGCCTGACAGAGTACTGGGACTACACGCGCAAGCTCTTCGATTGGGCTGACGGCGGCGTTCCGAACATGATCCTCGACGACGGCGGCGACGCAACTCTCTTCATTCACCTCGGCGTCCGTGCCGAGGCCGGCGATACCGCTTTCCTCGACAAGGCGACCTCTGAGGAGGAGGAAATTCTCTTCGCTCTCGTAAAGAAGACGTTGAAGGAGAAGCGGTCCGGCTGGTTCGGCGAGGTCGCGAAGTCGATCAAGGGCGTCTCCGAGGAGACGACCACGGGCGTCCACCGCCTCTACATCATGGAGAAGGAAGGCAAGCTTCTTTTCCCCGCGATCAACGTCAACGACTCGGTCACCAAGTCCAAATTCGACAACCTCTACGGCTGCCGCGAAAGCTTGGTCGACGGCATCCGCCGCGGCACCGACGTCATGATGGCTGGCAAGGTTGCGATGGTTGCCGGCTTTGGCGACGTCGGCAAGGGCTCGGCCGCCTCTCTCCGTCAGGCAGGCTGCCGCGTGCTCGTATCCGAGATCGACCCGATCTGCGCCCTTCAGGCTGCCATGGAAGGCTACGAGGTGACGACGATGGAGGACGCGGCACCCCGCGCCGACATCTTCTGCACCGCCACCGGCAACAAGGACGTCATCACGACCGAGCACATGCGCGCCATGAAGGATCGCGCCATCGTCTGCAACATCGGTCACTTCGACAATGAGATTCAGGTCGCTGGCCTGAAGAACCTCAAGTGGCACAACGTCAAGCCGCAGGTCGACGAGATCGAGTTCCCGGACGGTAAGCGCATCATTCTCTTGTCGGAAGGTCGCCTCGTGAACCTCGGCAACGCCATGGGCCACCCGTCTTTCGTCATGTCGGCTTCTTTCACCAACCAGACGCTGGCTCAAATCGAGCTCTACCAGAACGCCGGCAAGTACGAGAAGAAGGTCTACACCTTGCCTAAGGTGCTCGACGAGAAGGTTGCCCGCCTCCACCTGGAGAAGATCGGAGTGAAGCTCTCGAAGCTGCGCCCTGATCAGGCCGCCTACATCAGCGTGCCTGAGGAAGGCCCCTACAAGGCGGACCACTATCGCTATTGATCGATCGCCGCTCCGCGATCGGAGCTAGGTTGGGAGGCGCGGCACCATTGGATGCCGCGCCTTTCCCTTTTTCATTGCCGTACCCGCCTAGCCAAGTCTGCAGCCCGAGTGGCCCCGCCGCCATCCCCCTCACTGTGCTCAGGCCGCACTGGCACCCGCCCCCGAAGGTCCGCATAATCACGAGATGATTCGCGCCGTTTTGGGGTCTCGGCCCTTGGCCGAGCTTCGCCGTCGAGAGTCTAAGGACCAATGACACGGAAGAGTGCCAACTCTGAGCGGCAGAACACGCGGGTGGAGCTGCTCATGCTTCTGCTCGCGAGCCTTGCCTGTGTCACGGTGCTGACCGCAACGCTGGCCGCGCGCGGCGCGCCGGTGCTCGCGCCGGCTGCACTTCCGGTTGGGCTCATGGTCATTGCGACGGTTGCAGGGTTGGTTGCCCTCGTCGGGCTATATCTGCTCGCTCAGTCATTTGGCGCTCTTCGCCGCCGCACCCGGATAGCACAGGACGAAGTGCGCGACCTGCGCCGCGAGCTCGCAGCCGCCGAAGCCCTCGTCAAGGCCGAGCCGCAGGTGCTTATGCATTGGGACCAGGGCAAGGGTCTCACCGTCGTTACCCATACGATCGCGGGCGTTCCTGGCCTGCCGCTCGATAGCGCCGAGGTCGTGCGCTTTGCCAGGTGGCTCGATCAGCGATCAGCCGCCACCCTGAAGACGGTGCTCGATGTGCTGTTTCGTGAAGGCCGCTCATTCAACGTCATCCTGAAGACGGCGGCTGGTGGCCATATCGAGGCCGACGGACGCGCTGCAGGCGGGCGCGCCGTCCTGCGCTTCAAGGACGTCGCCGGCTACAAGCGCGACCTTTCGATGATCCTCGACCAGCACATGCGCCTGGCGCGCGATGTGCGCTCAAGTCGCGCGTTGATGAATGCGCTGCCCCACCCCGTCTGGCTGCGCGATGAGAGCGGCCGCCTGAGTTGGGTCAACAGCGCCTACGTAAAGGCCGTCGAAGCCGCGAGCGATGCAGAGGTGGTCGATGGCCAGATCGAGCTTCTGGAATCGCGCCAGCGCAAGCTCGTCGCGCGAAAATTGGCAAACGGGGCCAACCTGACCGAGCGCATGCCCGTCGTCATCGGCAGCGAGCGCAAGTCGCACGAGGTCACGGTGCTTCCGCTCGGCGACGCAACGGCCGGCGTCGCCATCGACGTCGCCGCCGTTGAGACCGCTCAAGGCGAGCTCGACCGCCAGGTCGCGGCCTACGACAAGACGCTTGACCGCGTATCCACGGCCGTTGCGATCTTCAACGCCGAGCAGAAGCTCACCTTCTTCAATGCCGCCTATCAGAGGCTATGGCAGCTCGGCGCCGAGTGGCTCGACACGAAGCCCTCCGATGGTGCCGTGCTCGATCGCCTGCGTGAGCTTGGCCGCCTGCCCGAGGTGGTCAACTACCGCGAATGGAAGACCAAGGTCCTGAAGTGCTATCAGGAAGGCACCGAGCAAGAGGACTGGTGGCATCTGCCCGACGGACGCATCGTGCACGTGATGGCTGCGCAGCGCCCCGATGGCGGCGTCACCTATCTCTACGCGGACGAGACCGAGCGCCTGGCACTCGAGAGCCGCTACAATGCTTTGATCAGCGTGCAAAGCGAGACGTTGAATAGCCTCAAGGAAGGTGTCGCGGTGTTCGCCACCGACGGACGCTTGTCGCTGTTCAACTCCGCCTTTGCCTTGATCTGGAAGCTCTCGCGCACTCACCTCTCCGAGAGCCCCCACATCGAGGAGTTCATTCGGGGTGCCGCGGTCCTCTATAGTGATGCCGCGACGTGGCTGCGCATCGGTCAAGCCGTAACCGCGTTCTCCGACAATCGCCATCCTCTCGAAGGCCAGATGATGCGTCCTGACAGTAGCGTCATCGACTACGCGGCAACTCCACTTCCCGATGGCGGCACGCTGCTGACGTTTGTCGACGTGACGGATTCGAAGCGATACGAGCGCGCACTCATCGAGCGTAACGAGGCCCTCGTCATTGCCGATCGTCTGAAAAATCAGTTCATCGGTCACGTGTCCTATGAGCTGCGTACGCCGCTGACGAACATCATCGGCTTCAGCGAGCTCTTGGCGAACCCGATCTTCGGGTCTTTGAGCACCAAGCAGCGCGAGTACCTGGATGATATTTCTGCCTCCTCCAAGACGCTGCTCGCAATCATCGATGACATCTTGGACCTCGCGACAATCGACGCCGGCGGCCTCGAGCTGAAGCTCTCGCACGTCGACGTCCGGGCTGTTATCGACGCAGCGATCAACGGCGTTCGCGAGCCCGCCGCCCGTGCACGCCTCACTCTCGACATCGCCATCGACGATGCTGCGCAGAGTTTCGTCGCCGACGAGCAGCGTGTCCGCCAGGTCCTATATAATCTGCTGTCGAATGCCGTCGGCTTCTCGAGGCCCGAAGGCGTCGTGCATCTTGCCTGCTGGCACGAGGACGGCGCCATGGTGTTTTCGGTCGAGGACGAGGGCGTCGGCATTCCGCTCGAGCAGCAGCGCCGCATCTTCGAGCGCTTCGAGAGCCGCAGTCAGGGCTCTAAGCATCGGGGCGCGGGTCTCGGCCTCTCCATCGTCAAGAGCCTGGTTGACTTGCACGGCGGCGATACCCAGCTCGACAGCGAGCCAGGCCGCGGCACGCGCGTCACGGTGCGCTTTCCCGAGCGTGGCCTCGCCGAGGGCCAGCCTCCATCGGAAACCAAGCAAAGTGCAGTGAGTAGCGATGCCAGGAACGTGGTTGGTAGCTGACGCCGATGAAGCGGGCGTTGGGCGCTTGGCCGAGCGCCTCGCGTTGAAGCTTGCCAGGGGCGATTGCGTCGCCCTGTTCGGCGATCTCGGCGCCGGCAAGACGACGTTTGCGCGCGCCGTCATCCGCGCTGTGCTCGCCGACGAGCATGCCGAGGTGCCGAGCCCCACGTTCTCGATCGTGCAGACGTATGAGAGCGATCGGCTCGAGATTGCTCACCTCGATCTCTATCGCCTTGCAAGCGAGGACGAGACGGGCGAGCTTGGTCTTGACGACTATGCCCGCCGCGGCGCGCTTTTGATCGAGTGGCCGGAGCGGGCGCCACGCCTTCTCGGCGACAACCGCCTTGAGATTCACCTCGATGAATCGTCTCTCTCCGACAGCCATCGCACCGTGCGAATGGAGGCTTTCGGATCCTGGCAGCCGCGGCTCGAGCGCCTCGAGAGCATGTCCGCATTCCTCGCCGGCCATCCGCCGTGGCACGAGGCCAGCAGCCGCTACCTGCAAGGTGACGCATCGGCGCGTGCTTACGCGCGGCTTGCGACACGTGATCGCCGCGGTGTGCTGATGGATCAGCCGCGCCAGCCGGATGGCCCGGCCTTACGCAATGGCCTGCCCTATAGCCGCATTGCGCATTTGGCGGAGGACGTCCGCCCGTTCGTGGCAATTGCCAATGCTCTTTCTGCAGCCGGACTCAGCGCGCCTGAGATCTATGCATCCGACATGCAGGCTGGCTTCTTGATCATCGAGGATTTTGGCGAGCGCGTATTCGGTCGCGAGATGCTGTCCGGCACGTCTCAGCCCGAGCTCTGGCACGCGGCAACCGATACGCTCTTGGCGCTCGCTCACGTCCCCGTGCCGCAAAGCATCCCATTGCCTGATGGCACGGCGCATACCATCCCCGAGCAAGACAAAGGCGTCCTCGAGATCGAGCTGGAGCTCTTGCCGGATTGGTATTGGCCGGCATTGAAAGGCTCGGCCATCCCGCCGGATGCGCGCGCCGAGTTCATGGAGCTTTGGCGCGCCGTCTTCGGCCGTGTGCTGCAAGGACCCAAAGGCTGGGTCCTGCGCGACTATCACTCGCCGAATCTGATGTGGCTCCCCGCGCGCGAAGGGCCCCGCCGCACTGGCTTGCTCGACTTCCAGGACGCGATGCGTGGCTCTCCTGCCTACGATCTCGTCTCGGTGCTCGAGGATGCCCGAGTGGACGTCGCGCCGGCGCTCGAAGACGGACTATTGGATTATTATTGTCGTGAGCGCCGCTCAGATCCGAGCTTCGATAGCAATGAATTCCAATTTGCCTACGCAGCACTGGGTGCTCAGCGCAACACAAGATCCTGGGAATCTTCGCCCGCCTAGCCAAGCGCGATCAGAAACCGCATTATCTGCGCCACATCCCGCGCATCTGGCGCTATCTAACCGGCTGCCTTGCGCATCCCGAGCTGGCGGCGCTCCGCGTCTGGTACGATCGCCACTTTCCCGCAAGCGTCCGCGACATAGCTCTCGAGCACTGAGTACTGATGACCGCCAAAATAAACTCTGCGATGGTCCTTGCGGCGGGGTTGGGCACGCGAATGCGCCCGCTCACCGATACGCTGCCAAAGCCGCTCGTGCAATTGAAGGGCCGCGCCCTTATCGATCACGTACTCGATCGTGTCGTTACAGCCGGTATCGAGAATGCGGTCGTCAACGTTCATTACCACGCGGACCTCCTGGAGGCCCATCTAGCCAAGCGCATGGCGCCGCATATCAAAATCTCGGATGAGCGCGGCCTGCTGCTCGATACCGGCGGTGGCGTGACCAAGGCCCTGCCTCTGCTCGGCACCGCACCGTTCTTCATCCATAATTCCGATAGTGTCTGGATCGAAGGCATGGGCTCGAACCTGAAGCGCATGCTGACGGCCTGGAACTCGGCGAAGATGGACAGCCTGATGCTGCTCGCGCTCGGTGCGACGAGCCTCGGCTACGAAGGCCACGGCGACTTTAATATGGACGCCAATGGGCTCATCGCGCGCCGCACCGAGCACCGGGAGGCGCCGTTTGTATTCACCGGCGTTTCCATCGCCCACCCACGCATGTTCAAGCATGCTCCGAAGGGTCGCTTCTCGTTGAACGTGCTCTGGGACCGGGCCATCGCGGAGGGCCGTCTTTTCGGCATCCGTCTCGACGGCGCCTGGATGCATGTTGGCACGCCGGAAGCAATCGACGACGCGGAACGGTGGATAGACCACTCGAAACGCATCTGAGACGAGCACGCGGGTGCTATACCCCGCGCATGATCGCTTCCTCCCGTCCCAACATCTTCACGATTCCGGCCGGCCGCCCGTTCCTCGATTGCCTCGCCGAGGCAATTCTCGAAGGTAATCTGCCGGCACTCGGAGGCAAGGCTCCGCGCACGCTCGATTTGCCCGGCATAACATTGCTCTTGCCAACACGACGGGCTACACGCGCGCTCCAGGAAGCTTTCCTTCGCGTAGCCGGTGGACGCGCGATGCTGCTGCCAAAGATCATAGCCGTCTCCGAGGGTGAGGAGGATGCCTCCCTGATCGCAAGCCTCGCGAGGCCGGACGCGCTCGGCGTAGCTCACGCCGGCATTGCGCCCGCCATGAATAAGCTCGAACAGCGCTTGGCGCTCACCAACCTCGTGCTGCGCTGGTCTGAGGCGCTTCGCCGGGCAGACGATGGCGGTCACGAGCCGCAGGCCGCCGCAGGTAGCAGCACGCCGGCGCAGGCCGCGATGCTCGCAGCCGAGCTCGCCTCCCTCATGGATATGGTCGAGACTGAGGACAAGACGCTCGACGGCCTCGCTCACCTCGTCCCGGAAACATTTTCGACCCACTGGCAGCAGACGCTCACCTTCCTCGAGATCGTCACCAAGTGGTGGCCCGCCGAGCTTGCCGAGAAGGGGCTGCTCTCCGCCGTCGGTCGCCGCAACGCCGTCATCCGCGGCGAGGCGCAGCGCATGCAGCATGAGCCGCCGAATGGGCCGGTCATCGTCGCGGGTGTCACCGGATCGATCCCGGCAACTGTCGAGCTGATGCGTGCGGTCGCCGAGCTGCCGCACGGCGCCATTGTGCTGCCCGCGCTCGACACGGTGCTGGACGAAGCAAGCTGGAACGCCATTATTCCAGCCGACGCGGGCGAGCCGGCGCATCCCGAGCATCCGCAATTCGGCTTGAAGAAGCTGCTTGATGGCTTGCGCATTGCGCGCTCCGCCGTCGCCATCCTCGGCGAAAGCGGATCCAAGGCGATATCCGCTCGCGGGCGCCTCGTGGCCGAAGTGATGCGTCCGGCCCGCACGACGGCGCGCTGGGAAGCCTTCGCCGCGGCGGCCCGCGCCGAGGGAGCCGCGGCCGCTCCTCAAGGCTTGAGCCTGATCGAAGCACCGACCGCGCAAGACGAGGCCGAGGCCGTAGCACTCATTCTACGCGAGGCGATCAGCACGCCGGGTCGCACCGCGGCGCTTGTCTCGCCGGATCGCTTGCTCGCGCGCCGTGTCGCGGTTCGCCTCGAGGCGTGGGGCATCAAGGTCGACGATTCCGCCGGACGCCCCTTCGCGAAAACGCCGCCCGGCGCCTTTCTCGATCTCCTGATCGAGGCCGTCGCCAATAACTTTGCGCCCGCCGAGCTGATGTCGCTCCTTAAGCATCCCATTACGCGCCTCGGCCTCGACCCATTTGCGGCTCGTCGTGCTGCCCGCGCCCTCGAGATCGCGGCGTTTCGAGCGCCCTATCTCGGCGCCGGCCTTGCTGGCGTCGAAGCCGCTCTCGAAAAGGCGCGGCAGGAAACGCTCGACAAGACGCGCCGGCATCGCGCCGTCGTGCGCCTGTTCGACGAGGATTGGGACGGAGCCCGCGATCTTGTTCAACGCCTGCGGACCGCCGTTGAGCCGCTCACCCTGCTCTATGACGCAGCGACTCCCGAGCCGCTCCGCCGGCTCGCCAAGGCCCATGCCGACGCGGCCGGCGCGGTTGCGCGCCAGCCCGGCGAAGCCGCCGATGCGGAAATGGGCTCGCTCCTTTGGCAGGGTGAAGCAGGCGAAACCGGCGCCAGCTTCTTCGCAAGCCTCTTGAACGAGGAGCTTCCGTCACTTTTGATTCCGCCCTCGGATTACGCCGATCTCTATCGCAGCCTTATTAGCGGCGAGAACGTGCGCCCGCGCGGGCCCGTACATCCGCGCCTCGCCATCTGGGGCCCGTTCGAAGCGCGTCTGCAGCAACCCGACGTGGTGATCCTCGGCTCGTTGAACGACGGCACCTGGCCACAATCGGCTGATCCCGGTGCCTGGCTCAATCGCCCCATGCGCGAGACCCTGGGCCTCCCCTCACCGGAGGAGAAGATCGGCCAAGCCGCCCATGATTTCGCAACCTTGCTGTCGAGCCCGCAAGTCATCCTGACGCGTGCCGAGAAAATGGATGGCGTGCCGACCGTGCCCTCGCGCTGGCTGCTGCGCTTGAAAGCGCTGCTCGACGGCATGGGGGCGTCAGCCGCCTTGACACCTCGAGAGCCGTGGCTCGGCTGGGCCCGCCAGCGCGATAACGTAACGCCCGTTCCAAGGCTCGCGGTCCCCGAGCCTCGCCCGCCCCTTGCCATGCGTCCGCGCAAGCTCTCGGTGTCGCGCATCGAGACCTGGCTCGCGAACCCGTATGCGATCTTTGCCCGCGAGATCCTGGGTCTCGAGCCGCTCGACCCGCTTGGCCAGGAACCTGGTGCAAGCCTGCGCGGCAGCATCATCCATTCCGCGCTCTCGCGCTTCTCCACCAAATATCCGAAGGAGCTGCCGAAGGACACCGAGCGCGAGCTCGTGCGCCTTGCCCGTGAGGTGCTCGACGAGTACGCCGCCCATCCGCGCATTGCCGCGTTCTGGGTGCCACGCTTTGAGCGCTTCGCCGCCTGGTTCGCCGAGACCGAGCCCTCGCGCCGTAAAGGGCTCGCGAAGATCGTAGCCGAAACCTCGGGCAGACTGCAGATCACCACGCCCGGCGGCGTCTTCGAGCTGACCGCGCGCGCAGATCGCATCGACGTCGTCGCGGGTGCGCTCGTGATCACGGACTATAAGACGGGCACGCCGCCGAAAGACGACAAGGTCGTCTCCTTCATCGCCCCGCAGCTACCGCTCGAAGCGGCCATCGCACGCAGCGACATCGGGTTCCCCGACGTGCCAAGGCTGCCCGTTGCGGCATTGCGCTACATCTCTGCCTCTGGCGGCGACCCGCCAGGCGACGAGCGCGACGTCAAATGCGCGGACATTGACGCCCTCGCGGCAAGCGCCCTCGACGGCCTCGCTCGCCACGTCGCGCACTTTGATATGGAGGAGACGCCCTACCGCCCCCTGCGCCGCGCCCGCTTCTTCTATGATTACGATGACTACGCACACCTCGCCCGCGTGGCCGAATGGTCCTCGGGTGCTACGACCAACGAGGAGGCGTAATCTGATGGCGGAGCAACTGACAGCAAAAGCCATCGAGCAGGAGCTCGCCCGCACGAGCCGATCGCAGGCCGACGCGGCGGATCCGGCGGCCTCGGTCTGGGTGAGCGCCAACGCCGGCACCGGCAAGACGCATGTGCTCACCATGCGTGTGTTGCGGCTCATGCTGGCCGGTACGCCACCGGAGCGCATTCTCTGCCTCACCTATACGAAGGCAGCGGCAGCCGAGATGTCGAAGCGCGTCTTTGAGAGCCTCGCCAAGTGGGTCACCCTGCCGGAAGCGGAGCTCAAGGACAAGCTCGGCAACGAGCAAGTGCTGGGTCGCAAGCCGACACAAGCTGAAACCGCGCTCGCCCGCACGTTGTTCACGCGCGCTACTGAGACGCCAGGAGGGCTCCGCGTACAAACGATCCACGCCTTCTCAGAGCGCCTGCTTCAGCGCTTCCCGCTCGAGGCAGGCGTCACGCCAGGGTTTGCCATTCTCGACGACGAGACAGCGCGGACGCTGCGCCGCAACGCCATCGATCAGGTGCTGGGTCTCGCCGCGCGCGATCGAATCTCCGACCTCGGACAGGCACTGGAGACAGCCGTCGCCTACGCTGCCGACGACCACTTCGACCAGGTCCTCGCCGGCGCACTAACACACCGCGAGTGGATCGAGGCCGCTGCAAGGATGCCGTCGGAGGACCCACACGGACCTGAAGGTCTTGCCGCCACGCGACTGCTCTATGAAGCGCATTTCGGCGTCCGCCGTGGCACAACGCGTGCCTCCATCTGCGATGAGATCGCCAAGCTCTTGCAGACCGGCGAACTCTCTCATCTTCGCGACGTGCTGCGCGGCGGCTCGACGACCGACAACACCATGGCCGATAAGATCGGAGCCGCGCTCAATGCGACGACGCCCTATGCGCGCGCCGAAGAGCTTGCTGGAGTATTCCTCAAGAGCGATGGAGAGCCGCGCGAGAAATTCCTGACGAAAGCAATGAGCAAATCCAACCCGGAGATCGAGCCACTGCTTGAGCGGGCCGGGGCACGCTTCGTGCCGTTGTGGAACGAGCTGCGCGCCGCCGACGCGGTTGAAGCCACCATGGCGCTTCTGCATCTCGCTGGCGAGATCCACCAGCGCTACCACGACGCCAAGGTGCGCCGTGCGGCGCTTGATTTCGATGATCTGATTGAGAAGACGCGCAATCTTCTCCTCACGCCCGAGAATGCGCAGTGGGTGCTGTTCAAGCTCGACAACGGCCTCGACCACATCCTCGTCGACGAAAGTCAGGACACGAGCCCATCTCAGTGGCAGGTCGTCGGGGCGCTCGCATCGGAGTTCTTTTCCGGGTCCGGCGCTCGTGAGGATGTGCCGCGCACCGTCTTCGCAGTCGGTGACGAGAAGCAGTCGATCTACTCGTTCCAGGGCGCGGCCCCGAAAATGTTTGCCGCCACCGGCGACCACTTCGAGACGAAAGCCAAAGAGGCGCGGGTCCCGTGGCGTCGTATTCCGCTTAATGTCTCGTTCCGCACCGTCGCGCCGGTTCTGGCAGCGGTCGATGCAGTCTTCTCCGATCCGCTCCGCTCGCCGGGCGTCGGCAGCGCCGCCGATGGCATACGCCACGTGGCGAAACGCTTCGGCCACGCCGGTCTCGTCGAGATCTGGCCGACCGAGAAGCCCGTTTCCGTCGATCTGGCCGACGCCTGGTCGCCGCTCGAGGAGAAATCCGCATCGCCTCCGGTGGTGCGCCTGGCCAATCGCATCGCGGACACGATCAAGCACTGGCTCGACACGGGAGAGGAGCTTGCCTCGGAGGGCCGCCGCATCGAGCCCGGAGATATTCTGATCCTGGTCCGCAAGCGAGCACCGTTCGCGGCTCCGATGGTGCAAGCGCTGAAAGCCCGCGGCGTCGCGGTGGCGGGCACCGACCGCATGCGGCTCACCGATCAGATCGCAGTCGAGGACCTGCTCTCGCTTGGCGATTTCCTGACGCTTCCCGAGGACGATCTCGCCCTCGCGGAGGTCTTGAAGAGCCCGATCTTCGGCTTCGACGACGACGACCTCCTGCGCATCGCCCACGGCCGCAAGCGTACGCTGTGGAAGGCGCTCCTTGACAATGAGACGTCCGGGCCACGTTTTGCGGTAGCGGCCGCAACTCTGAAGCGCTGGCGCAAGGCCGCCGACTTCCGCCCTCCCTTCGAGTTCTTCGCCGACCTCCTGGATCGCGACGGCGTCCGTGCCAAGCTCATTGCGCGTTTGGGCCCCGACGCCACCGATCCGCTCGACGAGTTCCTGAACCTCGCGCTCACCTACGACGACGCCGCGCCGCCCTCGCTCTCGGGCTTCCTCACCTTCATGCGCAACGACGAGCGCATGATCAAACGCGACATGGAACACGGTCGCAACGAGGTGCGCGTCATGACCGTGCATGGCTCAAAAGGTCTCGAGGCCCCGATCGTATTTCTTCCCGATTCCTGCAGCGCAGGCTCGGCCGGCCGTGAGGCTGGCCGGCCGATGAAGCTTGCCGGCATGCATCGGCCGGTTGGTCTTGTGGAGCCGTTCGTCTGGCCCGTCAAAGGCACCGGCAAGATTGAGGCGATGCGAGAGGCCCGCGCGGAGATCCAGCGCGCCGAGCGCGACGAGTACAACCGCCTTCTCTACGTCGCCATGACGCGCGCGCGCGATCGCCTCTACGTCACCGGGTTCGAAAGCAAGCGCAGCCCCGACGCTGGCTGTTGGTACAACCTCATCATCGAGGCGTTATCCGGTGTAGTCGAGAAGGGTGACGGGGTCGGCGGCTTAGCGGTCCTCCGCTTGGCAAGCCCACAAATGGTGGCGCCCGAGAAGCCGAAGTCGGCGCTCGCGGCCCGCCACGAGCCAGTGCCCCTCCCATCGTGGGCGGCCTTGAACGCGCCGCGTGAGCCACAGCTCACAGTGCCACTCGCCCCCTCCCGCCTCGCGCCCTATGAGACCGACGACGAAGGCGAGCCTAAGCCGGAGCCTCCGCCGCGCGATCCGAGGCTCGACCCGGCTTCGCTTGCTCCGTCGGCACTGGCAGATGAAAGCCGCTTCCTGCGCGGCACACTCACCCACGCGCTCCTCGAGCATCTGCCGTCCTTGAGCCCTGCGACCTGGTCAAAAGCTGCCAAGGCATTCCTGGCAGAGCGTGGGCGCTCGCTTCCCGAGCGCACGCGGAAAAGCATCGCCGCGGAAGCCCTAGCGATCCTTGAGGATCCGGCCTTCGGCCCGGTGTTCAGCGCCGAAAGCCGCGCCGAGGTGCCGATCGTAGCGGTCATCCCGCGGCCTCACGGCAGCGGCCCGGCACTGCGTATCGCCGGGCAGATTGATCGCCTGGTCGAGCTGCCAGACAAGGTCTTGATCGTTGACTACAAAACCAACCGCCGCGCGCCGCAGTCGCCGGAGGAGGTGGCTCCAGTTTACCTCTACCAGCTCGCGGCCTATCGCCTCGCTCTGCAGGAAATTTTTTGCGAAAAGCAGGTTGAAGCGGCACTTCTTTGGACGGATGGGCCCCGCCTCATGGAAATATCGGCCACGACACTAGATATATACGCAGCCGGTCTCTGGAAGCTCGACGGGGCGAGCCTTGACGGCTAAGGGGTGTGTTCCTACGTTCGTCGTTCGCTTCGGCGGGACTTTGAATCTCGCAAGAGGACCAACAGGAGATAGAAAATGGCCGATGTAGTTTCCGACCAGACCTTTGACGAAGAGGTCCTGAACTCAAAAGAGCCCGTACTCGTTGACTTTTTTGCCGATTGGTGTGGGCCTTGCAAGGCCATGGCACCGGCGCTCGAGCAGCTCTCGAAGGAGATGAAGGGCAAGGTCAAGGTCGTGAAGGTGGACGTCGACCAGAGCCCTGGGGTCACGCAGAAGTATGCGATTCGCGCCATGCCGACGCTTATCGTCTTCAAGAACGGCGCAGTTGCCGGCCAGCACGTCGGCGCGCTCGTTCAGAAGGCCAAGCTCGAGGCTTGGGTAAAGGACACGATAGTTGCATAGAGCCTGATCGTTCGAGGTGGAAGCACTTGAGCTTCCATCGAGAGCGTGAATCAGGCTCTCAGCCAAGGGCTCGCCTGATCGTTCGAGGTGGAAGCACTTGAGCTTCCATCGAGAGCGTGAATCAGGCTCTCAGCCAAGGGCTCGCCTGATTGTTCGAGGTGGAAGCACTTGAGCTTCCATCGAGAGCGTGAATCAGGCTCTCAGACAAGGGCCCGCCTGATCGTTTGAGACTCGGAACCAGCAATCCTTCCTCCGGCCTATGGCTCTGGGGGGGACCTCTCTAAGCAGCCTTGCGCGCTGCCGGACCAAGAGCGGCGAGAACCCTCTCGATATCCGCGCGCCGGTACGGCTTAGTCAGATACTCATTCATTCCCGCCGCAAGAAACCGCTCGCGGTCACCGGCAACGGCATTTGCCGTAAGCGCCACGATCGGCACGCTGCCGAAGGGCTCTGCCAGCAGGCGGATCATCCTTGATGCTTCAAGGCCGTCCATCTCCGGCATGGAGATGTCCATCAAGATGACGTCGTAGCGGGTGGCGCTGCCGCATGCGACGGCTTCGAGCCCGTTCGTGGCCGTCTCAATAGCGTGCCCGGCGGCCGTCAGCATTTGCGTACCGATCATGCGGTTTACGGTGCTGTCGTCTACCAGCAATATCTTGAGCTTTTCGATTGCCTGCGGCTGCGGCGGCGTGCTCACGGCCGTTTCCGGCACGATTTCGGCCCCGCGCGCGAGCGCAAGGCGGAACCAGAAGCGGCTGCCGTGACCAAGCTTGCTCTCGACGCCGATCGTGCCTCCCATTGCGGTGACAAGCCGTTTGCAGATCGCGAGCCCGAGCCCTGTCCCGCCCTCGCGTCGCGCCAAAGAGGTGTCCAGCATGGAGAATTCCTGGAACATCGACGAGATGAGGTGATCAGGAATGCCGGGGCCAGTGTCGGTTACCGAGAACTCGAGTTCCGGTACGTCATCTGTGCCGCCGATGCGAGTGACACCGACAGAAACGAGACCGGCGTGCGTGAATTTCGACGCATTGCCCGCGAGATTGAGCAGGATTTGGCGCAAGCGCACGGCATCCGCAATGAGCACGTTCGGCACGGCCGTCTCAATTTTCGAGGCCAGTTTAGTATCGCGTGCCGCCGCCTGCGGCTCGACGATGCGAAGCACGGTCTCGACGAGCTGATAAATCTCGAACGGAGCCGTTTCCAGCTCAAGCTTGCCGGCCTCCAACTTCGAGAAGTCGAGGACGTCGTTGATGTGCACGAGCAGCGCCTCACCCGAGACCAGTGCCGTCTCGACGAGCCGCTTCTGTTCGGCATCGAGCGATGTGCAGTTCAGGAGATCGAGCGCACCAATTACGCCATTGAGCGGTGTACGCATCTCATGGCTCATGGTCGAGAGAAATTGGGTTTTGGTCTGGTTGGCGGCTGTCGCGGCCAATGTTGCCGCCTCGAGCTCCGCCTGGCGCCGCTTCAGAACTGTGACATCAGTCAAAGTAAGAACCTGTCCGCCCGTCGCGAGCGTTGCCCTCGCCACCTCAAGAATGCGGCCTGACGCGAGCGTACAGTCGAACCGCGGCGCTTTCCATCGCTGCTCTCCTGCTTGCATCTCCCGGTGCGCGAGGCTCGGCGCCAGGAGCAGCGGTAGCACGGCTTCGAGGCCAGCCTCTGGCACAGCTTCCAAGAGCTCTGCCGCGCGTGGATTACAAACGACGACCTGATCGTCTGGCCCGAGCATTAGTATGCCTTGGCTGATGTTGCCAAGCGTGGCCTCGAGCTCCTGCGTTCGTTCGAGCACGCGTTGCTCGAGGCTCTCGTTCAGGTTTGTAAGCTGGGTCGAATGCTCAACGATGAGAGCCGCCTGGTTCATGCCGCGCCGCACGAGAATGGTTGCGAACGCGATGAGGAGCATGAATGCTATCGCAAGACCGCCCGCCATGCTGCGAACGAGTGCAAAGCCCGGCTCGTCCTTTTTCCAGGCGATTTCCCCGACGGGCGCCCCATTGAGCGCTCGTATGGTATTTGCTGCCATGCCTCTCTTCGAGCCTGTGCTCCAATGCAATTGCTCAAACCCGGCGCGTTTGCCGAGCGTAGCAAGAGCCGCATCATCGAGAGCTGCTGCCGCGATTATGAGGAACGGCGGGTGTGTCTTAGTTTCGGCGTTTGGCGCATCAGGTACAATGGTTGTGACGACGACTTGAGCCGGCTTTCCGTCGATGAGGCGAACGTCGCTGATCGCGCGGTGCTCAACGACCGTGTTGTCGTCGAACGTGATCTTGCACATAATGACTGGGTAGTGCTGAAGCTTATCGTCCCGGCCACGAACGGCAGCGATGAGGTCGGCGAGATCGGCGCTGAGCGGCGCGAACGACGCGACGGGAGCGGTGGCGCCATGAGCATAGGCATAGACCGGCTCGTTACTCCCCGAGAGTACGAACAGGGTGCCGTAACCAAGCAATCGATCTAGATAGGCGCCGAGGTAGGTGTGCATCCAAGTATGGTCGAGCGCCTTGGTCCTTTCGTAGGCCTCCATCCAGACGGCTTGCACCTTGAGCTCGCGCGCCAGCGTATATCCATGCTGTTCAAAGGCATGACCGAGAAACTCGCGTTGTTTGGCGAGGGCAAGACTGTTGCTTTCTCTCGCGCTGAAGAAAAGCGCGGTAATAAGCGCAAAAATTGCAGCTCCAACCAAAAGCACAATCGGTAGGACCACGAACGCGCGTGTCTGCTCCCGGACGATGGCCTTTTTCATTTCCGCACAAGCCCAATGTGACCAGTGGCCGAAGGTGCGGTAGTGCCTCTCACTAATAGGTAAAGCCGGAAGGCCCTGAAGGGCTTTCACTCTCAAGATGGTAAGCAAAGTATTACGCTTCTGGTCCGGAGGGCGAGGAGAGATGGGCGCGCTGGACGTTGAGCGAGTGCCGGGCTTTGTCAGTTGGCCTGCGGCTCGACGCCTTCCTGCAGCCCGAGCACATGGCCGGCGAGATAGAGAGAGCCTGCGATGAGAATACGCTTCGGGCCGGGATCTATCGCCTCGATACGCTTCAAAGCCGCCTCCACGCAGGTCCCCGCCTCGGCTGAGAGCGCGACCGATCGCGCCGCCTCCGCCAGAGCCTCTGGCGTGTAAGGAGCCTCGTGCGCGCCAGGAATTGGCACCGTCACGAGATGACGCGCGAGGCCACGGAACGATGCCAGGAATCCAGCAGCATCCTTGAGCCCCATCATGCCGACGATGAGATAGAGCGGCTTCGGCGAACGCTCCTCGAGGTCCGCGAGGGTCTGCGCTAGAAAGCGGCCGGCTGCAGGATTGTGTCCGCCGTCGAGCCACAGCTCGGCGCCTACCCCTATCAGCGAGGGCAGAACGCCGCTGGTGAGCCTCTGCATGCGCGCCGGCCAGCGAGCCTCTATCAGGCCTCGCTCGATGGCATGCTCGCTGATCGCTAGACTAGGCAGCTCGAGCGCCGCAGCAACTGCAGTCCCCGCGTTTATGATCTGGTGCCGGCCGATGAGTGACGGCAGCGGCAGATCAAGAAGGTGATCTTCCTTCTGCAGCACGAGCCGGCCTCGCTGCTCGAAGGCGTCGAAGTTTTGTCCCCACACCACGAGCTTGGCGCCGGTGCGCATGGCGTGCTCCTCAATGACCTCGAGCGCTTCCGCGTCCTGCTGCGACACGATGCAGGTTACGCCGCGCTTCAGAATTCCAGCCTTCTCGGCAGCAATTTTGCCAACCGTGCTGCCAAGCTTGTCGGCGTGATCGAGCGAGATCGGAGTGACGATAGTGAGCAACGGCTTCTCGATCACGTTGGTCGCATCGAGGCGCCCGCCAAGCCCGACCTCCAGGAGAACCGCATCCGCCGTCTCCTCGGAGAACGCCAGAAACGCGGCAGCCGTCGTGATCTCGAATTGGGTGATGTCATCTCCGTCGTTCACCGCATGCGTGCGCAAGAGAACATCGACGAGATCGTCCTCAGCGATCGGAGCGGCCTTGCCGTTTTCGCCAGCAATCTCGATGCGCTCATGAAATCGCACGAGGTGCGGCGATGTGTAGACATGCACGCGCTTTCCCGCTGCCTCGAGCATGGCCTTGAGATAGGCCGTCACCGAGCCCTTGCCGTTTGTGCCGGCGATATGGATGACAGGCGGCAATTTTTTGTGCGGGTTGCCGAGCTTCGCGAGGAGGCGCTCCACCCGGCCCAGCGACAAGTCGATGAGCTTCGGGTGCAAGAGCTTCATTTTGGCGAGCAGCTCGTCGCTGGTCGGCATGGGGGTCTTTCTGGGTCGTCGAAACTTGCGAAAAACAGAACGCTAAAGCCCGCCTTCACACGCAACGGTCTGCGCTTCAGTTGCCCTTGCCGGTTGGTTTTTGAGGACTGGCATCACCATCGCGCCTGGTCTTGTCGTCGGCTGCCGGAGCGGCGACGCGCTCCGCCTCCACGATCGTCGCGACCTCGATTGCAGTGCTCTCGATCAGCTTGCCGTCTCCGGTGCCGTTCGCGTAGGCCCGGCCGTTCCCCCGCTTCTTCGTCTGGCTTGCTTCGCCGGTCCGCATGAGAAGCCCGCACACCCGGATCAGCGTCTCGCGCAGCTTATGCCGGTGCACGACCATGTCGATCATGCCGTGGCTTGCCAGATATTCCGAGCGCTGGAAGCCGTCCGGCAGCTGCTCCCGTATTGTCTGCTGGATTACGCGAGGGCCGGCAAAACAGATGAGCGCGCCGGGTTCCGCAATATGAATATCGCCGAGCATCGCGTAGGAAGCCGTGACCCCACCGGTCGTCGGATCGGTCAGCACGACAATGTACGGGAGTTTCGCTTCCCTGAGCCGCTGCACCGCGATTGTCGTCCGCGGCATTTGCATGAGCGACAGGATGCCTTCCTGCATGCGCGCGCCGCCAGAAGCCGCGAACAGGATGAACGGCGCCCTCTTTTCGACCGCGCGCAGCATGCCGGCGATCACCGCTTCACCAGCCGCCATGCCGAGCGAGCCGGCCATGAACTCGAAGTCCTGCGCCGCTGCGACCACCTTCTGCCCGTCGAGATTGCCCTCGCCGATCAGGATGGCGTCCTCGAGCCCGGTCTTCGTACGGGCGTCCTTGAGGCGGTCGGTATATCTACGCCCATCGCGAAACCGCAGCGGGTCTTGCGCCACCGCGGGCATTGGCACCGGCTCGTAGTGCCCGTCGTCGAAGAGATGAAGCAAGCGCGCCTTCGCGCTCATTTTCATATGGTAATTGGAGCCCGGAACCACGAAGAGGTTGGCTTCGAGGTCCTTATAGAAAACCATCTGCCCGGTCTCGGGGCACTTGACCCACAAGTTCTCGGGAACCTCGCGCTTCGTCGTCAGGAAGCTGCGGATTTTGGGACGGACAACGTTGTTGATCCAGTTCACGCTTCTCTAGCGCTCCTCGAAACAGTAATCCACGTCCGCGCCGCCAGCAAACGTCTGCGCCACCGCAAAACGCCCGCCCCAGCGAGAACCGCCGTAAAATCAACGGGCTCGAACGGCGGCACTCAAGGCCCGTACTAAATCTAGGACGGCCGGCACCGTTTGACCAGTCGCCTTGCCGTTGGACCCCAAGCTCTTCTCGATAGCGCCGACCAAGGCCGAGCCTACCACCACGCCATCGGCATGCTTGGCGATATCGCCAGCCTGCTCCGGGGTTCTTACGCCAAATCCAACCACGACGGGAAGACTTGTCGCATTTTTGATTCTGACGACCTGCTGGTGAACGTCGTTGATATCGGGAGCAGCCGCGCCTGTGATCCCGGTAATCGAGACATAGTAAACAAAGCCCGAGGTGTTGTTCAAAACGGCCGGCAAGCGCTTTGCATCGGTCGTCGGCGTCGCCAGCCGGATGAAATTCAGCCCGCGCCGAACCGCCGGCAGGCAAAGCTCGTCGTCCGCTTCCGGCGGTGCATCGACGACAATGAGCCCATCCACGCCCGCCGCGACGGCGTCGTCCAGAAATTTCTCGTTCGGATAGACGTAGATTGGATTGTAATAACCCATGAGCACGATCGGCGTGTCGGCGTTTGTCCTGCGGAACTCGGCGACGAGCCCGAGCGTGCCGCGCATCTTCTGCCCGCCCTTGAGTGCGCGCAGGGACGACGCCTGGATCGCGGGCCCATCGGCCATCGGGTCCGAGAACGGCATGCCGAGCTCGATGATGTCAGCACCGGCCTCGGGCAGGCCCATGAGGATCTTAGCCGACGTTTCGAGGTCCGGATCGCCTGCGGTGATGAAGGTGACAAGCGCCGCCCGTCCCTCGGCCTTGAGCGCCTTGAACCGCCGATCGATCCTCGTGTCTGTCGTCTTGCTCAAAGCTTGATCCCCAGGTAGCCGGCGACGGCGAACACGTCTTTGTCGCCGCGGCCGCACAAGTTCATGACGAGAAGGTTGTCCTTCGGCAGTGTCGGCGCGAGCTTCGTCACATAAGCCAGCGCATGTGACGGCTCGAGCGCCGGAATGATGCCCTCGAGCTTGGCGCAGAGCTGGAAGGCCGCCAGGGCCTCGTTGTCCGTGATCGAGACATACGTCACCCGTCCCGTATCCTTGAGCCACGAGTGTTCCGGCCCAACGCCCGGATAATCGAGACCGGCCGAGATGGAGTGGCCCTCGAGGATCTGCCCCTCGCTGTCCTGCAGGAGATAAGTCCGGTTACCGTGCAGCACGCCGGGGCGTCCGCCGTTCATCGACGCCGCATGCCCGTTCTCGACCTCGAGGCCATGCCCGCCGGCTTCGACGCCAAAGATCTTAACGCCCGCGTCGTCGAGGAACGGGTGGAAGAGCCCGATCGCATTCGAGCCGCCGCCGATGCAGGCGACCAGCGTATCCGGCAGCCTGCCCTCGCGCTCCATTATTTGCTCGCGCACCTCCCGGCCGATGATCGATTGGAAGTCGCGCACCATGGCGGGATAGGGATGCGGCCCCGCCGCCGTGCCGATGAGGTAGTACGTATCGCGCACGTTGGTGACCCAGTCGCGCAGCGCTTCGTTCATGGCGTCCTTGAGCGTGCCGGCGCCGGATGTAACCGGGTTCACCTTGGCGCCGAGCATGTACATGCGTGCGACGTTAGGCGATTGCCGCGCCACGTCGGTCGCGCCCATGTAGATCTCGCACGGCAGACCGAAGCGCGCGCAGACGGTCGCCACTGCGACGCCATGCTGACCTGCACCCGTTTCCGCGATTATGCGCGTCTTGCCCATGCGGCGAGCGAGCTGGATCTGACCCAGGCAATTGTTGATCTTGTGGCTGCCCGTGTGATTGAGCTCGTCGCGTTTGAAATAGATCTTGGCACCGCCTTGACGGCCGGCGGCAGTCGCGACGTCACGCAGATGCTCGGTCAGGCGCTCGGCGAAATAAAGCGGGCTCGGCCGCCCGCCGTAATGCACCATGAGATCGGTCAGCTCTGACTGGAACGAAGGATCTGCCTTGGCCGTATCATAGGCCGCCTCAAGCTCGAGAATGAGCGGCATCAGCGTCTCGGCAACGAACCGCCCGCCGTAAAGGCCGAAATGCCCGCGCTCGTCCGGCCCGCCACGCAACGTGTTGAGCTGCGCTTCACCGGTCATTTGCATCGTTGTGGCCATTTGACCCTCCACAAGTCGTTCCGCCCGGTGGGCGGGACGGCAATTGCTCGCCCGCATTTGCGGACATGGGAAATTTTAGGTCTGCTTAGCTGCCTTTGCCTCGCGAAGGAAGCGGCGGATGAGCTCTGGGTCCTTTTCGCCCGGGCTGCTCTCCACGCCAGACGAGACATCCAGAATAAATGCACCAGTAAGGCTCGCGGCTTCCCGCGCGTTTTCCGGCGTCAGGCCGCCCGCCAGCGCGAACGGAAATTTTCCCTTGACGCCATCGAGTATGCGCCAGTCGAAGGAGAGCCCGTTGCCGCCGGGCAAGGCATCAGGGTCCGTAGGCGGCTTGGCATCGAAAAGGATCATGTCGGCAAGCTCGTCCGGCGCGAGATAGAGGGGCGCATTCGCCACGTCCGCGGCCTCCGCAACGCGAATGGCCTTCAGGATCGGAAGGCCGGCGCGGCTGCGGATTTCCGACACGCGCTCGGGGCTTTCGAGCCCATGCAGCTGCAGCATATCCGGTTGCACCGAGCGCACGACGTCGTCCACCAGGCTGTTCGTCGGATCGACGAGCAGCACGACAACCTGTGCCCGGCTCCGCTCGTGCGCGCGCCGGCAGAGGGCGGCAGCTGTCGCCAGGTTGATATTCCTGGGGCTCTTCGGGAACAGCACGAGGCCGACAAGATCGGCGCCGGCGTTAAGCGCTGCGTCGAGCTGCGCCTCCGTCCTCACCCCGCAGATTTTTACTTTCGTCATGAGCCTATCCAGCGGCAAATGCTGCAAGCGCCGAGCCGGGCCCGCGCCGTGCTTTGCACCTACGCGAAGGCGCCCGAAATGCGGAACGGTTTACGCCGCGTCGCGCCGATTGGTAGCGGGCGCAGAGAGTGCCTTGCGCCGAGCCGTGACCTCCTGGTCGCGCTCACGTGTCAGCCGGTCCGCCTCGGCGTGCCAGCGCCTCGCGTCGGCCGAACTCAGCCGCGCCGTCCGCCGCCATCGGCCTTGCGAGATCCACGTCGCCAGGCCGCCTAGCACCACGCCCAAGAGCAGCGTGCCGAAGAGGTAGGCGTAGAACGGCAGCACGAGCGAGAGCACTGGCGCCTCGGGCCGGAAAGGATCCAGCACCAGCCGCACGACATGCCGGTTGGAAACAGCGAGCGCAATCAAGAGCACGGCCGCAGGAAATGCCAGAACGAGCCAGATGATCCGCTTGAGCACTGTGCTTTCTCCAGAATTGCGTTCTCTAGCGTCGGCTGGCCGACGCTCACGACCTCAATCGGCGTTGAGCTTATCGCGCAGCTCTTTGCCGGTCTTGAAGAATGGAACGAACTTTTCAGCCACCGGGACTGCAGCGCCGGTCCGCGGATTGCGACCCTGGCGCGCCGCGCGATGCTTGACCGTGAAGGCCCCGAAGCCGCGCAGCTCGACGCGATCGCCATGCGCCAGCGCATCCACGATCTCATCGAAAACCACGTTCACGATCCGCTCCACGTCGCGGTGATAGAGGTGCGGATTTGCGGCCGCAATTTTCTGTATCAGCTCGGACTTGATCACAATAAACTCCTCCCCGAGGAAAACTATTTGTAATTCTTTAGTTTTCCGAAGGGTGCCAAACAGATACGAGCCCGTCAAGGCCAACTCCTCCGAGCCCGGGGTTTAAGGTGGCCAAGCCGCCCAATTTAGCAGCACTCTCGGTTAATATCCGGCTGGCAAACCCGGAAATGGCACTCTGAAGCCCCCATTGCCCCTCCCGCTCGGGCTTCCAGTCCACCACCTTAAGATCCCTGGGGATACCGCGCTTGTCCTCGAGCCAGTGCACCGCCTCGCCTTCGCCGCCGATTTCATCGACGAGCTTGTTCTCCAAGGCCTGCCGACCGGAATAGATGCGCCCTTGCTTAAGGCCAGAGACGTCGGCAGCCGCGATTCCTCGCCGGGTCTCGACCAGCGACAGGAACCAGCGGAATCCATCGTCGATGGTCTCTTGCAAGACTTTGCGCGCCTCCGGGCTCGCCGGCTCGAACGGGTTCGGTGTCGCTTTGAGGTCGCCGCTCTTCACCTCGTTGAACGTGACGCCGATCTTGCCGAGCAGTTGGCTCACCTCCGGCCACTGCGCCAGCACGCCAACAGACCCGGTGATCGTGCTGCCGCGCGCCACGATGTGGTCCGTGCCGAGCCCGACGATGTAGCCCGCCGAGGCGGCTACGGTCCCAAACTGGGCGACGACCGGCTTTGCCTCCGCAACCTGGCGAAGGGCCTCATAAAGGCTCTCGCCGCCCGTCGTCGTACCGCCTGGGCTGTTCACGAACACCAGGAGACCTTTGACGTAGCTCGCGTCTTTGATCTTGCCGAGCATGCGGAGCTGGTCGCGGTCGTCCGTGATCGTGCCCTCGATCACGACGCGGGCGATCTGGTTCGTGCCGGTCAACGCGGCGAGGTCGTCGCGGCTGAAGATGAGCACGCCAATCGTGAGGCCGATAAGCGCGATCGCCACCGAGCGCCATAAGGCGAGCTTCCGTCGCATTCTGCGGCGGTCAAGAACGGCTTCGGTTTCGAGGCTCATGTCGGTCAGCGCTCCCGCTATCAGATCTTGCGAAAGGTTTAGGCACGCACCGCGCCGCATTCAAGGCGCACACGTCTTTTCCTCCCTCCCCGGGGGGGCCAACGCATCTCCTCGCCGCTGACGCGGCTCGCGCGTGCGGGATGACGGATGTTATCCAACTCTCCGTCATCCTGGCCGCTTCCGTCATCCTAGACGACGAGCAGCGCGGAAGGTAGTTGGCATCCGACGCTCAACTTAAAGAGCGCTGCGAGGAGATCCGGCGTAAGGAGTGCGAAGCACAAGAGCTTTCTCGTGCCGCTCGCGTGGCGCTTCTTGTCCTGGCTCCCGGCGCTCGTGCGGACCTGCGACCCTCCTCGGCCAGGATGACAGAGTTGTGGGCAAAGATCCGCCGCACGAAAAAACAAACGCGGGGCCGCATGGGCCCCGCGGTCGACTTCAGTTCTCGTCCACAACGCGCTTATTCGTCAGCCGCGTCGCGCTTCTTGATGGCGGCCTTGAAGATGTCGCCGAGCGAAGCACCCGAATCCGTCGACCCGTACTGGGCCACGGCCTGCTTCTCCTCCTGGATCTCGAGCGCCTTGATCGAGACGGAGATGCGGCGCGCTGCCTTGTCGGCCGAGATCACGGCCGCATCGACCTTCTGACCCACCGTGAAGCGTTCCGTGCGCTGCTCGGAGCGGTCACGCGAGAGATCCGAACGCTTGACGAAGGTGGTGATGTCGCTGTCGGCGATCTTCACCTCGATGCCGTTCTCCTGCACCAGGATGACTTCACACGTGACTGTGTCGCCCTTCTTGTACTTGGAGAGCTCGTCGGCCGGATCGCCGCCGAGCTGCTTGACGCCGAGCGAGATGCGCTCCTTGGCGCTGTCGACGTCGAGCACAACCGCCTTGACCGTATCGCCCTTCTTGAAGTCCTTGATGACCTCGTCACCGGGCTTCTGCCAGTCCAGATCCGACAAATGCACCATGCCGTCGACGCCGCCATCGAGACCGATGAAGAGGCCGAACTCGGTGATGTTGCGGATCGGGCCTTCGACGACGGTGCCCTTCGGATGCTGAGCGAGGAAGGCATCCCACGGGTTGTCCTGGGTCTGCTTGAGGCCAAGCGAGATGCGGCGCTTGGTCGGATCGACCTCGAGGATCTGAACCTCGACCTGCTGGCTCGTCGAGACGATCTTGCCGGGATGCACGTTCTTCTTGGTCCAGCTCATTTCCGAGACGTGGATCAAGCCTTCGACGCCCGGCTCGAGCTCCACGAACGCGCCATAGTCGGCAATGTTCGTGACCGTGCCGCTGAAGCGCGACCCGATCGGGTACTTGGCTTCGATTGCCGACCATGGGTCGGACTGCAGCTGCTTCATGCCGAGCGAGATGCGCTGCGTCTCGGGGTTGATGCGGATGATCTGCACCTTGACCGTGTCGCCGACGTTCAGGATCTCGGACGGATGATTGACGCGGCGCCATGCCATATCGGTGACGTGCAACAGGCCGTCGATGCCGCCGAGGTCGATGAACGCACCGTAGTCGGTGATGTTCTTGACGAGGCCATCGATGATCTGGCCTTCGGCGAGGCGAGCGACGATGTCGGCGCGCTGCTCGGCACGCGTCTCCTCGAGCACCGACCGGCGCGAGACGACGATGTTGCCACGGCGGCGATCCATCTTGAGGATCTGGAACGGCTGAGGCTGATGCATGAGCGGGCCGATGTCGCGCACGGGGCGGATGTCGACCTGCGAGCCGGGCAGGAATGCAACCGCGCCGTCGAGGTCGACCGTGAAGCCGCCCTTGACCTTGTTGAAGATGACGCCCGTGACCTTCTCACCCTTCTCGTGCAGCTTCTCGAGGCGGGTCCAACTCTCCTCGCGGCGTGCCTTGTCGCGCGAGAGAACGGCTTCACCGAGCGCATTCTCGACGCGCTCCAGGTAAACTTCGACCGTGTCGCCAACCTTGAGCTCGTTCGGCTTGCCGGGGATTCCGAACTCCTTGAGCGGCACGCGGCCTTCCATCTTGAGGCCGACGTCGATGACCGCGAGGTCCTTCTCGATGCCTACGATCTTGCCCTTGACGACGCTGCCCTCGAACACGTCGTCCTTGGCAAGGCTCTCTGCCAGCATCGAGGCGAAGTCGTCCCGCGTGGGGTTGTACTCATTGTGCAGTCCGCCAGTCATTTATGCTCCTTGATGTGAAATCGAATGGCCGATCTCGCGCGAGATCGAGGTTGAGCCCGAGCCAAGCGCGGTGGGTGTCGCGAATGAGCCGAAAATCCTTCCGGCAGCGCAAACGCGCGATCGGACGGATCTCGAGCGGCTCGTGCCTTTGGAGGGATTGGCCGAGTAAAGGCCCTAGCCCTGAAGGCATTAGGATGTGGAACTTTGTCTCGGCGCCGCCGTGATGGGCCTTAAGCCCCGCCAGTTCGAGTTGAGGCACGCACGCTGGCGCACCCCTATTGGCCGATCTTCCTCTTGATCAATCCGACGGCGGCGTCGAATGCGGCTTCTATACTCAAGTTGCTCGTGTCAAGCAACATCGCATCGTCGGCCATTTTGAGCGGTGCATTGGCCCGCCCCGAGTCGCGAGCATCGCGAGCAACAATATCGGCAAGCACGTTTTCGTAGGAAACGCCTGCTCCGCGTTCATCAAGCTCGATGAAACGCCGTTTGGCTCGCACTTCTGGTGATGCCGTGACGAAAATCTTGATGGGTGCTTGAGGACATACAACCGTGCCGATGTCCCGCCCATCAAGCACTGCGCCGGGCTCCCGCAACGCAAAGCTCCGTTGATAGGCGAGGAGCGCCGCCCTCACCTCGGGAATTTTGGCGACGATCGAGGCCGCGTCACCCGCCGCCGCGCCGCGCAGAGCCTGATCGTCGAGTGTCGCCGGATCTAAGAGCCGGGCCGCCGCCACCGCCGCCCAGGTATCCTCGAGCCGGAAGCACTGCCGTGCCACGTCCCTCGCGACCGCACGATAGAGCAGACCCGTGTCCAGGCAATGAAACCCGAGACGGTCGGCAATTCTCTTGGCGAGGGTTCCCTTGCCGGACGCCGCCGGCCCATCAATGGCGATGATCATGGCTTACTTAGTCCCCTCTCCTCTCCCCATCGTCTCCGATGGGGAGAGGGTGCCGGCTCGCATAAAGAATACCCTTTGAACGGTGCCTCTGACCGCTCGACGTGTCAGCCAACATACCGGGCGCCGAGGCTTTCCATGAGCCCGCGGAACTCAGGAAAGCTGGTCGCGATCATGCGCGTGTCGTCGACGGTCACGGGGTTCTCGCTCGCAAGTCCCATGGTGAGAAACGCCATGGCGATGCGGTGGTCGAGGTGGGTCGCGACCGTGCCGCCGCCAGTAACCTTGCCCGTGCCGATAACAATCAGTGTATCGCCCTCGACGGTCGCGTCGACGCCATTGGCGCGCAAGCCTGTAGCCGTAGCCTCGAGCCGGTCGCTTTCCTTTACCTTGAGCTCCGAAAGCCCGTCCATGCGCGTCTCGCCCACGGCAAATCCCGCAATTGCTGCGAGCACAGGATACTCGTCGATCATCGAAGGCGCCCGCTCGGCCGGCACGGCGACGCCGCGGAGCTTCGAGAAGCGCGCGCGTATGTCGGCGATCGGCTCGCCTCCCTCCTCACGCTCATTGAGGAAAGAGACGTCCCCGCCCATTTCCTGAAGCGTTGTGTAGAAGCCGGTCCGCGTCGGATTGACGAGCACGCCCTCGACTGTCACGTCGGAGCCAGGAACGATCAGTGCCGCGCCGATCAGGAACGCCGCCGACGATGGATCGGCCGGCACGACCACATCCCGCCCCTCGAGCTCGGCGCCCCCAGTGACGGTGATGCGCGTTTTCCCGCCGCTCTCGACTGCGGCAACCGTCGCCCCGAAGTGCCGCAACATCCGTTCCGTGTGGTCGCGTGTCGCCTCCCGTTCAATGACTGTCGTCTCGCCGGCTGCGCCGAGCCCTGCCAATAGAATGGCGCTCTTCACCTGCGCGGAGGGGACCGGGAGCTCGTACTCGATGGGGATCAGCGAGGCGCTGCCGCGGACGGTCAGCGGCAGCTTGTCGCCATCGCCCAGCGTTTCGAGGCCCATCTGCCGCAGGGGCTTTAAGACCCGCCCCATTGGACGGCGTGACAGCGACGCGTCGCCCACCATCTCGACCGAAATGTCGTGGGCTGCAATAACGCCCATCATCAGCCGCGTACCGGTACCGGAATTGCCAAAATCGAGGGCCTCAGAAGGTTGTGCGAGCCCTCCCGTGCCACGTCCGATAACCTCCCAGGTCTCGCCGGACTTTTTGGCCGCAGCGCCGAGCGCCGTGACCGCCTTCGCCGTATTGATGACGTCCTCAGCCTCGAGCAGCCCGGTAATCCGCGTCCGCCCCGTGGCGAGTGCGCCGAGGATCAGCGCCCGGTGCGAGATCGACTTATCCCCAGGCACCTTGAGCCGCCCCGATAGTGGCCTGGACTTGATTGCACGCAGGGGAGTTGGCTCGGCCTGTTTCAAGGGATGCTCGATGATTGGATGCGGAACAACTTAAGCATGGAAATTTGCCGCGCGGGTCTAAAGCCTAGCTATGCGACCAAAGAACACGCGAAATAGACCACGGCTTTGCCCATCTGGCCGGGAATAGCGGTCGGTATCGGCGCCTGTCAACGTGAGTTCAACTTGACTGGCACCGTGCCCGAGCCATAGCCCACCTCCGGTATTTGGTTTTGACAGGACTGCCTCACTGTGGCAGACCGCTCCCTCCATTCCCAAACCAGAGCATGAGCCATGGCGACGAATAATGCGCGCGGCACGAAGCGTACGTGCCAGAGCAACGAATGCGGCGCTCGTTTCTACGATCTTGGCCGCAACCCGATCGTTTGCCCCATCTGCGGCACGGTCTACGCGTTGGCCTCCGCTCCTCTTTCGGCCGCTGCCGAGGAGAGAGCGGCCCGCAAGGCCCGCAAGCCGGAGTTCGTGACCGAGAAGCTGCCGGCCGAGGCCGTACCCGGCGTAGAGGCGGACGAGGTGCTCCCCGATATCGAGGAGGCCGACGAGACCATCGCGGCGGATGAGGACGAGACCTTCCTCGAGGAAGAGGAGGAGGAGGGCGGCGACGTCTCGAATATTCTCGGCGGGCCTGTTGCCGAAGGCGACGAAGAACGTTGACGCCGAAGGTGACGAGGAGCGCTGCCGCCTTGGGCGGCAAGGATCGCAGATCTCGGGCGCGCGGGAGGACACTGCCTTTTTGCGTTGTCCAGGGATGTCGCAACTTCCCGCTTGCAGTTTAGATCCGATCGGCATAATGAGCCGGTCTTCCAGACACGGTGCGCATCCAGCCTGCCGTGACCTGACCAGAAATTCGGGGCCATAGCTCAGCTGGGAGAGCGCTTGCATGGCATGCAAGAGGTCAGCGGTTCGATCCCGCTTGGCTCCACCATTTTTCTTTGCGCGATGCCGCCCGCCAACCCGGCGCGATGGTTCCAGTTCGGACGGTTCTCACCTCTAACACTGACAAATCATTGATATGGCGTGAATTTGCCCCGCGCGTAGACCCGCGGTTCACGCGATAAGTCTGCGACCTGAAGGCGAGAGCAGGCCGAATGACCGTCCAAGGCAGTTCGTTTTGTTCTCAAGCCGGCTCGCTTATCGCAAATCCTTCTTTTCTTGGTCAAC
Source organism: Hyphomicrobium sp. (assembly GCA_041659825.1). GTDB lineage: Bacteria > Pseudomonadota > Alphaproteobacteria > Rhizobiales > Hyphomicrobiaceae > Hyphomicrobium_C. Next base: position 107,748 of record JBAZXL010000008.1, read on the forward strand.
AATAGAAGGGTCTTTTCCCTTCGACGCGCCGGGATCGACGTTTGGCCCCGTACCCTCCAAATTCTCCTTCTCCTGTTTGACGATCGACGAGTCTTTCCCCTTGGACGCGCCGGGATCAACGTTTGGCCCGGTGCCTTCTATGCCCTGCTGCTCAAGGCGCGGCATATCTTCGGCAAAGGCCGGGGCGGCACACAGGAATGCCAACAGGCTGCAAGCCCCAAGGGCGGCTAGAGTTTTCGGCATGGCTTTTCATCTCCATAGGTCTGAAGGGCAGGTAATTCGACCAATGGCAGCGAATGCGCCATCCCCCAGCTGAGTTCCGTGGAACTGGCAGCAGCTAAGTTGCGCGTCGCGAATGTGACGCGATTTCGGGGAGTAATCTGAGAGTGATAAGTTCGTTTAATTGGGCAGAATACTCGCCTAACCGGCACCAATTCTCTTGTTTTGCGAGTTTATTGACACTCGCTCAAGCCTGCGGCGAAGGGCAAAATCCGCCAACGATGAGGCGCCAGCAGAAAGAATGCGTCTTTTCTCGCTCCTAAATGAGCTTCGGAGAGTTACTCGACCAAATCGTCTTTGGGAGGCCGAACAATGGTCACTCTAACTGTTAACGGCACGAAGGTGTCCGTCGAAGCAGCGGAGGATATGCCACTTCTGTGGGTCTTGCGCGACCTCGTCGGCATGACCGGCACGAAGTTCGGCTGCGGCATCGCCCAATGCGGCGCCTGCACGGTGCATGTAGATGGGGAGCCGCGACGCGCGTGTGTTAGCCCGATCGCGGATGTCGCCGGTGCCTCGATCACGACCATCGAGGGGATAGGGCAGACCCCAGAGGGCAAAGCGGTGCAGCGGGCCTGGCTCGATGCGGAGGTCGTGCAGTGTGGCTATTGCCAATCCGGGCAGATCATGTCGGCCACGGCGCTACTCGCCAATAATCAGACTCCAAGCGACGAGGATATCGACCTCGCCATGGCGGGCAACATCTGTCGCTGTGGCACCTATCCGCGCATCCGGGAAGCGATCAAGCTCGCGGCCAAGTCCATCTCCGGTAAGGGAGGCTAACCATGGCTGGCCCCCTCGAGCTCGGCGGTCCAAGCTACGTTTCGCGGCGCTACTTCCTCAAAGCAGGTGCTGCTCTTGGCGGCGGACTGATGATCGGCTGGCATCCTCAGCAAGGTGCGGCAGCCGACGCGCAGCCGTTCTCTCCTAACGCGTTCCTGCGCATCGATCGCGCCGGCAAGGTGACATTCGTTTGCCCGGCGGTCGAGATGGGCCAGGGTACCTACACGTCGCTGCCCATGCTTGCGGCTGAGGAACTCGACGTCGCGCTTGATCAGATTAGCGTCGAGCCCTCGCCGCCGAGCGACAAGCTTTATGGCAACCCGGCCGTCTTCAACGCTCAGATCACGGGCGGCTCGATGTCTGTGCACGGGTTCTTCAAGCCGCTACGCGAGGCAGGCGCCGCCGCGCGGCAGATGCTCATGTCGGCTGCAGCGGCGCGGCTCAAGGTCGACATCGCCGAGCTTCAGACTGAACCCGGAGCTGTCGTGCACGCAAAGAGCGGCACGCGGCTTGCCTACGGCGCTCTTGTCGACGACGCGGCAAAGCTGCCGGTGCCCACCGGCGTCGCACTCAAGGACCCTGCAAACTTCCGCATTATCGGCACGCCGGCCAAGCGCCTTGACGTAGCCGGCAAGATCGACGGCACGGCCGTCTACGGCATCGACGTAAAGGTGCCGGGCATGAAGGTCGCAACCGTCGCTGCCTCTCCGGTGTTCGGCGGCAAGCTTGCCTCGCTCGATGAGGCGGCCGCGCTCGCCGTGCCGGGTGTACGGCAGATCGCCAAGATCGACAACGCCGTCGCGGTCATCGCCGATCACTACTGGGCGGCGCGGAAGGGGCTCGAGGCAGCTCGGCCGAAGTTCGACGACGGCCCACACGGCGGTCTCTCGACCTCGGACGTCGTGGCGGCGTTAGCCAAGGCCGCGACGGAAAGGAAAGGCGCGGTCGCCGAAAGGAAGGGCGATGCCGACGCGGCAATGGCCAACGCTGAGGTCAAGCTCGACAGCACCTATGAGAACCCGTTCCTGGCGCACGCCACCATGGAGCCCATGAACTGCACCGTGCATGTGACGCCCGACGGCTGTGACATTTGGGTCGGCACACAGATCCCAAGCATCGCGCAGTCGGTCGTGTCGAAGGCGCTCGACCTGCCGCTCGAGAAGGTGCGCGTTCACAATCACCTGCTCGGCGGCGGCTTCGGCCGCCGGCTCGAGTTCGACTTCATCCTGCAGGCGGCGCTGTTTGCCAAGCAAGTGAAAGACCCGATCAAGGTCATATGGAGCCGCGAGGAGGACATCCAGCACGATATGTACCGGCCGTACTACTACGATCGCATCAGCGCCGGCCTCGACGGCAAGGGCAATATCCTCGCTTGGAAGCACCGCATCGTTGGTTCGGCGATCGTGGCCCGCTTTGCGCCATCCGCCTACAAGGACGACCTTGATTCCGACGCCGTCGACGGTGCGATCGACCTCAACTACGACCTTCCCAATACCTATGTCGACTACGTGCGCGAGGAGCCGTTTGCCATCCCGACCGCATTCTGGCGTGGTGTCGGACCGACGCGCAGCGCCTTCGTCGTCGAGGGCTTCATCGACGAGCTTGCGGCTGCGGTCAACACCGATCCGGTCGAGTTCCGGCGCCGTCTGCTCGTAAAGTCGCCGCGTGCCCTGCATGTGCTGGAGCGTGCCGCAGCACTCTCTGGTTGGGGCACGCCACTTGGACCGCGGAAGGGGCGTGGCATCTCGGTCATGAAGGCGATGGGAAGCTATATTGCCCAGGTTGCCGAAGTGACGGTCGCCCCCAACGGCGAAGTCCACGTCGACCGTGTCGTGGTGGCCGTGGACTGCGGCCTCGCCGTCAATCCGGATACGATCGTGGCGCAGATGCAGAGCGGCATCATTTTCGGCATCACAGCGGTGTTGTGGGGCGAGATCACGATCAAGAACGGGCGCGTCGAGCAGTCGAACTTCGACGACTACCGGATCGTGCGTCTAAACGAGGCGCCGAAGATCGAGGTCGAGATCGTAAAGAGCAACGATGAGCCGAGCGGCATCGGCGAGCCCGGTACCTGCGCGCTCGCACCCGCGGTCGTGAATGCGGTGTACGCTGCGACGGGCGTAAGGGTCCGCAAGCTGCCGCTCAAGGCCGCCCTGCCCGGGGCAAGTTGAGGGGAATGCACGTGCGAGCTTTGCTTTGTCAATTCACCGTATTCCTCGCCATTGCAGCGGGCGTCGTCATATCCAACAGCCGGGCTGAATCCTCGCTAGCCCTAAAGCCGATCTCAGCTTTCACCGGCATGGCCGACAGAACGGAGCGCTCGGTCGCGTTTTTCGTCGAGGCCGGAAAAGTGCTACAGCACCCGCGCTGCGTGAATTGCCATCCAGCCGGCGACCGCCCGATGCAGGGTAACGACGGTCACCCGCACCAGCCACTCGTCGTGCGCGGCGCCGATGGACTTGGCGCACTCGGCATGCGGTGCACGACCTGTCACGGGAAGGCGAACTTCGAGCCCGGCGGCGTGCCGGGCAACCCGACCTGGCATCTGGCGCCGATCGAAATGGCGTGGGCCGGGAAGTCGCTTGGCGAGATCTGCGCGCAGATCAAGGACCGCAAGCGCAACGGAGGCAAATCGATGGAAGAGCTTGTCCACCACATGGCGGAGGACCCGCTTGTCGGCTGGGCCTGGACTCCCGGAGCTGATCGCGAGCCCGCGCCCGGGACGCAGGAGGAGTTCGGCGAGCTGATCAAGGCCTGGGTCGAGACGGGCGGGGCGTGCCCCTCGCTCTAAGCGCGGTTCGCGTTCTCCCATGGCCTTGCTCCCCTGGCCTTGCGAGTTGTTCATCTTGAGCTGCAGCTGGCACCAAACTGGCCCCTCCCCCCTTTCCACGCCGTGAATTAACCCTCGTCGGAGGTCTTCGACGCGGCACTAAGAGCCAGGCGCACCCGTGGCATCCCCCTTGCAACATCTCCCTTGCGGCACGGGATGGCAATCGATGAGCGGAAGAACACGACTATCGCAACTGGCAGCACTGCTCCTGGCGGCAGCGTCGACCGAAGCCTTGGCGGCGCCCGATGTTTCGATCGCAACGCCCGCGTCAGGCGTCGAAGCCGTCGCCTTCGAAGTACCAGGCTGCCGATATTGCGAGCTCTTCCGGCGTGACGTTCTACTGACCTACAACGGCACACCGGCGGGCAAACAAGCACCCTTGCGCTTCGTCGACCTCAACGAAGCGGCTGCCGCAAGCCTGAAGCTCGCAGGCCCCATCACGATCGTGCCCACCGTTGTCCTTCTCAAAGACGGGGTCGAGCTTGGCCGCATACCAGGCTATGTCGGCCGTCAAAATTTCCATCACTTGATGGACACGCTCCTTGGCACTCAGTAGTCCGCCTATTCAGCGCGCCGGGCCGCGTGTAGCAGCACGGCGCGGCGGCGAACGCCGGCCTGCTGCCTTTTTTGCGGCGGAACTGCGAGCTGATGTTGAAGGTCGCTGAGCGCTACGCGCCGATGACCGGCTGGTGGCCGCGGGACGCTTCGCAGCGCTTCGCGGATTAGCACGGGCGGCACTCGCACTCTTGCGGGCAACACGGCTGCTCTTGCTCGCCGCTTTCTTGCCGCGCGCGGGAGCAGTCTTGCGCGCGCCCGCCTCCTTGTGGGCAGCGGCCATGACGCGGCGTGCTGCACTCTTGCGGCTGGTGCGACGGCCGCTGCTCGCGCGGCCTCCGCCATTGCCCCGAGCGCTGCGCACTTCGCTCCGCTCGTCCGCCGGTAGTGACTTGCGCCTTGGCTTCTGAGTGCTCTTCGTTCTTTCACCACGCGACATTTGCTAGGTCCTCCATGCGACTGAATGAACTCTTCCAGAACGCGCGGTGAGGTCTTTCGTTCACGCCTCGCGAGAACGGCATTATGTTCCAGTGGTCGCGCTCTTCGTAAGCGGGCCATGTGCAACATGGCTCTCTTCGTCCATCTGGCGCCCTTGCTGTGAACTCATTGTGGATGGCTCATCAATGTACCATCGAAATTGAGGACGCGGCCTAGTCCTGTGCCTTTTGCCCGTAGCTCTTGAACTTTTCGAGCACGACTTTCATCTCGTCGGCCGGTAGCAGCGCTGGCGCGCCGAGCGTCAGGACTTTGTAATACTGCTCTGAAAGCACTTCGACCTCGGCTGCAAGCTCGAGCGCCGACGTCAATGTCTCGCCCATCGCAATCGCGCCGTGGTGCGCTAAGAGGCAGGCGTTGTGCTCGGCGAGCCCCTGAGCCACATGCTGCGCAAGCGCCTCGCTGCCGAACGTTGCGTACGGGACGACCAGGATATCAGCGCCACCTGCCACCGCGACCATGTAATGAAACGCTGGAATGGGTTTCCCGGCACAAGCCAGCACCACGGCGTGCATTGAGTGCGTATGAACGACGGCATGCATATCGGGCCGCGCTTTGTAGGCCGCGAGGTGGAAATGCCACTCGCTCGAAGGCTTGCGCTGCTTTCCAGGCACGCTTCCGTCCGGCGCGACATAGACCACGTCGCGCGGACGGATCTCCTCGTAGGCGAGCCCCGTTGGCGTGATCAACATGCCGTCGTCGAAGCGGCAGGACACGTTGCCCGATCGTCCCGGCGATAGCCCCGACCGGCTCATCGCGAGCGCTGTTTCGATCACGCCGCGGCGTGCATCGTCCTCGTCGAGCTTTCGTTCCCTGCGCTTGTCTTTGCTCATGCGGCGCGACCAGAGTGACCGGGTGCCTGCTCGGGATAGAGCGACAACAAGCCCTCACGCGACGCCGGAGCAACTCCGCGCTCGGTGATGAAGCCGGTGACGAGACGTGCTGGCGTGACGTCGAACGCCGGATTGGCTGCCGGCGACCCCGGCGCCGCGATTTCGACCGTGACCACGGAGCCATCGGCAAGTCGTCCGGTCATCTTCAAAACCTCGTCCGCCGAGCGTTCCTCGATCGGAATGAGCCGCCCATCATCGAGCGTCCAATCGATCGTCGAGTGCGGCAGCGCCACATAGAAAGGCACGCCGTTGTCGTGCGCAGCAAGTGCCTTGAGGTACGTGCCGATCTTGTTTGCAACGTCGCCATTTGCGGTCACGCGATCCGTGCCCACGATGCAGAGATCCACAGCGCCCTGCTGCATCAGATGTCCGCCCGCATTGTCGGCAAGGATCGTGTGCGGCACGCCATGGCGTCCAAGCTCGAACGCTGTCAGCGAGGCGCCTTGATTGCGCGGCCTCGTCTCGTCGACCCAGACATGGATTGGAATTCCGGCATCATGGGCCTGATAGATCGGTGACGTCGCCGTTCCCCAGTCGACGCACGCGAGCCAGCCGGCGTTGCAGTGGGTGAGAATATTGATGCTCTCGCCCTGCCGTTTACGAGTAGCAATGCTGCGTATGAGCCCGAGCCCGTGCACACCGATGAGCCGGCATGTCTCGACGTCGGCATCGGCAATCTCAGCAGCTCGCACAAAGGCTGCCGCAGCTCGCAGTGTCTCGGCCAATCCAGAGACGCTGCGCCGCATCTCTTCGAGTGCCCAACGCAGGTTGATGGCGGTTGGCCGCTGCCTTGCGAGAAACGCGATGGCGGAGGCGAGACCCGCGTCGGATGCATCCACTCTGAGGGCGAGCGCGAGCCCATAGGCAGCGGTTGCCCCTATCAACGGCGCACCACGGACCTGCATCGTGAGAATGGCCCGCGCCGCGTCCTCGACCGTCCTAAGCGCCACGGTCTCGAAGCGATGCGGCAGCAGCGTTTGGTCGATAACCTCGACCGAGGTGGCATCGCTGCCGAGCCAGATTGTCCGGTAATGCCTGCCGTCGATTTTCATGACACTCTAGTCCAATCCACCCATTACAGGCGGCCCGAGCGGAATGTGGATTGTTTCCAAAAGGCCGCAAGCCGCGCACGCGAGATGATACCATTCGGCATAGGGGCGCGCCGAGCGATCCTGGATCTCGAGGCCCTCTCGCCCGCAACGCGGACATGAGACCGGCGCCTCGGGGTCGGTCCGCCACAGCGCGATCTTTTGCAGGGCGGTGGCGAGCTCGGCTGCATCGAGGGTCATCAGTGGCCTTCGAACGCAACAAGCACGTGGCAAATAACATCAAGTTTTTCAAGCAGCTTGATGCCGCCGAGTTCGGGAAGGTCGATGATGAAGGCAGCGCCGACGACACTGCCGCCGGAACGGCGCACGAGCTTCACCGCCGCTTCCGCCGTGCCGCCTGTCGCGATCAGATCGTCGACGATCAAAATCCGCGATCCGGGAGCAATCGCATCCTCATGGATCTCGATGACATCGACACCGTACTCGAGCGTATATTCCTGCCCGATGGTCTTCCACGGCAGCTTGCCTTTCTTGCGGATCGGAATGAACCCGCATCCGAGCCGGTCCGCCACGGCGCCGCCGAGAATGAATCCGCGCGCCTCGATGCCAGCCACAGCGTCGATTGGGAGCGTCCTGAACGGCTCGGTAAGCTGTGCAATCGCTGCCTTGAAGCCCTGAGCGTCACCTAAAAGCGTCGTGACGTCCCGGAACATGATGCCCGGTTTTGGATAGTCCGGAATAGTACGTATCAGGCCCTTCAAGTTGCTCACGAACACCTCCGCGCCAAAATCAGGGCGCAACCTAGCAATAACCTCCGTCGGAGAATAGAGGTGGGTGCCCCAGGTGATCGGCCATTCCGCCTTTAGGGCACGCGAGCTGTTTGGAGAGTTAACATGGCCATGACGGATACCAACGTCGAGCTTACTGCCGACGCCGAGATGGATGACCTGCCACGCACCTTCCGCCGCGAGCGGGAGGCGAGAGCCCGGGAGGCGCGTGAGCGTGAAGCCCGCGAGCGAGAGGCGCGGGAGCGCCCCGTAGACGCGCGACGCGAGCGGGAACCCGGATTCTCAGGCGCACCCGCCTACCTTGCGCGCGGGCGGTCCCGTGTCCCCCACGTCTATGGCGATGACCCGATCTCCGCCGCGGTCACGCACTTTGACGTGCCGTTTTTCCGGCTCATGGGATTTTTCCTGAAGGCCGTCTTTGCTGCAGTCCCGGCCCTCATCGTGCTCGGCGTCATGATGTGGTTCGCCGGCAAGGGCCTCTCAGCCTATTATCCCGAGCTGGTACGGATGAAGATCATGATCACCTTCCCGAACGGCTAAGGATTTTCGCTCAGGCCGGGTCGCTCAGGCTTGGTCACGCGGCATGAGCACCCACAAAAGCAGATAAATCAGAAGCCCCGGAAATGCGGCCGACGCGAGCGACAGCACGACATAGAGTAGGCGAACCAGCGTCGGGTCCCAGCCGAGCCAGCGCGCGATGCCGCCGCACACACCCGCGATCATGGCACCCTCGCGCACGCGATGCAGATGCGGCGAGGGCGTTGCCGGAAATTGATCGTTGCGTTCGGTCATGAGGAGAACCCCAAAAATCAATCCGCCGGCGAGCTTTTCGCCCGCCGGCGGCCAATCGTCTAGCAGAGGGCGTCAAAGCGTCTTCGACCAATCGTCGAGCTCACGGCGAACCTGATCCTTGCCATAGCCATAGCGCTCTTGAATCTTGCCTTCGAGTTGCTCGCGCTTGCCGTTGATCATCGCAATATCGTCGTCGGTGAGCTTGCCCCACTTTTCCTTGATCTTGCCGGAGAACTGTTTCCAGTTACCTTCAATGCGGTTCCAATCCATTATAACTCTCCTTTCGTGGGTTGAAGCTCGCCACGCAGCATTTGATCGCTTGCGTCACGCTTTTACACCCCCGTCTCGGCAGGGGGGTGGAGGGGGCAGAGAACATCTTTAAAATGCCAATTCGGAATCAAGAGCTGCGCGCTTAGGCTCGGCGAATGAGTCCGAGCACGAGCGAGACGACCAAGAACACGACCGCCACCCAGAACAGGAGCTTCGCGCCTTCCATTGCCGTCCCAGCGACGCCACCGAAGCCGAGTACGGCGGCGATGATGGCTACAACCAGGAACACGACGGCCCAGTGTAGAACGTTGCCCATTTCTGCTTCTCCGAAATTAGCCGGCGGTCTCTGTCCGATGACGAGAAAACGCATGCGAAGCTTTTCGGGTTCCGATAGCTCGCGCTTTCCGCGAGAAGCTGCTCGCAGCGGCGCCTCGCCTCGGGCCGGGTGCAAGACGGAACTTCGGTGGGCCATCTTGCATTTGCAGGCAGAGAAAAGTGGGTGACCACGATCGATTATCGTGAGGGGAAGGGGCGACCCATGCGCACTGTGCTTTTGTAGGCTCCGGGTTTGCCCACTAGCCCTATTATTCTCTTGGAGCAATGATCTCAAGTCGAACAAAAAAGCGCCGGAGAAATCCGGCGCTTTTGCATTCACGTGAGAATTACCTTAGCTCTGCGGTCCGATTGGGAAGCGGCGCTCCCAAGAGGCCCCGCTGGTATCACGGGCGATCAACGTCATTTCGGTTGCCCCGTTCGTCACATAATCGAACCCGATGCGCGGGTTCTGCGCGAGCGTGATCGAGCCGGTCATCTCGAAAACCATCTCGTCGCCTTGCCGCGCTTCAATCTTCTCGACCATCAGCAGCGGCACGTAGAGGAGTGCAATCGGATCAAGCACCATGCCGGTGTGGTTCGGATGCTTGAGACTATACTGGCTACGCTGCAGTGCCTTCGACGCAGCCGCCTTCTCGCCCACTACCGCAAAGTCCATCTTGCCCATATTGGCCGCGATCTCTTTCGGATCGCCCATCGGCGGCGCCGAGCACGACGCTTGCCCGCCGGCAAACTTCACGAGGCGTTCGGCCATATAGAGCGAGCCATCGCTAGCCTCGACCACGACGCGAACGTCCGACTGTTGATTTAAGCGGATATTGGTCTCGAGGTGCACCTTCGTGCGTGCGCCGCCGATCTTGAATACGGCAGCGACCGGCGAAGGGTTTTCGTCGACGATAAAGGTGACCGACTTGATCGTCCGCCCGTCATCGAAATGAGCATCGGCTTCTATCGGCACGCTGCGCACATCTTCGGGCCGGTAGGGTGCCTTGAGCGCCACCACCGAGAGGCCATCATGAACGACGCGATTTTGAAACGCTTCCTGCTTGATCCCGAGCCAGCTGTCGCCTGCGCTCGCGGCCTCGCAAAAGAGCAACGGCGCCGAGAAGATGGCGATTGCAGCGATGGCCGAACGCAGCATCTGTAGTGAACGAAATCGCGCAATCATGAAATGGCCCTTCGTTGCGCAAGCTCAAGTGCACCGCGCCGGGCATCATTGGCGCGCGCGAGGCAATGTCTTCCGAGTTGCCCGGCAAGTCAACGATACGTTCGCTGAGTTGAACGATCGTTGCGCGCGTAGAGCAACCTATCAATGCTGCATTGCAGGACGAAACCCAGCATTGGATGCTTCGCGTTCCGTGCAAAACCATGCCTCGCCTTTGGCCGTCTCCACCTTCACCTTGCCGTACCAGGGGCTCCACGGCATATGGTAGATGTGCCCGTGCTCAGTGACGTTGCCCTTGATTGCGCATCCGTTTGGCGCATCTGTTTCAGCGTTCGCCCAGCGATTGGCGCGATATTCCCAGGCGGGCTCTGCCTTACCCTGCCAAATGCCGAGCTTTTCGGTCCGGGCGTAGCTTTCGTCCGCGACGTAGCGATTGGAATACTTGACGAAAGCCCACGCGTAGCCGCTGCGCACCATCTCACTATTGATGTCGCGGTTATCGACCGTGCACAGGCCGAGCACGCGCCCGTATTTGTCGAGCCCTTGTGCGGCACACTCCACGTGCCGGCCGTCGACGCGGCTCGTCAGCATGCGGCTGGCTTCTGCGCCGCAGCTCCATGAGCCGAACCATCGCCGCCCGCAAGTCTGCGCCATCTCAGGCGCGTCGATGCCTTCGAGACGCACGCGCTGACCATTGATTTCGAGCGTATCGCCGTCGATGACAAGGGCGCGGCCTCCGATCGTCTCGCCGGCGCGCGCGTAGGCGCGATCGAGACTAGCGGTGAGGAGGGCTGTGCAGACCAGCGCAAACGCCACCGGACGGCACAGAAGGGAAACAGGGACAAATTCACTCATAGGTTGAATTTGTCTGATTCGGGTGGCCCTACTCAGGCGATATTGCGGCCTCAATCCGTCAGCTGTGGATAATACAACTATCTGACGGAAAACAACGAACCCGGAGAGTCTCTAGCCGGCGAGCATTGCCCGCTTTGATTGTATGCGGAACTCGCGTTGTACGACGGCCTGCTTGTAAGACGACCTGCGCGGCGGCGCTCACCGATGAATAGATCGGACTGGGTTGAGTGCGGAAAAGTCTCTGCACTCAATGTCTCGTTGCCGAGCGCGGACATAATTCCAACTATAGCAGGCAGTTGATTCGCACGAGCTGGCGTGATCGCACCGCCGCCGGCAGCAAGTCGAGATGAAGATGACAGACAGACCGCCTCCTCAGCCCCCGCCGCCGCTCGAGACATACCGGCCTTCGCAAGAGCGGCCGGCACGCTCGCACCAGAACCTGGATCGGCCGAGAGCGGAACGCCGGGAGCCACCGCTCTACGACACACCGCCACGCGAATACCGAGAGCCGCCCCGCACCTCCTCCTACGCCGCGGCGGAGAGGTATGAGGATCGCTCGAGCTTTTTGCCCGGCGTCCTCTATGGCGTGCTGGCATTGATCGTGCTCGCGGGCGTCGCTGCCGCCGCCGCCATCGCTCTCGTCCCTGCCGATATCATACGCGACCGCATCGCCGCCTCCGTGAAAGAGAAGACCGGCCGCGATCTCGTCATCAACGGAGCCGCGAGCATTACGCTCTACCCTTCGCTCGGCGTGACGCTGAAGGATGTCACGCTTTCCTCAGCTCCCGACATGGCCGCAACAAAGCCGCTCGTTAGCATGAACGCGCTCGATGCCAAGATCGCCCTGCTTCCGCTGCTGCAACGAGAGGTCCGTGTCGAGACGCTTGTCCTGCATGAGCCGGTCATCAATCTCGAGATCGACAAGGAGGGCCGGAAGTCGTGGAGTTTCGCGCCGCTGCGCGGCGCCAGCCTCGGCGATGATGCGCGCGGGCAGCAAGCAACGCCAAGCGCAACCACCGCTCGTTTGCCAGAACGCGCAGAGATCAAGCGCGCCGAGCCCATCTACGCTGGTGCGGCAGGGCTGAGCCCTGCGCATATCGAGGGCCTGAGGCTCGATGATGTACGCATCGAGAATGGGGCGCTGAGCTACCGCGATGCGCGGACCGGAACGGCTCAGGACGTGAAGGCCCTGACGGTTCGCGTCGGACTTCACGCCATCAACGCTCCGCTGACCGCGACCGGCAATATGGTCTGGAGAGGCCGCAAGCTCGACTTCGACGGCACGCTGACGTCGCTCTCGGCCGTGCTCGAGGATCGGCCCGCTAAGCTCTCACTCACGGTCTTGTCTGATGCAGCGAATTCGACGTTCGAAGGTACCGCAACCTTCCGCGACACCGTCGAGACCGAAGGCATGTTTTCGACCAAATCCCCTTCGATGCGGAGCTTGCTCGCCTGGTTCGGCACGACGCTGCCACCTTCAAAGGGTTTTGGCCCGCTCGAGGCCAAGGGCCTCGTGCGCAGCAACGCCAAGGCCATCAACTTCTCCGGCGCCGAAATCGCACTCGACGGTGCGATCGCTCACGGCCAGATCGCGCTCGAGACGTCGGGCGCACGGCCTTACGTCAAAGCCAATCTCAAGCTTGACGAGCTGAACCTCAACACCTACGCGAGCGAGGCCGGCACGGCACCGGCCCAAGAGTACGAGGCCGCGTCGGGACCGCCGTCCGCCGGCGAGGCAGATGCCGCCGCGGCCAATGGCCCGGTTGCCAATGGAACAGTCCAATCCATCGACGATATTCTAGCCCGTGAGGCCGCAGCCCCCGGCCCCAAGGTCAAGGGCTTCACGCAGCGCGCCGGCTGGAGCGAGGAGCCTTATCGGCTCACCTCCCTCGCCGTGCTCGATGCCGACGCGAAGCTTTCCGTAGGCCGCCTGATCCTCCGCGACGTCAAGGTCGGCCAAACCGAGCTCACCATCGCGCTCAAGAACCGCGTCATGAAGACCACGATCGACGACGTGCGCCTTTACGAGGGCCGTGGCCGCGGCTTCGTCACGATGGACGCCAGTAATGGCCGGGCAGCCAACGTTGCCGCCAATCTCACGTTTGATGGCCTCGCCGCACGCCAGCTTTTGATCGACGCAGCCGGCATCGACCGTCTCTCGGGCAAGGGCCGCCTTGCCTTCACGCTATCCGGCCAAGGCGCGAACGAGCGCCAGCTCGTCGAGACGCTGAATGGCAAGGTCGAGCTCACCTTTGCCGACGGCGCCATCTCAGGCGTCAACGTTCCGCAGATGATCCGGGCGGCGAGCCAAGGGCGCTTCAACGATCTTTCGTCCTCCCCCTCGGAGAAAACCGATTTCAGCGAGCTTTCCTCCACTTGGGCCGTGACGTCTGGCATCGCGCAGAACCAGGACTTGAAGCTCGTGAGCCCGCTGCTGCGTCTCTCGGGCTCCGGCAACGTCATGCTGCCAGGTCGAGAGGTCGACTATGTGCTGCGCCCGCGGCTCGTCGCCGAGCTGGCCGGCCAGGGCGGCAATCAGAATGCGAGCGGCCTCGAGATTCCGGTTCGTATGCACGGCAGCTGGGACGACCCGAAGTTCACGCCCGATCTGCAAGGGATCATGAATGACCCCACCAAGGCGGTCGACACGATCAAGGAGATCGGCAGGCAGTTCAAAGGCAAGAACGCCGGCGAGATTGTCGACGGCCTCCTCGGCAGAAGCGCGAACGGTGAGGCGTCGAGCGGTAAGAAGCTGCTCGAGCAGTTCCTGAAGAAGTAGCGTTGTCTCGAAGCGGTGCGCACTCGATGACACTGCCGGTCACCCCACCTCGGAATGCCACAGGCTTAGCTCGCCCGGGGCAATGCGAGTAGAGGATCAGCGGGCGAGCAGAGTCTGATGGCGGCCCGATGTGCGTGTGTGTACTGCGCCGCTCGAGGCCTCGACGCAGCCTCACGCGCTGTCACAAAAAAGCGCACCGAAACCGCCAGTGCGCCGAAGCGGCAAGCCCCCTGCATCCGCTCATTAAAGCTGTGTGAACCCAGCACGAAATTTTTTACAGTCAGGGGGCAATTTTTTTCTTGCGAGGGGGGGGGCGTTTGCCTCATATGGACCGCTCTCCGTTCGTCCACCTGCCCTTAAGGTCAAGGACACAATCCCCAAACCCCCAAGGTAAGGAGCGGACGGGTCAAATATCTGTCTGCTGGTTGGGGAGGGTCAAATGGCCTTTAATGACACCCTCTTCCAATTGGGGATGGACTTGACTCGTTCAAGCCCCGCCCAAGAGGAAGATCTGCATGAACCTGCGCGTGTAGTGCGCGAGGACACTAAGTCTACTTTCACGGAACGCGAAGGCGTTCGCTTTGCCGGACAGCATCTGATTATCGATCTGTTTGGCGCCCGGAAGCTCGATGATCTCGGGCACATGGAGCGGACTCTGAAACGGTGTGTGGAAGCATCCGGCGCTACACTGCTGCACATGCATGTTCACCCCCTGAGGCCCTCTGGCGGCGTCACGGGCGTGGCGGTTTTGGCAGAAAGCCACATCTCTGTTCACACCTGGCCTGAAACGGGTTACGCGGCGTTCGACGTCTTTATGAGCGGCGACGCTGATCCTGCTCTCGCGATCCCTGTGCTGAAGGAAGCCTTTGCGGCGGCTGACGTCGTCGTGAAGAGCCATCTGCGCGGGGAGGAGCTGGAGCAGCTCAATCAACGCGTAGGCTCGAGCAAGCGTCGCGAGGTTCGCCCGCGCGCTCAGAAGAAGGCGAAGGTGGCCGCCTAGACCGAAGGATCTGCGCGAGCCCTAAGGGGGCCTTGCGCGGAGATCGGTCTAGACAGGCGATAATCGTGCGCGCCTCTCCCCGGGGTCGCGTGCAGTTGGATTATTGCCTGCGTTAAAGGTGCGTCAGCCTTTCCCAACCAGCAAAAACTTCGAGGGTCAGATCGCAAGATCTGACCCCTTTTGCGTTCGCCGAAACCTCCTTGACGGATGTTATAATATCCGCTTTGTTTCGAGCACGAAACTGGAGGGATAGAGTCTTTCCGACTTAGATTGAAGCGTATCCGGAGTTTCTGAGGTAGTTGGCGCACTCGGCTGGTTCGAAGCAACCGAGCAAGCTGCCGATCCGCCTCCACACGGCTTCGACGGTGCGTTCCTGTGCTTTTCGAAGCAGCGTCTTGAGCTTGGCGAAGACCTGTTCGATGGGGTTTAAATCCGGGCTATAGGGCGGCAGGAATAGGAGGCGTGCGCCAGCGCCTCGGATTGCTTGGCGGATCGCACGGCTTTTGTGGGAGCCGAGATTGTCCATCACGACAATGTCGCCGGGCTTCAGTGTAGGCACGAGAACCTGCTCGACGTAGGCAAGAAAGGCGTCACCGTTGATGGGACCGTCGAGCACGAAGGGCGCCGTAATTTCGTCGTGGCGAAGCGCGGCGAGAAAGGTCAGCGTTTTCCAGTGACCGTGCGGGACTTTGGCGACGAGCGGCTTGCCGCGCCGGTTCCAGCCGCGCGTGCGCGTCATGTTGGTTTTGGCCCAGGTCTCGTCGATGAAGACGAGGCGAGCGGGATCAACCAGGGCTTGGTATTTTTTCCAACGCACGCGGCGTCGCGCGACGTCGGGACGGTCCTGCTCGGCGGCGTACAAGGTTTTTTTTGAAGCTGATCTCCTGCTGCTTCAGGAATCGCCATAACGTATCGCAGGAAACGATAGTGCCACGCTTGCGAAGTTCATCGAGCAGCGAGTGGAGCGTCAGGTCGGGCTTCTCATCAAGGCGAGCCAGTAGCCATTCCCGCTCGGCCTCAAGCAGAAATGGGCGCTTGCCGCCCATGGCCTTGGCAGCGGCACTTCCCGTGCTCCGCGCCCGCTGTGTCCACTTCACGACGCTCGCCACGCTGACATCGAACGCGGCGGCAACCGCCCGCGTCGTCTGACCGCCTTCAACCAACGCCACCACCCGCTCACGCAGGTCGAGAGAATAAGCTCGTGCCATGCCTTGCTGGCCTCCGCCCAGCACCAAGCATGAATCACTGTTCGCTCTCGTTGGGAATCCCTCGCGATTCAATTAAAGTCGGAAAGACTCTAG
>JBAZXL010000009.1:0-121675 GCA_041659825.1 Hyphomicrobium sp.
GGCTGGCGGCGCATGATCGACTGCCAAGGAGAGCGCCTAAACGCAGTCTTCTGCATCACAATCGCCGCCGAGCCAGTTCCGCGATCAACATGAAGCGCGAACAAAGCCAAAAATAAAGGACCCGGCGCATGTGCGCCGGATCCTTTGCTGTCGAAATTCAGCGCTCGATCTTAGGCGACGAGTGCTACGGAGGCTTCCTTCACCTTACGTGTCGATGCGTTGGCCGCCTGCGTGGACCGGGCGATTTTGGTCATGTTCTCGGAAATGACCTGCACGCCATGCGCGGCCGTCTGCATGTTGGATGAAATGTCCTGCGTGACCGCACCCTGCTCCTCGACGGCCGCGGCGATACCCTGTGAGATATCGTTGATCGACCCAATGATCGCGGCGATATCCCGGATGGCGGTAACGGCGTCGTGCGTTCCGCCCTGGACCGTTGCAATCTGCGCCGCAATCTCAGCGGTCGCTTTCGACGTCTGGCTTGCGAGCTGCTTTACTTCCTGAGCGACGACGGCGAAGCCCTTGCCAGCGTCACCGGCTCGCGCCGCTTCGATCGTGGCGTTGAGCGCCAAGAGGTTGGTCTGTGACGCGATCGTGTTGATGAGGTCGACGACCTGACCGATGCGGTCGGCTGCGGTCGAGAGGCCTGTCATGACCTCGTTGGCGCGGGAGCCCTGCTCCACGGCCCGGTTGGAGATTTGCGAGGCCTCGTTCACGCGCCGGCTGATTTCCTGCACTGAGGCAACAAGCTCTTCCGCGGCCGAAGCTACGGCCTGAACGTTGGCAGATGTCTGGGTCGACGAGCTGGCAGCACTTGCGACCTCGTCGTTTGCCTTTGCGATCTCCGTCGTGATGTCCGCGAGGTCGCCGTCGATCTGCTTTTGGATCTCGGCCTTGCGCATGCGATCCTGCACGGCCTTGGTGATATCCGTGCAGAACTTGACGACCTTGTAGGGCTTGCCGGAAGGGTCGAAGATCGGATTATAGGTGGCCTGCAGCCAAACGACCTTGCCACCCTTGCCGATGCGCTTGTACTCGGCAGCCTGAAATTCGCCCCGACCGAGTGCGGCCCAGAACTGCTGGTAGGCGGCGCTGTTGCTTTCGCGCTCGTCGACGAACATGCGGTGGTGC
Organism: Hyphomicrobium sp.; assembly: GCA_041659825.1. Taxonomy (GTDB): domain Bacteria; phylum Pseudomonadota; class Alphaproteobacteria; order Rhizobiales; family Hyphomicrobiaceae; genus Hyphomicrobium_C. Next base: position 1,132 of record JBAZXL010000009.1, read on the forward strand.
CGGCCCCTGACCTCTTCGGCCGTATAGCCGGTCGCATTGAGGAAATTCGCGTTGGCGCTGATGACCGTGCCGTCGAGATTGAATTGGATAACGGCCTGGCTTTTGTTGATAGCCGCCAGCTGGCCCTCGTAGTCGGCATTCTGCAGCTTGCGCTCGGTGATGTCCGTGCAGAACTTGACGACCTTGAACGGCTTGCCATTGGAGCCGATGATGGGATTGTAGGTTGCCTGCAGCCAGATTTCTTTGCCGCCCTTGCCAATGCGCTTGTACTCGGCAGCCTGAAATTCACCCCGGCTCAGCGCAGCCCAAAATTGCTGGTAGGCAGGGCTGTTGCGCTCTTCCTGGGTAACGAAAAGCTTGTGATGCTGGCCCAGGACTTCGCTCAAATTATAGCCGACTGCCTTTAGAAAATTAACGTTTGCGGCAACGACGATGCCATCCATGCTGAACTCGATGACAGCTTGCGACTTGTCGAGTGCCGCGAGCTTCGCTGCCGCTTCTGAAGATTTAGACGAGAACATCAATCGCTCCGCATGTTCGTCACAATAAATGACGGCAAGGCCGAATCGTCAGCCTCCTACGGTGTCTACGGTAGTTATGCGGGGTCAAGAAAGTGTTTATGAAAGCATACGATTCACTGCTCCTGATCAGAGGAAAGCCAAGTATCCGCGATCCTTCAACCAGCGGACGCTATGAATATCGACCGCAACCGAAAAGTAAAAATTGTGTCCGGTAATAGCAGCGATGCTCATGATATTAGCTACTTAGGTACATGCGCAGTGATTCGACACCACGTTGCCAGGTCATCAAGAGCTCGTCGCGACATAGCCCGCTTCTTTTCGAACCCCCGATCCTTGCCCTTGAGCCTCTTGCCGGAAGCATCGACCGACGGTGCCTCGAGTGGCGGCAACAGCCCATAGTTGATGTTCATCGGCTGGAAGGACCCGCGCGCTGAATGCGAGTTCGCGTCGTTGTCCGCCAAGAGGTGCCCGCCGGTGATGTGGGCGAGAAGTGCTCCGAGCGCCGTCGTCTCTGGTGGCGCGCCGATCGATACACCGCGGGCCTCCGCCGCCGCAAGCTTGCCCGCAAGAAGCCCGATCGCCGCGCTCTCGACATAGCCTTCGACGCCCGTGATCTGCCCTGCAAAGCGGAGCCGCGGATCGGCTTTCAGCCGGAGCGTCCCGTCGAGCAGCTTCGGTGAGTTGAGAAATGTATTGCGATGCAGCCCGCCGAGACGGGCAAACTCCGCTTCCCTAAGTCCCGGGATCATGCGGAACACGCGCACCTGCTCGGCATGCTTGAGCTTGGTCTGGAAGCCGACCATGTTCCAGAGGGTGCCGAGCGCGTTGTCCTGCCTGAGCTGCACGACGGCATAGGGGCGCCGTCCGGTGCGCGGGTCGTCGAGGCCGACAGGCTTCATCGGCCCGAACCGCAGCGTCTCCCGTCCACGCTCCGCCATCACCTCGACCGGCAGGCAGCCGTCGAAATAGGGCGTCGACGTCTCCCATTCCTTGAAGCTGGTTTTCTCGCCGGCAAGCAAGGCGTCGACGAACGCCTCGTACTCGTCGCGGTTCATCGGGCAATTGAGATAGTCGGCCCCGGAGCCCGCCGGCCCCGTCTTCCCGTACCGCGACTGCCGCCATGCGATGGTCTGGTCGACGCTGTCTATATGGACGACAGGCGCGATGGCATCGAAGAAGGCCAGCTCCGTCTCGCCGGTGAGTGCCTGCACGGCCCGGCTCAGCGCGGGTGAGGTTAGCGGCCCGGTTGCAATGATGACGCTTTCCCATTTTGCCGGAGGCAGGCCCGCAATCTCGCCGCGCACGATTTCGACGAGCGGATGTTCCTCGAGCCTCTGTGTCACCTCGAGAGAGAACGCCTCCCGGTCCACGGCGAGCGCCCCGCCCGCTGGCAGCTTGTGCGCATCGCCTGCGGCCATGATGAGCGAGCCGGAGCGGCGCATCTCCTCGTGCAGCAAGCCGACCGCGTTGTTCTCCCAGTCGTCTGAGCGGAACGAGTTTGAGCAGACGAGCTCGGCAAGCGCGTGCGTCCTGTGTGCGTCCGTCATCCGCTCGGGCCGCATCTCGTGCAGGACGACGGCGACGCCCGCGCTCGCGATCTGCCAAGCGGCTTCTGATCCTGCGAGGCCGCCACCGATAACGTGGATAATCTTCGATTGCTGTGTCATGAGCCGGCTATCTCACGCCAGGCCCTGCTCGTCAAAGCCCGTCGTGCCCGCTGGTCGTCCGATCGCCGTGTCTCAGTGATAGCCCTCCCCGGCCCTGAGCTTACCCCGGAAGGTCCAATAGACGAACACGGTATACGCGAGGATCACAGGCAGCAGGAGAAGCACGCCGATGAGCATGAAAAGCTGTGAGGACGGATGCGCCGCCGCCTGCCAGATCGTGACCGAAGGCGGCACCAGAAATGGCAGGTTCGAAATCGCAAGTCCGACGAAGCCGAAGAGGAAGATCGCAATTGCCGAGAAGAACGGCCGCGAGCTGTCGCCGGAGCCGATGCTCGTCCAGCAGATCCACGCGGCAAGGCCGCTAAGCAAGGGGATTGGCAGCAGGTAGAAGAAATTCGGCAGCGTGAACCAGCGCTCCCAGATCCGCGGGATCGTCAGCGGCGTCCAGAGGCTCACGATGAGAAGAGCGGCCAGCACCAGCAAGAGGAGCGGACGCGCCTGCGACCGAGCCCGCTCGGCGACAACGCCCTCAGTCTTCATCATCAGCCACGTCGCGCCGAGCAGCCCATAGCCGGCGAGCAACGACAATCCCGTAAAGATCGAGAAGAGCGACAGCCAATCGAACGTACCTCCGGCAAAGGCTCCGTCACGCACCTCGATGCCGCGCAAGATGCCGCCAAGAATGACACCCTGCATGAAGGTCGCGACGATTGAGCCACCCGCAAATGCCAAATCCCACACCTGATGGCTGGGCTTGGCCACCCAGCGGTACTCGAACGCCACGCCGCGAAACACGAGGGCCAGCAGCATGATCAGCACGGGTAGATAGAGCGCCGGCATGATGATGCCGTAGGCCAACGGGAACGCGACGAAGAGACCGCCACCGCCAAGCACGAGCCAGGTTTCATTGCCGTCCCAGAACGGCGCCACCGAGTTCATCATCATGTCGCGATGATCTTCCTCGGGGCTTATAGGAAACAGAATACCGATGCCGAGGTCGAACCCGTCGAGCAGAACATAGAGTGTAACCGCGGCCCCGAGCACCGCGACCCAGACGAGGGGCAGCCAATAGGCTATGTCGTCCATGGCTTACCTCGCCCCTTCGATAGCTTCGCGTGTTGCTTCCTCTGCCGCCGAAAGCGGCCGTGCCGGAGTGCCAGACGGCGGCTTTTCGCCGGCGCCTGTCGGTCCTTTCTCGATCAGCCGATTGATGTAATAGGCCCCCATCGAGAACACGACCGAGTAGACGAGCACGAACAGGATCAGCGTCGTGAGCACCGCGCCCGCAGAGACGGGCGAGGCCGCATCCGCAGTTCGCAATACGCCAGCCGCGATCCAAGGCTGCCGTCCGGTCTCGGTCACCCACCAGCCGGCCAGGATGGCGATGAAACCGACCGGCCATGCGTAGCTGAGCGCGGTCAGATACCATCGCGTGTCGAAGAGGCGGCCGCGCGCCCACAGCAACGCCCCGGCGAGGCCACCCGCAATCATCAATAGCCCAAGGCCGACCATGATGCGGAACGCGAAGAACACAGGCGCCACCGGCGGCCTGTCCTCTGGCTTGAAGTCTTTGAGGCCTTTGAAGAGGCCGCTCCATTCGTGTGTGATGATCAAGCTCGCGACGTTCGGGATGGCGATCTCGAAATGGTTTTCCTCGGTCTTGTCCGAGGGCCACGCGAACAGCACGAGCGGCGCCGGCTTCGAGCCATCCCAGTGGGCTTCCATGGCGGCGATCTTCGCCGGCTGATGCTCGGCGGTATTGAGGCCATGCATGTCGCCGATCACGAGCTGCAGCGGTGCCAGCACGGCTACCATGCCGACGCCCATCCGCAGCATGGTCTTGGCTTCCTCGATATATCGCCCGCTGAGCAGGTATCTCGCGCCGACGGACGCGACGACGATCGATGTGGTCAGGAACGCCGCCGTGAACATGTGCGAGAAGCGATACGGGAAGCTCGGATTGAAGATGATGCCGAGCCAGGACAGGGGGTATGCGATCCCGTCACGCACCTCGTGCCCCGCCGGCGTATGCATCCAACTGTTCGCAGCCAGGATCCAGAATGCGGAGAACGAGGTTCCGATCGCAACCAGCACCGCCGCAAGCACATGCAGATTTGGCGAGACGCGGTTCCAGCCGAACAGCATGATGCCGAGGAACGACGCCTCGAGGAAGAAAGCCGTCAGCACCTCATAGCCGAGCAATGGCCCGAGCACATTGCCAACCACCACCGAGAAGCGGCTCCAGTTCGTGCCGAACTCATAGGAGAGCACAATCCCCGACACGACGCCCATCGCGAACGAGACGGCGAAGATCTTGGTCCAGAAGCGCGCCAGCCTGTTGAGGCGCTCTTCGCCTGTTATGCGCCACCGCACCAACAGTGTGGCGATAAAGGCGGCAAGCCCGATCGTGAAGCTTGGGAAGATGATGTGGAACGAGACCGTGAACGCGAACTGAATGCGTGCGAGGAGCGTTGCGTCGAGTTCCATGGATCTATCGTCCTTGGCCAGACTACGGGAGTGCATTTTCGGCGCATACTGGCCCGCGTTGCGCTCTGCGTCGAGCCACAATTAACTCCGCCGACAAGAGTTTCCGGGTGCGTTGCAGCAAAAGCTGAGCGTTAAGCTTACCCGACCTTTGGCGTCACTCGTGTCATGCGCGCGACATAATCTTGCACCCGTCTGTCTGCCGATCGCCCGCTGATCGAGGAAGCCTTCATGTGGGACTATAAGAAGCGCGTTGAGCAAGATCTGGTTCGCTGGCGCGAGGCTGGATGGGTGACCCCGGCAGGCGAGGCCGCCATCCGTAGCGACCTCACCGCAGGCGCGCGCACACTAGGGCTCGCCAACGCGCTCGCGATCCTCAGCGCCGTATTGATCGGCTTCGCTGTCATGAGCTTTGTTGGCGCCAACTGGCAGGATATGCCACGCCTCTTGAGGCTCGGTATTTTGATCGGCTCGCTTTGGGCCTCCTATGGGCTCGCAGGAGCACTCGCGAGCCGCGGCATGGCCGGCTTCGCACACGCGGCTATCCTGCTCGGTGTCGCCATTTTTGGCGCGAGTATCATGCTCGTCTCGCAAATGTATCACATGGACGGCAATCCTCCCGATGCCGTGTTACTGTGGGCCGCGGGTGGCCTCCTGGCGGGATGTGTGCTGAGATCCAATCCGGCGCTCGCACTCACAATGGTGCTGGTTGTCATCTGGGGCATCATGGAAGCCGCCATCCGCGGCCAGGTATTCTGGCCATTCCTCGGACCCTGGGCTATTGTCTCGGCCGCCTTCTACTGGCGCCGGTGGCGTCCCGGCCTGCACCTTTCCGGCCTGGCGCTGACCGGCTTTGTTGTAAGCCTCGGCTATCTCCTGAACCACGGGCATGCCCATGGCCTCGTTGTCGCCGTGGGCCTTCTCGTGGTCGGTGCGTCCCTTGCCGGCAGCCAACTGCGGCCGGATCTGCCGGGACTATGGCCCGGAGTTCTAAACTACGGCATTGTCATCGCCTCTGCGGGTCTACTGGCGCTGCAGTTCGTCAACGACCCAAGCCTCGACGTCTTCGTCCTGCTTGCGGTTCTGGCGCTCATGGCCTCGCTCGCGGTGATCTATCGGGGTATGCACACAGGCAACGGCATCGCGGTCTGGCTCGGCTATCTCGGCTTCTCGTTCGAGGTGCTCTCGATCTACGTCAAAACGATAGGAACGCTGCTCGATACCTCTCTGTTCTTCCTGATTGCCGGTCTCCTCGTCTCGGCCCTTGCGGCCATCGCCTATCGCATCCATTCCAAAGGCGCCGCGCGGGAGGCTGCATAAAATGACCAAGAGCTTCGCCCGTTCCTGGCCGGCCATCGCTCTCGTCGCCGGCATTCAGACGCTTGTCCTCTGCTACATCGTCTACGATCGCGTCATGCTGCTGAGCCGCGGCCGCGAGATCGTAGCCGAGGTCATTCCGATTGATCCGCGAGATTTGTTCCGCGGCGATTACGTAACCCTTGGCTATGCGTTCACACGCTCGGGCGACGTCGATGTTTCTGAGGCCACGAACGTCGGCGACAGGATCTTCGTGACCTTGAAGCAGGACGCCCCTGAGAAGTGGGCCGTTGCGGCCGCGTCACGCGACTACCCCGCGAGCACGGCGCCGGAAAATATCGTGATCAAAGGTATCGTCAGCCAGGTCTATCCAAAGAACGAGACATCACCTGCCAGGGCTAGCATCCGCTACGGCATTGAGAGCTACTTCATCCCGGAAGGAACCGGCCGCAAGCTCGAGCAGGATGTCCGCGACAAGAAGATCTCGGCTGTCCTGGCTGTAGGGGCGAGCGGCGAGGTCGCGATCAAGTCGCTTAAGATCGACGGCAAGCTCTTTGTCGAGGAGCCGCTGCTGTAAGGCTAGGCCGTGTCCTCAATTTGGATGGCTCATCAATTCACCATCGAAATTGAGGACACGGCCTAGCTTTCCAGGCCTTGCTTTGCTAAGGCGTGCGCCTTTCAACGAAGACCGGAGCCCGCATCGATGACCATCACGCGCCACGAGAGTTCTGAAATCTACTCCAAGGTCGTCGAGGCCAATGGCTTCGTCTTCACGGCCGGGATCGTGCCGTCGGATTTCTCGCGCGACGTCAAGGGTCAGACCGAGGAAGTCCTGGCCGAGATCGACCGGCTGCTCGCGCTCTGCGGCACAAGAAAGCAGAACGTCGTCTCTGCAACGATCTGGCTCGCCGATATCCGCCTGCGCGAGGCCATGAACGAAGCCTGGAAGGCCTGGGTGCCGGGCAAGGAGACACCTGTGCGCGCCTGCGTCGAGGCCAAGCTCGTCGATCCGCGTATGCTGGTTGAGATCGGCATCATCGCCGCGAAATAATCGCGCTCGCCGGCGAGGCATGTCATGACGTGCAACAGGACATGTGACTCGTTTGCCTCGCTGCAAATGTATTCGCCAATGGGCCGCATTAACCCTATCGAGTGGCCGCCCCAAATCTGCCAAATTGCCGACCCTGGCCCTTATAGTGAGTCGGGCTAGAGCGTATTCCGGCTTAAGGGGATGCCGGATCGTCGAAGAATTTGTCGACAAAACAGAAGCCTGACGCGCAGATTCGATTTCACGACGATCGAAGTGCGCTCTCGCTATGACACCAATGGGGCCTGAAATGCTGGCTAAAAACGGTTTCGTCTTCATCGCCTTGCTCGCCGCCATCGGAGCATTTGCTGCTCCCGCTTCGGCCGACGACAACGGCCTTGCTTACATTCACGACCTTCGGACTGAGGGCGGCCGCAGCTGCTTTCTTGACCATTTCCACTACGGAAGCGGGACGGGCGCGACCAAGAACGCGGCGCAGAGGGATGCCATTTCTTCCTGGCAAAGCTTCACCGCTTTCGAGTACGGCACCGACTGGGCCCGCTTCGGACGGGCGGCCAGCAAGTCGGTCAGCTGCTCGAAGTCTGCAAGTGGCTACGAGTGCTCTCTCAACGCTCGGCCCTGCAAGTAGCGGAGCTTGGTAGACGAAAGATTGGCTGCAAAAGGCGGGCCTCGTGCTCGCCTTTTCTTTGTGCAGCTCTCAGAGATCAGGGCCGCGTTACGTTCTGCGGCTTGGGCAGCGACCTTAGTCCATAGCAAAGCCGGTGTGCTTGTATTGCAACGCGGGGGTAGTTTTGGCATGGTCCCGCGCGCGCCTTCTTCACGAGGGAGGCAAGCACGGCGCCGGCGCGGGCTTTTGGGCCTGCGGCAACAATAACAACCGCGGCCGCGCTACCGGCCAATAAGGGGACTAAGGAAATGACTGAGATTCTATGGGGGATCATCGCCTGCGGGGCGTTATCCCTCGTCTACGCTGCCTTCACCATCCAGACGGTTATGAAGGCCGACGCCGGCAATGCGCGCATGCAGGAGATCGCAGGCGCGATCCGCGAAGGCGCGCAAGCCTACCTGAACCGGCAGTATCAAACGGTTGCCATCGTCGGTGCCGCGATTTTCGTCCTCGCCTGGTTTCTCTTGGGAGGCTTGGTTGCGCTGGGCTTCCTGATCGGCGCGGTTCTCTCCGGTCTCACGGGCTACATCGGCATGAACGTGTCCGTTCGCGCTAACGTCCGCACCGCTCAGGCCGCAACCATATCGCTTGGCCGCGGCCTCGACATCGCCTTCAAGGCGGGTGCAGTCACCGGCATGCTGGTCGCAGGCTTGGCCCTGCTCGGCGTCTCCATCTATTACTATGTCCTGACGCAAGTCATGGGGTACGCTCCGGGCGAGCGGACGGTCATCGACGCGCTCGTCGCGCTCGGCTTCGGCGCCTCGCTGATTTCCATCTTCGCGCGTCTCGGCGGCGGCATATTCACCAAGGGTGCAGACGTCGGCGGCGATCTCGTCGGCAAGGTCGAAGCGGGCATTCCGGAGGACGATCCGCGCAACCCCGCAACCATTGCCGATAACGTCGGCGACAACGTCGGCGATTGCGCCGGCATGGCTGCTGATCTGTTCGAGACCTATGCGGTGACCGTTGTCGCCACCATGGTTCTGGCCGCGATCTTCTTCGCCGGACAGCCGAACCTTGCAGCACTCATGGTCTATCCGCTCGCCATTTGCGCGGCTTGCATCGTCACCTCGATCATCGGCACGTTCTTCGTCAAGCTCGGCGCCAATAACTCCATCATGGGCGCACTCTACAAGGGGTTCATCGCCTCGGCCGTGCTGTCGGTCTTCGGCCTCTGGGGCGCGACCATGTACGTACTCGGCGGCTACGGCGAGGTCGGCACTGCGGCGGGCGTCGTCATCACCGGCCAGAGCCTCATGCTCTGCGGTCTTGTCGGCCTTGCCGTCACGGGCCTCATTGTCTGGATCACCGAGTATTACACGGGCATCGGCTACGGCCCCGTCCGCTCTATCAGCCAGGCTTCCGTCACCGGCCACGGCACGAACGTCATCCAGGGTCTCGCGGTCTCGCTTGAGGCAACGGCTCTGCCGACGCTCGTCATCGTCGCCGGCATCCTGGTGACCTTCAATCTTGCAGGCCTCTTCGGCACGGCGATCGCAACCACTACCATGCTCGGCCTGGCCGGCGTCGTCGTCGCGCTCGATGCCTTCGGTCCTGTCACCGACAATGCCGGCGGCATTGCTGAGATGGCGGGCCTGCCCAAGGAGGTTCGCCGCTCGACCGACGCGCTCGATGCCGTCGGCAACACGACGAAGGCGGTCACCAAGGGCTACGCCATCGGCTCGGCAGGTCTTGGCGCGCTGGTACTGTTTGCGGCCTATAACTACGACCTGCAGTTCTTCATCAAGGAAGCCAACGCACCGGGCTCGACGTCGTACCAGTTCTTCAAGGGCGTTGAGACCAACTTCGGCCTCGATAACCCCTACGTTGTCGTCGGACTGCTGCTGGGCGGCCTCATCCCCTATCTCTTCGGCGGCATCGCCATGACGGCCGTTGGCCGCGCGGCTGGCGCCATCGTCGAGGAGGTCCGCCGCCAGTTCAAGGAGAAGCCGGGCATCATGAAGGGCAAGGAGCGCCCCGATTACGCTCGCGCCGTCGACATCCTGACGCGTGCGGCAATTCGCGAGATGGTGATCCCGTCGTTGCTTCCGGTGCTCTCGCCGATCGTGCTTTTCTTCGCCATCGAAGCGATTGGCGGCAAGGGCGCGGCGTTCTCGGCCGTCGGCGCCATGCTGCTCGGCGTCATCGTCACCGGTCTCTTCGTCGCCATCTCGATGACCTCTGGCGGCGGCGCTTGGGACAACGCCAAGAAGGCGTTCGAGGACGGTTTCGTCGACAAGGACGGCGTCAAGCACATGAAGGGCTCGGAAGCTCATAAGGCTTCCGTCACCGGCGACACGGTAGGCGACCCCTACAAGGACACCGCCGGCCCCGCCGTGAACCCGGCGATCAAAATCACGAACATCGTCGCATTGCTTCTGCTGGCTGTGCTCGCTCGCGGGTAAGGAAAGAAAGTAAGCGGAAAAACAAGAAGGCCCTGGAGCAACCCTCCAGGGCCTTTCTTTCGTTATGCAATGAAGTGGTTCGCGCGGTAGCGGGCCTCAAGCTCGGCTCTAATTGTCACCGAAGATCTGCTTCTGGCCGAGGTTACGGAACAGGCTCTTCAGGATGCCGTCTTCCTTGCTGCCGGGCACTGGCGTCGTGCGCGACGAGAAATCGAACACCTTGCCGTCCTTGAGCCCGTAATTGGCGACGCGCTCCACCAGCGCGGTCGGCGTGAAGTAGATGGCAAGCACTTTCCGGTCCACCTCGTTCGGCTTGAAGAAGGACGTCTGCGTTTCCGTGCTCGAGATGTAGTAATAGGCCGAGCCGTCTCCGGTGGTGCTGGTCGTGCTCGGTGTGCCAAGCGCGAGCTTCACCTGCTCCTGCCCCATGCCGGGCTGGATCTGGGCAACGTCCGTATCGCGAACCTGTGCGCCACGCTTCGTAATTTGCTGGGTGGCGCAACCACCAATCAGGATTGCCGCACAACTGAGCCCGGTAAGCACGAGGCGCAACCTGCGTTCAGGGCGTCTCCCCTGCTGCGGGGCATCGATCTGGCGCGATGTGTCCGGTCGGCGCATAATGAAAGGATCCGATTGGCGACTCATGATCGTCTTCTTGCTTCCCTTCGCCATTAGCCAAAAGACGGACTGAACGCAACGCGAAGTGCCGATCATCCCCCGTCTGAACCCCAGCCCTAAACCAAGTGGAAAATAGCGTGCTTTCCTGGTTCCGAAGCCAAGCTCAAGACCGACGCACAGCAATCGACCTTTATGGCGCCACCGTGACCCAGGCGCGCCGGCCGCCGCTTTTCTCCGCTTTCGGCGCTGCCGACACAGCCGAAGGGCGCACGTCCGTGATCATTTTGCATCTTTATTTGATGCTGGATCGCTTGAAACGCGCCGAGACCGATGCCTCCACGCTTGCCCGGCTGTTAACCGAGACGTTCATAACAGATATCGACGATTGCCTTCGCGAAATGGGCGTTGGCGACCTCACTGTGCCGAAGAAGATCAAGCGCGTAGCCCAGGCGATGGGCGAGCGCTGCATAGCCTACCAGAGGTGCCTCGAGGCGGCCCCTGCCGGCGACGCACTTGCCGCCGAGCTCGCCTTGACGATCCCAGGCCTCGAGCCCGCAGGTGACGCAGCGCGCCGTCTCGCGCAATATGTGATTCGCTCACGAGAGCATCTCGCGGCCCAGCCTGACAGCGATGTGCTCAATGGCCGTGTTACATTTCTGGATGCCACCTGATACCAGTCCTCCTCTCATCAATGGAGCGGTTCATGACCACGCCACTCGAATGGACCCATCAGACCTCGGCGGTCACGGAACGCGGCGTCCAGGAAATGCGGCATGCGACCCAGGACGAGCTTACGGAGCTCGCGCGCACGCTCGATATTCTCTCGTGCGACAGCCTCGCGGTCAGCTACGAGATCAAACCGCTCTCCGGCGGACGCTTCCGTTTCTCCGGTGAGCTCGAAGCGCGCGTCACGCAAGCTTGCGTCGTCACGCTTGAGCCCGTTCCAGAAAAGTTGTCGGAGCGCTTCGAGATCGAGTTGGTGCCGGCCCCCGAGGCCGAGCCGGAGGACCATAGAGGCGCCGCCGACGGGGACTTGGAGATCCTCAGCGCCCCGGATTTCGAGGTCATCGAGGACGGACGCATCGAGGCCGGCGTGATTATCTTTCAGCTTGTCTCGGCGGCTCTCGAGCCCTACCCGCGCAAAAAAGGCGCCGAGTTTGACTGGGTTGACCCCAAAATCGCGGCCGATCCGACCGTAGTTAGCCCGTTTGCGGCCTTGGCAAAACTCAAGCCCAAGACCTGAGAGCGACAATGTAAGGGCCAGTACTTTCTTGATCAATCATCGCCTGCGACGCCGCGCGCACCGATTTCCGGTTGCGGGCGGGATGCAAACGGGTATTTTCCCGGCACCGTCAACGAGACTATGGTGGGAAGTCTTTTGCGGGTGCGGCGTAGTCTCGGGGGAGAGTTGCCGTGTGACCCGGTCCGTAAGGAGCCGGGGATATCAAGCGCGAAGAGAACGTCTGTCCCGTACAAGCGTATTGGTCGAGGCGTGCCTCAGAGTATCATCGAAGTGATCTTGAGCTTTTGAATTCACGTGGTCAAAAAGCACGCGACATGGCCCAGCCGCGAACACTAGCGCTCGACGCCATGGGGGGCGATCATGGGCCAAGCGTCGTCATACCTGGCGCCGCCCTCTCGCTCGAGCGCCATCCCGAGCTGAGTTTTATTTTCTACGGCGATAGCGCCGTCGTCGAGCCACTGATGGCCGCCCATCCTGGGCTGGCTGCGAAGTCGCGCCTCGTGCATACGGCGCAGGTCGTCGCCATGGACGAGAAGCCGAGCCAAGCGTTGCGGCGCGGCAAAGGGTCGAGCATGTGGCTCGCTCTCGAAGCCGTAAAAAGCGGCGAGGCTCACGCTGCCGTCTCCGCCGGCAACACCGGTGCGCTGATGGCCATGGCCAAGCTCATACTGCGTCCGATGCCGGGCATCGAGCGTCCCGCGATCGCTGCACTCTGGCCGACGGTGACGGCCGAATGCATCGTGCTCGATGTCGGCGCAAATATCGGTGCGACCGCCCGCCAGCTCGCAGACTTCGGGCTCATGGGCGCCGCCATGGCGCGCGCGCTCTATCACGTGGAGCGGCCGACCGTCGGGCTATTGAATGTCGGGGTGGAGGAGATCAAGGGCGCCGAAGAGGTCAAGGAGGCGCATTCGCTCCTGAAAGAGCTCGATCTGCCGCTCGATTACCGCGGCTTCATCGAAGGCAACGAGATCGGCCAGGGTAAGGTCGACGTCGTCGTCGTCGAGGGCTTCGCCGGCAACATTGCCTTGAAGACCGCGGAGGGCACCGCCAAGCAGATCGGCCAATACCTTAAAGACGCCATGATGCGCACGTGGCTCTCCAAGATCGGCGCTTTCCTTGCTAGCGGCGGCTTTCGCGTGCTCAAAGAGAAGATGGATCCGCGGCGCGTCAACGGCGGGACATTCCTCGGCCTCAACGGCATCGCTGTAAAAAGCCATGGCGGCACCGACGCACTGGGCTTTGCGAGCGCTGTCGATCTCGGCTACGAGATGGCGGAGAGCGGTCTCATTGCGCGCCTTTCCGCCGACCTCGAAGCCTTCCACCATCGCCTCGGCAAGGCGCCGTCGACGACGACATAATTTGAAAGCTTGCGCGGGCTGGTCGACGCTAGTCTCTATGGCGCTAGTCTCTATAACGAAGACAAAATAAAGAAGACAAAGTCTCGATAGAACAAAGAGGGTTCCGTGGCAGTCATTCGATCGGTCATTCGCGGTGTGGGCGCACACCTGCCGAAACGCATCATGACCAATGCCGACCTCGAGAAGATCGTCGACACGACGAGTGAATGGATCGTTGAGCGTAGCGGCATTCTTCAGCGTCATATCGCGGGCGATGATGAAACGACATCCTCGCTCGGCACGGCGGCCGCCCACCAGGCCCTTGTGCGAGCCGGCATTGATCCCGTCGATATCGACCTCGTCATTTGTGCGACCGCTACGCCCGACCGCACGTTCCCGTCCACCGCCGTTCGCATCCAGACCGCTCTCGGCGTGACCCAAGGGGCAGCCTTCGACGTGCATGCGGTCTGCTCAGGCTTTGTCTACGCCATGACCGTCGCCGATAATTTCCTGAAGACCGGCCAGTCGCGGCGCGCGCTGGTCATCGGTGCCGAGACGTTCTCTCGCATCATCGACTGGAGCGACCGTAGCACCTGCGTGCTCTTCGGCGATGGCGCCGGTGCCGTCGTCCTTGAAGCCCAGCCGCAACACGGCACCAACGACGATCGCGGCATTCTTTCTACGCGCATACGCTCTGATGGCCGCTTCGAGGATCTCCTCTACGTCGACGGCGGTCCTGGTACCACCAAGACCGTTGGACACTTGCGCATGAACGGGCGCGAGGTCTTCCGTCATGCCGTACAAAAAATCTCCGGCGTCATCGAGGAGATGCTCGTGACCACGGGCTTCGCGGCGGACGAGATCGATCTCTACGTGCCCCATCAGGCCAACGCCCGCATTCTTGATGGTATCGCGAAGAAGCTCGGCGTCGATCCGAAGAAAATTGTCATGACGCTCTCGAAGCACGGCAATACCTCGGCCGCGTCTATTCCACTCGCCCTAAACCATGCCTTCGAGGAGCACCAGATCAAGGAAGGCAGCCTCGTGCTGATGGAGGCCATGGGCGGCGGCTTCACGTGGGGTGCCGTGCTCGTTCGCTGGTAAGACGGGTCGGGAGCCCCCTATTCTTGCACTGCACAAATCGCCCGTTAACCGAAGTTCGCAATAGCGGGATCGAGGCTATCCAATTATGGCAGTGATTTCAGCATCTTGTTGAGATGGGTCATTGACCGCTGCTTTCTCCCAAGTTAGCATAAGAAAAAATACTTATGACAACGGGGAGGCGAAAATCACATGGGAGGCAAGACGTTGACACGTGCAGACCTAGCGGAGGCGGTTGTCCGCAAGGTTGGTCTGCCGAGAAACGAATCCCAAGAGCTGGTCGAGCTTGTTCTGAACGAGATCTCGGAAAGTCTTGCGCGCGGCGAGCAGGTGAAGCTTTCCTCGTTCGGCTCGTTCGGCATCCGCAAAAAGGGCGAGCGCGTCGGTCGCAACCCGAAGACCGGCAAGGAAGTGCCGATTACGCCGCGCCGCGTGCTTGTATTCCGGCCAAGCAATATCATGAAGGACCGGATCAACTCCGGGCGCGCGCGCCGCACCAAGGCCGCAGAGTAGGCCGACGACGATCATCGGGCCAAGCCAGGCGTTGTCGGACGCCGCGGGCCGCGCATGGAGCACGCATGCCCGTGCGTTTTTTGTCGATGCGACGCTGTCCGCCAATTGCGCGCGCGGAGCGCAAAAAAATCCTGTGGCAAACTCACCTGTTTGATCGAGACGACGCTTAGCGTTGGCGATATCATTTACGTTCGGATACGCCGGATGAGTGCGAGGGCACGCTATTCGAGCGTCAATGCATGAGTGGCCAAGCACGAGTGGCTTAACGCAAGTCAAGGCCAATTCATCGAGGGGTAACGATGAGCAAGGCAGCGGAAGCATTTCGGACCATCAGTGAGGTGGCCGATGAGCTGGACGTTCAGAAGCACGTTTTGCGGTTCTGGGAAGCGCGCTTCCCGCAGGTGAGACCGATGAAGCGCGGCGGTGGCCGGCGCTATTATCGCCCAGAGGATATGGAGCTTCTGCGCGGCATCCGCCATTTGCTCCACGCCGAAGGCTATACGATCAAGGGCGTGCAGAAAATCTTGCGCGAGCAGGGCATCGATCACGTGAAGCAATACGGCCGCGCTCCGCTCGAGGCGGCCGCGACGCCTGCTCCCGCCGCCAAGCGCGGGCGGATCGACGCGCGTTCGCTTCCTGCCAATGTGCCCGCGACGCTAGGGCCTCAGCCGGCACCGTCCTCGGCCGCCCGGCTTGAGGTCGGCACCGCGCTTGCGAGGCGCGGCATCGCACGCCGGACCGCGTCGCCTGCGGAGCAGCTGGCACTCGTCCAGGCCGCGATCCAGGAGCTCGAGGAATGCCGCAGCATTCTCTTGGAGACGATCGGCAAGCAACAGGTCCGCGCACCGCGCCGGGCACGAGCCGTGGGTGCCTGAAAGGGCACCTAGAGCATCATCCGACCAGACGGAATCGCGGCAGCGATTTACTGGTCGGATAAAGATGCTCTAGACACATACTGGTAGAGCAATTTCATCCGATCAACCGATCGCACATGCGATCGCGTTTGATCGGATATTGATCTAGCATGTGGACATGAGCCGGCCTGGGTTAAACCTAGGCCGGAAAGCCCATGCGAGCGATGGGGCCATTAGGTCGACGCGACATCGACACGACCAACATCGACACGACCATGTGAGTGACAGGACATGACGCGCCGCATCGCAGAGCCCCGCGAGGCCGAGCTGTGGCTCGTCGATCTTGCAGCGGCGGCGTTGGCCCTCGAGGCGCTCGAGTGCGAAACGCCACGGCTTTCCTCAGTGGACGAGCAACGCCTGGCGGCGACCGCTGACGTCAGCGCGCGCCGGGAGCGACGTGCAAGCCACATCGCACTCCGCTTGTGCCTGGAGCGGATTGCGGGGCCGGCCGCGCGCGGCGTGCCCTACACCTTCTCGTCCTCCGGCAAACCATGGCTCGCGGGCACAGGCGTGAGCTTCAGTCTTTCGCACATCCCTGGACGCGCGCTCATCGGCGTAACAACGCGTGGCGAGATCGGCGTCGATCTCGAGCGCTCGAGATCGGTCCGCATCACGGGCGAGAGACGCCAAGCCATCGAGCGCGCCGGCATCGAGCTCGCCGGCGGTCTTGCCTTGCCTGAGGCACACGAGGCCCGTTTTCTGACCGCCTGGGTTCGCCTCGAGGCGATTGCCAAGGCCGAAGGCAGCGGCGTCGGCGCCCACCTCTCGGTTTTCCTGGGCCGCCGCCAAAAGCTACCGCCACCGCGGCTCTCCGGCGGGCAACAGCGAGCTCTGGGCCCGCTCATTGCCCGCGACCTCGATGTTGCGTCAGGTTTCTACGCGGCCGTGGCTCTTCCCAAGACCATCGAGACCCCAAGCCTCGCCCCCCTGCCCGATTTTGCAAGCGCCCTTTCGGCCCTTGTGCCTTAACGCGCTACTCCACGGTAAATGGCGTGGAACGAGACGTTGACCGCGAGCCTTTGAGCAGACATAAGGGGGGCCGAAGTCGGAGCGTAGCGCAGCCTGGTTAGCGCACCAGACTGGGGGACTGGGGGTCGGAGGTTCAAATCCTCTCGCTCCGACCAATATCCTTCAAGTACTTATCGGGTTCCGCTTCAGGGATTCAGGCTGATTTTGATCCGATTTTGATCCTTCGCTGCCGGGCGTCCCGAGACGGATTTGGCAGGAGTGGATCGTGGTCGGCAGCCTTAACGTAGGTCTGAATCGGTCAATTTTCCAGCTTATAAAATGCACGGTGTGGGCTGCTGCGCGAGGCAGCGCAGCCGTAGGGCCGAACCGACAATCTGCGGCGATTGACCTTCCGTATCCGATCGAATAGCCAATCCAATTGGATTCGCATTGAAGTGGAGCGGGCACGCATGAAAGCGAGCGAACTAGCAGGATTGAGCCTCAAGGAACTGCGGGTACTGCAGGAACGTGTCGAGGCGGCGATTTCGGAGCGCGAAAAGCAAGACCGCGCTGACGTCAGGGCTAAGCTTGCTGACATGGCTGAGAAGGCGGGCTTCAGCGTGGGCGAGCTGTTTGGTTCGGGCAGGAATCAGAAGCGTGGCGCAGCTCCCATCAAGTTCCGGAATCCGAAAGATCCCTCTCAGACCTGGACTGGTCGCGGACGTAGGCCGAATTGGATGGTAGAGGCCGGCGGGGATTTCGATCGCTTTCGCGTCTGACGCCATACATCGGTATGGCGTGAATGGATTACAGCAGCCGGGTTGCGGTAAACTGGAAGGGTGAGTTTCGTTATCTACGCCATCGCCGATCCCCGCTGCCGGAAGGTATTTTATATCGGGCACACATCGCGGCTTGATCTGCGCATTGAGCAGCACCTGGAAGCCGGCGAAACCATCTGCGGTCTTCGTGTTCAGGAGATCGTTGCGGCTGGGCGGGAACCGCAGTTTTTCATCCTTCAGCACTGCGAGAGTGAACGGGCCGCCCTGATGGCCGAGGTGTTCTGGATTGACCTGCTCAGTGGGCGCGGGGCGGCGTTGACCAACAATCAGGCGTTCGATGGCTATAGCGCCCGGGCCGGGGAAAAGCGGCGGCTGCGCGGAGAGCTGGGCGCGGGAACGCGCATGGAGCAGCTGGCGGCGATTGCCAATGGCCGGCCTGTCAGGGAAGGGCGGCGGTGGTCGCGCAAGGAAGACCAGATGATGCGGCGGCTGAAGCGGGAAGGGAAATCCGACTATGAGATTGCAGATCAGCTCTCTCGATCGGTGGGGGCGATAGAGGCGCGGCTGACCCAGAAGTCGGTCTAAGGTTCGCGGTGCGTGGCTTCACCTGCCGGGGGCCGGGTCGATCCTGAAGTATTTTTTCTGAAAGCGGCTTTGCGCGGAAAAATCGGGTGGAGCGTCGAAGGCTTCGAGCGGTGCGATCGTGTCGGGTTTGTAGTTGAAGGGCACGAACCTCAAGTCTTGATAGAGCTGATGGCTGGGCGGCTTGGCCTGAAGGATATCTTCGAGGGTGGTCTGTTGCGAAATTGGTGCCGGCAGATCCTGGTGGTGGTCAAGCAGGTTGATGCGGTCGTTGCGCTCGGCAAATTCCCAGATTGAGAACAGGTAGGAACCGTCCGGCTGGGCGATGAGGAAGCTTGCAAAGCCGATGTCGTAGGGCAAGGCGTCGGAGGGGCTGCGGTAGGTCAGCCGATCGTCGATCCACAAATAGAGCGGTTTGCTGTCGCCATGCGGCCAGAGATCCATGGCCAAGGCGAGGTGGCGCGCGTGCTGGGCGGCCTCGTCGTGGGCCAGGCCTGATTTTTCAAATGCTGAGAGCAGCCGCCCTTCGCAGTCGTCGCGGTCGTTGCGCGCCGGCTGGGCGATGTCCTGGAGCTCCTGTTCAAACATCTTCAGCAGCATGCCGATGTCCCGTTGGAAATATATTGGTGGCGAGGAGTGTTGGGCCGCTTGCAGCGGCCGGCCCGCTCGGGAGAGCAAAGCCTAGTGCGTTTGCGCGATTGTCCCTCGGTCGGCCAGCAGTGCCTGTGGTGCGATGTCAGTCCGCGCTTCCTGAAAAGTCCTGAGCAGCATTGTCGTTTTTGACCCGTCACAGTCGTCCGCATCATACGCGGGTGTTTCTTGAGATGGCGATTTCTTTCTCCGGTGTCCGTCGTCTCGGCCATGCGAAGCCTTCTGGGGCTGGGCGAAAGGCTTCGATGTCCGGAGCCTCCGAAACCGGAGAGAAATACCATGCTCAAGAAAATCACCCACGAATTCGCAGCCGCCTGCACCGATCAGCAACTCCACTGCCTCCTGCACAGTCTTTTCAATCAGCTGGCCGACCGTCATATGGACGCTCAAGGGCGGCACTGCTGTCACGCCTCGGTTCAAGTCGTACGCAGAGCGCTCGCCGTGCTCCCCCCGAGGTGAGCCCGGCGTTCTGCTTCTTTTGCAGCCAAGGTCTTTATAACAAGGCGGTGGCTCACAAGGCTCTTGGTGTTGGCAGGAAGCGATGCGGGAACACGCCATGGCTGTTGAGCTTGATGACAGTGCGATGCTGCTGGAGCTGAAAATCTGGATGGACGGCGCGCGCGCGGCGCTTCCTGGCCATCCGAAGATCCGGCATGCGGAAGAGCAGCTTTGGAAGATCAACAACATCGCTGAGCAGCTGAAAGCGGAGGCGAGTGAAAAGCTGTCCGTGCTCGAGAGCCGGTACGATCCGGATCTGCAGAAGAAGATGGCGTTGGGCGGCGTTGCGGGCTCTTTTTCGAAGGCGAATACGAGGCTGGACATCTATGCCCGGGAACGTCAGGCGATTGTCGATGAATTTTCAGTGCGCAATGATGGGCTGTGGCGTCAGCGCATGGTGCTGACGCGCGATGTGCTGACAGCGGTGGAGCGGCAGGAGATCAAGCGGATCGGCCCCGTCGGTCAGCAGCGACTAGCGCTCGAACGGTTCAAGGGACATCAGGGTAACGTGTCTGACAGCTTGATGGAGCGGCTGCGGGCGCGCGCCCTCGAACGGCAGGCGGAGGCTGAGAATGCGCCGAAACCGGGCATCGAGATCGAGCGATAGCGCTGGAGCGGTGGGCCGGCTCCTCTTGGCGGGAGCAGTCAATTGTTGGAGGATAGCCGGCCAGGGGCTGGGATCAGGGGCTGATCGATGAAGGCGGGGAAGGGGTCTGCAAAACCGTTGCCGAACGCGCTGACGGGCTTGGCGCAGGTGCGTGGGGCAAGTGCGGCTGAAAAACGCCTCGTGCTTTACTATCCGGATGCATTCAAGCGCCACTACCTGCAAATCCTGGATCGCTATCGACAGGAGCTGGCGCGGCAGGGCGGCAAGCCCGTGGGCTGGAAGACGATCCGCAATATGGTGATGGCTCCTGAAGACGAGAAGCTTGCCAGGGAAAGGGGTGGTCAGCGCGACCGGATCAATGTCGAAACGGCGCGCCCGGAATCGACAGCCGTGTCAGAGGAAAATTTCAAGGGCTGGTATGACAAGGATAAGTCGCATCTGCCGTCTGATGTGAAGTTTCAGTACATCGAACGGTTCGTGCGCTTCTTGCGAAAAAGCGGCGCGATTGACGATATCGAGCGGGCCTTGGATTTGGCGCAGGGTGAATACGTCCGGGACGCGCTGCATTTGTTTTATCGGCCGAATTCTTACGGCGGGGATCGCTTGGTGCTCAAGGAGCGCGATCTGGCGTTGGCTGAAAAGTTTGTGTCCGGAGGATGTTTCGAGGTCGAGGCGCAGTGGCTTGGAGAAGGACCGCCGCGGCCCGCGGTCTGCCTGTTTTTGGTCAGGGATTACGGCAATCATGTCACGCCGGTCGATATCGTGCTGCTTCGGAAGGAAGGGCGTGAAGGGGAGGAAGAACAGCCGGATTTTGTGCCGCTCTATACCGGGTTTCTGGTCACGGACAACATCTTGGCGCTTGGCGAGGAACAGGTCGCGCTTTGGGGCAAGCTTATCTTGTCAAAGGGGAGCGGGGCGACGCCACGGGATGATGGCATTGCGTCGTTGGCCGAAGGCGGAACGTACAAGTCGTCGGTGACCTTCAGCGCCGATGGCGCGGAAATTTCTTTGGAGACAGGTGATGATCTTGCGTTGCTCGGGCCCGTGTTCGGTGTTGAAGCCGGTGGCGGTGATAAAAAAGAGGGATTGGCACCGCCTCCAATGCGGCGGGTTCGTCGCGATCATCGGATAGAGGCTTTGGAGCGCAGCTTGGCTTTCAGGTATCGGCCATGGGATTGAGCAAGGCGGAGATCGAGCGTAAGCTCAAGCAGATGATCGGCAATCCGCTGTTCGATGCGGCGCGGATGGACGATGTGGGGCTTATGCAGGGGGCGCTGGACCGTGGACGTTCTTTGAATGAGCAAGGGCCGGGTAGCGGGTTCACGCCCTTGCATACGGCAGCGCTGAACGGGAGCCTGCGGTTCCTAGAGGAAGCCCTTAAGATCAAGCATGTCGATCCTTGGATCAGGGACAACAAGGGCATGCTGGCGATTGATCATGCGGAAGTGCGCAGGGATCGAGCGGCTATGAATCTGCTGTTCGATGCCATGTACCCCAATGGGCAGGTACGGTTTTCGGAATAGCGCTTCCTAGAAAGGTGGGGTGGGGAAGAAGCGGCTTGCCGAGCATGCTGTTGGAGCTGGCAAGCCGCAGGGTCGGGGGTTGCGCGTGAAATCACGGGCCCGGTTCTGGGGCCATATAGATCCATCCGCCGTCACTGGGTTTGTTTTGCGGGACGGTTTTGTCGGGCCAGGAGTCGGATGCAATTGGAGGGAAGTCATAAAAATGCTCCTTGACGCGGTGGGTTGGCGTGTTTGAAGCGTCGGCAGAGTTTTTGCTTAGGTGCGGGAGATCTTTGGCGTTTTGAATAGCGCAGATTTCGTCGCTTGTAATGACGTGGTCTATATAAAGGCCGAAGGCGGTGCCGGCCGAGAAGGCGGCGGCCAGAGATGAAATAAATAAGCGTTTAGACATAATGTAGTTTTCTTTCTGGATCTTCTCCGTAATTATTGACGATGATTTGGCATTGCATAAATTATTGCGATAATGCAAGAAAAAACTCTTTCTGCATTGCTCGGCAAAGCCGCGCAAGGCTCGCCGCTCTCTTTCTCTGGGCCGATTGTGGGGATTGCCGCTGATTTGGCGGGCGCGGAATCAGGCGTTGGCCGCAATGATCTTGCCGATTGTTCCGGTGGCGGCGATTTGTTCGTCGAGTGAGGCCGGATCGGGAAGGGTGGATTTCAGGGCGATCAGGTAGCGGATATGGCTGCGGTGAAGATTGAGGGTGTTGTTGCGCAACGCGGGAAGGTCGGTAAGAGCCGCTGTTCTCGGGAATGCGTTGGCAATCTGTCTGTCGCCCCAGCCATGGGTCATTTTATAGCGGCAGAGATCTTCGGCGCGATGACGGGGGAAGTAGGGGCTGATGTATTCGATCGGAGGGCACTGGGCTGTTAGATAGGCGGATATGGCGCTGAAATCGATCTGACGCGCCAGGCTTGGGTATTGGGACATGATCTGGCCGGGCGATGCTTCCCAGCACATTTTGTAAAAGCAGAAATCGAGCGTTTTGTGGTGCTCGGGTGGTACAAGAAACGGCGAGGGGTCCATAGAGGAATTGACGCGTAAGAATCGAGTGCCGTCAAGAAATATTGGCGTCTTTTATTTATGTCAATTTATGGTTGTGCTTTAAGCGGTGGAATACAAAGGTATGATTATTTGAAATCGATATGTGTTTTCTGGTAATATTAGAGAATGTGCAACTAATAATTGAGGGGAAATCATAATGAGTACATGGAAAAAAAGAGCCGTGAAGGAGCGGTCAAAGCTGGTCAATTCGTTGACGCGATGGCGGGTAATCCGCAAAAAATCTCAGCAGGATCTGTGCCGGGACGTGGGGTCGGCGCAGGCGCAGCTGTCACGGATCGAGGTTGGGACAACGGGGTTGTCATTGGGCCTGGTGCTGGACATGAGCAAAGCACTTGATTGCGAACTGATGGTGGTACCCACAGAGCTGCGCGGGCAGGTGTTTGCGATCGTTGATCGCTTTGCCCAGGAGCGCGAGCTCGATCTTGGCCCGCGCACGATGCCCGGGCGCAAGCGAGGCAGCAGCCCAGGGGTTCATGCCGGGATGCTGGCCTCGAGGACGCCGGTTGGCACAGGTGTGCGTGCTTAGGCATTGGTGTGTTTTGCCGTGGTTGCTTCGTTCGGGATCAATCCGGTCGAAGCTGCTTTCAGCTTTTTGAGCGCACGGGTTTCGAGCTGGTGAACACGCTGCGGCGTGATTCCGAGCTTTTCAGCCAGGCGCGCGATGGTTGGCGGATTGGCAGCGAGCACGCGTTCGCTGACGATCTGGCGCTCTCGGTCGGTGAGACCCTTGATGAGCGAGCGCAGGTAGTCACGTTCCTGGATTTCTGAAACGAGATCCTCGGGCGTTGGGGCAGGTTCGAGGACGGGATCGGTGGAAGAGAAAGTTTCCACGAGAGTCCCGTCCTCCGCGTTGGGCAGGGGCATGTCTGTCGACACATCGCGGGCAAGGCGCGCTTCGACAAGCGTGACGGTGGCGATGGAGATGCCGAGCTTGTTGGCGATAGTTTTCTGATAATCGTGGGGCAGGACGCCGGCGTTGGCCTCGGCCAGCTTGTTGCGTTCGAAGCGGACGCGGAAGAAGGCGCGCTTGGTGTCGCCCGTGGGGGTGACGGCCACGATGCTGTGGTTGCGCATGATGTAATCTTTGATGGCGGTGCGGATCCAATAGGTGGCGTAGGTCGCAAAGGAGGCGTCGCCCGCCTTGGCAGGGTCGAAGCTATGGATGGCCTGCACCAGGGCCAGGGTGCCTTCGGAGATGATGTCCTCCAGCGGGATGTCGTAACGGCCGAAGGTTTTGGCTAATCTGACGACCAGGCCGCGGTGGTTCTTGACCAGCTGATCCAGGAGGTGCGGCGCGCGCGTTTCGTGGTACCGGGCGGCCAGCGAAAGGTTCTGGGCCTTGTCGAAAACGGGTGCCGGAACAGGGAGGGGTATGCGCGCCATGGATCTGATTTCCTTCGTGAAAAGGCTTGATCGATGAGCGCGAGTGAAAGGTCAGATGGCCCTGGTGCGAAGGGTAAGGTTGTTACCCTTCGGAGCGGGAAGGCGGGCGAAGCTGGGGGAAAAAAGCCGGTCGATCCGGCGCTGGTCTATTTTCCGGACGGGCTGAAGCGGCACTACATGGATCTGCTGCTGCGCTATAAAAATGAGCTAACCCGGACGACCAGAAAGCGCGTCGGCTGGCTGGCGATCCGCGATCAGATCATGGCCGAACAGGATGCGACGGCGGCTGAGAAGGAGGGGTGGAACGATCAGGATAAGAAAGTCAACCGGCCGCGGAGTGAATTGGTGCGGCTGGATGATTTCAAGGGCTGGTACAATCCCAAAAACAGCCATCTGCCGACGAACACGAAATTTCAGTACATAGACCGTTATATCCGCGGGCTCAGAGTGGAGGGCTTGCTGGATGAGATCGAGCGCACTGTTTCTGATGCGAAGCGGGAATATCACCGGGAGTCGTTGGCGATATTCTACCGGCCGCAGATGGGCTTTAAGGGCAACGAGGCTGAGCAAGTCGAACTGGCGAGGATTTTAGATAGAACGGTCTTTGCTGCTTATTGCCGGCCCCAGGGCGATGACCCATCATTCGAAAGCCAATACCTGCTGTTGCTGTTCTGTCATGCGTTCAAAGGCAATATCAGCCCGGTAGAGGTGGTCGCATGTTTGTTGCCGCCGGGGCTGGTGGCAGAGCCAATCGGGGTCGGCAGTGTGCGATCAACAGCGCTCGATTGTTTGCGGCGCTTCGATACGCTGTCGTCGGGACTGATTTATCTGTATTCGGGGTTCATCGTTCTTGAAAGCTACGCGGCTTTATCGCCGATGAAGACCTCGGGGGCGTCTGCAAGCCTGATACTCACCAATCCGTCCTGCGCAGGCGTGTCGCAGTCAATGCTGACCTCAGACCTGTCGCGTCACTGCAATCCGCGTGTTTTTTTATTTCCGACGGCTGCAGAAGAGCAGGATGCGCCAATTCCAGTAAATTCAGCTATTGCCTGGCCTCTGGATGGCGCGAACGTGTTCAGGCAAATGGTTGTCGAAGTTATTTCTGAGTCACGGGGGACGTACTGGCTGGATCGGCCGCGGACTGATCCTCTGGCCGGGTTCGTGCAGATCTCGGAGAGAGGTCCTCAGTATGTTTCGCTGCTGGAATTGCGGGACAAGTTTGCAATCGGATATCGCCCGTGTTGAAGCCGCGCGCGCAATCCCGGGAAGGGCCGAAAAAGAGAGATCCGAGCCTGTTCGAGGCGGCGCGGACCAACGATATTGCTCAATTGATGAAGGCGCTATCGGCCGGCAAGCGATTGGATCAGGATGATCTCGAGGACGGGTTCACGCCGCTGCATACGGCTGCGTTCAATGGCAGTCTGGAATTCATCCGCGAGGCGTTACGCGATCATTCGGCCAATCCGTGGATTCGGGATCGTCAGGGCCGTCTTGCCATTGATCATTCGGATGCGCGGCGGGATTATGAAATCTCCAAGCTGCTGTATGAGGCGATGTATCCCGGTGGCGCAGTGCCATTGCCGGAAGGTTAGGTCGGTTGGGAGTTACATTTCCGGGAGCAGAGTGAGGAGCGTGCCGAGTGTTGCGATTTCTCTGTCCGGGGCGAGAGGTTGATAGCCGCGTCGCAAGTAAAGGGCACTCATGCCGGCGCGGCGGGGGGCTGTCACATCGTTTTCGATGTGATCGCCGACGAACAGGATTTCGTCAGGCTGCACATCGAGTGTGCGTATGAGATCGACGTAAATCATGGGATTGGGCTTGGCGGCGCGGGCCTTGAAGCTCCAGGTGATCGCGTCCCATGGAAGGGGAAGTACTGCGAGGGCAGGGGCGGCGTAAGGGGTGAGGATGTTGGAGCAGAGCGCGGTTTTGTATCCGCGGTCGCGCAGTACTGAGAGCGTCGGGAGGGCGTCGTCAAACGCGGCGATGCTGGCGGCTTCGAGGGCGATGGCGGAGTTGATATGATCAATCGTCTCCGTGGGTAGGCCGGGAAAAAGAGCGGCGAGATCGAAGTCGTGTGTCATCAGCCATTCGTAGTCATCGAGGCGGGGCTCAGCGAGATTCGCCCGCATCCACGTTTGCAATAGGGAAAGTGGGCGTTGAGGCTGCCTGATCTGAACAAGGGTGTCGAAGGCATCGAAGGCGACGGCGCGGATCGTGGCTAAGGTCATTGTCAATCATCCCTTGTGCGATCGTTGTCATTGGATGGCCCGGGCGGATCACGATCCTGGCGGAAGTCGGCGGCGCGGTTACGCAGCTTATCGAGGAAGGACTGTGGGTCGGCAGCCTTGTTGAACTCCTGCGTGCGCTCGAGTGAGAGGGCCAGCTTTTCAAAGTCGGCTTTGCGGCGCTCGATGAGTTGGTGCCATTCGGCCTTGTTCTTGGCGAGTTCGCCCCGCTGAATGAATGTCAGGTCTGCGCGCGCGCGGCGATACTCGATGACGGCTGTTTCGGATTCCATCTTATAGGCGGCGACGACAGGGAGCATGGCTGCCCTGATGGCATTGCGCTGGCGCGTATCCAACTCTTGGCGGCGCTGCGCGAGCTGCTTGTCGAACATGGCCTGGCGCTCGGTCGCGTCTCCGATGCCGCGCCAGAGCTGGGACAGGATGGAAGGGCGCGGGCCGTCTGCAGCCGCGTGGGCGATGTCGACATTGCGGAACAAATTCGAAAGGCGGCCGAAGGTGGATTTTTCGCGCGCCTCGAACTGTCTGCGTTCGGCGATCTCGGCCTCTTTCAAGGCCCTCCACTGGGGCCGGAACGTCTCGATGATCTGCACCCGCGCCGCCGCCTGCCCTTTCCGGGCTTGTTCGCGGATGGCATGGCGGTTTTGCAGGAAATCATGCTGCAGGTCGTCCCACTGGGCTTTGTGGCGCTTCTTCAGTCTGTGTGAGCGGTTGGCCTGCTCTTTGGCCAGGGCATGGTGCTTGTGGCGCAGTTCGATGCGGCGATCGGGGTTGTCGTTGGCTGATTGCCGGATGAATTTCTCAGCATCAATGATGTGACGGGGGACCGGGCGGTATTTGGTTTTCTCGCCGCGGGCGCGGGCCTCGGCGTTTAATTCGCGCTGGGGCGAATAGTGCTGACCGCGTTGGCGCTGATATTCGAGCGCCCAGGCCGACAGGTTGTTCCATTCGTTGGAATCGTCCAGCAACGCGCCGTTGTCGAGGGTGCGGTTGATCAGGATATGAACGTGGGGGTGCTTGGTATCGTTGTGCGAGATGATCAACGCCTGCTGGTTTTCAGCGCCCAAGGCTTTGAGTGCGCCTTCGATGGCGGCCTCCATATCTTCGCGCGTGAGGGTTTCTTTTTCCTCGGGGTGCCACGTCAGCACGAGATGCTTGACGATGTTCTTCTGCTTGCGGCCGGTGGAGGGGATTCCGGCCTCCTTTTTCCGCTGCGGAGCGTCCATGGCTATGGCGGCCATCACACGCCAGGCAGTTTCGGGGTTTTGGGTGGCCAGGTTGCGCGTCATCGTCCACGCAACTCGCTTTTCATTGAGTTCGTGCTTGGATCCTTTCAATAGATATGCGGCGGCGCCTTTGAACGAGCGCCCATGCAGGATGCGCGGGTTCAAGCCGACCTCTTGACCAGTTCATCGAGTGTGTTGGCAACTTTTTCGGCGAGAGTCTGCCAGAAGTCGCGCTGGTCCTGGCCTCGGTTAGCGGCACGGGCGATCTGGTTGATGTTCACGCCGATGGCGTTGACTTCGCGGATCAGTTGCGCGTCCGCCATTGGGCGGGGAACCGAGATCGCGAGATTCAATCCGGCCCTTCTCAGGTATTCGGCGACGGTGAGTCCCGCCTTGGCCGCTTGCTGGCGGTAATAGTGGTCTTCCGCGATGGTGATGCGGATATTGATCTGAATGCAGCGCTTCTCGGCCTTCTGTTTGATGGGACGGCCGCCGCGCCCTGTGATGGGTTTGCTCAATAGGGTTCCTCCATAGCTGTTTCGACTGTGTTGTGAAGTGGCGGTCCGGCTTAAAGCCGGAACGCGCATGACCCTGCCCGGCCGTAAGGCCGTGGCGGGTGTCGAGTGCGCGGGGCCGTGCGCTGGGGGGTGGCGGGTCGGTAGCTTAAGTCAGGGGATTAGCTGCCCGCTTGCCGGGTCCGGGGCGGCCGTTGCCCCGGTGTGGTGTCGGGCACAAGCCCGACCCTGGATGGGTTGAGGGAAACCGGGACGGTTTCCCCACGAGATGCCGACCATTCGGATAAACATAAAACGGTGGCGAAGCCCCGTTTTATGTCCGAATGGGAGGGTTTTTGCATAGCAAAAACACATCTCGCTCCTCGTTCGGCCTTTATATTAGGCCTCACTCGGAGAAAAAATGCAAGAATTTTCGATTATGGGAATTAAAAGCCGTCGCCGATTTATTCATATATCGATATGAAGCCAAACAAATCGGCGGCTGAATATGGAATCGTTGGCACGATACTTATTCTAGCATAGGACGCGGGGCAACACACACACGTATGCAGGCAATGCCCGGCAGCGGCATGGGCCATAAGCGCATCCCTTGGTGTGTTGCCGCTTTGCGGCGGTGGCTTACGCACGCCGCCCAAGGCCGCCCATAAAGCCCGTATGGGCGGCGGCCTATCTGGAAAGAAAGCGCCCACCCGATGAAATGCGGGGGGGGCTGCAAGAAGGATCACGGTGTTTCGGGCGGCAACCAGACGGCGCCCGCACGAAAACTACTGCAACGCCGGCATCCGCACTGAAAAAGAGTGGAAATCATGTCGGCCGCCAAAAAGCGATTGAAAGCATGTGGTTGCACGAGGACGATTGTATTTTATTTGTGGTTTTGCAATATGTAATGCATAGATTAAATAATTAAATACAGTGAGAAACGGAAAGGCAATTATGAAGCATATCGTATTGAGTTCGCATTTTGGAGAAAGGGCACTGGTAAAGGGCGCGCGTTCTGGAGAGTACTTTTCGATTATTGAGCTGTTGGATGCCGGAGTGGACGTTCATGCCGAGAACGATCTCGCACTATGGAACGCGGTGGACACTAATTTCTTATTATTGGCTCAGGCCCTCATTAAGGCCGGAGCGGATGTGAATGCCTGCGATGGCCGGGCACTGTTGACGGCTGCCGATCACGCCAACGAGGACATGGCGAGCCTTCTAATCCGATCGGGTGCGAAGGTGGACGCACAGGACTATGCGGCTCTTAGAGCAGCCGCGATGCACGTGGCTTCGGGGAAGGGTAAGGTCTTCGACGTCATTTTGAACGCGGCGCTGAAGGAGAGGGCGCCGGTGGGTTTAGCATCGACAGTACAGGCACCGGCACCGGATAGGTCCTGACGCCCCCTGCGACTTTAGCCGGACGATTGCCATGTTCGACATTCAGAGGCACACTGCAGATATGTTTATCCGCATGCTTAGTGTCCCTGTCGTTTTCTGGGAGCAGATATGGCGCTCGCGCAATTCGCAGGTCGGGAGCGGCTTGACATAGCAGCCCGTGCTGCGCTTTTGGCGGGGGCATTGCAAAGTAGCGGCTCTGCAGCGATGGAGGTGATATTCGGCGCAGGGTTGATGGCGCCGGATGATAGCTCAAGCCCGCAGCTCGTGCCCGTTGCGCTTGTGAATAGTGAGAAGGTCGACCACCCTCGCGGTCAAACGAGCCTGAGTGAGGTTGGACAGGCACTTCAGATCGCGAACAACGCGCTCGGTCTCGATGCAAACAGCTGGTTAGAGGGCGTTCGCGCCTGGGTTATGCCACCGCCCAGTCTGCGACTGTCGCCGGGGGATCGAATTTCGTCACCGGCAATCGGAAAGATTGGATGCGCTGCATCCTGGACGGGCGGTTCAGGATTTCTTACGGCCGGCCACGTCGCGCAGGCTTATGGGAAAGATGTTTACGTAGGGGGCTCGCATGTCGGGACGGTAGCGTATGCGAACGATCCCCGCAATGGTGGCACGGCCATAGAAGCGGATATCGGCATTGTCGAGTATGCGAATGGAGCGTTTATTTCCCCTCCTCCGAGGCTCTCGGGCACCGCGCTGGCCTCGCCAAGCTCGTCAGTGACTGTACATGCTAGAGCCGGTGCGTCTGCCGCCATCATGGGATACTGCAGCTATATTTATCTGCCGAGTATAAATGGCACGTTGGGCGATACCTATTTTACGACCAAGGATGTGACATCCGGCGGGGATTCCGGTTCCGCTACATCGGCCCAAAACAGCGTCGTGGGTATTGTGGTGGCTGGCTCCGCCGGGTTCACGACGTATATCCAGGACATACATTATCTGTTGGCTCAATCGGGCCCACAAGCGAGCGGCCTGAAAGGACTTTTCGTCTAGGAGGCGAGATAGATGCGTATCGAAGCGCTTTTTTGGGTTTCACTTCTCATCTGCGTCGTGAGCTTTATCCTCTTCGTGCTCCAGGTCGTGGGGCAAGCTCTATTGAAGCCTCGGTCGGCTGAGGGCGCCGGGGGCGCCCAGCAGCAGTCGCTCGATCCGGGCGAGGCTCTTAAGAAAATCGGTGAAGCTGCCCAATCCTTCGCGAAAGCCGGTCCGATTTCCACGTCTGCCGTGCTTTGTGCGTTATTTGGCCTCTTTGCTCTCGTTACGAGTGGCATCGTTCGCATCGGCCCAGAGTAAGCGCGTTTTGTTTGACATGCAGGAAAGTGAGCGACCATGCATTGGCGTTCTCTACTTGTGGGCAGTGCTTGTCTTCTCCGTTTGCAAATCTTTCGGATAGGATGCGGTCGAGATCGAGAGGCGAAAATCGAATTCTTCCTGCGTGATGGGTTCAGCCCAAGATGCATCCAGATTTTTTGCGGTCCCAGCCATCGGGATCGAGAATGGTGATGCCTTTGTAGGGATCGGTATTCAGCCATCCGTCGGCCGTTTTGTAGTAGACGGACATATCGGCAGGCTGGTTGTCGAGAAGACCGTGTTCGTCACCGGTTCCGGCGTAAGCGGTGCAATTGCTCCATTCGCCGTTAAATCCACGGCCTTCGCCTGCTTGGCAGTTGGGGCAGGGTCGGCCGGTCCAGCCGTGAAGCTTGCCGTCGATGATGACTTCTCCAGCATCGAGATCGTGGGGTTGGCTAGTCATAGCGCGCCTCCGCGACCTGGGGGAGTTGGATGGCGGCCTCATGGGCAAGCATGGCGCTGGTTTGCACGGCCTGGCCGAGCTGTTGGACATCGAATGATGTGAGGGCCGAGATATCGCCGTTGTTGAGGATGCGCGCGGCGATCGCATCGGCAGTTTGGGTTTCGATCTCCAGTTTGCGGATGACCGAGCGAAGGTAGTTGTAGCGTAGCGTGTTCATTGTCTTTCCTTTCGTTGCGGAGAAAGAGAAAGGCCCGCCCTTCGCAGGGCAGGCCTTTTAAGCTTAGATTTGCTCGAGGGCGGGGGCCGCATAGTTGTCGACAGGGTGTCCGTTCAGGACTTCGCCCGTCTCCGGATCATGCGGCTCGTTTGCTTGATTGGCAGGCTGGGGAGTGCTGCCTTTGGTTTCGGTGGGAATTAGAAACACCACGCCATCGCCGAGATTGGCGAAGGGCGAGGCGGGATCCAGATGGTAGTCGACGATACCGCCTTTGCTGGCATCCTTGCGGGGCCAGACGGTCGCTACACGGACCATGGCACCGAGGATATCCTGCCCGGACTGGGTTTTGCCCCGCTTGGCGCAGAAACCTAGTTCGTAGATGGGGTACGACTTGTTGGCATCCCTTTGCTCGGGGAGATTGGGCGGCAGGAGGAAGACGACGCCTTCGCCCAGAGCCCCGAACGGGGACGCGGCTTTCGTATAGAAATCGACAAGACCGCCTTTGGTGGCATCCTTGCGCTCCCATACGGCGGCCAGGCGTACCATGGAGCCGAGGATTTCGCTTCCGCGGCCGTCAGTGCCTTTCTTGGCGCAAAAGCCAAGTTCGTAGATAGGTGCTTTATTGGTTGTTTGAGTAGTCATGATTGTAAGTTTCCTTTCTGAGGAGTTTTTTCTGGCTGGACCATCCAGCCATGCACTTTGTCAATCCGGCGCATAGGGCCGGAAATGCAACGACCTTCGCGGTGCTGGTGCGGAAGGTCGTTGCAAGCGCGACTAAAAATCATGATGTCGCGCGGTTTGCGGAACGCGTCGGATAAAAGTGCTGGTAAGGCTGGCTGGTTCTGACGGGAAAAATTTCAAAGAAAGTTGTCAAACGCACGAGGCATGGCGGTTCAAACGGCGGCCAATATGAGCGCCGGTCTGAGAGACCCGTTGGCGGTGCTTTGGATCAATCTGTGCGCGGGATGAATTCCATGGGCTGCTTCGTGCTTGTGGGCTCCGGCTCACTGATGGCCGGTGGTTTGGTTTCGACGGGATTTTTGTAGACGTACTCGGGTGGGTAATTGCCCGGCCCGTGTTTGAGAACGCAGAGCATGTGGCGGCGGACGATTTCCGGCATGCGTGCCTCCCGGTGCGCCGGGGGGATCGGGCTGTCGTCTTCCGGATAGGGGGCGTTGTGCAGCGTGATGGAGCTTAGATGTCGTTGCACCGTGCGGGCATTGCCTAGCCAGCAACCGTTCAGGACTTCGGGCGCTGCTCCGGGATCGAGATGCATAAAGGCGGGAAATCCGCCGTCTTCGCTCTCGGCACGTAAGAGAGCATGAATGGAATCATGGTCGGCAAAGATAACGCCTTTACAGGCGTTGCGGCACGCTCGTTGGGTCGAAGGTCATGTGATCGGCTGCTCCCCCCAAAAAAAATAATCCGAACCCGCAGCGTATCGCTGATGGGTGGCGGTTTGAAGGGCCGGGCATGTTCAAAAGTGCGCGGGCATCGGTGGAGGTCTTCGGTGCGCCCGGATGATGGCTTGAACAGCAAAAAAATCTCGGAGCTTGCCCGTCAGGGGGCTTGATAGCGCGCGCTGTTTGGTTCCGCCGCGCGGGCTTCGCGGTGTGGGCGGGGTTACGTCGAATTTTCTAACAGCAAGGGCGATTGAGAGAGGGCGGAGCTTTCCCAAGCTTGGCTTTACGGGCGATGCGTTGTCGCCGCTGGGAAAGGAAAGCCGATGTCAAAAACAAGCTCTCAGTTCGATGTGCTGGAGGACGATCTCTACATGCGCACGGCATTTCACGGCGCGTTCTTCGCGCGGATGTCGGGCGATGGGGTGATGCTCAATCGTACCAAGCTGCTGATGGGTGTGCCGGTGCCGCTGATCATCGAGCGGTCGTTCGAAAGCTACATCAGGCCGGAGGTTTCGGTCGCCGAGATCGAAAAGCTGGCGCTGCGCGCCGGGGTGCATCTGAGCATGGGCTATTTGCTCGATCAGATGATCAAGGACAAGCGCGCCGAAGTGCGCGGGTTCGAAAACTGGGTCCGCAAATCGAAGCTTCACTTGGGTTTGAGCGATGCGTGAAGCGGCAGCGGCGTAAGTGCGCCGCTTGATCTGGCTGATGACGAAAAGGAAAGGCATAGCGATGAAATTTTTCAAGCGTGCGCTCGAGTGGCACAAGGGCAAGCTCGGAGCGAAAAAGGAAGTGGCGTTCGATTGGGATTTGAACCTGCCCACCAAGGAGGAGGTGGAGGACGGCCAGCGTCGGATCGTTCGCAAGAAGAAGCGCGGTCGGGCGCATGCCGTGTCTGCGAAGTTGGCGGAGCTTGCCGTGATGGCGGCTGCGATGCTGACCTGCGAGATGGTCTACAAGGGCCTGTATTTTGAGCTTGCGCGCTCGTTGGGCGCAACGCTTGACAACGCGTTGATGGCGCTGAGCGTGGCGGTCACGCTTTCGATGTGCATCTATATCGGCTTCCTCAAGGCCTCGAAGCTTTCGACCACGATGGATCGTACATCCGCGTTCATCGGCGGGTGGGTGTGCATCTTCTTGTTCTGCTGCTGGGCGGTTGGAACGAGCAGCTGGTACGCGTTCATGTCCACGACCGGCATTCCGGCGCTGGAGATGCACCTCAATGCTGCAACGGACAAGCTTGAGAAGGCTGTTGCCAGTGCGACGGCCCAGATCAAGAACGCGCGCGGCATTCCGACGGCCATGTCGGCGAAGGCCGCAGGTTTCTCGGCCCGCGGAACATCGGAGGCTGCTGGCGGCGGGGCGACCGGAGCCCGTGGCGCTGGTCCGCTGTCTCAGTCCCTTGAAGGTGCAGCGGCGGTTCTAAACACGGGTTCGGAAGAAATCCGTGGCGCGATCGAGAAGGCCGATGCTGAAGCGGTGAAAATGCGCGCCAAACTGTCCGAGATCTCGGTGGCTGTGAACAATCGCGATCTCAAGATGAGCGAGCGTGAGGGTGTGTTCGTGAAAGGCGCGTCGGAGCTT
Source organism: Hyphomicrobium sp. (assembly GCA_041659825.1). Taxonomy (GTDB): domain Bacteria; phylum Pseudomonadota; class Alphaproteobacteria; order Rhizobiales; family Hyphomicrobiaceae; genus Hyphomicrobium_C. The sequence continues at coordinate 35,331 of JBAZXL010000009.1, forward strand.
CGTTCGATGATCGGCGCGATGAACTCTGCCGGTCTGGGCGAGATGGTGCGTTCATCGCTGGCGGCCGTTGAATCGGCGGTATCGGCCATGCCGACCGATGGTTCGAAGGTTGGTGCGCGTCAGACAGCGGCGATCGAGCAGACCCGCCAGGACATGGCGGAGATTGCCGCCAAGCTGAGAACGCTGATCGATGAACTCTCGGGTGCTGAGGCTATCAGCGGTTCGCTGGTGGAGTCGGTTTCGATGTCGGAGGTGGTCTGGGAGTTCAAGCACAAGTTCAAGCCCGCCCTGGCTCTGGCAATCGGTATCGATCTCTTTGCGGTGTGGGCGCTGATCTTCCTGGGACTGCATGGACTGGAGGAAGTCAAGCGCCGCGAAAAGCGGGAAGCGCGCGTTCGCGGCCTGCTGGAGCTTGATGATGTGGTCGGCAAGGAGCTGCTCAATCCGGATGTGCTGGCGAAGATCGCATTGCCGGCGGCGGAAAAGGTGGCGGTAGCGTCGGCTGGCAAGAAGAGAGAGCGCGCGTAAGCGCGCTCTTTTCACCGAACGGAGCGAAATACGGTCGAGGAATTTTCTCGGAAATCCATGTCGTGCGATTGAGGCGCAGAAGACGGTTCACAACAACGAATACTGAGAATGGCCAGATCCGATTGTGTTGGCGATATCGGAGCGGTTCGGAAGAAAGGAAAGATAATGAGCAAGCTTGGTGATGTTGGCTCGGGGATCGTGGATTTTGCAACGGTTTGCGCTGTTGGCTGCGTGACGGCTTCGGTGGGCGTGCTGGTGCTCTTTAACATCGCACGCTCTCTTCCCGATGATCCGATCTGGCCTGAGTTGCGCTGCGCTGTGGGCATTGAGTTTCAGGGCGATGATAAGTGCTTCGACAAGAAGTTGAGCGAAGGCCTGTTCAAGATGGAGAAAGCCTTTCAGTTGGAGATGCAGGAGCGGCAGAAGGCGTTCGATCTTCGTGAGCGCGATCTCGATGCCATGATCAAAAAGCGCAACGAAGAGATTGCCGGACTTGAAGGGCGCGGCAAGGCGCTCGAAGGCGAGAAGGCGGGTTTGGACCAGAAGCGGGCGGAGCTTGCGGAGCAGCTTGCCAAGCTGGAGGCGCTGGAGAAAGCCTCGACCTCGTTCAATCTGTTCAAGAGCAACGTGTTCAAGCGCGGGATCAAGGTCGAGACCGGTGTCGAATACAAATCGTTTGTTCGGCATCAGGAGTGGGTGGCGGCCTGGTGCTACGTGCAAGTGCCGAATTCCCAGGGCGTGACGATCAGCGTGCAGCTGGCAAGGAAGCGTCCTGGGCAGGCGGTGATGAAGGAAACGATTTCTGCGGCGGAGTTGGCGCAGATTCGTTTCACGGCCGCTGAAATGGAAGAAGCCACGGGCCTGTGCTCGTTTCCGAGCGAGGGCTCGTGATGGCGGGCGAGGGGTGGTAGCGGGGCAGCGCTTAGGCGTGCCCCGCATTTTTTTGACCAGAACCGGGAGTTGGAGCGATGGCTGGCGGTAGGAGCGGAGCTAACGGGCAAGGCCAGGAGGCGCGGAAGAAGACGTCGCCCGTGGTGCAATCCGTCGTTGTTCTTGGCGCGCTCTATTGCGCACTGAAGGACGGCTGGGCCTGGCATTACGTGCCGCTAGAGTATGCCGAACAGGCGCGCATTGGTTTTATGGCCGTGGCTGGGTTTTGCGTTCTGCAGCTTGTGCTGGCGGCGCTCCGGTTTCGGCTGCGATTCAGGAAGGCGCTGGATGCCGAACGGCCGAAGGAATCGACGCATTCGGCGCGCATCGCGACCGTTGAGGATATTGAGGAGTCCGGGATCTGCGTTGAGCAGGGCTGGTTCGCAAGGCTGTTCGGATCGGTGAAGAACAAGGTGGTGTTCTATGCCGGGGTGGTGGGTCGCAAGGTTCTGCTGCTCGAAGCAGTTCACATGCTGATCATTGCGCCTTCGGGCGCAGGCAAGAACCGGAATTTGGTTTTCATTTTTCTGGGATTGATCGATGAGCCTTGCGTGGTGACGGATGTCAAACGCGAGAATTACGACGTGACCTCGGCATACCGGGCATGGCGTTTCGGGCAGCGGGTCATTCGTCTCGGGGTTGGCGGATCGGAAGCGTACAATCCGCTGGATCTGATCAAGGACGGTCTTGCGGCCGGTGGTGGTGACGTGCTGACGGATGCGCGGACGATCGCGCTGGCGCTGGTGCCGGAGCCCAAGGATGAGCGCAATTCCTATTGGCGGCAGGGCGGTCGTGACGTGATCACGATTGCGATGATCGGCCTTTGCGTGAAGGACCCTGATATCGCCAGTCTGTCAGCGGTTCAGGCGATTGTGACGGATTTGAATATGTTCCTCGCGCTGTGCGAGGCTGTGGAATACGAGACCGCGCTGGAGGGCGATCTGGCGATCATGGCCCGCGGCATGATGGGTATGGTCAACGACAAGAAGCCGGGCGGTCTGCAGGAATATATCAACGTCGCCAAGCAGGCGATGATGCCCTATGCGAAGTCGGGAATCCTGCACAAGCTGACCGAGAAATCAACGTTCCGGTATCGCGACCTTAAATACAAGGATGCACAGGGCCGTCATCTCACGATCTACAACCATTTCGACAGCTCGCGGCGTGTGGTGTTCGAGCCGTTCGGGGCGATGCTGAACGCGTGCATGCTGCTCGAGCTGCAGCGCGATCCATGCCCGCAGCGTGTGGTTTTCATCAACGATGAGGCGGCGAACTTCGTCGTGAAGGATCTGCCCAAGCAGATGACGATTGTGCGCGGCGACGGCAATGTTCACGTGATCAATGTTTGTCAGTCGCGGGCGCAGATGCGCGCCACGTGGGGCGCGGAAGGTGAGCAGATGATTCTCGACAACTCGGATTTGAAGATGTTCTTCGGCATTTCGACGGATGAGGAGGCCAAGAAGGTCAGCGAGCTGTGCGGAACCCAGAATATTCTTTCGTCATCTTATTCGTTGGGCCATGCGGCGAGTGACGGGGTTGGTGAGAACCGTTCGATTGCGCAGCGGCCTGTGCTGACGCCGGAGATGGTGCGGCGGGAGAAGCGGGCGATCGTGCTGTACCGGCAAGAGCGGGTGATGCTGGTCAGCCTACCTGGTTATGAGCGGTGCGAACCGATGCGTTCGAAATATGCGGCCAATAAGCGATACGGGAGCAAGCGCTTCAAAGGACCCAAGGAGGTAGTGTTCTGATGGCTTATGTCTTGAAACATTTTCCAGAGCCTGATGATCCGCGCAACCCCAAGGGCGCGGTGCAAAGAGCGCTGTGGCGGACTGTAAAGCAGAGTTTTGCGGAGTCGAATATCAGCCTGAACGGACGGCTGTTGGTGGTTGGATCTGTGGGCTGGATGCTCTACGCGTGGGGCAATCCGCATGTTCTTTATGAGTATTCGTATGTCGGGACCGGATCGGCCCGCATTTATACGCGGTGCGATTATGTCGGGCTGGATCCGTTTCGCACCAGCGGCCCGTATTGCCCAGTCGTGCGGTGGCGCGAGTGGCCGAAATTCTGAGATTTGCGGGTTGAAGGTGCTCAGGGCCTGTGGGGAAAGCCCTGGGCGTTTCGGATGCGGGACCCGAAAGGGAGAATGCTGATAATTTTCGGAGCAGTTCGATATGTTGCCAACAATAAAATTGCTGCGCTTTTAGAAAATTGCGGCTGAAAGTTGCAAAAGGTGTTTTGTAATATGTAAAAGCATCCGGCGCAAAAGGCGCGGAAATCAGCCGATTATTGAAATTCTAAAATCAATTAATTGACCATCCATGGTTGATTATGAAAATATCGCTGTACATATTTTATAGCTAATCATATCGAAAAGGAGTATTTAATTATGAGCACCAATGTAAACAACACCAATAATAGCGTAAAAGCCAAAGCCATTACAGTGACTTTGGAGGACGGCTCGCAGCGGGCAATTCTTGTCAGCGGCATTCGTTACCTGCAGATCGTGAATGGTCCTAAAGGCGGCGATGTGGACGGTTCGTCGGGCGGGTTTCAATCCAAGATCTACGAGGCGGGTAAGATCGATCCTACCTATGCCCGCGAATCTGTGAAGGAGCTGCGTTCGAATGACTTCCAGCTCGTGTATGTGGGCGGCGGCAAGTATGCGGTGCGCGGCAACATCATGCGTTTGGAGCCGATCACGCCTGAGCAGAAGAAGATCTTTGCCGAACAGGCGAATGCTTCGGACACGTCGAAGTTCCGCACCCGGGTTGTGCTGATTAGAGAGCTTGGTTCGTTCTGGGCGACCAAAACGATTGCGGAGCTTAACGAGCGCGGGGCGCGTTTCGTGGGCATCGGCGACGGTGCGGCCGTTCACACCATGAACATCAGGAAGCTGAGCGAGCTTAAGGATGACGATCGTCAGAGGATTTCGGCGAAGTACAATATTGATGGCAGCGGCTTCCGAACGCAGGTGACGCTGCAGGGCGAGGATCGCCCGAAGGTTTCGCGTCTTTCGCTGGTGGAGTTCAGATCGCAGGGTCTGGATCTGGTGGATATCGGCGAGGGCGACACGGTGGTGCGTGAGAACATCAAGTTCTTCGGTCCGTTTACCGAGGAAGACAAATCGCGCGCTGCGAATTCCGGGATCAACGCTGATCGCTTCGTGACCAAGTTCACGCTGGCGAACGGCAACGGCACTGTGCTCTCGACCACTGGCGTGGATGAGCTGAAGACGGCTTTGAAAGCCGTCAATATTGGGTACGACCGCTTTGTGCCGGCGGCAAACATCGCGCAGGACAGGGTGGCCGCGTTTACGAAGGATGAGAAATCATCGCTTTCGCAGGCGGGCTACGATGTGCAGCGTGCATGGAAATCGTCCGTAGCGTTGATCAATGGCATGGCCTTGAGCCCTGCCACGCCGGAGCAGATCAAGCAGCGGTGCGAGAAGGCGTTGGGCACGTCGGGGGGCGCAACGACAGCGCCGGAAGAGCCGCCTGAGCTGGGTATGGCGTAACTGTAAGGAGGAGCAGAAACGGGGCGCCGCTTGCGGGGCCGATCGTCAGGCGGCGCCTTTCTGCCCCCAATGTGTGGAGGAAAAAATGGAATACTTACGTTTGAATAAATCGATGAAGGTTCGCACTAGCGACATTCTGTATGTGCGCAAGGTGCGGGAAAATGAAGCTTTGGGGCAAGATCGGGATGGTCCGATTGATGCGCCGCGCAACGCAGCCGTGATCGTGCTGCGGGACAATAGCAAGGGTCGGATCGTGACGCCGGTGTCGTTTGAAACGGTGATGGAGCGTCAGGGGTTTGTCGATATCGGAGCCAATCGCTTTGTGCCGGTTGGAAATGTCGAGGAGCTCAATAGCAGTCCGGAGGAGTTCGAAGGCAAGCGCTATCGGGTGGTCTGGCTGAAGGGGTACAGCGGCGTTCTGAGCTCGATGGTTGCCTTGCATGTGCTGGAGGGGCGATTGCTCGATGCGCAGCGCAAGCAGGATCGCCTGGACGAGCAGGCTGCGATGGCGGAGCGTGTGAAGAAGAAACTGTTGAGCCGGGTGCGGATGCCGAAAATGAAGGTGCCGGTGGGGATGCACCAGATTTCGCACTTTGGTTTGGAAATGGCCGCCTAGATGGCAGGTCAGCGGGCTACACAGCCGCGCGCGCAGAAAGCCGCCTCTGGGAATGCCCGGGGGCGGCTTTCCCTTTAAGTAGAGGCTCACCTCTTACCTTTCCCTGTTGTATTGAACTGGCCCCGGAGCAATCCGGGGCCTTTTTTTTCAGGAGGTGGCGGGGCAGGGAAAGAGTGCGGTTGGCGTTGCCTAAATGTGTGGTTGTGGCATGGCATCTTCACTAGTGGTCTGATTAAACCTCTTCGCCTGTTTCTATGTCGAGGCAGGAGGAATGATCGCAGAAGCTGTCGACGTTGCGGATATAGATGTTGAGCTCCACGGTTCCGGCCTGAACGTCGATTTCGAGGGTGCCGTACCCACCGTCGTTGTCCCACCAGTTGCAGCCGCTGAGCTCCTGATAATCGTCGGTGAGGGCGGTAATGGCGTCATCAAGGCTGGCCTGCTGGGGCATCACGCGGCTGGTCCATTGTCCGTCATCGAAGAAGCGCTCATTCTGCAAGTGCTCGACGGGGAGATTGCGAACGGCAGCATTACGGTCGGCGGGATAGTAGTCGATGTCGCCGATCTGGCCGCTGTCTCCGGAGCCGTCGAAATTGACGATAACGGTTTCGATGGCTTGATCGCGCAGGACCGGAAGCACGCGGCGCAGATTTTCCAGATAGAGGGTGGGCCTTTCCGTTGACTGAGGAGGCTGGGCCGGAGCCTTGGGGATCTCGATTCCGAGCAGCTTGTGAATGCGCCTGCGGGTATCGGGCGAGGGTAGGCCGTTGTATCGGGTTTTGATCTGGGTGATGCGCAGCGGAGCTAGCGGATCATTGCCGAGGGCCAACTCTACGGTCCAGCGCTGCTTGTCGACGAAGACGGCAGCTATGGCGCAGGTCCCTGCCATGAGGCGCGCGTGATAATTGGCAACGCAGTGGCGCTGGCGCAGGCCTTCCATACCAAGACGGCGGCTGCTCTTGATAAGGTAGCCGGGGAATTTCGGGGGAAGGTGCTGTTGGTAAGCTGAAACGTCGTAGCCGACATTCTCAGCCGCCATGCGGCGGAGGGCTTCGGCGCGGGAGAGGCGTTCATGTTCGTCCTTCCAGCGCTGCGGGCTCCAGGCCAGGTTGAGGCGGCGGTTCTGGCTCTTGGCCATGGCGATGACGTCGTGCACCGGAACGTTCTGGGCGCGCATGGAGAGGTAGCCGGCGGCAAATCCGACCAGCTTGCTTGTGTCCTGCGCAAGCTCGCCGGCATCGAGAACGAGATTGACGGTTTCATCGGTGATCTGGCCGGTGGTGAGCAGTTGGCGGAACGGCTGCGCTGCTTTGGGGGGCAGGGCGAAGAGGCGCTGTTCGGCCGTGAGCGGGGTGCCGTGAGATTTTTCCATCATGCGGCCCTCCGTGAGTGAGCGCCGACTTTGGTGGCGCGGGACATCCAGGTTTCAGGCTGGATTCTGGAAAGCCAATCGGCGACCGAGGGGATGCGGCCGCAATCTTCCATGACGTGCTGTTCGGCGACATAGCGGACGGGCACCTGTTTGCCTGCGGAATTGGTGATGGTGATGCCGAACACGCGCTCGGCCTCGAAAATCCCTTCGGCGTGATGGCGCAGCGCCCGGTGGCGGAAATCCGCGAAGCTCTCCTTGGTGGCATCAAACCAATTGTGAATTGGAAGATAGTCCTCAGCTGTGCCTCCGAACAATTTGGCGGATGATACGGCATGGTAGTGGGGATGGGTCATAGGGCTCCTTTTCTGCCGGAGCTCTTCTCGGACCTGCCCCGGGCTTTGCCCTCGGGGCAGCCCTTCTCGGCCTCTACAGACGTATTGGCTGTTGGTGAGCCATGGCGGATTGATGCTGGTGTCATTGAAATGTTGCAAAGCTGTGTGCTGAAAGTTTGAGCGCGCAGTGCCCTTGAGCTGCGCTTGATTTCTTCCAAGACTTCTCATTGTCTAGGGCGGAAGGCCTTGGTTTCTGGTCGGGGGTTGGCATGGATCGCAGTGTTAAATGGCTTGTTGGGTCTCAAGTCGTGCTGCTCGGTCTCCTTATGGCGGGCGGGTATTTCGTCTATGAGCGCATCACAGCTCAGGACGCGGTGTTGCAGGAGCTGCAGCGCAAGCTTGATGCGTTGGGATCGAAGATCGAGGAGGCACATCTGACGGTGTGCAACCTTTCGCTGTCTTCGGTGCGGTTGAGTGTTGCTGTGCGGGTCAGTGCGTATCGCACGCGGCTGCGGAGCGGGCGTCTTGAAAGCGGCGATTGCGAGCAGCGTACCGTCTATCATCGGCCAGGTTTCGGCGAGATCTATGTGCACGGGCAGTCGGAACTCCATGACGAGGTTGGGATCGAGGCGAACAAGAAGGTCAATGCGTTTTTCGGTAGCGCGCTGCTTGAGGAAGACCGGGTGGTCTTCGAGAAATCGTACGATACGGTTTACTTTCATGGCACGGCCGATGTGATTTATTGCAGCGCTGTGGAGGAAGGACCAAAAGGCCGGCCTTTTGCGAGCGATGAAACATGCGAGAACGGTGTGCTGCGTGGGTATGGGCTTGCCGCGCGGCCTGATGGTCAATCGCGGGCGTGGGGCTACGGGTTTGATATTCCGAACTGGCCGTTGCTGCGGGGGAGCGCCAGGTATCCGTTGCAGGATGTGAATCTCGCGCAACTGCAGCTCAAAGCGCTGCGGGATGCGATGGAGCGGCAGATGCAGGAGGCGGGGGAGTTGGGCGGGCGGACGATTGTCGGCTATCTCGGCGCGAAGATTGTCGACAGCAATTCTCCCTTGAGCCCCGGGGTCGAGATCGAGACTGCGATGGCCCAGGATATTTTCGGTGCCGTGCAGAAAATCAGCGCGGGCGACACCATCCTGGCGATCAACGGCAAGCCGGTGTTTGCGATCATCGACATCGAGGCCGAGATCCAGCGTCATGCCATGGATATCAAGCGCGGGATCAACAAGGCGATCTCGCTCAAGATCGTGGGCGCGGCGTGTCCGGAGACATGCACGGTGCCGGTCTATTATTTCTTCAACGAAGCCTATTCCGGTCAGGCCGGTGAAGGCGAGGCGATGGCATGGGGTGTGAGCAACGCGTTCCTTTACGGTCAGGCGACCTGGATCAGCTGCATAGGGAGTGAGTTTGGCAAGCTTGGTGTGAATATTTTGGGTGCCTTTTATGAAGTGTTCAACGCGGTGCGAGAGGAGCGGAAATTTGACAAGGGCAAGGCGGAGCTGATGAAGCCGCGGACCGCCGAGGAAATCGATCTGTGTGTTTGGGAAAACGAGCAGCGGGCGGCGTTATCGCGTCAGACGCAAAAGCAATATTACGCGCAGGCGGAGATGCTTGGGATCCTTTTGCCGACCGGTGTCGGTTCGTATCTGACCAAACCGCTGCTGAGGAACATGGGTAAGGGTGTGATCAAACGCGGGACGGGTCGCGCTCTGGCTTCGTCGGTGATGGCGGAGATGGTGGAAACGAGTCTTTGGAGCTTCAGCGCGGGTCCGCCGGGGCTGAGCTTGCAAGATCGGATGAAATCGGTTCGCAGCGATTTGCCTTATGCCGTGGGGTTTGGGGTCGCTGGGGGCACTTTGATGTCGGCACAGGCGAGCAAGGCGAAGTACAAGCGTCCTCAATAGAGCGGAGCGAACATGCGCATCATGGTGCTTTTGCTGCTTCTTGCGGCAGGCTTGATGGCTTGGCCGGTCGCTACGGTTTTGGCGGGTCGATACCAGGACACTTTTCGCAAGGCGGCGACGCCTGATCCGCCAAAGCCGCTGCCGGCCCCGGAAGCTCCGCCGCAAAAAGCGATCGATAATGCGGCCGAGCAGAAGGCGAAGAAATCGATCGATGATGCGGCAGGTGCCGCATCGCGCGGGAAGGCGGTAGCGCCGAAGGTTGATATTCCGGCTGATGTGTCGCCGCAGGCGCGCGACAAGCTGCTTCAGTCAAAGGAGAGTATTCGGCGGCAGGGCGCGAGCAACAAATCGCTGGAGGAGGTGCGGGCGCGGAACAAGGCGGCGGAGGAGAAAAGATTGCTGGAGCGGCAGCAGTTCAAGGAAAAGACACCGATAGCTGCGGCGCCGCAGGAGCAGAAGCTGGCTGCGCCGCCGGTTGAGAAGGCGGTGGACAAGGCAGTGCGGCCCAAAAAAGAGATCACAAAGGAATTCAACCGGGAAGCGGGTGCGGTTGCATCGGGGCAGAAGGGCGGAAAGCGTGGCAGCGGGTCTGAGGAGGGCCCGACGCCATGATGCAGCTTGCCGGGCGCGTCATACCAGAAGTTTGGCGGATGAGCGGGGCTTGCCGGTCTTAAGATCGGCGAAGGCCGGGATATCGCTGAAATAGAGCGTTTTCAGATCGGGGTCGTCGTTTCGGATGACGCGGCGGGCCATGTTCTCGATGGCGGCCTCGAACGCATTGCGCGCGAAGCGGGCGTTTCCGAGATCGGGGGTGATGTATTTGTGGGCCTCGCGGAACAGCGTGCGGAGTGCGGGCCAGGTATCGCCGTGCAGGATGAAATCGTTGTCGCGGCAGAATTTGTCGAAGATCTGGCAAAGCTCGTCGGGTGAGAAATCCGGGAAGGTGATCTTGTGGCGAAAGCGGGAAGATAGTCCGGGGTTGGAGGCGAGCAGGGCGTCCATTTGCGTCGGGATGCCTGCCATGACGACGATCAGGTCGGTTCTGCGATCTTCGATGAATTTGAGGATTGTGGTCAGGGCTTCGTCGCCGAAATCGTAGCCGCTGCCTTGGGCAAGGCTGTAGGCTTCGTCAATGAACAGCACGCCGCCAATGGCGCGTTCCAGCACGGCTTCGGTTTTGAGGGCGGTGTGGCCGATCCAGCCGGCGATGAGATCGGAGCGGTCGACCTCGACGACGTGGCCGCGGGAGAGGAGCTTGGACTCCTTTAGGATGCGGCCGAGCACGCGGGCGACTTCGGTTTTCCCGGTGCCGGGGTTTCCGACGAATACGAAGTGGTTGCTGCTGGTTGTTGTTGCGAGGCCTGCATCGGCGCGCCTGGCCTGGAATTGAATACCGGCTTTGATGGTTTCCAGTTGGGTCTTGAGGTCTGAGAGACCGATCAGACCCTTGAGCCGTGCATAGGGATCGTCTTCGGCGTCGGGCTCGTGGATGGTCAGGGCGATGTTGGCGTAATGGCCGCGGTCGTAGTCGTAGCTGGGATCCTGGGCTTCTTGATCGGCGGCCGCCGGATAGCCCGTGTCATAGGCTGCATTGTAGTTGGTGAAATCCTCGTTGGAAACGATCTCGGCACAGAACGAGCCATCATCGGTCGGTTTGAAGGCGACATCGCGGAAGGTGAGGGGTCCTTTCTGATCGGGATCGGGGGGCGTGTCATCGTTGCTTGGTTCGTCGTGAGCAACGCCTGTGATCTCTGCGAGCTTGCGTGCGGCGGGCTGATATCCGGATTGAGCGGAGCGGGTCAGCAGCTCGATGGCTTTGCCGGTATTGGCAAGGGGGCAGCCTTTGCCGTCGTGATAGAGCAGGGCCGCGTGGTATTGGGCTTCGGCATCTCCGGCATCGGCCAGGCGGCGATACCATTCAAGGGCCAGGATATATCTTTCATTCGAGCGGCAATAATCGGCAAAGGCCTTGCGTTCTTTGGTATCTCCGACAATTGCACGACTCAAGAGAGTTTCGAACTCTGTTGTCATGCGCACCTCTATTGTTTTGTTTTTTATGACATAATAGGGAAATGAGAAAATTATTGCAATAAAATCGAGAAATCCGGAAAAAAACTAAAACGGAAACAGCAGGGATCTCTGCTCTGGGCCCTTTCGGGCTGCGCCCTTGGGCGTTCCGCATTCGGGCTTTGGCAAGCAAGCAAGCGCATCCTTCAGTTAGGGGATGGGAGCGTGGGTATTGATGGCTTGGAAGGATGGGGTGATGCCTTTTGCTTCGAGGGTCTGGCACGCGCTTGCAAGCTGTTGGGTATAGGTCTTGGCGCGATCGCTCATGGCGTAGTCAGCATCGAAATGCTCGATGAGGTGGGTCTTGTAGAAGACGTAGCCTTGATGATCGCGGGTCATGTGCAGGATCCCGTGAAAGCAGGGTTTGACGTAGGCGGAGCGCACGTTGGCGAGCAGCTCTTGAAAGGCGGCTTTGCCGGTCTCGTTGAGGAAGCCGTTGACGGCGAGCTCCACCAGCTTGAGATGCTGGGGATCGAGATCTTCGCCGTCGCTTGTGGCGGCTATGATTTCTATGGCTTGGTCGGTTGTCGGTTCGGTCATGCGGATTTCCTTTCATTGGTTGGGAGAGGCAGGGTCAGAGCCAGAAACGGCGAACGATTGCGCGGGCGTGTTCAGGCCGCAGAGTCGAGCGGCGCGAGCGGGGTTCGCAAAGGAATGCCGGCGTCGATCGGGGCTTGATCGAAGTGCTGGGCGATGCGCTGAACGGCCGGGATGGTTTCTGGATAATAGCGCTGGAGCGAATCCCGGAGCAGACGGTCGCGGGGGTACGGGCTGCTTTTGATGAGCCAGCAATCCGGCGTCAGGCCGTTATAGAAAATGAAGAAGGGGACGGTGCTTTCGCCGTCTTCCTCGAACCAGAGGCGCGATCCGTCGTAGGCGTGGCAGGTGGCGGGGAGTTCCGTGAAATACTGGGCGGCGAGCTGGTCGTGGACCCTGGTGCCGCCGTGGCTGGCGGTGGACACCTGCCAGAGCAGCGGAATGACGGAGCGGTCTTGGGCATTCTGGCCCCACATCAGAATCTCGCTGTTCTGAATGCGGGCCCCATGGGGAGGCGGCGGTGAGGGCGATGGTTTGAAACGTGCCGGGAATGACGATGGCGGGGGAGAGTGGCATAGGGCGATCCTTTCTGGGTGTGGGCCTTGGCTCTCTCTCTCTGAGCGCCTCGGCGCGGTTCCCCCATTGATCGCGGCTCTTTCTTGTGGTGAGGCTTGTGATGCTATGGATTTTCGGGTTTGAGCGGAGCGCAGGTTACAAAGTCGCTGGTGTGCGTTTTGATGCGACGTCAGCAGTTAAATCCGCGCCGTCGCTCAGGTTGTTTTGAAGGGCTTCGAGCTGTTCCGGGGTCGTATCGGCATAATCATGTTCGCCGCTGTCTAACCCGCAGGCGGTGAGCGCGTCTTGGGCTGCGTCGATCAGCGAGATGAATCCATCGTCAGATTTATCCCAATCGGCAGTGAGAGCCTCGATACAGCACACGATTGTGAGTTTCAGGGCATTGGCCAGGATGGCGATGTGCAGCGGGGTTTGGGGCTGGGGTGATGTGTCGGTTTCATCGGGAAGTCCAAGTGCGGCGCTGATCCAGGCCATGGCGCTGCAGATGTTGCTCCATTCTTCGTTGTACGTTGGATCGTGCTCCGGAATGCAGTCTTCGCGGTAGCCCTGCAGGGCATCCCATACGGTATTTAGCCACGATGCCGGATCATGCGCATGGAGCGTGGCTTGCGGCGGGCTGGGGTGTTTGGCCAGGGACAGGGGAAGCGTATTCAGGTCTTCGCATAGTTCATCGATTTCATTTTCGGAGAGCGGATCAACGGTGTCGGCCTCGGTGGCGATATCGAGGATTTCGGTATCGATGTTGGCGCGGGGGAGGTCGGCCTGGTAGTGACGCAGCGCTGCGAGGATGGTGAAGAGGGTGCGCTTCTCTATGTTCTTTTGGGTCATGAAGAGTCCTTTCCGGCGCGGACTCTTATCTATTGGTCCGGCCTTTCGCCCGGACCCTGGGCGGCTCTTTCTCTTTGCGGGGGTCGTGGATCTGTCGTTGGATTTGCAGCTGCCAATTATTGTCGAAGGCAGGCTTGGAGCGGCGCGAGCCGAGGCGGGCGTGTTGGGATTGATGACAGCGGATGTGTGGGGTTTATGGAACGATGCCCGGCTGGTCTTGCGGCTTGAATTCGAACTTTTGCGGCTCGGGTGTCGGCATGTTGGTGAGAACATCCGTAGCGCGCTCAACGTGGCTTGCCAGCGCCCTGGCGCGATCGGGTGTGGCCTCGATGGCCTTGTCAGCGAGTAAGTGGCGCGCGGCTTCGGTGATGGATGGATCGGGTTCGGCGTCGCCACGGGCGCGGCTGGTGAGAATCATGAAATCGAGGGTTTCCTCCTTGCTGACTTTGCCGTCGGCGCTGGCGTCGGCGAGGAATCGGATGAAGGAGGCGCGATCGTCAGGGCTGAGGAGCGGCACGTCAAATTCGTTTGCGAAGGGCCCTTCCAGGGCGGAGCCTTCGGTTCTCAGAATATCGCGCAATACGCTAAGGGGATTGGCCGGTGCTTGGATATCGAGGGGATAGTTGTCGAAATCCCTGTCCAGTGCGCCCAGGATCGTTGCGGAGAGGATGCTGCGGTCGAGATTGGACAATTGCGGAAGAATATTTCGCGGGGTCAGGGTCTGTCCGGGCTGCAATGTGATGACCTGATCCTCAAGCGTATAGGGCAGGTATTTGACGACGGGGGCAAACGGCTGGGCGGAGAAGTCCTGGCTCAACTTTTCCAGAATGGCGTCTTTGGTGATGCGTACATGGGTGGTTTGGCCGGGGGCTGGCAGCGGAATATTTTTCAGGGACTGCACGTCGGAGAGGCTTTCGATCGTGTATGTCGTCGCGGAATTAAATTCGTTTTTTGGATCATGCATTTTTTGTCTCTTGTCTGTAAATATATTTGTTATAAAAAATGATGCTAACACTTTATTCCATAAGAATTGTTTAATCATAAATAATTGAATTTCGATTTTGCTTTCGAATGGTTGTTTCCGGCAGATTTTCGAAGCGGGCATCAGTGCAGCGCGTGGCGCGGCGTGAAGGCATTGCCGAGCTTTCCGGATGCCGACGATATCGTGCCAGAAACTTACCGGATCGGCGGCCAGGAGGGCATCAAGCGCGAGCGGCGTTCCGTTGCAGTGGGTGAGGATGATCTCGATCATGGCGGTCATTTTGTTGACATAGGGCGAGAGTTCGGGGTCTTCCATGATGCGCTGGGCGATTTTGTCGATGAGGGCGGTTTCCTCAGGCGTGGTGCGGGCGAAGAAGGTCACGGGGCTTTCCTTTCTGCTCTGATACTGCGGGCGGTGCGTTGTCTGCACGTAAGCTGGCTCTCTGCGGAAAATTGGAGAGGAAGGGCGTTTCGGCCATGCGATCGTGACCCGGATGGGCGGAGACGCCGCGGGCGGCTCCGTCGCGACGCCTTGGGCGAGCGATAGAGCGCGGTCGCCCCCGGCAGGGGGGCGAGGCCGGAATACTGATCTTGTCCTGAGATATGGAAGATATCGTTAGAAGGCTGAGATGGACCAAACGGGCGTGATAGGGACACGCCACGGCAACGCTTTCCACTAAGGCCCTCGGTTGCGTGGAGGAGTTCAGCCTTGAAGCGCTGGCAGCAGCTCCAAATCCCACGCTGACCATGGGCGAGCTAATCTGCGGTTATCAAGCTTGGCGCAAGCAGTGCCGCTGCGAGCCCATGTCTGAAGAGGCGTTCACAGAGTCTTTCAATGCTCTGGCCCGAGCGATTGACTTGCCGTACGATCAAAGAGCGTATCGTGGTCTAACGATCAAGCACAAGCTTGCGCAGCACGGGGCTCGGGCATGTCATACTCAGAAGTGTTCTTCCGCGAGAGCGTGACTGACGAACACGGCAACAAGTTCGAATGCCTTGGCGTGATAACTTATAAGAAAGTCAGGGGCGCAAAGATTGCCGTCTCGGTACAACGGGGCGATGAGGATGATCATGGGGTTCGAATCGAAGTTGGCCTTAGCAAGCTGGGAGGCAGCGAGTTCGACTACCTCAACATAATCGCTGGTTCAGCTTATGCATATTGCATTGCCAAGAAGCTTTGGCCTTAGCCAATAGCAGTTAGGCGCGAAACTCCATCGCAGACCATAGACAGTGTTGCCCCAATGGCAGGAGCGGACGCAACAACCGCGCCAGCAAGAAGATTGAAAGGCATTACGATAATGGCCCCTGCAGCGGCTATTTTTATGAACCTAGGGTTGGTGGCATCCCTCAGATAGCCTTCTGCGTACTCTTTAAATAAATGGCTGATGCGTCGACGATCCAATTTTTGTTCCACTTCCAATGAAGACAACGATACAAAAACTTTACTAGCAAAGTCAATAAGCAAGATTACCGATCCAAATCCCAGTCGCGGCCTCGCCGCGGCTCCTTTATGCCGTGCTTTCGTCAGCGGAATGGATAGTGGCGGAGAGCAGGTGCTCACGTTTGATCAGGTAGCGCCCGCGATCGGCAACGTCGATGGCCGTGCAGCTCACCTCACCGAGCGGTTCGACGATGCGCAAGCGCTTGCCGAGGATCGTGAACTCGGTGCCGACCGGATAATCGGGCATGGCGTCGAGCTCGGTATAGCGCTTGACCGCGCGGGCGCGCCGGGAGGCGGCGATGTCTGAGGGCGGCACGGGGCAATTGGTCAGGATGCGGCTGAAAAAGGCGCGCGGCGGGATTTCCGGAAAACCCATCTGCTCGCGGGCGATGAGATAGTGCATGTCGCGGGGAGAGCGACCGCGGCTAGTCTGGCAGAGAAGGGCGTAGGGCGCGGCGGCAGGGTCTTGCTCTTTGACGATTGCCCAATAGGAGCCGTTCTCAAGCATATCCGTGATCACGGACAGGCCCTGTGCGGCGAGGATGGAACGTACCAGCGGGCGGGTGTCCATGCCTTTGGGCCTCAGAATGCAGGGCCAGTTTTTCGGGGACGGCCGAGGAGGGGGTTTGGTGGTGGCTATGAAGAACCGTTCTGTCAGCGGTTGATGGACGATCCGGAGAGGTAGTGTTCGCGGCCGGGCACGGTGCAAAGGGTGCGCCCCCAAAAGGAACAGTGCTGCCAGTCGGCGATACGGGCTTCGATGACGGTGATCTCATAGCGGCCAGGCGAAACGCGCTTGCCGTCGATGTAATACCGGGCGGGCTTGCGGCCGCCGTAGCTGTGTTTGATGAAGTTCATGGGGCCTCCTCGGGCGTGCTGGGCTCAAGGCGCTGGAGCCTGTTGTTGATGGCCACGATCAGCGGCGTATGCGGCGCATCTGCGCGCCGGCCGCGGCAGGGATGACGGAAGTCGCCGGAGGTCAGCAAATCCTTGACGCTCCGGAGGAGAGCGGCACTGGAGCAGGCGTCGATATAGGCGGCCGAAAGCGCGATGACGTGGCATTCGATTTGAAGATGGCGCAGGCGCGAAGCCGGCCGGGCGTTGATCGCCAGAGCGGCATCCTGCCAACCACCCAGGGAATTCCAAGACAGGCGCGTATGCGGTGTTGAGCGGCGGGGGAGGGTCATGGGGCCTCCCTCATTCCGGCTGCGGCGCTGGCTTTGCGGAGGAAGGGAATGCCGTGCGCTTGGCGGAAGGCGATGGCATCGCCTTCGGCGTAAGGGATGTAGCGGAAGATGGTGCGGACCATGACCAAGCAGGGCGTATCCTCGAGCAGCGGGCCCATCTGCTCGGTCATCTCCTTGTAGCCGAATTGCCCGTCTCTTGTGTCGATGCTGTCGGTACGCAGGAAGACGGTATAGGGCGTTTGCATGCGCTGATCGGAATGCGCCGCATAGAGCCCGATGATTGCGTACCAGGTGCGGGGGTGCCATTCGTGCATGATGATACGTGCGGTCGTGCCGGGGCCGTATTGGGCGGCATCGCGCACGTGGTTGATCTTGGCTTGTTCAAGCGAGAGACCGGCGCGGGCGAGGTCCAGATAGATCCATCCCATGGAACGCTCCTTGGTTCGGGTTGAGGGGAGCTGAGTGCGCGCTTTCTCTGGCGGCGCAGCCGGCTTGCCCGGCCGGCGCACATCTCTTCCTTTAAATGTCGTGGGTGTTTTCGCGGTCATCCTCGGGGCGTAGGGGAAGGGCCTCGCCGATCAGGGCGATGGCAACGCCGAGGGCGCACAGGGTTGCCGCGAAATCGAAATCGTGGACGGCCTGGGCCGTGTTGGCGATGGCGACGTGATAGAGCGCGATCAGGATGACCAGCAGCGCAAAGAGTGAAGTGTAGCGCAGCTCACCGGAGTCAATGCCCAAAAAGATCGGGCGCATCGAAGGTGCGGTGGCAGACGGCGCTTGGTGCCAGCAGCAGTGCGGCCCCTAACGCGGCGGCGGCCCATGGAGGGGCACGATCAAAAACCGGGCCGAGCACTGCAAAGCCTGCGGCCGGGGCGTAGGAGATGATGACGGCAAGGTATGCGAGAGCGTTGAAAAAGCGGTGCATGCGGTCCTCGGCGGCAAAGCTGCGGCGTCAGACCGTTTTGTTGATCAAGCGGGGGCCGATTTTAAAGGGGCGCTAGTAAATTGCTTCGGTGATGGAAAGGTCTTGGCCGAATTCTTCGCGCGCGCGGTCGTAGATGTCGCGAAGCGAGATTGAGACGGTGCGGCCGTCGGCATGGACGGCGGTAGCAAAGCCGGTGATGAAGCGCAGCTTTTCGTGGCCGGATTGCATGAGAATGGCGACATCGCGCGGATCGAGATGGGGCGCGAGCTCCTGATGGATGTCGATTTCCTCATCGCTCTCGGGATGGAAAGAGGGCCAGCAGCCGGTATCGTCGTCTGAAGGGGTGATGGCGAAGAAGGACTCCGGGCCGTCTTCGTCGGGCTGGATGATGTCGAGATTGAGCCTGTTGCACCATCGGCGGAACGCCTTGGGATTCTTGACGCGGAAATAGTTGCTGCGGGCAGCGGCGGTGTAATTAGCCATTGGTGTCGGGGTCCTTTTCTGGTTCGGGTTTTGTGTCGGTAAGGTCGTCATCGAAAGCGTAAGTCGAGGCCACGGGCTCATTGGAGGCGTGAAGCGGGTAGATATCCGCGACGATGCCTTCGGTTTCGCGCTTGATGGAAACGGTGGCGATACCGGCAACATCGACAATGAGATAGGTGTCGTCCGAAGCTTCGTGATCGACCTGGAAGGTGCTTTGCTGGGTGATTACGGCGGGAAGCGCAGGGATTGGAACCGGGATTTTTTGGTCGACTTCATACGTATCGAACGGCGCGCCGGTGGCTTCGATAAGCTCATCGTCGTCTAATCTGGCAAGGCGGTGATAGAGGGCGTTGCGGATCTGCTGCGCGGTGAGGTCTTCGCCAGAGGGATGTTCCGAGCGGAGCGAAAAGGCGATTGTCATGGCATGATCGTAGAGCGGCGTTGGCTCTTGCGTGTCGTAGATCTGGGCTTCTTCCTCGACATCGATCACCTCGCCCGGTTGCGAGATTGCGAAGGGCAAAGCGCCATAGCGCAGCTCGAGGTGGGCTTGCAGGTCGGCAAGGGTCTGCTCGGCAACGTGCTGGGCCGAAGCGGATGCATCGGCATAGCCTTTGAAGCGCAAGGTGATCCAGAGTTCTTGGGTTTGCGGGTCTGTCATGGTCGCCTCCTAGCTGCGCTGCTTGGCTGAAGGCGGGGAGAGCACGCCCTTTTTGATCAGGCGGGTGATTTCGCGCCGGTCTTGCATGGCGATCTGCATGTGCTGGATGAGCTTTGTCATCTGGCCGAGGGCATCGGTGTCGTTTCCGGACAGGAACAGGCCGTGGATATGGTGGGCGGCTATACCTGCGTGCAGCAGTTCGGTGGTCGGGGAATGGGTTCGTCGGTAGAGGGAGGTTCGGGGTGTGGCGGTCATGATGGGTGCTGAAAGCAATCTCCTTTTCGGTTGGCTGGTGAAAGAAAAGCCCCGCGCCTCAGAGTGTGTGGGGATAGGGATTGAGGCGCGGGGCGTTCCGGCTAGGCGGCAGGCGGGGGGGAAGCGCCGTTGAGGCCACCTTTCAGGAATGCGGGTATTTGGGTGTTTTTGGCCTCGGTCGGTGTGTCCTCGGCAGCGGCATCGGTCTCAGGCTCCGGCATGACGGTGAACGGGGCGCGCAGCAAAGGCGGGAGCCAGTTGGTCTCCTTGATGATGCGCTCGGCTTCGGCGGCCATCACGCCTTTCTTGAGGTGATCGATCAGGGCAGCCTTGGCGGGGACGGCCTCCTTCACAGCCTGGATGATCTGCTCCTTGTTGATGCGCCCGAAGTAGTTGGCCGCGGTGGAGATCCATCCGGTCTGCGCCATGTCGAGCTGGACGGCTTCGGCCAGCTGGTCGGAATGCAGCGCCGAGGAGGAGCGGGCCTGATTGCCATGGACCGCATCGAGGGTCAGGCTGACGCAGTGCGAGAAAAGATCGCCGCGTTCCTCGTTGGAAAGCAGGTTGAGGGCATTCCACAGCGCGTCCGAATTTTCCGGCAGACGGTCGCGCCAATGCTGGTGGCGCTGGGTGATCTGCTTTTGCGGTTCGAACTCATCCAGACCCTGAACGCCGCGGAACTCGGTCATCGTGGGCGCGATCTTGGCGCACGCTTTGTGTGAGTCCGTGCTTTGGTGGAACTGGCCGCGCCGGTAGAAGAGCGAGAGGCAGAAGGCGTGCAGGGCGGCCAGGAAGGATGTGTTGAAGTCCTGGGCCATGGCGTTCTGCAGCGCGACCGTGCGGTAGGAGGTAAGATCGCGCGTCAGGCTGTCGGAGAGCAGCTTTCCGGCGATGTTGGCGCCGGGATTGTTGTCGGCGCGGACGTAATCGGCGCTGTCATCGTCATCCTCCTCTTCGCCGGTTACGTCAGCATCCGTGCTGAGATCGTCCTCGTTGCCATCAGCGCTTGATGATTTGGATGCAGTTTTTTTCGCCTGCTTGACGTCTTCGGGCTTTAGGAACCCGTATTCGATGCTGAGATCGCCATCGCTATCGATGCTGATGAGAACGCCGGAACGGGCGATCTGCTTGGGCGACATGCGGGGCGGGCGGTTCTGCAGGTCGATCAGGGTGTTGCGGATCTTTTCGAGCCGGGCCGCCTTGCGCGCTGAGGGTTCCTCGCCGGTATTTTCGATCTCCTCGATCAGAGCGTCGTGCTCGGCGTGAAGCTGCTCTGCCTGCGCGGCCTCCTCCTTGGTTAGGGAGGAAGGAAGGTTGGGGATGGTGGCCAGGTTGCGCTTCAGGTCCCAGATATTGGTGCCGATGAAGCAGATTTCGGCCCATTTGTAACCCTTGGCCAGGATGTCGTCGCGCACGGCTTCGAGCTTGGCGATGGCGAGTTGGTCGAGCAGGATGGGATCCTGCAGCCAGGGGCCGCTTTCCTCCTTGAAAAGGTCCTGCATGAGGGTGCCGCCCGCGTCCTTGTAGGCCTCGAGCCCTACGAAACGGGCGCGCGGGTCGTCGGCTTCGATCGAATCTTCGGTCAGCGTTTTCCTGATGTCATAGGCACCGTAGCGCTGGCCGCCCTTGATCAGCTTGAGGATGGAGTCCTGGCGCTTGTGGTCGTCGGTGACGCAAAAGGCCTGCAGCTGTTCGAGGCTGATCTCCTCGTCTTGGAAGGCTTTAAGCAGTTTGGGGCTGGCCTTGGCGAGCTTCAGGCGCTGTTGCACGAAGCGCTCGGTGACGTGATAGCGCTTGGCGATGGCGGCATCGGGGATGCCCTGTTCGGCGAGATCCTTGAAGGCCCTGAATTGATCGAGCGGGTGCAGCTGCTCGCGGAAGATGTTTTCCGCGAGGCTGTCATCGGTGGCATTGCCGTCGTCCTTGACGATGCAGGGAATCGGCTCGTCGGGGGCGATGTGCTTGCGCTTGACCAGGATCTGCAGCGCCTTGAGGCGGCGGCCGCCGGCTTTGACGCCAAAACGCCCGGTCGGCTTGCCGTCGGCATCGGTGGCGGTGCGCACGTTGAGGGATTGGATCAGGGAGCGCTCGGCGATGTCATCGGCCAGGATTTCGATGGTCACGCCGTTCTTGATCTGGCGGACATTGGCCTCATCGACATCGAGCAGATTGAGCGGGATCATGCGGCTGGGATAAATCTGCACGGTCTCGGGGGCGGGGCTGGCGGTTTTGGTCTTGGGTTTGGTCATGGAAAAGCTCCTGGTTAGGGTGATGGGTAATCGGTGATGGGTGCCGGGAGGCCGACGATCGAATCTCTTCTCTGGCGCAGCCTCCGGCTCGCCCCCTCCGGGGGCGTTCTCGATCTCTGCTGTTGTGGGGAATTGACCGACCGGTGAGGCTGGGAAGCGTCAGTTCGAAACAGGTTCGAGGTCTGGCTCGGCGATGCGGCCGGCGGCGACAGATGCCTTGATGTAGGCGGAGATGGGAGCGCGCGGGCTCCAATGCTGATCGCGTTCGATCAGAAAAAACCCGTAAGGGTGGCGGAGCGCGGAAAGCTCCGACAGGCTGATGGCGCCAAATTCGGCGCACCCGCAGTTGAGATCGGCCAAGCCCCAGGCGATGTCGGGATTATCGGCATCGATCTCGGCGAGCAGCCATGTTCCCGCTCCATATGGATTGAAAAGGCGGACGACGGGATGGAAGTCGATTTCGCGGCCGGTGCCTTTGACGGGGGCTTGGGCTTTGCCATTGGCGATCAGCTGGGCGTGCTGATGTGGGGTTAAGAATTTCATGGAGAAAAGGCTCCTTCTTCATGGTGGTCATTGAGCGCGCTGCGTGCAGGCGAGGACGGGCTCCAGGTAGGCGCCGTGGTGCTGATTCGTGCGCATCCAGTCAGCGGCATCCCGCAGGTTGGCGGCGAGATGCTGGAGCTCGGGGATATCGTTCCAGGCGGAGAGCACGGCGACCGAGCCCGGCGCGGGCATTTGGGCGATGGCAAAGCCCAGGCTGCTGTCGAGGGCGAAGGTTTTGCGGATTGTAAGGATCACGGTTTTGCCGGTGCCGAAATCGCCCTCGTGCAGGGTGAAGTGGCCGGGATGCCCGTTCTCGCCTGGCGTGACAGATATGAGGCGACCTTGGGCGTTGGAGCGCCGCCAGACGGCATGCTTGTTTTTGAAGCGCAGCGGCGGTTCGGGTGCAAGATCGGTGTAGCGAATGATGGCGCCCAGGGGAGCGGCGGCGCAGACTTCGGCTGCGGTCATGAACTGGAGCTGGGCGATGGCGGTTGCGGTCATGGGATGGTCCTTTCAGATCGGGTTGAGGGCACGCCTCTCAATCGAGCGGGCGCGCTTCGCCCGCCTGCGCCGGTCTCTTTCTCTGATGGGATGCTGAAAATAATGAAGGGCCGAGCCGGTCAGCGCTCAGGGCTTGGTGCCAGCGCGAATGGCGCAGCGGGTCATGGGTAATGTGTGGGATCAGGGGGCCTATTGTATGCGGTGAAACACGGCCGTGACGGTGTTGTTCGGGTCTTCATCCCGCGCTTGCTCTTGCGCGTGTTGGGGATCGTCGGCCGAGAAGTGCAGGAAGCGCCGGGTTTCCGGGTCGGCCTCGGTTTGCACCAGAACGATGTACTGATCATGGGCCGGGGCGCTGGGGGTGGCGATCAGGTGATCGGTGTTGATGATGAGATGGTTTGCGGCCGAATCGTAGAATTCAACCAGAACAGCCGTTAGATCCGGGGCAAAGGTCTGCATGGTCTGGCCGCACGCATCGGCGCGGAAGAGTTGCAAGCCGCCGATGAAGGCCGAGGCTTGCTCGGGTGTTTTGAAGCAATAGAGATGCAGGCTGGCGTCGGGGTTCAGGGGATCGATCGGCTGATGGCGTCGATGGGGCTCGGCGTTGCCGGGCTCGGCATTGAAGCTGTATCCGCAGAGGCTGGGCTCGGGGTCTGGATCGGTTGCGTCATGGACGGCGTAGATTTTGATCTCAGACGGATTGATCGTCGGAGCGGGCTGCAGCGGGTGGATCAGCGCGTGGTGGATGTTGGAGATGATCTGCTCGAGGGTGGCGCCGGTCTCGCTGCAAAAGCGGAGCTCATCGTCATCCAGCATGCGTTGGAGCTGACGCTGGGCAGCCTTGAGCGCGGTTGCGGTTTGCGGATCGGGTAAGGCGATGGTCATGGAAGGGTCCTTTCGGTTGGTTTTTTTGGGATGCGGGCGCGGCAACTCTCGGGTGTCGCTCCCAGCTTTTCGCCGGGGTAGAACACGGCCTTTTCTTCTCAAGAAGTGTGCGAGTGAAAAGCGGGGTCTACCGGTAAGAGAGCGAGACGTTGCCGACGCTGTTGCCGTTGCTGTCGAGGAGCTTGTGGGCTTCTAGCCCGGCGCCTTCGTGTTGGATGCGATGGGCAAGATCGGTAAGGATGGCGGCGACTTCGGCTTCGAGATTTTCGATGAAGCAGTCGTTGTCGAGTGTGATGGTCACGGTCATTTGTTTTGGTGGCTTTGGTGGCTTTGGTGGCTTTGGTGGCATGGGAAATTCTTTCGTTATGAAACGTGGTGGGTACGTCAGGCGTAGCTCGTGGCGTGCTTGGGTGTGCCGTCCCAGGGGTGCAAATAGGCATAGCTTTCGACTTTGGCGGTGCCGTGCTTGCTGATGCGCCGCGTCAGGATCTGGTCGCCGGCGAATTGGCCTTTGAGCGGCATGACCTTGTGACGGCACCAGCCTTCGTCTTCGCTGCTGCATTGGAGCTTGCGCAGGGCCAGCGTGGTTTTTCCGCGGCGGGCGACGATTTCATAGAAATCGATGTTGGTCTGCTCGTAACCCCATGAGGTATAGAGAATGTCGCCAACGGCGCTGTCGTTGAGGGTCATGGCTCGGGTCCTTTGCTGAGAGGTTGGGATTGGCGCGTTTGCGCTCTCTTTGAACCGGAACGGTTCGCTCTCTGCCGACGGCCCTCTTTCTTTTGAAAAGCGGAAAAGAATATCCGCGTAACGACTAATCGCGTCGTGCGGGGATACGGAATGGGTCGATCGATTTTTCAGGGCGCGCTTGGACCGTTGGCGCAGGTAAACACCGAGCGCGCTGTGGGCGTTGACCCCCGCGTTGGGCTTTAAGTGCGAGACATGTTTTTGGATGAGGCATAAAAAAACCCCGAGCGCCGCGAAGCGCTCAGGGCTTGGGCGGTCATCGTTTACCGCGCGACCTTCTGGGTGCGGTAATCATTGAGCGGGATCTTGGCGGCTTTGGCCTTGTCGGCCATGTTGTGCTGGACGCCGGTGCCGTCGAAGACCAGCACGCCGCGCGGCTCGAGCTTGAGGATCTCATCGTTACGCATGAAGCCGGCGCGGGTCTTGCCCCAGCGGGCGAAGTCGGGCTTGAACGGCATATGCGTGACACCGCGGGCGGAGGCCCATTTGGTGGCAATGAGATCAGCGCCCTTGTCGGCACCGCCATGGATCAGGATCATGTCGGGGAAGCGCTTGAGGAGGGTATCGAGCTTTTCGTAAATGAGCGCCACGTTGTTGTATTCGACGCCGCCGGACAAGGCGATCAGAGTCCCGGGAGGGGTAAGCGTGTTGGTTTCCTTGTACCGCTTGGCCTTGATGTAATCCTTGGAATCGAGGATGGCAGCGGTCATGGTCTTGCGGTTGGCAAGCGATCCGGCTCTTGGACGCCATGCGCTTCCGGTGATGGCTTCGAAATGCGCGCCGGCGAGATCGCGACAGGCTTCGAAGAGGTCACGCTTATGGAGGATGGCTATGCCGTGGGCGATGAGGTTTTCCAGCTCGACGGACCGGACTTCCGAGCCGTCCTGCTGTTCCTGCGAATAGCGCTGGCGCGATTCGTTGTCATCGAGCATGCGTTGCACGGTGGCCGCTTTGCGGTGGAAGATATTGGCGAGCGACCAGAGCAGATCATCGAGGTCGGGTTCCAAGGCGCTGTCCTGCAGGGTATCGGACATGATCTGGAACATGGCGGAAATGGCCTGGTCCATATCCTCGGTTTCCGGAAGGGGCCGCTGGTCGATTTCATCGGCAGAGGGGGTATAACCGAAGGTTTGCAGGCCTTCGATGACGGCGGCGGTAGCGGAGCCCTCGTAGGAGGCGTGCTCGGAAGGATCGTAGTGGGACATAAGATTTCTCCTTAGATAAAGTTCGGAGCCGTGGACCATCCACGGCCTTTCGCGATCCTCTTGCCTGAGCCAGAAAGCGGGTGTCACCGCAGCGTCGCGGACTTGTCCGCGCGCAAGGCGGCGCAACGCGCCGACCCTCTGGGTTGACCCCGCGCTGGCTCTGGCATGATCGCGTCTTCAAAAGGCCGTGGCTCCACGCGCGCTGCTTTTCTGGGAGAGCGGTCCCGCGCCATCGATGCGAACGGGGAAAGGGGCTATGTCGCCCCGCGCTCAGGGATCGGGCTTTGCTGACCACGCGCTGATCGATTCAATGGGGACAAGGCCGGGGCGATATCGTCCGGGTGCAGTTGTGAAAGTGCCAGATCGCGCGATGCGGCAAAGCCGAGATGGCGCAGATCGCCGTTCCAGTCATCGAGCGCGGGGATCAGCGGAAAGGCTGCGGTGCCTTGGGCGCGGGCGGTGCGCGAAAGGGCGGCCCAGGCCATGGCGCCGGCGGGATCGTTGTCGAGCGCGACATACAGGCGGCGCAACGAGAGCGGCAGGCGCAAAAGGGCGAGGTGGTCGGCCGTCAGGGCTGATACGGCAGGGATCCATGGCAGAAGCGAACGGATGGACAGCATGGTCTCAAGGCCCTCACCGGCGATGAGGACGTCGCGGGCAACGCCGAAACGCACGCCATGGCCAAGCATGCGGCCCATGGCGCGTCGCGGATCGAGAATGGAAGCCAGGGAGGGCGTGGCCGGATCGAGCCAGGTGCGATTGATGCCGGTTAGCGTGCCGGACAGGTCGGTGATGGCGGCCAGCAGGGCGGGAAAGGCTTGCAGCGGTTCATCATCGTCCTCGCGATAGTAGCAGTTGGGATGAAAACGCAACGCAGCGTATTGTAATGAGGCGGTAATGGCCCGGCTGCGCAGATAGCGTTCGGCATGGGTGCCGTGGATGTCCTTGCTCGAACGGAACAGGCGCATGGCTTTGGCGGCATGTTCGGAAGGCGGGAACGATAGTGCAGGTGGCGGCGGATTGGGCCGCGGAAGGGATAGAAAGCGGCGTGCTTCATCTAGGGTTTCGGGAAAGCTGATGCCGCCGTTGGCGGCGG
The DNA here is from genome assembly GCA_041659825.1 of Hyphomicrobium sp. Taxonomy (GTDB): domain Bacteria; phylum Pseudomonadota; class Alphaproteobacteria; order Rhizobiales; family Hyphomicrobiaceae; genus Hyphomicrobium_C. Next base: position 61,700 of record JBAZXL010000009.1, read on the forward strand.
CGATAATATCGAGAAGATCGCCGTGTTGCCCCGTCGCTCGGTCGGCCCATTTTCCGGCTGCGCCCGGCCCATAGTCGGGGCCCTGTAAGCGCACGTGCATGCTGCGGCCTTTGTCACCGGAGAGGTTTCCGAGGATCCAGTGGTTGCCGGTTTTGCGGCCATTGGGGAGATAGGTCTGGCAGACGGCCAGGGCATGACGGGACAACAGCCTGGCGATTTCGTTGGTATCTTTGCTCATACGCGCGTCCTTTCTTGCGCCATGGGGCCTCCTCCTCTCTGCGGCATCAGCCCGAGAGGAGGCGTGGGTTGGCAGCAGGTAAGGATCAGCGCGGGGGATAGCGCTTGAAAAGCTTCTCGAGAATGCCGTTGGCCTCATCGCCCATGGGCACGAACAGCCGCAGTTTGTAGGCGATGATCTCCGTGGTGAGGCCCATGGCCTTGAGGCCTGGCAGGCTGACGTCATTGAAGCCGGTGAGCTCGATGCGCGGGGCATACATGACGCTGACCTTGCGCAGGCACAGGCCTTCGGCCAGATCGATAATGCCGCCGGTGTTGAGGTGGTCGTAGGCTTCGCCCGGTTGTTCGAAGCTGGGCGTGAGCCCAAGATTGGCCAGATCGGCCATATTTACCGGGCGTCCGATGACTTTTTCGCCGTCATCGGTGGTGAAGCGATAGATATGGCAGTGATCGCTCGGCAGGCGGTTCCAGATCGGAAGCAGGAGGCCTGTGACGATGAACAGGCGCGAGGTGACGAACTCGGGGATTTTGGCAAGCTGGGCGGCCCAGAGCTGTTCGAAGGTTTCGCGGTCGCACTCTTTCCAGGATGAAAGGTGCAGGCTGGTTTCGCTGAGGTAATCGGTTTCCATCGGGCGGAGGATGCGATAGCGGCGCTCGACCGAGCCGTCCTCGATCGTGCGTGAGGGGGAACTGACCAGGAGAGCGGCGGTGCCGGATTTTTCGTTGGTGATGAATTTGGCCTTGGCGTCGAAGGCGATCTCGATGGCGCGTTCGAGCGTCAGGGGCGCGGTTCGGTTCTTGCGCTCCACCTCATAGAGCAGGGTTTCGGCCCCGCTCTTGTGACGGTCGATTGCCTGGCGCTTGGTGACGATCAGGCTGTGGGCGGTGATGGTCTCTAAGCCGATTTCGTAGCGGCCTTCGGAGATGGCGTGCTCGATGATGCCGGCGAGGATGTTTTCCCAGATGCGCGAACAGCGCGTTCTGCATGTCGATTTTTAGCGCCAGCATGCGGTTGAGGAAGGTGTGCATGGGCGGCATTTCGGAGCGTACCGCGCCGAGATCAATCGAAAGCTTAAGGCCAGTCACATCTTCGAAGTCTTCGAGCGAGCATTCCGGGATCTTGCCGAGGATGATCTGCTGGTAGAAGACGTTGAGGGCGGTACGGGCGTAGGGGCTTTCCAGATTGTCTTCCGGGCGGAAGAGGCCCTGGCCGCCGGTTTGACGCTGGCCTTTTGTGATGGCGCCGAGGGTATCGAGGCGTCTGGCGATGGTGGAGAGAAAGCGCTTTTCACCGCGTACGTCCGTGGCCACGGGGCGGCAAACGGGAGCGGAGGCTTGATGGGTGCGGTTGGTGCGGCCGAGGCCTTGAATGGCGGCGTCGGCTTTCCAGCCGGGTTCCAGAACGTAGTGGACGCGGCGGCGCTGGTTGTTGGCGGTGAGCGCGGCGTGATAGCTGCGCCCGGTGCCGCCCGCATCGGAAAAAATCAGGATCTGCTTGCGATCGTCCATGAAGGCGGCGGTTTCGGCGAGATTGGCCGAACCGGAGCGGTTTTCAACGGCCAGCACGGGGCGGCCGTGTGCGCCGGTCTTTTTGACGATGCGGCGGCTGCGGCCCGTGACCTCGGCGACGATATCGGTGCCGAAGTGCTGGATGATCTGATCGAGGGCCGATTGAACGGCCGGAAGGGCAGAGAGGCTTTCGATCATGTCATCGCGCAGGCGCTCGGCCGCACGGCAGATGACGGGCTGGCCGTCTTCCATGGCGGGGCGGGAATGGAGCTTGCCGTCTTCGTCGGAATAGGTTTCGTACAGCGTGACGGTGAACGCGTGATGCAGATAGTCGAGGACGTATTCGCGCGGGGTGATGTCGATGTTGAGATCGCCCCATTCCGATGGCGGAATGAGCGCCAGGCGGCGCTTCAAGAGGGCTTCCGATGTTGTGACCAGCTGGATGACGGGGGCGTGACCGCGATCGAGATCGGCCTGCAGAGCCTTGATCAAGGTCGGAATTTTCATGGATGTGATCAGGTGGTTGAAGAAGCGCTGCTTGTTGGATTCGAAGGCCCCTTTGGCCGCGCTTTTGGCCTGGCCGTTGAGGGTGCCGTCCTCCGGGCTGGTAATGTTGGCGGCATCGAGGGCGTCGGTCAGGTTGTGATGGATGATCTGGAACGCTTCGGCATAGGCGTCGTAGATGCGGATCTGCTCGGCGGTCAGCACATGCTCCAGCATGTCGACCTCAACGTCCTCGAAGGAGAGCGTGCGCGCGGTATAAAGGCCCAGGGCCTTGGCATCGCGGGCCAGCACTTCCATGGCGGGGATGCCGCCGGCATGCATGGCCTGAATGAATTCGGCGCGGGTGACGAATGGGAAATCAGCTCCGCCCCAGAATCCAAGGCGGGAGGCGTAGGCGAGATTCTCGACAACCGTGGCGCCGGTTGCGGACACATAGGTGACGCGGGCGTGGGGCAGGGCGTTTTGCAGAGAAAGCCCGGCGATGCCTTGCAGCGAGGCGCTGATTTTGCCGCGTTCGGATTCGCCGGGGGAGGCGTTGGCAAGGGCGTGGGCTTCATCGAGGATGATCGGTCCGTCGAAATCGCGGCCCAGCCAGTCGAGGATCTGTTGCAGGCGTGAGCCTTTGCTGTTCGTGCCAGCGGATCGCAACGTAGCGTATGTGGTGAAAAGGATTCCTTCATCGAGGACGATGGGTTTCCCAGGTGAGAATTTTCCTTGCAGCACGATCTGCAGCTTTTCCTGCCCGAGATCGGACCAATCGCGCTGGGCGTCTTCCAGAAGCTCGTCGTTCTTTGAGATCCAGAGTGCGCGGCGGCGGCCTTTGAGCCAGTTGTCGAGAATGATGCCCGCGGCTTCGCGGCCCTTACCGCATCCGGTGCCGTCGCCGATGAAGAACCCTTTGCGGTAGGTGACGGCCGTGTCGTCATCGTCTTTGGCGGGGTGAAGGGCGTGGGGCTTGTCGCCCAGGAGCCATTTGCCGGAGAGATAATGGTTGTGGGCTTCACCGGCCAGAATGATGGTTTCGAGCTGGGCATCGGAGAGGATGCCGTCTTCGATCAGCTTGGCGGGAAGATGCGGACGGTAGGTCGGTACCGGGGGCCTCACGGATGCCATCGCCGCCGATTGCATGAGCTTGGAGGGATGCGGTTTGGCGCCGGGTATGGCGATGGAATCGAGGCGATACGGCTCGTAAATATTATCGCTGGTGGCCGGGGCTTGGGCGGCATCCTCACGCGGATGGTAGTCGAGTTCGGTGATGTTTTCCGGTTCGGGGGCCTTGGCGGCCGGGGCGGCCGTCGCGGGTCGGCGCTTTTGCGTAGAGAACAGCGCGATCGGGGACGCGGCTGGATCGGGAAGGGCCGGAATGTTTGGGACGCTGCGCGCGGGAAGGCTGCACTGGATCAGGTCGAGCAACAGGGCCGGATCGGTGATGTCGTCATGATAGGCGGGCGGCGTGGCGTGCTCGGAGCCTTTTTCGATGACGGTGATGCGGGTTTCGATGGCGGTGCCGTGCTTGGCGAAGAAGCGGCCGCCAAGGGAGGCTGAAAACAGGATCTGGCCGAGATCTCCAATCTTGCCGAAGATATCGAGATATGAGGGGTTCGATGGAATGCATGCCTTTCCGGTGATGGCGACCAAGCGTCCGCCGGGGGCGAGGCGCTTGAGGGCGGCATGGATATGGAGCGCGTCGACGCCCTGATGTTTGCTTGCGACATTGGCCTTGGCCGAGAAGGGCGGGTTCATGAGCACGAGGCTGGGTTGCAGGGCGCGGGGCAGGTAGTCATCGATATTTTCGGCGTTGAAGCGTGAGAGGTGTGCGCTGGGGAACAACGCGGCGAGCATATCGGCGCGGGTGGCCGCAAGTTCATTGAGGATGGGCTTGGCCTGCAGGGCGTGGGCGTGGACGGCCAGCATGCCGGTTCCGGCTGAAGGTTCGAGCAGGGTATCGGTCTGCGTGATGGCACCAGCCTCGGCGGCGATGAAGGCGAGTTCGAGGGGAGTGGAGAATTGCTGGAAGGCCTGGCTGTCTTCCGAGCGGCGGGTGTGGGTCGGGATGAGATCGGCAAGGGTGCGCAGCATCGGCAGAACATTGCGGGGTGCGCCGGCTCTCTCGCGCATGGCGGCAAGGTACTTCTGCAGGAAAATTATGAGTGCGGCTTCGCAGGCCTCGTAGGCGTCCTTCCATTGCCATAGGCCCTCATTGTCGTTGGTTTGAAATACGCAACGCATCGTATCGCGCAGGGCGTGGGCTTCGATCTTTGTGCCTTGCTCAAGGAGCGGGACAAGCAGGTGGGCTGCCGCGACGATGCGTTCGCCTTTGGCCGTGGCCGGTGCGGGTGTGTTGGAGGGGGCGAGCGCAAGGCTCTCCTGAAATGAGTTTGAAGTTTGCATGATGGCTCCATCGTTGCGGTTTGATCCGCGGGAGCTGCCTTGCCCTCTGCAAAGCCGCTCTGCGGCGACGCATGGGAAGCCATCCTTTCTCTTTGGGGGCCATCAGGCGGGCGTGGCGGGATAGACGCTCAGACGGTGTTCGTCGAGACGGCAGACATGGCCGTAGGGAAGATCGCCGCCTTCCCGTTTGAGGATGGATTCGTAAGCGGCTTCCGGGTCTCCGGAGAATGTCCGTCGTTCTTCACCGGTCATGTAGGGCGTAAGGGCAGCTTCGAAGGCGATCAGCGCGGAAGGCTTGTGGCTGAAGATATCGACGCTCGGTTCGTTGTCGCCGTCATCGATATGCAGCAACCAGATTTTTGTAGGGATGGTGCCGGGTTCGAGAACGACAGATAAGTCATCCAGCTCCTGGATTTCGTCGAAGGGAATATCGCGCTCGTCCAAGGCGTGGGTGTCACCTGGGATCCAGTGACAGTTGTCGCCTTCCGCCAGAGCCAGGGCGGCTTCGGAAGAGTCGGCCGGAATGATGGCTGCGAAGATCTGGCGGGCATCGCGGTATTGGGTGACACGGTAGCGGGGCATGGGGTTTCCTTTCTCTCTCGAACCCATTTTGGGTTCGAGACGGCCCGCCATCCTTTTGCTTTAGGTAAACCCGCCAGTTTGGGCGTGAAATCGAATAATGTTTATTTATATACAAAAAATGTATAGAATAGAAGAAGCTGGAGTTTTTCCAGTCGGGGTGTCGAAACCCCATACAAAGAACGGCAGGCATCAGCCGTTACTTGGTGCGTCTTCCTCATCAAAATGGCGAAGCGCGCCAAAGATGTCGCTTCTCGGCTTAGACCGGGAGGCGGCAGTGTATGTTCAGGCTTTCGCGGCTAAAGACTGCCGCACCGTTTGTTCTTTGTAGCGGTTTCGAACTCCCGGTCACCATGAGGACAATCCTCGGGTGGCCGTTTCGTTTTGAAGTTGGGGGAGTTCATGCGTTTATTCATTGCCACCGCCGCCGCATGCGCGGCACTCGCCGGACATCCGGCGCTCGCAGAAGACGCTGCAAGCCAGCAGCCGACACGGATCGAGATCGATCAAAACACGAAGACCTTCGTTTTCATCATCGACGACAAGCCTGTGGCACTCCTCAATCAGGACGGACTCGTCGTCCGTGAAGGCATCGTCTATGGCGCAACGCTCTCGGATAAAGGCGTAGAGCATTTCGACAAGAAAATCGAAAGCCTCAGCAAGGAGGCCGCCGATGACTAGAATTCTTCTCGCCCTTCTGACTTTGATCACACTGTCCGTATCGGCCCAAGCGCAGCTCGGCGGCACAGACACGAAACCCGGAGATGCCTGCACAGCGCAGGAGGAGGGCTATATCAGGCGAAATGCCAGCGCCGACCGCGACGTTAGCGAGATCACGCTCATCTGCGACGGATCGCAATGGCAAAGCGCAACAGGGGGCGGCGGGCTGGCCGCGCTTCAAGGGCAGAACGATACGGGGCCATGCACTGTAGAAAAAGACGGGCTGATTAAATACAACGCCAGCGGCAATCCAAAATGGCACTACTGCGACGGAGGTACGACGTCCTGGCTCCCTTTTAGATTACCCCAGTGTCAAAACGACGATGCTGGGGAATGCACGCTGGCAGCGCTGCGGAACTCGAACGATCCGCAGTTCACAGCCGCGAATCTGCGTTGCGGGTCACAACTGCTGGGCGTCACTGGAACCTACGGAAGCGGGTCGTCCAGCGCCTTCACATTTGCAGATGCGACGAACGCCGCGCTTTCCACTCTAACCACGGCGAGTTCCGTCACGATCAGCGGTATCCCCGCAGGTTGTCCCGGCGAGGTGGAAGTATCAGGGCAAGGCAGCCCCCAGATTTCCATCAACGGAGGGGCGTGGGGAACAACAGGCAGCATTGCCAATGGTCAGACGCTCGCCGTGCGGCTAACCTCCAGCGCTTCGTTCAGCACAGCGCATATGGCAACGATTTCGGTCGGGTCTACCCAAGACACATGGTCGGTCACGACCATGGCGATGGATACGACGCCGAATGCCTTTGACTTCACACCGAATGTTACGAACGCGAACCTGAGTACGCTCACCACTGCCAGCGCGGTGACTATCAGCGGCATCAATACGACGACTCCGGTATCTGTCACTGGCGCGGGAGCGCAGATCTCGATCGCTGGCGGCGCATGGGTTACGAGCGGAAACATCACCAACGGCCAGACAGTGGCTGTGCGGCTGACCTCCAGCGCTTCATTCTCTACAGCGATCACGGCGACAGTGAATGTCGGCGGGGTTACCGATACGTGGAGCGTAACAACGCTTCCGGTGGACACGACGCCCGATGCGTTCGATTTCACGCCGAATGTCACGAACGCGAACCTGAGTACGCTGACAACGGCGTCAGCGGTGACCATCAACGGCATTAATACAACGACGCCGGTCTCTGTTACCGGCGCGGGCGCTCAAATTTCTATCAATGGCGGCGCGTGGGGCACGAGCGGAAATATCACCAACGGCCAGACATTGGCTGTGCGCCTCACTTCAAGCGCCTCATTCTCCACAGCGATCACGGCCACGGTGACTGTCGGAGGGGTAACAGATGCGTGGAGCGTGACCACGCTGGCGGCGGATACGACACCCGTTGCATTTGACTTCACGCCGAACTTGACGAATGCCGCTCTTAGTACGCTGACAACGGCCAGTGCCGTGACCATCACGGGCATCAACACAACGACTCCCGTTTCCGTAACCGGCACGGGCGCGCAGATCTCCATTGCAGGCGGAGCTTGGGGGACATCGGGCAATATCACCAACGGGCAAACGCTTGCCGTGCGCCTGACCTCCAGCGCCTCCTTCTCAACCGCCATTACGGCGACGGTGAATGTCGGCGGCGTGACGGACGCATGGAGCGTGACCACGCTGGCGGCGGATACGACACCGAATGCGTTCACATTCACCGATCAGACAGACGTTGCGCGGAGTACGCTGACAACGTCGAACAGTATCGCAATTGGCGGCATCAACACCACGACGCCGGTTTCGGTCAGCGGCTCGGGCTCTCCGCAGATATCAATCGCCGGAGGGGCTTGGACAACATCGGGCAACATCACCAACGGTCAAACTCTGGCTGTGCGGCTTACATCGAGCGCCTCCTATAACACGGCGCTCACTGCGACGGTGAACGTTGGTGGCGTAACCAATGCTTGGAGTGTAACGACCGAAGCCAACGTCGTGCCCGGCTCGCAGTCTTTCACGACATCCGGGTCATTCAACTTCACAGTGCCTGCCTATAACACTCTTACGGTGCAGGTTTGGGGTGCCGGTGGAGGAGGAGCGGGGTGTAGCACGACAACAAAAGTCGCGGGCGTCAGCGGCGGGTTATCGCGTTGGGACGGAACCGTCACAGCGAATGGTGGCACGCGCGCCTCAACGACTGCCGGAGGGGCAGGAGGGACGGCATCGGGCGGCACCACAAATCTGACAGGTCAGAACGGCAGCACCGCCGGGACACAGGCCGGGCCGGGTGGAGACGGCGCTAACGGTGGGGCGGGTGGAGATACAATCCCGGGTTACGGTACGGGAAGACCGGGCGTTGCTCCGGGCGGCGGCGGCGCTGGCGGCGGTTATTCAGGCGGACGCTCAGGTAACTGCAGAGGCAGCGGCGCTGGTGGTGGCGGTTACTCAGCACGCTCCTACGCAGCTGGAGTGTACACTCCCGGAGAGATCGTGCCGGTGGTGGTAGGGGCCAGAGGTACCGGCGGTAACGGTTCAAGCTATGACGGCGGGCTTGGCGCTTACGGCCGCGTGGTCGTCACATGGAACTAGGTGCCGTGGAATGGCGGCGCATCGCACTGGCGCTGCTTGTCGGCGCTTGGTCATTGATGGGCCAGTTTATCTTTAACCGGATCATCTTTTTCTATGTCGCCAATTCGGAATATGTCGCCGCCTCCATCATCACACTTCACCTTCTGGGTTTTCTTTTGGGGTCGTTGGCCGTGCGGCGCTGGAACTTGCCGATACCGTGGCTGATAGCACTCTCAATGGCCACGATGGCGCTGGCATTCTTCTTTATCTGGTGGGCCGGGGTGCTGTGGTTCGGGCTGTTTGCTACGGTTGGCATGGCCGCTTCATTCTCCATGCTCTCGGCTGCTTTAGCGGGCGCGCTGGTGATATCGCTGATGGCGCCTGTAGCGCAGACGGAGCAGGGCCGCGCCATCATTATTGCCGATACGGCAGGCTCCGTTCTGGGGGCTTTGGTCGGCGGCTTTTTGTTGATCCCGCTATGGGGCATCAATGCCAGCTTTGCCGGAGTTTTGGCGATACAATCGCTTTCCCTGCTGTTGATCCCGGGTCCTTTGAGATGGGCTTCTATGGCGTGTGGTGTGACGCTGATTGCTCTTGGGCAGTTTGCCTCGCCCATGGCAGGCAAGCATAAGGATGTTCTGACAGTTGAGGGGTTTCCGATTGAGCTGACACAGGAGGACGGAAAAATCCTTTTTGAAACACGCTCACCCTACGGGCTTTTAAGCGCTACTGAAATCGGCGGGCAGACAATCATCAATATCGATAACCGGCCCTTGTGCAGCGTTGGGGAACGCTGGGCCGGTCATGTTGACCCTTCGGCGTGGGATACCGGCGAGATTCCGATGAAGATCGTTGGTGAGCGCGAAAACATGCGGGTAGCGAATGTCGGCCTTGGCTGCGGGATAACCCTGTCGGGAATTCTCTCCCGGTTGCCGGAATCGGGAACGGTTGATGTCATCGAACTGAACCCCGAGATGCCGAGGGCACAGGAGCTGTTTCGCCCGCTCCTGAAACCATCGACCGACGATCCGCGAGTGACGATCCTTATCGATGACGGGTTCCGCCACTTTGCGGTGCGCGGCGAAGGTGATCTTTACGATGTCATAGCCATAGATGTAGCGTGGATGCAGAACATGAACGCCACGCACCTGTTCTCGCGGGAGATGTATCAGAACCTTGCAAAACATCTGAAACAGGATGGTGTGGTATCCGTTTGGAGCGAAGAGTCGAACCCGTTCTCTCCCGTATCACTCATCATCTACAAGACGCTGGCCGAAGTGTTTCCGGAGGTTATCGTTGAAACCAAAGACGGGCTGGTTGTGTTTATCGCATCACCCGGCCGAAACGATCTGGTGGATTTCGTGCGCCCGGAGATGCAGTCCGTCCGGGACTGGATGTCGGGTGCGTCTGAATCCTATCCCATCAATAGCCTGAACGATTTGGCCATGAACCGCTTCAAGTTCACGGTCACGGGCGACAGTACGTGGGAAAGGCTGGAACAGAAATACGGCGCGATGCGGGAAGCTCTCTCCGCGAGAACTGAGATCGACTAATTTCTTGGTGGCTATGCTCGGGGGCATGGGCCTCGTGAAAAAATTTGGGATGAGATCGCTAAAGGATCGGCCGTAAAAGCGCCGCGCGAAATCAGCAATCTCTGCGGGGACTAGGATGGGCAATGTGGGGCCGCATGCCTTGTGTTCGGGTGGGGCTTCGCGTTTTGATAGGGACAGGACCAGATGATGAAGCTTGGGCGGCTCGTTCTCATCATAGGGCTAGGCACGTTCTGGGAGAGTGCCGCGACTGCTGGTGCGTTGAAAAGCTTCCTCGGGCAGAAGGATGTGGCCGTGGAAGCAGCGGCGTTTTGGCGGTGAAGATTTTCGCGTGCCTTCGCTACGGCGCTGACGCAGGTTGGATTGAGGGAGAAAACGCGTGAAAAGATCGCATTTGTACGTGCTGGTCGCGGGCCTTCCTTGTTGGGGGGCGATCCTGGCCGTTGCCCAAGAGGGAACGCCGACCGTCCTCGTTGAAACATCGAAAGTGCAAGAAAAAGCGTTCGATGAGACGCTGACCGTCTACGGCCGCGTGCAGGCCGATCCAAAATCCGAGGTCAGCGTGTCGGTCCCGCAGCCCGGTCTAATCAAACGGCTGTTTGTCCGCACGGGGGATCCAGTGATCCAAGGGCAGCCGCTTGCGGAATTCGAAACTGCGCCCATCGCGCGGTTCAGCTTCCAGCAAGCACAGAACGCGCTCGATCTCGCCAAGGCGGAAGCCGGGCGGGCAGAGGAGCTGGCGCAGAAAGCCATTATCCCGGCAAGTCAGCTCGACATTGCCCGCCAGAAGCTGGCCGACGCCCGGGCGCGGTTCGACGAGGAAAAGCAGCTTGGCGGGGAAGCCGCCACGATCGCGCTCAATTCACCGCATGAGGGAATTGTCTCGCAGGTAGTGGTGAGCTTGGGAGACCGTGTCGCAGCCGACAAAGCGATCGCCACCGTGGCAAGCGCCGACCACTTAGTCGTCATGCTCGGGTTAGAGCCAGAAGATGCCGCGCGCGTGAAGTCCGGTCTGAGCGTGCACCTTGATGCCGTTTTTGATGAACCTGTATCCAAAACCGCCACCATTAGCGCTGTTGGTCGCGTCATCAATCCGGCGACACGGCTGGTCGACGCGATCGCCACCATGCCGGATGACAAAGTGAGTCAACTAATGATCGGCACGATAGTCACGGCCAACGTCGTTCTTGGGTCGCATACATCCTTGGTCGTCCCCATGTCGGCGGTGCTCAAGGATGCCACGGGCGACCACGTGTTTGTGGTTCAAGCCGGCAAAGCCAAGCGCGTGCCCGTTGTTTCCGGGTTGCCTGCCGGCGAGAAGCTGATCGCGGTCACTGGATCTCTGTCGAAGGGCGACGAGGTGGTGTCGGTTGGCAATTTCGAGCTCAGCGATGGCGCGGCCGTCAGGACTCAACCATGACGGAAATCGTTCAGAAGGCCTTTCTGCGCCGCAGATCGCTGCTCTTCACACTCGCGGCGCTCATCATCGCGGGAACTCTCTACGCCGCTTATGTTCCGGTTGCGCTCTTTCCGCAGGTGAACTTTCCGAGGATTGTCGTGTCGCTCGAGGCCGGTGATCGGCCCGCATCGCAAATGGTCACGCTGGTAACGCGTCCGTCCGAAACCGCTCTACGGTCGGTTGTTGGCGTCCGCTCGCTGCGCTCGATCTCAAGCCGCGGCAGCGCCGAAATTTCGGTGAACTTTCCTTGGGGACACCCGATGGATCTCGCCGCGACGGAGGTCGGTGCGGCGGTCGCTCAGCTCCTTCCGTCGCTCCCTGCGGGCACGACCTTCAAGGTCCGACGCATGGACCCGACCGTGTTTCCGGTCGCGGCGATGAGCTTTATCTCGACGTCCATCGCACCAGTGGAACTGCGCAACATCGTCGAATTGACCATCGCGCCGGCTCTGTCTGCGATACCGGGAGTGGCGCGCACGAGCGTGATTGGCGGCGCACTGCGCGAATATCAGGTCGAGATTGATCCGATGCGGCTCCGGACCTACGGCCTGGCGATTGGCGACGTCACGGCTGCATTGACAGCCGCCAATATCCTGCAAGCGACCGGTAAACTCGAGGAAGACTACAAACTTTATCTCGTGCTCTCGGATGAGCGCTTTCACGATCTTGACGCGATACGGCGTACGGTTTTGAGAACCGGAGGGACAGGGATTGTCGAACTTGAGGATGTCGCATCCGTCAAGGAAAGCGTGGTGCCGAACTGGACCAGGGTCTCGGCCGATGGGCGCGAGGCCGTGTCGTTGCAAGTGTTTCAGCAGCCGGACGGCAACACGGTCCAGATCGTCGCGGACCTCAAGGCCAAATTGGCCGATCTCAAGACAATGGTGCCGACGGGCGTGACGCAATCCTTTTGGTACGATCAAAGCGAACTGATTGTGGCATCGGCGACCAGTGTTCGCGACGCGATCCTGACCGGCAGCGTGCTTGCGGCGCTCGTCCTGCTTGTTTTTCTCCGAAGCATTCGAGTGACAATGATCGCCGCCGTCGTTGTGCCATCGGTTATGGCGATCACTGCACTCATACTTGGCATTCTGGGCCAAAGCTTCAATATCATGACGCTTGGCGGCATGGCGGCGGCGATCGGATTGATCATCGATGATGTGATCGTGGTCATCGAGTACATCGAGACTCGGTTGAGAGGGGCGACGATTGCCGAACGAGAGGCTTCTGCTGCGGCCGCGGCCAACGACTTTCTGAAGCCGCTCGTTGGATCGAGCCTCGCGACACTGATCATCTTCCTGCCGCTGGCGTTCCTGACGGGCGTGACGGGAGCATTTTTCGCCGCGCTCTCGCTGACGATTGCGGTCGCTTTGACGATATCCTTCATCCTGTCGTGGCTTGTTGTGCCGCTGCTTGCCGCCTGGTTGTTGCGGCCTGGTGATGTCCACGAGGAGGACGCACAGGAATCGCGCCGGGAGGGCCTCTGGGCCCGCACAGTCTCGACGGCGCAGCGATGGCCAATGGTGGTCGCCGCATCGATCCTACCGCTGGCGGCCGCCGGATATTTGGTCACGACTAAGCTTGCATCCGGCTTTTTACCGCCGATGGATGAAGGTGGGTTTGTACTCGACTACAAGACACCGCCCGGCACGTCGCTCACGGAGACGGATCGCTTGTTGCAACAGGTCGAGGCCATCCTGCGGGCGACGACTGAAGTTGCGACCTATTCCCGGCGCACCGGCGCCGCGCTCGGCGGCGGGTTGACGGAACCCAACGAAGGGGATTTCTTCATTCGCCTCAAGCCACCGCCACGCAAACCTATTCATGCCGTAATGGCAGACATCCGGACACAGATTAGGATCCAGGTTCCGGGCATCAACGTCGAAATGGCACTCTTGATGGAGGACCTGATCGGGGATCTGACGGCTGTCCCGCAACCGATTGAGGTCAAGCTCTATGGGTCCGAAGCCGTCCTGCTGGAAGTCGCGCCAAAGGTCGCCGCTGTTGTCTCCTCATTACCGGGGCTGGTCGAAGTGCAAGACGGTGTGACCCCGGCAGGAGACGCCCTGCTCGTCAAGATTGATCATGTGAAGGCGGGACTTCAAGGCATCGATCCCGCCGTTGCGACCGCACAGCTCAATGCCATGATTGCCGGCGATATATCCACGACCATCGACGAAGGAGAACGATCCATCGGCGTGCGCGTCACGACGCGACCAACCATCCGGGATGATATCGCGCGCATCGGCAATCTCGAACTCAAATCGGCGGACGGCCACATGGTGCCGCTGCGAAAGATCGCGACAATCGAACGCGAGACCGGACAACCTCAGATCGTTCGTGAAAACCTTCAGCCGATGCGGGCCGTTACAGCCAGAATAGAGGGTACCGACATGGGCTCGGCTGCGGCCGCGGTGACGGCAAAGCTCTCGGAGGCCGGCGTTCTTCCTCGGTCTGTTAGGTTCGAGTTGGGCGGCCTCTATGCCGAGCAACAACAAGCGTTCTACGGCCTGATGCTGGTTATTGTCGCGGCGTTTGGACTGGTTCTGCTGCTATTGCTGCTGCTGTTTGAAGACTTCATGATTGCCGGGTCCATCCTGCTGATGCCAGTGCTGGCTGCGTGCGGCTCCATGCTGGCGCTCGCGGCAACAGGATCGGAACTCAACATTTCGGCCATTATGGGATTGACCATGGTGATCGGTATCGTCACCGAAGTCGCGATTATTTATTTCACGGCGTTCGAAGGGTTTCGAGCGACCGGCAAGTCGGCGGCAGAGGCATTGGCGCTCGCGACCCGGACGCGCGCCCGTCCGATCGTTATGACCACGCTGGCGGCGATCCTTGCCTTGCTGCCTTTGGCGCTCGCCCTCGGCCAGGGCGCACAGATGCAGCAGCCCCTCGCGATTGCCATCATCGGGGGCCTGATCCTTCAAGCGCCTCTCGTGCTGTTCGTGTTGCCTGCCATCAATCTCGTCTTTGGAAGATTCGAAACCCAGAACACATGATTTTGGGATGGTTGCTCGAGAGGCGGCGGAAAACTCATACGCGCGGTTCAACCACTCTCCCGAGGATCAGACTCGATCGACGCGAAGCGCGTCCATGACAAGTGCACTGGATACGTTAGGAAAGGCAGAGAAACCCTTTTTCTTGGAGCCTGTGCGCATGCTTGCGAAGCTCTAGGTCATACCCAACGCGCATCTTCTTACTGTTGTATCGTGTTCTCTTTCTGGAGCGGCGGTCAGGCCAGCTGCTGAGCTGGCCTGACTGACGAGACACGCCGGGTCTCAACTATGGGCATGCCGCTTCGCCGCCATAGGGGCAACTTTGGCGGAAAGCGGCTTTGCATGGTCATGAGGAACGGCATACGGCGTGCTCTTGTACGGATTGCGCCAAATCGTATTGGCCTCGGCGCCGCCGATGAGCGTAGCTGAGCCGACAGCAGCGGTTGCAATGGCAAGAATAATCCGGTTCATGTTTGTCTCCTGTGCTTTGCAGTTTAAGTCTTCAGACGCTCCGCAGCGAGATCGGTCTCGTTTGCAATGTCCGATGCACAGAAGTTAGGTAAAGGGTGCTACCGCGAGATTTCGCGAATGTTTCCTTTGATTGCAGGAGCGGTCGTGAAAATAGCTCGCGGCCCGGCATGGTTGGTCTTGAGGGCTTAGGAGCCCTCCACTTTCGCCAAAACCACCCTCACCAAGAGGCCGCCTTCGGGACGGTTCTTAAGCTGTAGCGTACCGCCGTGGCTTTCGATGACGCTTTGGGCAATCGTCAACCCCAGTCCCGTTCCGCCGGTATCTCGACTGCGCGACGCTTCGATGCGATAGAAAGGCGCGAGAACTTTTTCGAGTTCATCCTCGGGAATGCCCGGACCCTGATCCTCAATCTCCAAAGTGACGTTCTGCGGCGCGGCTAAGACGCGAACAGTTGCGCTTTGACCGTACTTCAGGGCGTTTCCGATCAAATTCGCGAACGCGCGTTTCAGGGCGAGGCGGCGACCGGTGAAGATTGCTTTGTCTTGCCGTTCGAGTGTCACCGCCAGCCCCTGATCGGCAAAGTCATCGCAGATCGTCCGGACAATGGCACCAAGATCGAGCCGTTGGCGCTCCTCACCGGTGTGATCGCTGCGCAGGAACTCCAAGGACGAGCCGATCATCTGCAGCATGTCATCGAAATCGGTCTCGATGGCGCGGCGCACATCTTCGTCGGCAACATCCTCTAGCCGCAAGCGTAAACGGGCCAGCGGTGACTTCAGGTCGTGGGAAATCGCCGCAAGCATGAGGGTGCGCTCATCAACGAGTTTCTTGACGCGCAGTTGCATTTCATTGAACGAAGCCGCCAGCTCGCGCACTTCTTTTGGGCCGTCGACTGGGATCGGCTGAGGTTCACTTGTGACGTAGACGCGTTTGGCCTCTTCGGCGCATTTGCGGATTGGTTGTGTCACGCTTCGGGCCATGCCAAGGGCGATACCCAAAACTCCAAGCGCCATCAGGGCCGTTGATACAATGATAGCTCCCCTGGAATTATGCGCACCGTCCAGCACTGCGATGTTGGTGTTCACCCACCCTCCATCGGGCAATCGCATCGAAACGAGGGTCAAATGCGGATCGGTGCGTGTGCCTGTTCCTTGTGCTGGCGTCCCGACGATGAGACCGCCATCGCGATGGGTTTTTGTGCTTTTTTCAATTTCGGACTGCAACGCGCTGGCCGGGCCGGTCATAACTGCGGGGGCTACAGCGAGCGGGACCGTGCTGTAGTGGACCTCCAGTGCGCCCCCCGACAGGGTATGCGCTGTTTCTTCTCTTTTTTCAGCCGGCAGCCGGCTCAGCGTCGATTTAATTGAGATGAGCCGCTCGGCCGTTCGCGCGGCATTCGTCAGTCCAACTTCCGAATCAAGACCCAACTGATAGGCCCATATGCTGGCCAAATGCAGTGCGGTGAGCCCGAGCAAAAGCACCGCGATGGTGCGCCCGGCAATGGTGTCAGGGACAAGTCTCATGCGAACTCCCGCCGCAGGCGTATCAGACGCGCTTTACTGATGGCACGAACATGTAGCCTGCGCCGCGGACCGTCTTGATCATCCCGCCTTCATCCGCACTTTCAAGCTTGCGCCGCAGACGGCTGATTTGAACGTCTATGCTGCGATCAAAACCCGTCGCGATCCTGTTGCGCGAAAGGTCGAGCAACTGTTCCCGCGTCAGAACACGCTGCGGGCTTTCGACAAAGGCTAGCAGCATATCGTACTCGCCCGTGCTAAGATCAATCACGACACCTTCGGGGTTGAGCAGTTGCCGTTTGCGCGTATCCAGCACCCACCCCTCAAACGCGTACGCGCCAGCGCTCAGCGGCTGAACGAGGTGCGGGGAAACAGAAGCTCTGCGGAGAAGGGCACGGACGCGCGCGAGCAATTCCCGTGTGCTGAAAGGTTTCGCGAGATAATCGTCAGCGCCAAGCTCCAGTCCAACAATCCGATCCGTTTCGTCCCCCTTAGCTGTCAGCATCATGATGGGGGTCGAGGATGTCTTGCGCAGTTCCCGGCAAAGGTCGAGGCCTGAAGGCCCAGGCAACATTACATCGAGGATGATGAGGTCAAACAGGACGAGTTTTAGGGTGTCGTTCATTTCACGCCCGTCGCGGACGCCCGTCACGCGATAGCCCTGGCCGCGGAGAAACTTGGCAACGAGCTGGCGAAGCTGGCCGTCGTCATCGACAATCAGAACATGGGCATCTGTGATCGAGGCCGGCGGCGCACTGGCATCGCGCTCCGACGCTGGAAAATCTGAGGGAGACATGCGTGTTTCCGTCGAGGCAACATCTGAAATACTGCAGATTATATAACAGCCTAGGCCGCTTGTCGGTCTTTCAGGCGGCCTGGGCTGCGTGTTTTATCACTTGCCTTTTTCGAGGCTCATTACGGTTAGCTGACCGTTGACCTTGTCCGCCGTGAACTTGACGGCGTCACCCGGCTTGGCAGCTTTCAGCAGCGCAGCATCCGACGCCTTGAAGACCATGGTCATGGGATCCATTTGCAAGTTTGGAATGGCCTGATGATCGATCGTGATCTTGCCGGCGGTCTCATCAACCTTCGTCACGGTGCCGCTAACTTTCGGCAGGGACGCGGCCGGCTTTTCTGCAGCAGGCGTATCTGCTGCCTGATGCATCGCGGGGTCATGAGTTCCACCTGCGCTCGCGACACCCGTAGGTCCGGCGAGAAGCACAGCAGCAACGGCCAGTGCGTATCCGATTTTCATGTCTTGAACTCCTTGTTTGAATTGATCTCGGTGCGTTCGCTATCGATTTACTTTTCCGACACGACGACAACGCCCTTCATGCCGGCCTCGGAGTGGCCGGGAATGAGGCAGGCGAACTCGAAGGCTCCGGCCTTCGAGAATTTCCAGACGATCTCTGTCGATCCGCCTGGTTTCAAGCGGCGTCCGTTGGGATCGTCGTGCTCCATCTCCGGGTTTTTCTGCATGGCGATGCGGTGCTTAGCATTCTTCTCGACGCTGTCGAGCATGAACTCGTGATCGAGCGCCCCGCGATTGGTGATCACGAACTTGATCTGCTCACCAGCCCTCACCGCCAGCTCCGGTGGATCGTAGGCCATGGTGCCGTCGCCCTCCGTCATCGCGACGGTGATCGTCCGAGCCGGCTTCGCAAGATCACCGGGTTCGCCCGCGGCAAAGACTTTGTGCGTATGACCGGCCGCTCCTGGTTCTGCTATGGCAAGCGTTCCGGCGAACGGCACACCTGCGCTTGCCGTCAGCGCTATCAAAAGCTGTGATCGCGTGATCCGCGTTCTCATGGACTTATCCCTCAACGAACTGCGCTGACTTCGCGCCAACGAGGGATGTAACGAACGCGCTCTACCGCTTCATTTCGCGATTGTTACAAATTGTTTCCACGCGTCTCAGAACGTGTCCTCAATGCCCTGAATGCCCGTTCGGCTTGACGGCTTTGACCTCAATTTCTGATGCGGGCCCGCCAGGTCCGGTCGTTGCTGCCGGTTCAGCCGGAGCACGAACGGGATTGGAAAGTTTCGAGGGATCGCCCGTCCACTTGAAGGCGACGGTACCTTCCGGATTCTCGTACCAACCGGGGTCCTTGTAGTCGTTGCGGTCAAGCCCCTCGCGTACTTTGACAACCGAAAACATGCCGCCCATCTCGACAGGCCCGAATTGGGCGAACCCGGTCATCATCGGCAGCGTGTTGTCGGGCAGCGGCATTTCCATCTCGCCCATATCGGCCATGCCGGCGGCCCCCATCGGCATATAGCCCTTGACCATCTGGGACATGCGCTTCTTCAGCTCGGACTGGTCGACGCCGATGAATGTTCGCAAGTCATGACCCATCGCGTTCATCGTGTGGTGCGACTTATGGCAGTGAATAGCCCAGTCGCCCTCGTAGTTTGCGTCGAACTCGTAGGCGCGCATTTGCCCGACAGCGCAATCGATCGTCACCTCAGGCCACCGGGCTTCGGGACGCACCCAGCCGCCGTCCGTACAAGTCACCTCGAAATGGTAGCCGTGCATGTGGATTGGATGGTTCGTCATCGTGAGATTGCCGAAGCGCACGCGCACGCGATCGCCCTTGCGTACGACAAGAGGATCGATGCCGGGGAAGACACGGCTGTTCCAGCTCCAAAGATTGAAGTTCAACATCTGCGCGATGCGCGGGACATACGAACCTGGATCGATGTCATAGGCATTCAGCAGGAAGACGAAATCGCGGTCAACGCGCATGAACTTCGGGTCTTTGGGATGGACGACAAAGAACCCCATCATGCCCATAGCCATCTGAACCATTTCATCGGCATGCGGGTGATACATGAACGTGCCGGACTTCGCGATCTGCCACTCGTAGACGTAGGTCTCGCCCGGCTTGATGTGCGGCTGATTCAAGCCGCCAACGCCATCCATGCCGCTCGGCAGGATCTGCCCGTGCCAGTGAATAGTCGTATGTTCGGGAAGTTTGTTGGTGACGAAAATGCGCACCTTGTCGCCCTCGATCACCTCAATTGTTGGACCCGGAGACTGGCCGTTGTAGCCCCACAGGTGTGCTTTCATTCCGGGCGCCATCTCGCGCACGACCGGTTCAGCGACCAGATGGAATTCTTTCCATTCGCCGTTCATGCGCGGTGCGAGTGTCCAGCCGTTCAAAGTGACAACCGGCTGATAGTCTGGGCCGCTCGAAGGAGCCACCGGAGCCTGTGTGGCTGGCGATGACTGGAACTGCGCTTCTGGGGCTGCAGCGTGGGCGGGGCGGCCCGTCACTTTGGCGGCACCCAGCAACGCAAGCCCGCCCGTCGCGACCATCATGTCTCTACGCGATACCGTCATCCTGAAGCTCCTTTCTCGATGCCGTCATCCGCCCGTACCCGCAGCGACCGATGCAACGCTGCCATCGCGTCCGCCGATCACTGCGGTGTGCAAATCGACTTTGGCCAGCCAGAAATCGCGCCGCGCGGTCGCAGCCTGCACATTCGTTTCGATCCGGGCCCGAGCATCGGCGAGCAACTGGAACACGTCGACAAGCATACCATTGTAGTTTAGCAGCGTTTGCTCGGTAATAATCTGGCGAAGAGGCAGGATTTCCCGCTCGTAGTGCCGAACGACGTCATACGTGCCGCGATAGGCCTGATAGGCCTGCCGTGCTTCGGACCGCACATTCACCGCTTTTTCAATCAACCGGTTGACGGCGGTCATATAGGTTTCTTCGACCCGCCGGGTCCGCACTTCGCCGAAGTCATAGATCGGAATCTGAAAATCCACGTCGAAGCCGCGCCAGCGAACTTTCTCCGTCCGCTGCGTCTCTGTGCGTATGAGCGCGGGGCCCGGTCCGAGCGTAAAGTCGACTTCCGTGACCTTGTTCGTTTCAACGCGACGAATGCCCCGAACCTCCAGCACATCGATGAATCGAGTGGCGCTCGTGAGCCCAAACTCCTTGGCCAGGATAGCGATCTCCATGCGTGCGATTTCCAGATCGATGCGGGAAAGCACAGCCTCGGTTTCAATGTCGTCTTCGACTTTCGGCTTTGGAGGAAGGGCGGGCAGTTTATCCGGTAGTTTATATTTGAGCTGCGCGCCCCATAGTCCAAGCGCCTGGTTGAGCCGTTCGCGCTCCAGGCGCTGTGTCAGACGCGCTTGCGCCAATTGACCGCCAACCTCAGCCGTGAAGGCGTGCTCGCGCGCTTGATCCAGCTTCGCCATGCCGCCCGTCTCACCAAGCTTCCTGGCAAAGTCTGACACGGTTTCGGCCGAGTTGACGGCCTGCTGCAGGAGGACCACCTGCTCGTTCGCCGCCACAGCCCGATAGTGGGCGCGGCGCGCATCGGCCGCGATCTTGAGAGTCGCATCGACCGCGCGTTTCTGTGCCTGGAGAAAGCGATCCTCCGCGATCTCGCGCCGGCGCGGCAAGGTCAAAAGGCTCAACACATTCTGCAAAATCTGGGCTTCGATCTCGATTGTCGACGGTTGAATGAGACGTGACAGCGTGACGATCGGTGAGGGTGGCAAACTCGCTTCGACCATCATGGCTTCCGACACACCAAGTTCGGTGTAGGCGGCTTGCAGGCCCCGGTTGTTCAAAAGAGCGATCTGAACGGCCGCATCGGGCGTCATCGTGCGCGAAAGAAGCTCGGCCACTCGGGCCTCGGCCGCAGCGGCGCCGTGCTCATCTTGGATTTTCGCGGCGGGTTCGCCAATCGCTGCAGTCGACAGGTCGCTCACAAGGCTCATGCCACCATCAGCCGAGAACTGCGCGCAACCGCCCAAAATCAAAAGCGGACTTGCCGCCGAGATCCTCATCAATCTCTTCCAAACGCTACGCCGTCTGCCCAAACCCATGAGCGATCCCCCCGGTGCTCTAAAATCTCGCAACGCCTTCCCCCGAAGGCTCCGCGGTACACTCACACCCGTTTCATCAATGTTGCATGCCCGGCATGGACTCCATGGGCTTCGGTTGCGCCGGGGCGGTTGAAGAATTCGGTGTTGCCTGCGGCGGCTGTCGATCCGCGGGCAGCGCGCCAGGAGGGGCCACCTGGCGATTGATTTCGCCCCAAGGCTGCGGCTCGACAGGCCGATAGCTTTTGATGCCAGCGGCAATCGATCGGTAGGGTTGGGCCGGGACAGGAACGGGCTCATCAGGCATTGGACCGGCCTGCGGCCACGCCGGTTCCCGTTCACCCCAACCTGTGAGGCTCAACAGCGCGAACAGTGCAATCCACACCCTGATCATGATGAGGCCGCCGTGCTTGGTTTGGTCGCCATGGCGCAAAACATCCCAAAAAAGTAAAGGTTGGGATCCACTTTAATCGGCCACCCCGATTCGGGGTGTTTCGCGTTTATTACAAAATGTTTCAGTGGCGTTGACGCAAAGCGGATCGCTGGAACCTGTAACAGGATGGACGATGCCGACAGCGTTGCAAGTCCCAGACTCAAGATAGCGTCCGGATCGGTTCCTACCCGCTGATGCGCTGGCGCTGTGATCACATACGAGGACCAACCGCGCGCCATAGGCTGGCGGAAGCTGATACTGACAAGGAGAAGTTACCGCTCGCCAGAGCGTTAGAGGGCCTTGGGCACCAAGCCGTGCGCGTTCGAAATAAAGGCGCGTCGCGTTGCGCAAGCTTCCATATGTCAGAACGGCGCGGCATGAGCAGCAGACATCAGTGCGAGCACCCCCCTTACGGAGATCACGAAACCGATCAGAAACACGATAGACGCCGACACATAGGGAAGCCTATGGCTCCACCGGTCAAATCCTTGCCAGCGGGACCGCGCGTAACCGGCGCCCCAGACCGCTGCAAGACCGACGGCGATCAACGCTATCGCGAGTCCCGCACTAAACGCTGCGACCATGGCGATGCCCAGGGTGAAAGCTTTGAGCTGCAGGCAAATCAGCAACACCGCAATCGCGGCCGGGCAGGGCAAAAGTCCCCCTGAAAACCCGAACCATGCGATGTCGAGATTCGTGACCTCCCGGCCACCGCCAAAGCGACATTGGAGATGGCGCGCGTGGGCTGCTGCGTGCGCGTCAAGTCCGGCATCCTGGACATGAGGCTCGTGGCTGTGGTCATGGTTATGATCTTCATCGGATTTGTGATGATCATGGTTTGGGCCGGCTTGATGGGCATGATCGGGAGTGCGCAATTGAGCGGCGGAAGGCTCAAGACCTCCCCGCATCAACGCAAAAATTCGGAGCGAGAGCCCCATGATGAGAAGCCCGGAAATAAGTACAAGCCATGGCTCGGCCTTATCGAGAATCATTTTGTCGCCGAGATAGAGTCCCGCAAGGGCGATGATCCACACGATCAGCGTATGACCCGCTGCTGCCGTTAGTCCGAGCAGCGCTGCCTGGGCGGGCGTGCCTCGCACGGCGACGATGAACGCTGCCATCATGGACTTGGAATGTCCCGGCTCAAGCGCATGCAACGCACCCAGGAGTACCGCGAGGGGAAGGTAAATCCAGGGATTTGCTGCCCCGTGTTCGACGATGCTTGCGATATCCGGCAGTTGCGGGCCCTCACTTTACGTAGGTTTTGATGACATCCATCAACGCGCTCGCGCCGCGCTCGCGTTCGGCGGCGTTGGCAGCGCCGATGACGTGATCCTGCATGTGATCGTCGATCAGTTCTGCGGTCAGCCCGCCTATTGCGCCGCGAACCGAGGCGACCAATTGCAGAATCTCCGAGCAACCGTGTTCGCCTTCGAGGGCGCGCTCGATGGCTTCGACCTGCCCCTTGATGCGGCGCACGCGCCCGAGCAGCTTCGATTTCCCGGCAACGGTATGGCTCATTCTTGACCTCGATCTAAGTATAGTATAGGGGGGTACTCTATAAACGTCAAATGTCGCGCTTGAAAAGTCTTATATTCTCCGGGTTGTTGCCATTTAGCCTCATGGGTGATGCGCTCTCAAAAGATGGGCCGCGCACCTGTTGGCCCTCGCGCTCAGGGGTGGTAGCTCTGGTGGGTAACGGAATCGGTCCAATCGGAGCTATTCGCGTGTCGAGCCTGCGTCGCCTCGTCGTCGCTATCCTGCTGGTGCTGTTCGCACCGGCATCGATTGTGGCTGCGATGCCGCTGGTTTTGTGCCACGCCAGCGACGGTAGCCATGCTCTAGAATGGCGCGGCGGGACCGCCGACCACGCGGACACCACCCTTCATCATCATGGCGGTGAGCATGATGACGGCGAGCATGCCGGCGAATTTACCGGTTGGCATTCGCACGATGGCGGTTGCGACGATCACGCCATTGTCTCCTCTGGGACTTCCACGAGATCGGACAAGGCGTGCGTCGGCGCTAAGCCCAAAGCTTATCCTGCTGTTCTCGTGGAGCCGATGGGCGGCGACGTCCGAACATATCTGTCTGACGGCCGGTACTGCGCTCGAATTCCCGCCTCAAGCGAACGGCTTGAGCATCTGCGCACTGTGATTCTGCTGATTTAGCTCTCCGACTCTGATTGCCTGAGGAGGCGCGGCGCCGTTGTGCCGCGTCCAGCGCTCATGCGCGTTTGAGATCGGGAGAGCAAGGGATATGCCGGGATTATCTGGCCGCTCGATAAGGTTATGGGCCGTCGTGCTCGCGCTCGGATTGTCCGGGTGCGAGACCCGGCCTTTGGGAAGTATCGAGACGGAAGCGATAGCCAAAACGGCGGAGACCGACCGCGATCTTCCGCGGCGCGAATGGCCGGTCGTGATCGAGACGCCACCGGCCTCGCACGGACCGCATGCCCAGGTGGAGACCCTCACGCTGCGTGAGGCTGTCGGCAGGGTTATCAACCATAGCCCCGCCATCAAGGCCGCGTTCACGGAGATACAGGCCCGGCGAGGAGAAGAGTTGCAGGCATCTGTCAAACCTAATCCAGACGTAAAGCTGGATGTGGAGGATTTTCTCGGAGCGGACACGCGGTCCGGCTTCGAAGCCTCTCAGGAGACCCTGTCCATCGTACAGCTGTTCGAATTCGGGGACAAACGGGTCAAGCGGCTGCGCGCCGCAAGCATGGACACCTCCATAGCGGGTTGGGAGATGGAAACGATCCGTGTCCGCGAGATGCTTCAGGCCGTGCAGGCCTACGTCGAGGTGCTGGCGGCGCAAGAGCGCCTGGACGTGCTCCGCAAATCGGTGAGCTTGGGCGAAAAGGTAAAGGCGGCGGTCGATAAGCGGGTGAAGATTGGCAGTACGAGCGCGATCGAGCTCGATCGCGCCAATGTAACTCTGACGCGGGCCCGCTCGGCCGTTGTCGGCGAAGAAACCCGCCTATCCGGAAACCGGTTGCGACTTGCCGCACTCTGGGGAGCCCGATACGCCGATTTCACCCGTGTCTCGGGGAAGCTTGGCAACGGCACGGATGTCCCCTCCACCGAACGAGTGCTGGCCTATACCGACGGCAATCCCCTCATCGCCCGGTGGTCCGATGAAATCGGCCGCCGCGCGGCTCAACTCGATCTCGAGGCCGCGAAATCCGTCCGCGACTTCACGGTCGGGGGCGGCGTCCGTCGCTATGAAGATACCGACGAAGCGGCATTCGTCGTGTCTGTTTCAACGCCGCTCAAGATTTTCGACACCAATGCCGGCGCCATCACGGCGGCGGAGCAGCGTGTCGTCAAGGCGGAGCATGACCGTGAGGCCGCGCGGGTTTCCGTCACGGGTTCCGTGGCCGAGGCCATGACAAACCTGCGGGTTGCCGCAGCACAGGTTCGGTCCTTGCAACGGGAAGTGCTGCCTGCTGCTGAAAGCTCGTACGAAAAGACGCAGGCCGGTTACGAGCAGGCGCGCTTTGATCTTCTCAACGTTCTCGACGCGCAACGCACGCTTTTCGAGGTCCGCCTCGAACTTGTGAACGCGAAGGCCGACTTTGAAAAGGCGAAGGCGCAAGTCGAAGCGCTCGTCGGGCGGCCTCTATCCGAAATCTGAAGACGCGACGCGCTGCTAGCGCATGGAGCACACGAAATGACCTGGAAGGGCGGCCTCGTATTCCTGTTAATCGTTGCGGCGCTAGCGGGCGCCGTCAATTTAATCGACCCGTCATTCGTACCGGGCCTGCGCGGTACGATCCCGGCGGCCGAGACGCAAGGGCCCGGACATCCGGAAAAGGATGGGCACGGCGAGCACGATGCCGCGGAGGCAGAGGAATTCGAGCGGGGCCCCCATAACGGCCGCCTGCTCAAATCCGGGCGCTTCGCGCTGGAGGTTACAATTTTCGAGACCGGTGTGCCGCCGGAGTTTCATTTCTATGCCTATATGGACGACCGTTCGCTCGACCCCGCAAAGGTGGTGGTGGAGGTGAAGCTGTCGCGTCTGGGAGGGGATGTCGACACCCTTTCGTTCGAGCCGCAAGCTGACTACCTCAAGAGCACGTCGTCCGTGGTCGAGCCCCACTCTTTCGATGTTGCGGTTTCGGCCACGCATGACGGCAAGACCTACGCGTGGACGTACGGTTCCTATGAGGGGCGAACGACCATCACTGAAACCGCCGCGTCGGGCGCCGGCATGGAGACGGAGACGGCGGGCCCGGTCACGATTGAAGAGACGATCACATTGACCGGCAGTGTCGTCCTCAATCAGAACAAGACTGCACAGGTGAAAGCCCGTTTTCCCGGGGTCGTCCGGCAGGTGTCCAAGAATGTCGGCGAGATGGTGAAGCAAGGCGAAGTGCTCGCGGTGGTCGAGAGTAACGCCAGCCTCAACAACTACGACGTAACGGCGCCGTTCGACGGCGTGCTCCTCGAGCGGAATACGAATATTGGCGATGTGACCGGAGACGCGGCTATTTTTGTGGTCGCTGATCTCAGCTCGGTGTGGGCCGAGTTCCACGTCTTCTCCAAAGACCTGCCCCGCATCAAGGCAGGGCAAACCATACGGGTCAAAGACATCCAGGGGGATAGCGAGGTCGAAAGCACCGTCGCGATCTTCACCCCGGTCGCCGAACTCGCGAGCCAATCGATCCTGGCCCGTGTGACTCTGGACAACACACAGGCTCGTTGGCGGCCCGGTATGACGGTGCGCGGCCTGGTCGTCGTCGACCGGCACAAAGTGCCGCTCGCCGTCAAATCTTCGGCACTTCAGCGGTTCCGGGATTTTACTGTCGTCTTCGCCAAGGTTGGAACGACGTATGAGGTGCGCATGCTCGATCTTGGTGTCAGCGATGCGACATGGACTGAGGTAAAGGGTGGTCTCAAGCCCGGAACCGAGTACGTGGCCGAAAACAGCTTCCTCGTGAAGGCCGATATCGAAAAATCCGGCGCGAGCCACGACCATTAGGAGTAAGCGCTTTGCTAGAGCGGATTGTCTATATTTCGATCGCCCAGCGATGGACCGTGATGTTCGCAGTCATCGGTCTCTGCGCCCTTGGCGCCTACAATTTCCAGCGTCTGCCGATCGACGCGGTACCGGACATCACAAACGTTCAGGTGCAGATCAATACCGAGGCGCCCGGCTTCTCGCCTCTTGAAGCCGAGCAGCGGGTGACTTTTGCGGTGGAGACGGCCATTGCTGGACTTCCACGGCTGGAGCACACGCGCTCGATCTCGCGCTACGGGCTCTCGCAGGTCACGGCCGTGTTCGAGGACGGCACCGACCTCTACTTTGCGCGCCAGCTCATCAACGAGCGGATTCAGCAGGTCAAGGACCAGTTGCCAAAGGGGCTCGAGCCTGAGCTTGGCCCGATCGCCACCGGTCTTGGCGAGATTTATATGTACACCGTTGAGCCGAAACCGGGCGCCAAAAACGCAGAGGGAGCGGAGTGGTCGTCCACCGAGCTGCGTACCCTGCAGGATTGGGTGGTGCGGCCGCAGCTGCGCAATATTCCAGGCGTCACCGAAGTCAACACGATCGGGGGATTCGTAAAGCAATTCCACGTCACGCCCTATCCGCAAAAGCTCCTGGCCTTCGGCCTGACAATCCGTGACGTCATGGAGGCGTTGTCGAGCAACAATTCGAACGCCGGTGCTGGATATATCGAACGGTCAGGCGAGCAATATCTGATCCGTGTTCCGGGCCAGGTGGCAACCATGGACGAGGTGCGCCGGATCATCGTGGCGAACCGTCATGGCCTTCCGATACGCATCGGAGACGTCGCAGACGTTCACCTGGGAGAGGAGCTGCGAACGGGCGCCGCCACCGAGAACGGACGCGAGGTCGTCCTAGGAACCGTGTTCATGCTCGTTGGAGAGAACAGCCGCACGGTCTCGCAGCGCGTCAGCGAGAGGCTTGTCGAAGTAAACAAGAGCCTCCCGGAGGGGGTCGTTGCAAAGACCATGTATGATCGCACGACGCTCGTGGACCGAACCATCGAAACAGTGCAAAAAAACCTGCTCGAAGGCGCGCTTCTCGTCGTTGTCATCCTCTTTCTTCTACTGGGAAACATCCGGGCGGCTCTGATCACTGCGGCCGTGATACCAATCACGATGCTGGCGACCATCACGGGCATGGTGCAAGGGCGGGTCTCCGGCAATCTTATGAGCCTGGGCGCGCTCGACTTCGGGCTCATTGTCGATGGCGCCGTGATCATCATCGAAAATTGCCTGCGACGGTTCGGAATGGCGCAGCACGCACTTGGAAGATTGCTGAGCGCGGAAGAACGCCACAAGCTTGCGGCCGAAGCGACGGCAGAAGTCATACGGCCGAGTATCTTTGCCGTCTTCATCATCACCGTCGTTTACGTTCCCATTTTTGCCCTGACCGGGACGGAAGGAAAGATGTTCCATCCGATGGCCTTCACGGTCGTCATTGCGCTTCTTTCCGCCCTGATCCTTAGCCTCACCTTCGTACCGGCCGCCGTGGCGATTTTCGTAACGGGCAAGGTCGACGAGAAAGAGAATCTCATCATGCGGGGCGCGCGGCGGGTTTACGAGCCGCTGCTTCGATTTGCGCTCGCCAACCGGTTTATCATGGTTGGCTCGGCTGTGCTGCTTGTCCTCTTCGGCGGGTTGCTGGCCTCGCGTATGGGTTCCGAATTCATTCCGAGCCTGGATGAGGGTGATATCGCACTCCACGCCTTGCGTATTCCGGGCACCAGCCTTTCCCAGGCGGTGGGGATGCAGACGGCACTGGAATCGCGCCTCAAGCAGTTTCCGGAAGTGGACAGGGTTTTCGCGAAACTGGGTACTGCTGAGGTGGCCACGGATCCCATGCCGCCAAGCGTTGCCGACACGTTCGTCATGATCAAGGACCGTGCCGAATGGCCGGACCCGCTCAAGCCCAAATCGCAGCTCGTGGCAGAGATGGAAGCGGCTGTCCGAGAGATTCCCGGCAATAACTATGAGTTCGTGCAGCCCATCCAGATGCGCTTCAACGAGCTTATCTCCGGTGTTCGGAGCGATGTTGCCGTGAAAGTTTATGGCGACGACATGGATCAACTCGCCGAGATAGGGGAGAAAATCGAGGCCGTGGTCGGCAGCGTTTCCGGGGCGGCCGACGCCAAGGTTGAGCAAGTGAGCGGATTGCCGGTGCTCAGCATTCTCCCGGACCGGGCGGCCCTTGACCGCTTCGGCCTCAATATTGCGGATGTCCAGGATGTCATCGAGGTCGCACTCGGAGGCCGGTCAGTGGGCCAGGTCTTTGAAGGCGATCGCCGCTTCGATCTGGTCGTCCGGTTGCCGGAAACCCTGAGAACCGATCTCGATGCGCTCAAGCGCCTGCCGGTCCCGCTGCCCCTTCGGACCGGAGCAGGTGATACTGCATCGCGCGCGCCCAGTTATGTGCCTCTGCAGGAAGTCGCCACGTTCGAAGTGGCGATCGGCCCCAACCAGATTCAGCGCGAGAACGGCAAACGCCGCATCGTGGTGACCGCCAACGTGCGAAGCCGCGATCTCGGCTCGTTCATCGCAGATCTGCGCAAGGCCATAGATGAGCGCGTGACGCTGCCGCCGGGGCACTGGCTCGAGTATGGCGGAACCTTCAAACAACTGACCTCCGCGACCCAACGCTTGCAGATCGTGGTGCCGCTGGCGCTGCTCCTCATTTTCGGGCTGCTATTTACCGCGTTTAACTCCGTACGCGCAGCGCTCATTGTCTTCAGCGGGGTGCCGCTGGCACTCACGGGCGGCATCGCGGCGCTTTGGCTCCGTGACATCCCGCTGTCGATTTCCGCCGGTGTGGGTTTCATTGCGCTCTCGGGGGTTGCTGTACTCAACGGTGTGGTCATGGTCTCGTTCATCCGCAACCTCATGGCGAGCGGCCATGATCTCGAGCCGGCGATCACGGAAGGCGCGCTGACACGCTTGCGACCGGTGCTGATGACGGCCCTCGTTGCGTCCCTGGGTTTTGTCCCGATGGCGTTTAATGTTGGCGCGGGTTCGGAAGTGCAACGACCGCTGGCTACCGTCGTCATCGGCGGCATTATTTCTTCGACGATATTGACCCTGCTGGTCTTGCCAGCGTTGTGCAAGATATTTGGGTTCGGGAGACCGAAGGAGATCATCGAGGTTCCCGATCACCATACGCACCCCAGCCCTCAGGCGGTGTGACAGAGGAAAGCCATCCATGGCCAGGAGAACAGTGATCGCCGCCGGTTTTCTACTCGCCATCAAAGCCCAGCTCACGCCCTGCGCCGGTGCGGAATCCGATACTCCAACCATTGAACCCTGGCACGTTGATTTCGCGGATCGCGATACTCATGCCGCCTTTCACAATGATCGCGGTTTACGCTTCTATCAATCGGGCCGCCTCGACAAAGCCATCGAGGAGTTGAGCGCGGCGATTGAGCTGCATCCGGTCGCGTCTTTGCCATATTACAATCGCGGCAATGCTCATTTCCGGCTGCGGCAATTCGAGCGCGCTGCGGAGGACTACTCCCAAGCCCTAAGCCGCAGCCCGGATCATGTCATGGCGCTGGTCAACCGCGGCAGCGCCCGCTCGGCGCTTGGCCGTCTCGACGAGGCTCTCGCTGATTACAATGCCGCCTTTGCCCGAGAGCCAGACAATAGTTACGTGCTCTTTAATCGCGGCTTCCTGCGGGGAAAGCGGCAAGAATACCGGGAAGCGATTGCGGATTTCACGCGCGTGATCGAGCGCGATCCGAATGACGGCGATGCCTATCGCCTGAGAGCCGCCGCCTACGCATCTCTCGGGGAGATGGCGAAGGCACTGCGGGATCGAGATACGGCCTTGACGCTGGGGCCAAGTAAAAGGACCAAAGCACCGTGACGGGAATGGCAATCAAGATGATCGGGGCGGGCCTGATTTTGGTAATGTGGTCTGCGTCTGCAGGGTCTCACGTGCTGCCCTGGCGGGCGGGCGAAGTGCGCATCAAGGGATTTGGTCATTGCGCCAAGGGACCTTGTATGAAGCGCTCTGACTTTAGCCCGAGCAGGCCGCACCATCACCATGCGGGCTGTCTCGTGATGGGGAGCTGGCGGCATTCCAGATTCGAGTCGTGCGAACCCTCGTGAGGCGAGACGAACGTTCGTGCACGCGCGGGCGACCGCCTATTGGATTTCGAAAATTCTGCCATAGCGCCGTTTCGCATTCGATTGCACGCCCGGCCGGCGGAACTTTTCAAAATCGTGTCCTGACCGAAACCCTGCGTAGGAAAAGCACACCTGCGGCGGCGAGGGCCGCGAACACAGCTCCGGTGAGGAAGGTCCCCTTGGGCCCGACGGCATCCCAGAGAACTCCGGCAATGACGCTGGCGGCGAGTAGAGCCAGCCCGGTCATCAAGTTGAACATGCCGTAGGCTGTGCCGCGCAATTCGGGGGGCGCCGTATCAGCCACCAGCGTTGCCAGCAACCCCTGGGTCAGCCCCATGTGGATACCCCACAAAATGACGCCGGCCGCGACGCTCTCAACCGACGATGAATAGGCGAGCACCATGTCGGCCAGAAACAAAAGGACGAGACCGGCCGCGAGCATGTTGCGCCTGTCCATGCGATCCGACAAGACACCGGCCGGATAGGCGGCCAGCGCATAGACTACGTTCATCAGAACCAATATGGCCGGCACCAGGGCGACGGGCAAGCCTACGGATTGAGCGCGCAGAAGCAGGAATGCTTCGCTGAACCGCGCGAGCGTGAATACTGTGGCAACGGCCACCACCCACCAGAAATCCTGGCCGAGACGCGCCAGTTCGCGACGGCTGAGGGGGGACCGGACCGGTTTGAGATCTGGAAGTCGTTCGGGCTCGCGGACGGCAAATACGATCAGGGCAAATGCCAGGAATGCCGGGATCACTGCGATCCAAAACACGGTGACGAAGCTGTTGGCCGTCAGGACCATGAGAAGAATGGCGAGCAAGGGTCCGAGGAAAGCGCCGACCGTATCGAGCGATTGTCGGAGGCCGAAACTCGCGCCCCGCACCTCGGGTGGCGACAGATCGGCAACCAGCGCATCGCGGGGAGCCCCCCGCACGCCTTTGCCAACCCGATCAATAAAGCGCGCCGCGATCAACCACGAAAGCTCAGATGCAAGCGGAAAGACCGGTTTGGTAAAGGCGGACATGCCGTAGCCGAGTGCTGCAAGCCCTTTTCGTTTGCCGAGCCGATCGGACAGGGCGCCTGAGAAAATTTTGGTGATGGCAGCCGTTGCCTCCGCGACGCCCTCAATTATGCCCACCGCAAGTGCAGACGTCCCCAAAGTCGTGACCATGTAAATGGGGAGCAGCGCATGGATCATCTCGGAGGAGATATCCATTAGGAGGGAGACAAAACCGAGGGCCCAGACTCCGGCCGGTATGGCCTTGAGATGAGCTTTAATCGATGCGCTGTGTATCAGGGTGCCACCCACATTCTGCGGCGGCGTCAACCTGGCCGGCAGCAGCACACTTCTACCGCTACGACCCGCTACGGCAAGCCTGATCCCGCTCCAAACAATTGCCGAAGGCTAATCGAGAGTGTGCGGGGCGTTAACCGACCTCGCTCATCAGGCCAACACCCCACATCCAAGGCAGGACGAGACCGCTTTCAACAGCATCGTGCAAGTCTTCGCGCGAACTGATCGGTTGCTTGATGAACGGCATCGCGGCCGCTTTGCGGAAGGTCGAAGAAGCCGTCCTCCAGGACCACATCGGCCATTGCGTCGAAAACGCCATCAGCAGTGGCAACACTACCGAACAACGGGCCAAAGTTGCGGAACTCGTGGAGGTGCTGTCTCGTTCGAATAGATGACTGTGTTTTTTGCGAGAACGATTCCTCGCTCGAGGTTGCCATTGCCACGGTCATCGTCGGTTTGAGATGCGGGCTGTCAGCACGGGATCGAACGTCAGGGCGCGCTCAAAATTTCCGTGTCGCCCTGAAAACAAGGGAAGCGAGGTGTGAACCATGCGCCACAACATGCCTTATGCAAGACTTGCCGGCATGACCGTCCTGTCGTTCATCGCGATGTACATCCTCATGTACGCGATGGTGGACCGTTTCGATAACGTATACCCGAACACCAACCAGGCCTATATGGCCGGGCTCATGGCGGCGCCCATGGTGCTGATCGAGCTGCTTTTGATGAAGGATATGTACTCTAACACAAAGGCAAATTATGCCATCGCTGCCGCCGCCGTCGCGCTGACGGCCGTGTTCTTCTTCTCGATCCGCTCGCAGGCCCTGATTGGTGACGACCAGTTCCTGCGCTCAATGATACCTCACCACGCCGGCGCAATTCTCATGTGCGAACGGGCAACGCTCGAAAATCCGAGCATCAAGCAGCTCTGCGGCACCATCATTGATGGCCAACGGCAGGAGATTGCTGAAATGACGGCAAGGCTAAAAGGCCTCAATAAATAGATGCCGCCGCAGACCGCCGCAACGCGCGGCGGCTCCACCCCCCTTGGGTTAGCAGTTTTTTCACCATTGGAACGTGTTTGACAGGCGGCTTAGGCCCCCCTCAACCCTTTCGGAAGCCTCCCGTGCGACCTTCGGCCAAACAACAAGGCCGAACCAATGAACGGATACCGGCAAACCGGAAGCCTCATCCCGGAAGACAACAGCTTCGGCGCGGTACGGCTGGCCGCGGCCTTGGCCGTGGCAGTGAGCCACGCGGTCGAGATCACAGTCGGAAACGTATCCTGGGATTATGTGCATCAGATCACCGGCTATACGCTTGGCCAGCACGCGGTGCATGTCTTCTTCATCCTGAGCGGCTTCCTGGTGACGGCGAGTCTCATGCGGACGTCGGACCTGACGCGGTTCGCTGTCGCGCGGGTGATGCGGATTTTCCCGGGGCTCATCGTATGCGCGATATTCACGGTGGCGGTGCTGGGACCGTTGATTACGGTATGCCCATTGTCGAGCTATTTCGCCGATACAGGCCTCGTGAGGTACGTTGCCGAGACGACCCTGCTGATCACGGGACGGGCGGAGCTGCCTGGCGTCTTCACCACAAACCCGCTGGCTGGCCAGATCAACAACTCGGTCTGGACGCTCAAGTACGAGGTGCTTTGCTACGCTGGTCTGGGGCTTGCATTCGCGGCGGGTGTGCTGCGAACCTCTCTCAGGGCCCAGGCCTGGCTTTGGCTCGCGATTTCTGTGCTCGCGGCATCTTACGTTGTCCCCGGCCTTATCGAGGCGAAGACCGGCCCCGACGTGGTTCGCCGATTCGGACTTTGTTTTGCAATGGGCTCTGCGGCATTCTTCGCCCGGCATTACGCAGGACGAGCTTCGCTCGTGGTCATAAGCCTGGGCGCGCTTCTCGCATTATGGTCGACGCCGATGAAGGTGCCAGCGATGGTGTGTTTTGAGGCCAGCGTGGTGTTTTGGCTTGCGAACCTCAGGCGCCCAGCCCTGGCCAGTTTCACAATGAAGCATGATTTTTCGTACGGGATTTATCTCTACGGCTGGCCGGTGTCCCAGGCGCTCGTGCAGGTTTGGACAGCGGCAACGCCGGTCGAGGTAGCCGCTCTCACCCTACTCATCCTTGTGCCCATAGCTGCCGCCTCATGGCATCTGGTCGAGCAGCCAGCTCAGCGTCTGGGCCATAAGCTGGCCACAGCCCGTCCGGTGCATGCATGGAGCAGGAGAGGCGCAGGCTGGCAACAATCCCGACCGCAGCAACCGTGAAGCACTCATGATGCGGGGGATTTTGCTGGCTCGAACCAGAAGCTCTCCTCGCTGTTTCGCCAAGTTCGCAGCTGCTCTGTACGTCCCTACGTGGAGCAGCGAGTTTTTGGGTGATGCCGCGGATCACGCGATTGGCGGCGATGCGATAGAGGCCCTATGGCGGCCGTCTTGGCCGTCATCAAACCAAAGTCGGTCGAGCGCCTTGCGATGTCCGTGGATCGGCAGCAGATCACGAGCGACTTGACCAACCTCCTACTCAACCTAGTCCACCGTCAGACTACCCGGCGC
This sequence comes from Hyphomicrobium sp., assembly GCA_041659825.1. GTDB lineage: Bacteria > Pseudomonadota > Alphaproteobacteria > Rhizobiales > Hyphomicrobiaceae > Hyphomicrobium_C. Next base: position 96,431 of record JBAZXL010000009.1, read on the forward strand.
GTTTCTATGCGACAGCTTGAGGTCGGTGATCTCTCACAGAATCTTCTACTCTAAGGGGCCATCCTTTCACGATCGCATAGACTGCTGGGATCACGATCAGCGTCAGCAGCGTGGATGACACCATCCCGCCGATCATCGGCACGGCGATGCGCTGCATGACCTCCGAGCCGGTGCCGGTGCTCCACAGGATGGGCAGAAGTCCGGCCATGATGGCGACGACGGTCATCATCTTGGGCCGCACGCGCTCGACGGCGCCGACCATGATGGCTTCGTAGAGGTCGGACCGCGTGTACGGCTTGCCTTCAGCCGCGCGCTTGGCCTTTTTCTCCTCCACCGCGTGGTCAAGATAGATCAGCATGATGACGCCGGTTTCGGCAGCGACTCCAGCCAGCGCGATAAATCCGACCGCGACCGCCACCGACAGGTTGAAGCCCAGCCACCAGATCATCCACATTCCTCCGACGAGCGCGAAGGGCAACGACAGCATAACGATCAGCGTCTCGGTCAACCGGCCAAAGTTGAGATACAAGAGCAGGAAGATAAGCATCAGCGTCACCGGCACCACGAGCTTTAGCCGGGCTTCGGCTCGTTCCAGGTATTCGAACTGGCCGCTCCACACGAGGTACGTTCCGGCTGGCAGCTTGACCTGGTCCACGACCGCCTGCCTGGCGTCGGCGATGTAGCCGCCGAGGTCGCGGTCCCGGAAGTCGACGAAGATATAGGTCGCGAGCTTGGCGTTCTCGGTGCGGATGCTGGTTGCGCCTTGGGTGCGCCGGATGTCGGCCACCTCGCCGAGCGGCACGGTTCCGCCAGCGGGTAACGAGACCAGGACATCCTTGGCAATGGCCTGCGGATCAGACCGCAAGTCGCGCGGATAGCGGATGGCGACCGTATACCGCTCGCGCCCCTCGACCGTCGTTGTGATGGGGTCGGCGCCAAGCGCCATCGCTACCACATCCTGCACGTCGGCCACCATCAAGCCGTAGCGCGCCAATCGCTGACGGTCGGGGACGATTTCGAGATAGAAGCCACCAACGACCCGCTCAGCGTAAGCGCTCGACGTGCCCGGAACCGATTTGAGAACGGTTTCGACCTCGCGGGCAACCTTTTCCATGGCCGTAAGATCCTGACCAATCACCTTGACGCCCACGGGCGTGCGAATGCCGGTCGACAGCATGTCAATGCGCGCCTTGATCGGCATCGTCCAGGCATTGGAGACGCCAGGGAACAGCAGCGCCTTGTCCATCTCCTGGATGAGTGAGTCCACCGTGACGCCCGGCCGCCATTCTTCCTGCGGTTTGAGATTGACGATGGTCTCAAACATCTCGATCGGCGCCGGGTCGGTCGCGGTCTGCGCGCGCCCAGCCTTGCCGTAGACCGAAGCCACCTCCGGAAACGACTTGATGATTCGGTCCTGCGTCTGCAGCAGCTCCGCCGACTTCGTGACGGATAGTCCCGGCAGCGTTGTCGGCATGTAAAGCAATGTGCCTTCGTTGAGGTTCGGCATGAACTCGGTGCCGACCTGCATTGCTGGCCAGATGGAGACGCCAAGCACCGCAAGCGCAAGCGTGATGGTCAGTGTCTTGGCTTTAAGCACGCCCCGAATGACCGGACGATAGACCGCAATCAGTGCCCGGTTGAGCGGGTTCTTGTGTTCCGGAATGATGCGCCCGCGAACGAACAGGATCATCAGGGCGGGCACCAGCGTGACCGATAGAAGCGCCGCCGCCGCCATCGCAAAGGTCTTGGTGAAGGCCAGCGGGCCGAACAAACGTCCTTCCTGGGCCTCCAGCGTGAAAATAGGTAGGAACGATACGGTGATGATGAGCAGCGAGAAGAACAGCGCGGGCCCGACCTCGGCTGCCGCTTCGATCAGAATTTCGCTGCGCGGTTTTTCGGGTGCGGCCCGTTCCAGGTGCTTGTGCGCGTTCTCGATCATCACGATCGCCGCATCGATCATGGCGCCGATGGCAATGGCGATGCCACCAAGGCTCATGATGTTGGAGCCGATGCCGAGCATGCGCATGGCCAGGAACGCAAGCAGAATGCCCACAGGCAACATCAGGATGGCGACCAGCGCGCTGCGCACGTGCAGCAGAAACACGATGCACACCAGAGCAACGACGATGCTTTCCTCGATGAGCGTGGTTTTGAGTGTCTCGATGGCGCGGTGAATGAGATCGGAGCGGTCGTAGACCGGCACAATCTCGGTGCCCTGCGGCAACGCCGGCGCGATTTCCTTGAGGCGGTCTTTGACGCTGTCGATGACGGTCAGCGCGTTGGCGCCGGAGCGTTGCAAGACGATGCCGCTCACTACCTCGCCGTCGCCGTTCAATTCCGTAATGCCGCGCCGCTCGTCGCCGGCCAGTTCGACACGAGCAACGTCTTTCAACAAGACCGGAGTGCCGCCGTCGGCCTTGACGACGATGCTCTCGAGGTCGGCCACACCCTTGAGGTAGCCCCGGCCGCGCACCATGAACTCGTGCTCGGCCAGCTCCAGCGTCCGGCCGCCGACATCCATGTTGTTGCCGCGAATAACCTCGCGGATTTTTCCGAGTGGGATGCCGAGGCTGCGCAGTCGGCCCGGATCGACGACAACGTTGTACTGCTTGACGAAGCCGCCTACGCTGGCGACCTCAGCGACGCCCTCCGCCTTGGACAGACCGAACCGCACCTCCCAGTCCTGTAGCGAGCGGAGCGCCGCAAGCGACATGTCTTTGCCTACCAGCGCATATTGGTAGACCCATCCGACCCCGCTGGCGTCCGGGCCGAGGGTCGGCGTTACGCCCGACGGCAGCCGCTTGGCCGCTGCGTTGAGATATTCCAGAACCCGCGAGCGGGCCCAGTAAATGTCCGTTCCATCCTCGAAGATGACGTAGACGAAGGACACGCCAAAAAATGAGAAGCCTCGCACCACTTTGGAGCGCGGCACGGTCAGCATCGACGTCGTCAGCGGATACGTGACCTGATCCTCGACCACCTGCGGCGCCTGACCCGGATACTCGGTGTAGACGATTACCTGCGTGTCCGAGAGGTCAGGGATCGCATCGAGCGGCAGCGTGCGAACCGCCCAGACGCCGGCCGCCACGGCAAACGCCGTGGCAATAAGCACCAGCATCACGTTCCTGGCCGACCAGGTAATGAGGCGCGCGATCATGGCGTGACCTCCGGCTTCGCGGGCTCGGAGAACGCCTTCAACGCCGCCTGCAGATTGCTTTCGGCGTCAATCAGGAAGTTGCCATTGACGACGACACGATCGCCCTCCGCCACCCCGTCGAGGATCTCGGCAAAGCCGTCGCCTCTGCGTCCCACTTTGACGGCCCGCGGCTCGAAGCGGCCCTCGCCGCGATCCACCAGCACCACTTGCCGCGCACCGCTGTCGATGACAGCGCTTGTGGGCACTGCCACCACCGGAACTCCCTCTCCCGTGGAAATGGCTACGTCGCCGTACATGTCAGGTAAAAGAGCGAGATCGGAATTCGCGAGCTCGATGCGAACGCGGGCTGTGCGCGTTTCTTTCATGAGATGCGGATAGACGATAGCCACATTGCCTTTGAAAACGCGTCCGGGCCAGGCGCGCGTTGTGACCTGGACCGGCTGACCAACTTTGAGAGCATCGATGTCGCCCTCCGCAACGTCGGCCATCATCCAAACCACGGAATGGTCCGCGATGCGGAACAACACGTCGCCGGCCTTGAAGGCTTGGCCGTCTACGGCATTGCGTTCCAAGACCACTCCATCCAAGGGTGCGCGGACGATGAACGTATTCGGTACCTGCCCCGTTCGCCGAACAGCATCAATGAATTCCAATGGCGCGCCCAAATTCTCAAGCCTACGGGCAGCGCCAATGCTGCGGCCGTTTCCTTCAGTTTTGTTCGACGACTTACGCCGGTCAGCATCGATCTCAACTCCGAGGTTCGCTGCCCAGCCCACAACTTCTTGACTGAAGAGCGTGACAAGCTCATCGCCTCTTTTCACATGAGAGGCGGTGGTCGCCGGCCCCACGCTCGCGACAAATCCGTCGTAGCGCGGCGCCACGACCGCTATCCGGCGTTCGTCGAGTTGCACAACACCGGGCGCCTTGATGGTGCGCGTCAGAACCTGCCTTCCAATCAGCGCAGTCTCAACGCCCGTACGCTGCAGTTTTCCGAGCGACACCTTTACTGAACCGTCGTCCGAGTCTTCGACTTCATAGACAGCGATGTAGTCCATCCCCATCGAATCCTTTTTGGGCACTGGCGAAGTGTCGGGCAGGCCCATTGGATTGCGGTAGAACTTGATCTTTCGCTCACCGGGTGCGACCTCGGCCGCTGGCTCAGCATCGAAGTTCACGTCCTCGCTGGCGAGTACGGGCACATAATCGCGACCATCATCGGTCTTGCGGGGCGTCATTGAGTAGAATGGCCGCTTGTCGGGGTCACGATAGTAGATGGCTCCCCCCGAAGGCGTAGCGGGGGACGTCTCGGAAGTCGTTGCGGAAGGTTGGACCTGCGGCAAGTGAAGCAGACCATTTTGGCCCGCCCACACTCCGGCGCCCGCCGCGACCACCATGGCCGCAGCGGTTGCCTTGTTCCTGGCGAGGGAGGTCATGGCAGTGCTTTCACGATGAGCTTGCTTTGAACAGTGCCTTCCTCGCCCTGCACCTTGGCGCCGAGCGAAAGCGCCCAGCTGCCCGCCATCATCAGGTTGGTCCTGAAAAGATAGACACCGAGCTCGCTTGACGTGACCGGCTCAAGCGGGGCGGTCTTCGCCTCCATTTTGTCTGGCCCCATGTCGATGCGCTTGGCGAAAATCACCGCGTCGGGGATGGCTCGGCCCGAGGGCTTATGGACGAGCTTGACGGCAATGGTCGCCTCGCCTTGTTTCATGTCGTTCTCGTCGAGCCGAAACTCGTAGTCCTTGATGTCCGCCCTTGCTGTGGTCGCAAGGGCGGTGAGCAGCGCACTGCCGAAGGCAGCTGCGCGCAGATGTTTGTGGATCATTTGTGTATCTCCTGTTGTCGTGAACCGTCGCGACGGCCGTCACTGGCCGACGCGTTCAACGGCCACGGCACACGTGCCGTAACCATTGATCGCCCGTTATCGGGCGTGGATCAGACGCTGGGAGGTCGGAGAAGAGGTGCCACAAGTGAGCTGGCTACAACGTCGTCAGCGATCGGCGATAACCGCGCCGCGACGGCCATTTCCAGATGCACACCACTTGCAGGAGGTGGCACGAGCTGCTGGAAGCACTTGACTAAGCAGGTCCCAATTTCCGGGCATACCTTCTGCGGGCAATCCGGACAGGATTTCTGCTGCGCCGGCTTATGACAAGGCATTGCATCGGATTTCGCCATGTCTCCGGGTGCGGCTTGATGAGCGGTGGCCATCGCCAGCGTGTAGGTGCTGGTCAGCGGCAATGTGACCAGCGCCCCGAGCATCGCAAAGATGCCGAGGACTCCGAAACACCGTCGGTAAAAGCGTTTTTTCACGGTAGGAATCGTGGCACAGGTTCCTTGGTTCGGCAAGCATAACGCATGTAACGGCCGGCGCGTTAACTTTATTCGGGCCGGACAAGTCTGGCCCTGTGCCGGGGCAGGTAACTCCACGGGCCAAACGCCAACCGCCCGGCAGCACTCGTCTGGCGATTGCTGCCGGGGATTATGCTGGCTACCTCACGGTAAAGCGGGCCGATACGCCATGCCCATCTTCTGTTTTTCCAGAGAGCAGCACGATCGCGCCCTTGTTCAAAGGTGTGGAGAGCGGACCGACAAGGTGGTCGCCCTCGACCGTCAACTTGATCTCGGACTTGGTTCCGGCGTCCTGAACGGTCGCCTTGATGGTATTGTCTTTGGCCGACAAAGGCTTTCCGTGATTGGTGAGGTAGAGGACGAGCCTTGTCGGCTCGATCACGAGTTCGGCATCGTGATGACCGGCGACGACGGCAGTTTGTCCGCCATGCTGTCCTGCCTTTTGCGCCAAAGCGGGACCTGATACCGCCAGAGCCACTGCGAGAAGACTGGCGGTCAGCGTGCTACGAGGCATGTTGCGTTCTCCGTTCAATGTGGGGGATCAATAGGCTTCGGCCACACCGTTTCCGATGGCGGCCGTTGTGTTCGCCGCAGCGCGTTCAGCGACAAGCGCCTCCAGCGGTTTGCGGCCAAACCTCAGAAACAACAACGGTGTTAGCACCGTGTCGATTATTGTAGCTGTGACGAGCCCGCCGAAAATGGTGACCGCAACGGGATGAAGGATTTCGCGCCCCGGCTGGTCGGCCCCGATCAACAATGGAATGAGTGCGAGCCCGGCAGCGAGGGCCGTCATCAAAACGGGTGTCAGGCGTTCGAGGCTACCGCGTATGACCAGCTCCCGTCCAAAAGTCTCACCTTCAAGCACGGCGAGGTTTATGTAGTGACTGATCTTGAGGATGCCGTTGCGTGCCGTGATGCCGGCCAGCGTGATGAAGCCAATCATACTGGCGACCGACAACGGTTGTCCGGCAATCCAAAGCGCCACTACGCTTCCGATCAGGGCCAGCGGGATATTCATAAGAATAATGGTGCTGAGCACGGCAGACTGGTAGCGCGAGTAAAGCACCAGGAAGATCAGGGCGAGAGAAACGAGAGACAGCAGCGCGATGGTGCGCGTCGCCTGTTCTTGTGCCTGAAATGTGCCATCGACGCGGATCACGTACCCGGAGGGGAGATCCATCTCGGAGGTGATGCGACGGACATCCTCGACTATGGCCGCCATGTCGCGCACGCCGTCGCCGTTACCGAACAGCAGGATGCGGCGATGCCCGTTCTCCCTGAGAATCTGATTCGGACCCACTGTCTCGTCGACACTCGCCACATAGTGAAGCGGCACATAGCCGGTCGGCGTAGGGATCAGGACGTCACCCAAGGCGCGCGTCGACCTGTTCTCGTCAGACAGGCGCACAACGACGTCGAAACGGCGCAGTCCATCACTGACCTGTGAAACGACGCGGCCATTCGAGAGGCCTTCAATCGCCGATGTGACCTGCGCGGGAGACAAGCCGTAGATCGCAGCGTTTTCCGCCGTGGCTCGGACGCGAATCTGCGGGATCAGCGTTTGCTTCTCGACGTTGAGATCAACGAGACCCCGAACGGCTTTCAAACGTGTGTTGAGATTGTCGGCAAGCGTGCGGAGCACGTCCAGATCCGGGCCGAATATCTTGATTGCAATCGCGGCCCGAACGCCGGAGAGCATGTGATCGATCCGGTGCGAGATCGGCTGCCCGAGCGCCACCGACACCGGCAGAACGGATAGTTTTTCGCGTATATCCTCGAACACCGCTTCCTTCGGCCGGGTTGAGCGCTCGAGGTCTATGTCGAGTTCGCTCGCGTGGACGCCTTCGGCGTGGCTATCGAGCTCCGCGCGCCCGGTGCGCCGGCCGACGGACTTGACCTCGGGGACCGTCATGACAAGCCGCTCGGCCGCGAAACCCAAGCGATGCGATTCCGCGAGGCTTATGCCGGGATTGTATTGCATGCCAACGAGAAGGGTCCCTTCGTTGAAGGGCGGCAAGAACGCACGCGGCAACAGCGCCGCGCCGACACTGGCCAATGCGACCGCGCCGACAATTGGAAGAACAACGGTACGGGGGTGGTCGAAGGCCCACCGAAGCAGCGAGCTATTGCCGGCCTTGAGCTCACGCACGATGGCAGTGTCCTTGTGCACCGATACCCGCGTGTTGCGTAGAAGGTAATAGGAAAGCACCGGAGTGACCGTGATGGCCGTCAGCAGGGATGCCAGGATCGACACGATGTAGGCAACGCCTAGCGGCGTGAACAGGCGGCCCTCGACGCCACTCAACGCGAACAGCGGCACGAAGACCAAAACGATGATGAACGTCGCATAGACGATCCCTGAGCGGACCTCTCGGCTGGCGGTGGCGATCACCTGTATGGCAGGGAGCGGCTGCGGAAGCTGGGAGTTGTTTTTGAGCCGCCGAAGAATGTTCTCCACGTCGACGACCGCATCGTCCACCAACTCGCCGATAGCAATGGCGAGGCCGCCCAGCGTCATGGTGTTGATGGTCAACCCAAAGATGCTGAAGACGAGAACCGTCACCAGGATCGAGATCGGGATGGCCGTGAGCGAAATTACGGTGGCCCTCCAATTCAGAAGAAATAGCACCAGCACGATGGCAACAACCGCGGCTGCCTCGATCAACACCGACTTCACGTTCTCTATCGATCGCTCAATAAAGGTGGCCTGGCGGAACTGGATGTTTGTTGCGTTCACGCCGTCGGGCAGCGTCCGCTGTAAGGCGGCCAGCTCCGCTTCGACCGCAGCGGTCAAGGGCAGAGTGTCTGCCGTAGGCATCTTCTGGATGCTCATGATGATGGATGGCGCCCCGTTGTATCCGGCTTCGCCACGCTTCACGCGGGGGGCAAATGAGATATCTGCAATCTCATTCAGAAGGATCGTGCGGCCGCCATGCTGCGCCACGGCGACATTGCGCAACTGCTGGAGATCGACAGCATCGCCAACATTGCGAATAAGAAACTCGCTTCCGTGCTGATCGACAAAGCCACCGCCGAAGTTCATCCCGAAATTGCGCACGGCCGCCTCCAGCGTTTCGGGCGTTACGCCGAGCGTCTTCATGGCGACGGGGCTGGGCGAGATCTGGAACTGGCGCACCTCGCCGCCGATTGGAATGACCTGCGCCACGCCGGGGATCGCCAGAAGTTGCGGTCTGATGGTGAAATCGGCGATTTCGCGCAGTTCCATGGGCGACAGCTTCGGCCCGGTCAAAGCCACCAGCATGATCTCGCCCATGATCGAGTTGATACCACCGAGAGACGCGACAGCGTTGCGCGGCAGGCGATCGCGGATGCCGCCGAGCTTCTCGGTCACGAGTTGACGGTTCCGGTAGATCTCCGTTCCCCAGTCGAACTCGACATAGACGATAGAGAGGCCGACACCGGATACCGAGCGCACCCGCCCGACGCCGGGAAGACCGTTCATTGCTGTTTCGATGTGGCGCGTGACAAGAAGTTCCACTTCCTGCGGCGCCATGCCGTCGGCTTCCGTTTGTACCGTTACGATAGGCTTCGTTAAATCAGGAAAGACGTCCATTGGAACGCGGGGCAGCATCATCATGCCGTAACCGACCAGCAGGGCGGCTACGAACAGGACGATCAGGCGATGACGCAGACTGGCCGTGACGAGAATGTTGAACATCGATCAGCCTCACCGGATCTGGTTGATGAGAGCAGCCGATTGCACGGCAATCTTCTCGCCAGCTTCGATTCCTGCCGTCAGCAGCACACGCTCCCCATCCACATCGACAAACTGAACCGGCTTCGGTTCGAAGCGCTCCGGTTCGATATGCCTGAAGACGACAAACTCGCCGTTAGGCGCCTGAACAACGGCGGCGCGAGGGATCACGATCCCGCTCATCGGCTTGCCGGTCTCCGCCAGCACCGTGACTTGGCGGCCGATGTCGAGGCGCGAGGGGTCGGCAGCCTGAAACTTAATGGCTGTCGCATGCTGCGCGAGTGACGGGCTACGCGAAACGAACTGCAAGTTTTCCGGCGGAAGATTGTTGACTACGGCGCGCGCCGCTCCCAACTGATCGACGTCGACGGTCTCGTACGCCAGCGCCTCAATCCAAGGTGAGCGTGGCTCAACAATCTGGAACAGCACATCCTTCGGTGAAACGACTTGCCCGATAACCGCTTGGGCCGTTGCGATCACGCCATCGATCGGCGCGGTCAGGGGCTCGTTGCCCCTCTTCCGTTGCGCCATCGCCGCGCGACGACGCTCTAAATTCGCCACCTCGATCTCGGCGGTGCGGATGCGTTCGGCCGGAAAGGTGCTGAATTTGCGGAATTGCTCTAGGCGGTTTATGGCCAGCGCGATTTCCTGATCGAGCTGGCCCGCCGTCTGCTCGAAATCCGACCGATCAATCTCGGACATGACGGGCTGCACGAATCCCAGCACTTCGCCGGCACGGACTTTCTGTCCAACTTGGGCAAACTTTCCGTTGTACGGCGTTATCCGCCCGTCGACCGTGCTCTGAACGATTGCAGTGTGGTTCGGATTCGAAATCACGCGTCCCGGCATTCGGATGGCGCGGCGGACCGTCTCTGCCCCGACATAGCGTGACCGAACTTCAATAAGCCGTTGCGTGGGCTTGGGCAAAAACACCGACCCGTCCGACAATCGACGCGGACTGTCGCTCGCGCCATCGGCGGATTCTGGGCCATGCGCATGACCCTCATCTCCGGAATGTCCCGGTCCAGCAGTTGCCGGGTCGCCGAAAAGCAGCGCTCCGGAAGCGAACAAGACCAGGATGTGAGCAAGCATCGCACGACGTGAGAAAAGCCCGCCAATCAAGCTGCCGGCCACAAGCACTATGATACCCCCGAGTGCTGCCCAACCGGCTGGAATGGGCCGGTCGAGCCATCCGCGAGGCGACGTTGGGTCATGTGCGGCGTGTTCGGATTTCTCACCGGGAACGAGCAGCGTGCCCCCCAAAAGATCGAAGGTCTGTCCGTCCGTGATTGAGAACTCGAGCACGTTTTCGCCAGGCTTTGCGACGGTTGCTGCCGGCAGCGTATATGTGCCGTCCGACGTCGCCTCCGCGACCACGGTTTTGCCGTCCGCTGAAACCTCGACTGTGGCATCGAGAACCGGGCTGTTGTCCTGCTCCCGGTCGAGATAGATCGTGAGCAGGTCGTTCTTGAGAATGCCAACAAGCTGGAAGGCTTCGGACGTTCCCACGACGCGCGGACTTTGTGACGAAGCGGCTTGGGACGCATCATGCGAGTGCCCTTCGTCGCCGCTATGACCAGGACCTGCGAGAGAGACCGATCCCAACGATAACAGAAGCGCACACACGAGTGCGACGGCACGCATTGCGTGCGCCAATGGCCCTTTCGCGGGCCCGGCAAGATGAAGCATGATCAGAAACCTAGGTCAGAGTGACAGACAATAGATATGCGGGCGCCAACGCGCGGTCATGCCACTCTAGGAGGTCTTTCGGAGGCTTCGCGGCGATTTGTAATGCGCCTCGCGGGCTCGATTTGTCTCCAGACGTGTTGAAGACTTGTAGCTGTCCAGTGAGTCGCCTCTACTTCGGCGAGCACGACACTGGCGCCATGGTCATGGAGCTGGGCCATAGCTCCATCTTCTGAATTCGAACTTCCCTCGTTGGTCAGGCCGATAGCCTCTAAGTCGGAACCAAACCCATGGTCATGGTGGTCGTCATCGCCATGATGATGGTGATTGCTATCGTAGTTGGGCTCGTGTGCGTGGATGTACCCTGAGAAAGCTCCACCGACGAGATTGATAGCCATGAATGCGATCACGACGCTAGCGATGATCCGGCGCAACCAAGCGGTCGCGGGCGTCATCCTGTCAGACCTTGCCGAGAACAGAGCCAAGTATGTCATTTCCGCCGGAAAGTTGCATGTTGGCAGTGAGTTCGTCAAATCCTCCGCCGTTACTGCCACATCCCTCACTTTGAAATGCGGCCTGACCATGACCGACGAGCAAACCTGAACGAACCCGGCTTTGACGTCGCCGCATCATTCGCGCGGGTCAAAAACTCACCGCGACAAACGTAGTTTCGCAATTGAGCGACTGCTACGCCCGCGCCAGAGTATCTGGCCGTCTTCCCGTCAGCTATGTACTATCAGATCCATGAACCGTCATGCCGTCATCCTTGCTCTCGCCTCCGCTGCCCTGTTCGGCATTTCGACCCCGGCCGCCAAGTTTTTGCTTGGCGATATTGATCCAATTGTTCTTGCCGGCATCCTTTATTGCGGCGCTGGTATCGGCATAGGTATACTCCGGCGGTTTACGCAAACCCTACCGGCGGGCTCTACTCCCCAGGAAGCGCCCCTTGACGCCAAGGACATGCCATCGCTAGCCGGAGCGATCGTGGCCGGAGGAATTGCTGGGCCGATTCTCCTCATGGCGGGTTTAGATCGAACCGAAGCTTCGACAGCGTCCCTGCTCCTGACTTTGGAAGGCGTTGCAACTGCGCTCCTGGCCTGGTTTGCCTTTCACGAGAATTTCGATCGCAGAGTTGCGCTTGGCATGATCTGCCTCGTGGCGGGAGCGGCCGTTCTAGCGTGGTCGGGCAGGCCGACACTTTCGAGTCTGTTCGGCCCAATGCTTATCGTCGGAGCTTGCATCGCCTGGGGGCTGGACAACAATCTCACACGCAAAGTCTCACTTGCTGATCCTCTGCAGATTGTCGAAATCAAGGGCCTGGTTGCTGGCTCAGTCAGTTTGGCGCTCGGATTGCTGCTCGGGGGCACGCTACCGAAAATCTGGCCTGCGATTATGGCAGGACTCGTCGGCTTCCTCGGCTATGGCCTGAGCCTTGCCTTGTTTGTCCGCTCGCTTCGTTATCTTGGAACAGCAAGAACCGGTGCGTACTTCTCGACCGCTCCGTTTCTTGGAACATTTGCATCGATCCTTGGGCTGGGTGAACCTGTTACGGTCCAGCTTGTTGTCGCGGGCAGCTTAATGGGGCTTGGGGTGTGGCTTCACCTTACTGAGCGGCATGAGCACGAGCATGTCCACGAAGCGCTTGAGCACTCGCACTCCCACGTTCATGACCAGCATCATCGGCACGTGCACACTGCTACCGATCCAGCGGGTGAACGCCACACGCATCGGCATCGCCACGAGCCTCTAAAGCATACGCACCCGCATGTGCCGGATATGCATCATACCCATCGGCATTAATGCCCTCTGCGAACTCCACGGATAAAGAGAATCTTGCCAGACACCAAGGAGATCAAGCAATGCGGCTCAGCGGGACTGCTGTTCGGCCGGCATTTTTGCTCCGTCGTGCTGCCATTGCCCCGTTCAATTTACAACAAGGTCGAGGTCTACGCTGGAGGGGAAATGACGCCGTCGAGATTTCTCATCCATGAGCCGCGCACATTGCGCTGTTTACCAATCTGGCAGTGTCAAAAATGAAATCACGCGAGCAAAAAATGCAGGCCGGCAAATCCCGGCGACGCAAGGACCAAGGCACCCAATGCGGGTTGCTCGATCTAGACGAAGCCCCTTCCGGGCACCGGGTCGCTCTTTTGATTGTCATCGCGATCACAGGCTCGATGTTCGTCATCGAGATGATCGGCGGTTACCTGTCTAGCTCGCATGCTCTCACAGCGGACGCCCTGGATTTCTTGCATGATGTGCTTGTTTATGCATTAAGCCTTGCCGTGATTGGAACCACAAAGCGCACGCGCGCGGCCGCCGCTCTGCTTATGGCCGGAATTTTGTGCGTGACGAGCCTCGGAGTTTTAACCTCAGCGATCTATCACTCATTCATTCCGGAGCTGCCACACGCCGGCGTGATGGGTTTCGTTGGCGCCCTCGGCATCTTGGCTAATCTCGGCAGCATTGCCATCCTGGCGCCCCATATCGGGGAGCGCCGCCTGTTTAGTATCTACGAAGAGAATAGTCGACCAAGTATACTCGGGAACATCGCCGTCATCGCGACAGCTGTGGCGGTGTGGGGTTTACAGTCGCCTTGGCCCGATCTCGTGATCGGGATCGCTGCTTCAGCGCAGCTCTTTCGGTCAGCTCTACAAATGTTGCAGTCGGCTCTACGCGCGCGATGCCGTTGAAATCGCCCGTCAAAAAGGGTAATTCAAGCGCTTTCCATGGCGATCGGTGCCAGTTCCCATCGCTATACCAACGGCGGCCGCAGCAAGGCCAGTGGCATCGACTGGCAATATATTAGCGCGGCAAACCGCAGCAGAACTCTTTCGTCGAGAGTTTCAACGGGCGGCTGCGCGACGAGCTCTAGAACGAGACGCTGTTCTCCAATGGAGGACGCCCGCATAAGAGCCTCAACGGGCTCACGCCGAGCGAGTTTGCAAGGAGGTCCAACGTGGACCATAACCAGAACGGACTCACCCTATGAGCGAGTACCAATCGTGGGCAGGGCCAGGACTTACAAACGCAAAGTGTCGAGCAGACTCGCGAGATGGGATTCTTGCGTGACGATTGCGAGAAGGATTTGCGTCCGTCCGCGCGGCTCTCCAAGCCCCGCAACACGACATCAATTTGCTAGAGCGGCGCATGGAGAGAGTTGAGGATGACGTTCGCCTGATTAAACGAGCAACGGAATTTCCCGAAGACGCGGATGCCTAGGGCAGCTCTCACCGATCATTTTCCATAAGATACATTATCACACTTTGCGAAAGGAATATATTCCCAATGCAGAAAATCAGGAAATCTGCTATTCTGAAATAATGGAAACGACCTTTCTTACCGAGCGCGGAACATTGACGTTGCCTGCAGCCATTCGAAAATCTCTCGGGCTGGCGGGACGGCAGCAGTTCATCGTCGAGGCTACACCGGAGGGAGAGATTGTGTTGCGTCCAGCGTTCCTTGCCCCCATCGAGGTCTACTCTGAAGGCCGTATTGCGGAATTTGAGCGAGATGATGCGGCCCTGGGCGCTGTGCTGAGACGCCGCGGGCTTAAGGCATAAGTGCGCGCCTTCCTCGACGCGAATATTCTGTTTTCCGGGAGCAACCCCCAAAGCGAATTATTCTGGTTCCTCTGCTATCTACGGCAGTCGCATTCTTTGGTGTGCAGCGGTTTTGTGTTGGCAGAAGCGGAGAGGAATCTGGTTTTGAAGCGCCCTGCCTGGGTCGACTCGTTCCATGAGGTCAAGTCCGGTCTTGAGATTGTGCCGGAAAGCCCGCTGCTTGTCGAAGTTGACCTTCGGGACAAAGATCGCCCCGTACTGGGCGCTGCGATTGGTGGCCGTTGTCAGTTTCTACTTACAGGAGACAAGCGTGATTTCGGACACTTATACGGCCAATCGATCGAGGGTGTCATGGTTGTCGATGTCGTTACGCTAGCGGAGCTAGTTTGAGCCCAGTGGTTCAGTCGGAAAATCCTCTACGTTGGACCGCGCCAGTGCGGCGTGCTCAGCGTATTCATTGCCATTTGCAATATCCGGTTTTTTGACAACAATTGTGTCCGCGTTTCAACAGAAGTTCGTCTGCATGTTTTCACTTTATTTGGCGCAGTATTTTTTATTTTAATTGGCATTATGTCACGCGAACCCATAATAAAAGCAAATGCGCGCAATGATTGGCAATATTCCTTGCGAGGAATATGGGGTTGCGATAGATTCGTTGCAGTACCTTGGGGGCGCGCGATGACAGATATTAAGAACAAGGTGATTCGGGCGGTGAAGCTCGGTGATGGCGACACAGGGCGCATCATCGGTCATTCGCTCAAGCGCTTGCGTGAGCTTGCGGGCGTGACCCAAGAAGAAATGGCTGAACGCCTGGAGATTGGTCAAGGGTCCGTATCCAAGATCGAGCAGCGTGGGGATGTCCACTTGCTCTCCTTGCAGCGCTATGTGGCTGCTCTCGGCGCGACCCTAAGGATAGAGGCGGCGTTCCCGGCGACACGGGAATATGCGAATCAGTTCAATCTGGCGTTTGACCCGAACACGCCCGACGAGAATCAGCTTGTGTTCCCGATCTTCGGGGACGACGTGTTCCCGCGGCAGCGGGACGTGGTGCTGAGCATCCGGCCACAATACTCGGCGAGAATCCTGGAGGGTCGGAAGACGGTGGAGCTCAGGCGGCGTTTTCCGCTGTCGGCACCGCGCGGGACTATTGCATACATTTATTCGACGTCGCCCGTGCGCGCGATGGTGGGACGAGCGGAGATCGCGGACGTGATCAAGCTCCCGGTCAAGGATATCTGGCGGCAATACGCCAAAACTGCCTTTATCAAGCGGCCTGATTTTGACGCCTACTTTGAGGGTGTGGACGAAGGTTTCGCGCTCGAGTTTGCAAATGCCCGTCCCTTCACCCGCCCGCTAACACTTTCCGAGCTTCGCGATCGGTTCGGCTTTGAGCCGCCGCAGTCCTTCCTCTATGCGACGCCGATCCTGAGAAAGGCCCTGCATGACGAGTTCCCAAACGTATCTGATTGATACGAACGTCATCATCGGCCTTGAGGACGATCTCGCCGTTCAGCCCGCCTTCTCAGCCCTGCTCTCGGTTGCCGCCAAGCATAAGGTCGATGTCCTTGTCCATGAGGCGGCCAAGGATGATCTCAAGCGCGATCGCAATACGCGGCGGCGCGACGTGTCGCTCAGCAAGCTTGATAAATACCATATCCTAAAGAAGGTGCGCGGCCTTACGGCGGCTGATCTTGAGGCGAAGTTCGGGCCGCTTGCAAAAGCCAACGACGTCGTGGATGCGACATTGCTCGATGCGCTTGATCGTGGCGCCGCGGATTTCGTGGTCACGCAAGACCGGAAATTGCACGAGCGGGCGCGGCGGCACAGCCCGGAGCTTGGGCGGCGCGTGCTGTTTGTTCCCGACGCGGTCCAACTGCTCAAGACGACGTATGAGCCGAAAGGCGCGCCGATCCGCTATATCGAGGAGGTATCGGCCAACGAGATTCCCTTGGATGATCCCATCTTCGATAGCCTGCGGCAGGGGTATCCGGATTTCAACAAATGGTGGACCGAGAAATGCGTGCGGGAGCGGCGGCCATGCTGGATTGTCGATGACAATGGTCTCGCCGGGATCGTCGTCATAAAGGATGAGACGGGCGCTAAGACCGATGCGACGATCAAGGCTGCCAAGATCCTCAAGATATGCACGTTCAAGGTAAGCCCGGACAAACGCGGGGTGAAGCTCGGAGAGCTGTTGCTGAAGAAGGCGCTCTGGTTCGCGCAGGCCAATGGTTACAAGCTGGCCTATGTGACCACGTACGAGGACCAAGTCTCGCTGATCGACCTTCTGGAATATTACGGTTTTGCCCATACGGCGACCAAGCCGGACGGGGAGCTTATTTATGAGAAGTCCTTCTCTGCGGCGAAGCTTGATCGGGTCGACGGCTTGAGTGATTTCGAGCTTGATCGCCTCAACTATCCCCGTTTCCTTGTGGGGCCGGACGTGCGTGCTTTCGGGGTGCCGATCGTGGAGGACTATCACGATACGCTCTATCCCGATCTCAAGCAGGATAGAGGACTGTTCGATTGCGCGGGTCAGCCGGGGAATACGATTCGTAAGGTTTACTTGTGCCGCGCTCAATCAAAGCTGGGGCCCGCGGGGTCACTCCTCTTCTTCTACAAGAGCAAGTCCAAAAGTCCGCCGTCTCAGGCGATGACTGCCCTTGGCGTGTTCGAGGAGGTTCAGAGCGCGACATCGACCAAGGAGTTAATGCAGATGACGGGCGGACGGTCCGTCTACAGCGAGGCAGAGCTTGCCGCCTGGGGTGCCAGTGCGGAGCGCCCGGTCAAAGTGATCAATTACCTGCTGGCGGGGTACATCGATCCGGCAATCAGCTACGCCGATCTTCAGAAGGCCGGCATCATCGGGGGCCATCCGCCGCAGTCGATTTTCGAGATCAGGGGGGCGAAGCTTGACGATCTCCTGAGCCGCCTGCGCCTTGGGTTTGCGACATGACGCAGACGGTTGTTGCACTCGTCGGGATTTCAGGGGTCGGCAAGTCAACGGTGCTGCGCGCCATTGCCGAGACGCTTGTGTTTCAGCATCTTCAGGCCAGCGCGTTGATCAACGACGCGCGCAATGCGCTTGAAGCGGGTGCGGTTGGGCATGACGATCTGCGGCAGGTCGATATCGGGGACAATCAGGCGCTTTTGGTGGAAGGATTTCGGGCGGCCCGCGATGTGGCGAAGGGCACCGTCATTTTGGATGGCCATACGGTTATCGATACGCCGAACGGTCTGGTGAGGATTGAGCCTTCTGTTTTCGGGGCGCTCGGCATCCAGAAATTCGTACTGGTGGTGGACGATCCGGATGCCATTCATCGGCGCAGGGCGGCGGACACAACCCGCAAGCGCCCTGTTCAATCGGCCGCTGAACTGGATAAGCATCAAAACGAAGCCTTGCTCGCGGCGTACGCAGCCGCTCGCTTGCTGGGAATACCCCTTCATGTGTTTCCGATTTCAGATCTGGCAGGCATTCTGAGCGTGATCAGAAATGATCGAGATTGATCAGGCGCGTTGGCGGCTCTTTAACCCGGTCAGGCCGATGATTATTTTTCCAGCCCGTCGGCGATGAACGTAGCAAAGGGTCGAATATCGCCTGTGTTGCGCGTCGATTATGCTGGGCAGTTACACGTATATTGTGCTGTGTTGTTACGCGTCAATAATGCAAACTGTTTGATATAAAACAGAAAAATTTGGTTAATGGGCGCGCTCGATTCCGTCTGAGCCATCACAAAGAGAGCGAAGAAGCCGGGAGCAGCTGATCAAGTGTTCCGGCGAAGCCGCCGTACAAATGAATCGTGGCGCGGTCGAGGGAGCCAAGCTCGAGAACAACTTCCTGCTGCGCGTTGCCGTAATCGCCAATACCGGAATAGTAGCCGTTGATCTCCGACTTGCGGGCTTGGGCGGTCTCTAGAAACTCAGGATCGGCATAGAGGGCTGCGATATTGGCGATGACCTGATGAGCCTCGGGCGCGATCTGAAAGATGATCCCGCGCTGATCGGGCGGAGGTATGCCGCCCTTGAAGGTCTGCACAACATCCAAGGAGAGAGACCATGCGGCGATCGTTTCCGGGAGTTCGTTGTCAATGAGCAGTTGCCAGGTGCGATCTTCTTTGTGGGATTCCTGGCGGTAGCAAAGAGCTGGGGGCTGGCGGTATTGCGCGGGAAGGCTCAGGCAGGCCGCTTTGAGAGCGTGGCCGCGCCGGATTTTTTGATTGTGATCGCCGCCGCGCTGCCAGTCGTTGACGGCCTGAAGCAGGGGCAAGGTAAAAACACGGTGCTCGGTCATGACTGCGCGAATTTTATCAGCGGTTCAATATCGTGGTTGTCGGCGGCTTTAAGCGCGTCAACATACGCGGTTCTCGCTGCGCTCGTCTCGGCGAGGGAGACAGCACCCCAGGTGAAGGGCTTGGCACCGAGTCGCTTGCCAGCGATGTCCGCGATCAGCCGCGTGCTGCGGCCGTTGCCGTTGACGAAGGGATGAACCAGGACAAGGCGGTGATGCAGGCGTAAGGCCAGTTCTGCGGGCTCGTAGGCCTTGTATTCAATCCAGGCCTTGGCGTCGTCAAACGCTTGATGGACGGCGACCTCAATCTCGTGAGGCTTGGTATTGCCGATATTGACCTCATGGGTTCGGTAGCGTCCGGCCCAGCTCCAGACCGTGCTGAACATACGGCTGTGCAGTCCGATCAGGAACACAGGGGTGAAACAATCCTTGCGGCTGTTCATGCCCCAGCGGCGGCCACGCGCCACGTTCGTGGATTCGAGCTCATTGAGCTGGGCCCGCGAGACGGCGGCCACGCGCAGATTTGCGATCTCGTCCGGACCGAGGGGCGTAGCATTCGGCGGTTGCTCAAAGAGGTTATCGCTCATCGCGCCACAGGTCGCGTTCAGAGATGTAACGCGTTGCATAATCGCGAATGCGCTGATCGCTCAGGGGCGTTTCTTGATCCTCAAGCTGCATGGAGCGCTCGACAGCGGCCAGTTCTTTACGCGCGAGCGCATAGGCGCGCCGGGAGACGGTTTCCTCGAGCGGCGTTCTGGGAACAAATGCATAGATAAAATCACAGCCCAGGGCATCGGCGGCATCGCGCATCTGGGCGAGTGTCGTTTCGCCGGTGATCTCGCGCGCTTCAAGCTGGGAGACGCGCTGCTTGGCGACCTGCAGCCTGTTTGCCAGCACGTTTTGCGACATGCCGAGGGCAGAACGCACAGTGGCAATCCAGCCGAGCGGAGGCTTCGGCATCTGCCTCAGGGGCAGCAGAACCGCGCGCTGGGCGTCCAGGGCATCACGAATAGTGCGAAGCGTTTCCTTCAAGGTGTCATCCAATCACTTGCCTTAATAGTATATACTGACAA
Source organism: Hyphomicrobium sp. (assembly GCA_041659825.1). Taxonomy (GTDB): domain Bacteria; phylum Pseudomonadota; class Alphaproteobacteria; order Rhizobiales; family Hyphomicrobiaceae; genus Hyphomicrobium_C. Next base: position 116,265 of record JBAZXL010000009.1, read on the forward strand.
GTAAATAATAGTCAAGATGATTGACAATGACAAGCGTTTTGATGTCAACGCATGATGAAGCCTTGAAGGGGGCAAGGGACAACGTTGCGTTCACGATCGCTCACAGTGCAATACTCGCTGTGCAGCGAATAGGCCACTAATGACGAATATACAACCTACAGTATTGATACAAAAGGGAAAATATAATCTCTGAGCATGGTGTCCGCTCTGTTGTTCTTATTTTGTTCCTCGCTTATGGTTCTCCTTTGGGACCCGAAAGGAGAAGGACGATGAAGGAAGGGCAGCGGCTACATGAAGTTTTGTTCGACGAGCTCGAGCGGCAGCGCGTGTTCGCCGTGGATGTGGGCCGGCTGACGGATGCCGTTCTCAAAGCGCTTGAGATCACCGGCAGGGCGAGCGAGGTGCGGCGGCCTTATCAGCGCTGTGCCAACGGGGCGTGTGAGTGAGGGGTCATGCATAAGCTGCCGGAGCGCTGGGACGATTTCATGCGCTATGAGATCATGCTCACACCGCGGGCATCGCACCGCAAGCCGGTGTCCCTGCCCCGCACATTGCAAGACGTGCGGCGGCGTCATCTATGGCTTTGGGCCGGTTGCGGACGGAGCGGTTGCCGCGCAGTTCTGTCAATGCGCGATTGCGCCACTGATCATCCGGTTCGGGACGGAGGCCGATCCGGAGCGCGTAGCGGCCGTGATGCGCTGTTCGCAATGCGGCTACCGGGGTGTTCGGCTGAACGAGCCGAGCGGTGCCGGCGGCGACATGAAGACGATCTATGAACCACGGCGCTGGACCGGGAAGCAGGACTGGCACCCGGCGCTGGGAGCTTTTAGCGTGGACACCATGTGCAATCTCTATAGTCAGACCAGAAGCCGTGAAGCGGTGCGCGGGTTGTTCCGGCTTTCCGACAATCGCTGCGAGGAGATCAACTCGCAGCCCTCGATCTTCCCGAAGAGCGTAGCGCCAGTGGTGCGGCTTGCCACGGATGGGGAGTGCGAACTTGTGCCGTTGATGTGGGGCTTTCCCCTTATCCGCAAAGGTTATGCGCCCAAACCTGTAACCAATGTCAGGGACGACACGGTGCTGACCTCGCCGTTTTGGCGGCCGAGTTTTGAATCGCGGCGCTGTCTTGTGCCCGCGAGTTCTTATTGCGAACCGGACGAGAAATCCCCGGCGGGTTGGCACTGGTTCGCGTTGACGCCGCCGGAAGAGCGGCCGCTTTTTGCCTTCGCCGGGATCTGGAAACGCTATGCGGGCCCGGTCAAGAAGGATGGGCCGAGCATTGAGATCGATGTGTTTGCGTTTATGACGACAAAGCCCAATGCGCTCACCAGCACAATCATGCACGACCGGATGCCGGTTCTTTTGAGCGAGCCTCAAGAGTTCGACACCTGGCTGAACGGGTCGCCAGATGCCGCATACGGACTTGTGCGCCCCTATGATGCTGCTCGCATGCGCATAGTACAGTCCGGCAGCGAGAAGGCGGATCGCCTCGGCGAGTTGAGTACAGAAGCGGGCCGAAAACTGTAAGACATTGAGTTTCTGGAAAAAATTCGTATATAATAAATGAGAAAAGGCTGTGCCGGGCGAATCACGATAAGTGATCTTATCCGGCCAGTTGGAAAGCGGGATGCTATGGCCAAGGCCGACCAGATCAAGCGCCTGATTGGCAGTTACGGACGGCCTTCTGAATTCAGGGCCGCGGCGCTCAAGATTATCGAAGAAGAGCAGCGCAAGGGCCATATGCCTCTTGCGGCAAGCCTGAAGCGCGTTCTCGATGCGAGTGTCCAGGTTGAGGAAGGCTCCAAACGGGGCCTGACAGCGCTATCGAACGTTCCAGAGAGTGCTGTCGATCTCGTCGAAATCCTGGAACCTACGCGGTCGCTGAAGCAGGTGGTTTTGTTCGCGGAAGCCCGCTCGGCGATCGAACGTGTCCTTGAGGAGCAACGCCGTGGCGACGAGCTGCGCCAGCACCGTCTGCCCGTCCGGTCAAAGGTGCTACTGCACGGACCGCCCGGTTGCGGAAAGACGCTGACGGCGGAGGTTCTGGCGCGCGAGCTGGGCTTGCCGCTCTACGTTGCCAAGATCGATGTGATTATTTCCTCCCTGCTCGGCCAGACGGCAAGCAATCTGCGTCGGTTGTTCGATTTTGCGGGCCGGTCTCCGTGCGTGCTTTTCTTGGATGAGTTCGACGCTGTCGCGCGGGCGCGCAGTGATTCCAGTGAACACAACGAGCTTCGCCGCGTGGTCAATTCGCTGCTTGTGATGATCGACCGGCATCAGCCGCGCGGGTTGCTGGTTGCGGCCACCAATCTGCATGAGTCGCTCGATTCAGCGATCTGGCGGCGATTCGACGAGATCGTCGAACTTGATTTGCCGGACAACCGGCAGATCGAGGCGATGCTTCATTTGCAATTTAGGAATTACCAGACGAATTTTGAATTAGGCGAGCAGGTGTCGAAGCTTGCCGGGCAGTCCTTCGCCGATATCGAACGTATTTGCCTTGATGCGATCAAGAACGCGGTGATGAAGCGCCGCAAGGTCGTAAGCGAGACCGAGTTTGCGGCAGCCGTGAAGCACGCCAGCAAGCGCAGACCGTCAAGGCCGCACAAATGAAAGCCCGCCCACACGTGAACCATGCCCTCCTATGACCACCTTCCCCTTCTGCGCTATGTCCGCGACGAGCTGAGGCGCAAAAAGCCCGGCTTCTCGGTTGCGATCACCCGCAATCCCGGGACGCACGGCGCCAAGCTTCGAACAGAGCTTGAGGATGTGATTCAAAGCGCGGCAGCGGCCCCGCGGGTCGAAGGCATTGATCCGGCGCTGATCCTTAAAGTGGAGTTGGTCGGTGCCGTCGAAGAAGATGTCTGGCGCCGGAATGGCTTTCAGGTCTTGGCGCAGAACCCGGGCAACATTTATGTGCTGTTTTCGACCGACACCGAACTCAAGGACTTCAAGGCGAAGTTAAATTCCTTTCAGGGCGGGGCGCAAGGCACGGTCAATGCGCCCTTTGCCAGCCTCTTCAACACAATCGAGCGAGCGAGCGGGATAGAACCGGGTGATCGGCTTGGGTCACGGCTCAAATTGCAGGGGCTGTCGGGGCCGGGCGACATCGACGGCCGTGAGTCCTTTGTGATCGATATTGAGATCTGGGACGCTGAAACGTCGTTGGATCGGCGCGTGCGGGTCGATCGTGTGGTCAAGCACATTGAGAAGGCAGGCGGCGAAATTCTCGGCGCGCCCTATATCGGCGATTACGGGCTTATTCTGATCCGGGCCAAGATGAAGGGAACGGTTCTCAAGGGCCTGTTGGAGCTTACGGACGTGGCCGTCGTAGACGTTCCGCCGATACCGGATTTAGGCGAGGATAGCCTTGAGGACATTGTCCTGGCCACGGCCCCGCCCGTCGGGTTTCCGGCGGGTGATGTGCCGCTTATCGGGATTATTGATTCAGGCCTCAACGCCCATCCGTTTCTGGACGGTCTTGTCGCGGAGCGGCTTTCCGTTCCGGCCGATCTGGGCGGCGCTGACGCTAGCGGCCATGGCACACGCGTTGCCGGGATTGCGGCCTACGGCGATGTGCGGGAATGCATCGATCGCAATACCTTCGCCGCGCCCGTGCGCCTCTTGAGCGTGCGCGTCGTCAACGATCACGGGGCGTTTGACGAAAAGCAGAAGGTGCCGGAGCAGATGCGCAATGCCGTCAAGCTTCTGGCGGAGCGCGGTTGCCGCATTATCAACATCTCGCTGGGGGACTCGGCCTTCATTCCCTATGACGATGGCCGCGCCAGCCCCTGGGCCGCCGAGCTGGATACGCTGGTGCGTGAATTTGGTGTTGTGATTATTGTCTCCGCCGGCAATCAGAGCCGTCGCGCGCCCGGATGGGGACGGCCTGAACAACTCGCGACAGCCTACCCCGGCTATCTCCTCAGCCCTCAAAGCCGCCTGATCGATCCAGCCTATGCGGCGAATGTTATTACCGTTGGCGCTTTGGCGCATGGAAACGGACTGCGGGTCGACGAATTCGATGGTGTTGGAGTGAGAGCGATCACGGCGGCTGAGGAACCATCCCCATTGACCCGATGCGGTCCGGGTATCAACGGCGCTGTAAAGCCTGACTTCGCGGATCTCGGCGGGACCTGTGTTTACGATGGCGGTGCGGCACGTGTGGTCACAGGCGCGCACTGGGAAAGTGCCGGTATGGCGACGCTATCGCCAAACTATCGGCAGGCTTTGTTCACGGCGGCATCAGGAACGTCCTATGCGGCGCCCCGGCTTGCATTCAAGGCGGCGTTGATCGCCGCGCGCTTTCCGCAGGCGTCGAGCAATCTGCTGCGCTGTCTTCTGGGCTTATCCGCAAACGTCCCGTCTGCGAGCGTCGCGCGGATGACACCGCCGGCGTACAAGAAGAAAAAGCCTCTGCATAAGGACGTGCGCAAGGTCGTCGGGTATGGCGTAGCTGATCCGGGCCGGGTGCTGGCCTCAGACGATAACCGGGTGGTTTTCTACGCCGATGGTCACGAGATGCTGTTGGACCAGATGGCGCTATACGCGATTCCGATGCCGCCGGCTTTTTGTGAGACGAAGGGGCCGCGCTCGGTCCGGGTGTCGTTAGCGTTTGATCCGCCCGTCCGGCATACGCGCCTCGAGTATCTGGGGCTGCGCATGAGCTTTCAGTTGATCCGGTATCTCAATCCGGATGAGATTTTCGAGCAATATCGCAAGCGAGAGGACAAAACCCGGCCGCCAGAGTTTGAGAAATCAAGCTTGTGTCCGGTCGATCCAAGTGTGCGCGCACGCGAGACCAGCACGCTGCAGGTGGCTCATATGAGCCTGGCCAAGAATTTCGATGCGCGGAACGAGATGTTTCATCTGGCGGTGTTTACGCATCGGCGCTGGGCGGGGGAAGACGATGTCTTCCGGCAGGGTTACGCGATCGCGGTCGAGCTCGCACACGAAGGTTGCAAAACGCTTTATCAGACGTGCTCGGAGCTTCTGATAGAGCTTCAGCAACGTGTGGATCTCAACGCTTAGATCATCAAAGGGGTTGGAAGCTCTCCCGTTTTCCGAGGCATGGTCGGAAATAGTCTGTCGTATGGGTGCATCCGCCGGCGCCATCGTTCCCCCTGCCCACCGCCTTGATCTCTGCTCGCAGCAACGAGAGAGGCAGCGGATATTATGCCACCATCTCTTTTCAAACTCGAGCTCGTTCGTCGCAGTGGTCATGGCTTTAAAACCCCGGCAGGAACGGTGTTGCGCCGCGATTTGAAAACGACGCATCGATTCGGTCGATGGCGCTCCGCAACTGCTGCGGGCTCATCAGAAGCATGCCATCCTGATATCCAAACTCAGAGGGCGGCGCGGGCCGGGAATAAACTCTCTGCAATTCACGACGACAATCGTAGATCGGAAGA
>JBAZXL010000010.1:0-121014 GCA_041659825.1 Hyphomicrobium sp.
ACCGGCACTTCGACGGTGAATTCAAGGCAACGCCCGCGGCAGCCACGACGGAGTTCGACGCGCTCGACCTGCTCATCACAGGTGCCAAGATCAATTTCTGATCCAGCCTTCTGCGGGGCCGCCTGCCAAGGCCGGCCCCGCTTTTATTCATGAAAGCCGCAAGCAGCCACAACTAGATGTTTAGTCCCGGCATTTGCTGGAGCGGATTGAGGCTGAAGCGTTCCGGCTCTGTTGTCCAGGCCTTGCAGGTGAACTCGTAGGGTGTGAGGCCTTTGAGGATCTTGAGCCTTTTGGCGAAGTTATAAGCGGTCACGAAGTCAGCGAGATGGCCTCGCAGCTCGTCGTGGGTCTGGTAGTAGAAGCGCTTAACAGTCGCCTCCAATCACCGTTCGCTCTCGTTGGGAATCCCTCGCGATTCAATTAAAGTCGGAAAGACTCTAACCTCGACTTGGCGCGGAGCGCCCCACAGCTCGGGAGCCAATAGCGCTTCGAAGAATTTCAACAAGTTACTCATGCTGCCCGCCATGCCAGCTTGCTGCCACGACGGAACTGCTCAAGTGCTGCCCGCTCGGCGTCGCGCGGGCTTTGAAAACTCTTGCCGTCAAGCACGAAGTACTTGGGCAAAGAGGCGTGAAACCGGAAGCTTCGCTCGGCCTCTTGCCGCACGACTATTCCTGCAGCCTCGTCTTCTACTTCAATGATGAATGCGTCAGACATGATCTGTCCTAGCCCGCAAGCTCAGCGGGTCCTCTCGTCATAGGATTGGAAGGGCGCTCTTGGCGCCAGGCGGTTTCGCGGGAAGGCGCGTCAACAACACGCGCGAGCGACGAAACCTGGACAGATGCGATCCGCGGAATTCGCGACGGAGATGCGAACGCTTATCATGAGGCTACTCCTTAGCGTTTGATGACGCGGCGCAAGTTCAGCTCGAAATCACCGCGGCCAACGCATTATCGCGAAGGCAACCCTATGAGGCCTCAATCGGCATCGAGGGTCAAATAACAAGAATTGAGAAGCAATCCACGAATGCCCAATCGAGCACCCGGTCGTCAAAACACTAGCCCGCGGAAAGTTCCGGCACTGCTGGCGGATCTACCCACGGGCGTAAGCGATCAAAAGAATGGCCAACGGCACGACAATCGAAATATCGGCAACTATGATCTCGCCGCGCCGCCTGCAAGCAACTCCTAGAGGAAGCCTTCGAACTTCTTCTTGAAGCGCGACAGGCGGCCGCCGCGGTCCATCAGCCGCTGATCGCCGCCAGTCCAGGCCGGGTGCGATGTCGGATCGATATCCAGATGCAGCTCATCACCATCCTTGCCGTAGGTGGAATAGGTGATGAACTCGGTCCCATCGGTCATCTTGACCTTGATCTGATGGTAGTCCGGGTGCAGGTCCGGGTCTTTCTTCATGGCAGGGTCTTTCTAATGTATGGGCTCGAGAGGCGGGTTGCCACGATCCGAGAAGCGCGCCTGCAGATTCTATGCAGCGCACAGGCGCCGCAAGGCTAAATGTCTGCAGCGCTCAGGCAACACTCCGCCCGAGCCTCGGCCAGGCCCCAAATTTAAGATCGCGCTTCTATAGTCGAGATGGAGGTGAGGCACAAGCGTTCAAAACATGCTGAACAGCGCCGAATTTCGCCATTTCTGCCCAAGCCGCGACCCTCCGGGCGTTGACGGAAGGGGCGCTCGCAAAGCATGGTGCCCCCCGGATACTCGTGTGACGATCGAGAAGTCCGTCACATTGCTTGCGGCTGGGTTGGGAAGAGGGACTTCTCGATCTGAATCGCACTAGACATTGTTTTTGCTAGTGTCCTTCAGATCGCGAAATTCGTTCCCCGTGCGCTGCAGAATGAGACGAATTTCGCGATCAGGACACTAGGGGCGGGCCCCACTCTCACTGACATCAACGACACCGCCGCGAGCAATTATGAGTAGAGCTTTGGAAACAAACGAGAACAAAAGCGAACCCAGCAGCGACGAGTCTGCAAGCAAGCGCCGCTCCCTGAGACCGTTGTTGGCGTTGAAGCCCTATCTGGAGCGCCATCCCGCGCGGCTCGCAGGAGCCGGCGCCGCCCTCGTCGTCTCAGCGCTCGCCATGCTCGCCGTGCCGATGGCCGTCCGCCGCATGATCGACCACGGATTCGGCACCAAAGACGGTGTCATGATTGATCAATACTTCATGATGCTGATCGTCATCGGCATTGTGCTCGCCTGCGCCAGTGCCAGCCGCTTTTATCTCGTGAACTGGATCGGCGAACGCGTCGTTGCCGACCTCCGCGCTGACGTCTTCGCTCACCTCACCCGCCTTGGCCCCGCGTTTTACGAGAAGACGCACTCGGGCGAGGTGATGAGCCGCCTCACTGCTGATACGACCCAGGTCAAGGCCGCGGCCGGCACCGCCATCTCGCAAGCGCTGCGCAATCTCATCATGCTGACCGGCGCCCTCGTCATGATGCTCGTGACGAGCCCTAGCCTGTCCCTTCTCGTGCTTGTCGCCATACCGCTGATCGTTCTGCCGCTCGTCGGCTATGGCCGCGTTGTGCGAAAGCTCTCGCGCCGCGCTCAGGATACGCTGGCCGAGGCCTCAGCTTACGCCGCGGAGAATCTCGGCGCCGTCCGCACCATGCAGGCATTTGTGCATGAGGCCGCCGTTGCTGGCCGCTACAGGGATGCCGTTGAGCGTTCGTTCACAGCCGCTCGCGAGCGTATGATTGCCCGCGCCGGACTGACGTTCCTCGTCATCCTGCTCGTCGTCTCGAGCATCGTCGGCGTTCTATGGTACGGCGCAGCCGCCGTCGTGAGCGGCGACATCACGGGCGGACGCCTGGGCCAGTTCGTGATCTACGCTCTCTTTGCGGCAGGCGCCTTGGGCGAGCTTTCGGAGGTCTGGGGCGAAACCAGCCAGGCTGCCGGCGCCGCCGAACGTATTACCGAGTTCCTCTCCATAAACGCCGAGATACGCTCGCCCGCGAACCCCGTTCCTCTACCGAAACCCGTGAAGGGCGAGATCGCCTTCAACGACGTGCGCTTTCATTATGCGTCCCGCCCGACGGTTGCGGCCCTCGAGGGCCTCTCGCTGCGCATAGCGCCCGGTGAGCGCGTTGCCATCGTCGGACCCTCCGGCGCCGGCAAGTCGACAATTCTAAACCTTATTCTGCGCTTCTACGATCCCATCGCCGGCACGGTGACCATCGATGGCATCGATATCGCACGCCTCGACTTGGACGACCTACGCGGCGCCATCGCCCTCGTACCACAAGACGTGGCGTTGTTCGCCGATACCGCCGCCGAGAACATCCGGTACGGCACGCCGCATGCGAGCCAGGCCGACATCGAGCGTGCCGCCAGGGCGGCCCAGGCCGACGACTTCCTGCGTGTGCTCCCGAACGGCTACGAGACCCTTCTCGGAGAGCGCGGCGTCACGCTTTCCGGCGGTCAGCGCCAGCGCATCGCCATCGCTCGCGCGATCCTCAAGGACGCGCCCATTCTGCTCCTCGACGAAGCGACGAGCGCACTCGATGCCGAAAGCGAGTTGGCAGTGCAGGGCGCGCTCGAAGGGCTCATGAAGAGCCGCACCAGCATCGTCGTCGCGCACCGGCTTGCGACCGTGCAGAAGGCCGACCGCATTATCGTGCTCGACAAGGGCCGCATCGTCGAGACGGGAACGCATCGCGATCTCGCACAGAGAAGCGGGCTTTACGCCCGTCTCTCGGAGCTGCAATTCGGCAGCGAGGCCGCCGAGTAGCCTCCGCTAGGCTGTGAACTCATTATGGATGGCGCATCGACGCGAGGACTTTGGCGCCGCTGGCAGGAGCGAAGCCGCCGCAAACCTCCATGGTTTGCAAGGCTTCACGACGTGCTGAAAGCATGTCTCCGACATGAACCAGTGGTGCCAAAGGACCGCGCCCCCGTGGGGTGAGCCTAAGCAAGCCAATGGCGTCGTCGTGCTGGAAGCACGCCTCCGGCATGCAGCGCTTGCCCGATGATCGGCATCGCGCGTCGTGCAGGAAGCACGCCTTCGGCATGAAGCGCTTTTCCTAGCCCCTGGCTCGCTTAGGATCATCAATGCATCATCCATAATGAGTTCACAGCCTAGTGTCCTGACCGCGAAGCTCGTCACGTTCTGCTGCGGGCGCTGAACGAACTTCGCGGTCGAAAGGACACTAGCAAGAGCATGATTCTAGTGTGATTCAGATTTCGAAGTCAGCTCTCGACCCAGCCGAGAAGTATGAAGCGGACTTCGAAATCATCACACTAGGTGAACCCCGCGTACGAGGCCGGTCTACTCCTTCGCCGCTGCCGTCACGCTCGACTGCTGGCCATACTTGGCGAGCACCGCTCGCGCGCGCAGGACAACCGCGTCCGCGATAGCCGCTTGGCCTTCGGCTGAGGGATGAAAAGCACCCGAATATGTGGAAGCCAGTAGGATTTGGAACCAAGAAAGGCTCTGCAGCTTCAAAACCTTCTGCAGAACCGATCCCGAGACGTGGAAATTGCCGGTCAAGAAGGCGTCGTTAGGCGTTCGGAACCAGCGCGTCCGCTCGGCGTAGGCCTGGAACAGTGCAGGATTGTAGGGCACCCACCTGTCCTCATGCCGCCGCGGCATTCTGAGGTCGTCGGCCAGCGAGCCCGTCCCGTCGACATGACCGGCGCAAAGACCATGTCCCACGAAAACCTTTCGATGCGCGTTGACGAACGACCAGTCGTGCCGCTTCGCACTCTGCTCCATGATCTGGTCGAGCTTGTCGGCAAGCCACGCACTTGAAAGAGCGCTCTTCTCCGTGATCGCAAATTCGTTGAAAACGTCCATGCCTGCGTTGCCGTCGCGACAGACGGCACCCGCGTCGTCGACAAGCGCAAACGGCGGATAAGATGTCAGGATGACGCGATCGGATTGGTTCCACGGCATATGCAAAATGCCGTGCAGCGCCCGGTTCATGGCTTTGTAGCGATCGTCGAGGCGCTCGAGCAGATCCTCCGCCTCCCTGTTGCCGTGCACCTGACCGAACCAGCCGCCGAGCTTGCGCACGAGCGACTCGTCCCCAAGCACCGCATTTGCGACAAGTCGCGCAAATCCGACATCGTTGCCGCCGATCGATAGAAGCAGAAGGTCGATTTTCCGCGCGAGCTCTATCGGACACTTTTTGAGCGTGAGCCCGCCCTGTAGCTCAGGAATGGTACCCTGCATGTGATAGGCTTCCGGCAGGTCCTGCAGTGGCGCATCCCGCTTGCCGCACTGCGCATCGGCCGCCGCCGACACTTGCGAAAGATCCGGCGGCCTCGGCACCCATTCGTTACCTTTGTAGCGGAGGAACAAGCCGAACGTGACCTCGGCGCCCGAGCAGGCGAGACCGACATATGTCACCGAGCGGTGCGGATCCTCGATCGCAAGCTGCAGCGCTGTCCTGAGCTCGAACGAGTAGAGCGATCTATGGCACGCTTGATCGAGCCAGCGCGCATTCTCATCGATGAACGCCTTGTCGCCAACCTGCTTCCAAGGACCCACACGCGCCGGATAGCCTGAGCTGTCGCCCTCCTTGCCGGCCTTGCCATAGGTGATCGCGCGCTCTGGCGAGAAGCGCACCGGCAGATCCGGATTGCCCTCTCCCGAGCCAAAGCTGTCACCCATGCCGACCACGAGGATGTCGCGAACCCGTAAATCGGCCGAGGCCACCTTGCGTCCGCCAATCTCTACGCTGACGCCCATGCCAGCCGGATAGGGCACATCGATCGTCACGATCTCCGAGCAAGGCTTCGTGATCGCGCTGCCGCGCGCCCTCGGTCCACCTTTCGGAGCCGTGAGCCAGGTGCAATCGATCCCCGCATCCGCGACGCCGTTGAGCGTCACCTGCACCTCGTGACTTTCGGGATTTACGTAGTCCTCCTTGTCGGAGCAGACGTGCCTGTTGCGGCTAGCGTCCCAGCATGTCTTGCCCACCACCATTCCCGCCCAGCCGTCATCGTGGCGCCGGCTCAGAGCGCGCTCGGCAGAGAGCACCGGGCTCACGTGCCGCTGCTCGGGTGTCAGCGAGGCAAAGGTCGCGCGGTGCATCTCGGTATCGGCTGGATCGACAAAAAAGCGAAATGGGTTGGTGAGCCTCCACTCAATCGAGATCGGCTGCAGCGGCGCAGGCACGGCTTTATCGCCGGGCAGAATCGAAGCAGGCGCTGCGGGCGTTTCCGATGGCAATGCTGATCCGCCATCGGCCGGCACCGGGACCGCGCCGGAATTCACGGCGCTTGGTGTCTCCGCGTTTGGAGTTTGTGTTGCAGCGCCCGCTGTCGATGGCGAACCATAGATCCCGTTGCCCTCGAGCAGATCCTCAATAGTACGGCTTGGCGGCTCGGCATGCGCGCAGAGAGCCCCCACAATTGTCAGGCACACGACGGCCAGGAGTGAGCGAACGGGCAAGAGAAACATCGCCGAAAATCTACTCCGTTCCAGGCGCGATAGTCGAAGGTTGACGCGCGCTCGACGTGTCCGAGCCCCCAGCGCCTAAACGCACCCTCGCCAACGTGCAAGCCACAACCACCAGAGCCGCGAAAGGGGTGATATGTCCGCAAGCTCTAGCAGCACATCATGACGCGGACTATCGAGCACACGTAAGTAAGGCTTGACCAGAGCTAACGGCAGAAATGCGGCAAAAATACTCGCTGGAACAAGCCGTTGCACGTCACGGAAGCTGGCGAGCGCCACCTCTGCCTCGCGAACGAGCAACAGTGTTAGAGCTCGTGCCGCGGAACGCGCTTGTTGAGGCGCGAGCCCGCGCGGATCACGGCCTCCCGAGTAAAGTGACGGCGGCAACGGCAATCGCTGCTTTTCGAGGTGCAACGGCAGGTCGAGAGCAAGCCGCATGCGTCCATAGCTCGCCGCGGCTGCGCTCGCGAGATCATCGAGCGTGGGGCTCGCCTCGGCGCCGAGCACAACCGCCAGAAGCCTGAAGGCCGCACCCTCCGTCTCCTCTAGATAAAGCACGAGCTCCGCCTCGTCGGCGATGCCGTCCTCGTAGAGCTCGCGCGAGCGGCCCTCTATGATCGACAGCAGCAGGTCCTTGGGCAGCCCTAGCCGCACCTGCACCTCCTGCAGCGCGTCCGCGACCGGGCTGCCAGTTCGCGACCCTTGCCCGAAACCTAGGATCGCGTCGCGCCACCACTGCAGCCGGATCTCGCCGATCGCCACATCTGCGGACGTGAGCGAAATGCGCGCCATCTCGCCGAAGTAGGCAGCGAGCGTGATCAGATCGTCCCGCTTGTCAGGAGGCGCCAGCAGGGCCGCGGCATAGCGATCATAGCCGTGTGCGCGGGCGGCCTCACGCACAAGGTCTCGCGTGGCGGAGGAGCTAGTGTCGACCGCAGCCATCACGCAACCGCAATCAGCGCTGCAGCGATGGCGCGGCCCTCTGCGAGCAACACGTTAAAGGTGCGGCAGGCAGCGCCCGTATCCATGATTTCGAGCCCGACGCTCGCTGCCACGAAGGCTTGCCGCACGTCGAGGCTCGGGCGCTTGAGCTCGGGGCCGGTGCCGAGCAGCAGCAAGCCGACACGTTGCCGATCGTCGAGCACCTTCTGCAATTTTTGCAGTGACACGTCGCCGATGCTGCCGACGCCCGCCCATTCAAATATGCCGGACGGTAGGCACAGAAGCGAACCCTTGTGACTCATGCCGGCAAAGCGAAAACCGCCGTTGCCATAGGCGTCGATGGGCGCAATGCGCGGGAAGCACGCGAGACCTGCCGTCATGCCACTCCTCTTGCCTCAAAGCGCACCGGCCGGTCAAAGCAGAAGCTATCAGCCCCTGCCGGCCGCGGCAGGTCGCGCCTTGCTGCCCTCGAACCAGTCGCGCTTGACGCCGAGATAGCCAAGCAGCGGCGCGGCGATGAATACCGACGAGTAGGTGCCGATGAGAATGCCGAAGAACATGGCGAAGCTGAAATTCCGCAAGACTTCGCCGCCGAAAAAGTAAAGCGCCAGGATGCCCGCGATCGCCGTCAAGCCGGTGAGGATAGTGCGCGACAGCGTCTCGTTGATCGAAAGATCGAGCAGCTCGTTGAGATCCATTTTCTTGAATTTGCGCATGTTCTCGCGAATTCGGTCCGAGACGACAACGGTATCGTTCACCGAGTAGCCGAGAATGGTCAACAGCGCCGCCACGATCGACAGATCGAACTGCAGCTGGAACAATGAGAACAATCCCGCCGTCACCAGGACGTCGTGGGCCAGCGCCACCACGGCGCCAAGGGCAAACTGCCACTCGAAGCGGAACCACACGTAGATCACGATCGCCACGATCGAGGCGAGAACGGCAATAACGCCAGTCGTGCGAAGCTCGCTCGACACCGCCGGACCAACAACTTCCGTCCGGCGCAACTCATAGCCACTGCCGAGCGCCTCGATCACCTTTTTCAAGGCGGTCTGTTGCGCCTCGTCGCCACCTTCCTGCTCCTGGACGCGGATCAAGACGTCGTTCGCGTTGCCGAAACTCTGGATTTGCACGTCGCCGAGACCGAGGCCCTGCAACTTGCTGCGAATGGCCGTGATATCGGCCGGCCCGGATTTCGATTGCACCTCGACCAGCGAGCCGCCGCGGAAATCGACGCCGTAGTTAAAGCCCAGCGTCGCGAACAGCACGAACGAGATCGCCATGGCGAGCAGCGAAAGCCCGAAGCACAGCCCCTTGTACCGCATGAACGGAAGCCGGAGATTATGCGGGAAAAAATCGTAGCCCTTGAAGTCAGGAACCAGAAACATCGTCTCTCTCTCGCATCAAACCGGCACGTCGACGGTGCGGACTTTGGTTTTCGAATATTTCAGCCACATCGCTACGAGCAGGCGCGTCACCGTTACCGCGGAGAACACCGACGTGAGGATGCCGATGGTAAGCGTAACTGCGAAGCCGCGGATCGGACCGGAGCCGAGCCAGAACATGATTACGGCCGCCGCAAGCGTCGTGAGCTGGCTATCCGCAATCGTGATGAAGGCGCGTGTGAAGCCCGCGTCGATCGCCGAGATCGGCGTGCGCCCGGACCTGAGCTCCTCGCGGATGCGCTCGTAGATCAAGACGTTCGCGTCGACGGCCATGCCGATGGTGAGAACGAAGCCGGCGATGCCGGGAAGCGTCAGCGTCGTGCCGATGAGCGACATCAGCGAGACAATCAAAAGACCGTGCACGATGAGGCCGATGACGGCATAGACGCCGAATGTGCCGTAGGCGAAAATGGTGAGAAGCGCGGTCAGCGTACAGCCGATGAGGCCTGCGAACTTACCCGCCTCGATGCTGTCCGAGCCGAGCGAAGGACCAACCGAGCGCTCCTCGACGATGGTGAGCTTGGCGGGCAGCGCGCCGGAGCGAAGCTGGATCGCGAGGTTGTTCGCGCTCTCGACCGTGAAGTTGCCCGAGATCTGCCCCGTGCCGCCGAGGATCGGCTCGCGGATCACCGGCGCGGAGATGACCTTGTCGTCGAGCACAATCGCGAATGGTTCGTTGACATGCGCCTGCGTGAACGTACCGAACTTGCGCGCGCCCGACTGATTGAAGCGGAACGAGATGATCGGTTCGTTCGTGCGGCTGTCGAAGCCCGGCTGCGAATCGACGAGATCGTCGCCCTGCACGACCGGCGTCTCGGCGAGAACGTAGGAGCGCGGCGCCTGCGCGTCGTCCTTGTCGCTCGAATCGTAGATCTTATAGCCGATCGGCGGCCGGGTGGTCTTGGCCTCCTCCGGCGAGAAGCTCGGGTGAACGGCATGAAACGAAAGTTTCGCCGTCTTGCCGATGATTTCCTTGAGCTGCTTGGTATCGGAGAGACCCGGATACTGTACGAGGATGCGGTCGCGCCCCTGCTGTACGACCGTTGATTCCGCCGTACCCAACTGGTTGACGCGCCGCTCGATGGTGGCGATCGATGCCGTGACGGCATTGCCGACGCGTTCCCTGATCCCGAACTCCGTCGGCTTGATTAGGATGACGCCCGGCTCCGCCGTCTTCGTGATATCGAGGTCGCGGCCCGAAGTCCCGACGATGAGGTTCCCGACCGTCTGCGAGAGCTTCTTTAGAATAGCGAGCGCCGCATCCGTATCCTCGGGCTTGGCCAACCGCACCTGAACTGCATCTCCCGCCGCACCGATCGCCGTAAAGCCGATCTTGGCCTCGCGCAGGCTCCTGCGGGCATCCTCGCGCAACGACGCCAGCCAGTCCTTGCGGACATCGTTCGTATCCATGGCGAGCAGGAGATGCGCGCCGCCGCGAAGATCGAGGCCGAGCGGAATCTGCTGATGTGGCAGGAAGCTCGGCCAGGCGGCCACGGTCTCTTTCGCGAAAAAGTTCGGCGATGCGAACAATAGGCCCGCAAGGCATGTCGCGACGATCGCGATGATCTTCCACGGCTCGAAGTGAAGCATGACGGACCGGGCCTCTCCTGAACGTTTCTTGTCTTTTCGGCAGGCGCAGCCCGGAGCCGCACCATCCTGTTGCTTTTGCTGTGCGCTTGCCGCGCCGGCGCCGCTACTTGGTAGCAGTCGTATCCTTGACCGGCTCGCTCTTCGAGCGCACGTCGAGCAGCGTGCTCTTCAGAACGCGAACCTTGAGCGAATCCGACAGCTCAACTTCCACCTCGTCCGAATTGTCCGGAACGCGAGAGACCTTGCCGATGAAGCCACCCGCGGTCACCACCGTATCGCCACGCCGCACCCGGTCGATCATTTCGCGGTGCTGCTTCTGGCGCTGGTTCTGCGGCCTGATGACGAGCACATAGAAAATTGCGACCATGAGCAGCATCGGGATGAGAATGCCGCTGAAGGGATCACTCATGGGGTTTCCCGTTTGCGCGAAGGCCGGCGAAATAAACATCAGCGAGAGGTCCTGTTGCATCCACAAAGTTGCATTGCAAGCGAACGCGGGCGGAGCCTACGGAGCAGCCCCCGTAAACCCACCCGGTTCAGATCGGGCGCGACTATAGTCCCCGGAGCCTGCTTTGCAACCCTGGAACGGCGGCATGGTCTATGACGGCCTGGGTCTATGGCGACGAGGGGTCTATAGCAACTTGGGCGCGAGGCAAGCTATAGAGCCGGCTCGATTGAGACGAAGACGCGAGCGCGAGACAAGATAGCAACCCATGACCAACGAATTTGACCTCCGGGACCAGCTTGCCCGCATTGCGGCCGCCTTGGAGCGCCTGAGCCCTGCCCCGCCGGCGCCCGCGAGCCTCGATGGGGCGGAGGCGTTCATCTGGCAAGCGTCGACCGCGACGTTCCAGCCGGTCACCACCGTAAACCGCGTCCCGATCCGCCTCCTGCAAGGCATCGACGGCGCCACCCGCCAGCTCACCGAGAATACCCGCCGCTTTGCCGAGGGCCTACCCGCCAACAACGCGCTTCTCTGGGGCGCCCGCGGCATGGGCAAATCCAGCCTCGTCAAGTCCGTCCACGCCGAGGTACGACGCCCGAACAGGGGGGGTAAGGACAACCCGGATTTGAAGCTTGTCGAGATCCACCGCGAGGACATCGCCACGCTTCCCAGTTGTCTAGCCGCGCTACGCGCTTCAAAACACCGCTTCATCGTCTTCTGCGACGATCTCTCCTTCGACCGCGACGACACGAGCTATAAGTCGCTGAAGGCCGTGCTCGAGGGCGGCATCGAAGGACGCCCGGCCAATGTCATCTTCTACGCGACCTCCAACCGACGCCATCTCATGCCGCGCGACATGATGGAGAACGAGCGCTCGACCGCCATCAATCCGTCAGAGACCGTCGAGGAGAAGGTCTCGCTATCGGACCGTTTCGGCCTCTGGCTCGGCTTTCACAACTGCGGCCAGGACGACTACTTAGGAATGGTGCGTGCCTACGTTGAGCACTATGGCCTCAAGATCAAGGACGACGCGTTGACCCGCGAAGCCCTCGAATGGAGCCTCACCCGCGGGGCCCGTTCCGGACGCGTTGCTTGGCAATTCATTCAAGACCTCGCCGGCCGCCAGGGACTCTCGCTCTCCTCATGAGCGGCGAGAGACCTCATGCGGAGCGCGCCTATGTCATGACGCCATTGTTCCCTCTCCCCGTCCTTCACGGCGAGAGGGGTTCATGCGTAGCATGACTTCGTCATGACGGTGAGGGGCAGGTTTCAGACCGCAACGCAAGCTCACCCCAACACTCTCCCCATTCAGGCGCAGGGAATGGGGCGAGGGAGATCATCCGTTTTATCCTACATCTTCTCCATGAACGGCGTCGGATCGACAGGCTTCTGACCCTGGCGCAACTCGAAATGAAGCTGCGGCTGATCCACCTGCCCCGAGCGCCCCGCCTTGGCGATGACCTGACCGCGCTTCACGCGGTCGCCGCGCTTCACGAGGATCTCGTCGCCGTGCGCGTAGGCCGTAACCCAGCCGTTGTCATGACGCAGAAGCACGAGATTGCCGTAGCCCTTGAGCTCGTCGCCCGCGTAGGCAACGATACCGGCTTCCGCTGCATGCACGTCTGTACCGATCGGCGCCGCAACATTCACGCCGTCGTTGTGCGTGCCATCGGAGCGCGGGCCGAAGCCGCTCACAACCTTGCCCTGCAGCGGCCAACGCAGCTTCGACGTGCCGGCGACCGAGCCGGATGGCCGCGCGTCCGTCGCCACGTTCGGCGTATCGGCCTTCGCGACGCGCTCGGTCTCTGGCTGAGCCGGTGCACTGTTTGAGACGTTGAGTATTGTCGGCTGCCTCGATGAGGAGGTCGCAGGGATACCGTTCTGCGACGAATTCTGCGCGATCGGCGGCACCGTTGCCGGCGTAGTCTCCGTCGCATTGGGCGACGCCTTCGCCGCGCTGGAAGGCGCAGCCGCAACATCGCGCGAGCGATCGCCTTGCGGGACCTTGAGCACCGTGCCGGGCTTCACCTTGCGCGCGTCGGCAATGCCGTTGTAGCGCTCGAGATCTCCGAGTTTGACATTGTTCTGGCGCGCGACCGCATAAAGCGAATCGCCCTGCTTGACTGTGTAGGAGCCGGTCCAATCGCCAGGAGCCTCCGCGGCAGGTGCAGCCGCCGCCGTCTCGTACGCGGCAGGCGAGGTCTGCGGCTGCCCCCCGTGGCCTTGGACCTTGGCCCCGGCCGGCAGATAAAGCTTCTGACCAGGCTTCAATGCCGGGCTCGAAAGCCCGTTGACGCTCATCAGCTCCGCGACCGAGACCTGATGCTTGCGCGACAGCTTATAGAGCGTATCGCCTTGCTGCACCTCAAGCATCTCGCCCTTCTCAGGAGCAGCGGATGCCTGCGAGACCGGGGCATAGGACGGCGACCGCTGCTGCGGCGCGTTATTGGCAACTGGCGGCACGTACCGCCCGCCGGCATACGGATCGGGCTGAATGGCGCTGGTCGTAATCGGCTGCTGCGGCGGCGAAAGCTCCGATTTGGAAACACCGCTGTTGTAGCTCGAATTGCTGTAGGTGGAGGCGGGTCGCTGATAGCCGCTGCCCTGCTCCGCACTGCTGGCCGAGCCAAAATTCTGATCGCGCCCTGACGACGCCGAGTTGGACGAGTTGACCTCAGCCGCCGTCGGCGAGCCGAGGTCGAAGCGCGTGACGTCGGCGCTGCAGCCGGCGACGGCCGCGCACATGGAGAAGATCCCGAGCCTGACGGCCGGGACGTATATCAACGATAATGGCTGACCCATACGCAACGAACTCGACATGCTACACACCCCAGGAACCAACACCCAAGTAACCCTTAATCGGTTAAGAGACGCTTAACGGGGTGGGTCCGCCCTCTCCAAAATCTCGCGTTGCCCAAAACTTCCGATGCCATGAGGAGCGGGCCGAAATGGCAAGCCACTCCTCACATATCTGCAGAGTGCATAGCGGGCGATTGTGCAGGCTTCACGGAGGAATTTCGTCAACACCACGGCCACGTCGAAAGAACGTAAGCAAATAGCGTTCAGGTGCCAGCCGCTCTGAGCGACGTACAGGCAGCAGACTACGGGATGCGACCAGCGTTCCCGCTTAGGCCGTGCCCTTGAGACGCCCGGCACGCGAGAGCGACAGTACGCCTTCGATCATCTCGCGCGTGGCCTCGTGGGTCATGTTCATCGAAAGCGGCGTCACAGAGATCATGCCGTTTGCGATGGCCCAAAGATCCGAGCCCTCAGGCGGATCCGAGCGGCGCCGCTCGAAGCCGACCCAGAAGTACGGATCGCCCCAGGTATCGGCCCGCTCCTCAATATGCAGGCCGCCTTGATCGCGGCGGCCCTGGCGGGTCGCGAGAATGTCGCGAACGTCGCCCGGCGCCACATCCGGATAATTGACGTTCATGAGCATGCCACGCGGCCATTCCGCCGAAAGCAATTGCTCGACGATGCGCGGCCCATGCTCGAGCGGTGTCTTCCAGTGTTGCACGCCGTCAGGATCGAAGCCGATCGTGAGGCTCATCGCAATCGAGCGCACGCCGAGAAGCGTGCCTTCCATGGCCCCGGCGATGGTGCCCGAGTAGGTAACGTCCTCGGCGAGGTTTGAACCGTGATTGACGCCCGAAAGTACGAGATCTGGCGCCTTGTCCTTGAGCACGTGCTTCACGCCCATGATCACGCAATCGGCAGGCGTCCCGCGCACGGCGAAAGCCCGCTCCCCGATTTCGCGATACCTGAGCGGCACCTGCAGCGTCAGCGCATGCGAGGCGCCGCTCTGGTTCATCTCAGGCGCCACGATCCAAACGTCGTCCGTGAGTGCCTTCGCAATTTGATGCAGCACGGAGAGGCCATGTGCCCCCGCCCCGTCGTCGTTCGTGACCAGAATTCTCATTGAAACTCCGATTTGCCGCCGACGCGATTGCAAGGCGTGCGCCCTCCCCCACAAGGGGGGAGGGAAGACGTGGGGCGTTGCCGAAAACCCGCCTCTACACCCTAGCCCGTCGTCTCGATTTTCATCATGCCGCCCATGTAGGGCTGCAACGCATCCGGAATTATGACGGACCCGTCTGCCTGTTGATAGTTTTCCAGAACGGCGACCAGCGTGCGCCCGACAGCAAGCCCCGAGCCGTTCAGCGTGTGCACGAAGCGCACATCCCCGCCTTTTGGCCGGAAGCGCGCGCCCATGCGCCGCGCCTGGAAGTCGCCGCACACCGAGCAAGAAGAGATTTCGCGGTAGGCGTCCTGCCCCGGAAGCCACACCTCGATGTCGTACGTCTTCTGCGAGGCAAAGCCCATGTCGCCGGTGCAGAGCAGCATGGTGCGATAGGGAAGCTCGAGACGCTTCAGCACCTCCTCGGCGCACGCCGTCATGCGCTCGTGCTCGGCGAGGCTCTCCTCAGGTGTGGTGATGGAGACGAGCTCGACCTTGGTGAACTGATGCTGGCGGATCATGCCACGCGTATCGCGCCCAGCGGCGCCCGCTTCCGACCGGAAGCATGGCGTTGCCGCCGTCATGCGCATCGGCAGCTTGTCTTCGTCCAGGATTGTCTCACGCACGAAATTCGTCAGCGCAACCTCGGCTGTGGGGATCAGCCAGAACCCATTCACGGTCTGAAACAGATCCTCGGCAAACTTCGGCAGGTTGCCGGTGCCGTAGGCCGTGTGGTCCTTGACGAGCAGCGGCGGCGCATATTCGGTATAGCCGAACTCGCCCGTATGCAGGTCGAGCATGAACGCGGCCAGCGCCCGCTCCATCCGCGAGAGAGCGCCCTTGAGCACCACAAACCGCGCGCCGGAGATCTTGGACGCCGCATCGAAATCCATAAGCCCCAGCGCCTCACCAATCTCGAAGTGCTGCTTCGGCTTGAAGTCGAACGCCCTTGGTTGGCCCACGCGGCGCACCTCGACGTTGCCTGTCTCGTCCGCGCCGAGCGGTACATCGTCTCTGGGCAGGTTCGGAATGACGGCCAGCGCCTCCTCGAGCGCCTTGTTGAGTTGCCGCTCCTCCTCCTCACCCGACTGTATGACCTCCTTGAGGTCCGCGACCTCAGCCATCAACTTTGCAGCCAGCGCCTCATCCTTGGCGCCCTTGGCGCGTCCGATCTCCTTCGAGGCCGCGTTGCGCCGGCTTTGCGCATCCTGAAGCCTCGCGAGGTGGCGCCGGCGCGCGTCGTCCTTCTCGAGCAGAGAGGCCGATAGCGGCGCGAGCCCGCGTGTCTTAAGGCCCGCATCGAACGCCTCTGCATTCTCTCTGATCCATTTGATATCGAACATGCGGTCAGCCCTCAGCGCTGGTTCGTTTACACGTTTGCGGGGAGGTATAGGCCCGCGATCCGCCTAGGTCCAGCAAGGCACTCCATTCCTTCTCTCGCCGCGCAAATAGCGCGTACGAGGAGAGAGAGCTTACGTGTTGCCCTTCGCAGACCCGGCCGCGGCCTGTTGCTTCTCGATCCAGGCGACGGCCAGGATCGAAAGCTCGTAGAGCAGGACGGTCGGCAGCGCCATGATCACCATGCTGAGAGCGTCCGGCGGGGTCAGAATTGCCGCCACGGCGCAAATGCCGACGATGGCAAAGCGCCGTCCGCTGCGAAGCGTCGCCGAGGTCACGAGCCCCGCCCGCGCCAAGAGCGTCAGCACCACCGGCAACTGGAAGCAGATCCCGAACCCGAAAATCAGCGTCATGATGAGCGCGAGATACTCAGACACCTTGGGCAGCAACTCAATCGTCGCCGCGCCCGTGCTCGACGACTGCGCAAGCCCCATCGAGAAATTGATCAGGATCGGCATGGCGATGAAATAGACGACCATCGCGCCGAGCACGAAGAACACCGGCGTCGCGATGAGATACGGCAGAAACGCCCGCTGCTCGTTCTTGTAGAGACCCGGTGCCACGAATTTATAGATCTGCGTCGCGACCACCGGGAACGACAGGAACGCCGCGCCGAACATCGCAAGCTTGAGGTGCGTGAAGATCTGCTCGAGAAAATGCGTCGCGATCAAGCGGACGTGCTGATTGCCTGAGGCCCACACATACGGCCAGACCAAGATCTCATAGATGGACTTCGCCACCGTGAAGCACAAAAGGAACATCACGAAGAACGCGCCGACCGCATAGATCAGCCGCTGCCGCAGCTCGATCAAATGATCCATCAGCGGCGCCTTCGAGGCGTCGATGTCGTCCTGGCCTTCGGTGATCTCGCCCTTTGATATATGCCCCTCGGGTGGCGGAAGGCTGTCCTGCATCAGCCAGAGCCTCCCGGTGGTGCGGCGCGCGGCAGGGCTTCCGCCGCCAGATCGCCCGCCTGATCGCCCGCCTGATCGCCATGTGCGAGCGGAGCCTCGCCGGCGGCGTTTGCAGGCTCGATGCCTTCCTGCATGACGACGGGGGCCTGTGAAATGGAGGGCTGCGTAGTTGATGGCGGCATAATGGAGGACTGCTCGACCGGCTGTGGCTCGGCCGCCGCGATCTCGGGCAACGGCGCACCAAGGGCGGGAGGAGCTGTTGCGGCCGCCGTCGTCCCAGCCTCACGCACCGATTTGTCTGCCTCACGCATGGACCTCGCGACGTCATCGCGCATCCCGTCCACTTCCCGCTTCATCTCGTCCAGCTCGGCTTCGCGCATCGCCTGATCGAACACCTGGCGGAAGTCATTGGCGTGCCGGCGCACAACGCCCGCGTAGCGCCCGACCATTGCCAGAAAGCGCGGCAGATCCTTTGGCCCCACGAAGATCAGGGTCACGACGGCGAGAATGAGGAGCTCGCTCCAGCTGATATCAAACATGACGTGGGTCCAATGAGCGTCGAACCGGAAGGACGAATGGTCCGTTGCCGACCCGGCAATGCGCCACTATCAGCTCGTTTTGCTCTTGTCGCGCTCGGCTGCGCCAGACTGATTGGCTTGGTCGATGGCTTTCGGATCCGCTGCAGCCGTGTCCTCGGACATGGCGTTCTTGAAGCTCTTGATGCCGCGGCCGACATCGCCCATCAGATCGGAAATCCTGCCGCGGCCGAACAGCAGCACAACCGCCACAAGCAGCAGCAGCAAATGGGTGGCGCTCAGCCCCATGAAAGAAAACTCCTTTGCCAGCTCAATCAAAGCTCGGCGTTCAATCGCCCTGCACTATCGCAGAAACGTTGCGACGCCGCAAGCGAGGCCAGACCCTAGAGAATGACCTTAGAACTTTGATAGTTAGGCGCTTTCGTCCTCGCCCGCAGCAAAGATTAAAACTTTGCCAGGATCGACCTCGACGCGCACCTCGGCCCCCTTCGCGAGGCCATGGTTCTCGCTGGTCCGGACTTGCAGCGGCACGTCGAAGCCTTGCACGCCCACCTCCAACCGGGCGGCATCACCAAGGAACTTCACATGCCGCACACGTCCCGCGAGGCCAGCGCCGTTCTTGGTACCCTCCGCCGCGGAGAGCTTCACCCCGCGCTCGCGAATGCAGAGCGTTGCAAGCGTTCCCTCCGCTAGGCCCGGCGCCGGCAAGCGGCCGACAGGTGTCGCGATCTCGCCGCCCGTCACGCGGTATCGGATCTCGTTGATCTCGGAGAACATGCGGGCAACGAACAGTTCCACCGGCCGATGATAGAGATCCTCCGCCTTGCCCGTCTGGATGAGCTTGCCCGCCCGCATCACCGCGATGCGATCGCCAAGCCGCATCGCTTCCTCGGGGTGATGCGTCACGATCATCGACGTGGCCCGCGTCTCGCGCAACAGCGTCAGCGTTTCTTCCTGCATCGTATCGCGGAGTTGCACGTCGAGACCGGAGAACGGCTCATCCATGAGCATGACGGCAGGCCTCGGCACGATGGCGCGCGCCAGCGCCACGCGCTGCTGCTGCCCGCCGGAGAGAATATGCGGATACTCCGCTGCGTAATGCGCAAGCCCCACGCGCGAAAGAATGAGCATGGCTTCCCGTTGCCCCTCCTCGCGCGGCAACGAGCGGAGCCCGAACGCCACGTTGTCGAGAATGGTGAGATGCGGAAACAGCGCGAAGTCCTGAAACATCAGGCCCACGCTGCGCTGCTCTGGCGGCACGAAGCGTGATGGCCCGGCCACTTCCCGCTCGTTGATCAGTATTCGCCCGCCGGACGGCTTTTCGATCCCAGCCGCAATCCTGAGCAGCGTGGTCTTGCCGCAACCAGAGGGCCCGAGCAGACACACAACCTCGCCAGGCGCGATATCGAGCGAGAACCCGGCCAGCGCTTGCCCCTCGCCGTATCGGCGCTCGACGGCATCGAATGTCAGCCGTGCAGCAAAGGTCGCACTCGCCCGCGCACGCGGCACTCCGCCCGGCATGGCACGTGGAGCGGCAACCGGCACCACCTCATTCAAGCGCTTCGACAACCAATGCTTCACAAGGACCTATCCGAAAACTGGGCCGAGCCAATGCCTCAAGGCGGCCAAGCGCCTCAAAGGCCGACTAAGGAGAGGTCTCACTCCCCGCTCTCGTCCGGATTACCCCCCTCGGAGCCCCCCAGCAAGCCGCTATCGAAAGAAGGGTCAACGGCAGCCTCCTCCGGAGCGTCCCCTTCCGCGTCATCCGTCTCACCATCGTGCCGGCCCTCATCACCCGCTTCGAGCGGCAGCTCGTCCGGCATCAGTGCCGCGACGCTCAGCGGGTCTGGCACGGCAAACCCGGGCGGCAGATGCCCATCGAGAAGACCCGCCGCCTTGAGATCGGCGAGCCCCGGAAGGTCCTTCACACTGTTCAGTCCGAAATGAGAAAGAAAGCGCTCCGTGGTTCCATAGGTTAACGGCTTGCCGGGCGCGCGACGCCTGCCCCTGGGACGCACCCAGCCCGCCTCCATCAAGATATCGAGCGTGCCCGCCGACGTCGTCACGCCGCGGATATCCTCGATCTCGGCTCGCGTCACCGGCTGATGATAAGAGATGATCGCCAGCGTCTCGAGCGCCGCGCGCGACAAACGCCGCTCCTCGGACGCATGCTTCTCGAGCAGGTACGACAGGTCGCCGGCGGTCCGAAACGCCCATTTGCCGGCAACACGTACCAGATTTACGCCGCGCCCCGCGTAGCTCTCCTGCAGCTCGGCCAGAAGCTCGGCCACCTTCTCCCCGCCGCCGAGCTGCGCCTGAAGTACGGCTTCGTCCAGCGGCTCGGAGGTCGCAAAAAGCATCGCCTCGAGCACGCGCAGCTTCTCGCGGCGCTCCTGATGCGAGCCGAGGAACCCGGCAGCGGCCGCCTCGACCTCCGAGATCGTCGGCGCGATCTCGCTGCCGGAAGCGCCCTCTGGATCTGACCGAGGAGTATTATCGTTGATGTGCGCGTTACGCGCGACGAGTGTCAGCCTTGGCGGAACCATTGGGCACCCCTCATCCGACGCGCTGCCATTCAGCACCGGCCTCGCGCTTCCTTACGTAGAGCGGCGAGAACGGCGCCTCCTGCCTTAGCTCGATCAGCCCTTCACGCGCCATTTCAAGCGTCGCGCCGAAGGACGCAGCGAGCACGCTGCGATCCTCCTCGATGCTCGCCAGATACTTTTTCAGGAAGGCATCTAGCCCTACCCACTCGCCCACGCTCTGACCGACCAGCTTCTCGAGCCGCAGGCGCGCCTGCTTGATCGACCAGACGCTGCGCGCCTTGACGACATGTGTCACCTTGATGGTGCGGCGGCGCGCGTCCGCGTAGGCCTTGAGAAGATCGTAGATCTCAGCCGTCCAAGTTGTCTCTCGCACCGACGTGACGGTCTCCGTCATACCGCGGGCGAAGATCTCGCGGCCGAGACGTTTTCGCGTCATCAATTCTCCGATCGCCCGCCGCATCGCATCGAGACGCATGAGCCGGAACGAAAGCTTCTGCGCCATTTCCTCGGCGGAGAGTTCATCCCCGGCCTTCTCCTCGCGCGGCAGGAGCAGCCGGCTCTTCAAATAGGCGAGCCACGCCGCCATGACGAGATAGTCCGCTGCGATCTCGATCTTGAGCTTCTGCGCGTCGGAGATGTAGGCGAGGTACTGCTCGACGAGCGCTAATATGGAAATTTTGGAGATGTCGACCTTGTGCGTCCTGGCGAGTGCCAACAATAGGTCGAGCGGCCCTTCAAAACCTGCAACATCAACGACCAGAGCCTCCGAAGCAGCCGGCGCAAACTCACCCGCAGGGGCCTCCCAGGCCTCCGCGGTAGCGTTCCGCGCTGTCTCGTGCTCGATCATCATAATACCAGCTCTTCAAAGCCAAGATGGCACTCGCGGATCAAATCCGCCAGGTGCGTGCCACACTAGAACGTTTGCAAAGCTTATACTGATTCAGCCCGAGGTGCGCTGAATCCCAGGACATCAGCCAGATGCCGCTCGGCAAGAGCCACGTCAAATGGCTGGCGAGCCTCAAAAATTTCGAGCACTCGGCCAAATCTTGCAAGCGCCTTCCCGCTAAGTGGCGGCACGCCTTCCGCCGCGGCGCGCATCTCGTCGAGCCGGCCGTTGCAATGCAGCGCCAGATCCGACCCGGCAGCAATGACCGCCGCGGCCCGCTCCTTAAAGCCGCCCGAGAGCGCTTTCATGCTGAGGTCGTCACTCATCAGCAAACCATCGAAGCCGATCTCGCCGCGAATGACATCCCGTGTCATGATCCTCGACGTACTCGCCGGGGAGCGCTCATCGAGCGCCGTAAAAACGACGTGCGCCGTCATCGCCGCCGGCATATCGCAAAGTGCCTTGAAGGCGGCAAAATCCGTCGCCGAAAGCTCGGCGTGACTAGCCGTCACGACCGGCAGATCGAAGTGGCTGTCCGCAGTGGCTCGCCCGTGCCCCGGAATATGCTTGATCACAGGCAGCACCGCCCCGGCGAGGAACCCCTTCGCCACCGCCCGGCCGAGAGTGGCCACCTGCTCGGGCGTCGAGCCAAACGCACGATCGCCGATAATATCGTGCGACCCCGCCACCGGAACGTCGAGCACAGGTGCGCAGTCGGTATTGATCCCAAGTTCGCGCAGATCTTCGGCGACAAGGCGTGCCGCAGCGAACGCGGCCTCAGCCGCCCGCCGCGGGTCTTGCTGGTAAAGCCCGGCATAGCTGGCAGCAGCGGGAAGCGTGCGGCCAAGCGGCGGGCGTAGACGCTGCACCCGTCCGCCCTCCTGATCGATGAGGATAAGGACGTCGCCTGAGCCGATCGCCTCCTTGACCTCCGAGACGAGGCGGCGGATCTGCTCATGGTTAGCGCAATTGCGCGAGAACAGAATGAAGCCCGCTGGCCGCTCTGCACGGAGAAAAGATGCCTCCTCCGAAGAGAGCTCCTGCCCCGCAACGCCGACAATGATCGCTTTTCGCATCGCGCGCACCAGAGTGTTTCCGGTCTAGAGTATGTTTCCGGTATAGATGGAAGCGGCTCAGGCTGCGGGAATTTGCGTCGAGACCAAGAGCTTCAGCGCAGCCAATCTCCCCGGGTCTTCGCAAGCTGAAGACCGAAGCGTGTCGGCGCAAATTCCCGCAGCCTGAGCGCATCGATCTGAGCCGGAAGCATCTTCTAATAGGCCGTCACCCAGCAGCCGCTGTAGCCCTGTGCCTTGAGCTGCGTGCAGAGCTGGCTGGCCGCATCCCGCGAGCCGGGCGGCCCTACGAGCAGCCTGTGATACGTGCCCTTCTCGCCGAGGTTAGCTTCCTGCACATCCGGCAGCTTGTTCTGCAGGAGGTCGCCATACTTCTGCTGCATGTCTGCGAACTGCTTCAACGCATCTATGCGGCTGCTCGCCGATGCCGGAACCGATGCGAGAACAGCAACATAGCCTGAGGTTGGCACATGCGCCGCGGCAGCAGGCGTGGCCGTCGCCGCGGCCGCCGCAGCAACCTTCACCTTTTTCGCCACCGGCGCTGCCTTTTTATCGGCCACAGGAGCTGCCGCCGCCCCGCCCGCCGACGGATCCGCGCCCAATATTGGAGCCACCGCAATGACCTTTGCTTTTTTCGCAGGACCTGTTGGCGGGGTAACGACCACCGGCACCTGCGGCGCCTCGCCCGCGGTCACGGTTTTCGCAGACAGCGCCTGCGCTGGTATCTGAACCTGGGGTGCAGCCTGAGGAGCCACCTGCGGCGGCACTTGCACCGAGACCGCAGCGCGCAGAGGTGATCCCGAGTTATCAACCACCGTCAGGCCAGGCACGACCACGCTCGCACTTTCCTGCGGCGGCGCTTGAGCTGCGGCCGCAGGCGCCTGGATCGACCCATCCCGACCAACCACAAGCACCGGCACCTTTCGCACGCCGCCCGCCGCATCTGTGCCGTTGCCCTGTTGCGCGGAGGCCGACAACTGCGAGGAGGCCGGCGTCCCACCGCCTTCGCCAAGCCGATCCATGATCTTGCTGTCGCTATGAGCGAACTGCTTGCCGCCCGGATCCGATGGTTTGACCTTGACCGGGCTTTCCTCTCCCTTGACGACCGGCGTCGCACCGTTCGTCGGAGGCCCGATGAAACTGTTGTAGGCGTAGGTCAGCGACCCACCCAGCGCAACGAACATGCTGACGACGAGCGCGATCTTGCTCCAGCTGCGGGTAGGCGGCAGCTCCTCGTACTCTTCCTCGTCCTCGGCATAAGACTGATCGAAAGAGCCACCCTGAGACTGCGGCGCCGCGCCATAGGCAGCGCGCTGTGCATCGAACCCGCCATCGGGACCGAGATGCGAGAACTGCTCCTGATTTCCCCACTGCCCTTGCTGAGCTTGCTGACCAAAAGCCTGTTGCCCTGGCGTCTGGTACCCTAGCGCTTGAGCGCCAGGCGGTTGAGCTTGGGGCGACTGGGTTTGAAAGCGCGGATCGAAATCGTAGCCGTAGTCATGCTCCTGCTGCGCTGCCGCATAGGCTGCATTGCCCGGCACCTCCAGCGGCTCGCTCCACTGATCGTAGCCAGGCTGCTGTTGATCCGAACGAAGCTGCTGCGCCGATGGCGCGGCAAAACCCGCGACGGGGCTCGCCGGCGGCGCTCCGTAAGGATTGTACTGCTGCGGGTAGCCATAGCCCGCCTGAGCCGCCGCTGTTTGCGGGCTCGGATACTGCCCGTAAGGGTCCGCCGTCTGCGCGGGCTGTTGCGGCGCATAATGGTAGTCATCGGCGCGCAAAGCAGCGTAGGGATCATGATACTGCGCAGGCTCGTCGCGGCTGTAGGCCGGCTGCTGCGGATAGCTCAATTGAGGGGCGGGCTGCTGCTGCGGCGCAGGACGTTGTTGGCGCTGCAGCGGTTGCGCACCCCGGCCCTGGGTATTGCTCTCTTGGGACGGCTGCGCCCCCTGCCCGGCATGTCCGGTAGGCGAGCGAGACGCCTGAGGATTGGTGAACCGTGACATTGTCGCAAAATCCCCTATCGCGATCGCGCGTCCAACGGGTACACCCCGCATTTGCAAAAGCCGAAGCGGGCGAGACACAGCCCCGAATAGATGGCCCGAACAATAGACGTGCTGAACAATAGACGTGCCTACCAAGACGTACGAACGCCGAGCTCCACGGAATCAAGCCCCGCAGAATCAGGACTCTACCGCATTGAGTCCGGCGCGCCGACCCCCAGAACTGACAGGCCTGAGGATAACACCCGCTGCACGCTCGCAACGAGCGCGCACCGCGCCAGGGTCAGATTACGGTCCCCAGCCTGAATAACGCGCAATTGTGGCGAATCATTGCCTCTCGTCCAATGGCCATGAAAAGCCGAAGCCAAATCATAGAGATAGAACGCCACCCGATGCGGCTCGTGGGCGCGCGCAGCCCCCTCCATCAGGCTTGGAAAAAGCGCCAGCTTCTTGATCAGATCAAGCTCGCCCTCATCCGTCAGAACGGCAAGATCAGCAGCGTTGACCTGAGACCCGCCCGGCACGAAGCCGGCAAAAGCCTCGGCCGCGTTTCGTAACACCGAAGCTGCGCGGGCATGGGCATATTGGACGTAGAAGACCGGATTGTCCTTTGACTGCTCGGTCACTTTGGCAAAGTCGAAGTCGAGCGGCGCATCGTTCTTCCGGTAGAGCATCATGAAGCGAACAGGGTCGCGGCCGACCTCGTCCACGACATCGCGGAGCGTGACGAAAGTTCCGGCGCGCTTCGACATCTTGAACGGCTCGCCGGCCCGGTACAGCTTCACCAGCTGAACGACTTTGATATCAAACTCGGCCTTGCCGTCCGAGAGCGCCCGCACCGCAGCCTTCATGCGGGGGATGTAGCCGATGTGGTCGGCACCGAACACGTTGATCAGCTGCCGGAAGCCGCGCTGCAACTTGTCGTAGTGATAGGCGATATCGGCCGCGAAGTACGTGTACGTCCCGTCCGACTTCTTCAGCGCCCGGTCCGTATCGTCACCGAACTCGGTGGACTTGAAGAGGGTCTGCTCTCGATCCTCCCATTCGTCCTCGTCGTGCCCCTTGGGCTTCTCAAGGCGGCCCTCGAAGATCAAGCCCCGCTTCGCCAGCGCAGCAATCGCCGCCTCGACCAGGTTGGTCGCGCCAGAGGTCAGCGTGCGCTCCGAAAAGAACACGTCGTGGCGAATGTTGAGAGCGGCGAGATCATCCTTGATCATGACGAGCATCGCCGCAATCGCGGTCTCCCGCACAATCGGCAGCCAACGGGCCTCCGGCATCGAGAGCAACGCCGTGCCGTGCTCGGCCGCCAACGCCGCTCCGACCGGTTTCAGGTAATCGCCAGGATAAAGTCCCGCCGGAATATCGCCGATGCTCTCGCCGAGCGCCTCCCGATAGCGCAGGTGCGCCGAGCGAGCGAGGACATCCACCTGTCCACCAGCGTCATTGATGTAATACTCGCGCGTAACGTCGTAGCCCGCAAAAGACAGGAGATTGGCCAGCGCATCTCCAAAGACGGCGCCGCGGCAATGGCCGACGTGCATGGGGCCGGTCGGGTTGGCGGACACATATTCGACATTAGTCCGAAGGGCTTGACCGATGCTCGACCGGCCATAGGCCTCCTCAGCCAGAATAGCCTGCACGACGGCATGCCAGAACTCAGGACGCATTCTGAGGTTGAGAAATCCCGGCCCCGCAACATCCGCTCCCACCACATCCGCATCCGCCGCAAGTTTCCCCTGCAGTGCCGCCGCGATATCCCGCGGTTTCATTTTTGCGGGCTTCGCCAGCACCATTGCGGCATTGCATGCGAGGTCACCATGGGTCGCATCGCGCGGCGCCTCGACCGCAACAGCGCTCTTGTCGAGCCCTTGCGGGAGCAAACCTTCCGTCTCGAGTGCCTCGAGGGCTCTGAGCACCTTGGCCTCGACGAGAGCGAGCACGTTCATCAAAATCATCCTCGAAGAGCAAACGGGTCTGAAAGGGTCGACCAGTCGCTTGATCGTCTCATGAGAACCAGAAGTGGCCCGGCTATCGCAATTCCGGGGTCGCGTCAAACAAGCGCCGATGCTCGGCCATGGCATAACGGTCGGTCATGCCCGCGACGAAATCGCCGATGACGCGCGCCCGCTTCCGCCCCGATGCTCCCCGCGCCGCCGCGAGCCATGCCGCAGGAAGCGCCATCTCATCCTCGAGATAGCGGCCGAAAAGCGCGGTGACGGCAGCTTCAGCGTCCCGCATAACCCGCATCACGCGCGGGCTGCGATAAACCCTCTCCATCAGGAATTTCTTGAGCGCTGCGATATCCGCTTCGAGCCCCGGCGAGAATGACACCGTCGCGCTCGTTGCTGCTCGGATATCCTCCGGTGAAGAGGGCCGCAGCGCCTGCATCCGCGCCCGAGATGTATAAACGACATCCCGGATCATCAGGGTGATCATATTGCGTGTGACTTCATAGGTGAGCCGCCCTTCCTCCCGAGCATCCCCCGCCCGATCTTTTGCCATCTCCGCGATCGGCCCGGCAACGGGCGCAGCCTCGAGGTCGGCAAGGGTCAGAAGCCCCGCCCTCAGCCCATCATCAATATCATGGCTGACGTAGGCGATATCGTCGGCGAGAGATGCTGCCTGCGCCTCGGCAGAGGCCCAGCGCTCAGGCTCGATGCTGAGCCAGCCGTCAAGCGCCCCGAGCACCTTGAGGATCGGGTGATCGGCGCCGCCCGCGATCGGCCCGTTGTGCTTGGCGAGGCCCTCGAGCGTTTCCCACGTCAGGTTGAGCCCATCGAAACGCATGTATTTGCGTTCGAGATGCATGACGGCACGGAGGCTCTGCGCATTGTGATCGAACCCGCCGAAATCGCGCATCGCTCGGTCGAGCGCCCGCTCGCCGGCGTGACCGAAGGGCGGATGACCGAGATCATGCGCAAGCGCCAACGCCTCCGCGAGATCCTCGTCGAGCCTTAGCTGCCGGCAGATGGTGCGCGCGATCTGCGCGACCTCCAGGCTGTGAGTGAGGCGGGTGCGATAGTGATCACCCTCATGAAAGATGAAGACTTGCGTCTTATGGATGAGCCTGCGGAAGCTCGTCGAATGGAGGATTCGGTCGCGATCGCGCTGGAACGGGCTGCGCGTCGGACAGGGCTCCTCCGGATAAAGCCGCCCGCGCGAGGCAATTGCGCTCGCAGCATAGCACGCAGGCGACCTCTCTCCGGGAGCCAGGGCTTGGCCGTAATCCGCGCCGTCATTTGCCTTGCTCGCCACGCGCCACTCCCGACCACCCTCGTAGGGCGGATTTGCGACCCATTTGACACAACGGCCCGCAGCCCTATCTTCCTTGCAGCATTCGCTGCTGCGGGACAACCGCGGCGAAGCCAGGAGATCAGCCGCTCATGACGCCCGCCTCCGTTACACTCACAGATCGCGCTGCTCGCCGTATCGCGGAAATTGTCGCGGCCGAGCCCGCAAATACGATGCTTCGCGTCTCGGTGGAAGGCGGCGGCTGCTCGGGATTCCAATACAAATTCGACCTCGTAACCGAGAAGGCCGGCGACGATCTGGTGCTCGAGAAGGCCGGTGCAAAAGTCCTGATCGATGCTGTGTCACTTGAATACATGGGCGGCTCGGAGATCGACTTCGTCGACGATCTGATCGGCGCCTCGTTCAAGATCCAGAACCCGATCGCTTCTGCGTCGTGTGGCTGCGGAACGAGCTTTTCAATTTAGCCCTTCCACCGCGCACCCCCTTTCCCCGTCGGTGCCGGTGACAAGCGGGTGCCACAGAGGACCAAATGAAAATCACGACCTGGAATATCAACGGCGTCAAAGCTCGCTTGGATGGCGCCTTGACCTATCTGCGCGAAGCTGCACCCGACGTGCTCTGCTTCCAGGAGATCAAGTCCCAGGACGACGGCTTTCCGAAAGAAGCTTTCGAGGAGGCCGGCTATCATGTCGAAACACACGGGCAGAAGGGCTTCAACGGCGTTGCCATCCTCTCCAAGACGCCGCTCGAGGATGTCATTCGTGGCCTGCCCGGCGGCGACGCGGACAGTCAGTCGCGCTACATCGAGGCGACCGTCCAACGTCCCTCCGGCGCCGTGCGCGTAGCCTCCATCTACCTGCCGAACGGCAATCCCATCGGAACCGACAAGTTCGCATATAAGCTTGCCTGGATGCAGCGCCTCGAGGCCCACGCACGAGTTCTTCTGCGAGATGAGATGCCGCTCGTGCTGGGCGGCGATTATAATGTGATCCCCGAGCCCGCCGACGCGCGCCGTCCCGCCGCCTGGACGGGCGACGCATTGTTCCAGCCAGAAAGTCGCGCTGCCTATCACAGCCTTGTCAACCTTGGCTTGACGGACGCAACGCGGGCCTGCCACCCGGAGCCGGGGATTTTCACGTTCTGGGATTATCAGGCCGGCTGCTGGCAGAAGGACGACGGCATTCGCATCGATCACCTGCTGCTATCGCCACAGGCGGCCGACCTGATGAGCGCTGCCGGTGTCGATCGCTTTACCCGGGGCTGGGAAAAGCCGTCTGACCACGCCCCTGCCTGGGTGGAGCTCGACCTCAAATGAGCGGCCGAGCCCTTAGATCTTATCTGGCCTGCGTATCGGGCGGCACGGTCGCGCCGACGTCGCGAAGGCCTGAGGCCGTGCCGAACGAGAAAGTGCGTACCTCGGGGCGCGGCAGCGCCTTTGCCTCGGTACCTACCTGAGGCGAGCGAGTACTGGTGCCCACCTGCGGAATGGGACCAACCGACTCACCATTCTGGCATGTTCGCACCGGCGTCGCCGCAAGCTGCTCGAGCCCGTTGCGATCGCGAGCTTCCGAGGGTTTGCGGCCATAGCGATCCCCCCACTGCGCGACGAGACCGGTCGCCTGCGTGCGGATGCCCTCTCCGGCCCCGCAATAGATGTTCTGATAGATGTCCTCGATCCAAAGCCGATCCTGCTGCGGCGCGTTTTCGACCGCGAGCGAGATCAGCGCCAAAGCGCGTGCCGGATCCGGCTCCACATGCCGGCCCCGCCAGAGCAGATCGGCAAGGAACGCCTGCGCCCCTGCGTGCCCGCTCTTGCTCAGCACCGAAAGCCAATAACGGCCGAGCGCAACATTCGTCTCGACGCCCTCGCCCTTAAGCTGCAGCTTGGCAAGCTCGTACTGCGCATCCTCGTCGTTGAAGGTCGTCGACGCGTTCTTGAGATAGAATACCGCGCGCTCGGCATCGGGCCGCAAACCGATCTCCGGCAATCCGCGCCTCACATAGCCCGCCAGCGCGGTCAGCGCCTTGCCAACGAACGGCGCGCGCGGATCCTCGTCCGGATCGGCATCGATGTGCTCGTCGGCAATCTTTTCGTAAATCTCGTAGGCCTTGGCGTGGTTCGTCTGCGAGCCGGTATTGTCCGAGTAAACCCGGGCGAGATAATAGCTCGCCAGGAACTCATTTCTCGCCGCCGCGAACTCGAGCGCCGGAATGGCAAGCTCGTAGTACCCGCCTTGATAGGCGCTTATACCCTGCTTGAGGGCCTCGCGCGCCGACGTGAACGTCGTCTCGCCAGCAATCGCCAACTGAGGCGCAAGCGTGCAGACGACAACGCCGATGAGCAGCAGAAAACCTTTAAATATCCGCATAGCAGTGCACTTCCGCTTTACCGCCAGGATGAGTAACTGCGCCGAACCTTGCAGGCCCGACTTGATCCGCAAACTTTTTCAACACACCACTCTGGTACGCTGTCTTCGGTGCCTTCCAATTTGCACGCCGCCGCTCGAGCTCAGCCGCGTCGACCTCGAGATCGAGCGTGCCGCTCTCTGCGTTCATGGAGATGATGTCGCCGTCCTCGATGAGAGCGATCGGACCGCCAACCGCCGCCTCAGGCCCGACGTGGCCCACGCAGAAGCCGCGCGTCGCACCCGAGAAGCGCCCGTCAGTGATGAGCGCCAACTTGTCGCCCATGCCCTGTCCGTAGAGAGCGGCCGTCGTTGACAGCATCTCGCGCATGCCAGGCCCGCCCTTTGGGCCCTCATAGCGGATCACCAGAACCTCGCCTTCCTTGTAGGCGCGCTTCGAGACCGCCTCGAACGCATCCTCCTCGCAGTCGAAGCAACGAGCAGGACCGCGGAAGCTCAACATCTTGAGACCCGCGACCTTGACGATCGCGCCATCGGGGGCTAGCGAGCCCTTGAGGCCGACAACGCCACCCGTCGGCGTGATCGGGTTCGACACCGGATAGATGACCTTCTGATCGGTGTTGAACTTAACGCCTTCCAGGTTCTGCGCCATGGTTTTGCCGGTCACCGTCAGGCAGTCGCCATGCAAGATGCCACCCTCGAGCAGCGCCTTCAGGATCTGCGGCACGCCGCCGATATCGAACACGTCCTTGGCGATGTACTTACCGCCCGGCTTCAGGTCCGCGATATAAGGCGTGCGCTTGAAGATCTCCGCGACGTCGAAGAGATCGAACTCGATGCCGCACTCATGCGCCATGGCGGGAAGATGCAGCGCGCCGT
This sequence comes from Hyphomicrobium sp., assembly GCA_041659825.1. Taxonomy (GTDB): domain Bacteria; phylum Pseudomonadota; class Alphaproteobacteria; order Rhizobiales; family Hyphomicrobiaceae; genus Hyphomicrobium_C. The sequence continues at coordinate 30,657 of JBAZXL010000010.1, forward strand.
TGGTCGAGCCACCCGTCGCAGCCACAACGATCGCCGCATTCTCGAAGGCTTTCCGTGTACAGATATCGCGCGGACGAAGACCATCCGCGATGAGCCGCATCACCGTCTTGCCGGACGCCGTCGCATAGTCGTCGCGGCTCTCGTAGGGTGCAGGCGCGCCCGCCGAGCCCGGCAGCGCCAGGCCGATTGCCTCCGAGACGCAGGCCATGGTGTTGGCCGTAAATTGACCGCCGCAGGCACCCGCTCCCGGGCACGCGACGCACTCGAGATCGTGCAGCTCCTGATCCGACATGCGGCCAGCGGACTGCATGCCGACGCCTTCGAACACATCCTGCACGGTGACATCGCGCCCGTGGTGCTTACCGGGCAGAATCGAGCCGCCATACATGAACACGGATGGCACGTTGAGGCGCAGCATGGCCATCATCGTGCCGGGCAAGCTCTTGTCGCAGCCCGCGATCCCGACCATGGCGTCATAGCAGTGGCCGCGCATGGTGAGCTCGATGCTGTCCGCGATGACCTCGCGTGAGACCAGCGACGACTTCATGCCCTGGTGGCCCATGGCAATTCCGTCTGTCACGGTGATCGTGCAGAACTCGCGCGGCGTTCCACCTGCGTCCTTGACGCCGGCCTTGGCCTTCTGCGCCTGGCGCATCAACGCGATGTTGCACGGGGCAGCCTCGTTCCAAGCCGAAACGACGCCGACAAACGGACGATGGATCTCCTCCTCGGTGAGGCCCATGGCGTAATAATAGGAGCGATGCGGCGCACGCGATGCGCCCTCCGTCACGTGCCGGCTCGGTAGCTTCGATTTGTCGAACGTCTTGGAGTCCATCAACCCTGATCCATTTCTTCTTTGTCTTTATCTCGAGGCCACTTCAAAGGCCTTGAGAGCTTGCGGTTCTCTGAGTAGGCTTCGTGAAGACGTCCACTCCACGCGATCCCATGTGATCCGTGTATCGGCCGCTGCCGGTAAGCCTTCTCAGTCTTGCTGAAGCCGCATCGGAGCAAGCTGGGCTGATCTCAAATCTCTCTCCCCGCGAAAGGGACAATCGAGAAAGTAGCCGAGTGCTCCAAACGCGAAGCCCCCGCAAGCTCCCGTTCTCACCGTATCCGTCGCCCTCATTTGTGGCTTCACAGTGGCATATGGGGCCGGATTCCGTTGCATGCGCGCCACTACCCACGTCGATATCCGCCAAAATTATACCCTTCATAGACCCGTGGTAAACAGACCACAGTCGGCGACCCGCGCTCACTTCGCTCTCAAATAATCTCCGATATCGGCCGATCGTAGGCCCGACTGGGGCCGTTCCACGGCCTGACTTGGCAAGCTGAAGGCAAAAAGTAATGCTGGTCTCGTCCGGGACAAGAGCAACCTGCCCGCTCATGCTAGGACTTCGCGCGGAAAAGAGGTTCAACGCATGAACGATCAAAACGGCCCCTGGTCGGAAATGTGGTCCGAGAAGTTGTTGCCGGGCGCAGCAGCCCCTCAACAGCTCCCCCCTGCCACGCCGCTCACTCTTTCCTGGCAGCCGCCGCGCGGCCTCTTAGATCTGTGCATCGTGAACCTTTTTCTCAAGCTCATGACTCTTGGCGTCTATGGCTTCTGGGCCAAAACTGAGGTGCGCAAGCGCATCTGGTCGGCGGTTCGCATCAATGGCGAGCCTCTGCAATATACCGGTACCGGCAAAGAGCTGCTCTTGGGCTTCGCTATCATCTTCGGCTTGATCCTTTTGCCCGTCATCCTTGTCTCTTATGGCGTCGTCGCTGCTTATGGTAATGCGGCGGCCGGTCCCGCCCAGCTTGCGACTTACGCCCTTTTCTTCGTCCTGACGGGGGTTGGCATCTATCGCGCCCAGCGCTATCGACTCTCCCGCACGAGATGGCGTGCCATTCAAGGCAGCCTTCCCGGCAGCTCGCTCAACTACGCGTGGACCTATGTCTGGACTGCGCTTCTGATCCCCCTCACCGCGGGTTGGATCATTCCATGGCGCACGACAAAGCTGCAGGAACTGATCACCCGTGACATGCACTTCGGCAATCATCCCTTTCGCTTCACGGCCGGCGCGGGTCCGCTTTATCTGCGTTTTGCCATCCTATGGTTTATGGCGCTGATCTTGATCGTCGCGGCCATCATCGGCGTCACCGCCGTGAGTCTCCCCGAGATCGACCGCTATCGCGACACACTCGGAAAGCCCTCCGCGCCAAGCCCGCAGACGATCGCGAGCATCTCAGGCATCCTCGTCCTCTCCGTCGTTGTCTATTCCGTATTGAGCGCCTGGTACCGCGCCCATCAGCAACGACACTTCGCGGCCCACACGCACTTCGACGAGGCAACATTCGCGAGCACCGTCACCGCCCGCGGGCTGATCTGGATTGGTGTCACGAATATTCTGATGGTCGTCGCCACGCTCGGCATTCTGTCTCCGATCGCGCAAGCGCGCTCGGCACGCTATGTCGTCGACAACCTTTCCATCAAAGGCCGCGTCAACCTCGCGGACGTGCTGCAAGGTGCGGCCGAGGACATCAAGCGTGGCGAGGGGTTGGCACAAGTGTTCGACATCGATGCATTCTGAGGCAGGACACATGCGAGCCGCGAGCAGCACGCAAGGCACGATCAGTGAGCGCTACATCGGCCGCTTCAGCGACGGCCGCTCCGCCGCTGCCATCGACGTCGATGTGCGGCTTGGTGGAGACGGCGTGGAAATCCTGAAGAGTGGTGCCGCCGAGCCCAGCACTGACCAAGTCATAGAGCAGCGTATCTGGCCCTATGCCTCGCTCGCAGCCGCGGAGCCGCTCACCCCACACGCAATCGACGTCCTTCTGACCTCAAGCACCGAGCCCGGCGCCGCCTTGTTCGTCTCCGGCACCGGCTTTGCCCGCGCCTTGCCGGGCCTCGCTCCGCAGCTATCGGCCCGCGCCATGCGCTGGCGCCACGCGCGTCCCTGGGTCGCCGGAACAGCAGCGCTCGTCGTGCTGGCCGGGCTCTCCGTTGCCCTCGACGTCTCACCCTCCCGCGCCATCGCAAGCCTGCTGCCCGACAAAGCCCGCGCCGCACTCGGCCGCGAGGCGCTGACCTCGATGACCGCTGGCCGCCGCCTCTGTACCGGCGAGCAAGGACGCGCCGCGCTCGATCGCCTGACCACGCGCCTCGCCGCAGGTGCTCCAGGGACGAAATTCAAGGTCATCGTCGTTGACTGGTCGCTGATGAACGCCTTTGCCGTCCCCGGCGAGCAGATCGTTCTGACCAAGGGCATTTTGAGCAAAGCGGACAGCCCCGACGAGATCGCCGGCGTGCTGGCCCACGAGATGGGCCATGGCATCGAACTTCACCCCGAGTCTGGCCTCGTCCGCGCCATGGGGCTCACGGCCGGCGCGGAGTTGCTTCTCGGCGGCACGACAGGAACGATTGCCAATATCGGCATCCTGCTCGCCCAATTTTCCTATTCCCGCGCCGCCGAGCACGAGGCCGACGTCAGAGCACTCGGCCTTCTGAAGGCGAGCCACGTCTCAACCAGGGGCTTTGCACAGTTCTTTGATCGCGTCCTTGGCCTCGAACGTGAGTCGGATAGCCCCAAAGACCTGCCAGGCAAGCAAGCCTTCGACCTTCTGCGTACACACCCGCCAACCGAGGAGCGCCAGAAGCTTGTCACGAGCCAGCCGGCCTATCCATCGACGCCAAGCCTCAGTACCGCCGATTGGCAGGCGCTCAAGTCTATCTGCGATCAGGAGGCGCCATCCGCGCGTGGCGGCGAGGAGATCTAGCCCATTGGGGATCGCCAGAAGTTGGCCCCAATCCTATGCGCTTCTCCACTCGATCGCTGAAATCAGGGGACAGGAATGAGGAAGGCTCTCTACGCACTACTCGCGACGGCCTTGCTTGCCGTTGGCTATGTGGCCGCTCCCGTCGTCGCAGCCTGGTCGATCCGCGAGGCGATTGAGAACGGCAATTCCGGCTACCTTAAAGCAAAGATCGAATGGGATACGGTGCGCATGTCGCTGCGCGAGAGCCTGACCCGCGCAGCCCTCGATCTTCCCGACGCCGCCGGCGGCGAGCCGCAACCAAAACCCAGCCTCTGGCAGCGCATAAAGAATAGCTTCAGCCAGCGCGCCGTCGACAGCATGATCTCGAACTACGTCAACGCCGAAGGCCTGCCGCAGCTCTTCACCTATCGCAAATTCTACCGGGAGAGCATTTCCGGCGAGGCCGCTGCCGAGGCAGCGCGGCCCTGGCGCGAACGCGTCGCGAGCTTCTGGTCACGCATCAAGCGCGCCGAGTTCAAATCGCCAACCAGCTTTGAAATAGAGATGGCCGACCGCCACGACCCCTCGCGCGTTTACGTCGGCCTCCTCAAGCTGCGCGGCATCGAATGGAAACTTTGCGAGCTGCGCCTGCGCGTCAGCAAGGAAGCAGCCCTCCCCGTGGGCCTCCTCTCCAGAGCGTAAGGACTACCCCTCCAACCGCTTCAAGGCCGCGCGCAGACGCTTGATGCGCTCAGCGCCCTCCGCGACGCGCTCGCGGTTGAGCTCGACCACATGCTCCGGTGACTTCGCGACATTGGCCTCGTTGGCGAGCCACGCCGCGGCCTTACCCCGATCCTGTTCCGCCTTGTCGATGTCCTTGGTGAGCCGCTTGCGCTCAGCTTCCATGTCGATAATGCCCTCGAGCGGCAACGCGACGGTGGCTTCCCCGATCACGATCAAAGCCGCGCCCTTGGGCGCCGTCTTCGCAAACGTGATGTTGTCGAGCCGCGCCAACCGCTTGATGGTCTCGTCGTGCGTGCGAGCCCGGCGCGTCGTCGTCACATCCTGCCCGGCAATGACGAGCGGAATCTTGGCTCCCGCCGGCACGTTCATCTCGGTCCTGACCGAGCGCACCTCGGAGACGAGCTTCACGACCCAGCTGATCTCCTCATCGGCGCTCTCGTTGATGAGACCCTTTGGCCTTGGCCACTCGCTGAGGCAAAGCAGCGTGTTGCGCGCCTCTCCGTGCTCGACCATATGCGCCCACAGCTCTTCCGTAATGAACGGCATGAACGGATGCAGAAGCTTGAGGCACTGATCGAGCACCCAGGCGACGGTGGCGCGCGTCTCGGCCTTGTCGGCATCGTCGTCGGAAGCGAGGATCGGCTTGATCAGCTCGAGATACCAATCGCAGAAGACGCCCCACACGAACTCGTAAATGGAGCCCGCCGCCTCGTTGAACTTGTAGCCTTCGATGCCGGCCGTGACGGCGCTCGCCGCACGCTCCGTCTCGCCGACGATCCACTTGTTGAGCGTATGCGTTACCGAGCCCGGATCGAAGCCCCGCTGGCGCACGCATTCGTTCATCTCGGCAAAGCGAGACGCATTCCAAAGCTTGGTCGCGAAGTTGCGATAGCCCTCGACGCGATCGATCGAGAGCTTGAGGTCCGATCCCTGCGCCGCCATCGCCGCCATCGTGAAGCGCAACGCGTCTGTACCGTAAGCCTTGATGCCCTCCGGATATTCCTTGCGGATCTCCTTCTCGATGCGGTTCGCCTGCTCCTTGTTGAGCCCGGCGGTGCGCTTTGCAATCAGCTTGTCGAGCGCAATGCCGTCGATGATGTCGAGCGGATCGATGACGTTGCCGCGAGTCTTCGACATCTTATGGCCCTGCGCGTCGCGCACGAGGCCGTGGATGTAGACGTCGCGGAACGGCACATCCTCCTTGAAGTGCAGGCCCATCATCATCATGCGGGCAATCCAGAAGAAGATGATGTCGAAACCGGTGACGAGGGCGTTCGTCGGATAGTAGCGCGCGACCTCCGGCGTCTCGTCCGGCCAGCCGAGCGTCGAGAACGGCCACAAGGCAGACGAGAACCACGTGTCGAGCACGTCCTCGTCGCGCGTCAGTGCGACATCCTTCTTGTGGTGCTTTTTGGCGAGTGCCGCTGCCTCTTCCTCGTCGTGAGCAACGTAGACGTCGCCGTCCGGTCCATACCACGCAGGGATCTGATGCCCCCACCAAAGCTGGCGCGAGATGCACCACGGCTGGATGTTCTCGAGCCAGCGGTAATAGTCGTTGGCAAAGCGCTCCGGCACAAATTTGGTCTTGCCCGAGCGCACGGCTTCGAGGGCGGGCTTTGCAAGCTCGCCCGCGTTCACGTACCACTGATCCGTCAGCCACGGCTCGATGGCGACGCCTGAGCGGTCCCCATGCGGCACCTGTTGCGTCGTGGGCTCGATCTTGGCCAGGAGACCAAGTTTTTCGAGGTCCGCGACGACCTTCTTGCGGGCCTCGAAGCGGTCGAGACCGCGATAGGCTTCCGGCACCTCGTCGTTGAGACGCCCGAAGGCGTCGAGGATATTGATCTTATCGAGACCCTGCCGCTTGCCCACCTCAAAGTCGTTGAAGTCGTGCGCCGGCGTGATCTTGACCGCGCCAGTCCCCTTCTCGGGGTCCGAGTACTCGTCGGCCACGATTGGGATCTCTCGCCCGACCAGCGGCAGAAGCACCATCTTGCCGACCAGATCGGTATAGCGCTCATCCTCGGGATGCACGGCCACACCCGCATCGCCGAGCATCGTCTCGGGACGCGTCGTCGCGACCACGATGAAGCGCGTCGGGTCATCCTTCAACGGATAGCGGAAGTGATACATGTGCCCGTTCGGATCGCGGTCCAAAACTTTGGCCAGTGCCGCCGCATCGAACGGCTTCTCGGGATCTCCATCACTTTGCTTGCCAGCCTCCGGCTGGACTTGCTTGCCAGCCTCCGGCTGGACTTGCTTGCCAGCCTCCGGCTGGACCCATGTAAACGAGCCCTTCTTCTCGACCTGCACGACCTCGAGATCCGAGATCGCGGTCTGGAACTTCGGGTCCCAATTGACGAGCCGCTTATCCTTGTAGATGAGCCCCTTGCGATTAAGCTCGACGAATACCTTGATCACGGCCCGCGACAGGCCCTCGTCCATTGTGAAGCGCTCACGGCTCCAATCGCACGATGCACCGAGCCGGCGCAGCTGATTGACGATTGTCGAGCCGCTCTCTTCCTTCCAGGTCCACACCTCGCGGAGGAATGCCTCGCGCCCAAGAGTGCGCCGGTCAGGCTTCTTGTCGGCTGCGAGCTTGCGCTCGACCACCATCTGCGTCGCGATGCCGGCATGATCCGTTCCCGGCTGCCACAGCACGTCGCGGCCCCGCATGCGCTCGAAGCGGCAAAGCACATCCTGCAGGGTATTGTTGAGAGCGTGCCCCATGTGCAGCGAGCCGGTGACGTTCGGCGGCGGGATCACGATACAATAAGGCTCCGCGCCCTTGCGCTCCTCGCGCCCTGCCTTAAAGGCCTCGGCCCGGTTCCACTCTTCGCTGATGCGCGGCTCGATGTCGGCGGGCTGATAGGTCTTCTCGAGCATGGGTCGCGCTAGCCTTTGCAAGTCGGATCGGCAAATTTTTCGAGTTTTGGGTCCTACGAACCCCCTCGCCACCTGTCAATCGCTGGCGGGCAGGAAAAAGCCAAGGCGAGGCATCGTAGGATACCTCGCCAGCACAATCTTTCAGAAACAAACCTAGAGCATCATCCGACAAGACAGAATCGCGGCAGCGATTTGACTGGTCGGCAATGCCTTTCGCCCCTCTCCTGCCGGTTCCGCTCCGCAAGCTGCGATGGCGCTGCGTTCCAAGCTGAATGAAGCGGGCTAAGTGCCCGGCGGCTTTACGGCATCGAGCTTCGCAACCTCACCGCGCAACGCCTTCTCGACGATCCGCGGCATGTTATCGGTAATCCACTGCTGCAACATTGGCCGCACCATGTCCGCCACCGCATCCTCGAGCGTGCGCACAGGAGCCGGCGGCCGAGCTGACGCAGGCGCTTCAGACGCTCCCGCAGCCCCCGTCAACGGCACTTCGACTACAACGGGCGTAGGACTCCGGGTCAACGTTGCCGCCGCCAGCCCGAGCGCTAATGCGTCGAGCGGAGAGACCGGCTTCGCCTCGTCGACGACGGCGACTGGCGGTCGCGGCTCAGGCATGTTCGGCGAAGCCATTATTGGCTTGGCAACACTGCCCGCATCGGTCGCGACCGCGACCGTTTTCGCATCTGCCACATCGACGGCGAGATTAGCCTCACGCCGCGCAATCTCTTGCGTCACAGGAGGAGAAACTTCCGCAGGCTCTTTGATCGAAGGCTCGGCAGCCGGACTTGCCGCGAATGCATGACTTAGGGCTTCCACAACGGACCGCTCGTCGTCAGCGTCGGCATCGGCCAGACCACCGTCCTGAGCTGGTACCGTGTCATGCGACAGGATTTCGGCCGGAGCAAAGGTATCGGTCTGATACGCGGCGACTGATTCGAGGGCCGCCACGGCCACGAGATAATCAGGCTCGCCCGGGCTCGGCGGGCGCGCCTTTGCCTCCATTGAGGCCTCACGAGCGAGTGAGTTGTCACGAGCGGCCTCAGGTTTCTTGCCCGGATCCGCCGCGGCACCTGCCTGGGCTGGCGCGGACGCGCCCCCCGCATCGATATCCCTGAGCCGCCTGAGCACCCCGTTCAACACACCGCCCGCGTCGTCCTCATCGTCCACCGGTAGCGCCGGCCGCGGCTGCGGCGGATAGAAACCGGCTTTCCTGAATGGCGGCATCGACGGCGGAGGTGGAGGCGGCGGGGCCGCCTGGACCGCAGCGCGCCCCCCAAATGGCGGCGGTACGAGGGAGGCCGAAGATGCAGCAAGCCCGCCGAACGCGGCCCCTTTAGGCGCTGGCGGCGGGGCCGCCGCCGCGACACGCGCGACCTGAGATTGCGGCGCTGCCGCAGACGCAACGCCAGAATTCGGTGCCTGCCCACGCCCAGACGTGTGGGACCCGGCCTTAGGCTCGTCGAGCCCGGCCGGAGGCTCATCGAGTAAGTCCGAGAGATCGTCGTCGATCGGTGATGGCCGCTTGGCCCCGAACAAGCTCGCTGGCGGCCTTGGAGCACCGCCCACTTGATCCAGTCCCGAGTGATCCAGACCCGGCCCACCGGCCGGCGACTTCGGCTGCGTAACGGGTGACGCGCCAATGCTCGCTCCGTGCGCCAGAGCATTTGCAGGGCGGTCGAATGGTGGTGGCATCAGCGGCCGACGCTCGCTCAAGGGTTCGGCACCACTAGGATCATCGGCAATGATCTGGCGTATCGACGCCAGGATGGCTTCGATACTCTGCTCTCCCGGTTTTTCCGGTCTATTCATGACGACACCTGAAGCACTTGGTTCCTGAAGCTCACCCGCAGATTGCAGCCACAAGGCTCGGCCCAAAACCCGACTGCAACGGTCCTACCTTGCCAGCGCCAGACCTTCAATGCGTCATACATCCGATGGACCAGGTTCCACAGTGCCGTGCTTAATGAGTGCTGTGCTTAGTGAGTGCTGTCTTTGAAGGACCTCTTCAAAAAACCTCTGCAACGGCAACTTGCGACAAGAAACCGTCCAAAATTTGCACGGCCTCACTCACCGGAAGGTTTTCGTCCGCCCTTGACACTTTCTGCCACCTCAATGTGTAGTGCCTTCTCGACCATTCTCGGCATGTTATCAGCAAGCCACTGACGCAACATAGGACGTAGAAGGTCCGCCGTTGCGTCTTCGATGCTGCCGCTCGCCGACGCCGGCTGTGCCCGTGGCGTTGGTTGCGCCAGCGGCACTGACATCGGTTGCGCCAGCGGCGCTGATGTTGGTTGCGCCAGCGGCTCTGGCATCGGCTGCGCCGCCTGTATTCCCTCGATTGCGCCAGGCCGTTGCCCGCCTGAAGTCGGAGGCGCGGCATGGCCCACGGAAGGAGGCGGCGGAACCGCCTGTTGCTTGGCCTGCGGCGCCGGTGAAACGAGCGTCCGCGCCGGCTCGGTGGTGCCGACGCTGTCCCCAACGTGACCAGCAGAGGCTCCGTCGAAACGCTGAGGCACGATCGACGCGAAATCAATGTGCATGGATGGGCCGGGCGGGATCGCGTCCTGCGACCTCAGCGACGGCATCTCCCGAGCCTCGGCCTGGACAGTGCTTGGTGCAACGGCCGCTGACGGCGGCACGGCTTCAGGCGACGCCGGTATCGCGGCAGGCTGCGCCTCAGCCTTAGCGAGACGCAGGAACGTCGTATCCTTGAAAGGAACCATGACCCGCCTCACCCCTTCTACAGTCGAGTCGTTATTAGCTGGCGGGACGTCTGCCGCGTTGAATTCTTCGGGCGCCAAGGCAGCCGCACGAGGATCAGCCACCGTATCGGGGCTCCGCGTCTCATGCCCCTCGTTGCGCACGCTTCTGAGCGAGCTCAAGCCGTCCTGATGGCTCGAACCGTATTCGCCGCGCACCGGGGGACCCTGATCTCGGCGAGGCTCCGCGCTCTCAGCCTGAGCGTCCTCTTTGACCGGCACGGACTTCAACTCCGCCCCGCCTGACGTCGCGTTTCGAATGGCATCTGTCAGACGCCCGAGTAGTGCCGTCGACTTTTCTTGCGGCTGCGTCGGAGCGGCGCGGAAGATGGCCGGCAGGTCGAACTCCTGTCCGTCCTCGCCGCTATCTTCTCCATTGAGCATGATGGGTTGATGATTGAAGTCGATTGTCTGATTGGCTCCAGCGGGTTCCTCGGCAATGATCCGGCGGATCGATGCGAGAATTTCCTCCATGCTGGGCTGGCCATTCTTCTCAGTTATGTCCATGACGCCAACTCCCTACGCACAGTGCGATGAGCCAGCACCCGCCCATGTTAGGAAAGAGGAGCGCGTCTGCTAGCCACGGATGACAAGACCGCGAAGACTCGCGGATGTCTCCTCCCGTGAGACCCGAAGGCGCCCAAGGAACGAGACTCGTTTGCGCCGCCCCGCACGGACGGACGCACTATTCCGGTTGTGTGTGTGGGTTCCCCACCGCCGAGGAGGCTACGTCCCATAATAGGCAATGGTGTGGCAACGAGGCACGCTTCTACGAAATTCCGCCTCGTTTGCTGATTGGGGATGGAAAGAAAATCTTATTTGACAGGCGCTGGCACAAGCTCTTCCACGCGGCCATCATCATGCGTGATCGAAAGGCCCCAAGGCTTGCGGCGCACCTCTTGATAATAAGCCTCAGTATCGTAGGCCACCGCATTGAAACCAAGAGAGATAGCGTCCAGATGGCCAACGGATGCCAGAACGGCATACGCTGACACGACGACATCGCGTCGCGTCGACACGAGCTGAACTTGTGCATTCAGAAGCTCGACTTCTGCGTTCAACACGTCGAGCAGCGTGCGCTGCCCGACGCGCTCTTCCTCACGCACACCCGTAAGCGCCGTCGTATTTGCCGTGACCTGCGCCGTATCGGATTCGACCCGCGCGCGGGCCGCCGTGAGCTGAGACCACGCTGCAACTACGCGAGATTCCGCCTCGCTTCTCGCCTGCTCGATCTCCTGCAGCCGGCTGACGTGAATGTTTTTCGCCTGGCGCACGCGAGCATAGACCTCGCCGCCTTCGTAGATCGGCACGCGCAGCCGACCTGTAACTGTGCCGACCTCGACCTCCTTGGTCCCGGCGGCCGTATCAAACCGATCGGCGTAGCTGGCCTCGAGCTGCACCTGGGGTAGAAGCTCACCGCGAATGCGGTCGACCGTAAAACGGGCCGCCTGCTCGATATAGAGGGCCTGCACCACGAGCGGGTTCTCATGCGTGCCCACCCCCACCGCATCTGGCAGCGACTTAGGCAGCAGACGATCGAAATTGGTTGGCTCGACAAGTGCGCCGGGCGGGTGGCCGACCACCCGCTCAAAGTTGGCCCGGCTCGTCTTGAGATTGGCGCGTGCCAGATCGAGGTTCGAGACCGCACCAGATCGGCGGGCCTGAGCCTGCGCGACGTCGGTGCGCGTCACCTCGCCGACAGCAAACCGGTCCTCAGTTGCCTTGAGTTCGCGTGACAACACATTGACGTTGTTCTCGCGCAAGCGAACGATGGCCTGGTCGCGCAGCACGTCCATGAACGCAGTGACAGCGTCGAGCAGCACGGTTTGCTCGACATTGCGCAGAATCTCGCGCCCCGCCCGCACGTTGGCTTCCTGCTCGTTCACGGCGTTATAGGTCTGAAACCCCGTGAAGATCGGCTGCACGAGATCGACCGAGTAGCCCTTTGGGTATCGCGATCCCTCGTTTAGGGAATCTGGCCGAAGATTGGTATTCTCGTAGTTGAGGTCCGCATTGCCGGTGATGATCGGACGGTAGCCGGAATTCGCCCGCGCCACTTCCTCGTCCGTCGCACGCAGCCGTGCACGTTCCGCGTCAAGCTGCGGATTGTACCGATAAGCCGCTGCAAGCGCCTCATTGAGCGTGTCGGCTTGAGCCCGCGGCGCAAAGATGCAGGCGCTGACCACGCCGAGCACTAGGCCGGAACCTATCAAGCGTAAGCTTTGATTGAGTTCAAACACCGTTAGCTCCAGACTGCGGTCAAGCGACCGAAAAATTCAACGCAACAAGCAGCAACCGAAAAAAGGCCATGAGCGCCCCTCCGAGATTACTGACTATTTAGGACATGAGCCACGATTCGTGAAAGCAGAGTGCGGCGATTTAGTGCTGAGAGAACCCGAAAGTGTCTTCTTTCCCACACACATACGGATTTGTGGTTGAGCAGAATCGCCATGAGATGGGCTAGCACAACCGCTGCAAATTGCCGAAACGGCCGCGAGTTTCAGGGTCCGGCGCGACCAGGACTGTCCGTCTGTCCGGGGAGCACTGCAACTGACAAATCGCCGGCAATCAAGCGACAAATGCACTGAAAGCAATACTCGAGCGGCCCGCAAGCCTTGAAATGCCTTACCGCCCATCCTAGAAGGCAAACTCGCGCGCGGCCTCAAAGCCTGGCAGGACGTCGGCCGACGCGCAAAAATCCTCCTCGGCGCCGAAGCTACCGTCGACACGCGTCCACATGATGGCTCGTCCGGCAGCACCCTTGCTTGCCGTCAACGCCACGAGCCGGCCGCCATGCTTGAGCTGTTCGAGCAATGCCTTCGGCGCTCCCGTGATTCCGCCTTCGACAAAAATGACATCGTACGGCCCATCGGCCGGCCAGCCCGCCGGCAGTGGACCGGTTGCCACTGTTACGGCCTTGACACCCGCCGCGTCGAGCGACTTGCGGGCCGCATCCGAGACGCTTTGCTCGCGCTCGAGCATGGTCACCGACTTCGCGAGCTGCGACGCAATAGCCGCTGAGTACCCCAAGAGCCCGCCAACCACCAGAACGTGATCGTCGGCATTGAGGGCGGCAAGCTGCAAGGCCTTGGCAAACACTCTCGGCGCAAGCAAGCAGCGCGGCGCGCCCGCTTCCGCCGGCAGACGCACGGCGCCGTCCATGTAGACCGTCGCCCGCAACGCCTCAGGTACGAACAACTCGCGCGGCACGTCGAGCATGGCGCGTATTATCCGCCGATCGGTGACGTCGGAAGGACGCACCTGGGACTCAACCATGTTCTTGCGTTGGATCGCGTAGTCCACCTTATCCTCCTCGCGCAACGAGCCGTCCGCCGGGACCATAGAGCATCTTTAGTCGAAGTGGATGCGGCTTCGCGTCAGCAAAAATACGAAATCGATCCTGCGCCGTCGATGATCGATAGGCAATCACGCCCCCGGCGGCCTCGGCCATAGGAACCACAGGACCATGAAGGTCACGACGGCCCAGACGAGCACAACCAGAGCCGCGCCGAGCCAGCTGACCGGCCTCTCGGCCATCAGGGTCGCCGCCATCCGGTGCTCCTCCACCAGTGCCGGATCGAGAAATCTCAAGATGACTGCGACCGCCACCGGCACCAGGACCACCTCGTCGAGATAGCCGAGCACTGGAATGAAATCGGGAATTAGATCGATGGGCGAGAGCACATAGGCCGCAACGAGCACGGCCAGAACCTTGACTGCGAGCGGCACTCGCGGGTCACGCGCCGCGAGATAGAGCGCGATCCCGTCCCGCTTCGCCACCCGTTCCAAGCCCTCGAGACGCCTAAAGACCCCTGCCATGCAGCCTCATGTCATGCTCGCCGCGCGGATCCTCAATAACATTTAGACGGCGATACCTCACTTCGCTTGTGCAAAGCTTCCTCTCTATGATAGATGCCTCGCTTCCGGAGCGGAACAGATCCGCGCCGGCCTGCTGCCGATACCCGTCGCCCGGCTTTCATGTTGTGCCGGGTAGAGGCGAAGCAAGCGTCAGGGGCCACGTGGCGGAGTGGTGACGCAGCGGACTGCAAATCCGCGTACCCCGGTTCAATTCCGGGCGTGGCCTCCAATCTTTTCAATGGCTTGCGTAACGACGACCGGAAGTTGGGACTACACGCTGACTTACATGTGACGCAGTCGGCCCGGCACGTGACCGTAGTATGACCGCCCCGAACAGCCTCGGCCGCCGGCGCTCTCTTGCCGATCCAAACGGCGCCGCGTCACAAACGCACTGGTGTTCCGGTTCCGACATTTGCTTTCCTCTGCGGCGCGGTTCGGAGCAAATGTTGGAACCATGAGGAACACTAGCACCTCCATTTTTCTAGTGTAGCTTCTGCATCTGACGTTTCGTTTCGAGACCAGCCGCGAGCGGGGACCAAACGTCAGATGCGCTACACTAGCGCCCCATCACGGCACAGCGCCGTTTTGCCGGGATGAACTCCTCATAAGCTCTGCCAGTACTTTCCCCTTTTCCTGCGTGACCGCATCTCCCGCAATCGACACGAAGCGTCGAATGCGTTCCTCGCGCTTCGAATAGACGAGCACGAGGCCATCCCGATTGTTTGCAAGCGCGGCCCCGAGCAGCAGATCGGCGAGACGCTCCGGGCGCCTGAGGTCCTCGTCGAGCTTGCTGGACCAGGCAGCCTCGAGCCCTCGGTTCCCATCCAAAATATGCCGCAAGCGAACAAGCGCTGGCCGAATTGCTCCGTGTGTAATGACGAGCCCCGACGTCATCCTTTTAAGCCACGGCTCGAAAATATCCCAGCGGAACTGCCGCACCTCGGCGAGATCGGGCCAATGCGCCGCGACCACCGCCTCTTCGCTCAGGCAAGTGCCCGTGCCAATCGCCCCTATCACACCAGCCAATTTGCATCCCGCTAGCATCTCGAGCAGCGCGGGCGTTACGTCGTGACCACGAATCTCGTGCATCAGGAAGATATCGATATCCCGGGTGCGCAACGCTGCTAGGCTCTCTTCGAGGCTAGCTCGGACAAGAGCGGGCTCGAACGAGCCGAGCGGCTGGTTGCCGCCGGCGATCCTGCGCATCGTGTCAACGCTGGTGAAGCGCGCCAGCACAGGCTTGACGAGCGTGCGCATCGCCGAGGTGGGCCACGCAAAACCCGGCCGGCCGAGGCCGGCTTTGGTCGTGATGGTCGAATCTTTTCCTCGTGCCGCAATCGCACGCCCCAGGATGCCCTCGGCTAGGCCGAGGCCATAGGACGATGCGACATCAAAATGCCGGATGCCGGCTTCGAAGGCGGCATCGATGAGCCTAAGGCTTTGCCTCGCTTCGAGGGCCCCATGCAGTGAGCCGCAACCAAAGCCAAGCTGCGTCGTTGAACGCCCATTAGGCAGACAGATTGCCTTCATGCGCACCTTGCCTCAGGTAATCACACAGTCTGAGGCCAAGCGCGATACCCGTGAAGGTCGGATTGGCGAAACCAGATACTGGAAACACCGCCTGGCCGGCAACGAAGAGATTGTCAGTACCGTAGACTTTGAGGTTGCGATCGACGACGCCGTCGCTCGCGTCATGCCCCATGCGAGTAGTCCCCATTTGATGAATTCCGTCGTAGGTCCGTTGGAGGAATTTCGCGTGCTCTTGCTCGAGATCCGGATCGATATGCACGCGTGCCAGTTTGCGTGATTGCAGAAAATCGCGTACGGCGCGGGTGAACACGGCAATGCTGTGCACCTCGCGCCCGTCCAACTGCCAGTCGATAGCGAGCCTGCGAAGTCCGAGCGCATCCTTATCCTGGCCCAATCGAACCTGGCTCAAAGGGTTTGGAAACTGCTCGGCTACAACGCCCAATCGAACATTCGCGTTGCGTGGCTTATAGGAGCGCCCCTGTCGAAGGTAGCGCCAGACCAAGGGCGCCGCGATCCTCGCCGCCGACAGTGCGTGACGTGGAAACTTTGACAGCTGCTCCGGCATGCTCGCGTCCGCGAGCGAGCGCAGGAACATCTTGATGTAGTCGAGATGCTGCGTGAACTCGGTGTCGTAGCTAAACTGCCCAACAATGTCTGTCGTCTGCTCAGCCGCCTGTCGGGCTGGAGCCATGCGAATGACAGGATAGAACTTGAAGCCATCGAGGAAGATGCTGTCGAACTGCTGATGAAATGCATCATAGTCGAGGACTTCGACGTCGGCCACACTACCGTTGATATGATCCAGATAGCCTCGACCGACCCAGGGGTTTTCCTGCCACGGCCGGGCGCCGCCGTCTGCCGCCTCGTGCAGCAAAAGGCGGGCAATTTCGAGCGATCCGCAGGCCAGCACAGTTACTGGCGCACGCACTGTGATCCGCTTGCCGTTGAGGCTGCGAGCCTCGACCCGCTCCACGCGGCGCCGGCGTTCGTCGAGTACCAGACCAGTGACGTTGGCGTGTACGAAGGCCTGCAATCGCGGGTCGGCGTCGATTTCCTGGCGAAATAGTCGCGCGAGATTCCGCTGCGGCAGCCAGCGCGTGAGGCCGAGCACAAGGCTCTCATCAAGGTCGGCAGAAAGCCCGAGGCGAGACCAGACCCGCGCATCATCCCGATCAACACTGCCTAGTCCAAGCAGCCGGTAGGCGAGATCGTAATAGGGCTCGAGATCTTCGTGCACGATCGGCCATCCGCGCGGCGCGAGCCAGGGGCGGGATTGCATGGCATGCGCTCCCAGAGGCACGACCTGCCCGCCCCAAAAAGTGGTCGAGCCGCCGAGCACGCGATAGCGCCCCACGTGTATGTTTTCGAAGGGGTGGCCCACGGAAGTGCCCCGCTGCAGGTCCTGCGAACTCTGCTCGAGGCTCGTTCCGCCAGCTTCGAGCAGAACCACTTCACAGTGATTTCGCGCGAGCTGCACGGCCATTGCGAGGCCAACTGCGCCGCCACCGACAACACACACCTCGCAATCGACGACCTTGTCCTGATCGAGCAAAGCCAGATCTCGCAGCATCAGTCGCACCCGCCCTATCCAGGACCTTGTCCGTCCCCGATGTTTCAAAGGAGTCAGTCGCGCTCCCGCCCCTTGAAGCGGAACTTGTCCACGGCCCTCAACGGCGCGGTTTGAAAGAAGTTCCCGTGAATAGAGGCGGGAGAAGAGTTGCTCGCTGAGACCGAGTGGTATCGCCGGAACCAAAGCAGCTGAACCGGGCTTTCGCGCTGGTCACACGCCTGGATTTCCACACAGCCTAGACAGACCATCGGATGGTTAGATGCGACTTCCTCGTTCTTTTAGCCGCTATGGCGGCCGTCTACTTGGCTTCGCCATCATCGCAGTCCTCACCCAAGTCGGCGTCGATCCGAATTGCGCATTGGGCGCTGAATGGCCTCGCATCTCCCCGGAGGCATTCTTCATTTCTCCGAGTGGGGACGATAACAATCCGGGCTCCTTCGATCGACCCTTTGCCACTCTCGAGCGAGCGCAAGACGCCATGAGAAACAATGCGACGCGCAAGACCGTTTACTTGCGCGCGGGTATTTACAAGCAAATGAAGACGCTGCAGCTCTCCGCGGAGGATAGCGGCCAGAAATGGTCGTTTTATCCGCCGGACGGCTACAATACTGCCGTCCTCGACGCTTCAGAGATGCCATTTTCGGCGTGTCACAACTCAAATGTCATCTACATCCAGGGCGCCAGCCGCATCACAATCGACGGCCTGCGGATCAGAAGCTTCAAACGCGGTGGCGGCATCACGGTTCACGGCGGGCCGGCCTATCCGGACATCCGCGCTGGCGGCTGCTTCGTCTACGGCAGAACCAAGCCTGCACACGACAACGTCGTCGCAAACAATATCATCCACGATGTCGGTGACGGGGCCGACAATAGGTACCCTTGGGGATGGTTTGCCGGAATTGCCGCCTGGGGAGACGTCAAGAATACAACGATCAATAACAATGTCGTCTACGACGTCGGCGGCGTAGGCATCTTGATTGGCGTGCTGCAGGTCGGTCCCAAAGGTGGACTTGACGGAGCCAGCATCAGAAATAACGCCGTGTACAATACAAACCGCGCTGCCAAGGCCGGCGACCTCGGCGGCTACTACGTCATCGACAGGACCGCGACATCGACAGGCATTGTCCTCGAAAACAACTACCTTCGCGATTACGGAGATCCCACACGGCGAATTAAGGGGCTCTACCTTGATGATGGAGCGTCAAACGTTGCAATAAGGGGCAATCTGGTTCTCGGCTCGGGAACGTGGGCGGTGCAGATTCACGGCGGCAATCGAAATCGGATATCGGGCAATATCTTTGACCTTGGCAACAGCGATCGGCAATGGGTGCTGCTCTATCAAAATGCTTTCGGAAGGCGGGACACGGCGAACATGACGGGGAACGTATTCGAGACAAACCTCATCGTCGCTGATGTTGCCAGCACGGCAGGCCTCGATGGGAGCGTCTACTACTCCGGCTATTCCCCAAGAGCCTTCGAGTATCCTGCGGTACGAAGCAACATTTATTGGAATTCCCGCCCGGGCATAGAGCTCCCCCACCAGGGCGACATTCGCGATGCAAGCCCTCAAGTCGCCGATCCCAAGCTCGGGAAACCATACTACAAACTCGACACCACCAGCCCGGTCTACGCCTTGCCGGCCCCATTCCCGCGCCAGCCGGACGACTGGGGCAAGCCTGGCTTCTGGGGACCTCCCGGATACCTCGTTCCGATAAACTGAGGCCCGCAGGCGATCTGGCTCACATGCCGCCGCACGAGCGCTGGTCTCTGCTTCGGCGGGACAGCGTCACGGGACGGCCTCCGGTCCCGCTTGCCCGCGTTCTGGCACTGTATGAGACCGCAAATCCACCCACCCGGTGGAATTCCGAGTGTGGCCTAGAATGAATCTCCATGCTAAGCATGGCGCCTTGGTCAGGGGTGCATACCGCTCCCGATTGGACACAAGCTTGGAGCGGCAAGTTTTTTTGCTCTGACCTCTGGCCCAATCGTCGCTCATCTGCTATGAGCGCGGCTCTCAAGTCGCCGGTCTCGTCTGGCCGGTCTATTCCGTGGTAGCTCAGTGGTAGAGCATCCGACTGTTAATCGGACGGTCGTAGGTTCGAATCCTACCCACGGAGCCATATTTTCCTTTAAAATAAATAACTTGGCGCAGAGCACGCTCCACAATGGAGCTGAAAAAGCTCAAGGCTTTCAAAGCGCATCGCCCATCATCAGATCTTGGCTGGCGGTGAGCATGGTCCAGGGGAATATGGCCGCCAGCTAATTGTCAGTGCACCCACGAGATGACGCATCCTGAAATCACCAATAGTTCCTCATGAGTTCCTGAGCCCATAACGGCTGTCTGATTACTCCCCGTGGCAGGAATTCCTTCATGACAGGCTTAATGTCGAGGATTGGTGTTCCATCGATTGCATCCAGTCCCACGACCTCGATCATCGTTCCGGAAACTTGCAGGATCTTGCAGATGGTGACGCCTATTCGGTTCGGACGATTCTTGCCGCGCTGAGCGAAAATGCCAACTTTTGGCCAATCGCTTCGGCCTCGTGGGTGGCGGGCGCCCATGTCGATCTCCGCGTCAGTCACGCGATCAAAGACGAATATGACCTCGACATGTGAAAAGTCTCCAAGACCCGCAAGTGCTTCGGCATCGAAGCAAGCGGCATCCAGTTCCAAACGGCAATGGCTGTTACCCCAATTGTCATCGTAGGGTACTGCTCGCCCGCCGCAAACTCTTCCGATCGGTTTGATTTCCATCGTGCCGTCCTCGCCGTCTCACGCAGATCCGCTATTGTACCAACGCGGCGTATCTAGGCGGAGGCGGGCCTGAAGCCGCGCCAGACGCTCTCTACGGCGCAAGTCCGGACTGCGGCAACGGCGGCGCGTCAGGATCAAAATAGTCGCGGCTCGCGATCGAGCCGTCACGCTTGTAGATATCGGGACGAAACTCGATCCGGCCATTGGGCTCCGCCCATGCCGTGATATAGGCGAAGTAGACCGGCACCGGTCGCGATAGGGCGAGGTCGAGTGCCTGCCCCTGGTCGAGCACATCCTTGACACGGCCCGGACGCTCCCAACCCGGCTCGAGCCGGGCAATCCACTCCACAAGCTCAAAGACGTCCTGCACCCGCACGCAGCCCGCGCTGAAGGGACGCGAGCGCTGCTGAAATAGCGGCTTAAGCGGCGTATCGTGCATATAGACGCCATGCTCGTTCTGCATATCGATACGCACGAGACCGAGCGCGTTCTGCAGCCCTGGATCCTGCTTGAATTTGATGGTCCTTGCATCGGCCTGCGTCCAGTCGATGACAGTCGGATCGAGCTGCGGGCCGTTGAAGTCGCCGGAAACGACGCGAATTTGCTCCTTCGCGAGGTACTCAGGCTCCTTGCGCAGACGAGGAATGAGATCGAGCTGTGCCACGCTGTCAGGAACGCGCCAGAAGGGATAGAAGTTGAGTGCCTTGATCGTCGCTTTCAGCGATGGCGTCTGCCGTTCCGGCCGACCAACGATGACGCGGTGGCGCAGCACCGTCTGATAACGCTCAACAGCCTCGAGCTGAAATGCCGGCACGTTGACGAGCACATAGCGCTCCTCCGGCGGCGATTTCAAAAGCTCCAGAATGCGCTCATGGTTGAGCTTGAGCTGCGCGAGCCGTTCCTCCGCCGGAATGTTGAGCGCCGCCAGTGTCGGCTGGTCGACGCGACCGCTGGCCCGAAGCCCGTTTTTCTCTTGATAGCGTACGACAGCCGCCTCAAGCGCGGTATCGAACGTATAGTCATCATAACTCGACCCGCCCGCAAGCTCGCCCGTGATCCGCAGTCGACGTCTGACATGGGGTACGCGCTCGTCATCGTCGCCCGGCCGCATCATGCGGTTGCCCGGAATTGCGGCCCACCCTCCCTTGCTCACGATGTGCTGATAGAAATCGATGGCTTTCTCGATCGCCGCGAGTGTCTCATCGCTACGCCAGGGCACGTCGTTTGCACGCAGATCATTCAAGACTTCAGGTTTCGGCGGAGTCCGCTCAGCCTCCCGTGGCCTGCCCGAATAATTCGGCGAGCCGGAGCTAATTCCCTCCCACCAGTTGCCATCCTGGGCGAATGCCGGAGCGGCATAAAAAAGCACAGCGAGCACCGGCACGAGCCGTAGCACCCGCATCAGCGGTGCAAGAAGCAATGGGAGATTAGTCACGTGAGAAGACACCGGGCTCTGAGGTCCTTGCGGCCATCCGAATGAGGGCGGCTCATACTCGCATCCTAGACGCGATTGGTATGGCTAAACAAAGACGTGTGTAGAGTGTGAACTCATAACTGGACGATGCATTCGCCACCCGTCCATAGTGAGTTCACAGCCTAGCAACTCATGGAGCAGCCAACCATCGAGATTGTGCCGCATACGCGGCCGTATTGCCGCACCTTCCGCCCTCATGCGAAGTGATCCCACCCAGCATAGCCGACGGAGATCTCGCTTCCGCTCCCGTCGACGAAACGGACACCCGGGCCCTCCGTAATCTCACCGATGCTCGTGACGGGAACCGACGCAGCCGACGCCGCCAGCCTGAAGCGCTCAGCCGCATCCGGCGAGACCGCTGCAAGAACCTCATAGTCGTCGCCCCCAGCGAGCGCGTCTGAGAAAATGTCAGCGCGCGCAGCCGCTGCCGCCTGGAATGCCGGCGAAAGCGGCAATCGTTGCGTCTCCACCAACGCACCCACGCCTGAAGCCCGCACAAGCCGCCCTAGATCCTTAGCGAGTCCGTCGGAAATATCCATGGAAGCAGAAGCATGCTCGCGAACGGCGTTGACGAGCTCAATTCGTGGCTCGGGCCGGAGATATCGCCCGACCAGACCAGATGTCTCGTCCTCCGTAAGACCGAGATCGAAGGCGAGCGCCGGATCACGCCGAAGCCTCAACCCGAGCGCGCTGGATCCGAGTTGTCCGGAAACGAAGAGGAGGTCGCCCGGCCGCCCTGTCGTCCGCCGCACCATGCGCCCGTGCGGCAGCTCGCCAACGGCCGTGATCGTAATCGCCATCGGACCTGGCCGCCGATCCGTATCGCCACCGGCCAGCACGATGCCGAAGCGCGACTGCGCCGCGGCCAAGCCCTTTGCAAACGCCTCGAGCCACAGCTCCGCCGGCCGCTCGGGAAAGGCGACCGACATCAAATAGCAGACGGGCCGCGCGCCCTTTGCCACGAGATCCGAGACGTTCACGGCGAGCGCCTTCCATGCAATATCGCCCGCCGGGTCGTCGGCAAAGAAATGCACCCCCGCCGCAACCGCATCGGTCGTGAGGACGAGATCTTGGCCAGGTGCCGGCCGCAAGCTCGCACAATCGTCAAGAAGATGATGCGCACCCTCAAAGGAGGCTGCGAGCGGCGCGAAGTAGGCGGCAATCAGCGCCTCCTCGCCCGATCCTCGCAGCTCCCGGCTCACGCGCTGGCGCTTCCCTCGTCGGGCGTCTCGAACTCGCCCGCACGCACTTTGTGCGCAATCCGGTCGAGCACGCCATTCACGACCTTGGGCTCATCGGCCTCGAAAAAGGCCTTAGCGATATTGATATACTCGTTGATCGTGACGCGAGCGGGCACGTCGCTGCGTTCCATCAGCTCGAACACGCCGGCACGCAGAATGGCCCGCAGAATGGAATCAACCCGCACAAGGCGCCACCCGGTCCTGAGTTGCTGATCAACCAGCGGATCTATTTCGCGCTGCCGCCGCACCACGCCCTTCAGGATCTCGGCAAAAAAGGTCGCGTCCGCGCCCTCAAGATTGTTGGCGTCCTCGCCGTCGTCTGACAAAACGCCGTCTGCATCGGGCACAGGCGGGGCGAAACGGAGCGACACGAACTCCTCGATAACCTCGCCGGCGTCTGTTCCAGCGAGATCCATCTGGTAGAGAGCTTGCACCGCGCCCATGCGTGCGATGCTGCGCGGCTTGCGCGCATTTGGGTCGGCCGCCTTCCTGCGTCTCGGCTGGCTCATGCGCGTTGCTGTTCGAAATGCGCGCCGAGCCAGACAAGGCGCAGGCATGCGCGGGCAGCGTCGCCACCCTTGCCATCGCTACCACCGCGCGCGCGGGCAAGCGCTTGCGCCGCCGTATCGACGGTCAGAATGGCGTTCCCGAACGGAATGTTGTTCTTGATTGCTGTCTCCATGAGCCAGTGGTTAGCGTTATTGCAGACGATGTCATAGTGCGAGGTCTCGCCGCGGATAACGCAGCCCAGCGCGATCAGACCGTGGTATTTGGCCGCTGAGCCCTGGCCACCGAATAATCCTTTTCCGACAGCCAGACGAAAGGCCTGCGGAATTTCGAGAGCACCGGGGACGGCGACGCGATCATAGGGCGTACCGGTCTTGTCGAGAACAGCCAAGGCTCCACCCACGAGCTCATTCGTGATGTCCGCATAGTAAGGCGCTTCGATGATGAGAATGCGTGCCATCCCACCTGAGTGAAGCGCCAGATCTTGCGAGCGAGAAGCCTTGTCGTCGGAAAGTATCATCAGGCCCTACTCGATCTTGCGTGTGCCGACGATGCGTAGTCCATAAGCCTCGAGACCTACGTAAACGTCTTCGGGAGCATTTGTCAGCAACACCATATCGCTGACGCCGAGCGATCGCAGGATCTGTGAACCAACGCCGATCTCGAGCTGGCGCCGCCCCCGCACCGCAGCGTGACCGCCCGCCGACTGCGGCTCGGTCCGTCGCGCAACCCAATCTGAAACGCTCTTCGGCGCAAGATCCCGAATGAGCACGATGATGCCGCGCCCCTCCCGCGCGACGGCGCGCATCGACTTTGCCACCGTGCTCTCTCCTCCCTGCGTCTCTCCGATGCCGAGGAGATCGCCGAGCACGTTGACGGCATGCACGCGAACAAGCACCGGGCCGGGAGCCGAGAGATCACCCATGACAAGAGCCAGATGCTCAACCGGATCGACGGTTGTCGTATAGACGTTGAGCGTGAAGGCGCCGCCGAAGCCGCTGTGCACCGGCGTCTGCCTGACGAGCTTGACGAGCGTCTCTGTGCTGAGGCGGTGAGCAATGAGGTTCTCGATCGTTCCAATCTTGAGGCCATGGCGCTGTGCGAACGGCACGAGATCCGGCATGCGCGCCATCGTCCCGTCGTCGTTCATGATCTCGCAGATCACGGCTGCAGGCACGAGACCGGCAAGCCGGCAGAGATCGACCGTTGCCTCCGTATGACCGGCCCGGATCAGAACGCCGCCCTCGCGCGCGATCAACGGAAAAACGTGACCCGGCGAGACGAGATCCGCAGCGCCCTTGGTCGGGTCAATCGCCGTCGCGATGGTGCGCGCGCGATCATGCGCCGAGATGCCCGTCGTGATTCCCTCGCGGGCCTCGATTGATTGCGTGAACGCGGTGCGCTCGCGGGCCGCCTTCGCCCGGACCATGAAGTCGAGGCCAAGCTCCTGCGCCCGGCCCTGGGTAAGCGCCAGGCAAACGAGTCCACGGCCGTGCTTGGCCATGAAGTTGACAGCATCCGGCGTTGCCATTTGCGCTGGCACGACGAGATCGCCTTCGTTCTCGCGGTCCTCGGCGTCGACGAGGATGACCATTCGCCCATTGCGCATGTCGTCGACGATCTCCGCGGTCGAGGAGAGGAAACCAAGCCCCTCTCTCTGGGCGATCGTGCTGAGACCATTAATCACTGAGCAGTCTCCATGAGGCGCGCAACATAGCGCGCAAAGAGGTCGATCTCGAAATTGACCTCGTCGCCCGGCTTTTTGCGCCCCCAGGTCGTCTTGGTCAAGGTCAGGGGAATGAGATTGACCCCGAAGCGGGGACCCTGCACCTCGTTGACCGTAAGCGACGTCCCGTCGAGCGCCACTGACCCCTTAGGCGCTATGAAGCGCGAAAGCACAAGTGGCACCTCGAAAACGAGCCGGCGGCTTTCACCATCGGCTCGCACATCGAGCAGACGCGCGACGCCGTCGACATGCCCAGAGACAATATGCCCGCCAAGCTCGTCACCGGCCCTAAGCGCGCGCTCAAGATTGATGCGGCGCCCGGGCTGCCAATGACCGAGCGACGTCTTGGAGAGCGTCTCGTTGGAGACGTCCACGGTAAAGGCAGAGCCCTGCCCATCGGGGCGCACCGTCACCACGGAAAGGCAGCAGCCATCGCAAGCAATCGAGGCACCGATCTCGATCGTCTCCGCATCAAAGCTCGAGCGAATTGCAAAACGCCCCCCCTCTCGCCCGATCACCTCTCCGATATCTGCAATGATGCCCGTAAACATGACGCCCCCGATCAAGCCTTTCTCAACACATGCATGAAGTCGCTCCCGGCGAAATGCGTCACGACATGCCGCACCTTAAGGCCCGGCAGATAGCGGCCCGCGAATGCGGCAGCCTTCTCCGGCCCGGCCGCCGTAAACATAACGACCTCGTCCGCCATCCCGGAGGCCGCGAACATCCTCCATGTCGCCGGTCCACCTTCGACCAGAAGTCGCGTGATGCCGCTCTCGGCGAGCTTTGCTGCGACGTCGCCGACGTCAAGGCCGGCCCCGGAACCGCGGCGATCTGCGAGCACGCGGACGCCAAGCACCCGGACACCATGACGTTCGAGGCCGGCGCGCCGTTCGCTGTCGGCCGTATCGGCGCTGATGACCCAGGTCGGATTTGCCCTGGCACTCGCTACAATCCTACTCTCGAACGGAATATTAAGCCCGTTTGATAGGACAATACGGATCGGTGAACGCTTCACGAGACCGGGCAATCGGCAGGTGAGCTCAGGATCGTCGTCGCGAATTGTTGCGCCACCCACCAGGATCGCATCCGCTTCCGCGCGCAGAAGATGGCCGCGTGCGCGAGCTTCGGGTCCTGTCACCCACTGCGGCTTGCCATCTCGTCCGCGGGGCACCTCGCCTTCGGCCGTGAGCGCCATCTTGAGCTGTACGAAAGGCCTTTGCTCCGTAGTCCTGAGCACGTGGCCGAGCGTGAGCCAACGCGCCGCCTCAGCGCAGACGCCCGCTGTCACCTCAATCCCGGCCGCCTTTAGCCGCTCCTCGCCCTTGCCGGACGTTCGCGGGTCGGGATCCTTGATACCAATGACGACGCGCCTTAGGCCTGCCGCCACGATTGCGTCGGCGCACGGCGGCGTCTTTCCGAAGTGCGCGCAAGGCTCAAGCGTGACGTACATGGTGAGGCCTTGCGCCCGAGGACCTGCTCGCCGGATCGCTTCCGTCTCGGCATGCGGCCGCCCGCCGGGCTGCGTCCACCCGCGCGCGACGATCTCTCCGGTCGCAACGTCTGCAATCACGGCGCCGACTGCGGGGTTGGGCGCCACGTTTCCGAGCCCTCGCTGGCCGACGCGCAAAGCGATCTGCATCATCTGCTGATCGAAGGTGTCAGACATCCCGCCTCGTCAATGCTTTTTGCCGGCAGCGCCAACGTCACCAGCATCATCGGCACGCGCGATCTCGCCGAGCACCTCCTGGAAATCCGCAGCCTCCCGGAAATCGCGGTAGACGGACGCGAACCGCACGTAGGCCACAGGATCGAGACCGCGCAAGCCCTCCATGACGTACTCACCGATGGTCGAGGACGAGATCTCCGTCTCGCCCGTGCTCTCGAGCTGACGCACGATACCCGACACCATCCGATCGATCCGCTCCGGATCAATTGGCCGCTTGCGCAAGGCAACCTCGACCGACTTTGAAAGCTTGTCGCGATCGAACGGCACGCGCCGCCCCGAGCGCTTCAGCACCACAAGCTCGCGGAGCTGTACGCGCTCAAATGTCGTAAAGCGTCCGCCGCACGTCGGGCAGACGCGCCGCCGCCGGATGGCCGCGTTCTCCTCCGTCGGCCGGCTGTCCTTGACCTGCGTTTCCTCGCTCGAGCAATAGGGACAGCGCATCAAAATATGCTCCAGAGTTGGGATTGGGTCGCGCCCAGTCTACACCTTTGCCTTCTCCCCGGGGGAGCCCGCGGGGCGCAGCGCGTCGCGATCCACGCAAAAGAAAACGGTGCCAGACCAGATGGCCCGGCACCGAGATCTCAAGCGCCAGTGCCCGCGTAAGCGGGGCCAGCTTTAAGAGTAGATCGGGAAGCGCTTGCAGAGCGCCGTCGCCTCGGCCTTGATCTTCGCTTCGACCTTGCCATTGCCAGCTTCGCCGTTCTTTGCAAGGCCGTCCAGAACCTCAGCGATCATGCGGCCAATGTCCCGGAACTCGGCTTCCCCGAAGCCCCGCGTCGTGCCAGCAGGTGCGCCAAGACGGATGCCCGACGTGACCATCGGCTTCTCCGGATCGAACGGCACGCCGTTCTTGTTGCAAGTGATGTGAGCGCGGCCGAGAGCCTTCTCCGAAACATTGCCCGTAAGCTTCTTCGGACGCAGGTCGAGAAGAATGAGGTGCGTGTCAGTGCCGCCCGAAACCAGAGCGAAGCCAGCCTTCACCAACACCTCGCCCATGGCCTTGGCGTTGACGATGACCTGCTTTGCATAGACCTTGAAATCTGGCTGCAGGATCTCGCCGAATGCAACCGCCTTGCCGGCGATGACGTGCATGAGCGGACCACCCTGGATGCCTGGGAAGATCGCCGAGTTGATCTTCTTCGCGATGTCCTCGTCGTTGGTGAGGATCATGCCGCCACGCGGCCCCCGCAGCGTCTTGTGCGTCGTCGTCGTGACGACATGCGCGTGCGGAAACGGCGAGGGATGCTCACCCGCCGCGACGAGGCCTGCGAAGTGAGCCATGTCGACCATCAGGTGCGCGCCGACTTCGTCGGCAATGGCTCGGAACGCGGCGAAATCGAACTGGCGCGGATAGGCCGAGCCGCCCGCGATGATGATGCGCGGGTTGTTCTCCTTGGCGATCTTGCGCACTTCGTCCATGTCGACGCGGTGCGTATCCGGCTGCACCTGATAGTGCACGGCCTTAAACCACTTGCCCGACTGGTTGACCGTTGCGCCGTGCGTAAGATGACCGCCGTGAGCGAGGTTCAAGCCGAGAATGGTGTCGCCTGGCTTGGCAAGCGCGTTGAACACGCCTTGGTTCGCCTGCGAGCCCGAGTTCGGCTGCACGTTCGCAAAGCCGCAGCCGAAGATCTTCTTGGCGCGCTCGATGGCCAAGTCCTCGACGATGTCGACGTACTGGCAGCCGCCATAATAGCGCTTGCCCGGATAACCCTCAGCATACTTATTCGTCAGCACACTACCCGCCGCCTCGAGCACGGCCTTCGAGACGATGTTCTCAGAAGCGATGAGCTCGATCTCGTACTGCTGGCGCCCGAGCTCCTTGCCGATGGCCGACGCAACCTCGGGATCTGTCTCCGCGAGAGGAGAATTGAAAAAGCGGTGGGTCGGGCTCTTCGGCTTCAGTCTGAACATTGGGATTTCCTCGCTTGGGCGGCTCTATACTGTGTTGTCTGCCGGCATTGACGCGCGCCGGCATTGCCTTGGACTGCATCGGACTTGAACGGTGGTAGAACAGCTGGGCTGTGTCCCGCGATGTCCAGATTCTAAACGGAAATAGCACGCAGACGGGGCCTCCAACAAGGAAGTCTCCGTCCCACGCGACGATGCTTCGCAGGAGAGCCCTAAGGCAATGTTCTTGCTGCAGTGCAATGTCCGGAAGCCGCTGAGGATAAACGCGGCAAGCTCCCGTTTGGAAGCAATTTATTCTGCAGCAAGCTTACCGGTCTTACCGACGGATGCCGGGCAAGCAGCCCACAACTCACTTAGAGCGGCGACGAGCGCGTCCATCTGCGCGTCCGAGTGCTGCGGTCCGGGGGTCAACCTGATGCGCTCGGTACCGCGCGGCACGGTCGGATAGTTAATGGGCTGCGCGTAGATACCGTACCGGTCGAGGAGGCGGTCGGTCACCTCCTTGCAGTGCACCGGATCGCCGATCAGAACCGGAACGATATGGCTCTGGCTCTGGAAGAGCGGGAGATTGGCGGCAGCAAGCCGCGCCTTGAGCGTTGCCGCACGCTCCTGATGCCGCTCGCGCTCGCTATTACTTGATTTCAAGTGACGGATACTCGCGAGGGCTCCGGCAGCGAGAGCAGGCGCCATCGAGGTCGTGAAGATGAAACCCGGCGCAAAGCAGCGAACCGCGTCGCAGAGATCGCTCGAGCCGGCGATATAGCCGCCCATCACGCCGTAGCCTTTGGCCAATGTGCCGTTGATGATGTCGACGCGATGCATCACGCCGTCGCGCTCGGCGATACCGCCGCCGCGCGGACCATAAAGGCCAACGGCATGCACCTCGTCCAGATAGGTGAGGGCATTGTACTTCGCGGCGAGATCGCAGATGGCGGAGATCGGCGCCACATGCCCGTCCATCGAATAAACGCTCTCGAACGCGATGATCTTCGGCGTCCCGCGCGGGAGCTGCTTGAGCTTGCTCTCGAGATCGGTCACGTCGTTGTGGCGGAAGATGCGCTTGTCGCCGCGACCGTGGCGGATGCCTTCGATCATGGAGGCATGGTTCTTCTCGTCCGAGAAGATGACGCAGCCCGGCAGCAGCTTGACGAGCGTCGACAGCGTGGCGTCATTGGCGACGTAGGCCGACGTGAAGAGAAGCGCCTGCTCCTTGCCGTGCAAGTCGGCAAGCTCATGTTCGAGCTCGACGTGATAATGCGTCGTACCAGAGATGTTGCGCGTACCGCCCGAGCCCGCGCCGACCGCGTCGATCGCCTCGTGCATTGCCGCAACCACCAACGGGTGCTGGCCCATGCCGAGATAATCGTTCGAGCACCAGACAACGATGGGCTTCTTACCAGCAGCGGTGAAACGGTCGGCGACCGGGAAGTCGCCACGGCGGCGCTTGACGTCTGCAAACACGCGATAGCGACCTTCGCGGCGGATCTGATCCAAGGCCGCCTTGAAATGCTGCGCGTAGTTCATCGGCGTCCCCTCGGTCCTTTTCGTTTTCCTGAGCCTGCCGGCGCTTTTCTAGCGACGTGCCGGCCGTCCTTCTAGCATCCGCCGAGCGTTGCAGCGCCGATCAGCACTTATGTCGCGCCCACCCGCCTCGTCCAGTCAAATTAAGCTGAACTGCAGCGTCGCCCAACAATCCGGCCAAATAACGGATGCGCTTAACCAATTCCAGAGCCACTGACGACACCTACGGTCCGTGCCAGACACTAGATGCCCTGTCCCGGCCGCTTTGGGCTTGATTCTGGTCAACAGCCCCATCCCATGAGACTGCGACCAGATGAACACACCCTTAATGTTTGCCTGGAGCCCATTCCGCCGAGATATCCGCTGATCCAGCGAATAACCTTCGAAAAAACAAAGAGCTAGCCCGCCACCAAAAGAAATGGGGTTCGGGGCGAGAGCTAATAGGAGGTCGCAATTTCGCTCACGCCGTCCCGATTGTAGAGGTCGCGGCGAAATTGAATGACACCGTCCTCGGTAGCCCAGGCGGTGATGTAGACGAAATGCAGGGCGACTGGCGTCGCCAGCCGCACGTCGAGACGCTGCCCGCTCTCCTTGATCTTGGCGACGCGATCCTCGTCCCAACCATCGTTCTGTGCCAAGAGCCAGTTGGCCAGCTTCTCGACATTGTGAACGCGGATGCAGCCCGAGCTTGCGGCGCGGAAGTTTCGCCCAAACAGCCCCTCCGACGGGCTATCGTGCATGTAGACGGATTCACCTGACGCAAAGTTGATCTTGACGAAGCCGAGCGGGTTCTCTTTGCCGGGCGGCTGCCGGTAGGCAAAGGACTGCGGCTGCGACGAGTTCCAATCGATCTTTTCCGGATCGACCTTCTTGCCGTTGCCGTCATAGGCTTCGATGCCCGTCTTGATCAGGACGTTCTTGCCCTCGGCCTGCATGCGGCGGCCCTGCGGGATGAGATCCTTCTGGATCACGGTCGGCGGTAGCCGCCAGATGGGATTGAAGTTCATCTCCGTGATGGTCGAGCGCAGGAGCGGCGTCGGCCGGTCGACTTTGCCCACCACGCCGGTGTAGCGCGAGACCACGCGATTGAGCGCGACAGCCTCGACCTGCGCCGCAGGAATATTGACGATGACATACTTCCTTTGGGCCTTCACCACGCCTGTCAGCTCACCAAGCCGCGTGAGGTTGGTCTTGAGCTGCTTCAGGCGGTCCTGCGCCGGGACATTGAGCGCGGCAATCGTCGGCTTATCGATGCGCCCATTCGGCGTTAGGCCGTTGGTTGTCTGATAGGCCTTGAGCGCGTCAAACACATCCCCCTGGAGGGCCTCCCCGCTGCCCGCATCGCTAAGCTCGCCTGAAACAGCAAGACGAGCGCGGAGTGCAGCAACGGCCGGCGAGCTCTCACCCGGCTTGACCACGTCATCAGGCACCGCCAGCCAGCCGCCGGCGGCAACGATGTCCGTATAGCGCTTGATAGCCTTTTTGGTCGCCTCGACGTTTGCTGGCGACAGCGTCGGTAAACCGGCTTCCGGATTGCGCTCGAATTCCTTGAGCGCCTGCCGCTCGACGGCCGGATCGACATCGGACGTTTCCCCCCATCCGTCGGTCGGTCCGAATTGGATCTGCGCGCAAGCGCCGGTGGCTGTGATCAACGTGCCGCCAGCCAAGACTAAGAGACACGCGAGCGCTGCGGCCACCAACGAGAGTGCGCTCTTTGATGCAGAGCTTGTCATGCGATCCCCGCGACTTCGAAGCAACAAGCTGAAATTGATGTGTCGCAGCACAGCCCCAAAAGGAGCTTTGCTGCGGCGATGCTGCCGTCGAAATGCAAATAGGCTCCGACGCACATCCGGCCGGACAATCGCACGAAGCCCGACGGGCCAAAAGCCCCCTGCCGCCAACCAACATGAGAGTGATGCGTGCGTGCCACAAGCAAGGGGCCGCAGCTCACGCCGCGGCCCCTGATACCATCCGCACGAAGTGCTGACGCAGTGCGGTTGGTATCAGCGCGCAGGGTTGGTGTGGCGGCTGCGCGCAAGCTAAAGAGAATACCGGCCGGAAACCGCAGACCAGTGAGTCAAGACTTTGTCCGGCCGGTATGATACTCCAGCGTTCCGAGCGAGAAGCCCCCCGGCCCCTCGTCCTCGCTCGAAACCTGAATTCCCCCGATTACAGGCGGAAGCGGATCTGATCGGCCCAATAGCGCTCGAGACGCGTCAGAGCCTTGTTGAGGTGCTTGAAATCGTCGGTGGAGACCTGCGCGACAGTCTCGACCGAGCCGAGCTGGCGCTGGTAAAGGCGGCTAACCACCTCCGACGCCTGGCGTCCCTTGGCCGAAAGCGACACGCGAACGCTGCGCCGGTCCGACTCGCTGCGCTCGTAGTCGATGTAGCCCATCTCGACGAGCTTCTTCAGGTTATAGGAAACATTCGAGCCCATATAGTAGCCGCGGCTCTTGAGCTCGCCAGCTGTCAGCTCCTTGTCGCCCATGTTGTAAAGCAACAGCGCCTGCACGGCGTTGAGGTCGGAGCCGCCGAGACGGTCGAACTCATCTTTGATGACATCGAGCAGGCGGCGATGCAGGCGCTCGATCAGTTGAAGAGCTTCGAGATACTCGGTACGTGCGGGTGAATCCTGGTTGATCTGCGCGCGATGGCGCGCCGCGCTTGCTGCGATACTCATAACTCTGCCTCTGCTCTACCTGTTTGACGCGACCGGTTTTCCGGTTCTTTTGTCAGGCTATCCGAGACCGATAAAAATTAGCTCAATGTGGATGGTGAAGATTTCGTAAATCTTTGCACGAAAGAGCCGACTGGCATGAAGCTCATGCCCTCTGCGCCTGCATCTCTCCCCGCGTCGGCAGCACGGGGCCGGCGTCGCTTGCTGCTACGAAATAGGCGTCGAGCATTGCGTCCGTCACATCGCTCAGCGTCTCGGGCCGCCAGCGCGGACTATGATCCTTGTCGATAAGCGCCGCCCGCACACCCTCATAGAAATCGTGATCGTCGAGCACGCGCGCGGCAAGCCGCCCGTCGATCATCAAGGTCTGCCTGAGGTCTCGCGCGGCGGCCTCGCGGACGTGGCGCTGCGTGATCTTGAGCGACAGCGGCGAACGGCGTCCGAGATCCGCGATCACCTCCTGCGCCCATGGCTGCGCGGCGCCCTGAACCGCCCCCAACCGCTCGAGAATCTCCTCAACGCTATCGGCCGAGAAGCAAGTCTCGATTGTGCCCGCGAGAGCCGCAAGCTCCCCTGCCTCCGGCTCCACATGCAGCCGGTCGAGAATTGTATCGACAGGCCACGCCTCCGAAAGCTCCGTTTTGATCGTCGCAAAATGCTCAGCCCCGATGCAGTGGGTCACCAGTCCCAATGCGTAAGCGTCCGCGCGGCCGATCGTCCGCCCCGTGAGCCCAAGGTATTGCCCCATATGCCCCGGCATGCGTGCAAAGGCGTGGCAAACACCCACGTCGGGAAAGAGTCCGATCAACGTTTCTGGCATGGCAAAGCGATACCCTTCACCTGCGACGCGATGGGTGCCGTAGAGCGTGATACCGACGCCGCCGCCCATGACCATCCCATCGATCAGCGGCACCGTCGGCTTCGAGAAGCACTCGCATTGCCAGTTGAGCGCGTACTCGTCTGCGAAGAACTTACTTGCGCGCGACTTGTCCTCGCGTGCCGCCAGGATCACCTCGCGGACATCAGATCCCGCTGAAAACGCCCGCTCCGACGCCGATTGCATCACAACCGCATAGATCTGTGCGTCGCGCGCGGCAGCCCAAAGCGCTTCCGCGAGCCGCGTCCGCATGCCGGCCGTCAGCGCATTGAGAGCGCGCGGCCGATTGAGCGTTACGAGAAGCAGCGCTCCTGTATTTTCGACAAGTAGGTCCTGCGTTTGCCCGTCCGCCATGCGAAACCCATCCCCAACGAAATTAAGTCCACGTCTTGTTGCGACTTGCGAGCCTGAGATTGACGCTCACAACTTGTGCAGCCACAATTGGTCGCTATACAGGCATCTCATCGGAACCAAAACAGGGACCAGTGCGATTCTGACGTGCGATTCTTAGGCTTTCTGGTCGCTACATAAGACTAAAAGCCTCGCCTCAACTCTCACATTGGACCCTATCAAGGACAGCGCCTTTAATGATCAGGCCTCGGCTTGCCTGCGCGCTCATCTGTTGTGGACTGCTCGCGACCGGAGCCCCGGCCGCCGAGCAGAATGCTTCGCGTGCCGTAATCGACGCTTTCAAGACCGTTGTCGTCAAGCCTGCCACATCAGCGACAAAAGCCGCGGCAGATGCCATCACAACCGCTGCTGGCAACGGAAAGACACAAAAGGTAGCAGGCAGCAAGACACCAGACGGCAAGGCACCAGCACAGCCTAAACAAGTACCGCCTGCTGCCAAGGGGCCGGGCGCTACGGAGCAAGACACCAAGCGATCGGAAGCGGCAACAGCAGCAGTGCCGAACGACAAAGACGCAAAGCCGGCAGATCTCAAGGCCGCAGCCGCAAAAAGCCCTCCCGTCGCAAAAGAATGGCCCGCAGTAGACATCGAGCTCGCCAAGGCGCGCTGCACCCAGCTCCTCAAGGGCCTCGACGCTGTGACGACACCGGAGCCGAGCTTCCGCGACGGCGATTGCGGTGCGCCCGCACCCGTCCGCCTCTTGAGCATCGGCAAGAGCCCCGCGGTCACATTTGACCCGCCCGCGCTCGTCACCTGCGACATGGTCGCAGCCCTCGACAAATGGATCAGCGCCGATGTCCAGCCCATGGCTCGCAAGCATCTGGGGTCGCCCGTCACCAAGGTCGAGACATTGAGTGATTACTCGTGCCGCAATGCTTACGGCCGCACCGCCAGCAAGCTCTCCGAGCATGGCCGTGCCAACGCTCTCGACATCAAGGGCTTCGTCACCAGCAACGGCAAGACTGCCTATGTTCTTGAGGGCTGGGGTCTCACCAAACGTGACATTGCAAAGCAAATCGCTGCAGCAAATGCCGCGGCAGAGAAAGCTGAAGCGACGAAGGCCGAAGCCCTACGCGTGGACGCGGCAATGAAGGCTGCGAAGGCCTCATCTGGCACAAATGCGCCGCCACCCGTCTCGGCCATCCCCCGAACCACGATCGTCGATGATCTGCCCAAGGTCACCATCAAAGTCCCCGGCACTGAATCGCCGGGCGCGAAAAGCTCGCTCTCGATCGCTCCAGCACACCTCGGAGGTCCCAAAGACAAGGCGGCAAAGGGTTCGCCGCCAGCCGCGGACAAGCCTTCGCGCCCGTCCATAAATGGCACGGCCGCGTTGCCCCCCGATTCCGCTGCCGAGCCTGCGCCGCTCACCAAGACGGGGCTCTTCCTGCACACGACCCACGATGCGGCCTGCCAGATCTTCGGCACCACGCTCGGCCCGGAAGCCAACGACGCTCACCGCAACCATTTCCACGTCGACATGGCCGAGCGCAAATTCAAGAAAATCTGCGACTGAAACCTGCGTTACTCGCGTTAGCCCCCTTGCACCACAGGGCGAGGGAGGTGATGGTCTGGCCAATTTGCAACGACGAGAGAGCAATGGACCGAAAAGACCGCTCTGCCAGATCCTCCACGGCAGCCCCCGACGCGGCACCCGGCGCATTCCCGCTCGTGCGCCCCCGCCGCAATCGCCGTTTCGACTGGTCGCGCCGGCTCGTCGCCGAGACCGCCCTCCAAGCCTCCGACTTGATCTGGCCGATGTTCGTCATCGAGGGCACGCACAAGGAAGAAGCGATTGCCGCGATGCCGGGCGTTACGCGCGCCTCGGTAGACCTCATCGTCGAGCGCGCGCGTGAGGCGGAAGCCCTCGGTATCCCCGCCATCGCGCTGTTCCCGAATACCACGCCGTCGCTACGCGCTGACGACGCGCGCGAGGCCTTCAATCCAGAGAACCTCGTGTGCCGCGCAACGCGCGCAGTGAAAGCCGCGGGCGTCTCAGTTGGCGTCATCCTCGACGTCGCGCTCGATCCTTACACGAGCCACGGTCATGACGGCCTCGTCCGCGACGGCGTCATCTTGAATGACGAGACGGTCGAGGCCCTCGTCCGCCAATCCCTCGTTGAGGTCGAAGCCGGCGCCGACATTCTGGCGCCCTCCGACATGATGGACGGCCGCATCGGCGCCATCCGCCGCGCACTCGAGGGGAGCGGCCATTCCGGCACGCAAATCATGTCCTACGCAGCCAAATATGCGAGCGCCTTCTACGGGCCGTTCCGCGACGCGGTCGGCTCCGGCCAGCTCCTCAAGGGCGACAAGCGCACCTACCAGATGGATGCGGCAAATTCGGATGAGGCCATCCGTGAGGTCGCGCTAGATCTCGCGGAAGGCGCGGACCTTGTCATGGTGAAGCCCGGCATGCCGTACCTGGATATCGTGCGCCGCGTCTCGGAAACCTTCAAGGTGCCGACGTTCGCCTATCAGGTCTCCGGCGAGTACGCGATGATCATGGCTGCCGTCGAGAGGGGCTGGCTCGATGGCGACAAGGCAATGATGGAGAGCCTGCTCGCATTCAAGCGCGCTGGCGCCGCAGGCATCTTCACCTACTTCGCCCCGCGTGCAGCGCGGCTCCTCGGCCGCTGACTGCGATCGAGCGCGCCTACCCGGTTCGAGCCGATTTGGCTGGACGGATTCAAGCCTGCCATCACGCGGCGGCCGGCTGCTGCCCGGCCAGTGTTACGCGATTTCTTCCAAGGTTCTTCGAGCGATAGAGGGCCTGGTCCGCGTCCTCGATGAGGCGATCCAGGTCTGGCTCCTCGACGAGGAGCCCGCCGGCGACGCCGACGCTGACCGTGACATGTGCCCCTGCGGCACGGGGATGAGGCAACTTGAGAGCCTCGATGGCGGCTCTAATCCGCTCCCCAAGTCGTTCCGTTGCAGCGGGTGTCAAGCCCGGGGCGAGCACCGCGAACTCCTCGCCGCCATAGCGTGTGACGATGTCCGTGTCGGCGCGCACGGTGCCGGATATCGCCCGCGCCACGGCACGCAAGCATGCGTCCCCGGCCGGATGTCCGAGAAGATCGTTATAGACCTTGAAATAATCCACATCGACCATCAGCACGCCGAGGTAGTCCCGCATCGCAACGGCGGCCCGGGCACTCTTTGTGAGCGCCTCATCGAGGTGACGGCGATTGTAGACGCCGGTCAGCGCATCCGTGGAAAGCAGTCGCTGCAGCTCCTGATTGGCCTCCCTCAAGGCGTCGCCCTGCAGCCGAATGCGCTCGCTGGCAAGGAAGGCTTCGCGCTCGGCCACTTCGTTGCGTAAGGTCACAGCCAAGCTCGCGATCGCAACCAGCGAATAAAGCACGACGATATCGGCGACGGCTGAGGGCTCAATCCGGCCATAGCCCGAGAATGCGACCGTCCAATAGGCCGCGAGGGACAACAGCGTAAAGACAATGGCGTGCCGGAAACGCAACGGCACGAGCATATTGAAGGCAGCGATATTGACGCCGGCAAGCACAAAATAGCGTGAGACATTCGACAAGGGGGCAATCTCGCCGAGCAAGGCAACGAGGAAGATGCCGAGCACAGCCGGCACGATGATTGCGATGCCCTGCACACGCTCAGAGTAGCGCGGAGTAATAAACCAGAGCGCACCGAACCCGATGGGTGCCAAAATCCCAAACCTGAAGATCAAGCCATAGGTCAGCAGCTCGCCGCCGAGGGCCAGCTCGTTCAGGATCGAGAAGAGCTTGAGCACAATCCCAAATATGACCCAAAATCGGATGCTACGGCAGCGCCGCCCCGACGTGGACCGCTCGTAGATCTGCTCAAGCTCGCCATTGAACGTTGGTTGCGGCCACACCTTCCCGAGACTGGACTCAGCCCACGCCAACGCATCAAGCGATCGTTGCTGCACGGCTCCAGAAATCACGGTGGTCACTTCCCCAATACATGACACTATAACTCTGGCATGAAATGGTGAAGTTTGTCCTTCGCAGCGCAGCAAACCGCGCGCGGAGTTAACGCCCTCTAAAGACGCGCACGTGTCCGAGATTATGTTCTTAGAAAAGGGCTAGTGTCCCGACCGCGAAGTTCGTCACATTCTGCTGCGGGCGCTGAACGAACTTCGCGGTCGAAAGGACACTAGCAAGTGCATGATTCTAGTGTGATTCAGATTTCGAAGTCCGCTCTCGACCCAGCCGAGAAGTATGAAGTGGACTTCGAAATCATCACACTAGCGGCGGACACGCCGGCGCTGCAGATCGCCGCCGTCCTCGGGCGGCGCCTGGTCGGGGGGCGGCGCAGCGCCTCCCTCCTCGGTACCCACAGCGCCAGGCGGCTGCTCCTCACCGGGCGCACGCTGCACGATCGTTCGCGACGGCTTCTGGCATTCCGTCAGCCAAACGTCGAAGACCGGATGTTCCACGGCATTGAGCCCCGGGCTCTCGGCGAACATCCATCCCGAGAAGATCTTCTTCACGGTGCCATCAAGCTGGACCTCATCGACCTCGACGAACGACGTTGTCTTCGGTTGCTCGGTCGGCGGGCGCGAATAGCAAGCTCGGGGCGTCACCCTGAGCGCGCCATAAGGCACCGTCTCGTTGAGCGGAACCTCAAGCCGCTTGATCGTCGCCGTAACCTTGTCGAGGGCCGAGAAGATCGCCACTTTGTTCTCGATCCTGTCGGCAAGCGCCTCCCCGCTACTTGCAAAGAGAGCCGCGACCACAGCGCCCGCCACAAACGTCAGCTTCACGCTCGACTTCCTCTCAGTGCTTTCGTTCCGATTATCGCGGTTCGGCGCCCGCAGGCATTGGGGTTTCAATCGAGACCTTCCAGCACGGACAATCAACACCGAGCGGCGCTCGGCATGATCGAGTTTCGCACGAGCCGAGTATATGCGAGCCGACGGTGGCAGAGCTAAGGCCTTTCCTCGGCCGCGAGCATTGAACCTTGGAATAGACCCCGGCTGCCGAGCCGGCTTCCGGCATGAAACATCTACTCCGGCCGCCAGGGCTTGTAGTCGCCCGTAGCCTTTGGCCGCTGCCCTGAGGCCAGCAGCGAGCCTGCCGGCCGGTAGGCTTGGCTCGTCCCGGTCATATTGGGTTGATGCGCCTTCTGCCAGGGCTTCGGACGGTACGTCTCCTTGGTTGGCGGCGTATCGACTGTGTAATGCAGCCACCCGTGCCAATCCGGCGATACCTTCGAAGGGTCAGCCAGGTTCTGGTAGGTCACCCAGCGCCGGGGACGCCCAAGCGGCGCTTTATGAACGAACGCTGCGCGCTGCTCATAATAGCTGTTGCCGAGCTCGTCCGTACCGACGAGCTCCCCCTGCCGCGCGATCAGAAGGCGCGTGCCCCAGGTATTACCGCCCCACCAGCTGAAAATTTCGCTCAGGATGCTCATCGGCGCGCTCCCCGCCCAATCGATCTCATAATGTCATGACCTACCTCGCCAGCGCGCCAAACACCAGCCCGCAACCTGTTGCAACCCTATGTCTGAACGACGCGGCGAAATTGCAACACCACCTGAGGTTTCCGATCATCCGGAATCGGATTAGCCTCATCTTGCGCGCATCTCGGCTCGGGCAAAACGGGCCTTTCCACAGGCGCCCATCGCGGCTCCCACGCCAACCGCCCCGTAAATGCTGGGCTACAGAGCGCTTCCTCCCCAGATTACCCACACCACTAGATCTAGTGCTTCCTGGCATAGCCAACCCACAAGCACTCGTGACCAACACCTCGAATCGCAATACCTTCATCACATCGCAGTGACGGTGAGGGGCCTGTGTCTGCGAGCTCACCAGACTAGTCGTCGCCTACCGAGTTCCAACTTCATGCTGAGCACTGATCAGGCACGTCGCGCGTCGGCGGCCGCGGGTGAGGTGTGTCTGAATTCTGCTGCGCCGCTGTGTGTCACGTGTCTACGGCGCCAACGATCGATGCTGAAAAAACACGAGGGATATTATGAAGATCACGCGGCGCTTCACTCAGGCTGGCAAGTCTCCTTACGAGAGCATTACGTTCCGCCGCGCCACCTCAGAAATCAAGAACCCCGACGGCTCGATCGTTTTCCGTCTCGACGGCTTCGAGGTCCCTGAGGACTGGAGTCAGGTTGCGGCCGACATTCTGGCCCAGAAGTACTTCCGCAAAGCCGGTGTTCCGCGCCGCCTGAAAAAGGTCGAGGAGACGCAGGTGCCGTCCTGGCTCTGGCGCTCGGTCGCTGATGAGCGTGCGCTGTCGACGCTCCCTGAGAAGGAGCGCGTTGGCGGTGAAGCAGACGCGCGCCAGGTTTTCGACCGACTCGCGGGCACCTGGACCTACTGGGGCTGGAAGGGCGGATACTTCACGTCCGAGGACGACGCTCGCGCATTTTATGACGAGCACCGCTACATGCTCGCCATGCAGATGGGCGCGCCGAACTCGCCGCAATGGTTCAACACCGGCCTGCATTGGGCTTACGGCATCGACGGACCGAGCCAGGGCCACTATTACGTCGACTTCGAGACCGGAGAGCTCACAATCTCTGCCTCCTCCTACGAGCACCCGCAGCCGCACGCCTGCTTCATTCAGTCGGTCGAGGACGATCTCGTCAACGAGAACGGCATCATGGACCTCTGGGTGCGTGAAGCGCGCCTCTTCAAGTACGGCTCCGGCACCGGCTCCAACTTCTCGAGCCTGCGCGGCGCTAATGAGAAGCTGTCCGGCGGCGGACGCTCGTCCGGTCTCATGAGCTTCCTGAAGATCGGCGATCGCGCGGCCGGCGCCATCAAGTCGGGCGGCACCACGCGACGCGCAGCCAAGATGGTTGTCGTCGATGTCGATCACCCCGATATCGAGGAATACATCGGCTGGAAGGTCAAGGAGGAGCAGAAGGTTGCCGCTCTCGTTGCCGGCTCGCGCATCTGCCAGAAGCGCCTCAAAGCGGTAATGAAGGCCTGCGTCAACTGCGAACGCGAGGCCGGCGAGACCGACGGCACGCTCGACGAGCGCTGCTTCGACCCGGCGCGCAACTCCGCCTTGAAGCGCGCCATCAAGGAAGCACGCCGCGACGACGTGCCGAACAACTACATCCTTCGCGTCATCCAATTTGCCAAGCAAGGCTACAAGGAGATTGAGTTCCCGGCCTTCGACACCGATTGGGACAGCGAAGCCTACCTCACGGTCTCGGGCCAGAATTCGAACAACTCGGTACGCGTCACCGACGGCTTCCTCGCCGCCGTGCAGGAGGACAAGGATTGGTCGCTGACCTCGCGCACCAGCGGCAAGACGGTGAAGCAGATCCGCGCCCGCGACCTGTGGGATCAGATCGGCTACGCCGCATGGGCCTCCGCTGATCCCGGCATCCAGTTCCACACCACCATCAACGACTGGCATACGTGCCCGAAGTCTGGACCGATCCGCGCCTCAAATCCGTGCTCGGAGTATATGTTCCTTGACGATACGGCGTGCAATCTCGCCTCGTTGAACCTCCTCACCTTCCGCCGCGCGGACAAGAGCTTCGACACCACAGCCTTCGAGCATGCCTGCCGGCTATGGACGATCGTGCTCGAAATCTCGGTGCTGATGGCGCAATTCCCTTCGCGCCAGATCGCCGAGCTCTCCTATCGCTACCGCACCCTCGGCCTCGGCTTTGCCAACATCGGCGGCTTCCTGATGGCCGCCGGCATCCCCTACGACTCGGATGCGGGCCGCTCCATCTGCGGCGCCATCTCCGCCCTCATGACCGGCGTCTCGTATGCGACCAGCGCCGAGATGGCGAGCGAGCTTGGGCCATTCCCGGGCTATGAGCCAAACCGCGCCGACATGCTGCGCGTTGTCCGCAACCATCGCCGTGCAGCCTATGGCCATGGCGATGGCTACGAGAAGCTCTCGATCAACCCGGTGCCGCTCGATCACGAGAACTGCGCCGACACCCGCCTTGTCGCGGCTGCGCGCCGCGCTTGGGACCGCGCCATCGAGCTCGGCCAGGAGTCGGGTTTTCGCAATGCCCAGTCGACCGTCATCGCGCCGACCGGCACGATCGGCCTCGTCATGGACTGCGACACCACCGGCATCGAGCCCGACTTCGCGCTCGTGAAGTTCAAGAAGCTCGCAGGCGGCGGCTACTTCAAGATCATCAACCGCGCGGTGCCGGAAGCCCTCCGCAGCCTCGGCTATCGCGAGAGCGAGATCGCCGAGATCACGGCCTATGCCGTGGGCCACGGCACGCTCGCCCAAGCCCCCGCGATCAATCACGGCAGCCTCGCGGTCCGCAGCTTCACGCCCGAGATCCTGGCCAAGATCGAGAGCGGCCTGGCCACCGCCTTCGACATCAAGTTCGTGATGAACCGCTGGACGCTCGGTGACGACTTCCTCACCGGCACGCTCAAGATCCCGGCCGAGAAACTCAACGACGCGAGCTTCGACCTGCTCACGCACCTGGGCTTCTCGAAGAGGGACATCGAGGTCGCGAACGAGCACGTTTGCGGCGCCATGACGCTCGAGGGCGCGCCGCACCTCAAAGCCGAGCATCTGCCGGTGTTCGACTGCGCGAGCCCCTGCGGCCGCAAG
Organism: Hyphomicrobium sp.; assembly: GCA_041659825.1. Classification (GTDB taxonomy): domain Bacteria; phylum Pseudomonadota; class Alphaproteobacteria; order Rhizobiales; family Hyphomicrobiaceae; genus Hyphomicrobium_C. The sequence goes on from JBAZXL010000010.1 coordinate 73,128, forward strand.
GGCAAGCGCTACCTCTCGGTCGCAAGCCACATCCACATGATGGCGGCGGCTCAGCCCTTCATCTCGGGCGCGATCTCGAAGACCATCAACATGCCGAACGATGCCACCGTCGAGGACTGCAAGGAGAGCTACATGCTTTCCTGGCGCCTGGCGCTCAAGGCTAATGCGCTCTATCGCGATGGCTCGAAGCTCTCGCAGCCGCTCAACGCACAGCTCTTGGGTGACGACGCCGACGAGCAGGAGGAAGCAGCCGATGAGATGCTGGCCGATAAGCCTATGGCGACCCGCGTCACGGCAACCGCTGAGCGCATCGTCGAGCGCATTGTGGAGCGCGTCCGCTCGCAGGAGCGCGAGAAGCTTCCCGGCCGCCGCAAGGGCTACACCCAGAAGGCAGCCGTCGGCGGCCACAAGGTCTACCTGCGCACCGGCGAGTACGACGACGGACGCCTGGGCGAGATCTTCATCGACATGCACAAGGAAGGCGCCGCCTTCCGCTCGTTGATGAACAACTTCGCCATCGCCATTTCGCTTGGCCTGCAATATGGCGTGCCGCTGGAAGAGTACGTGGAGGCCTTCACCTTCACCCGCTTCGAGCCCGCCGGCCTGGTGCAGGGCAACGAGACCATCAAGAATGCGACCTCGATCCTCGACTACATCTTCCGCGAGCTTGCGGTGTCGTATCTTGCGCGTCACGACCTAGCCCACGTCGACCCGCGCGAGATCGTTGGCGAGACGGGCCTCGGCTCGTCCGACGAGGAGACCGACGAGCAGCTCGACATCGTGCTGCCCGAGAGCGTGACGAAAGCCGTGTCGAAGGGCTTCACCCGCGGCAATCCGCTGCGGCTCGCGTCAAGCCGGGGCCATCACACCGAGCAGTTGGTCTCGGCGCTTGATAGCGTCGCATCGGAGATGCGCGGGGCAGTATCATCGGAGATGCGCGGTGCTACTCAAGCCTACCCGATCTCCGAAGGGGCCACCGCCCTGAAGCCCGACGCCGACGTCATGTACCAGCGCACAACAGTCTCGGAGACCAAGGTCGTCACCAAGAAGCGCTCTTCCGCCGACCGCGTCGCCGAGGCAAGGCTGCGCGGCTACGAAGGCGTCTCCTGCTCCGAGTGCCACAATTTCACCATGGTCCGAAATGGCACCTGCCTGAAGTGCGAGACCTGCGGAAGCACGAGCGGGTGCAGCTAAAGACAACCGAAGTGACTTAGGGGGCGGGCCAACAAGCCTGCCCCTAATTTGAGTATGTTTGCGTAAAGGAGAGTTCTATGAGTTTCGACTGCGAAGACGTTGGCGTACGCCGACGCGGAGAAGTGGTTCGCCTTTTCCCAGAACCGACTGCGACGAAAAAGGCGAGATTCAATGCCAAAGACACAAAGACTGACCTCTGGGCAAAGCTTCCCGAGATAGCGGGAGAATTCCCGGCCCATAGTCGGCTCTGCAATGGCTACCGCATAGACTGGCGTGAGTTCGGCAAGACAACTCAATGTGGCTGGTTCATAGAGAACTGCACAATCGTTTCCTTTTTCGCATCGAGGCCTTGAAGGCCCCCTGCACTGCTGTTGCTGAACTAGCCAGCGCCTGCCCCTCACCCTAACCCTCTCCCCATTGAAGGCAATGGGGAGAGGGGATGCACTGCGCCCCCCGGCGAGGTTGAGCGAACAAGTGCGTCGCAAAGCAGATCTCGACAGCATAAACACCTGCAACGGCATCCCTCTCCCCGCAATCGCGGGAGCGGTTACGGGGAGAGGGTTAGGGTGAGGGGCAGCTGTTTGCGCGACGCCAATCCGATCACACCTCACCATTGAGTAAAGCAAGTAGATAATCCAACACGCCCTCAATGTTCTCCACGACGTCCGTATTCGTCGCGCGCACCACGCGATAGCCCAGCCGCTCGAGCGCAGCCGTCCGCTGAGCATCACGCGCAATTTCCTCATCAGTGCTGTGCGTCGCTCCGTCGACCTCGACAACGAGCAAACACTCCCGGCAGACGAAGTCCGCGAAATACTCGTCGATTGCCGCCTGCCGGATGAACTTGAAGCCGCCAAGCTGGCGATTGCGGAGCCGAGCCCACAAACGAGCCTCGGCATTCGTCGCCTGCGACCGCAGCACCACCGAGCGGTTCCTTCGCCAAGGCTGCTCGCCTCGCATGGTGTCTCTCCGATACGGGGCACACCGAAGCGCAGAATTTTCTACCCCCCAACCGTCCGCCCGCCACAACGGTCCCGCCGAGCACGAGTACCGTCGCCATCGCGTGGCTTCCTGCCCGTGACTTGAACACCGCTCCGCTTCCTTGGAGCAGGAGCCTCCTTAGGCCGCGCGCACCGTGGCGATGAATTTATCGACCTCCGACTTCAGGTGCGAGCTCTGGCTCGAAAGCCCCTTAGCCGAGAGCAAGACCTGATTGGACGCCGATCCGGTTTCCGTCGCAACCCGGCTCAAATTTGTAATGTTCTCGGCAACCTCGGAGGTGCCCCTCGCGGCCTCCGCCACGCTGCGGCTAATTTCCTGCGTCGCAGCACCCTGCTGCTCGACGGCCGTCGCAATCGCTCCCGAAATCTCCGAAATCGTTTTGATCGTCGACGTGATCTCGTGAATGGCCGTTACGGCCTCGCGTGTCGCGGACTGCATGCCAGCGATTTGCGAGGAGATCTCGCTGGTCGCCTTGCCCGTCTGCGCAGCAAGCGCCTTAACCTCTTGGGCAACGACCTCGAACCCCTTGCCGGCCTCGCCGGCCCGCGCCGCCTCGATCGTGGCGTTCAGAGCAAGAAGGTTTGTTTGTCCTGCGATCGAGTTAATGAGGCCGATAATGTCGCCGATCCGATCGGCGGACTGCGAGAGCTCAGCAACGCAATCATTGGTCCTCGTGGCCTGAACCACGGCCTTGTTGGCAATCGTGCTGCTCTCCTGCACCTGCCGGCTGATCTCAGTGACCGTTGACGCCAACTGCTCTGAAGCAGCGGCGACACCCTGTACGTTTGCCGATGTCTCTTCCGACGCGACCGCCACCACACCAGAGCCCTTTTGTGCCGACTCAGCGGTCTTGGTCAACGAGAGCGCCGCGCCCTCGAGCTGACCAGAAGCCTCAGAAACCGTCTCAACGATGCCGCCGATCGCGCGCTGGAAGTCGTCGGCGAGACGGCGCAGGTCGGCCTTGCGCTGCGCCCCCGCCTGCTTCTCGGCCTCCGACTGAAGCGTGCGCAAGCGCTCAGCTTCGATCATGTTGTCCTTAAACACCTGCACGGCATTGGCCATCTTGCCGACCTCATCGGCACGTCCAACACCGGGAATGGTGATGGCCGTATTGCCGCTCGCGAGCACGCCCATGGCGTCCGTCATCGATCCGAGGGGCAGCAGAACTCGCACTCGCGCAAACACCAGGCCGCCGGTGCCGAGTGCGATGGCAAGGGCGATCACGGCAGCAAGCAGCCAGAACGCCTTTACATAGAGAGCTTCGGATGAAGCGATGTCCGATTGTGCCCCCTGCTCGTTGATTTCAACGGCCTGATCGACTTTCCCATTGATGTCAACAAACAGCGTGTTGAGATCGCCTTTGTAGAGAGAAACAGCCTCATCGCCCTTATTGCTCCGCGACAGCGAGATGAGCTTCTCGTGCAGGGCATAGTAGTTGCCGATGCTCTCCTCGAGATCCTTGTAGTTCAGCCGCTCGGTGGCGGAAGCGAGAAGCAATCCGTAAGCCGCCATATCTGTCTTGAGGCTTTTTTGAAGCGCTGCGAGCTCGCCTTCAATGACCGCCAGTTCCTTTCCATCAGGGGTGATGATGTGGAGTGCCTGCCTCAGGCGTAGCTGGCCGAGATCGACCTGCAGTTTTCGCGTCACATCAACCGAGGGAAGACGATTTTTCCCGACCATACCGACGTTGGAGTTGACGGAGCTGATTGCCCAGAGGCTCAAGCTGCCAACGAGACAAATGGCAACGAGGAGCCCGGAAATCGTTGCCGTGAGGGCTGCACGTACGGAAAGCGCGGACATCGGAATAATCCCTGAATTCCGGGCCCAGCGGAATCTGGGGCCACGGCATAAGAGCAGCCGACATCCTTGCCTATTAGAGTAAAGATTTAATTGAAATATCAGTAGGTTGTTTATCCGGATTAATACGTAAGATCTTGTCCGGGAGGCGAATTGGGACCGGCTGCAGAAAGCCTAATGACCACGGCCGCCAAACTGCACTTGCTCAAAGCCCGAGCTACGCTTGCTCACAGCCTAAGGGTTCCTCCGATAAGGAGAATTCCTCCGAGCGTGAGCGCAACCGCGATGATCAGGCATACCCCCGCTCGTAGCAACGGACGCGCGACGATCTCGGCCGCCGGCGCATCCGCATACTTGCCCTGAGGCTTCCGCCCGGTAACCATCGCCTGGATCAAGGGCTCGCGCTTTACGACGCCGTAAAGAATGTTTGCCGCCACGTGCAGCATAATCAGCGGCAGCAGAACGTAATTGAACAGAAAGGCGTGTTTGCCGGCAGCCCACGCGTTCGACGCGGCATCCACGAGCCGGTAGAGCGGCCCACCGACGAGATCATTGTCATCGGTCGCAATGAGCCCCACCGCCCCTTGCACGCCGAGCACGAGCAGCAGCGCCAGCACCATAAGGGCGCCGGCAGGATTATGCCCGAGGAACCGCGAGCCCCCGCCGGCAATGAGGCCGCGCAGATAGCCGAAGACCGCCCGAGGCCCGGGCACGAAGCTCGCGAACCGCGACGTCGACGATCCGGCAATACCCCACAGCAACCGCCACACGACCAAAATCAATACGAGAAGGCCGTTGACCCGGTGCCATTTGAGCGTCGCGTCGCCCAGCGCCTCGGCAAGCTCAAAGCTCACCCAAGCGGAAACGACGGCCGCTAGCAGCGTCCAATGAAAAAGCCGCGTCGGTAGATCCCACACCAACGTCGGCGCAGGGCGCGCGGACGCACCCTGACGCTGGGGCCCGCTCCGCATCAGCTCTTCGGCTTGCGGAACTTCTTATGGCAGCCACTGCAGTTCCCCATGACCTCTTTCCAGGTGTCGGGAAAGCTCGCAGCATCAACGATCTTGGCCTCGGCCGCCTTGGCCGCCTCGGCAAACTTCACGAAGCGGCTCTCGAAATCCGCCTTCTCTGCCCAGATCGCCGGCAAGGCTTCCGTGTCGCCGCCGGTCTTGGCGTCATCCGGAAACAGTTTTGGCAATGCTGCAGCCTTCTCCTCGAACGTCTTCAAGGCGGCCTTCACCTTGGCTAGGTCGAATTCGGCTTCGCCCTTGAACATGGCACCGGGCTCCTTTGCGGCCTTGCCCATGGCCTTGAAATGCTCCTGCCGCTCTTTGATGATGGAGAGATTTTGCGAGAAAGCAGCCGTCGCGCCGAGCGCAACAATAACCGCGGCCGGAAGAAGACGGCGCATGAAAAACTCCTGAATCAGACCTTCTGCGTAAGCGACCTTACCAAGGCCGCGATCCGCATACGAGGCTTGAACCGTGTCAGGATCATGTCATCCGGGCCCTACGAGGGGGGGGGCGCGACCGGGAAACGCGTGCGGCTCTTTGCTCAGGTCACGAGTCTCATAGTAACTCGTATCTCGGCCAAATCAGCAACCGGTAATCAGCGGCCCGTAAGAAGCGCGCGCGTTGAGTGTGTGCGGCTGAAATCCGAGAGCGCAAACAGATGCTCGATGAGGTCAGCGAGCCGGGCAAACGGCACCGAGATGCGGCGCACGGTGCGCGCTGCCGAAGCATGACCGTTACGCAGCGCTGCTTCCGGTTGCACGTGCTCAAGTTCCGTCAGGTCCTCTTCGCGCGAGGCCATGGCGTAGCCTGCTGCGTCGGCCGCTTTGACGAGGGTCTTGCTCAGGGTCTCGGTACTCATTTGAGGCACATCCATTATTGAAGCGCGCTCCAGCCTGGATGTGGGTGACGCGTCATGAACGCATCCGGTCCAGAACTGCTGCAGTCGCTTGGCGCATCGGGCGCCTATTTAGTTTCTTGCCTACGCACGTGAACTGAGATTCGACCATCAGTCTGGGCCGAAAATCTGAAGGATTTATGATGAGACGTGAGCTTCGAATATTCAAGTAAATTTTGTGGATATTTCTTCCGGGCACGACATGCTGCGCCGGCGAATACTTGCTGCATTGCAGCGAGTATTCGCCGGCCTTTGCCGATAATCGCGAGGTTTCGCAACAATGCCCCTTGCGCTGCGATCAGGCCGGCGCGACGATCCCCCCCGTCGCCTTCTCTTCCGAGGCGCGGGGATGCGCGACAGCGCAGTGGCTCGCGCCTCGTAGCGCTCCTCCGGAGGTAACAAACCGGAGAGCGGAAAGGAGGACACCATGGGGCAATCCGAAGGCCAAGCATCTGGCCGCAGCTCACGCTGCATCGCACTGATCGGCCCGTTTCTCTCCGGCAAGACAACGCTGCTCGAAGCCATACTCGCACGCACCGGCGGAGTTCTGCGGCAAGGGTCCGTCACCGGCCAAACCTCGATCGGCGACGCGACGCCTGAAGCTCGCGCTCACGGCATGAGCGTCGAGATCAATGTCGCCGACGCGAAGTTCCTCGACGATCACTTCACATTCATCGACTGCCCAGGATCTGTCGAGTTCCAATACGAGGGCGCCGAGGCCTTCTCCGCCTGCGATGCGGCCGTCGTCGTCGCCGAGCCCGATGCGCGGCGCGTGCCCGCCCTTCAGCTCATCTTGAAGCAGCTCGAGGATCGCGCCATCCCTCACCTCTTGTTCCTGAACAAGATCGACGCCTGCACAATGCCCGTTCGCGACATCATCCCACTGCTGCAACCGGCCTCCAGGAAACCCCTCGTTTTGCGCCAGATCCCGATTTGGGAAAATGGCATCGCCACCGGCTTCGTCGATCTCGCCCTCGAGCGTGCCTTCGTCTATCGCAAGCACGCACCCTCCGAGCTGATCGCGCTGCCGACCGCGTTGCGCGAGCGCGAGAAGGACGCACGCTTCCACATGCTCGAGCAGCTCGCCGACTACGACGACGACTTGATGGAGCAGCTGCTCTCGGATCTCCCCCCAGCCGCGGGCCACATCTTTGGCGACCTCTCAAAGGACCTCCGCGAGAGCGTGATCTGTCCGGTGCTGCTTGGCAGCGCCGAGAACGGCAACGGCATCTCGCGGCTCTTGAAGGCACTTCGCCACGAGGTGCCCTTCGTGACCAGCACGGCGCGGCGTCTAAAGGTCGAGAATTCGCGAAGCTCGGCGTTCGTCATGAAGACCCTGCACACCGGCCACGGCGGCAAACTCTCAATCTCGCGGCTGCTGACCGGAGAGATAGCCGACGGCGCGACCGTAGCAAGCCCTGGCGGTGAGGACCGCGTCGCTGGCGTCTTCGCCATGAAAGGCGATGAGGCCGCGAAGCGTGGCACGGCCCGGGCCGGCGATACGGTCGCCTTCGGGCGCCTCGATCACGTCAAGACGGGAGACACCATAACGACCGAGAAGTCCGGCATCGTGCAGGTGGCCCACGCCAAGCCCCCCGAGCCGGTGCTTGCCGCAGGCGTCGGTCTGCGCGACCGCAAGGACGAGGTGAAGCTCTCAGCCGCGCTCAATAAGCTGATGGAGGAGGATCCGTCACTCGCCCTCGAGCACAACAGCGACACGCATCAATTTCTCTTGAAGGGCCAAGGCGAGATGCACCTGCGCGTCGCTTTCGAGCGCCTCCAACGCAAATACAGCGTGACCGTCGAGCGACTGAAGCGGCACGTGCCGTATAAGGAGACGATCAGATCCAGCACCGAGATCCGCGGTCGCCACAAGAAGCAATCCGGCGGTCATGGTCAATTCGGCGACATCGTACTGCGCATCGAGCCGCAGCCGCGAGGCTCAGGCTTTACCTTTGCCGAAACCGTTACGGGCGGTGTCGTGCCGCGCCAGTTCATCCCGTCGGTCGAGATCGGCGTGGTCGACCACCTGAAGACGGGGCCGCTCGGCTTCCCCGTTGTCGATATCGCCGTAACGCTGACAGACGGGTCGTACCACTCGGTCGACAGCTCCGACATGGCCTTCCGGCAAGCCGGACGCCTCGCCATGAGCGAAGGTCTGCCAAAATGCAACCCCGTGCTGCTCGAGCCGGTCATGGCGGTCGAGATCGCGGGGCCATCTGAGGCAACGGCACGTATCAACGCAATCATCTCGCAACGCCGCGGACAGATCCTGGGTTTCGATGCGCGCGAGAGCTGGCCAGGCTGGGACGTGGTCCTGGCCCACATCCCGGAAGCGGAGATGGACGATCTCATTGTCGAGCTGAGATCGGCGACGTCCGGCGTCGGCACATACACGGCGGCCTTCCACCACCTTGCAGAGCTCACCGGCCGCCTCGCCGAGCGGGTCCTCGCGAGCCATAGCGAAGCCGCCGAATAGCTAGAGCATCATCCGACCAGACGGAATCGCGTCAGCGATTCCGTCTGGTCGGATGAAGATGCTCTAGACTCATACTGGTAGAGCAATTTCATCCGATCAAACGCGATCACACTTGCGATCGCGTTTGATCGGATATTGCTCTAGGCGGCGGGACGGCACCCCGCCCGCCAACTCCGGGTCAGGCCCTGCGCCCAAGGGCCTGACCCGAATTTCCGATCAATTAATGCCCGTTCGAACAAGCCTCTGCACATTGCCGTCCGCGTCCCGCGTCGCATACCGATGCTCCATGGGAGGCGGCTCGATGGAGCTTGCTGGCTCTAGCGGAGCAGGCAGCTGTCCAAGCCGCACAGCAAGCGACGTGAGTTCGGACACGAGAAGCCGGCGGCGATGCTCGTGCACTGACGCCAGCCGGCGCACCTCGTCGAGCAAGGCATCGTCCGCTCTGGCAAGTGCCCGCCCGAGCTCTTGGATGAGGCTCATCTCCCCAGCCTCGACCAACTCCACTTGCGCCCTCAAGCTCTCGAGGTGATCGCGCAACGTTGTCATGTTGTTTCCTCTCGAAAAGTGCTCTCGTGAAACCGGCATCGGGCAACCAATGTCCGCGGGCATTACCCATTGGACCTATCGCACCAATCAGTTTCGGCGATTCTACGATTTCGGAAACGCATCAGGATCGAATTGCCTTCGATTTAAAACAAAAAAGCTTCGAAAAAAGCGAAGGTATGCGCACTTTATTTGCCAAAAAAAGTGCAACGACAATCAGCCAGCCAAAACTGAAAACTCCCCAAATAATCAGAAGCATCCGGCAGGGACCGCGCACTATTTATCGTGCCTGGACAATGTGATCGCCGCGTGTGGTCGAGCCGCAACGGGCCGTCACTGGCCGGGCCATTTGCGCGGGTACCCGTTATTGAACCGAAACAACTGGCGTGAGCATTATGCAATCGACGAAACATTCTGCAGAGCTTCGGCTCAGCGAATGCGAACACGTCGCGACGTTGGCTTTGTCATTGCACACCGAGCATGCAGCATGCGTTTCAACAAATACCACCGTAGCTAGTAAATAGTCGCGACTTCGCGAAGCGAAGAGCCGTGCATTCCATTCAAAATAAATCATCAGCCCGCAACAACAAGTGAGGAGCGGATCGGCAGCGCATGCGCGCGGCCGCAGCGTCTCCTCGCGCCATCTTGGGGACCACTCCCATGCGCTTCTGGCAAAACCGATTTTGCCTTGCACTCAGCCTCGCAATACTTTTTGCGGCGGCGCCGTCATCCGCGAAGGCCGACAACGACGGCAACGGCAACGGCAATAACAACAGCTGCCGAAATTTCGGCTTCAACTGCGGGAACGATGGCCCGCCTGGTCCACAAGGTCCACCTGGCCCGCAAGGTGTGCCTGGTGCCACGGGCGCGACCGGTGCCACAGGCCCCAAGGGCGACACCGGCGCAACCGGAGCGACAGGAGAAACCGGTGCTACGGGCGCGACCGGTGCCACGGGCCCCAAGGGCGACACCGGAGCGACAGGAGAAACCGGTGCCACGGGCCCTAAGGGCGACACCGGCGCAACCGGTGCGACAGGAGAAACCGGTGCCACGGGCGCAACCGGTGCCACAGGCCCCAAGGGCGATACTGGCGCAACTGGTGCGACAGGAGAAACCGGTGCCACGGGCGCAACCGGTGCCACAGGCCCTAAGGGCGACACCGGCGCAACCGGAGCGACAGGAGAAACCGGTGCCACGGGCGCAACCGGTGCCACAGGCCCCAAGGGCGACACCGGCGCAACCGGAGCGACAGGAGAAACCGGTGCCACGGGCGCAACCGGTGCCACAGGCCCCAAGGGCGACACCGGCGCAACCGGTGCGACAGGAGAAACCGGCGCCACGGGCGCAGCCGGTGCCACAGGCCCTAAGGGCGACACCGGCGCAACCGGAGCGACAGGAGAAACCGGTGCCACAGGCCCTCAGGGTCAGACCGGAGCACAAGGCGCGACCGGCGCAACCGGAGTGCAAGGTGACAAGGGTGATAAGGGTGACAAAGGGGAGAAGGGCGACAACGGCAAGAACGCCGAGATCGACAGCAGTCTTGCCTTGAGCGCGGCACTCTCATTGCCAGTTTGGCTCGAAGCTCACGAGAACGTGGCCATCTCCGGTGGCTTCGGCTTTTCGGACGGCGGCGAGGTGGCATTCGGCGCGACTGGCGTGGTCCGTCTCGACCGTGGAGTTAGCGGCTTTGCTGGAGGAGCCGTCAGTACCGATGGCGGATACTGGGCAGGTAAAGCCGGCGTTCGCGTCGGCTGGTAGGTTGGCGCGCGAAACGAAACCACGAGAAGATTCACTTGTGTTCTGGATCGAACGCCTGAGTCCCCGGCGAAGGTCGGCAAGCGTTCGTCAATCCAGAACACAAACCAATAGTCGCCTAGGGCTGCGCCGACGCTTGGGAACCAAGCGTCGGCGCAGGAACACTACTGACCGGCCGTCAAGTCATGCCGCCGAACTGCCTGTCTGGTTTGCAGCTCGCCGCACGTCCCCTATGTCATCCTCGGCTTTATGCCACGCCTGGCCGGTTCAGCTCCGTGCGTACTATCACTCCGTCATGGCCGCCGTCCGCGCGGAGCGCGGCTCCGCCGCGACAGGCGGCCATCCAGGGGCTGCTTATTCCAGCGTTGGAGGGCCTGGCCCTGGATGGCAGGGTGTCGTGTCGAAGGCACGCTTCCAGCATGAGCCCTGCCATGACGGAGAGCGGAGGCGGGCGCAGCGCCTTCCGAGTCACGTTGGCGCCAAACTTGAAAAAATTCTTTGCTATTCGGGATCTGAAATTGTGCGCGAGAACCTCAACCCGACAGCCGTGGGACAAGCCCGAGGATGACAAGGCGAGAGGGTGCTGCGACGCTAAACGTACCCAGGCGGGCGGGTTACGCGCCCACCTTCGCAATCAAGGGCAGAACCATCATTAGTGACCCGCCTCCGCGGCTTTGCCGACGCTTTCCCAAATCTGCGCGATGCGTTGATCGCGACCGCAACTGTAGCGGTAGAATTTATACTTGAGCGGATTCTTATTATAGTAATCCTGGTGGTATTCTTCGGCCGGCGTGAACGTCTGTGCGTCCACGATCTCAACCGCAATCGGTTTGTTGAACTGCCGGCCGATCGCAGCCTTGCTTTCCTCCGCAAGCTTCTTCTGCTCGGGAGAATGCGTGAAGATCGCAGGCCTGTACTGGTTGCCGCGATCGCAGAACTGACCACGGCCGTCGAGGAAATCGACGTGATGCCAATAGTGGTCAAGGAGCTGAGAGTAGCTCACTTTCTTTGGGTCGAATTTGACGAGCAGCGATTCAGCATGTCCAGTGCTGCCGCTTCCGACCTCCTCGTAGGTCGGGTTCGCCGTATGACCGCCAGTGAAGCCCGACGTCGTCTCGACCACGCCGTCGACCTTGTCGAAATCGCTTTCCACGCACCAATAGCAGCCGGCTGCAAACGTCGCCACCTCTAGCCCATCCTTCGCCGACGCCTCGTCAGCGGCACGAGGCGCAAGGGGGAGCACAAAAGCGGCGAGTGCGAGCGCACCCAGCGCGGCGGCAAGGCGGCGGCCGAACATCTGACTTCTCCTATCGAGTTGGAGCCTAATCATTAGCGATTCCTAGTCGTTAGAGAGGAAGGAGTGAGCCGGAGAGGAAAGAGTGCGGCTCACGCCCCTTCCTTCTCCTTCGGCACGAACTTCATCGCGATGCCGTTCATGCAATAGCGCTTGCCGGTCGGAGGCGGGCCGTCATCGAACACGTGCCCAAGGTGCCCGCCGCAACGGCGGCAATGCACTTCAGTTCGCGAGTAGATGAGGTTCCAGTCGGTCGACGTCCCAATCGCGTTGTCGATCGGCTGGAAAAAGCTCGGCCAGCCAGTGCCGGAATCGAACTTCGCATCCGACGAGTACAAGGGCAGGTCACAAGCCGCGCAATTATAGGTGCCCGGCTTATAGAACTTGTCGAGCGGGCTCGAACCCGGCGGTTCCGTCCCGTGCTGACGCAGCACGTTGTACTGTGCCCGGGTGAGCAGTTTTTTCCAGTCCTCATCGCTCTTCATGATCTCGAACTCCTGGCTCTCCCCAGCCTGGGCCGAACGCGTCGCAGCAAGCGATGCGAAGCCGAGCCCTACGATATGAAACGCGCGGCGGGTTAACATGTCTCGTCCTCCTGCTTAGGATATCGACGGCGCGCGTTTGCAAGGCCGCGCAGCTCGCACTCGGCTTAGTCTACGGAGGGACGCACGTTTGGGTTTCATCGCGCTGACGGATAGCCGCGCGCCAAGGCGGACTTCATAGGCCCGCTTGGCGCAGAACCGGCACCGGCCGGCCGAGACTGACCTCGAGCGGCGTCAGCACGCACGTATAGGCCAGCGCCTCGATCCCGGCCGCCCGCGCCGCGTCGAAGGCACGGGCGTAGACCGGGTCGATATCACCAGCGAGATCAAAACGGTCCGCATCCGCCCGCTGAATCAGATAGAGCATCACCGCCCGATGCCCGGCAGCAACCATGGCGCTGAGTTCGGCAAGATGCTTGGCGCCCCGCTCCGTCACCGAATCCGGAAACTCCGCCAGCCCCGCGACGCGAGACAGGTGCACATTTTTGATCTCAACGTAGGTCAGCCCCTTCTTGGAATCCTCGAGCAGGATGTCGATACGGCTGGAAATGCCGTACTTCACCTCGCGCCGCAAGGTTGCATAGCCGCCAAGCTCCGGGATAAGCCCCGTTTGGATAGCTTCTGCTACCAATCGGTTGGGATGATTGGTGTTGATCCCGACGAGCACGGGTCCCGCCCCGAGATCCGCTTCCACCATCTCCCACGTGTGGGCGTATTTCCGTGTCGGACTATCGCTCTCGGAGACCCACACGAAAGCACCGGGCTCGGTGAGCCCCAGCATCGAGCCGGTATTGGGGCAGGTCGCGGTGATCACGCGCCCATCCTCGAGCGCAATGTCGGCAAGAAACCGCTTGTAGCGCTTGAGGAGCCGGCCGCGGATCAAATTTGATGGAAATCTCATGTCACCCCGTTTAGAGGCGGCGTCGGAGAGCCGCAATGCGAAATTGGCACCAGTCGCGGGATGCTTGGTGGTAGATCCGACGTAGAGGCGAGCCCGCCATTCCGGAGCAGAAGGAGCTTATCGTGTCTGAGGAGACGAGCATAACCGCGGCCGTTCTCGTCATAGGCGACGAGATCCTCTCTGGCCGCACGAAGGACAAGAACATCGGCGTAATCGCCGACCGGCTGACCGAGATCGGCATCGATCTCAAAGAGGTTCGCATCGTCGGCGATGACGTGTCCGCCATCGTCGAAGCGGTGAACGCTCTCCGCCACCACTACACGTACGTCTTCACCACCGGCGGTATCGGTCCGACCCACGACGACATTACGGTCGACTGCATCGGCAAGGCCCTAGCGCTTCCGATCGAGGAAAACCAAAGTGCCGTAGCCCTAATGCGATCAGCCTATGACGCCCGCGGCATCGAGCTCACGCCAACACGGCTCAGAATGGCGCGCATGCCGATCGGCTCGGAGTTGATCGTAACGCCGGCCTCGGGCGCGCCAGGGTTCAAAATTGGCAACCTGATCGTCATGGCGGGCGTACCGTCGATCATGCAGGCCATGCTCTCTGCTGCGACACAACAGCTCAGAACGGGCCGAATAATGAACACCGTTTCGATTGTGCTGTGGTTGCCGGAATCGGAAATCGCCGAGCTCTTCGCCGAGCATCAGAAGGCCTATCCCGACGTTGCGATGGGAAGCTATCCGGCCTTTGTTGACGGGCGTTATCGCACCGAGCTGGTGCTACGCAGCAAGAACGGCGAGACCCTCGACCGCGCCCACCACGAGTTGAAGATTAAGCTCACAACACGTGGCCTCACTCTGGCGTAGTCGGCTTCTGAACCTCATTCAAAATTAACCATAGCCCAGATTTCGACCTCGTCCTGCCGCGTTGCACCTGCTCTCTTCGCGCCGCGTTGAGGGTTAACGGCTCGGGGGAGCCGTCTTTCTCGCATAGTTGCAACTAACTGGAGCTGTTCGATGCCAAACCCTTCGAGCAGGACGGGAGTCCTTTGTGGCCGCGAGGCGAAGCGCTCAACGCTTCAAAGCCTTGCACTGTCCATTTCGGCTTTACTCCCCGCCTGCATCCTCCTTCCCGGCCCCGTCGCCGAGGCAAAGACACCAGGGAGCACATACTGCTTTTACGGCACGTGCCATCGCGTGAAGTCTATCGCCGAGACCGAGAAGCTGATCGGCTCGGAGACAACGCTCGCCGCGTCGTTTTACGATTCCTGCAAGAACGATCGCTACAATCCCTGCGGCCTGACCTCCTCCGGCGAGGTCTTCAGCCCGGACGAGCCCAACAATGCTGCGAGCCCGATCTATCCCGACGGGACGAAGCTTCTGGTCTGGTCACCGGTCACCAAAGAAGCCCTGGTCCTGCGGGTAAACAATGCGGGACCTTATTGGGGCGATCGCAAGCTCGATGTCTCGCGCGCCGCAGCCGAGCGCCTCGGCTTCAATGGAGTAGCAAACCTCAAAGTGCGCGTCCTCGACGCCCCGAATTCCGAAGAGGCGACCTACAGCAAGGGCCGGCACTACGAGCCGGTCCCCGGCTATATCGGCCGCTATGCGTCGATCGAGGAGGCAACGACCGCAACTGCATCGGTCGCGGCGTTGGAGGCCTTGTCGACCGTCGTTCAACAACCGATCCCGCGCGAGACGATCGCCGCCGCCCGCGACGAGCTCGTCGGATCGAGCCGCGCCGTCATGCTGGCTAAGGCGAACGAGGCACCAGCCCCTCAGCTAGCGAAGCAGAAAAAGAGTGCGCCCGTGCGAACCGCAACGGCGTCCCTTGGCTTACCTGTGATCAGCGAGATCATCCAGGTGACGGACGCGATCTTCGGCATCGACACCACGGCCACCAAGGCCTCGAGCGGGCAGCGCAGAGTGGCGCGCACGGTGACGGCTGAGGTCAGAAACGCTGATCGGACACGTACGGCCAGGGTGCGCGTCACCGCAGCCAAACCGAAGCAGGATGTCCGCAGAAACAGAAAGGTTGTGGCCAACCTTCAGTCTCGGCGTGCAACCAAGGTGCAACCAATTACAAGCGACGGACCGAACGATTTCTCGGTGTTTTCCCGGCATACCGTGGTTGGCTCGGAGCGTTACGTGAGCCGGGCTCAGCAGCGCCAAGCAATTGCTGGCCGTTCATCCCGCAGGACCAGCTAACAAGTCTTGCTCACGAGCGCCACGTGCAAAGGCCCTCCCCCGTAAAACCGGTGGAGGGCCTTTCATGCAGACCAGAGGTAGGCTCGATAGTTCAGAGGCCCTCAAATAGACGCGTGCAGCACGTTTGCGCCTGAGGACTGCGTCTCAAAGAGCAGCAAACGCACCTTAGACGCTTACCTCGATTGTTCCGTCGTTCGCGGTCGCCGGCAGAACACTGCGAGACGAAACCTCATCGCCCGCGTCCCCATAAAGCGAGTAGTGCGTCTCGAGTGTGTCGAGAACGGTAGAGACGAGATCCATCAGCGCACCCAGCGGCACGCGACCACAAACCAGGAATGCATCAGTCACAGCCAGCGCCTCGGCTTCGGCAGGAGCCGCAGCGTCCTCGGCAATTAGACCGCGTGACCGCAGGTAGGCCGTCTTGCCATCGCCGCTATCGAAGATCTGTTTCGTATCGTCGCCAAGCTCACCAATGGCGTCGGCGAGCAAGGCCGTGCCCGCTGTATAGAGCTTCGCAATGGGCCTCAGATGCGGTTCGCTCTTAGCAAGCTCGGCGGCACTTTCCCGAGATTTCAGAACACGCGCGACGAGAACCATCTCGAGCGCGCGGGCCGCTTCGATCGCCTCGCGCTCCTCGGCCCGGCAGGCCGCAAGGTCCTCACCAAGCCTGGCGTCCCCAGACTGCCAGCTTAGGCTGAAATTCTGCAAATCCTCGCCGGCTGCAAGGGCGGTATCAAGGTTATCGGCCAGAAGATAGACCACTGGCGGGGCGAGCTGTCCGTTGCGCAACATAATAACTCCGTATCGCTTCTTAGTCCTGCCGGGGCGCTAGCCCCAAATACGCGACACGAGTGGCTGGTCTTGAAGTCTCAAACGATGCAGTCGCATTTGACGACTTGCAAACAATGAACTGATTCTAAGCTTTTTTGTGGTTTGCGTTGAAAACGATCCAACACGAAGCGAGACGCCTCCCGCCAGATAGCCCGGCTTCGCAGCAGGCCCACCATGTGAACCCACTATTTGGGTCCATCCTGCGGACCATGATCATCCGATCACCGGCCCGCATTTGTATATCGTCTTTTTTTGCCGCTCGTCTTGCGGCGGGAGGCGTCGATCCACAGAAGCGTCACACCTTGGCGTGTGAATTGCGTGGAAAAACTCGGGCCTTGTTCGAATAAAAGAAATCCGGGACGGCGCGTGCCACCGTCCCGGCAAACCTATTTGCGCCGCCGCTTTTCGGCCCGAGCGAAGCCGAGTTGCCCAATTCAGCGAAGATTTCCGCAGAAGCGCTGGATCCGCGTACACGCTTCGGAGAGCGCCGAGGTCGACGTTGCGTACGAGATGCGGAATGCAGGCGAGCCGGCGAAGGCCGCGCCGTGCACGACTGCCACGCCTTCTTCCTCGAGCAGCGCTGTCACGAAATCCTCGTCGGTGGCGATCTGGACACCTTTCGGCGTCGTCTTGCCGATCGCGCCCGCACAACTCGGATAAACGTAAAAGGCTCCTTCCGGCTTCGGGCAGCTCAAGCCCTTCGCCTGATTGAGCATGCCGACGACGAGATCGCGCCGCTCGACGAACACCTTATTGTTCAGGGCGATGAAGTCCTGCGGACCATTCAGCGCTTCCACACCGGCCCACTGCGTGATCGACGTCGGGTTCGACGTCGACTGCGACTGCAGCTTGCACATCGCCTTGATGAGCGGCTCCGGCCCCGCCGCATAGCCAAGCCGCCATCCTGTCATGCAATAGGCCTTGGAAAGGCCGTTCATGGTCAGCGTGCGGTCATAGAGGCCCGGCTCGACCTCGGCCGGCGTGCAGAACTGCAAATCGTCATAGAGCAAGTGCTCGTACATGTCGTCGGTCAGCACCCACACATGCTGGTTCTTCGGCAGCATGAGGACGTCGGTGAGCGCCTTGAGTGCCACACGCGAGTAGGCAGCACCCGTCGGGTTCGACGGAGCATTGAAGATGAACCACTTGGTCTTCGGCGTGATCGCCCGATCGAGGACCTCCGCTTGCAAGCGGTAGCCGTCCTCGATCTTCGTCTGGGCAAAAACCGGCGTCCCCCCGCCGAGCAGCACGATGTCGGCGTAAGACACCCAGCACGGAGCCGGTATGACGACTTCGTCGCCGGGGTTCAGCGTCGCGAGCAGCGCATTATAGAGCACCTGCTTACCGCCCGTTCCGACCGACACCTGGCTCGTCTTGTAGTCGAGCTTGTTGTCGCGCTTGAACTTGGCGACGATGGCTTGCTTGAGCTCAGGAATGCCGTCGACGTCGGTATATTTGGTGCGCCCGTCCTGCAAGGCCTTGATCGCGGCGAGCTTGATGTTTTCCGGCGTATCGAAATCCGGCTCGCCGGCCGACAACGAGATGATGTCGCGGCCCTGCGCCTTGAGCTGCCGCGCCTTCATCGACACGGCGATGGTGGCGGACGGTTGGATGCGGTTCAAACTTTCGGCAAAGAAGCCCATTGGCGGCATACTTTCGTTTCTGCAAAGGATGCGCATCGAGCGCGTTAAGTGGAGGCTCTGCACGAGAGCAGGAGCCAGATCATCGAGCTAAAAACATCATCGAGCTAGACGTTGTCACCAGCCGGGCGCTTGACCGACGTCAAGGCTGCTCGACTCCGCGATCGAGAGGACAATAGCGATGAGCGGCGCGGACGCTACCCCTCGAGAGACAGAAGTCAATACTACGAAGGCCCATGCCATTGGGCTTTTGCGCGCCGCACGTGCCCGAGCAGGCACAGACACCCGTCAAACGCCTGTCTCTGCGATAAAAAGCGTCTCTTTGCCACAATCCGAGCAAATCCGCGCCACACCGAAGCGATGTGCTCACAACTGATCACGACGGCACGAGTCGCCTGGACCAACTTCGCCAGGAAGGAGCACTGATGAATACGACCCCAGTTACGCCCGCCAGCCCTGCTTCGCGCCGCCCCGCTCTTCGCGTGAGCAAGTTTCTCCCCGATGCCCTCGCGGGCCTCGCAGCGTTTGTCCTGATTTTCGCCCTGTCCTGCGGGGATACGACAGTATCCGCAAACAGCTTGGCCTCGACCACCCCCCGCCCCGATCACCAGCCCGGAGTGTTGCTTGTCGCACTTGCATTCGGGGCAGTCGTCTCATTCAATTCCGCCTTCGTCCGTCATCTCATCCGCACCTATAGTGTCCCTCGCCGGGTCGCCCAGCGTCGGAACGTAAAGTCTGGAACGACTGACCAATCGTAGGCATTGAGAGCGGGCGATATTGTACACATGATTCAACCAGGGCGAGCAGAGCGCAAACTCGGGCTCGCCTCCGCCGGAATCGAGCGGTATAGTCGCTGTAGTAAAACTGCCAAAGTCGAGTTAGGGACCCTCAGAGGCTGAACCTATGAAGCTCGCATCTCAAGTTCGCTCAAGTGCCCGGTCGGTTGCTAGATCCGTTGCCATCACGGGCCTTTTCGCTGCGCTCGCGATGACCGGCTTCACGATTGCCTCCGCAAACCCCGAGGCCGTCGTGGCGAGAAGCTTCTCAGCCGCCCTCGAGGCAAGTCGTCCGGCCGATGCGCCGTCGCGGTCGGGTGCCCTGATCTCGGGAACCGAAGAGTTCTGGCTCGCTGAGAAGCGGCGCATGGCGGAGGGCATAGCGCTCGAGCCGGCGGCATGGCCCGGACAGGCCACTCCGTTCGCCCTTGCTCCTGGCGAGCGCATCACGATCGGCTCTGGCAGCGGCCAGCGTGTGCTTGAGGTCGTCTCCGTCAAGCAAACCCCGGCGGACCATGGCAACCCCGCGACCCTTGAGATCATGGCCCGTGACAGCGCCAGCGCGTCATCGCCGCTCATCACCTTCACAACCGTGATTGAGAAAAGCGCCAAGTCTGGTACCAAGACGGCCCGCGCACTCTAGATTTCGTCCTTTGCCATTCGGCCCAATGCGCAACTTGCGCGTCACCGATCGTGCCTCTGCGAGCACGCGGCGCGTGAAGTCTTGAGCTGCCCTCTTGATCCCTGTTGCGAAGCCCGTCTGTGCGCCTATTATGCCGCCCAGCTACGCTCGCGCACAATTGGTTAGCAGGAGTTCACGGCATGAGGCTCAATCCCCCGACCATCGTGATCTTCCTGATCTCGTTCGTCCTGGCGCTGCTGGCCCTCATCACCAAGCTGGGCTTCATCCCGGTGCCGCGCTACCTGCCGCACCAGGAATTCTGGCTCTCCATCACCGCCTACTTCACGCTGATGGTCGGCAACCTCGTGCGCGGTCTCTAAGCGCCGAGGGTCCTGGTCGCTCGAGAGACCGGATCGTTCGAGATGAAAACGCTCGCGCTTTCATCGAGAGCGTAGTTCAGGAAACCCTGAGGCAAAAAATCTCACACACGAAAGCTCTCACCAAGCGATCGGCTTGCGCTCGCGGAAGAAGCCGCCGGTCGGACCATCGTCCGGCAGCATCGCAAGCCAGACGGGCGTGTCAGCGCCCTCGGCGACGCTCCGCTCGGCATTTGCTCCGCCCATGTCCGTCCGCACCCATCCCGGACAGCAGGCGTTGACCTTGATGTTGCCGCCGCCGAACTCCGACGCGGCGATCCGCGTCAGCGCGTTGAGCGCCGTCTTGGACATGCGATAGGCCGGATAGCCGTGTCCCATCTCGGCAAGCTGCCCCGCGCCCGAAGAGACGTTGACGATGCGGCCATACCTTTCTGCCCGCATCAGCGGCACGGCCGCCTGGATCAATCGCAGTGGCCCGAACACATTGGTCTCGAAGGTTTGCCGAGCCGTCTCGCTTTTAAGATCGAACAGGCTCGCCTTGATGCCACCGGGAGCATCGATCAGGATACCCGCATTGTTGACGAGAACATCGCAGCGGCCGTAAAGGCGCTGCACGTCTGCGATTGCGGTCGCTGCACTCGTCTCGCTGCCGGCATCAAAGGCCACAACCGGCACCTCGAGCCCCTCGCTCTTCAGCGTTTCAGCCGCGGCGAGACCAGCCTCCACATCGCGCGCGCCGATCACGGCGAGAACCCCGAGCCGCGCCAGCTGCCGCACGATCTCGAGCCCGATGCCTTTGTTCGCGCCCGACACGAACGCAACCCGCGTGGTGGTCATGAGTGTGCTCCTTCGCCTGCGCCTCTCCCATCAGCGCCGCATCAAGCTTAGCGGTTCCGAAAGAAGGGAAGAAGAGTTTCAGCAACGCCGCCCAGCACAAGGCGAAAAAATTGCGCAGACGGCTGTACATCTTGCGGTTGTCATCGCATAGTAAATTAAGGGTTAAGAAAGTGTGCGTCGGGGGGCGTGGGTATGGAGTGCGGACTCGGTGCGACGGGGTGTGAGGTCCTCGACGCGTGGCAGATCATTAATGGGCTGCTCCTAAAAATTAGGCCCGCAGTAGAGGGAACCTTGCAGTCTCTCAATTGGGTCGTCGAACTACTCAAGCAACATCTGCAAAATCTGATCGCGGCCGGCAGCTTTGTCTTCGCGCTTGTGCGCTGGTGGAAGTATCGTGAGAAAGTGCTTTTCCGTCGCCTAGAAGAGATGCTTAAGCGTGAAAAAGCACGTTTGGGACAGACACGAGCTGATCTTTTCAGCAATGTGCTGAGACCCAGTGTAGGCACGACAACGGAAGCCCCAACCATGTCAAACGGAGCTCTGGGGCAAACATTGGTGGGTCGTGGCCTCATTCCATTCGCCCTGCCAGTATTTCAGAACTGGGCAGGGGGGCGCGCACTTCAAAAGTCCATAATCCAGCTGCAGAGCCAACGCCAAGTCCACCGTGGTGTTCAGTCTCAGGTCGAGCGCGAACTCGCAAATGCATTCTTGCTGCGTGGGGCAATCGAGACGTCTCGCGCCGACATTTCGTCTGACGAAGGAGCACGGCGAAAGTTCGCTCAACGGGCCCTCCACCACTATGACATGGCAATCCGACTGGCAGGTGACGAGGGCGACCTCGATGCTCTGGAGTTAAAAGCTTATCAACTGCTAAAAATCGGGGAAGTCGACAAAGCGGACGTGATATTTGAATCGATTTTGGCAGCAACAGAGCGAAGCGGACAATCGAAGCAACGCGATCTTCGACGCGCCCGAGCTTGGAAGTGCCAAGCAGTGATCATTGGCGGGAACGGGAACCGTGTCTTAGAATTGCTCTCATCAGCCGTGAACGCATTTGGCGCCCATGTACCGCATGCAGCGCAAGATTTATTGGATCAGGCACAGATAAATGAGTTCTCAGCGACAGTGCGCTTTTCGCGTGGCCACACTGAAATTGCGGCGCAAAACCTGAATGATGCAGAAGTCTCTTACGAGCTTCTCAAGAAGAGCGTGGCGCCAATGTTCCCATTTGGACGAGCGATTCAGTGGATCAAGACGATTTCAAACCGGAAAACGGCGAGTGACGTACTCTATTCAGCGGCCGTAGCCGGATTGAATAGAGTAAGCGCTTTGCGACCGTAGACTTCCTCCTAAACAGGAGAGATAGACCGTAGCACCATCCCAAATCCATAAGCCGCGCCCGTCGCACAAAAAGCGTTCCACACGCTGCTCAGCATCGTGCTCTCCGCGAGATTACTGAGCCCCCGATCGTACGCGCGCGCGTAGAGAATATGCCGTTCCGCATACGAAAGCGAAGCAAGCCCGATCGTGGCCGCACCGATAGCCCACGGAGCAACGCCCGCGTAGCCGCTCAGCGCCGCTCCAAGGATGATGAGGTAAGCGAGCACGTTCTGCCCCCGACTCTGGAACGCGCGCACTTACATCGATATCTCTTGAGTCGCCTCGGATACACGAGTGGCAATACACTCCGATCCACAGCTTAAGTGAGTGTCCAACGCTCAGAAGATCTTTCGCACTTCGCACTCTAAGTGCTGACTCCCGGCGCTCGCTCAGCGTAGGAGCCTCGCTTCGGCCAGGATGACGGAGCGGAATAGCCCCCAGGCCGTGTCCCAAACGTGAGGCGCTTGAGCCGGGGCCCTCCTCGGTCCATATTTCCTCCCATGGCCCGCACCCCGAAATCCGCAAATGCCCCCAACGCGCCGCGACCCTCAAGGGGACGCTCTGGCAAGCCAACCCCGCCGCCGGTCGAGACCGCCGCCGGCACACCCGGCTTCGGCGAGGCTCCGCAGTCTTCGTTTACGGCCTCGGGCCCGCTCGGAGAATTCGCGCCCGCTTATTTTGCCGAGCAGGCCCGCCTCAACGCCGGAAGCGACGCCAAGAGCACCCTCCCGGCGCTTCGCCAGCAAGGTCCGCTGCCGCCGCGCGCCGCCATGGGCGAAAGCCTAGGCGACAGCCTCAACGCCATGCTGACACGGCCAAACGAGCGCACCGACAAGGCGAAGGAGATCCTCGCCCGCCAGCCCATGCTGGCCAGTCACCCGCTCGTCTCCGGCAGCATGCCGATGTTCATGCCGCATCGCCCCGACCGGCCAGAGAAGAGCGAAGGCGGTCACACCTTCAATCTGTCCTCGCCCTTCGAGCCGAAAGGCGACCAGCCGCAAGCCATCGCCGACCTCGTCTCGAGCATCGGCGACGGCGACCGCACGCAGGTTCTGCTTGGCGTCACCGGCTCGGGCAAGACGTTCACGATGGCGCAGGTCATCGCCGCAACCCAGCGCCCCGCACTCATTCTCGCGCCGAACAAGACGCTCGCCGCCCAGCTCTACGGCGAGTTCAAGAGCTTCTTCCCCGACAACGCGGTCGAGTACTTCGTCTCCTACTACGACTACTACCAGCCGGAGGCCTACGTCCCGCGCACCGACACCTACATCGAGAAAGAAGCCGACATCAACGAGCAGATCGACCGCATGCGCCATGCCGCCACGCGTGCGCTGCTCGAGCGCGACGACGTCATCATCGTCGCCTCGGTCTCATGCATCTACGGTATCGGCTCGGTCGAAACCTACACCGCCATGACCTTCGCGGTGAAGGTCGGCGAGCGCCTGTCCCGCGACCAGCTCCTCGCCGATCTCGTTGCCCTGCAATACCGCCGCAATGATGTGGCCTTCGTGCGCGGCAATTTCCGCGTCCGCGGCGACACGATCGAGGTCTTCCCGGCTCACTACGAGGATCGCGCCTGGCGCATCTCGACCTTCGGCGACGAGATCGAGAGCATCACCGAGTTCGACCCGCTCACGGGCCAGAAAACCGACGACCTCGCGCTCGTGAAGATCTACGCCAACTCGCACTACGTAACGCCGAAGCCGACGCTGCAGCAGGCCATGAAGAGCATCAAGGCAGAGCTGAAGCAGCGCCTCAACGAGCTCTACGACACTGGCAAGCTCCTCGAGGCGCAACGGCTCGAGCAGCGCACCGTCTTCGACATGGAGATGATGGAGGCCACCGGCAGCTGCGCCGGCATCGAGAACTATTCGCGGTACCTGACCGGCCGAAACCCCGGCGATCCGCCGCCGACGCTGTTTGAGTATTTGCCCGACAATGCGCTCGTTTTTATCGACGAAAGTCACGTCACCGTGCCGCAGATCGGCGGCATGTTCCGCGGTGACTACCGGCGCAAATGCACGCTCGCCGAGTACGGCTTCCGCCTGCCGTCCTGCATGGACAATCGCCCGCTCCGTTTCGAGGAATGGGACGCCATGCGCCCGCAAACGGTCGCCGTATCGGCCACCCCCAGCGGCTGGGAGCTTGAGCAGACCGGCGGCAGCTTCGCCGAGCAGGTCATTCGCCCGACCGGCCTCATCGATCCACCTGTCATCATCCGCGCCGCAAAAAACCAGGTCGACGATCTCTTGGACGAGGTGCGCCAGGTCGCACGGCGAGGCTATCGCTCGCTCATCACGGTGCTTACGAAGCGCATGGCCGAAGATCTCACCGAGTACATGCACGAGGCGGGCATCCGCGTCCGCTACATGCACTCGGATATTGAAACGCTGGAGCGCATCGAGATCATTCGCGATCTGCGGCTCGGCGCCTTCGACGCGCTGATCGGCATCAACCTCCTGCGTGAGGGCCTCGACATCCCCGAGTGCGCGCTGGTCGCCATCCTGGACGCGGACAAGGAAGGCTTCTTGCGCTCGGAGACGTCGCTGATCCAGACCATCGGCCGTGCCGCTCGCAACGTCGACGGCCGCGTGATCCTCTACGCCGACAAGATCACCGGCTCCATGGAGCGCGCCATCGCCGAGACCGACCGGCGCCGCGAGAAGCAAACCGCCTACAACGTCGAGCACGGCATCACGCCCGAAAGCATCAAACGCAACATCTCCGACGTCATGTCCTCCGTCTACGAGCAGGACCACGTCACGGTGGACACCGGCCTCGCAGACGCACCAGCGATCGGCCATAACCTCGCAACCGTGATCGAGAGCCTCGAGCGCCGCATGCGCGATGCCGCAGCCGACCTCGAGTTCGAAACGGCCGCGCGCCTCCGCGACGAGATCAAGCGTCTGCGCGACACCGAGCTCGCCATCGCCGACGATCCCCTCGCCCGCCAATCCTCCGTCGAGGACAAAGCCGGCCGCTTCGACGGCGACCGCAAATACGGCGCCAAGGCCAACATGCCCACCGGTTCCCCCTCGCCCCGCAAGCGGGGTGATGGTAAGGGCGAGGCGCAGTCGCTTGCTCCGCCCGAAGGCGCATCGCGCATCTCCGACGCCTACGAGCCCGTGCAGCCGACGTATGCCCAGTCCACCACGCGCATCAAAAAGCCCTCGCTCGACGACATGGGGCCGGGAACGGATCGCCCACTGCCGCGCCGCGAAGCGGCAAGCGGCCAAGCGGCCGCCGGGCCCGAGGCCCGCCCTCGCGGAGAGCCAGGCGCGCCAGCACCGATCAGGCCCGTGAGCGGAAACGACGTCGACCCGCGCACCAAAGCCGGGGCGTTCGGGGAGAACATCCGTGGACCGCACAAGCCGACGCTCGACGAGATGGGCCCGCACGCGTCGTTGCCGGTGAAGAAGGGTGCAGGACCGCTGCCGCAGAAGCCGACACTGCTCCCGACCAAGACCATTGAGATCGAGAGCGACCCCGAGAAGAAGGGCCGCAAAGGCCGCTCCCGTAAAACCGGAAGACCAGGCAACTGACAATTTTTGCTGCTCTACGCCGTGAACCGGCGCCAATTCACTTGCTCTTACGCCTGTAAAGCTTCAGGTCGAAGTAATCATTCTAGCCCGCGTGTACACAAAATGACCCGCCCCGCGCCCACCTCAGAGCCCGCGATCCGCACCATTGCCATGCCCGCCGACACTAACCCGTCGGGCGACATCTTCGGCGGCTGGATCATGTGCCAGATGGATCTCGCCGCTGGCAATGCAGCCGCCAAGGTTGCCCGCGGCCGCTGCGCGACAGTCGCCGTCGAAGCAATGACGTTTCTTTCGCCCATTCGCGTCGGCGATGAGGTCACGGTCTGGGCAGAGCTCGTACGGCGAGGCAATAGCTCGATGCGTTTCGAAGTCTCTGCCTGGCGACGCCCGCGCGACGGCGATGAGCGCACCTGCGTCACGCACGCAATCTTCACCTTCGTCGCTCTCGACGCCGACGGCCGCCCGCGTCCTCTGCCTGACACGCAGGCAACTACGGTCGACGTCTGAGACCAACCCAACGAAGTCTTGACGCAGTTCGGTTGGTATTCGCGCGCGGGGTTGGTGGGGCGGCCGCGCGCGAGCAAAAGAGTAATACCGGCCGGATACCATAAGCCGGGCATCAAGACGTAGTCCGGCCGGTACGACGCGGCGCCCGCTATTTCCGAATACGGATTACAATTAGCCGTGTTTGGCGCAGCCATTTGCAGTCTCGCGCTGCAGGACTAAGCTTTCGCCGATCAAAGCGCGCAACGGATCATAGCGCGCCAAGCGAGGCCGTCATGGTGATTGGCATCGACGTGTTTGGGATCGACCCCTTGGTCGCCGCGGGCGTTCTCGCAGCAACCGCTGCCACAGACGCGGTCTACGTCATGTTCACGTCCGCCGTCATCGCCCGCCGCCGCATTCCAGCAGCGAACTGGAGCAGCGTCTGGTACGTGCTCTCGTCGTTCGCAGTCATTTCGTATACCAACAATTGGGTCTACGTGCTGTTCGCCGCCCTCGGCTCCTGGATCGGCGCCTACCTGACGATGACGTATCTGCACGGTGTGCCGCCCGGCAGCTCGGCCGCTCCCGCCGACCGCGATCCCAGTCGCTAATCGCCTACCCATCACGCGCAGCGAGGAGTAAAGTAGCAACCGTTGGACGGGACGGAGCGCATCAAGCTGATCAAGAGCTGGAGGCTCCCATGGCAACGTATGTTGTTATCGCAAGCTTTACTGACAAAGGCGCCCACGACGTCAAGGACACAGTCGGCCGCTCCGACAAGTTCATGGAGATGGCGAATAAGGCCGGCGTCAAGATCAAGGACATGTACTGGACGCTCGGCCCATCCGACGTCATCGCCATTTGCGAAGCACCTAATGACGAAAGCGCCGTCGCCCTGTCGATGAGCGTGTCCTCACGCGGCTACGTCCGCACTCAAACCCTGCGCGCCTTCACCGCCGCCGAGATCGGGAAAATACTTGATAAGCTCGTGTAGCGCATCTGACGTTTGGTCCCCGCTCGCGGCTGGTCGCGAAACCAAACGTCAGATGCAGAAGCTACACGAGACTCATAGAGTTGCTGGTGTTCCTCATGGTTCCGACATTTGCTCCGAACCGCGCCGCAGAGGGAAGCAAATGTCGGAACCGGAACACTAGTGTGAATGGCGCGGGGGAGGGGGGCGCAGCCAAACATGCCGAGCCGTCGCTGATCAATGTCAAGACCCGGCCAGCGAATTAGAACGTCTCTTCGGCTCTCTTTCTGAACGTACGATGAAAGCAACATTCAGTATCGGTTCAACGTAAGGTGACTAGTTTGCCCTCATCTGGCCACGCTACGCCAGTACGTCCGGCCCACCAGCCACCTTGAAAGAGAAGAGGAGTTACTCATGCAGCCCAAGTTTCTTGTAATTGCAGCCGCCCTCGCGACCGGAGTCGCGTTCGCCAGCCCCGCCAGCGCCAATGTCTTCGCATCAACCAAGGCACACGTCTCGACTGAACGGTCGACGATCGAGCTGGTCGGGCACCGTCATGGTGGTCGTTGCCAAGCTTGGCGCCATGAGTGCGCCGATCGTTGGGGCTGGGGCACCTGGCGGTTCCGTCGTTGCGTCATCGCGCACGGCTGCGTCTAGAAGATTTTGAGCTTGAGCACCTTCGGGCTCAGCTACGTGCAGCCGCGGTTCGCCGCGGCTGCTTCGTTCTGGTAAGGCGCAGCTTGGGAACCCGGCAGCTTGGGAACCTGGCAGCGCCGCCCTGGTTACTCCTCGTGCAGATATGGAGGAGCCCAATGCCGAAGATCAAGAACGCAAAGATCCTCATCCTGGCAACCGATGGGGTCGAGCAGTCCGAAATCCAGCTACCGCTGACGCGGCTGCGTGAGGCAGGAGCCCTCGTCCACGTCGCAGCGCCAAAATCGCGGCGGAGCAAGGAAACGATCCGAGCTTGGCACGAGAAGGATTGGGGTGAGGAGATCCCCGTCGACGCCGAGCTTTCCGAGGTCTCGGAGAGCTTCTACGACGCGCTCGTCTTGCCTGGCGGCCAAATCAATCCTGACCTCCTGCGTGTCGAGCCCGAGGCCATGCAGCTGATCCGCACCTTCTTGAACTCCGGTAAACCTCTCGCCGCCATTTGCCACGCTCCGTGGCTTCTCGTCGAGGCGAAGGCCGTGCGCGGCCGCAAGATGACGTCATACAAGTCGATCAAGGCAGACCTCGTCAATGCCGGCGCCAATTGGCTGGACCAGCCGGCCGTGGCAGACGAAGGCATAGTCACGAGCCGTGACCTTGGTGACCTCGACGCGTTCATCGCAAAGATTATTGAGGAGGTTGAGGAGGGCAAGCATCAGCGCGCCTCCATCGCCGCCTGACGAACGGGTAAGCCACCCTGACAAGATGCGCGCGCAAGCGGGTCATCGAGCACCCTCGACTCGCGCGCGCCCCGCCTGATCCACTCTGTCGTGCAGCGCGTAAGCGTAACAATGAAAGTTGGGAACGCTTATGCTGAGAAACACGATAACGGCATCGGCCGTCATTTTCGCTGCATCATATTGCAATGCAGCAGAGCCCATAGGCGCGCCCCTGAGACCGGCGCCGATGCCGAAGCCCTCGAGGCGCAATCCGACAAGGCTCTCCTGCGCTGGCACGAAGCCACGAGCTGCAACCGAGAACTACGAGTTGAGTTGCTGGCACATCATCCGCGCGAGCAGCCACGAGGGAACGAAGCTGCTGGGCCCAATCCAGGCGAGAGAACGAGCCAAAATTCACGACATCACAGCGAAAGACTGTAACCTGAGAAACACCTTCCAGGCGATAAATGCGCTAAGATCCACTCCGGACAAGCACAGCGTCTTTGATGCTTGTCGTAAAATGCTGCAGGCCTGCTAAACGTATGTTGATCTAGCGGGCCTGAAAGGAATGCCGTATGACGGCCAGCTGCGTCTTGGGGAGGCTTTCGTGACCGGCATCAGAACCGCTTTTTGGACGGCCGTCGTTTCGGCACCACTCATGTTGTCGACCGCCGCGACAGCGGGCGACAATCCATTCGCAGGGCTCGAGGGCGCTTGGGGCGGCACGGGAAGTGTGCGACTCGAGAACGGCACGACGGAGCGACTGAAGTGCAAGGGCTACTACAATGCCAAGGCCAACGGGCTCGGCATGGCCATCAACTGCGGCAACGCTGGCTTCAGAATTAATATGCGCGCGAACCTGACCAACTCAGGCAATCAGATTTCCGGGACCTGGGAGGAGCGGGAGTTCAACCAGGCCGGCGAGATCAATGGCAAGTCCACCGGCAACGGGTTCACATTGAAGTTCAGCGGTGCCATCACCGGCTCCATGTCGGTGACGATGACCGGCGCCACGCAGACGGTCTCGATCTCAACCGGCGGGCCAGGGTTCACAGGCGTGAACCTTTCTTTTGCTAAGAACGGTTGATACCGGACGGCGCCGATACCTAGATGGCGTCTCGAAATGACAGTGTCGCTCGATAACGGCGGATACCGCTTGCCGAGCGCAACGATTGGGAGATCTCGCATGCGCCGATTACATCTGAGCCGCCCACTCGTGGCGGCACTCCTCGGGCTTGCCGGCATGCTTTGCCTGGAAGCGCCTGCCGTGGCCGCGCCCGACGGCGGTTACGTCACGGCCCAAAGCCGCTTCGGCAACGGCAGCATTACCGCCCCGGTGAGACTGGCCCGCACCGGTTACCAGGTTCGCCTTCCGCGCGGCACCTGGGTTTATTGCCGTCGCAGCTGCGCCGAGACGTTGCGCGTCGAAACGGTCGACATTTTCGAGATCCAGGGCTCATTGACAGGCTACGGCACGCGCCTGAACGAGTGCGGGATTTTTGGCTGCCTCGAGCTTCGCTACCCGCGCTGAGACCAAGACATCGATCAGACAATATAAGGGTTTGTGCGCCGCTCGGCGCCGATCGTGCTCGTGGGCCCATGCCCGCAGATAAAGGCGAAGTCGTCGCCCAGCGGCAAGAGCTTGGTCTTGATCGCGGTGATGAGAGCCTCGTGATCGCCATAGGGGAAGTCGGTACGACCGATCGATCCTCGAAACAGCACGTCACCAACAAGCGCGAACTTCTGCTGGCGGTTGACCATCACCACCGATCCGGGCGAATGGCCCGGGCAGTGCAAGATCTCGAAAATGTGCCCGGCGACGCTCACGGTATCACCCTCCTCGAGCCAGCGGTCCGGCGTCAACGGCCGCGCCGGAATTCCATAGCTCGCGCCCTGCTTGGCGAGGTTTTCGAGGAGATGGCGATCCGCGGCATGCGGACCCTCGATCTTGACGCCGAGTGCTTCCCGTAGCTCGTCCGCACCTCCCGCGTGGTCGATATGCCCATGCGTAATCAGGATCTTCTCTACTCTGATCCCAAGCTCGGCAATGGCGCCTCTAACGGCGTCGAGATCGCCACCCGGGTCGACCACGGCACCCACCTTCGTCTCCTCATCCCAAAGCAGCGTGCAATTCTGCTGGAACGGCGTCACCGGGATGATCGCGGCCTTAAGGCCCGTGTGCGAGGAAGCGTCAGTCATGTCATCAGTCCAGGATTAGAAGGGCCGAACTCCATAGCGGTTTTCACGCGAGCAAACTACAGAGAAGCACGGGACGTCGCATCTCACCGCCGGTGGCTGACGAAAGCAGGCTGACCGTGTAGGGTTCCGCCGCCGGAGGGATCTCACGGGGACGAGCATGCAACTAAGAGAAATGCGCTTTGCGAGAATCGAGGGCACCGAGGTGCTCGTGCAGGTCCATTCCTCCACTGAGGCCAAAAGCGCGATCAGAGAGCTGAAGCACAAGAAGAAGGAGCTCGCCCTCCTCAAGCGCCGCATGTTGAAGCAGCAGACCTCCGCCCGTCGCACTATCGAGCGCGCCGAGGCCGCCGCCGATCGCGAGGCCCGCCGCCGCGGCCTCTTGGCTACGCTCCGTCGCGTCTCGAGCGTGTTCAAGTCTAAGGCGCCGCTGCCCGACGTCGACGCCATGCAGCGCGAGCTCGAGCAAACCGACGAAATTCTCCACAACGTCGAAAGCTGCATCATCCAGCTCGAGGGCCGCCTCCTGCCCTGATCAACGTCAGGCCGGCACTGTGCTTTTCCGGTACGCTGCCCCCAAAAAGGCCCGACGTCAGGAATAAGGGGGCGGACGCACCCGTTATAGGGGTGTCAGTCGCGGAGAGGGGGCCGTGATGGATGAAACCCAATCGCGAATGATAGAGCTGCTACCGCGGCTGCGAAGGTTCGCTTTCGCACTGACCGGCGACATGGATAAGGCGGACGACCTCGTACAGGACACCTGCGAGCGCGCACTCGCGCACCTAGATCAATGGAAACCTGGAACAAAGCTCGATAGTTGGATGTATCGCATCGCCCAGAACCTTTGGCTCGATCAGCATCGTGCCCGCAAAGTGCGCCGCGACCAGGCGCCGCTGGAGGAGGCGGAGCACGTCACCGGCAGCGACGGCCGGACGGTGACCGAAAGCCGGATGACGCTCGCAGCAGTGAACGAGGGCATTAGCCGGCTACCGCCCGAGCAGCAGGTTCTTGTCGCCATGGTCTGCGTCGAAGGTCTTTCCTACAAGGAGGCGGCGAGCATCCTTGAAGTACCAATTGGCACGGTTATGAGCCGGCTCGCCCGCGCCCGCCAGGCTCTGTACGCTGCAATTACCGAGGGCTCCGCATCAGTCGCAGTCGCCGCCCTTACACCGGAGCGTTGAAATGTCGTTTGTTTCGGACGAAAGATTGATGGCATTTGCCGATGGCGAGCTGTCTCCGGAGGAGACGCGGGCCCTCGAGATCATGCTTGCGGAAGACCTCGACCTGGCCGCGCGACTGGAGCCCTTCAGGTTGACAGGAGCCCCCCTCGCGAGCGTCTTTGGCGCCGCGCTTTCAGCACCCGTACCGGAACGCCTTCTCACGGCGATCAAGGCGCATCGGCGGGCGAGGCTCTACGCAGGCAAGAAGAATCCCGCGCTAAGGTCCGGCCTGCTCGACGAGCTTTTCGGCGGACTGCGCTTCGCAAGCGGGCTGAAGCCGTCCCACGCGTTCGCCCTTTCAGCCGTGCTCGTTGGCAGCGCCATCGCCTGGAGCGCTACCCAACTGACCAGCACGAATACCGACCCAGCGCTCGCATCCTTTGGAGCCGGCGTGATCGTAGCCTCCGGTCCGCTTTCCGACGCCCTCGAAAAGATGCAGTCCTCGACTGTTGCAGCGGCGCCTGGCATCACCCCCGTCGCGACCTTCGCTAAAGAGGACGGTGGCTACTGCCGGGAGTACCGGATGACAACAGTAGGCGGTGCGACTTATGCGGGCGTAGCCTGCCGTGAGCTTGGAGGACCGCAATGGCGCATCGCGGCCCACGTTGAGGTTCCGCCGACCAAGCCGCAAGCTAAGTCGACGTACACGACAGCGTCCGGACCACAGACCGCCGCAGTTAACGCCGTCGTCGCGGCTATGATGGCAGGTAGTGTCCTCGAGCCGGCCGACGAAGTGAAACTCATTGCCAAAGGCTGGATGCCGAAAAATTGACGGCATCCGACGCCCCTTGGATTTAGAAGCTACGCGAGGAGCGGTACCGCAGATATCCTACGGTCGCCACTCCTTGTACGAACTGCCCGCAGTGAAGACGTGCTCTTCCCGCACGAGGCTCGTTGAAGCCGCGGTCAGATCTCGACGAACCGCCCATGAACCCTCGTGGTCGATTGTCGAAAGGAGGTCCGCTCCGAAGTCCGCGCCTGGAGCCCCCGCTGCCAGAAAAGGGTTACGGACGGACCTCCTGCTTTCCTTATGAGGACGAAATACCCTAAGGCGCGAAGCCAAAGCCCACCGATACGGCGGGCGAGAAGGCGCTCGCACGGTCCGTCGCCGTCGTAGCGGCGGAAGCACCGGCCGATGTTCGGGTCGAAGTCATCATGGCCGCCGGGGCAGGTGTTACAATTGCGGGCCCCCAAGGCGCTGACGCGACGACGCCGCCGGAGTTGCAGTCTGCCGGCGCTAGCGCCAGCCCTTGTCCGAATATCGGATCCGGGCCCGGTGGGCCGAGATCTTTCATTCTGAATTCGCGCAGCAGATCCGCCTTGCGACGCGACAGGTTTCGCTCCCCGCTCCGCGTCGCCACGAGAGCCGTCACGAACGGCGTGGCAAATGACGTGCCCGTGCGAACCCCTTGCTTGCCTTCTGGCAGCGCCGCCAGCACATCCACTCCCGGCGCTGAAACGTCGATATACGATCCGCGATTGGCATGCATGTAGTTCACGCCATTACTGTCGACCGCGGTTACCGCAATGACTTCCGGATAGGCAGCCGGATAGCTCGGCGGAGCGGTAGGGCCAAGATTCCCCGCCGCCGCAATGAACACGACGCCCTTCTTGCGCATCCGCTGGATGGCAGCTTCGAACAACGCATCGCGCGGCCCAGAGAAGCTCATGTTGACAAAATCGACATCCAGCTCCTCGAGCCATTTCAGCGCCGCGAGAAGCCTCACGCTATCGGTTGAGGCGTTGCCGCTCTCGTCGCTACGAAAAGCCGTTGCCAAGAAGAACGTCGCATCAGGAATGAGGCCCGGCGTGCTGCTCTTCGGATCCCCGGCCAGCAAAGACAGCACGGCCGTCCCGTGCCAGTCATACGGCGACGGCTTCTCGCCATCGAGAAACTCACCGTTGCGCGCTTTCATGTGGCGAAAAGCCGGATGCGTCGTGTCGAACGACGTATCGATGATGCCGACCTTTACGTTCTTCGTGCAGGACGCAAGGCCGGAATTCCACTTTATCAGCGCGCCGCCATACCCCGCCGGGCCGCCACCAGCCGCCCCACCGGCCCCCAAGTCACCTTCTTTGCCGAAGGAACCCTGAAAGATGTGATACACATGGTTGGGCGCGAATTTTGTGAGCGGCATCTGCCGCGTCAGCAGCCGCCGTGCATCGTCCCGGCTCGTACCGCGCGGAACGCGAAATCTCTGCACCGCAGCCCCTGTTCCGGCCACGGTGACCGGCCCAACTGTAAAGCCGAGCGCGGCGACCTGGCCGACCTCCGCCGCATTGAGGTTGACGGCGACCAGCTCCTGACTTGCACCTTCGTCGAAACGCAAGTTCGACGCTGTTGCCGATCGAGCCACTCCTTTCGATGGCGCCCGGCTGCTAGCCCCCTGCGCAGCGCCCGCGTCTACTCGCCCATCGTCCCCCGATGCCGCATCCTCTCGCTCGGACGTGGCCGCGGCTGAGCCCTCACGCGTGGCCCTCGAGGATGATTGCGATTCATCCTCGCCGTTACGAGCGGCGTCGCCCGTCTGGCGCGACGACAGTTGCGAAGCCTGCCGTGATGCCTCCTGCTTCTCGTTTCGCTGGCCGTCGGACCGAACCGCGGTGCTGACCGCACTCACCGGCGCTTGCACCGCCTCGGCCGATGGCGGAGCCTGATCCTGCGCTTGCTGCTGGCCCGGCGCTTGCCCCTGCCGACTTTGCTCTCGCTCAGCCTGACTCTGTGACCTTGCTTCTTGACGTTCCGCCTCGCGCTGAGCCAGCGCTTGCTGGCGATCGGCCTCCTTCTGGGCCTGAGCTTGCTGGCGCTCTGCCTCTTTCTGGGCCTGAGCTTGTTGGCGCTCGGCGTCTTTCTGGGCCTGAGCTTGTTGGCGTTCGGCCTCCCGCTGCGCCTGCGCCTGCTGCTGCTGGCGCTCGGCCTCGGCGCGCCGCTGCTCTGCTTGCCGCTGTTGCTCCGCCTGCCGCTGCTGCTCCTGGATCTGACGCTGGCGCTCAGCCTCGGCGCGCTGTTGCTCCGCCTGCCGCTGTTGCTCCGCCTGCCGCTGCTGCTCCTGGATCTGACGCTGGCGCTCAGCTTCAGCTCGCAATTGGGCTTCCTGCTCCTGCCGCCGACGCGCGTCCTCGGCCTGTTTCTGTGCTCGTGCTATCTCTCGCTGCGCCCGCTCGAGCGCCGCTTGCGCCTTGCGAATTTCAGCAGCCGCGTCATTCTTGGAGCTGCTAGCGACCGCAACAGAGGAAAAACCGAGAAACTTGATTGGCGCGACACTGATCGGCGTGACGATGAGCAGCAGGCCAACGACCCCCCTCACCCGCGGCGCGACTCTACGGCCGCTGCCGTCTCCGGAACGAGAAGAACGCCGACGCAGCCAAGTGTTCTGTAGGGTATCTTTACGCATACCGTCCTCACCACCCCACAAGTCTACGGCAGTTGGCTGCGTCAAACACGCCCCTTAAATCTTCTCCACAGAAAATTCCGCATCCACACTTCACGAGCTTTCGCTGCGGACGGCGCACGCAATTACTCCAAGGCAACAGGTATAACCTCGGCGTGCGACCTCAAGACGAAGCATAGCCGCGACAATGTGGGCGAAAAATGAACGTTGGCAAGGATACGTCACCGGCGCGCAGCGATCCACCAAATGTTTAGGGGGATCGACGAATGCGGATCCCCCTAACTTCGGCGCGGCAGTGGAAATGACTAGGCGGCGATGTTTTCATCACCCGGGTCACGGAGCACGTAGCCGCGTCCCCACACCGTCTCGATATAATGTTGACCGCCAGTAGCCGCCTGCAGCTTCTTCCGGAGCTTGCAAATAAACACGTCGATGATCTTGAGCTCCGGCTCGTCCATGCCGCCATAGAGATGGTTGAGGAACATTTCCTTCGTGAGCGTCGTACCTTTGCGGAGCGACAGCAGCTCCAGCATCTGGTATTCTTTGCCTGTAAGATGCACCCGCTGGCCGTTGACCTCAACTGTCTTGGTGTCGAGATTGACGCGCAGGTCTCCGGTTTCAATAACCGATTGCGCGTGCCCCTTCGAGCGGCGCACGATGGCATGGATGCGCGCGACCAGTTCATCCTTGTGAAACGGCTTCGTCATATAGTCATCGGCACCGAAGCCGAGTCCCCGGACCTTGTCCTCGATTTGAGCCAGGCCGGAGAGGATCAGGATGGGCGTCTGCACCTTCGCGACGCGAAGCATTTTGAGAACCTCGTACCCGCTCATATCGGGCAAGTTAAGGTCGAGCAAAATGATGTCGTAGTCATAAAGCTTGCCGAGATCTACTCCCTCCTCGCCAAGATCAGTCGTGTAACAATTGAAGCCCTCGGACTGCAGCATCAGCTCGATGCTTTGCGCCGTTGCGCTATCGTCCTCGATCAGAAGGACTCGCATGCTCTATTCCTCTTCCCTGCCCCGTTACAGAGCTCGCCCGCCCCGAAAATGAAGAGAACTCTAACAAACCTCAAACAATAGAGGCCGAATGGCCTACATGATTATTACGAAACTACCAATCAGAGGTTAACAAACCCTAATTTTTAATCGAACGCACTCGCCAGTCGTAAGTTCTTTAGCATTTGTATTTGTGCACGTGTGATCCTTCGCCCAGCAAGACCGGGACGCCGGCTCCTTTTGCAATTGCACCGAGACCTACAACGAGCGCCCGCCCTGAGAGATGTTGCAGTTGCGTGACGAGTACCCGTGCCGCCCTGATTCCACCGTCTCAGCAGCTCTCGAATCAAGAGGTAACAGAATTCGCGTGCGTGCCCTAGGACTCGAAAACAACTACGCCAGAAACGTGACAAGAAAACTGAGAAGACGGCACTACAACGTTGCTTTACCGCAACTTAATTGTAATATGCCATACTATCTCGAAGGCGACATCGGCACTTCTTTAACCGTCAAGCGTTTTGGCTTGCGGCGCTGAGCACGAGCAAGTGCTCCGGTGGCGTGCTATTTTCTGGCACGCTTCTTGTTAGGAACGCCTGAGACGTCATGTTGCGAAGAGTGTGTTCGTGAGTAGGGGTATCGCACGATGAAGGCACGAGAGACGGCGCTCAAGCTCAAGCGCTTTGAAATGGATGAGAAGGCCCGCAGGCTCTCAGATCTCGAGCATATGATCCGTGAGTTTGAGGCCATCGCCAGCGACCTCGACCGACAGATCCATGCCGAGGAGGATCGCACCGGCATCAAGGACCCATCGCACTTTGCCTATTCAACGTTCGCCAAATCCGCAGCTCACCGCCGCGACAACCTTCACTCGTCGATCAGCGAGCTGCGTGGCCGTCTGGACGTCGCCCAGCGAGATTTCGACGACGCCAAACAGCAACTCGCCCGGGCCACGAGCGAGGAGCCGCAGATGGATCGCAGCTCGCGCCGTCGTGCCGATCGCGGCGCCGCCTTCGCACTTCGCTAGATTCGACACTTCGATGAACCGGCGCCGGGCAGCATGCCGCCCGGCAGCCGTGCCGCGGCCTACCTGCGAGGCCCGTTAGCAGCCTACGAGCGAGTGCGCCCTGCTACTCGCGAGAATGCGGCTTTTTATCCCCGACCCATTGTTTCCGAAGCCGGCTTTCCCAACGCTTACCGGATCCAGTCCTCAAGCCGGACTTGCCCTCGCCGGGTTTGCATGCTTATCGCATGCAGGGGATCGGTGCGTGCGCACCTCCCCCTGGACAGCTCGCACGGCGGACGGGTTGCATGATCCGAGAAACTGCCAGAAAATTGCTTCTTCCCGCACTTGCGCTTTGCGCGGGTTGCTCGAGTGACGGCATAAATCCAATCACCGGATTGCCAGCGGCGGGCGAGCTTGGCGCCAGCACCATCGCATCCGTCAGCTCGATCTTGCCTTCAGGTGACAAAGTCGTTGGCACACCAACTGATGTTTATACCCGTGTTGCACATGGAGTTCTCACCTGCTGGTTCGGAGCGGCCGGCCCGCTCAAAACGACACACATCTACCACGCCAATGCCGAGCCCCCTTCGAAGGGCGGTCGATCCGAGATCGAGATCTTTCTGAAGGACCCATCGGCCCCCGACCCGCGAGCGCTGCGCGCCTACCGCATCGAGATCTTTAGCCTGGATAATAGAACGAAGGTGGAGATTGAGAACATGAAGATCCCCGAGCCGCTCGCGACCCAACTCGGTGGCGATGTCGAGCGCTGGTCCGCCGATGAGGGCGGTTGCGGCAATGCCCCGGTAACGAGCGGCTGGGCAGCCGCCGGACAGGCCACGACCGACCAGGCGCAAGGCCCGGTATCGCGCACTTCCGCGACCGAGCGTTCCCCCGCCAGCAAGAAACGGCCGTAGGTATTAGGGCAGGCCCACTGGGCACCCCTGTTCGCCTCGGGCAGCGCACCCGTTTAAGGTACGGCCATGGTCGAAGTCGGCCGGACACCTTGCGGCACCCGCACCACGCCTCCACATGACGCCCGCTTCTAGGGACAGCGGATGCTCAGGACGCAGGGGCCACACACGGTGAGCCCCGGCGCGCCTCAGCCCCGGTAGTCCTGAATACGGGTCGCCCTAAGCCCGGGAAGGCCATGTTTGTCGATCGAGCGCTGCCAGGACAGAAACTCGTCCACGGTCAGCTTGTATCGATCACAAGCCTCCTCGATGCTCAACAATCCCCCGCGAACCGCCGCTACGACCTCCGCCTTGCGGCGGATGACCCAGCGCTTCGTGTCCCGGGGTGGTAGATCGGCTACAGTCAGCGGACTCCCATCGGGGCCGATAACGTAGCGCACACGCGCTCTCATCTGATGTTCGGTCATGATACTCAATACAGCTGCTGACCAGCCTCGAAAGCTAACCTAATTGTGTTAAAACGCACCTAAGTCATTGAGTAAACGTACCATAAAACGTCGTGCAAAATCACGCAAGCAGCTGCGGTAAGGTTGATGCGTAGAATGCCGGTTAACGATCGGCCGCGACCTTTTTGCCTCGCATCAGCAACGCTTCCTCACCCGCGCGCTTGCGTAACGGCGGCAGCCCGCACTAATATGCAGATCCATGCTGGCTTCGGACGAGAGAGCACCGCACTTTCGGCACACTTCTTGGCGACAAGCGTTATCCCGCGATTGAGAGTTTTCGCCGCGTGCCGAGCTTTCCCGGCACAAGCTTTTCCGACAAGTGTCAGCTCCGAAACGCGTCGGCGTCGGCGACGTTAACGACGGCAACCACGTCACGAACCCGGTGCGCAAATCACGAACCGGTAGCGCGGGAAGCGTACGCGTCAGCTTTTTCAGCGCGCGTCCGTTGCAACTTGCATCTGAACGCACCCATTCTGGCACGAAGGCAATGACCAACACTTGGACGAACTGAGACGCATCGAGGCTTATCCCGTGACCTCCCGAACTGAAAAGAGACCCAAGCGCGTCGTCGTCGCCATGTCCGGCGGCGTGGACAGCTCGGTCGTGGCCGCACTCCTTGCGCGCGCCGGCCACGAGGTCATCGGCATCACCCTTCAGCTTTACGACAACGGGGCCGCCACCGGCCGCAAAGGATCTTGCTGCGCCGGCCAGGACGTGCAGGACGCCCGCCGCGTCGCCGAAACGCTCGGCTTCCCCCACTATGTTCTCGACTACGAGAAGCGCTTCACCGACTCTGTGATGAGCTCGTTCGCAGAAAGCTACATCTCCGGCGAGACGCCGATCCCTTGCGTCACCTGCAATCAAAAGATCAAATTTCGCGATCTCCTGGATACCGCGCGCGAACTCGGCGCAGACGTCCTCGCGACAGGCCAC
This sequence comes from Hyphomicrobium sp., assembly GCA_041659825.1. GTDB lineage: Bacteria > Pseudomonadota > Alphaproteobacteria > Rhizobiales > Hyphomicrobiaceae > Hyphomicrobium_C. The sequence continues at coordinate 112,746 of JBAZXL010000010.1, forward strand.
TACATCCAGCGCAAGGACGGACCACATGGGCCCCAGCTCTATCGCGCGCGCGATGAAAGCCGCGATCAGAGCTATTTCCTTTTTGCAACGACGCCAGAGCAGCTGAGCCATCTCTGGTTTCCGCTCGGCGGCATGCTGAAAAGCGACGTGCGCAATCTGGCACGCGAGTTCGGCCTGCTCGTTGCCGAGAAGTCAGACAGCCAGGATATCTGCTTCGTTCAGAAGGGCCGCTACAGCGACGTCATCGAGCGACTCCGGCCGGGCGCGCTTAGGCCCGGCGAAATTGTCCACGTCGACGGCCGCCGGATGGGCCAACATGACGGAATTATTAACTACACAATTGGCCAACGCCGCGGCCTGAAAATCGCGACAGGAGAGGCACTTTTCGTCGTTCGCGTAGATGCTGTACGAAACGAGATCGTCGTCGGACCCCGGGAGTTCTTGCGCACCAAGAGTCTTGTCCTTAAAAACGTCAACTGGCTCGGCGATGGAGATCTTGAAGAGGCCGCCCGTGCCAGGCTTGAGGTCTTTGCAAGGATCCGCTCCTCGCAGCCGCCGCAAGCCGCGGCACTATCGCTTGCCGAGGACGGCGCTGTTCACGTCGTGCTCGCCGATGGCGAGGATGGTGTCGCAGCTGGTCAGGCGTGCGTCATGTATGCCGACGGCTCAACCGAGGCGCGTGTGCTTGGCGGCGGCTTCATTGGCCAAGCCATAAGGCAATCCGCCTCGCCTCCAGCGCCTCGCCTCCCACCGCCTCACCTCCAAAGAGTGTGAGCTTGGCGGAGAGGCACGAATTGGATGCGCGGCTAGCAAGCCTCGGTGGAGCGAGCGGTAGAGATAAGGAGCCCGATTGAAGTGAGAGAAGAGCACGCAAGAGAAATGAGACCTCGCCTGCGTCTTGAGGGCCTCGAAAAGAGCAACGGTCGCATTGTCGGCATTGGCCGCATCGAGGAGGACGTCGTCAAGGTCGCCTACAGACGTTGGGCGCCAATCTATGACCACACCTTCGGACGCGTCTCCATGGAGAGCCGTCGCAATACCGTCGAGGTTATCAATGCGGCGGCCGGACCCGGCGCGCGCGTCCTCGAGGTCGGCGTCGGAACCGGGCTTTCGCTCGCCGGCTATCGCGGCGACCTCGACGTCGTCGGCATCGACCTCTCTCCCGACATGCTGGATAAGGCCCGCGAGCGCGTCGCCAACGAGGACCTCGACCACGTCAGCGGCCTGCACGAGATGGACGCCGGCGACCTGCGCTTCCCGAACAACTCGTTCGACGTCGTAACCGCCATGTTCGTCATGACCGTCGTGCCGGAGCCTGAGCGCGTCATGCGCGAGCTCTCCCGCGTGACCAAGCCTGGCGGCGAGGTCTTCCTCGTCAATCATTTCAGCCAGCCGGAGGGCGTGCGCGGCTGGGTCGAGCGGCGTATGGCGCCGTTTGCCGAGATCATCGGCTGGCGGTCGGTGTTCGACGTGTCGCGCGTCATGGTCTGCGACGACCTCGCGGTCGCGGAGCGCAAGGCGCTGCGTCCCTGGGGCATTTTCACTCTTATGCGCTTCAAGAAGATGGCGGATGCCCGCCTACAGCCGGTCGCCGCCGAATAAAGGCGTCCTGAACGCACCGATAACACCGGGTGGCGCTTGACGCGCCGCCCTTCGATTCCTATAGACAGCGATCTCTGGCGGGATAGCTCAGGTGGTTAGAGCGACGGTCTCATAATCCGTAGGTCGGCGGTTCAAGTCCGCCTCCCGCTACCAAATTTCTCAAAATCTGCGTAAAATTGGCTGAGTTCAAGTTTGCTGCCCATGCTGGCTTTGGCCGCCTCGCTCATCTGCAAAAGCTACCGCCGTCCAACGCCACCCGCATCCTCGCTTGATCCCGCCTTGCCTCGGGCGCTTCCCCTCTACACCCTCTTGAATCTCGCGAAGTTCGAACTAACTTCGCGCACGCATGCGTGAGCCGAGGCTTGCGGGTGCGAGACCCACTGCCGGATTGCGGCAGGCAGCATGCGCATGGATTAGTGAAACTAGGGCCGGTTCGCGTTAGCACCGGCGTCGGGGAGGTTGCTCGATGGCAGCGCTCATTGAGGCAGAGGGATTGCGCAAGGTCTTCGGCGAGATCACCGCCGTGGACGGCATCTCGCTCAAGGTCAAGAAGGGCGAGGTCTTGGGCTTTCTGGGTCCGAACGGCGCCGGCAAGTCCACGACGATGAAGATGATCACCGGCTTCCTGGAGCCGGACGCCGGACGCGCCAAGCTCTGCGGCATCGATGTTCAAGAAAGCCCCAAGGCCGCCAAGCGCCAGCTCGGCTACCTGCCCGAGGGCGCCCCCGCGTACGGGGAAATGACGCCTCAGGCCTTCCTTCGCTTCATCGCTGAGATTCGCGGCTTCACCGGCAACGACATAAAGGCTCGCGTCGCGGCGGCTGTCTCGCGCGCGGGCCTCGGCTCGGTCGTCGATCAGCGCATCGAGACGCTTTCCAAGGGCTATAAGCGCCGCGTCGGCATCGCGCAGGCAATCCTTCACGATCCGGCCGTTCTCATCATGGACGAGCCGACCGACGGGCTCGATCCGAACCAGAAGCATCACGTGCGCGAGCTGATCCGCGAGATGGCGGCGGAGAAAGCCATCATCGTCTCGACGCATATCCTCGAGGAGGTCGAGGCCGTCTGCACCCGCGCCGTCATCATCAACAAGGGCCGCATCGTCGCCGATGGCACGGCCGACGAGTTGATGCGGCGCGTCCCCCACCACGGAGCCATCGCCATCCGCGTGCCGTACACGCACGCCGAGGCGACTAAGCAGCTCGTCGCGAGCCACAAGGACATTGTCCGCGTCGAAACGGCAAGCAAGGTGAACGGCACCGTGCAGTTGCGCGCCGTCCCGCGGTCCGGCTCGGAGCCCACCGCTGCCATCGGCACGCTGCTTCGCGAGAAGCAACTTCCCTACCAGGAGATCTTCGTCGAGCGCGGCAAGCTCGACGACGTCTTCCGCGAGATCACCACCGGCGTCCGCGACAACCCGAGCGTCTAGGACGGGCCACGAGAAGAGCTAACGACGAGAGCATCATGCGCGAGACCATCACCACCGCCACGATCATCGCCAAGCGCGAGTTCGCCGCTTATTTCGCGACACCTCTAGCCGCGGTATTTCTCACCATATTCGTGGCAGCAGCCGGCGCCTTCGCATTCTACATCGGCGGCTTCTTCGACCGTGGCCAGGCGAACCTCTACTTCTTCTTCGCCTATCATCCCTGGCTTTACCTGATGCTGGTGCCGGCCGTCGCCATGCGGCTCTGGGCAGAAGAGAGAAAGAGCGGCACGATCGAGCTCTTGATGACGCTTCCGATCACGCCGACGGAGGCCATCATCGGCAAATTTGTTGCCGCCTGGGCGTTCATCGGCCTGGCGCTTGTCCTCACCTTTCCAATGTGGATCACTGTGAACGTGCTCGGTAGTCCCGACAACGGCGTCATCCTCGCAAGCTATCTCGGCAGCTTCCTGGTGGCGGGCGCGTTCCTGGCACTTGGCTCGTTCATCTCCGCCCTCACGAAGAACCAGGTGATCGCTTTCATCCTGTCGGCCGCCCTCTGCTTCATCTTTGTCATGAGTGGCATGGAGCTCGTGCAGAACACGCTGCAATCCTTTGCCCCGCGCATCGTCGCTGATGCCGTTCTCTCCATGAGCGTGCTCAGCCATTTCGAGGAAATCACGCGCGGCGTCATTAATCTCGGCGCGATCATATTCTTCGTCTCGCTCATCATCTTCGCGCTGTTCGCCAATGCCGTCGCGGTCAGCCAGAAGAAATCAGCCTAACAGGGACGCATCAGATGAACACGATCATCGCTTCCTTTCGCGCCCGATTGGCCGAGGTCGTTCGCTGGGCGACATCGAGCGCCGCGCGCCTCGGTGGCAAAACGCTCGCCTGGGGCGGTCTCGCTCTCGCTGGCGTCATCCTTCTCTCGGTGAACCTCATCTCTTCGATCACGCTTCGCGGCATCAAAGCCGACCTGACGGAGGATCGGCTCTACACCATCTCGGCCGGCACGCGCACCGTGCTGACCGCCATCGACGAGCCGATCAAGGTCCGCGTCTACTTTTCGAGAAAGCTCGGCGAGGCCGCCCCCTCCTACGGCCGCTACTTCGAGCGTATCCGCGCCGTCCTCGAGCAATACCGCGACATCTCCGGCGGCAAGCTCGAGCTCGAGATCCTCGACCCCGAGCCCTTTTCCGACGCCGAGGATCGCGCCGTCGCAGCCGGCCTCCGCGGCGTTCGCTACAATGCCGAAGGCGAGGTCGGCTACTTCGGTCTCGTTGCCAACAACGCAACGGACAATCAGGAGGTCATCAGTTTCTTCCAGCCCGATCGCGAGACCTTCGTCGAATACGACGTGACGAAGCTCGTCCACACCCTCACAAACCCGAAGAAGCGCATCGTTGGCCTCATGACATCGCTTCCCATCGACGGCGGCAAAGCGCCTTCGATGATGGCGAACCCGCAGATGCCGCAAGAGCAGCCAACACCGCCCTGGCTGATCATGGATCAGATCCGCGAGTTCTTCGAGGTCCAGAAGATCGACCAGAGCGTCACCGAGATTCCCTCAGGAACTGACGTGCTGCTGATCGCCCAGCCGACGCAGCTCACACCCAAAGCCGCCTACGCCATCGACCAGTATGCACTGAAGGGCGGCAAGGTGCTCGCCTTTATCGATCCCCTCGGCGAAGCCGCACAATTCCAGTTGATGCAGCAGACCGGCCAGGGGCGCAGCGAGCTAGCTAAGCTTCTCAAAGCCTGGGGTATCGGCTTCGACGGCAGCAAGGTTGCCGCAGACATTGCCCACGCCCGCCGCGTCCAGTTCGGCGGCCGCAGCGGCGGCCAGGGCATGGTCACCGAGTTTGTCGCCTGGCTCGGGCTCGACCGCACCAACATCGACGAGCGCGACGTCCTGTCGAGCGGCATCAGCACCTTGAACCTCGCATCGGCAGGCATCCTAACGCCGGTCGATGGCAGCACGACGACCGTGACACCCATTCTCAAGACCTCGAGCAACGCCATGGAGATCTCGAGCCAGAAGGTCGGCATTGGCGCCGACCCACTGTCACTGCTGCGCTCGTACCAGGCCGGCGGTAAACCGCTGACCCTCGCCGCCCGCGTCTCCGGTGATGCAAAGAGCGCATTCCCGAATGGCGAGCCGTCCGAGGAAAAGAAGGACCACGAGAAAAAGGAAAGTAACAAGGACGCCGCAACGCCCGGTGCCGAAAAAATGGAAGCCGCAAAATCGGAAGGCACAAAACCAGAGGTGTCAAAGCAGACTTCAGCAAAGCACCTCGCTTCGGGGCGGATCAACGCCATTGTTGTCGCCGACACCGACCTCCTCGCAGATCAGTTCTGGGTCGAGCCCCGCCAGATGCTGGGCCAGGATGTGGTCATCCCCACCGCCAACAACGCCTCCTTCGTCGTCGGCGCACTGGAGAATCTAACCGGCAGCGATGCCCTGATCGCGCTGCGCGGGCGCGGCATCAAGGAACGGCCATTTACGCTGATTGAAAGCATCCGCCGCTCATCGGAAAAAGAGTTCCGGGAGAAGGAGCAGGCCCTCACCGAGAAGCTGAAGTCCCTTGAACAGGACCTCACCAAGCTGCAATCGTCGGGCGCGGAAGGCGCGGCGATCCTTTCCGACGCCGAGCGCCAGGCCGTCGACAAGGCGAAGGCGGAAATGCTCGCAACCCGCCGCGAGCTTCGCAACGTCAAGCTCGCCCTGCGCCAAAGCATCGACCGCCTCGACGGCTGGTTGAAATTCGCCAATATCGCCCTCATCCCGCTCGCAATCGCCTTCGGTGGCGCGAGCTTCGCCTTTTGGCGCAAACATAAGCAAGCAACCTGATCGCTGGAGAGAGACCTCATATGCAGCCCCAGCACTTCGCAGCACTTGCCTCCGCGGCAGCGGTGTCGCTCGTCACAGCCCTCGCGGTCTATACGAGCCACGCCCCCTGGGTTGGAAACCCGGCTGGCGGAGGAAAGCTCTTGCCGTCGCTCGCAGCGAGGACCCAGGACATCACATCGATCGCGATTACCCAGGGCGGAAAGACACTGACCCTCGAGCGCAAGGGCGATAGATGGTCGCTTCGCGAGCGCGACGGCTTCCCGGCGAGCAACGACAAAATACGCGCGCTCCTGATCGGTCTCGCAGAGGCTGACCTTCTGGAGCCTAAGACGCGAAACAAAGACCGTTACCCGTTGCTCGATCTCGAGGAGCCAAGCAGTGCCAACGGCAGATCACGCCTCATCCGCATCATGGACGCAAGCGGCAGGCTGCTCGGCGAGACCATCGCCGGCAAAGGTAGCCCTGATCAGCTGGCCGGAAAGTCCGGCACCTATGTCAGGAAACCGGGCGACGCTCAGTCCTGGCTCGCCAGCACCGCGATAACAGGTGGCACGTCCCTAGGCGACTGGACACAGCCCCGCGTCTTCGAGACCGCGACCGAGGCTGTCTCCCGCCTCACGATTGAGCTGACCGGAGAAGCTCCCTACGACATCAAGCGCGACGGCGACCAGCATGTGCTCGCAGACATCCCGCCCGGCAAGAAGATCAAATTCATCAACGCCACCGACACGATGGTCGAAGCGGCGTCCTTCCTCGACTTCGAGGACGTAAGGAAGGCCGAAGGCGACACCACAGGGTCGGCCGGCCAAGCCGTGATCGAAGCCGCCAATGGCCTCAAGATCACTATGAAGATCCGCCGCGACAAGGACGCGACCTGGGCCACCCTGTCCGCTCAAGGCGACGGCGAGGCAAAGAAGGCCGTCGACGAAATAAACTCGCGCGCGGCAGGTTGGGAGTTCCGCATCCTCCCATCGAAAGCAAATACCATCCTGAAGCGCCGCGACGACCTGCTCGAGGATGCCGCATCGTAGCTCGGCCGCGTCCTCGAATTACCTACCGACGGCAAGCTGCGCGGAGAACAGCGGTGCAATCTCAATATCCGCGCGCTTCTCGGAAAGCGGCTTGATCTCTCCAGTATTCGGATCGACTGCAATCTTGAATGCATCCCGCGTTCCATCCGAGTAGCCGACCGTAACGCTCAGATCGACCGAGGAAACGCCGGTTGGAACGATCCCAGACAGCACGCCCTTGCGATTGCGCTGGAGCCAGTCGGGTATCGCACGCCCATCTGCAAGCGTGACGCCGTAGTCGACAACTATCCGACCTGGCGTCTCCAACGTGAAGGCGCCTGGCTCTGGCAGCAGACGTAGCTTGTCCGCGAGCGCAGACTGTCGCTGATCTGCAAGCTTATCGAGCTCGAGCAAGAGCTGCTGCCCTCGACCCACAACCGGCTCGATTGCAGCACGCACGGTGAAGGCGACGTCTGTCGTCAAAGGCTCGGTCACCTCAGTCGATCTCTGCATCACGCTCAACGCATTCGCGAGCGCGCGCGCGCCCGCCTCAACGCTGCCATCGCCGTCGATCGACGACGCCCCATTCACCATCTCTGCTACTATAAAGCTGACATCCCGTGGTGCAGAGAGGCCAGCCGAAATCGCCTCGACGGTCTTCGAGACAAAAAATTCGGATTCACTGCCCGCAGCACTTCCATCCACGTCAGACCCAGGCTCGGTCGCAGACGTCGGCGCATCACGACCGTCAATGTCATGCTCTATTTCTGCCGAACCAATAACCGCAGCCGTCGCCGCAGAAACCGGTCTCTCGAATGTGCCCTGCCCGTCCGTGTAGCTTGCCGTCACCGTGATGGCGTGGCCGACATCGGCCTCGGCGAGCGTATACGTCCCCGCCGTGGCACCCGAGATGACGACACCGTCGCGGCTCCACTGATAGCTGACCGTGCCGAGCCCATCAGCGTCGGCGAGTGTGTTGCCGGCGGTCAACGTCTGGCCCTGCGTCGCGGTGCCGGCGATGCTGACGCCGCCGGTCGGCGCATCGTTGACGTTGCCGACGGCCGACGTCGCCGCCGAAGTGACCGCCTCCGCCGTGCCCTGCCCGTCCGTGTAGCTTGCCGTCACCGTGATGGCGTGGCCAACATCGGCCTCGGCGAGCGTGTAGGTGCCTGCCGTGGCGCCGGAGATCGCAACGCCGTCGCGGCTCCACTGATAGCTGACTGTGCCGAGCCCATCGGCGTCGGCGAGCGTATTGCCGGCGGTCAGCGTCTGACCCTGCGTTGCGGTGCCGGAGATGCTGACACCGCCCGTGGGGGCATCGTTGACGTTGCCGACCGCCGACGTCGCCGCCGAAGTGACCGCCTCCGCCGTGCCATG
>JBAZXL010000011.1:0-105575 GCA_041659825.1 Hyphomicrobium sp.
TTTGCGTAGAACGTTGAGGGCGGACGATTCCGTCGCGGGCACGAGCCCGGCATCATCGATTGGCGCGTATCCAACTGCCTGGCGTTTTTCGTTCAGCGTGAGAAAGCTCACGCGATCGATGCGGGCCCAGAGGGCCTCGCGCTCGCTCGTCAGCGCTTCGACCTGATCGAGGTCGGGGCAAAGCGAGATGGTGTTACCGTAGGCCGGCGCGAGCCAGCTCGTGAAGGCCTTCGCCGTTCGGTTGACCAGCGGCAGCACCGTGTTGCGCCACAGCGCCCGTTGCGCCTCCTGGTAATTTGAATACGTATTATCTCCTGGAATGCCGAGCAGCATCGGCGGCACGCCGAGAGCGAGTGCGATCTCGCGGGCGGCGGAGTTCCTCGCCTCGTAGAAGTCCATATCCTTCGGCGACAGCGAGAGCGGTTTCCAGTCGAGCCCGCCTTCCAGGAGCAGAGGACGGCCGGCTTTCGCGGCGCCCTGGAAGCCCGCTTCCAGCTCGCTCTTCAAGCGCTCGAACTGCTCGGCGGTCATGCGGCCATCGCTGCCGCCGTAGACGAGCGCGCCCGAGGGCCTTGCCGAGTTATCGAGGAGGGCCTTGTTCCATTGCGCCGCCGTGTTGTGCGTGTCGATGGCGACGGCCGCTGCCTCGATCGGGCTCATGCCGTAGTGGTCGTTTACGGGATGGAAGAGACGGACGTGCAGGATCGGGCGCACGCGTGGCACCGGCTCCTCGTCGAAGCGAATGGTGACGCCCTGGGCCGTGTATTCGTAGGCCTCGGGCCAGCCTTCGGGGCCCGGCACCACCTTCATGCGATCGGGGCGGAGCGCGTGCAGCTCGCGCAGGCGGCCGTTGAGCGCCACCGCCTCGACGTAGGCGTTGCCGGCGACGAGGAGATAGCCGTACCAGGCTTCGAAGAAGTCGGTGGTCGTGTGGTCAGGGCTTGGGCGAGCGAGGAGATCGAGCAGCGGGTGCTCGCTCGCATCCGTGTCGCCTTCGTAGAGGAGCAGCGGCACCGAGGCCGCCGCCTCGGCGATCATGCGCACGGCGCGATAGACGACGGCGTTCTGCATGAAGCCTTCGCGGGCGAAGGCCTGATAGTCGCGCGGTGTCCACACGGGGCGGCCCAGCGTCTCGAGCGCGATCAGCGGGCCGGTGCGGCTCGCCTTGGCTTCGGCGCGATGGGCTTCGACGTGCTGGGGCGTTCGTGGCCACGGCATGAGCCGGGCCAGCGTGTCCAAGATACGCGGCATGTGGGGGCGGTCCTCGCGAGACGTGGAAGGGGGGAGTGTTCTTCTGCCGTCATCCTGGAAAGCGCGAGAGTCATGCGGAGCCATGCTCCGCATGGACGCGGAGCCATGCTCCGCATGGACGCGGAGCCATGCTCCGCATGGACGCGGAGCCATGCTCCGCATGGACGCGAGCGCTTAGCCGGGACCCAGGAGAGAGGTGCCGAAGGCACGAAAGATCTTGCGCGTCTTCGACACTCTTTATGCTGGGTCCCGGCGCTCGTTCGCTTCCGCTCACTTCGGCCAGGATGACGGAAACTGTTTGCTTCAGCAGGATGGTGGAGGGCGGCGCGATTTACGGAGAGGGGGTTAGAGCTGTCGCACGCTGGGCGGGCGCTCGCGGTCAAGCATGAGATCGGTCAGAGCCCAGACGAGGGCATCGACGCGGTCCGGGCTGCGCCCCTTGGCAAGACCGTCGGCACCGAAGGCCAGCATCTGCTCCTCGAGAATTGGAAAGTGGCCGACATGGGCGACGCGGCCTTCGGCGTAGAGCGCGGCGACCGGCTCGGCGCGCAGCCACTTGCCACGTGTCGCCCGCACCTTTCTCACCGCCACCGTGTCGTCGATCTGGCGCAGGATGGCTAAGACAAGATCGCCGCCCTGGTTCACCTCGGCCACAACGCGGTCGGCCATGTGCTCGCGGTAGGCTCTCACGGCTGCACGCGCCCAGACGTGCGGCTCGCGGCCTTGCAGGCTGCGGTCCTCTGCGATGTAGGCGCGACCATCGGCACCGAGGCCTGCGATGATGATGCCGCAGGCGTCCGAATTGGCGGTCGCCGTCACCGGCGGGTCGACTGCGACGACGACGTGGCGCAGCATTGGGCATTCGGCGACGCGGTTGGCCTCGATCCAGTCGCGCCGCCACAGGCTGCCGGAGTTCTCCTCGACAATTTCGCCGAAGAGCTCCTGGCGGCCGAGCACGGTGCCGTGATAGCGGCGGCTCATCTCGGTCATGAAGGTGGGCGCGAGGTTCGCCGCGTTGGCGCTCGTGGCGGCGCGGGTGATGGCGGTGCCGGCATCATTCATGATGGCTTTCAGCAGCGGAATTGGCCGCGGCGTCGTCGTGACAGTTACCTGCGGGAGTTCGCCGAGCCGCATACAGAACTGCAGCATGTCCCACGCCCTCTCCGGCTCGCGCCATTTGGCAAGCTCATCGCACCAGGCGGCATCGAACTGCGGGCCGCGCAAGCTGTCGGCATCCTCGGCGGAGAACATCTGAGCCACCGTGCCGTTGGGCCATACGAGTTGCATCTTCGAAACCTCAAGCTCAGGCCGCTCGGCGGCCGCGTGGATCGAGAGCAGGCCGGACACGCCTTCGATCATGACGCGGCGCACATCGCCGAGCGTCTCGCCGACGAGTGCAATGCGCGTTGCCCGTGTGCTGCCGAGAGGGGCCTGGCCAAGAGCCTTGGCGCGCACCCACTCGGCACCCGCCCGTGTCTTGCCCGCGCCACGTCCGCCGAGGATCAACCAGACGCGCCACGGGTCACCGGACGCGGTGAGCCACGGCGGCAACTGATCGTCGCGAGCCCAGAGCTGCCAATCGCCGAGAACAAAGGCGAGCGTCGCGTCATCAAGGCTCGCGAGATCCGCCGCCAGTCTCCCCTTGCGCGTGGAGACGCTCAAGGCGTTGCGCAATCTCTCGGCGCATGCGCTCCGCATCGGCGCGGTCGGCTGGGGCGTCGCTGGCGCTCCGCTCGCGTGTCTGGTCGAAGTCAGAGACCGCCTCCGTGACCTTCTCGAAGTTTCTGATCATGGTGCCGAGGGCGCGGCTTTCGCGCTCCTCATCCTGCGCCGAACGCTCCTCACCGTTGGCCATGCGTCTCTCCATGAGCTCGAGCTTTAGACTGATGGCGCGATAGAGGCGCCCGACCACGGCTCGCTGAGTGCGCCGTGATGGCAATGCGATGCTGCTAGTTTTCGTGGCTTGATTGCAGGACTTGCTTGCGGACGCCTTGGGGGAGGCGAGCTGCAATTGTTCAACCTTGCGCTTGGTTATTCCTTGAGCGGTCGCGGTCTTAGCCGCCGCAGCACGCGCGCGAGACGGCCAGGCCTCCCGCTTGGCGCGGTTGGTAAGCGTCGCGCGGGCAATGCCGAAGCGGCCAGCTATGGCGGTAAGAGGTTCCGAGCCTTCGGCGTAGAGACGCCGAACCTCGGCCCATGCCGCCTCCTCGAGCCGCATACCGCAAACTTTCGATTGATTTGGATTTATACATAACGCTCGAGCATATTTTTGTGAGCGCGACACGCACACTTTGCGAGCGATACAGAAATACTATGAAATCACCGTTGCGCTGTCAATGACATTCTTTGTGTTGCGCGGTTTTTCTCATTTTATACTTCTTATTTACTTGGAGCGATCGAACATTACAGCATATCTCTTGTCTCCACTGCGGGGATAAGTCTGTCCCATGGGCAACAGCCGGCGCGCGCCGTGACGCAAGATGCCGTGACGCAAGATAAAGTCCCCTCTCGCCGTCCGAGCGGGTGCGGTATAAATAACCATATTCTCATGGCCAGATTCCCAGGGCCAGCTTGTCGAGTCGCACGTTGATAGCGAGCGCCCCGGCGCAACGTTGCAGTTTTGGGCATGAGTTCGGCCAGTCGTAAGTTGGCGCCCTGGACGTATGAGGCACGGAAGAGGCTAAGGCTTTGAGCGACTGGTTCTTTAGACGCGGCAAACGCGAGGGCGTGGATTGGCTCAGCCTCGATTCGTGGCTCGATTCCAGCGTCTCTGAGGCGTGGTCGCGCGCCAAAGACTGGTGGGATGCCGGGTCGAGCTTCTTCGCGCGATTCCGCCTCACCGGTTGGCAGAGGCTCCTTTGCGAAGGAGCTTCCGACGCCGTCACGCTCGCGACCGGCGGCTTCTTCGTTCTCTTCGCGCTGGCGCTTCCCGCCTTCATGGAGTTCGACGAGGGGCGGTTTCTCACGGGCCGCTATAGCGTCAAGTTTCTCGACCAAGCCGGCAACGAACTTGGCCAGCGCGGCATTCTGCACGACGACGCGGTGCCGCTCGAGCAGATCCCAGATTCGGTCATCAAGGCGACACTGGCGACCGAGGACCGGCGCTTCTTCGAGCACTTCGGCATCGACGTGCTCGGCACCGCGCGAGCCATCATCGAGAACCTGCGGGCGAACGATGTCGTGCAGGGCGGCTCGTCGCTGACGCAACAGCTCGCCAAAAATCTGTTCCTCTCCTCAGAGCGCTCGCTCGACCGCAAGGTCAAAGAGTTGTTTCTGGCCTTCCTGCTCGAGGCCCGATTCACCAAGCGCGAGATTCTAAAGCTCTATCTCGATCGCGCCTATCTCGGTGGCGGCGCCTTCGGTGTCGAGGCCGCGAGCCAGTATTATTTTGGCAAGTCGGTCAAGGACATCAACCTCGCGGAATCCGCGATGCTGGCCGGGCTCTACAAGGCACCGACCAAATATGCGCCGCACATCAACTTGCCGGCCTCGCGCGCCCGCACCAATGAGGTGCTGCAGAATCTGGTCGAGGCAGGCTTTTATACACCCGCTCAAGTGCACGAGGCGCGGTTGCATCCGGCAAAAATCGTCGAGCATGCTGCAACCACGAGCCCTGATTGGTTCCTGGACTGGGCCTTCGAGGAGGTGCAGCGGCTTATGGAGGGGAAGAACCAATACGTTCTCACCGTCCGCACCACCGTCGACGTCACGATGCAGCGGCAGGCCGAGGAGGCGCTCGTCTCGACCATTCGCCAGCAAGGCCGCAGCCTTCGCTTCAACTCGGGCGCGATTGTGGCGATGGAGACGGACGGGGCAGTGCGCGCCATCGTCGGCGGTCCAGACTACGGAGAAAACCAGTTCAACCGAGCCACGCACGCGCGGCGCCAGCCGGGGTCGTCGTTCAAGGTCTACGTTTATGCAACTGCCCTCGAGAATGGATACTCGCCGGAGACGAGCGTACGCGATTCCTCACGCGGCTGCGGCAATTGGCACCCATCGAACTACGGCGGAGGTGGCGGCGGCGGATCGCGCATGCCGCTGTGGCTTGCGCTAGCGAAATCGCTCAATACGGTCGCGGCCGAACTCTCATTTGCGGTCGGGCGCGAAAAGGTCATAGAGCTGACCAAGCGCGTCGGTGTGACCGGCATTCGCAAGACGTGCTCGATGGCGCTCGGCGATTACGGCATCATCCCGCTTGAGCATACCGGCGGCATTGCGACCTTCGCCAACGGCGGCAAGAGTGCGAAGCCCTACGGCGTTCTCGACATCACGAACTCGAAGGGTGAGCTCTTCTACAGCCGCGAGCGAGACGAGCCACCGCCGGCTCAGCTCGTAAAGCGCGAGGTCGCCGAGAAAATGAACTATATGCTGCGCAAGGTGGTGACCGACGGCACCGCGCAGGCAGCCTCTCTCGATTTCACCAATGTCGCCGGCAAGACGGGAACCAGCACCGGCCCGAACGACGTCTGGTTCGTCGGATTCACCGGCAAATATGTTGCAAGCGTCTGGCTCGGCAACGACGATAATCATCCCATGGCGTCAGGCAACACCGGTGGTCATCTCGCGGCACCTCTTTGGCATTCCTTCATGTCGGTCGCCCACAAGGACACCAACATACCAAATATTCCCGGCATCGAGCCGCATCCCTATCAGGTCGCGGAGGCTCTGCGCCTCGCCGAATTGAGACGAGTGGACCCGCAGGCCGGCGGACCGACGCCGGCCGAGGTCGAGAGCCAGCAGAGCAGGCTCATGCCCGGCCCAACGCGCGAGACGCTGAAGCGCATCGCCACGGCGCTGCGGAAGGCTGCAGGGATTGCGGAGCCGGCACCCGCGCCGTCATTGCTGCCCAACGACGACAAAGGGAAGACGTTAAAGCGCGGCGTGCGTGAAAATCGTGCGGAGGCGCCCGCCAGCTCGCAGCAAACTTCTGCGGGCCTTCAATAGAGAGTGATGCCACAGCCCGCATGCAGATCTTGAGCTTCCGAACGTTTTCAAGCCCATTCATGAGCTTCACGCTGCACAAGCTGAAGAAGCGCATTTCTGCAGTCGTGGGGCAGACCGCCGACTGGGCGCTGTTTATCGGCATCGTGCTGATCGGCGGGCTGGGCTCGAGCTGGTATGTGGTCGAGAATGGATCGCCGCTTTCGACGGTCACCGTTGGACCATGGATGATGTGGCCCTCGGCCGCGCGCAGTGATGCCGATCCCTATACGCGTGCGCACCATGCCCGTCTCGGCAAGTTGCCTCTCAGCGCCGAATTCTCTCAGACCTACCTCGCGCGGACCGACAGCGAGGGGCGTGCACTGGTGGCCTCATGCGACTACAGCATCGAGGGGCACGAGCTCTTATCGCACTGGTGGAGCCTCAGTGTGTTCGACAGCAAAGGTCGGCTGATCTCAAACCCGGCGGAGCGCTTCACTTTCACCAGCGATACGATTGTGCTCAGTCCAGATGGATCCTATAGCGTTGTGTTATCTCGCGACGCCCGGCCCGGAAACTGGCTTCCGACGGGTGGCGGCGGCAGGCTCGCAGTCGCCTTCACCGTGCTCGATCTCGGAGTGCGGAGTGTGGTGCAAGAGGGCGAGATCGAAAGGCAGTTGCCAACCATCAAGAGAAAGAGTTGCTGATGGCGCTCATCACCAGGCTGACGCGCATCAATTGGCGCATCGTCGGCGCGGCTGTCGCTGCCATGGGCGTTCTGCATATTATCACCACACTTACGATCCCCGCGCTCACGCCGCGCAATGGCTACGACCTCATCTCCAAAGACCTGCCGCTCAATCAAATGCATGTTCTGCCGCCGGTGACGCCGGGCACGCAGAGGCTTCCCTTCCTCGCGGCGGATGCGCGCTATGCGTTGTGCCGTTTCGACAGCACGGATGGGGCCGTGAGCGTATCAGCGATCCTGCCAGGGCCTGGGTGGGTGCTCGCGCTTTATACGCCTGAGGGCGACAACTTTTTCACGACGGTCGCGCGGCCAGGGGCGAGCCAGACCGTTTCACTCTTGTTGATGCCGACCGATGAGCGCACGCCCGAGACTAGCGGGCCGCAGGAGGTGATCTTGCGCGTGACGGCGCGCCGTGGATTGGCGATGGTCCGGTCGCCCGAGCAAGGGCTCGCCTATCGCGTCAGAAATATCTCTGAGCTGAAACAAGCACGCTGCGGGTTCCGCAAGCGCTAAATTGCGAAGTCCGCTTCTGAGGCCAACTGCTAGGCGGTGGCGGACTTTGCAATCACCACAACTGGAGTGTATTTCGCAGCTCCTTGCGCGAGGGCGCCACCGAATTTTCGGGTCTCGATGCTTCAGTCGTCGAGGTCGAGGCAGTCACGGCGGCGGGGCCGGCGCGCCTTCGGCTGATCGGACGCCGCCTTGTCCTCGCTCCAGCGCTCATAGCGAACGCCGGGAAAAAGTACGACATCAGCCGAGCTTGCCGCCGCCCGCGCCGGATGATGTAGGCGCGATAGTCTTGAGCTTAGGTCAATGATAGTGGCCATGATGGCTATCCCCGATGGACGTCCTTGCAGCACGTGCTCAAACCCCGAGGGACCTCAACGGCTCGTCTAATGCGGCCCCTGAATGCTACCAGAGTCGATTTCGACGCTGCTTCGGTAAATGGACCGTTAACGTTTGGTGAAAACGATTTCCGTTCAGGGCGTGCTTGCAAGCCACCCCTCGAGGCAATGACTGCCGTCTGAGGCCTCGAGCTCAACGATCCAGACGTCGGGATCCACTCGCGCTTCCCGCTCGAGAAACGCCTCGACCGACGCGTCGCTCACACCGCGGGGATCGAGGCACGCGACCCAGAGGCGCTCACTCGCGATGCCGTCGAGGCCAGTCGGGGCGGGACCAAACAGCAGCGACGTGCCATCGAGCCGGTTGATGCGGATATAGATTGCACCCGCGTCGTCGTCGCCGTGGCGCATGACATAGGCTTGGCGTCCTGCGCTCGCGCAGCGACGAACGTAGGCTTTGACCCAGATTTCCGATTTGAGCCGCATCGGTCGCAATTCCCTCTCAGCCGGAACGTGTCTGGAGCATCATCGGACCAGACGGACTTGCGGCGGCGATTCACTGGTCGGCTAGAGATGCTCTAGAAGCAGACTGGTAGAGCAATTTCTTCTGATCAAACGCGATCGCTCTGCGATCGCGTTTGATCAGATATTGTTCTCTAGCGCGACGAGGACCGCCCCGCGAGGGCGGCGAGCTTGGCCATAAGCTCACCTGAGACGCGGCCCGTCGCTGGCATGCGCTGATCTGCCTCGAACTTGCGGATCGCAAGTATCGTGTTCGGACTCATTCGGCCGTCCTCGCTACTCGCGGCGTATCCGAGGCGGCGAAGCGAGGCTTGCACGGAGCGTATGATGCGCTCGGCCGCCGTCCCGAGGCCACCCTCGCTCGTAGATGGTGCCGGCGAACTGTCGCGGCCAGCACCGGGAAGATCGCCGGTAGCACCGAGCACGATGTGCTGGAGCAGCCCTTGGCGCGGCTCTCCGGTCAACGCCAGGCCATTGTCGGCTTCGTAGGCCATGATCGCGGCCTGCGTCACCGGGCTCGCGATGCCATCGACAGCTCCTGTCTCATATCCCTTTGCTGCAAGCTCGCGCTGAATGGCTCGGGTCAATTCGGAGCTGCCGTCCTGATCCGCCATGACTTCGCCCGGGCGGCCAGCGGTCGGCGCCGGTGCCGCGGAGGCCGTCTTCATCGCCGTGCCGTTCAGCTCATTGATGCGAGCCTCCGGGCTCGTCCCGAGCCCTCGGCCAGGCGGCTGCAGAACAAGCAGGTTGATGACGAGGGCACCCGTCAGGACGGCGAACGCCGCTAGTCCCAATCGTGCTCTGAGGGGTGTCATTGGTGCGGCTCAGGCCTCGCGTTGTCATTTTCGGCGCTTGTTGAGGATAGCGGGACGCTTCTTAAGGAGTCGTTAGCTGCTTTTTTCCGGCCGGGTCTCCCGGGCCTATGCTCTCGCTCAAGTCATTGACTTTATAGCTATCTTGTCACGTTTCGGAGTGGGAGAGGAGGCCCTGAGAGGCCACCCCGAAATGCCTAAACTTCGATGCAGATTTTACGAAAAACCGCTTCAAACTTGCCTTGAATTGTAGCGCCCAAATCGGCGCTTCCTTGAGGCTTCTTCGCTAGCTTCAAGCTACTCGAATTAGCAAGCTCAGCAAGATCGGAGCAGCCGACGCATGTCACTCTTCAAAACCGCAATCGCCCTCTCTTTGGGGGTGATGGTATTGCCAGCCGACCCAGATCGGCAGGAGCAGCTCTACAGCAAGGCCGCGGCCGCGGCACACTGGACGGCCACGTTTTGTGATCGCAACGGGGCGACTTGCGACAACGCATCCGTCGCTTGGGCTACGTTCGTCAGGAAGGCTCAGTTCGCAAGCAAGCTCGCGTTCGATGTGGTGCAACGCTACAGCGATGGTGAGCGGGGCGAGGCCTCAGCTGCCGCCTATGTCCTGGAAGGGCGCGCTCCGGAACGGGGGCGCACTCTCCGCAATGGGGGCACGCTGCAGCCGGATGACTTGAGGCCGGGCTGGCGCGGCTCGACACCGCCGGCCACCAACGCATCGTTCAGCCAAGCGAGAGAGGCAGGCGGCGCCTAAGGTGGCCTTGGTGAGCCCTTAGGAACTCAAGTGCTTCCATCGCAATCGATCGGGGCCTTGCTTAGCCCTTGCGTTCCTCAGGGCATGACGCATATCTCCTCGTAAGCGGAGCCCCGCTGCGAGGAACGACGCCTGATGACGCTCGCCGATCTTAAGTCCGATTTCGCGGTCCTCGACGATTGGGAGGATCGCTACCGATACATCATCGA
Organism: Hyphomicrobium sp.; assembly: GCA_041659825.1. Taxonomy (GTDB): domain Bacteria; phylum Pseudomonadota; class Alphaproteobacteria; order Rhizobiales; family Hyphomicrobiaceae; genus Hyphomicrobium_C. The sequence goes on from JBAZXL010000011.1 coordinate 10,068, forward strand.
GCTCGGCCGCTCGCTAACGCCCATGCCCAGCGAACTCAAGACCGAGGCGACCAAAGTGCGCGGATGCGCTAGCCAGGTCTGGTTGGTGAGCAACGTCGAGCGGGCACAGAACGGGCAGGCACGTTTGTATTTCGTGGGCGATAGCGACGCGCATATCGTGCGCGGGCTCATCGCCATCCTTTTCGCGCTTTACGAAGGGAAGTCGGCCGAGGAAATCTTGACGATCAACCCCTCGACCGTGTTCGACAGCCTGGGCCTCAAGGAACACCTGACGCCGCAGCGATCTAACGGCCTTGCCTCGATGGTGGAGCGCATTCGCGCCGACGCGCGCGCGCTAGAGTAGGAGCGCACGCATTTTGCGTCCCAAATCGCGTTCCGCGACTGCTATTTCCTGCCGGCTTCGAACATCGGGTGGCGGACCTTATCGCCGGCCTTGAGGCCCATACGGTCGGCTGCTCCGCCGGCGATCTCAAGCACGGCTGCCACGGGTCCGTTGGAGGGGATGATACGCTCGGAAAAGGGCTCGGTACGTTTCTCGATCCGATGCACCGTGCCGTCCGCGTTGATGAAAACCATGTCGAGAGGGATGTAGGTATTGCGCATCCACATCGTTGATTCGCGCGGCTCATCATGCGGGAAGAGCATACCTTTGGTGTCGGGAAGGCTCGTCCGGAACATGAGGCCGAGCGCCTGCTGGTCGGTGGTCCTCGCCACCTCGACGCTTAGCGCGCGAACACCCGCAGCCGTCACAAGCTCGAGGAGCTCCTCACGGGTCTCTGAACCGGATTGGTCTGGCGCTGAATGGTCCTGAGCGCGGGTGCCGTACTGGTTGTAGCCGACGGCGCCTGCCGCAAGAGTACCTAAAATGAGCAGGGCTGCCACAGGGGCAGCCCGTCTCGAATTTCTGTCGTTCTGCATCGGTCGATCCTTTTCAAGGACGCGCCGATCAATGGGCCGCCGTGAACCCCGTCGTCGCGCCGTCAGGCCTTAGCTCGGCCGCCATGCAGCCCTTGGAGCCGTTACCCCAGCGCACATGGACGACCTGACCGGGGCGCAGCTCCGTAAAGCCGAACCGGCGCAAGGTTTCCATGTGGACGAAGATATCATGGGTTCCCTCGCCTCTCGTCAAGAATCCGAAGCCCCGCACGCGGTTGAACCACTTAACCGTCGCGCGCTCCCAATCGCTCTCTGGTTGCACATGAACATGCGTGCGCTGAGGAAGTAGCGACGGATGAATTGCCGTCGACTCGTCCATCGAGAGAATTCTGAAAGCCTGCATGCCTTTCGGACGGCGCAGCACCTGACAGTGAATTCGCGCACCTTCATATGCCGTCTGGTATCCACCAGCGCGCAGGCAGGTCACGTGCAGAAGCACGTCTGCCAACCCGTTATCCGGGACAATGAAGCCATAGCCCTTTGCAACATCAAACCACTTAATGATTCCAGCGATCTCAAATACTTCAAGACCACCCTCTTCCAGGCGCTCCAACTCGCCCTCAGCCGAAACTCCGCTGCCCGGATACTCCGGAGGTAGCTTGGAATCCCCCATAATCTTACCCCGCCGTTACTTGGCCTACGTTGAACTTAATTGCGTCCCACCAAGGTGAGGAACAGCGTTTGCCCTCGGCCGTGCTCCACCCTGATCGAACGAGGCGGAGAATATGCATCCGAGGGGGGCGAGGCTAGTCCCCGAGCCGGCTCGGAAGGGCTTGACCGGGGTCTTTGGAGGGCATGTCCACATGAGTCGAGCCGGGTAAGATGCTGATGGGATTAACCATTTTTTTTACTATCCAGAGGCAGCAAAATTTTGCGCTTGATTCTGGTGAACAGCAGTTTTTATGACGCTCTATCGCCGTTGATGGGACAAAAATTGCGCCGAATCACAAAGTGATTCGATTCGGGAGAAAAACACTCAAATGGTCTAAACGTCGTTTTTTATTCTGCCCGCGGCGGAAATTTGTGTTTGGTATAAGCTCAACCTTGCAGCTGGCTCACGCAGTTAGGACAGAGGTCGGATTGACTGTCCGCTGCTGCCGAGCCGAAGGGGAGACGCTGATGCGCTATCTGCATACGATGGTTCGGGTGAGCAATGTCGAGCAGAGCCTCGGTTTCTACTGTGGATTGCTGGGCCTCGAGGAGGCGCGCCGTATAGAGAACCCGATCGGACGCTTCACGCTCATTTTTCTCGTTGCCCCTCTTGATCAGGAGCGAGCGGTGTCTGAGCGGGCGCCGCTCCTTGAGCTCACCCACAACTGGGATCCGGAAGAATACAGCTCCGGGCGCAATTTCGGCCACCTCGCATTCGAGGTCGAGGACATCTATGCGGCTTGCCAGCGGCTCATGGATGGCGGCGTCACCATCAGCCGCCCCCCGAGGGATGGGCGGATGGCCTTTGTCCGGTCTCCCGATCGGATCTCGGTTGAACTCTTGCAGAAGGGCGGCAGTCTGCCGCGCCGAGAGCCATGGGCGTCGATGCCCAACAGCGGTACTTGGTAGACGCACCGAGGGCAGCCGTACGGTCGGCCGAATAAACGTTCTCGTACACGCGGTCACGATAAGAATTTTTCTCTATTCTGGCCGCCAGCGACCGCTATGACATTCTTATTTGCGTGAACCCCTTTATCTTAGAAGAATTTTTCATTAGCTTCGCCAGTAACTGGAGGAGTTCCGATGACTAAAGTGGATACCCCGGCGCGGCGTGGCACGAGCCAGCTCGCACCGGACAGATCTTCGACGTCCGAGAGGCTTGCCGCGTCGCTGGCGGCAGAGCTCGCCTCGGCGGATCGTCTCGAGGATCGCATGACTTTGATCGCCGCCGCGATACCCGGACGAGTTGCATTTTCAACGAGCCTAGGCCTTGAGGATCAAGCGATCCTGCACGCCATCGCCACCGCTGCGGTCGGGTTCGACGTCTTCACGCTCGATACTGGCCGGCACTTTCCTGAAACGCTCGAAACGCTCGAGGCCAGCGAGCAGCGCTATGGCTTCTCGATCCGCGTCATGTTCCCTGATGCGGCCGACGTCGAAGCCCTGGTACGCCGCGACGGGATCATGGGCTTCCGCTACGATATCGACGCTCGCAAAGCCTGCTGCGATATACGCAAAGTGCGGCCGCTCAAACGGGCACTCGCCGGCGCCGGCGGCTGGGTCACCGGCATGCGGCGGGACCAGTCCGCCGGTCGCGCAGAGGTGCCATTCGCGAGCTTTGACGCAGACGCGCAGCTCATCAAGATCAATCCCATTGCCGATTGGTCGCTCGAGGCGCTCGAAGCCTATGTCGCTTCCAATTCTATTCCGGTAAACCCTCTGCACGCGAAGGGGTTTCCGTCGATCGGCTGCCAGCCTTGCACGCGCGCGATCCGTCCCGGTGAGGACATTCGGGCCGGACGCTGGTGGTGGGAGAACGAGGACGGCAAAGAGTGCGGCCTGCACAATCGCCCAACGAAGAAGGACGCCTAAGGCATGACCCAGGCCATCTCGCATCTCGACCTGTTGGAGGCCGAGAGCATTCACATCTTCCGCGAGGCTGCGGCGCAGTTCAGGAAGCCAGTGCTGCTCTACTCCATAGGCAAGGACTCGACCGTTCTTCTGCATCTGGCACGAAAGGCCTTCTGGCCGGGCAAGCTACCCTTCCCGCTGCTGCACATCGATACGACGTGGAAGTTCCGCGACATGATCGCGTTCCGCGACAAGACGGCTGCCGACTTCGGCCTCGACCTCATCGTGCATACGAACGAGGCCGGTCTCGCGAAGGGCATCAATCCGCTTGACTATGCACCCTCCGTCTATACCGACGTCATGAAAACCGTGCCATTGAAGCAGGCGCTCGATAAATATGGCTTCGATGCCGCCTTTGGTGGTGCGCGCCGAGACGAGGAGGCGAGCCGGGCCAAGGAGCGCGTCTTTTCATTCCGCGCCGAAGGCCACCGCTGGGATCCGCGGCGTCAGCGGCCGGAGATGTGGCGGCTGCTCAACGGCCGGCTCGGTGTCGGTGAGTCCGTGCGCGTGTTCCCGCTGTCGAACTGGACCGAGCGCGACGTGTGGCGATATATCTTGCGCGAAAAGCTCGACGTGGTGCCACTCTACCTCGCCAAGGAACGGCCGACGATCGTGCGCAATGGCCAGCTGCTCATGGTCGATGACGAGCGACTGAAGCCGAAGGCGGGCGAGGAGATCCAGCAGCGGCTCGTGCGCTTCCGCACGCTCGGCTGCTATCCGCTTACGGCTGCGGTCGAATCGACGGCAGCATCGATGGAGACTGTGGTCGCCGAAACACTCAGCGCCCGTACGTCGGAGCGGCAAGGCCGGCTCATCGATCACGATCAGGCTGGCGCCATGGAGAAGAAAAAGCAGGAAGGGTATTTTTGATGTCAACGCAGCCTGTCCTGCAGAAGAAGAAGTCTCCCCCGTCAAAAGCCGCCGCCAAGCTCGCGGCAGTTACTCCTATCGCAGCCGGCGATCCGGCTGTTCTGACCAAAATCGCGCCCGAGCTTTCCGGCATGTTGCGCATCCTGACCTGCGGGTCGGTCGATGACGGCAAGTCGACACTCATCGGACGCCTGCTCTGGGATGCAACCGACCTTTACGACGACCAGCGCGAGACACTGGCGCGCGGCAAAAAGGTCGACGGGGGCAATCCGGATTTCAGCCTTCTCATGGACGGCCTCGTGGCCGAACGCGAACAGGGCATCACGATCGATATCGCCTGGCGATACTTCGATACAGAGCGCCGGCGCTTCGTCGTCATCGATAGCCCCGGTCACGAGCAGTATACCCGTAACATGGCGTCGGGTGCCTCGCATGCCGACGTGGCATTGCTGCTCATCGATGCGCGCCACGGCATCAAGAAGCAGACGCGCCGCCATGCTGCCATCCTCGACCTCGTTGGCGTGAAGCGCGTGGTCCTCGCCGTCAACAAGATGGACCTCGTCGGCTGGTCAGAGACGACGTTCCGCGAGATAGAAGCCGATTTCCAGACGCTGTCGTGGCGCTTCGGCTTCTGGGAGGCATTGGCACTTCCGGTCGCGGCCGTCTCCGGCGACAACGTCGCAAGCCGTTCCGCCAACATGCCCTGGTACAAGGGGCCGAGCCTGATCGAGCACCTCGAGGAGCTGCCGAGCCGCGGCACAGAGCCGAAAGGGCCGTTTCGCTTTCCAGTGCAGACAGTGCTGCGCGACAGCCGCAATGATTTCCGCGGACTCGCCGGGACGGTCAGCGCGGGCAGCGTTCGCGTCGGGGAGACGGTCGTCGACGCATTGTCGAAGCGGAGCGCGCGTGTGCAGCGCATCGCCACCATGGACGGCGATCTCGAGGAGGCCGCGCAAGGACAGGCCGTCGCAATCGAGCTCGACACCGATATCGATATCGCGCGTGGAGCGGTTCTCTCCAAGGCGGACGCAAAGCCCGTTATCGCGCGCAGCCTCGAGACGCGCCTCGTGTGGCTCAACGAGACGGCGTATGATGCGCGAGGTTCTTATCTCTTGCGAACCGCCACCGATCTGACGCCGGTCTCGGACCTCGAGATCCGGGCCCTACTCGATCTCGAGACGCTCGCTACGCATCCGTCGTCGGTCTGCTCGGTCAACGATATTGCCATCGCCCGCATCGCGCTTGGGCGCGCAGCTGCGATCGACCTTTTCGCCGACGCACCGGAGACCGGAAGCTTCATGCTGGTCGACGCGATCACCGGCGCCTCCATCGCGGGCGGCATCGTCACGGCCGTCAGCGCGGAAGCGGATGCAGCCAACGAGGATACGTTCGTCCTGACCCGTGCCATGCTCGAGCGCGGCCTTTGCGCCGATCTCAGGGAACGGCCGGAAGCGGAGAGCGAATTCCGCCGGCGCGCCAACGAGGTCGCTCTCATTCTTCGGGCCGCTGGCATCAGCGTCGAGATCGAGAGCGCTCCCGACTATTCGATCTAGGCCAAATCGGTTACCCTCAAACTTTGGATTGCAATCGGCCGCCTCACATGTGGGACGACTTTCTTATCTATGTCACGATTGGCTTCGTTGCTCAGATGATCGACGGCGCGATCGGCATGGCCTATGGCATCACATCGAGCACGATCCTCCTGAGCTTCGGCGTGCCGCCCGCTACGGCGAGCGCTTGCGTGCATGCGGCCGAGACCTTCACGACCGGTGCTTCAGGCCTCGCGCACTGGAAGCTCGGCAATATCGACAAGCGGCTGATCTGGCGCCTCGCTGTGCCAGGCATGGCCGGAGGGGCCATCGGCGCCTACATCCTGGCTGGATTACCCGGAGAGCAGCTGCGCCCCTTCATCAGTAGCTATCTGCTGCTGCTCGGCCTCTTCATCGTTTGGAAGGCCCTGCACCGCTCTCATACGTTTGCCGACGAGCCTCCAAACCATGTGGCACCGCTCGGCTTTGTGGGCGGGTTGGTCGATGCCATCGGTGGCGGTGGGTGGGGGCCGATCGTCACGTCGACGTTGCTCGGGCAGGGAGCCACGCCGCGTTATGCCATCGGCTCCGTCAATCTCACCGAGTTCTTCGTCACCTTAACCATCACCGCGACGTTCCTGCTTACAATTGGCCTCGGCCATTGGATGATCATCGCCGGCCTGATCTGTGGTGGCGTCATCGCGGCTCCCTTCGCGGCGCTTGCGACCAAGCATCTCCCCGACAAGATGCTCATGATCATGGTGGGGTGCGTCGTCATGCTCCTGAGCCTAAGGACATTGCTTAAGGCGGTTGTCGGATGACGCGGTTTTACGCCGAATGAGTTCTTTCCTCGAGAGCTATCCGCTCATCATTGCCGGTGGCTTCGTCGTGGGCTTCCTAGTCGGCATGACAGGGGTCGGCGCGGGCTCACTGATGACGCCGTTCCTCATCACGCAAGTGGGCGTGCAGCCGGCGCTGGCGGTCGGCACGGACCTGCTCTTTGCGTCGATCACCAAGGCCTCGGCCGCGGCACCGCACCATTCTTTCGGCAACGTCAATTGGCGCATCGTGCGCTGGCTTGCTGCAGGTAGCGTACCGGGAGCGCTCGCAACGCTCGCGCTTCTCAACTATCTCAATCCAGATGTCGCGGCCTTGGCGAGCCTCATCAAGCGCGGGCTCGTGACAGCCTTGGTGCTCAGCGCGACGGCGATCCTCGTCTATCCGCTGCTGCGCGGGCACACCTGGCGGCTAGAGCCGGAACCCTCCGACATGCCCATGCGGCCGCTGCCTACGCTCCTCCTCGGGCTGGTGCTCGGCTCGATTGTGACATTGACGTCGGTCGGCGCGGGGGCAATCGGCGTCGTCGTGTTGACGCTCCTCTATCCGAAGCTGATGACCCGGCGCCTCATCGGCACCGACATCGTGCACGCCGTACCGCTAACACTCGTCTCTGGCCTCGGGCATATGAGCATTGGCAATTCCGACCTCGGCTTGCTCGGCCTGCTGCTCGTAGGCTCGCTACCCGGCATTGCGCTCGGCTCGCGTCTGACCGGCCGGCTGCCGGATCAGGTCTTGCGGTTGGCGCTCGCCGCGATCCTCATCCTCGCCGCGACCGCGCTCTACGCTAAAATCTGAAACTGAGACGCAGGCGAGGAGCGGCTCGCCCTTCTCCGCCGCATCAGACGAGCGTGATATTGGCGTGGAAGGTGTTGCCGGCAGTCGTCGGCCTCACGGCGCCAATGCGAATGACGAAATCGCCGAAGTGCTCGCCCTCGCTCCGCTCCTTCGCGTAGCGGCGGATCAGCGGCTCGACGAGTTCCAGAATGCGCGCCTTACCGACGTCCTGCGCATAGAGCTTGTTCAGCCGCGTGCCGTCGAAGGCTGCGCCCAGGTAGAGGTTGTAGAGGCCGGGCGCGCGCCCGACGAGGCCGATCTCAGCAAGGTATGGGCGGGCGCAGCCGTTTGGGCAGCCGGTCATGCGGATAACAATGTCGTCATCGCGGAGGCCTGCACTCTCCAGCGTCTCCTCGAGAGCTGTGATCAGCTCCGGCAGGAAACGCTCGCTCTCGGCGAGGGCTAAGCCGCACGTCGGCAGTGCGACGCAAGCCATGGAGTTACGGCGTAGCCCCGAGGTCGTTTCGATGGCAACGCCCTGCTCGGCGAGGACGCTGTCGACCTTCGCCTTCTGCTTGGCAGATGCGTTGGCGATGACGAGCCCCTGGTTGCCGGTCAAGATGAACTCGACGCCGCCCGCCTTGGCGATCTCGCGAAGCGCCGTGCGGAGGTGGTGGCCGGGAACATCCTTGACGCGGCCGTTCTCGATCCAGAGCCCGAGGTGCCACTTCTTGTCCGGCCCCTGGCGCCAGCCGAGCGGATCGCCCAACGACGTGAACTTGAAGGGGCGGTGAGGCCCGAGCTTGTAGCCGAGGCGGCTTTCGACCTCGTCGCGGAACTTGTCGATACCGTAGCGCTCGATGGTGTACTTGAGGCGCGCGTTCTTGCGCAGCTCGCGGTTGCCCCAGTCACGCTGCACGAGCATGACCTTCTCGGCGACGGTGACGGCCTGCTCGGGCGTGCAGAAGCCCAGGATGTCGGCGGTGCGCGGGAAGGTATCGGTCTCGCCGTGCGTCATGCCCATGCCGCCGCCGACGGTCACGTTCCAGCCGGCGAGCTTGCCCTTCTCTACAATGGCGATATAGCCGAGATCGTGCGCGAAGATGTCGACGTCATTCAGCGGCGGCACCGCAACGACGGTCTTGAACTTGCGCGGCAGGTAATGCTTGCCGTAGAGCGGCTCGACGTCGTCCTTGGCCTCGCCGCCGCTCTCGACCACCTTTTCGCCTTCGAGCCAGATCTCGTGATAGGCGCTGGTCTTGGGCAACAGATGATCGCTCACGGCGCGGGCCAGGTCGTTTGCCTGCTTGTGCACCGGCGACAGGTGCGGGTTCGCGGCGCAGATGACGTTGCGGTTGACGTCGCCGCAGGCGGCAATGGTATCGAGGCAGGCGGCGTTGATCGCCTGCATGCTGCGGCGCAGGTTCGACTTGATGATACCGTGGTACTGGAACGTCGCGCGCGTCGTGATCCGCAGCGTGCCGTTGGCGTAGGTGCCGGCGATGTCGTCGAGCTTAATCCACTGCTCGGGCGACACGACGCCACCCGGCAAGCGCAGGCGGATCATGAAGGAGAACGCCTTCTCGAGCTTCTTCTTCGACCGCTCGGCGCGAATGTCACGGTCGTCCTGCATGTAGGAGCCGTGGAATTTCAAGAGCTGGGTGTCGTCCTCGGCGATGGCACCGGTCTCGACGTGGGAAAGCCCTTCCGCGATCGTGCCACGAAGGTAGCGGCTCTCTTCCTTGAGGAACTCGTTCTTGGCGCGCTTGTCGGTCATTTTGGATCTCTAGCGAATAGTGGGTAGTGAGTAGTGAGTAGTGAGTAGTGGAGTATGGATTCGCTCGAGGAACGTTTTTCCTCGCTACTCCTCTCGCTCTCTCAATAAACATCCCGCTGGTAGCGGCCCGCTTTGGTCAGCTCCTTCAGCTTGGCGCGACCGGCCTCCTGGTCGCCCTTCGCCGGCTCGGCGAGGATCTTGGCGAGGGTTGCGTCGACGTCCTTGGCCATGCCCTTCTCGTCGCCACAGACATAGACGTAGGCGCCCTCATCCAACCAGCGCAGAAGCTCGGCACGACGTTCCCAAAGTCGCGTCTGGACGTAGATCTTCTCCGGCTGGTCGCGCGAGAACGCGACGTCGATACGCGAGAGCGCGCCCGACGCCAGGTGATCCTGCCATTCGAGCTGGTAGAGGAAATCGTAAGTGAAGTTGCGCTCGCCAAAGAAGAGCCAGCTCTTGCCGGAAGCGCCGGTCTCGGCGCGCTCCTCGATAAAGCCGCGGTAGGGAGCAACGCCGGTGCCGGCGCCAATCATGATGATCGGGCGCGAAGCATCGGCTGGCAGGCCGAAGTGCTTGTTGGGCTTGAAATAGGTCTTGACCGTGCTGCCGATCTTGCAACGGTCGGCGAGGTAGGTCGAGGTGACGCCCTTGCGCGGCTTGCCGTGCGAGGTCCAGCGGACCGCTCCGACCAGCAGGTGAGCCTCGCCCGGGTGGGCCTTGAGGCTCGATGCCACGGAATAGAGCCGGCCAGGCAATGGACGCAGCAGCTTCAAGAGCTGCTCGGTCTCGAGCTTTTCCGGGAAAGCCTCGAAAAGATCGACGAGCTGACGGTCGGCGGCAAACCGCGCCAGCTCGCCCTCCTCCAACAGCTTCGCCACGTCCTTGCGGCCGGTGAGCTTTGCGTAGGCGTCGACGGTTGCCCGCGAAAGCGTGGTGATGTCGTGCGCCTGCGTGAGCTTCTTGACCAGGGCGTCGCCGCCGAGGCCAACTGCACCTGCGAGCTTAGCTGCAAGCTCCGGATCGTTTTCGGGATAGATGCCGATCGCATCTCCCGGCTTATAGCCGAACCCCGTGTCGCCGACGGCCAGCTCGACATGCCATGTCTCGCGTGTCGAGCCAGTGCCGTTGAGATTGATCAGCGCGTTGATCCCGGCTTCGAGCGGGTTCTCGGCCGTGAACTGCGGCTCGTCGGCGTCGTCACTGGTGCCGGCGGTCTTGAAGTCCACGTGAACGACCGTGGCCGAGGTCTCGGCGGGCGCCAGCTTCTCGAGCGTCCTCTCTGTCCAGGCGGCTGCGTGCTTGGCATAGTCGAGGTCGAGGTCGATGCGGTCGGCTGCGCGGGTGGCGCCGAGGGCCTCGAGACGGGCGTCGATGAGGCGCCCGGTCTGGCAGAAGTTTACGTAGGCGGTATCGCCGAGCGCGAGGACCGCATAACGCAGCCCGTCGAGACGGGGCGCATCGTCGGCCATGAGCGCCTTATAAAAGTCGGCGGCGCGCTGCGGCGGGTCCCCCTCGCCCCACGTCGAGATATAGACGACGAGGTTTTTTGCTGTCTTCAAGGCCGCGACGTCGGTGTCGCCCATGTCGACGACACGGGCGTCGAAATTCTGCTTCGCGGCGACTTTCTTAGCCTTGAGGGCGAGGCCTTCGGCATTGCCTGACTCGCTGCCATAAAGGAGCGTTAGCGGAAGACGCGGCCGAGCCGCCGGCACAGGCTGGGCAAGCCCCTGAGCCTGGGCCGCGTCGAGGCCTGCGAGGAAGCCGGAAAGCCAGCTTCTCTGCAGCGGCGTCGAGCGCTGCACGAGCTGGTTCAGAACGTCAATGTCCTCGGCCGTAAACGGCGCGTTCTTCGGTAGAAATGGAACCGCGGCCACCCGCTCCTCCTCGTATCGTCATTGTCGCAACGGCATCGTTGCAAGCGTATCGCAATAATCCGGGCCCGCGACGAACGTCCGGATGTTGTTAGAACTAGCTAAAACTACGTGGTCTCGCCTCGTCTAGACCTACGGCTGAGCCATCTGACCCATATAGGATTTCGACCGTGCCGTCAGTCTACCGTGCCCAGAGGCGGCCGTTTTAGGTGATCGTGGCAAAATTTTCCATAGTCCTTACGTGCTAGCGCTGTGATAAGTAAACCATTCTCATTGCGGGTCATTTTTTGGACTATTGTTCGCAATTCCTCGATATTTGCGTACCCGTATCCGGCGGATCGCCATTCAGCAACCCAGCAACTTTCTGGGGCCCACTTGGCTGATCTCCAGCAGGCTCGCAAGTGCAGCATATTTCACTGTTTTTGGAGGGCCCAGAGACACGAACTCGTGACCGGGAGTTTACTTCTTTTCCGTCGCAGCATGTGGTTATTAGCGGTCAAGGCGGCCGGCGATTTGAAGCCGGTCCAGAGACTGGGTGGTTAAACTTGGCTGGCCATCCTGGCGGAGGACCCTTGGCGGGGCGTTCCCTTATAAGCAGCCTGCCTTTCGATCTGGAGGAAGACCCATGAAGACCTGGACAAAGCCCGCAGTACGCGAGCAGGAAGTTGGCCTCGAGGTTACGAGCTACCTGCCGGCCGAGATCGACGTTATCTAACGCCGGTCCACTTGCTGCTCGCTTGCGAGCGGCATCTAGGTCGCCGACGTTATGTGCTCACTCGTGACGCGCTTATCTCGGTGATCATTTCCGGCGCGGCGGTCGAGGTATTCGGCCGCCGTAGCTGTTTTAGGCGCCCTCCTTCGGCGAGGATGGGCTAGCGTAGCGGCCGGGATGTCTTGCACATGATTATACGTATTCTGGGGTCAGCCGCTGGCGGCGGATTTCCCCAATGGAACTGCAATGGGTACATGAGCGCGAGCGCCAGGGCGCAGAAGCCCGGCTTCCGTGCCCGCACACAATCGTCGCTCGCCGTCTCGAGCGACGGTATGCGATGGGTGCTCCTCAATGCCTCGCCCGATCTTCGACAGCAGATCGCAGACGCGCCTGCGCTCTGGCCAGCGGTTGACGGGCCGAAGCGGAACTCGCCGATCAAGTCCGCGGTCGTCACCAATGCGGACGTCGACCACATCGTTGGCCTCATCAATCTGCGTGAGGCGCAGCCGTTCTCGATCTACGGCTCGTCGCGTGTGCTGGCGACAATCAAAGCCAACTCCATCTTCAACGTCTGCAACGAGAGCATCGTGCCAAGGCGGGAGCTGCCGCTCGATCAGCCGGTCAAGCTCGAGGGCGCGGGCGAGGCGCTCGGGCTCACCGTCGTGGCCTTCGCCGTGCCGGGCAAAATCGCGCTGTTCTTAGAGGATGCGTCCGATACGGAGAGCTATGGCAGCCGCGAGGGCGACACCATCGGCCTCAAGGTTTCGGACCCGGCGACCGGTAAGTTCTTCTACTACATTCCCGGCTGCGCAGAGCTCGATCTGCCGCTTGCAGACCGTATCAAGGGAGCGCCGCTCGTCTTTTTCGACGGCACACTCTATACAGACGATGAGATGCTGACCCAGGGACTCCTGAACAAGACGGGCCGCCGCATGGGCCACATTTGCATATCGGGAGCAGAGGGCTCGGTCGCGGCGTTCAAGGAACTCGGTGTCGCGCGCAAGATCTACGTGCACATCAACAATTCTAATCCGGTGCTCGACGACAATTCGCCCGAGCGCCGAGCAACGGAAGCAGCCGGCTGGGAGGTCGGCTACGATGGGATGGAGGTGCGCCTATGAGTGAGCGGCGTATGGCGAAAGACGATACCCTCTGGACCCCCGACGAGTTCGAGGCGGCGATCCAGGCCGTGGGGGCCGAGCGCTATCATGACAAGCACGTGTTTCATCACTTGCTTCACGGCGGCAAGTTGAGCAAGGGGCAAGTCGCAGCCTGGGCGCTCAATCGCTACTGCTATCAGTCGGCGGTGCCGCGCAAAGACGCCGCGCTTGTGAGCCGCGTGCTCGACCGCCAGCTTAGGCGCGATTGGATTCACCGCGTGCTCGAGCATGACGGCCACGGCGAGGACCCCGGTGGCATTGAGCGCTGGCTCGTTCTCACCGACAGCCTTGGTCTCGATCGCGCATACGTCGAGGGTATGAGGGGCGCGCTGCCGGCTACGCGCTTTGCGGTCGAAGCTTACGTCCGCTTCGTCTACGAGCAGCCGCTGACGGTGGCAGTCGCCTCGTCGCTGACCGAGCTTTTCGCGCCGAAGATCCACAAGGAACGCATCGCCGGGATGCTCGAGAACTACGACTTCATCGATGACGCGGTGATGGCGTACTTCAAAAAGCGTCTGGTGCAGGCGCCATTCGATGCGGACTACGCGCTCTCCTACATCAAGGCGCACGCGAAGACGCGCGAGGAGCAGGAAGCGTGTGTCGACGCTGTCCGATTTAAGTGCAATGTGCTCTGGTCGCAGCTCGACGCGCTGCATCATGCATACGTCGCGCCCGGGCTCATCCCGCCCGGCGCATTCCGGCCGGAGACAATCGATGTCTGAGACCCGCACTATTCCGACCCGCGCCATCATTACCGGTGACAGCCGTCCCGCAATGCCGCGCTACATCAAGATGCGGCACGACGCGGGGCGCGACCGCTGGATCATCCTGGCTCCGGAGCGCGTATTCAACCCCGACGACACGGCGGTTGCGGTCTTGAAGCTCTGCGACGGACAGCGCACCGTGAGTGATATCGCGGCGACATTGGCTGCTGAGTATCACGCCCCGCTCGACGTTGTAACTGACGACATACAGTCCATGCTGCAAGACCTTGCTGACAAGGGCGTGGTGAAGGCCTAGGGAGACGAGACGCCATGAACGAGACAGCTCCGCACGTGACTGAAACGGCTATGCCGGCCTGCGCGCGCACGCCAGACGGCGCGCCTGCACCGGTCAACGAGACCGATCCGGCGCTTTGCGCCCGCGCGCCAGTCGGCATGCTGTGCGAGCTGACGCACAAGTGTCCGCTACAGTGCCCTTATTGCTCGAACCCGCTCGAACTCGAACGGGCGAACACCGAGCTCACGACCGCCGAATGGCAGGACGTGATGCGGCAGGCAGCAGAGCTCGGCGTGCTGCAGATCCATCTCTCAGGCGGCGAGCCGACGGCGCGCAAGGACCTCGAGGACATCGTCAAGGTGGCGGCAGAGGTTGGCCTCTACACGAACCTCATCACGGCCGGCGTGACCTTGACGCGCGATCGGCTGAGCAAGCTCGCCGAGCTCGGGCTCGATCACGTGCAACTGTCGATCCAGGATATCGATCCCGAGAACGCCGACCGGATCGCCTCCTACAAAGGTGGCATGGCGAAGAAGATCCAGGTGGCAAATTGGGTGCGCGAGCTTGGCTTGCCGCTGACCGTCAATGCTCCGATCCACCGGCAGAACGTCGCCAACGTGCCGCGCATGATCGAGTTTGCCGTCGAGGTTGGTGCGGGCCGCATCGAGATTGCGCACGTGCAGTACTACGCCTGGGCGCTGCTAAACCGCGCGGCGCTAATGCCGACGCGCGAGGCGTTCATGACGGCCGCGCGCCAGGTCGAGGCCGCGCGCGAGAAGTATAAGGGCATCATCGTTATCGATGCGGTCGTGCCTGATTACTATGCGAAATTCCCGAAGCCCTGCATGGGCGGCTGGGCGCGCGGCATTGTCAATGTCACCCCATCGGGGCGGGTCTTGCCGTGCCATGCGGCCGAGAGCATCCAAGGGCTCACCTTCGACAACATCAAAACGCGAAAGCTTGCCGATATCTGGCTTCGCGGCGAGGTCTTTCAAAAATATCGCGGCACCGAATGGATGAAGGAACCTTGCCGCTCCTGCCCGCGTAAGGAGATCGATTTTGGCGGATGCCGTTGCCAGGCGTTTGCCTTGACGGGTGATGCGGCAAATACTGATCCTGCCTGCTCGCTCTCGCCGCTGCACGCGGAATGGGCGAAGGTGGCAGAGGTTGAGAGCCACGCGCCGCCGGCGCAGTTCGTCTATCGCCGCGTTGGCGGTGCAGCCAAGGCACCGGTTGCGGAAGACGCGACTTGAGATAACCGCTGAGCTAAAGTATGACGCATGCATCTGCATGGGTGCGGCATCATGTTCACACCCAGTTCAGACGAAAATTGTCAGAATGCGCATATGGCCCCTTGTGGCCGGCGTTAAAAAATTCGGAGGATTCTCAAGATGCTCAAGTGGGTTATGGCGGCAGCTCTGGTCGTGGCTGCGCCGGTTGTGGCTTCGGCACAAGACGCGGAGGCCGGTGCTGGTGTGTTCAAGAAGTGCGGCGCCTGCCATCAGATCGGACCGGAGGCCAAGAACGCGCTTGGGCCGACACTCACCTGCGTCGTCGGCCGCGCCGCTGGCACTGTCGAGGGTTTTGCCTACTCTGACGCTCTCAAGAAGTCCGGCGTGACCTGGGATGATGCCGCGATCGACAAGTGGGTCCAGGGCCCGTCGAAGATGATCCCCGGCACCAAGATGATCTTCCCGGCCGGCGTCAAGGACGAAGCTGACCGTGCCAACCTGCTCGCTTATCTCAAGGCTCAGTGCAAGAAGTAAGCTCACGAAGCTTATTCAGGGCCTGCTGTTTATGAAAGGTGCCGCGGACGAAGCCTCGTCCGCGGCGTTGCCGTTATTGAGGGCCTGTTTTGGCGAGGAGCGCTCGTACTTCCGGGAACTTAGCGCTCAATCCAGAGCACTCAATGCAGACCGACGACCTCTGAGCTGTCGGTGGCGTCGCGCCACTCAACAATCGTCTTGCCGCCGATCCGGACCGCAGGGGCCACCTCCGCCATCGGCACCAGCACGAAGGCGCGCTCGGTGATGCGGGGATGCGGTAAGATCAGCTCAGGCCCTGAGGAAACCTCGTCGCGGTAGACGAGGACGTCGACATCGATAATTCGCGGACCCCAGCGCTCCTGGCGGACCCGCTTCAGGGTCTCCTCGACGGCGAGACAACGGCGAAGAAGCGCAAGCGCCGGAAGTCCTGTGCGAACCGTCGCGCAGGCGTTGGCGAACCAATCCTGATCGACCTTGCCCCATGGTGCAGTGCGGTAGATCCCGGACAGGCGAACGAGCTTGACCTCACCACCGGCCGTCAGCAGCTCGATTGCCCGGGCAAGGTTCGCAGGCTTATCCCCCACGTTCGAGCCGAGCCCGATCACCGCGTCGAAGTCTGCCCGCCATGGCTCGGCAATCCCGAGCCGCGGTGCATCGCCCTCAGTCATATTTGATGTAGGCAAAGCGCATGTCGGCGGGAGTGCCTTCAAGCACGCCCTCCTTGGCGGGCTGCCAATGGACCACCTCCTCGATCTTCCTGGCGAGGGTCAGGTCCTTGTCGGTGATGCCCTTGGCCGAATGCGTCACGAGGCGTACCTCGACCCAGGCGTAGGAAGCCGTGAGATCGGGATGGTGCCAGGCGGCCTCGGCCAGATGGCCGATGGTGTTGATCACCATCATGGTGCCTTTCCAGCTCGCCGTCTTGTAGGTGCGGCGAATCCAGCCGTCCTCGAGCCGCCAAGTGGGCAGGTTCTTAGATAGCCATTCTGTCACTTCCGCGTCCGAAAGTGCCTTTTCGCGGGGGGTACCCATTTTGCTCTCTCCTCGGCTTGCGTAGACTCGGCTCTGTACTCGATCTAGATATGCTCCGCAGGTTTGCCAGACGTAGCAAATGTGCTCGCATCGATGCACCATCGAATTCGAGTACACAGTCGAAT
Organism: Hyphomicrobium sp.; assembly: GCA_041659825.1. GTDB lineage: Bacteria > Pseudomonadota > Alphaproteobacteria > Rhizobiales > Hyphomicrobiaceae > Hyphomicrobium_C. The sequence goes on from JBAZXL010000011.1 coordinate 27,021, forward strand.
GTCGTTTGAGCCCGGACCTTCACCTTCTACTTAGCGCAGCATGCTCGGCGCGCGGCTCGGCCAGGGACCGCCACATTGATGAATGAAAAAAGAGCCAACGCCGGAATTCGGGTAACTGCGCCTGCTCGCCTGCATCTGGGGTTTCTCGATCTCAACGGCAATACAGGACGACGGTACGGATCGGCTGGCCTCGCCGTGGATGTCCCTTCGACTGTAGTCAGCGTCTCCAAATCATGCGCAACCGAGGTCCGTGGCGACGAGCAGGAGCGCGTCCTCAGTGTCATCGCCCGCACGACTGCCGCGCTCGGGCTTTCGGGTCATTACCGGGTTGCAGTCGAGCGGGCCATTCCAGCCCACGCCGGGCTCGGCTCGGGTACGCAACTCGCTATCGCCATCGGCGCGGCTTTGATGAAACTCGAGGCGCTCAGCCTGTCCCCGCAGCAGCTTGGCGATCTCGCGGGGCGCGGGGCGCGCTCGGCAATCGGCATGGCAGCCTTTGAGGGCGGCGGCTTTATCGTCGATGGCGGGCGTGGCGCCATCGACCAACCACCGCCTGTCCTGGTGCAAACGGCGTTCCCGGACGATTGGCGTGTCCTGCTCGTCCTCGACCGCACGGCGCAAGGCGCGCATGGCGATCGCGAAGCGAAGGCGTTTGCCGCCCTTCCGCATTTTCCGGAGGAACTTTCCGGCGCGCTCTGCCGGCTTGTTCTCATGCAGCTCCTCCCCGGCTTGAAGGAAGCCGACATCGAAACGTTCGGCGCGGCGTTAACGAAGATCCAGGAGATCGTCGGCGGCCATTTTGCCTCTGCACAAGGCGGCAGCCCGTGGACCAGCCCGGCCGTCGGCAGGTTGGTTAAATCGCTGGAAGCTGCTGGCGCCACGGGAATTGGGCAGACGTCGTGGGGACCCACGGGCTTCGCCTTCGTTTCATCCGAGGCTGCGGCGGCGCGCCTCTATCATTCTTTCGTAGGAGACGCTACAGCGATGGGCCTCGAGATCATGATTGCACGCGGGCGCAATGCCGGCGCACGGATTGAGACATTCTAAGCGGGCCCGACATTCGAGAAAAACTCGGCGGCAGCGCCTTTGACAAGGGAGAGACAATAAATGAGCGACGCCACACCCATTCTGCACATGCTGTCGCCGCAGAAGCATATGAGCCCGTTCGACGTCAACATGGCCGCGGACGCCGGCTTCAAGGTTATTGTTCCCTACATCAACGTGACGCCGGAAGAGGTCGCGCCTCTCGTTCAGGATGCAATCTTCTCGCGCCCGCCGGACTATGGCGTGCGCACCGGCATGTTTATCGGCGGCAAGGATGCAATCCTCGCGCTCGACATGATGGAAGCGGCCCGGAAGGCCATGGTACCGCCGTTCCAGTGCTCAGTGTTCGCTGATCCAGCCGGCTCGTTCACCACGGCTGCTGCGATGGTTGCCTGCGTCGAGCGGCACCTGCGGCTCAAGTTCCGCACCTGGAAGGGGACGAGGGTTGCCGTTTTCGGTGCAACCGGCGTTGTCGGTTTTGCCTCTTCTATCATCACCGCGCTCGAGGGCGCCGAGGTGCAGCTCGTCGCGCATCGCGGCATCGAGCGCGTGATCAAAAACGCAGAAATCTCCAAGCATCGCTTCGGGGTTGACCTTGTTGCAGTCCCCGGCGAGACGGACGAGCAGAAGCGGCAGATCATCTCGGAGGCCGAGGTCATCTTTGCGGCTGCAGCGGCCGGCGTGCAGGTCATCTCGAAGGAGAACATGGCCGTCTCGAAGCGGCTTCTCGTCTGCGCAGATGTCAACGCCGTGCCGCCTCCGGGAGTCGAGGGCATGGAGCTGTTCATGGACGGCGCACCGCTCCCAGGCGGTCAGGCTCTTGGCGTCGGCCCGCTCGCCATTGGCGATATCAAGTACAAGACGGAATCCGGCCTCTTCAAGCAGATGATCGCGTCGAAGGAGCCGCTGATGCTCGACTTCCGTCACGCGTTCGCTCTCGCCCGCCAGCTCGTGGCTTGAGCAGAGACACGGTCCTCATTGCAGCGTTCTCCGCGCGGGCGCTTGCATCGTCCGCGCGGCGAGCCGGCTTCGAGCCGCTCGTCGTCGACTGCTTTGGGGATCTCGATACGATCGTCAATGCGCCGCACTCGATCTGTCTCCCGGCCCGCGTCCAGACCGGCTTTACCTTTCGGCCGCTGGTCGCTGCTCTCGATCAACTCGCGGCGGCGGCGACACGCCCGCCCATCGGGCTTGTGCTTGGCTCCGGCTTCGAATGCAATCCTCGCCTCGTTGCCAAGCTCGCCGAGCGGTATCGCTTGATCGGCAACAGTCCAGAGGTGATCCGGCGCAGCAAGGACCCTACGCAGTTTTTTAGCGTCCTCGATGAGCTCGGCATTCGCCATCCTGAAACGCAGTTGCCCGCTCCAGCCTCTCCGGAGGGCTGGTTGATGAAGCGCATCGGCGGGAGCGGCGGTCTGCATATCCACGACTGCCCCGCCGAACCGCTGCCGGACGCTCGACGCTACTTTCAAAGAAAGATCGCCGGGGAGTCCATTTCGCTTCTGGGCGCGATCTCGCAGGCGAGCAGCGCTTTTGCCATCAGCCGGCAATGGACATCGCCCAGGCCCAAGCGGCCCTATCGATACGGAGGTGCTGCTGGCTCATTATTGCTCGAGGAGGACCTCGAGGCGCGGCTGATCTCGGAGGCACTCGAGGTCGGTGAAGCGCTCGGTCTTTGCGGTCTCGTCTCGTTCGATTACCTCGTCGAGAATGGGGAAGCGCAACTCATCGAGGTCAACCCACGCCCCGGCGCGACGCTCGATATTTTCGACGATGCGGCGGGCACCCTGTTCAAGGTGCATGTCGAGGCAGCGCTCGGCGGCGATCCGGCCGGATATCTCTCTGCCCATTGGCACCCGCCGATCGCGAGAGCCGCAGCGTTTCTCTATGCAGATCGTGGTCCTCTGATCGTGCCGGCCGTCACGTGGCCCGACTGGGTCTCGGACCGGCCCAAACCCGGAAGCGCCATCGCACGCGGCGAGCCGGTTGCAACAGTCATTGCCGAGGGAGACGACCTCGATGCCGTGCAGGAAACCTGCCTCGCGCACGTAAGAGTGCTCGAAGGCATACTTTACGAGGGCGGGCACGGGCTCGAATGAGCCCGTCCAGCTAAGCCTGCCAGCTCTTGAGCGTTCGTGAAAGGGCTCGCGCAAGGTCGCGAGCGTAGCCTCGCGCCCGCCCGCTCGCGCCGCGCAAGGCCTTCACCGCTCTCGGGTGACGCCAGATGCCGACGACGAGCATGTGCATGACGCAGGCGCTGATTGCCATGACGACGCCGGCGAAAAGAATGTCGCTCAGAAAGTGTCCGCCTTGGATCATACGGATCAGGCCGTAGAGGAGGCCAGCAACTATTCCGCCCTTGACGAGCTCCCGGCGCCAACCCGGAAACATGAGCGCGGCGACGAAAAAGGGCGAGTACATTCCCGATGCTTCACCCGACACGAACGAGCAATTTTTCGAGCATTGATTGCTTGGCGTCAGCGGCGGGGTGAAGATTTTCTTGCCACCAAACTCGACGACCTCGCGCGGACGGGCGCGGCCCCAGGTCTCTTTGAGCAAACCGTTGGCGACAACGATTGGACCGGCTGCGAGGGCGAGCGCTACGAACACGACTTGAGCCTGTTTGATGCCGAGCGTGGGCCAACGCCAGACACGGCAGGTTATGCAGGCCGCGACCAGCACGCTGATCGAGCAGGCAATCGACACGAATAGGAGAATGCGTCGAAGCACCTGCACCCACGTGCCCTCGCCGCAGAAGCCGCTTGGCGTGCGACCCGGGCACAAGGTGACTGTCTTCGCGGCGAAGAGGTCGATACCAGGCGCGAGACTGAACACGAGGCCGACCGCGCATCCACAGGCAATGGCCTTGATCAGGAACGAGCGGCGGAACCGCGTCTCGGCTTCTGAAAACGGGTCGGAAACGTAAAAGCGACCCGCGCCTGGGAACGGCGAGCTTGGCACGTCTTCTGCCTTGACCAAGAGGCGCGCCGCCTGCGCCCGCTGCTCGAGCAGAAACGACTTTGCCTCATGAGCCTTCCGCGCGGCGATTGGCGCCCATTTCGTGTGTGACTGCTTCAGAATCTCGCGCGTCTCTCTGATGCGTGCAGGCGCCCATTTGGTACGAAAGGTCTCGATGCCTTGCTGGATCTTTTGAACTCGGGCGGATGCCGCCCACTTCGCTCGAAACAGCTCAAGCGCTTCTCGCATCTTCCTGACGCGGGCCGGCGCTGGCCTTTCTCGCAGGTGCTCGTTCATTTCTCCACCTTGAGGCCATCCAGATAGAAGAGGTAGGCCTTACGCGTGGTGAACTGGCCGGCCTTGACGTCCCGCGTGCCAATCGACCGAACGTCGGTGAAGCTCGACGTAATCTCTTTCGGCTCCGGCGAGACGGAAACCAGGAGAACGGGCCGTGGCGCGGATGGCCCATAAGGCCGCGTCAATTGAAAGTGGTTCTTCGGACGCCCGTCTCCCCTCCACTCGTAAAGCGGCACGCGGAGGTCGCGGCCGTAGTACAGCAGTGCGGCCGAGGTTCCCCTTTCATCGGAGAGTATGGCCGCAAAGGGACTGCCGTTCAGGTTTCCTGAGCGGACAGCCTCGCGCACGATGGCCGCGATCTCGCGATTTCCAAGCGTTCGCGCGAAGGGATCGTGGCCACCGGGCAAGCGGAACTGCCCGGCGAACGCCCCACCAACTGCGACAAGGCCCATGACTGCAAGGTTGACGGCGAACGAGGCTCTGAGCCAGGTGGTTGCGCCATTGCGGATGAGCGCTGCCACGACGAGGATGCTAGCTGCGACATAGGCCGTCGCAGCCCAGTTCTCATGGGCCCGCGATAGAAACCCCTGGACGGTGACGATGGCGATGATCGGGACCGAGAATGCGAGCAGCAATAGGTCCTGCTTTGCCGGCCTCTCGCGACCGCGCGCGTAGCCGAGGAGCAGCGTCAGCAGCGCGCCGAAGAGAATGGGCCCGAATACGCCGAACTGCGCACCAAGAAAGGCCGCGGCTTTGTCAGGGTGAAACAGCGACCCCTGCCATTTGGCATTGTCAGAGGTGTGTACGAAGGTTGCAAAGCTGTGGTTGGCGTTCCACACAAGGTTCGGGGTGATGAGCGCCATCACCACGACGCTTGCGCAGAGTAGGTGGGCCCAACGGACGCGCGAAAAGGCAGAAGGCGCGAGCGCTGCATAGATGACTGCGCAGAGGACGAAATAAGCCATTGCATATTTTGCATTGAGGCCGATGCCGATGGAGAGGCCGAGCAGGATCGCGAGCGCAAACGTCGGCCGCTCGAGCAGCCTTACCAACACCAACAGCGCGAGCGACCAGAGCAAGAGCAACGGAACGTCTGTCGAGCTGATCTGCGAGGACAGGGATATACCGGGGAGCGTCGCGAAGGCGAGCGCGCTCCAGAAGGCTATGCGATGGGAATAGAGCTTCGCGGCGGTGAAATAGACCGCTGCGCTAGCTACCAGATAGAAGAGCGGCGATGGCAGTCTCGTGCAGAACTCGCTGTCGCCGCAAACGGTGGAGGTCGCAGTGAGGATCAAGGCGAGGAGCGGCGGCTTAGAATAGTAGCCGAACGCGGGCTCCTGACCCCAAACCCAATACTGCGCTTCATCCGTATAAAGATCTGTGGCATTCACGGCGAGCGCCAGGATGCGCAGGGCCGTTAGTATGAGGATGACAGCAAAGAAGATCGTGACGTAGCGCTTGTCGTCGCGCTTCTCGTCCCGCTGGCCATCCGAGGCCTCAATGGCCGCGCCGGCGCCCGTTAAAGATGACATGCCGATCAGCGCGGTGCGCGTACTTGTTTCCAACCGCTTCTGCAGCACCTCGAGCAACCGACCAACCTCGCCCCTTTGCCTGCATGAAAGCAGGACCACCGCGCGCCCCCCTAAGGGTAACGCAAGTGTTTGTGACTGCATTAGTTCTTTTTAATGGCCGCTGAAACACACTTCGCCGGCAACGCTAAGGCTCGTCTTACGAGAACGAGACGCAGTGGCCAGACGGCAACGCCGCGGCTCATAGTACGGCTCGTTCGACGGCTTGACGAGCGGCAGCAACCGCAATGGCCGCATAGGATGCATCGGGCGCGATCGTTGGCGGCTCGCCGGAGTAGTCAATTTTGGCGGTCGGCGCTTCGGCCGGAGCTTGAGCGGGTGGCTTAGGCACGCGCCCAGACGCCTCTAAAGTTGCAATTGCAATCGCCGCATACGAGTTTCAGCACGCCGGCGGCGCCGCGGCGGACGCCGCAGCAGGCTCGATGATGGTAAGCTTTTCTCCGCGTACGGCCGCCGCAGCCGTTGCCACGGCAATCGCCGCGTAGGAGGCGTCGGCCGGCACGACCGTTGCCTCACCGGTATAACCAGGCGCTACCGCGGGCTCGACCGGAGCTTGCTTGGCAGGAACCGGCGTAGCCGCCAGGGCGGCAACGGCGATGGCTGTATAGGATGGAGTCGATGCAGGCGCGGCAACTGGTGTATCTACGATCGATTGGCTATGGGCCACCTGCGGGATCAATCCCGGCGCGTCCGTGACCGAAGCAGCGCGCTGTGCAGCGCTGGTTACTCCGGTTGCAGGAGCCTCGGCTTCGGAAGCATCTTTGACATGCTTCGATCGTTCGGTCCCCCTCCTCAGTGATCTCGTAAACCAGATCAAAATGAGTGCCGCGAGCGCAAGGATCAATGCTGACATCGCGGGCTCGGCATGGACTTCATGTAAATCGAATAGCATGGGTCACTTCCGCTGGGCCACTTCACTCGCGCCACCCCAAGGCGGCGTGAGCTTTCGAACTTATTCGCACAACGGTTCTGAACAGCTTGAGAGCACAGTGGTATTGAACTTTCGGGCAGGTTTCCAGATTTCGTCAGAACTCTTGCTAGTCATTCTCGTCGTTGCCGCGATAATACTGCATCGCAATATAAATTATTCGCTTGTGCAGCAGGGTGCAATTTGATCTTGGATTCTGCGCTTGTTAGAGAAAAGGCGTCCGCGACGTGTGCGGACGCCTTTCGCTTGCCATAGCTACTTCAGTTTGGATTGGAACGACTTGCGTTCCTCATCATTGTTGCTCAGGTCAGGGTTGCTTGGGAGGGGCGCCCTGCCCTGGCGAGCGCGTGGCGGGGCCAGTGCGGGTGTCGGGCGGCCCTTGCACACCGCTCGAATCCTGGCTCGGCTGCGTCGAGGGGCCCGGCCCCGTGCGGGCTCCGGTCTCGCCCGTTGAGCCACCGGTTGCTGCGCCTGGGCTACCCCCTCCAGGTGCCCGCGTCGAAGGTCCTGTTCTGGTGTCGGGTGGTCCTTGCACACCCGGGCCGGACGTTGGGCGATCTGGATTGCTCATCCCAGCTCCCTGGCCAGCTCCCTGGCCAGTTCCCAGGCCAGGTCCCTGCCCAGCTCCCTGTTCGGCACCGGTGCCGGTGGTTTGGGCAATTGCCGGGGTGACGACTGGGGCAATACTCAAGGTCATTGCAGCGGCGATCGCTGCGGTCACAAGACTTTTCATGCGCGTTTCCTTTTGTTTCCTCCTTCCCTCTAACCCTGCGGTATGGGACTTGTTCCCCCACCGAATTTGCTAAGCCTCGGCGGACCTATTTGGTTTCGAGCTTTATGCCCGGCGCCTCAATGCTGCCCCCCTCGCGATTCTTGATGACGTAGAAGTAGACGAGCGCCGCGACGGCGATTGCAAGCACGACGATGATGATGTTTGCGGGATCTCGCATGTCAAACTCCGCCTCTTTGGCAAAACGAATACGCCACGTCGCCACCTCGGCAAGACTAACACGGGCGCCAGCCCGAGTTTGGGCGGCGCCCGTTGCTTGGAACATCGGCTCGCAAGGCCGATCATGAGAAGCGAAACTTGATTACCGGACGTCCCGGGGCCAATAACACTTGGCGCGCGATGAAGTTCCGGGCCCGCGATGAAGTTCCGGGCGCGCGATGAAGTTCCGGGCCCGCGACGAGGCTTCTCAGCGGGAAGCGGCGATGCGCGTTCTCCAGCAGCCGCGCGCGCTCGCACAACAAAAAAGGGAGCGCTGGAACGCTCCCTTGTAGTTGGCCCAGTTGTCAGTGACAGGAGAAGGGCTGGAGCGATTAACAGGTCAACGCGGCCCTCTGTCAACTTGGTATTCTCGCTCGACTGGACACAGATTGTCGCGCCACAGCTCTGCGGTAGTGTGGTGATTGCGAAGTCCGCCCCAGCTTGCCGTTCGCGTCAGAGGCGAACTTCGCGATCGGGACAACTAGGCGTCCTTACTCTTGCGCCTCTCTTCCGGCGCCACCCGTTCTCTGATCTTCAGCTCACGCCGTCAGTCGCTTGCCGACCGAGCGGGAGAGCATGATCAGGGCGATGCCACCAGCGAGGAAGTTGATCCCGACCAAAAGCCCGATGATGTAGAGCGAGGTGCCAGGCATTCCGGCCGCGATCAGCAAGCCGGCCGCGATGCTGATGATGCCGGAGAACAGCAGCCAGAGCCATCCGTCGCGCGGCCGGACGTCGAATGCCATGCCGATCTGCACTGCACCATCAACCATGAAGACGGCCGCCAACAAGAGCGTCAGCGCCACGATGCCCACGCCCGGGTGGGTAATGAGATAGACGCCGAGGCCAAGCTTCAAGAGTCCGAGCAGAAGCTGGCCGAAGAACTGACCGGTGCCCTCAATGGAGAAGGCGCTATAGGTTCTGGCCGCGCCCGCCAGGATGAGAACCCAGCCAACCAATAGCTCCACAGTCAACGAGGTGATCACCGGGAAGATCAAGGCCAGGATGCCGGCGACCGCAAGAGCCACTCCCGCCCAGAAAAGCTGGGTCTTGGCATGCCCGAGCCGTTCGTAAAAATCCTGCCGAAGCCGGGGACTTAGCCCCAAATCAGATTGCATAGACATAGAGAAACTCCCTTACGAAAGCGCTGCACAGCACCTAAACACCGAACGGAGCCTTTGTTTTCCATGCCGATGCGGAGCGTAGCAGCAGCCTTTACGGGTTGTCGCTCATCGAGCCGTCGCGAAGCACTGCCACGGGAACATCTCCGCGACCGCCGCGTCCTCTTCTTTGAAACAGTCCAAAGAAAGGATCGGAGCTATGGATCAGGGACAGAACGTGCTCGTGGCCTTGGTCATCGCGATCATCGCAGTCATCCTGCTCGCCTACGCATACCGCGCCTCGCGCGTGACCGAGACAACGAACCTTCCCGGTACGAGCAAGCAGGAGCAAACAGTCCCGGCCGCCCCGTCGCCGCCACCGCAGCCGCCAACTACGCCGGCGCCCTCACCGCAACCGCAACCGTAGCTCCAGCGCTTTCGCGAGCGGTCGCCATCCTTTATGCAGACTGCATGCGAGCAGCGAGGCGGGCGGAAGGCGAAGGAAGATGTGCGGACTGCGACGTCGCTGGCGGCCTCGTCCTGTCGCGGGATTTTTTCGCGCGCCCGGCCGATGTCGTCGCCTGCGAGCTTCTTGGCAAGGCGCTTGTGCGTGAGCACGCAGGGCAGCGCGTTTCATTCGTCATTCACGAGACCGAGGCCTACATGGGGCCACACGACCTTGCGTGTCATGCTGCCAAGGGCCGCACGCGGCGTACCGAGACACTGTTCGGCGAACCTCAGACGCTCTACGTCTATCTGATCTACGGCATCTATTGGATGCTCAACGTCGTCGTGGAGCGGGAGGGCTATCCGGCCGGCGTACTGCTACGCGGCGTCAAGGGCGTCGCCGGGCCAGGACGGCTCGGCCGCGCGCTGACCCTCGACGGTACTTTCAATGGTCTCATGGCGTCGCCCATGCATGGGCTCTGGTTCGAGGACAGCGGCTTTGTGCCGAAGCGCGGCGCCATCATGCGCACGGCGCGCATTGGCGTCGACTATGCCGGGCCGATCTGGGCCGCGAAGAAGCTGCGGTTTGTTCTGCGCTGATCTCTGGTACTGAGCTCTGGCGAGCGCGTACCGCTAAAGCAGATCCCGCATGCGATAGTAGAGCATGCCGAGGGCGAGCATCTGATTGCCGACCCAGCGGGGCACCGGCAGGCGGATATGTTTGATGCGGTCGAAGAGATCAAAGCGCTCCATGGTGCCGCAGATTGCGTCCGAGACGATCTCGGCTGCGATGTGCGTGGTGTTGACGCCGTGGCCGCAATAGCCCTCCATATAATAGAGGTTCGGCTCGAGGCAGCCGATAGCCGGAGCCCGGTTCAACACAATGCCGATACGGCCGCCCCAGGCAAAGTCGATGCGCGCCTTGGCGAGGGCGGGGAAGAGCTCAACGAGGCGGGGGCGCATGGCTGCGGCGATATCAGACGGATCGCGGTTCGAATAGTTGCAGCGGCCGCCGAACAACATGCGCCGGTCGGCCGTCAGCCGATAGTAGTCGAGCACGATGTTGCTATCGGCGATGGCGAGGTCGCGCGGGTTGATCTCGGTGGCCATCGCTTCACCGAGCGGCTCGGTCGCGATAATATAGCTGCCGGTTGGGAAGACGAGCCCATTGAGCCGGCCGCGATGAAAGGCGTGCTCAGTACAGCCGGCGAGCACAATGGAGGCGGCGTCGACACGCCCGGACGCCGTTCTTGCGAACGGATTGGCTCCGCCTTGAAGCGCGACGACTGGGCTCTCCTCGAAGATCTTGACGCCGTGCATCGTGGCGGCCCTGGCCTCTCCCATGACAAGGTTCAGCGGGTGGAGATGGCCGCTCCTCATGTCGATGAAACCGCCGTAGTAGGCGCTGGTGCCGAGCACGTGGGGCAACTCCGGTGCCTCGACGAGCTCGAGGTGAGTGCCGGCGCCGTCTTGAGCCATCTCCTCGTAGTGGGCGCGCAGTCCGGCCATATGCCGCGGGCGGGCGGCAACCTCCATCCATCCGTGTTTCAGGTCGCAGGCGATTGCGTAGCGCTTAACGCGATCCTCGATGATCTCGTGGCCGCGATAGCGGATGTCGCGGAGGAGACGCCGGCCCGCCTCGCCATGCTGGCGCGCGATGGCCGCTTCACCGCTGATGCCGGCGATCATCTGGCCGCCGTTGCGCCCTGACGCGCCCCAGCCGATCCGCTTGGCTTCGAGCAGAACCACCTTGTAGCCACGCTCGGCAAGCGTGAGCGCGGTCGCGACGCCCGAGAAGCCGCCACCCACCACACACACGTCGGCGCGGATCGTGCCTTCGAGCTTCGGGTAGCGCGTTTGATCGTTCGCCGTCGCCGCGTAGTAGGAGCGAATGTGCATCGCGTATGCTGTCCAGTTAGACGTGGTTCCGTTATTCACCCGCGGAGACTCGGCTTGCCTAACTCTCTCCCCTTGACGGGGTAGGACTGGGATCAAGGGGCTCGCCTTTTAGGCCGCTGCGGCCTCGGCGGCGCGGGTCTCGCGCTGTTGGCGCTCGGAGGCCCGCTTCGTCGCGATCGATGCGGCAATAACGCCGAGCGTGACGAAGGCGATCATAATCGTCGAGACGGCATTGATCTCGGGCGTCACGCCGAGGCGGACCTGGCTATAGATCTTCATCGGCAAGGTCGTCGCGCCGGGACCCGTGGTGAAGCTCGCAATCACCAGGTCATCAAGCGACAGCGTGAAGGACAAAAGCCACGCTGAGATCACAGAGGGTGCGATGATCGGGAGCGTGACCTGGAAGAAGGTCTCGACGGGCGTCGCGCCGAGGTCCATCGCAGCCTCCTCAACCGACTTATCGAAGTCGTAAAGACGCGCCTGCACGACGACGGCTGCGAAACACATGGCAAGAGTCGCGTGCGCGAGTGTAACCGTCCAAAAACCGCGATCAACATCGAGCGCGACGAAGAGGAGAAGCAGCGACAGGCCGGTGATCACCTCGGGCATAACGAGGGGAGCAAAGATGAGGCCTGAGAACAGCGTGCGACCGCGAAAGCGGCCCAGGCGCACGAGCACGATTGCCGCGAGCGTGCCGAGGATGGTCGATAAGGTGGCTGAGATGACACCGACCTTGAGCGTCACCCATGCCGCGTTCAAGATCCCCTCATTGTGCAGCAGCGTTCCGTACCATTTCGTCGACCAGCCACCCCAGACGGTGACGAGCTTCGAGTCGTTAAAGCTGTAGATCACAAGCAGCAGGATCGGGATGTAGAGAAAGGCGAAGCCCAGCGCGATCGACGTGGCATTGAACCAAGAGAACCGGTTGCTCATCGCGCGGCCTCCCGCTGCTGCTCCTGATTGCGCTGGAACAGCACGATCGGGATGACGAGAACCAGAAGCAGCACGACGGCAACGGCCGACGAGACCGGCCAATCGCGATTATTGAAGAACTCGCTCCAGAGCGTCTTGCCGATCATCAGCGTATCCGAGCCGCCGAGGAGATCGGGAATAACGAACTCGCCGGTCGCTGGAATAAAGACGAGGAAGCAGCCGGCAAGCACGCCGGGCAACGACAGAGGAAACGTCACCTGCCAGAACGCGCGCCAGGGCGGGGAGCCGAGATCCTCTGCGGCCTCGATCAAGGCCGGGTTGATCTTCTCGAGACTGGCGTAAAGCGGCAAGATCATGAAGGGCAGGTAGGAATAGACGATGCCGATGTAGACCGCCGTCGTCGTATTGAGAATGGTCAGCGGCTCGGAGATGAGCCCCATATTCACGAGCAGAAGGTTGAGCAGGCCTTCCTTCTTGAGGATGCCGATCCAGGCGTAGACGCGAATGAGGAAGGAGGTCCAGAACGGCAGGATGACCAGCATCACCAGCGTCGGCTGCCAGCCCTTTGGCGCGCGCGCCATGCCGTAGGCCATCGGATAGGCAACGAGCAGCGTCAGGAATGTCGAGATCGCGGCGATCTTGAGACTCGACCAGTAAGAGTTAACGTAAAGTGAATCGTCGAGAACGAAGGCGTAGTTCTCGAAATCGAGCTTGCCGAGGAAGTCGGCAATACCAGCGAAACCCTGCGATAGATCGAAGGTCGGCGTGTAGGGCGGGATTGCAGTAGCGACGTCCGAGAGCGAGATCTTGAAGACGATGAAGAACGGCACAAGGAACAAGAGCAGCAGCCACGCGTAGGGCACCGCAATCACCAACCAACGACGCGTGACTAAGCCTTGCATCTCGGGAATGCCCTTCAGCGTGTAAGTACGACGCCCGTTTCGGCGGGCCACTCGAGCCAGACGTTATCTTCCCAGCTGATGGCCCGCTCAACCGTTCGTGCGGAGTTGGCGCGCAATGCCGTGACCGTCTGGCCGGAGGCAAGCTCAACGTGGTAGTGCGAGATCGAGCCTAGATAACCGACGTCGATCACCTTGCCCTGGATGGCGTTAATGCTGTCGCTTGGCCGCTCGAGCGCGATGCGAAGCTTCTCGGGCCGGAGCGCGAGCCAGACCTGCTGTCCCCGCGTGAGACCTTCGGGAGCGACCGCACGCAACCGAGAGCCGAAGCCAGCGCCTTCGATCTCGACGAAGCCGGCCTCAACGCCCGCGACCTTGCCTTCGAAGGTGTTCACGTCGCCGATGAACTGCGCGACATAGCGCGACTGGGGTGCCTCGTAGATGTCGCCCGGCGTCGCGACTTGAGCGAGCTCGCCGTGGTTCATGACGGCGATGCGGCTCGAGACGGTCATTGCCTCCTCCTGATCGTGCGTGACGATGATGAAGGTTGTACCGGTCGTCTCCTGAATGCGCATCAGCTCGAATTGGGCTTGCTGACGCAGCCGCTTATCGAGCGCGCCGAGGGGCTCATCGAGCAACACGATGCGGGGCTTCTTGGCGATGGCGCGCGCCAGCGCCACGCGCTGCTGCTGACCGCCCGAGAGTTGATGGGGCTTGCGCGCGGCGAACTTGCCAAGCTCGAGCATCTCCATGGCCTCGGCAACGCGCTTGGCTATGGCCTCCTTCGCCATGCCCTCCTGCCGCAAGCCGAAGCCGATATTCCGCTCCACCGTCATGTGCGGAAAAAGCGCGTAGGATTGAAACATCATGTTGACCGGCCGCTCGTAGGGCGGCAGGTCCGTAATGTCCTGGCCTTCGACGATTATACGGCCCTCGGTCGGCCTCTCGAAGCCAGCCAGCATGCGCAAAAGCGTCGTCTTCCCGCAGCCCGATGGCCCGAGCAAGGAGAAGAACTCGCGCTCGAAGATGTCGAGCGTGCAGCTCTTGACCGCAACGAAATTGCCGAAGCGTTTCGTCACGTTCTCGAACCGCACGATCGGAACCCTCGCCGGGTCCTTCCACGGGGCGAAGTTCGACTGGGGTGCAGGTGTCCGAGGCGAGGCCCGCGAGGAGCCTCCATTGAAGCTCGAAGGCGCGTTTGACCCAATCACGGCAGCGTTCGCCATAGCGGTTCCCTAACTCCACTTCGGCTCAGACTAGTGTTCCGGTTCCGACATTTGCCTCCCCCTGGAGTGCAGTTCGGAGCAAATGTCGGAACCAACAGGAACACTAGCAACTCAATTATTCTAGTGTAGCTTTTGCATCTGACGTTTGGTGACGAGACCTGCCGCAAGCGGGGACCAAACGTCAGATGCGCTACACTAGTGTCCTGATCGCGAAATTCGTCTCATTCTGCAGCGCGCGTGGAACGAATTTCGCGATCTGAAGGACACTAGCATTTTCAGGCCTCTAGTGTGATGACCGAGAAGTCCGTCTCTCAGCCCCGCCGCAAACCATGTAACGGACTTCTCGGTCATCACACTAGCCGCCGGCCCCCTATTGACCCGTCACGACCTTTGTCCAGGTCCGCGTCACAATGCGCTGTGTCTTGGCATCGTATGATGTTTTGACGAAGAGGCGCTTCAACGTTTCCGCATCAGGGTAAATGTTGCCGTCGCCCTTGATCTCCTCGTTGACGAATTGCTGCGAAGCGAGATTGCCGTTGGCGTAGCTCGAGAAGTTCGAGGCCTTGGCGATCACTTCGGGCCTCATCATGTAGTTGAGGAAGATATGCGCCTCCTCGACGTGCTTTGCGTCGGCTGGGATCGCCATCTGGTCGAACCACATCTGGGCACCTTCCTTGGGCAGCCCATAGGCGATGGTATTGCCGTTCTTCGCCTCGGTGGCACGGCTTGCGGCCTGGAGGATGTCGCCGGAGTAGCCGAGGGCCATGCAGATGTCGCCGTTGGCGAGGGCGTTGATGTATTCGGAGGAATGGAACTTCTGGACGTAGGGACGGATCTTCTCGATGAGCCCGCCAGCCTTCTTGAGGTCGTCGGGGTTTGTGCTGTTGGGGTCGAGGCCAAGATAGTTCAGCGCCGCGGGTAGAACATCGTCGGGAGCGTCGAGAATGTGGATGCCGCAATCCTTGAACTTCGCCGCGTTCTCGGGCTTGAACAGGAGGTCCCAGGAATTCACTGGAGCATCCGGCAGCCGCTCCTTGACCTTGGCGACATTATAGCCGATCGCTGTCGTGCCCCACATGTAGTTGATCGAATAGTCGTTGCCGGGGTCATAGATTGCGGCGCGCTTCGAGATCTCCGGCCACATGTTTGCGAGGTTCGGCAGCTTCGATTTATCGAGCTTCTGGAACACACCGGCGGAAATTTGACGCGACAGGAACGGCCCCGTCGGCACGACCACATCATAGCCTGTGCCACCTGCAAGAAGCTTCGTCTCCAGCACCTCATTGCTGTCGAAGACGTCGTAGACGACCTTGATGCCTGTCTCGGTCGTAAAATCGGTCAGGATCTGTGTGTCGATATAGTCAGACCAGTTGAAGACCCGGACAACGCGCTCCTCGGCGCGGGCGTCGGCGCCGACTGCGGCTGCCGCGAGAGCAAGGCTGCCAACCACGGCGGCCCGAATACACTTTCCGATCACCATTCCGAACATCTCCTCCGCAAGGATACTATCCTGTGACCTATTGTGATCACAAAAATTGACGTGTACAAGTTTTTCTTGCGTTTGGCTTGCAGGTTGTCAGTTGAAGCAGAAGCTCGCGACCATTCCAGCATCGGCCCGGACTCCACCTCCTGCAGCCGCGATTGATCTCGGCCTCACGGCGCACGAGAGCGTCTATCGCGAGCTTCGGGAGCAAATTCTCGTTGGCGCGTTCCGACCGGGCAGCGCCATCACGCTTCGCGGCATTGCGGAGACACTCGGTGTCAGCCCCATGCCGATCCGCGAGGCGGTGCGCCGGCTGATCGCGGAACGTGCGCTTGAGATGCAGGGCAATCGCCGTGTTCTCGTGCCGCCAATGACACCGCTCAAATTCCAGCAGATCGTGTTTGCGCGCCTTGCGCTCGAGCCCGAGCTCGCTATGCGAGCACTGAGCAACATTTCTCGGGCCAACATTGCAACGATCGCGAGCATCGACGCGCGCGTCGACCAGTCGATGGCCGAGGGCGATGTGGAAGGATATATGCGAGGGAACTACCGCTTTCATTTCACGATCTACGAGCTCGCCGGTGCTGAGATGCTGCTTGGGCTCGTCGAGAGCACGTGGCTGCAATTCGGCCCCTTCATGCGGATGGCGTACGGGCGCATCGGCACGTCTACCCTTGAGGACCACCATCAAGCGGCGATCGCTGCGCTGCGCAAGGGCGATGCGCGCGCGCTCAAGGCAGCCATCTCCGCAGATATCGGACAAGGCATGGGCTTCATCGGCAAGGCCGTCTTGCAACACGAAAGCTAAGGCACCTCGACGCCGTCCTCTCACGCGAAGTCGTGCCCGACTTGAGTTTTTGATTTGTTTGTGATCACAATACGCGGGTTCGCACAGAGCCCGCCATGGCTGACTTGGGCCGCACTCTTTGTGCCGCACTCTGCACGTACGCGAATAGCAACACTTCAGGTGGATCATGACCTCCGAAACAGGAGCAAAGGCCGGCGACACTGGCATCTATGCCGCCGGTGCCACGCCAGAAACCCTGCGGGCCTGGCTGACACAGCATCGCATTGAGGAGGTCGATTGTGCCGTGCCTGATATTGCGGGTGTTGCACGCGGCAAGACGATGCCGGCTGAAAAGTTCGTCAAGCTCAGCGCCGTACACCTGCCGATCTCGATATTCCATCAGACGATCACCGGCGACTATGTGGGCTTCGAGGACGGAGCGCAGCAGATCCTCTATGCCGAGAGCGATCTCATCATGGTGCCGGATCTCTCGACGATCCGGCCGGCGCCCTGGGCGTCGAGCCCCACGGCGCAGGTCATTCATGACGCCACGTGGCAGAGCGGCGAGCCGGTTGAGATCGCGCCTCGCAACGTCTTGAAGCATATCGTCGAGCTCTATCGCAAAGAGGGCTGGCTGCCGGTTGTTGCGCCCGAGCTCGAGTTCTACCTTACCAAGACGAACCCCGATCCTGATTATCCGCTCGAGCCGCCGATGGGACGGTCGGGCCGCCCCGGTGCCGGCCGCCAGGCCTACAGCCTCGGCGCTGTCGACGAGTACGACAAGATCGTCGACGATATCTATGAGTTTGCCGAGCGGCAGTACCTGAAGATCGATACCATCATCCAGGAAGGCGGCGCGGCGCAGCTCGAGATCAATCTCCTGCACGGCGATCCTATCGATCTTGCCGACCAAGTGTTCCTCTTCAAGCGCACCATTCGCGAGGCGGCCTTCACGCATAATTGCTACGCGACGTTCATGGCAAAGCCTCTGGCAAACGAGCCGGGCAGCGCCATGCACATTCACCAGAGCATCGTCGATGCGAAAACCGGCGGCAACATCTTCACGACCGAGACTGGCGCTCCGACCAAGCTCTTTTACAGCTTCATCGCCGGCCAGCAGAAGTTCCTGCCGCCCGCCATGTGCCTGCTCGCGCCCTATGTGAACTCATACCGCCGTCTCGTGCCGAACGGCGCCGCCCCGATCAACGTCGAATGGGGGCACGATAATCGCTCGGCCGGGCTTCGCGTGCCGATTGCGCCCGACATCGCCCGGCGTGTCGAGAACCGGCTCGCTGGCGCCGACAGCAATCCCTATCTCGCGCTCGCTGCGAGTCTTGCCTGCGGCTATCTCGGCATGATGGCCGGTCTCGAGCCGCGTGAGGCTGTCGTCGGCAATGCTTACCGCAACGCGCACCAGTTGCCGCGCGGCCTGCTCGAAGCCTTGACCGAGTTCGAGGAGAGCGAGGAGTTGCATGCCATTCTCGGCAAGCGCTTCTGCCAAGTTTATCTCGAGCTCAAGCGCAGCGAGTTCGAGGAGTTCATGCGCGTCATAAGCCCCTGGGAGCGCGAGCATCTTCTGCTGAGCGTGTAGCTCCTGTCCCATAGACCAGCCTTAGACTTTCGCCACCCGTCGCCGCGCCGTGGTTGGCCTTCTGGCATTCTCCTTTCCGCCGGTGAGCGTTGCGACGCCTGCGATGAACGCGCCGATCGCTGAGGCGAATGCCGTGTCGGGATCGAGCGCCCTGAAGGCCGGGATCAGAGCAACCGTTGCGGGAACAGCGCCTGGATCAAGCGCCGTGAGCTCGGCCTCCTCCGCATCGTTCAAAGGGGCGAGCAGGCCTTCTGTCTCGGCGAGCGCAAAGCCGAGCACGAACGCGTAGAACGCCAGTCCAAGCCCTGCCGCCTGTGCTTTTTTCAGCCCCGTGCTGAGCAGCGCCCGATACACGACCTCGCTCGAGGCATGATCGGCGGCCCCCGTCGCGTGGTAGCGGAAGTGCAGATGGAAGATACGCGGATAGCGATGCGCGAGATCGCGATACGCGGCTGCTACGCGACGCAGATCCGTTTTCCAGCTCTTGCTCGGCGATGGCAACTCGACCGTCGTCAAGGCGCGGTCGGCGATGGCGCGCAGGAGATCGTTTTTGCAACGGAAATGATGCAGGACAGTCATGGGATCGACGCCGATCGCCGCTGCGACCTTGCGTACGGAAAAGCCCGCCTCGCCTTCGCGGGCCAACATGGCGAAGGCCGCATCGAGGATTGCTTCCTTATCGAGCCCGCGCTTTCTGCGCTTTTGGGGTCCGCGCCTTCTGCGCGAGTGCCCACCCGGCATGCGTTGCTCCATTTGGGCGTTACTCCAATTGGCTCCACTTGACAGTTCTACACTGTAGCCCTTAGAGTTTTATCGCGTACGACGCATCTGTAAAGACGAGCGCTCAAGGTGGCCAAGCTTCCATCAGGACCGAAATCGCGCAAAGCGCAGCTCCTCGAGCTCTGCGCCCGCGTCGGATTTACGCCCCCGCGCTGAGGCCGGCATTCGCCGAGCCTGCCTCGAGGTCGCCGATCATTCGACTTCGAGCGATGCAACTTCCGTGTGGCCACATAAAACGCCCGTCAGGCTTAGGCCCGTCAGGGATTACGATTAGCCGGAGGACCGCGCGCCATGTCCAATCGCACCCAATCCAAGGCTCAGTTGCAGGAGCTTGACGCTCGTCACCATCTGCATCCTTTCACGAACCACAAGTCCCTCAGGGGCGGCGGCGCGCGCATCATCGTCAAGGGCGACGGGTCTTATCTCTGGGATAGCGAGGGTCATCGCATCCTGGACGGCATGGCGGGTCTCTGGACGACGAACGTCGGCTATGGGCGCCAGGAGCTTGCAGATGCCGCTTATGCCCAGATGCTCGAGCTGCCCTTCTACAACACCTTCTTCCGCACGACGCATCCGCCAGTCATCGAGCTTTCAAAGAAGCTTGCCGAGCTCGCGCCGGGTCCTCTGAACCAGGTGATCTACGGCTCATCGGGCTCTGAATCGAACGATACGGCCATTCGCCTCATCCGCCATTATTGGGTCCTCAAGGGCGAGCCCAAGCGGCGCGTCATCATCAGCCGCAAGAACGCGTATCACGGCTCGACCATTGCGGCCGGCTCGATGGGCGGCATGTCGCATGTGCACGCGCACAGCTACCCGCGCTACGAGGGCTTCCGGCACGCCATGGATCCCTATTGGTACGGAGAGGGCCGCGACGGAGAGAGCCTCGAAGCGTTCGGCATCCGCGCGGCGCGCGCCATCGAGGACGAGATCCTGGCTGCGGGGCCCGAGAACGTCGCGGCGATCGCAGCCGAGCCCGTGCAGGGCGCGGGCGGCGTCAAGATCCCGCCCGAGAGCTATTGGCCCGAGGTTCAGCGCATCGTCGACAAGTACGGCGTGCTGTTGCTCGCCGATGAGGTCATCACCGGCTTCGGCCGCCTCGGCACGTGGTTTGCGTCGGAGTACTATGGGATCCGGCCGAACCTCCTTACCTTCGCAAAGGCCGTCACCAGCGGCTACATCCCACTCGCAGGGCTCATGGTCGACGACAAGATCGCGGATGCGCTGATGAGCCATGACGACGATTTTAATCACGGCTACACGTTCGCAGGCCATCCGGTCGCGTGCGCCGTCGCTCTCAAGAACATCGAGATCATGGAACGCGAGCGCTTGGTGCCGAAGGTCGCCGAGGAGACGGGTCCGGCACTCGCGAGGTTGCTCGCCAAGTTCAAGGATCACCCCCTCGTCGGGGAAGTGCGCAGCATCGGCATGCTCGGTGCCATTGAGCTCGTCGCCGATAAGCGGACGCGCCGCCGCTTCGACAATCCCGGCCGGGTCGGCCTCATCTGCCGCGACCACTTTTTCCGCGAGGGCTACATCATGCGCGCGGTGTTCGATACGATGGTCTGCGCGCCGCCGCTCATCTGGGGCGAGGAGCAGTTCGCCGAGGCCGAGAGGGTTATCCGCAAGTCTCTCGACCTGACGCTCGACGATGTTCGGGGAGAAATAGCGGCATGAGCCGTCCGATTGTTGTCATTCCTGGCTGCACGAAACTGATCGACGGGCACGCCTTCGATGCTGTCGGCCGGAAATACTCATCGGCCGTGGCCGAGGTGGCGGATTGCCAGCCGCTGCTGGCCCCGCTTGGCCCCAGCATGGCCGACATGGGTTCAATCCTCGAGATCGCCGACGGCATCCTGCTCTCGGGAAGCCTCTCGAATGTCGACCCTGTGCACTATGGCGACGAGCAACCGTTCAACGCGGCGTCGCTCGATCCTGAGAGAGATGCGCTGACGCTGCCGCTTATCCGAGAGGCGGTGCAGCGCAAGATCCCGTTGTTCGCCATCTGCCGCGGTTTTCAGGAGCTGAACGTGGCCCTCGGAGGCAGCCTGCATCAGGCCGTGCACACGATCGACGGGCATCACGATCATCGCGAGCGGCCGGACATTCCACTCGACGACCGCTTCGGCCCCGTGCACCCGGTGACGCTCTCGGGCGCGCTTCGCTCCTGGATCGGGGCGGACGAAATCATGGTCAATTCGCTGCACTGGCAGGGCGTGCGCACGCTGGCTCCGGGCCTCACGCCGGAGGCTCGTGCCAAGGACGGGCTTGTGGAGGCGATCCGCGGGCCTGCTGACCATCCCTTCTGCCTCGGCGTGCAGTGGCACCCCGAATGGCACGCCAAGCACAACCCGGTTTCCATCTCGCTCTTTCGCCGCTTTGGCGACGCCGCCAGGGGATCTGCGAAATGACCAGCCAGTTTCTCGCCGTCGACGAGGCGCGGGCGTTTCTCGACGCGAACCCAGCCGTCAGGTGGATCGACGTCTTCGTCTACGACATGAACGGGCATCCGCGCGGCAAGCGCTTACGCCGCGAGGATCTCTTGGGCGTCGCCAAGAGCGGCATCATGATGCCGAGCTCGGTCTTCATCATGGACCCGCGCGGTAATTGCATCGAGGAGACCGGCCGCCTCTGGGAGACCGGCGATCCAGACTTCGTGTGCCGGATCCTGAAAGGGACCCTCGGCGCAGTTCCAGTCTCCGGCAACACGCATGCGCAGGGCGTCATTTCGCCGGAGGTTGCGGACGAGCTCGATCCGCGCACGGTTCTGGCGAAGCAGGCCCAGCGCTTCCGGGACGCGGGCCGAACTCCCGTAACTGCAGTTGAGCTCGAATTCTATGTGACGCGGCCCAGTGATACCGGAACGTTCACGCTCGAGACGCCTGCCGGGCTCTCCAATGATCCCGACAGCCCCATGACCTTCCAGTTCGATGACATGGATCTGCTCGGCCCGTTCATCGACGATATCTATCGCATCTCGGCCGCGCAAAATTTGCCGGTCGATGCGGTAATGCAGGAAAGCGGGCCTGGGCAGTTCGAGATCAACTTGAAGCATAAAGACGACGTCGTTGCCTCGGCACTCGACGGACTGCTTCTGAAGCGCGCCGTCAAAGCTGCGGCGCGGGCACATAATCTCTGCGCGACATTCATGGCCAAGCCGCACCACGATTGGACCGGTTCTGGCATGCACGTGCACATGAGCCTTGTCGACAAGGACGGGAAGAACCTCTTTGCGGGCGAGGAGATGACGCCACTCTTCACGCATGCGCTCGGCGGGCTCAGGGATACGATGGCCGACTTCATGGCCATATGGGCGCAGTCCGGCAATGCCTACCGGCGCTATGTGCCGAGATCCTATGTCTCGATGGCAGCGCACTGGGGTCATAACAATCGTACCGTCGCGCTGCGCATCCCGCATGGGTCGGGGCCCGCGACGCGCGTCGAGCATCGTGTCTCTGGCGCCGATGCCAACCCGTATCTGGTCATCGCCGCAATGCTGGCAGGCGCTGCGCATGGGATTGAGCGAAAGAGCGATCCGGGCCCGGCCGTCACCGGCAACTCCGAGGACGTGCAAGCGCCGCCGCTGCCGTGCGCCTGGGTCAATGCGCTCAACGTCTTTGAGACATCGCCCATCGTGCGAGAGGCATTCGGCGCGCCGTTCCAGGACGTCTATGCTCGCCTGAAACAGACCGAACGGACGAGCTTTGAGCGCATTGTCACATCCGTCGATCACCTTTGGTACGCCGCCGTCGCATAAGGCACTGGCCCATGACGTCGCTTGCACATTTTGAGACGATCGCGGCAGCGCTCTCGCTTCCCAGCGAGGCTGTCATCGACGGCCGTCTCGTTGGCAGCATCAGCGGCGCAACGTTCGACAATGTGTCGCCGCGCAATGGCGCCATCCTCAATCAGGTGGCTAAGTGCGAGGCTGCCGACGTCGATACGGCGGTCGCTGCCGCGCGGCGCGCCTTCGAGGATGGACGCTGGCGGGGCCTGCATTATCGCGACAAGAAGCGCATCCTCGGGAAGCTCGCCGACCTTATGGAGCGCGACGCGGAGACGCTCGCCGTGCTCGAGAGCCTGGACGTCGGCAAGCCGGTGCGCGACGCGCTGGCTGGCGATGTTCCGAATGCGATCCGAACGCTTCGCTACTATGCGGAGGCGCTCGACAAGGTTTATGGCGAGGTTGGGCCCCAGACGGCCGACCGCCTGTCGTTTGCGGTGCATGAGCCGCTCGGCGTCATCGGCGCCATCGTGCCATGGAACTTCCCGCTGCATATGGCGATGTGGAAGGTCGCGCCGGCGCTTGCCGTCGGCAACTCGGTTGTGCTGAAGCCGGCCGAGCAATCGCCGCTCACAGCCATGAAGCTCGGCCAGCTCGCGCTTGAGGCCGGTCTGCCGGCCGGCGTTCTGAACGTTGTGCCAGGCTTTGGTGCTACGGCCGGCCGGGCGCTGGCGCTGCATATGGACGTCGACATGCTCGCTTTTACCGGCTCTGGGGCCGTGGGCAAGCTGCTGATGCAGTATTCCGGGCAGAGCAATCTCAAGCGCGTGAGCCTCGAGCTTGGAGGAAAATCTCCGCAGATCGTGTTTGCTGATTGCCCAGATCTCGAGACAGCAGCTCAGCATGCCGCCTGGGGCATCTTCTACAATCAAGGCGAGGTGTGCACGGCCGCTTCGCGCCTCCTGGTGGCGGACGAGATCGCGGATGCCTTTACCGAGACGCTGCTCGAGGTGGCGCGCGGCATCGTGGCCGGGGACCCGCTTGATCCCGCCACAAGCTTCGGGGCCATGGTCTCGGCCGAACAGATGACGACAGCGCTTCGCTACATCGAGACGGCTGCCCGCGAGGGTGCAGAGCTACGCCTCGGCGGCGCACGCACCCGCGTCGAGACAGGAGGCTTCTACGTCGCGCCGACCGTATTCTCCCACGTCACGCCGGAGCAGACGTTGGCGCGCGAGGAGGTATTCGGACCGGTTCTCGCCGTTACGCGTTTTTCGTCGGCCGAGGACGCGCTTCGCATCGCCAACGATACACCCTACGGGCTGGCTGCCGGCCTTTGGACGCGCGACCTCAACCTCGCCCATCGCGCTGCCCGGGAGCTGAAAGCCGGCCTCGTCTGGGTCAACGGCTGGGATAGCTGCGACATCACCATGCCGTTCGGCGGCTTCAAGCAATCTGGCTTTGGCCGCGATCGATCTCTGCACGCACTGCACAAGTACGCAGATTTAAAGGCGATTTCCATCACACTCCGCTAAGGTAATCAGCATGAACGTGTCTCCTCGCCGGTTTCCAACCCAAGCCCTCATCGGCGGCCAATGGGTCAGCAGCGCGGAAACGTTTGCTGTGATCGATCCGGCGACGGGAGCCGAAATCGCGCGCGTGCCGAACCTCGGGGCGCGCGAGACCAAGGCCGCGATCGATGCGGCGGCAGCAGCGCTCCCCGCGTGGTCGGCCAAGACTGCGAAAGAGCGCGCGCAGATCTTGCGCCGCTGGTACGAGCTCTTGATCGCCGAGACGGAGAGCCTTGCTCAGCTCATGACAAGCGAGCAGGGCAAGCCGCTCGCTGAGGCGCGCGGCGAGGTCGCCTACGGCGCCTCCTTCGTCGAGTGGTTTGCCGAGGAAGGAAAGCGAGCCTACGGACGCACCATCCCGACCACCGCCGCCAACAAGCGCTATATCACCATCAAGAAGCCGATCGGCGTTATCGCTGCGATCGCGCCGTGGAACTTCCCTATTGCGATGATCACGCGGAAGGTCGCCCCGGCGCTGGCTGCGGGTTGCACGGCTGTTGTCAAGCCTGCGGAGGATACGCCGCTTTGTGCGCTGGCTGTGGCCAAGCTCGCCGAAGAGGCGGGCATTCCGGCTGGCGTCCTCAACGTCGTAACGACGATGGACGCGCCGGCTGTCGGCAGGGTTCTTTGCGAGGATGCGCGCGTGCGCAAGCTGTCGTTCACCGGGTCGACGAGCGTCGGCAAGCTGCTCTACGCCCAGTGCGCCGGCACGGTGAAGAAGCTCACCCTCGAGCTTGGCGGCAATGCGCCGCTGATCGTGTTCGACGATGCCGATCTTGGCCAAGCGGTTCAGGGTGCCATGGCCTCCAAATACCGCAATGCCGGGCAGACATGCGTATGCGCAAATCGCATCCTCGTGCAGGCCGGGATCTACGATCGCTTTGCGGAGGCGCTCGCCGCCGCCGTGCGCAAGCTCACGGTTGGACCTGGCCGGGAGGCTTCAACCAACGTCGGCCCGCTCATCAACAAGGACGCGGCCGACAAGGTCGAGAGCCTGGTCGGAGACGCGGTCTCGAAAGGTGCACGGGCCATCGTCGGCGGCAAGAAAGCCGCAAATGGCCCGTTCTTTTTCGAGCCTTCGGTGCTCACCGAGGTCACGAGCGACATGACACTCATGTCCGAGGAGATCTTCGGGCCCGTCGCCGCCCTCGTACGCTTCGAGACAGAGGATGACGCCATCCGGCTCGCCAACGACACGCCGTTCGGCCTTGCAGCCTATCTCTTCAGCCAGAATATCTCACGCGCCTGGCGTGTCGCCGAAAAGCTCGATGCCGGCATGGTCGGCGTCAACGAAGGGCTTTTTTCCAACGAGGTCGTGCCGTTTGGCGGCGTCAAGGAAAGCGGTCTCGGCCGCGAGGGTGCTGCCGAGGGGCTAGAAGAGTACCTCGAGACGAAATTCATCTGCCTCGGAGGCATGTGAGGGAGAGCCCGCAAATACGTCACGACGCGCCCGCTTTTTGGGCACGCACAGGCCAACGTACGAAGCTATATTTTTCGGCATAGAGCCGATCTTTCAGGGGAGGAAGCGTATGACGGACGACCTCGGGACTCTCTTCACGGGCAGAAAATCGCGCCGCTCGGTGCTGCAAGGACTTGGTGCGGCAGCCGTCGGCATCTCCTTCTCGGGACGCGCCTTCGCCGCTGGCGAGGAAGCAAAGCTCAATTTCTACAATTGGGATACGTACATCGGCGAGACGACGCTTGCCGACTTCAAGAAGGCGTCGGGCATCGACGTCAACATGAGCCTCTTCGCCACCAACGATGAGCTGTTTGCGAAGCTGCGCGCCGGCAATCCCGGCTTCGACGTCATCGTGCCGGGCAGCGAGTTCGTCGAGCGCATGATCAAAGCCGATCTCCTGATGCCGCTCGACCATTCGAAAATCCCGAACAAGAAGAACGTCGCGCCCGAGTTCATCACCGATGCGCCCTATGATCCCGGCCGCAAGTACAGCCTGCCCTATACCGCGCTCATCATCGGCATCGGCTATCGCAAGTCGAAGATGAAGGAGACGCCGGATAGCTGGAAGTTCGTGTTCGACAGCGATCTCTACAAGGGCCGCATCGCCATCATGTCAGACGCGAGCGAGCTCTATCGCAACGTGTTCAAATACCTCGGCAAGTCTGCCAACAAGCCGACGCCCGAGCTGATCATGGAAGCCGAGAAGCTGCTGATCAAGCAGAAGCCCTTCATCAAGGCCTTCCATGAGGACAACGGCCAGGACCTCCTGCTCTCGGGCGAAGTCGATATCGTGATGGAGTACAACGGCGACATCGCGCAGATCATGGCCGAGGATCCGGACATTGGCTTCGCTCTTCCGAAAGAAGGCGCCCTTCGGCAGTCGGATACGCTGGCCATTCCAAAGGGCGCGCCACACCCCGAGAACGCGCATGCGTTCATCAACTTCCTGCTCGATGCAGAGGTGGGCAAGGAGATCTTCACGACCATCAAATACCCCTCGCCGAATGCGGCGGCGACGGCGCTGATGGACGACGCCTACAAGAACAACAAGGTGATCTTCCCGCCGGCCGAGCTTGTGGCCAAGTGCGAGTACCCGGAGTACGCGGGCCCCGAGATCACTCAGTTGCTCGACGAAAGCCTGACGCGGCTACGCGCAGATTAAGACGAAATTCCCCTCTCCTCGTCGTTTACGGGGAGAGGGGGAGCCACCACAACAAAGGCAGTCGATCCATGGCGATATCGCGCCTTGAACAGTCGAAGCTGACATTCTGGCTCACCGTGCTGCCGCCGGTCGTGTGGGTGGGCATCTTCTTTATTCTCCCGCTCGGCATCATCTGGGGCTACAGCTTCGGCGACAACGACGGCCTCACCGAGGTGGTGATCAACGGCACCTTCTCCAACTACGCCCGCGCCTTCGACCCGCTTTATCTGCAGATCTTCGGCAAATCTATTTTTGTGGCCGGCGTCACGACGCTCCTCTGTCTCATCATTGGTTTTCCGGTGGCGCTCGCGATCGTGTTCGCACACGAGAAGTGGCGGCCGTGGATGCTGCTCCTCGTCATGCTCCCGTTCTGGACGAATTTGCTTATCCGGACCTATGCGCTCATCGCGGTCTTGAGGACCGAGGGCTACGCCAACTTTACGCTCCGGTATCTCTGGGACGGGGCGAGCTGGTTTTCTGCTTTCGTGGGGCTCGCGCCATTCGGCGAGTTCCAGCCGCTGGCGCTTCTCTATAACAATTTTGCCGTCGTCTTCGGGCTCGTCTATGTGCATCTGCCGTTCATGGTGCTGCCGCTCTACGCAGCCCTCGACCGGCTCGACAAATCGCTGATCGAGGCGAGCCTCGACCTCGGCGCGGGACACTTGCGCACGCTCTTCTCCATTGTCGTGCCGCTGGCGCTTCCCGGCATCGTCTCCGGCGTCATCATCACCTTCATTCCGGCACTCGGCGCCTATCTGACGCCGGACCTGCTCGGCGGCACGGACAGCCAAATGATCGCCAACGTCATCGAGCGCCAGTTCAAGCGCGCCAACGACTGGCCGTTCGGCGCCGCGCTCTCGTTCCTGCTCATGTATGCGACGTTCATCGCCATCGCGATGCGCGCCTACCTGACGCGCGGCAAGGCCGTCGACGGGCATCACGTCTAGAGGATCCGATGAAAGACCGCGCCGCGCCTCTCGAGTACAATCGCCTCTGGCAGATGCGTCTGTGGCTGTTTGCTGTCTTCTTCTTCCTCTATGCGCCGTTGGTTGCGCTGGTTGCCTTCAGCTTCAACGACAGCAAGCGCAACATCGTCTGGAAGGGCTTCACCACGAAGTACTATGCCCAGCTCTTCCAGAACCAAGACCTGATGATCGCCTTCGGCAACTCGATCACCATCGCACTCGTGGCAACCCTCGTCTCGCTCGTGCTCGGCGCGCTCGCCGCCGTCATGCTGTGGCGCTTTAGGTTTCCCGGCAAGCTCGCGGTCGAAGGCGCCCTTTCGCTGCCGATCGTGGTTCCCGAGATCTGCATGGGTGTCGCGATGCTCGTGTTCTTCTCGCGGGTGGTGCCCTGGCCGAACGATCTCGTCTGGCCGTTCAGTCTCGGCGCCATCATCATTGCGCACGTGTCGTTCTGTTTTCCGTTCGTCGCCATGGTGGTTCGCGCCCGACTCGCGAGCTTCAACAACGAGCAGGAGGAAGCCGCGCGCGATCTCGGGGCCAGCGACTGGCAGGCGTTCCGCGACGTGCTGATCCCGCACATCCGCCCAGCGCTCATTGCCGGTGCGCTGCTTTCCTTCACGCTCTCGCTCGACGATTTCGTCATCACGTTTTTCACGTCCGGGCCGAACACCGTCACCTTCCCGGTGAAGGTTTATTCCATGGTTCGCTTCTCGGTGACGCCCGAGGTGAATGCCGCGTCCACAATGCTGATCGTGCTGACTGTCGTGCTAATGGTGGTCGGCGTCGTGCTGCAGAATAGATCCGAACGCAAGGCTTGAGGATAGACTCGTGAACATGGTGTCGACCTCCCATCACCCGAAGGCTGCCGCGAAGCCGATCATCAGCTTCCGCAGCATTGTGAAAAAGTTCGGATCGATGGTCGCCGTGGACAACGTCAGCCTCGACGTCGAGGCGGGTGAGTTCTTCGCGCTGCTCGGGCCGTCAGGTTGTGGCAAGACAACATTGTTGCGAATGCTGGCGGGCCTCGAGGTGCCCTCGGAGGGCGAGATCATTCTCGACGGCCAGGACATGGGCGCCATTCCGCCGAACAAGCGTCCCGTCAACATGGTGTTCCAGTCGTACGCTGTATTTCCGCACATGTCGGTTGCGGACAACGTCGCTTATGGCCTCAAGATCGATGGTGTGGCCAAGCCGGATCGCGATCTGCGCGTCGCCGAAGCGCTCGAGCTCGTGCAGCTCGGGCACCTCGCGGCGCGCATGCCGGATCAGCTCTCCGGTGGCCAGCGCCAGCGCGTCGCGCTTGCCCGCGCGCTCATCAAGAAGCCCAAGGTGTTGCTCCTCGACGAGCCGCTCTCTGCTCTCGACGCAAAGCTGCGCGAAGCGATGCGCTTCGAGCTGTCGCAGCTGCAGCAGAAGGTCGGCATCACCTTCATCATGGTGACGCACGACCAGGACGAGGCGCTTGCCATCGCGTCGCGCATCGCCGTCATGAACAAGGGGTCGATCGCCCAGCTCGGCACGCCGTCCGACCTATACGAGTTTCCCGCGTCGCGCTTCGTTGCGGACTTCATCGGCTCGGTCAACATGTTCGAGGGGCGGCTCGTGAAGGACGAGCCGGACGAGGCGATCGTCAAATGCGCGGAGCTCGATCACGCGGTCTACCTTCCGCATGCCGTGCCTGGTAAGATCGACATGCCGCTCTGGGTCGCGGTGCGCCCCGAGAAGATGACGCTCCACAAAGACGCGCCCGAGCCGCCGCAGGTGCCGGAATGCAAACCGGGCACCAATGTC
Organism: Hyphomicrobium sp.; assembly: GCA_041659825.1. Classification (GTDB taxonomy): domain Bacteria; phylum Pseudomonadota; class Alphaproteobacteria; order Rhizobiales; family Hyphomicrobiaceae; genus Hyphomicrobium_C. Next base: position 56,681 of record JBAZXL010000011.1, read on the forward strand.
GTGAAGGGCGTCATCAAGGAGATCTCCTACCTCGGCGACATCTCAATTTTCCATGTTGAAACAGCGGGCGGGCGGCTCATTCGCGTGTCGCGCCCGAACCGGTCACGATGGGACCAGGAAAACTTCGGCTGGAACGAGCCGGTGTGGGTGAGCTGGGCCGGATCAAGTCCTGTCGTGCTCCTCTCCTGACCAGCGCACAACCACGCAATCGCGGCAACACAACAACGGATCACGCACATGGCGACGTCTGCAGAACTTCACGCTCGCCGCATGGCGGCCATTCCGCGCGGCATCGGTCAGGTGACACAGATCTATGCGAAACGCGCCAAGAACGCCGAGATCTGGAGCGAGGACGGCCGCCGCTATATCGACTTCGGCGCCGGCATCGCCGTGGTCAACACAGGGCACCAGCACCCGCGCATCGTGGCCGCCGTCGCCGAGCAGATGCAGGCCTTCAGCCACGTCTGCTTCCAGGTCACGGGGCATGAGTCCTACGTCAGCCTCGCCGAGCGCTTGAATGCCATCGTCCCCGTCGCGGGGCCGGCCAAGACCATGCTGGCCTCGACGGGTGCCGAAGCGGTCGAGAATGCCGTGAAGGTTGCACGTGCGTTTACTGGCAGGCCCGGCGTCATCTCGTTCGCGGGCGGCTTCCATGGCCGCACGCACATGGGCATGGCGCTGACCGGCAAGGCGGTGCCTTACAAGAAGGGGTTCGGCCCGTTCCCCGCCGACATCTACAATATCGAGTTTCCGAACACCTATCATGGCACCTCGGGGGAGCAGAGCCTCAAGGCCTTGAAGGGCCTCTTCAAGCATCAGGCTGATCCTTCGACCATCGCGGCCATCATCATCGAGCCGGTGCAGGGGGAAGGCGGCTTCAATATCGCGCCGTTCGAGTTCCTGCATGCGCTGCGAGCGACCGCAGACGAGCATGGCATTCTGCTCATCGCCGACGAGATCCAGACCGGCTTTGCGCGCACAGGCAAGATGTTCGCGCTCGAGCATTCCGGGGTCAAGGCCGACGTGGTGACGCTCGCCAAGGGATTAGCCGGCGGGTTTCCGCTTTCCGCCATCTCGGGCCGGGCCGACGTCATGGATGCAGCCAATCCCGGCGGCCTTGGCGGCACGTACGCCGGCAACCCGGTCGCCTGTGCGGCGGCTCACGCCGTGCTCGACATCATCAAGGACGAGGATCTCTGCGGCCGCTCGAACGCGATCGGTCGCATCATCAAGAGCCGCTGCGAAAAGCTCGCCGCCACGAACTTCAATTGCATCGGCGACGTGCGAGGCCTTGGCGCCATGTGCGCCGTCGAGCTCGTGACGGACAAGACGAGCGGCGCACCCGCGCCGGAGCTGACCTCGCTCCTCCTAAAGACGGCTAACGAAAACGGCTTGATCCTTCTATCGTGCGGCACCTACGGCAATGTCATCCGCTTTCTCGTTCCGCTCACGGCGAGCGACGCGCTCGTCTCGGAGGGCATGGACGTTTTCGAGGCGAGCCTCACAGAAGCGATGACAAAGCTCTCCTGACCGACTAACACGGCTCAGCCCTTTCTTGACCTTTCGACTAGACCCTTATGGGACGACTGCCATGAATGTTCAGCTCAAGACCAACGATCTCGACGCCTTTTTCATGCCGTTCACGGCGAACCGGCAGTTCAAGCAGGCGCCGCGCCTCATCGCCTCCGCCAAGGACATGCATTACGTGTCGGTGGACGGCCGCAAGATCCTCGATGGCACGTCGGGCCTCTGGTGCGTCAATGCCGGACACTGCCGGCCGAAAATCGTCGAGGCCATTCAGAAGCAGGCGGCCGAGCTTGACTTTGCGGGCACCTTCCAGATGGGCCACCCCAAGGCCTTCGAGGCTGCATCGCGCCTCGTCAATGTTGCGCCGGCCGGCTTCGAGCACGTCTTCTTCACCAACTCCGGCTCAGAAGCCGTCGAGACCGCGCTCAAGATCGCGATCGCCTACCACCGCACGCGCGGCAACGCCGCGAAGGTCAGGCTGATCGGGCGTGAGCGCGGCTATCACGGGGTCAACTTCGGCGGCACGTCGGTCGGCGGCATCGGTCCGAACCGGCGCATGTTCGGCTCGCTGCTTACCGGCGTCGATCACATGCGCCACACGCATGACCTGGCGCGGAATGCCTTCACACGCGGCGAGCCTCAGCATGGTGCCGAGCTTGCCGACGATCTCGAGCGGCTCGTCGCGCTGCATGACGCCTCGACCATCGCTGCCGTCATCGTCGAGCCAGTGGCCTGCTCGACGGGCGTGCTCATTCCGCCGAAGGGCTATCTCGCGCGGCTGGCTCAGATCGCGGCCAAGCACGACATCCTCCTCATTTTTGACGAGGTCATCACCGGCTTCGGCCGGCTCGGCGCCAATTTCGCCGTCGATTATTTTAGCGTCTCGCCGGATCTCATCACCACAGCGAAGGGCGTGACCAACGGCACCATTCCGATGGGCTGCGTGTTCATGAAGCAGGATATCCACGATGCCTTCATGACCGGCCCCGAGAACGCCATCGACCTCTTTCACGGCTATACCTACTCAGGCCACCCGATGGCATCGGCGGCCTGCATCGGCACGCTCGATACCTACCAGGACGAGGGCCTGCTCACGCGCGCCGCAAGCCTTGCGCCTTACTGGGAGGAGCGCGTGCATGCGCTCAAGGGCCTGCCTCACATCATCGACATACGCAATATTGGCCTCATCGGCGCGATCGAGTTCGACCCAGAGCCGGGCGCGCCGGCAGCCCGTGCCTACGCGCGCTTCGTCAAATGCTACGAGAAGGGCCTCTTGGTGCGCCAGACGGGCGACATCATCGCCATCTCGCCGCCGCTCATCATCTCGACGAGCCAGATCGACGAACTGTTCGACACGCTAACCGACGTGCTCAAAACGACGAACTAGGCCTTAAGCACGGCCGCCAACATGTTGTAGCGCCCCGCCTCCTTAGCTGGAGGCGGGGTTGATAGTCTGGCTGCGTTCGACGGGGGCCAGTCTCAGGCCGCGGCCTGCGCGGGCTTCGAGCCGTCGAAGCCCAGGGAAGCAGCGACGGCCGGGTGCACAATGCGACCGTCGCTGACATTGACGCCGGCGGCAAGGTGGGGATTGCGGGCGATGGCGCTCAGACCCTGGTCAGCGAGCGCGACCACGAAGGGTAGCGTCGCGTTGTTCAAGGCTTGTGCCGAGGTCACCGGCACGCAACCCGGCATGTTGGCGACGCAATAGTGCACGATGCCGTCGACCTCGAAGGTCGGCTCGGCGTGCGTTGTCGGCCGCGAGGTTGCAAAGCAGCCGCCCTGATCGATCGACACGTCCACCAGAACGGCGCCGCGCTTCATCGCCGGCAGCATCTCGCGCGTGACGAGCTTCGGCGCGCTGGCGCCCGGCACGAGCACGGCGCCTACGACGACGTCCGCCGACAGAACCTCCGTCTCAATGGTATCCAGTGTCGAGGCGAGCGTGCGCACGCGGCCGTGGAACAATTCGTCGAGCTGGCGTAGCCGTGGCAGCGAGCGATCGATGATGGACACCTCGGCGCCGAGGCCTGCGGCCATGCGCGCCGCATGCGTGCCGACGACGCCGCCGCCGAGAACGACAACCTTCGCAGGCCGCACGCCGGGGACGCCGCCCATCAACACGCCGCGGCCGCCAGTATGACGCCTGAGGGCCAGGGCCGCGGCCTCGATAGACAGACGACCGGCAACCTCGCTCATGGGTGCCAAGAGCGGGAGCCCGCCCTGAGCGTCCGTGACGGTCTCATAGGCGATGGCGGTGGCGCCCGAGGCCATGAGGCCACGCGCCTGTTCGGCATCGGGTGCGAGGTGGAGGTAGGTGAAAAGGATCTGATGCGGCGAGAGGCGGCGATACTCGACGGCCTGCGGCTCCTTGACCTTGACGATCATATCAGCCTCCGCGAACACCGCCTCGGCGGTCGGGACGATGCGGGCGCCTGCCGCCTCGTAAGTTGCATCGTCCGCGAAAATGCCGGCGCCGGCGCCAGACTGCACGATCACCTCGTGGCCGCGCGCCTTGAGCTCCCGAACGGAGCCTGGCACGAGGCCGACGCGGAATTCATTGCTCTTGATCTCTGTCGGCACTCCAATGCGCATGGCTCATTCCTCGGAATCGGTTGCGTTGAGAACGACTCTGACCGAGGTTAAGGAGCGTTACCCTGCATTTTCCGGTTGCAGACTGGCGCTTGAACGCAGATTATCTGCGTCATTTTGATGAATGGCGCAGAAAAATGAGTGAACAGCGTCTAGACGCGCTCGATCGGGCCATTCTGAAGGCGCTCGTTGATGATGGCCGCCTGAGCCAAGTGCAGCTTGCTGAACGCATTCCGCTGTCTCCGACGGCGATCGCCCGGCGCATTCGCGCGCTCGAGGACGCGGGCGTGATCGAGGGCTACCAAGCCAAGCTCAGCCGAGAGGCGCTTGGCCTTTCGATGACGGTTTTCGTCTTCATCAGTCTAAGTAGCCAAAGCGAGGAGCGCCTCGCGGCCTTCGAGAAGGCCGTGGCAGCCGCGCCCTCCATCGTCTCGTGCCACCTGATGAGCGGTGATGAGGACTACTTGCTCACGATCTTAGCGCGGGATCTCGCTGACTATGAGCGCATCCACAAGGAGCAACTCTCGCGGCTGCCGGGAGTCGCGCGTCTGAAATCGAGCTTCGCGCTGCGCAGCGTCAAGAGCATGGCGCTGCCAGCCCTCAGTTTTGCTCGTTAGAAAATGTTTGACGGGATGAACTCCCCAAGGAAGCGGGCCAGGATTGCTATCCCAGCCCGCATGCGCCTTCTCTGACTTCGAGCTAAGCGACGTCGCCGTCCTCAGGCGCTCGCTTGCGGCCCGTAAACATGGCCCGCACGAGGCTCTCGTGGTGGCGCGTGCTTTCGAAGACAACGCCGCCGACGTGCAGGGCAACAAGGATCAACATGACGTTCGCGATCACCTCGTGGACCTCCTCGAGCGGCTCCGAGCCCCAATAGGCATCGGTGGTCATGAGGATGCCGGTGCCGCACAACGCGATAAGCGAGGTGAGGAGAGCGATTACCATGACGCCGCCCGCCGGATTGTGGCCGAGGTAGCGGGCCTCGCGACCCGTCACCACGTCGCGAACGTAGCTGAGCACCGTCGACGGCGACCGGACGAACTGGGTGAAACGGGCGTAGCGGGTACCCGCCACGCCCCACAGGAGCCGCATCGCAACCAGGGCGGCCGCCGCGTATCCAGCCCAGATGTGCAGGGTCTCGTAGTCATCGCCGGTGAGAAAGGCGATAACGAAGCTCGCGACCAAGCTCCAGTGGAAGACACGAACAAACGGGTCCCACACCTTGATGGTCGAACGATCGCTCGTTGCGCCCCACTCCTTGGGGATGGTCCATTCCTTTCCGGCCGCCATGACGTTACCCCTTGTTGCCTTCGATCGGCTCAAGCGTCTTCGGGTTGAAGTAGATCTCGAAGCGCTTGCCCTTGTCGTCTGTTCCGTAGACCTCGTAGCAGCCTTCGTCAGTCTTGATGTTCTTGACGGTCCACTGCTTGGCGGTGAGCTTGTCGCGGAGTACCTGCTCGGGCTGCCACTCGGCCTTGGGCACCGAGCACGTGGTCTCGGCGAGGGCTGCCGTACCGGTGAAGCCAATGAGAGCAGCGGTGGCGAGAAGACGTTTCATATTCAAATCTCCAGGTTCTATGTTGTCGATGGCCCGGAGGCTAGGAGCGCCACCTGACACGCTCCTGAACACGCGATCGGCGTGCTTTAAGCTGGCTGTAAGCTCGCCCTGGAACACCTCGCTGGATTCGAGGACAAAAGCCCCATGCGCATTCTTGTGATCGAGGACGAGCCGCTTTTGGGCGAGGCGGTGATGACACACCTGTCGCGTGCTGGGCATGCTGTCGACTGGGTGCAGCGCCTCGATGATGGAGACGCTGCACTCGATACGGTCGACTACGGCCTCGTGCTCCTCGACCTGCATCTCCCGGACGGGAGGGGACTAGACCTCCTACGCCGCCGGCGACGCGCAGGCGACAAGCGCCCCGTGATCATCGCCACGGCACGCGATCAAATTCGGGACCGCATCGACGGGCTCAATGCAGGCGCCGACGACTACATCGTCAAACCCTTCGATCTCGATGAGCTTTTGGCCCGCGTGCTGGCCGTGCAGCGCCGCTATACGGCGAAAGCGGGCCCCGCGCTCACCATCGGCAATCTCGGCATCGATACGGCGACCCGCCAAGTCTGGCGCGACGGCAGGGAGGTAAGCCTGACCGCGCGCGAATGGGCGCTGCTCGACTGCCTCATCCAACGTCCCGGCGCGACCGTCTCCAAGGCGCAGGTTGAGGAAGCAATTTACGCTTTTGGCTCCGAGATAGAAAGCAACGCCGTCGAAGTCTACGTAAGCCGGCTGCGCAAGAAACTTGGTACGGACGCGATCGAGACGGTGCGCGGTCTCGGCTACAAGCTCGGAGGCTGATGCATGGTGTCCTCAAGCAACGCGTCCTGGAGCATGACCCGCCGCCTCACCGCGACGCTTACGCTACTCGTCGGCGCCTTGTGGATCGCCGGCGTGACATTCGCAGCCTGGTCCATTCGCCACGAGATCGACGAAGTGTTCGACAGCGCACTGCAGGAGACGGCTCAGCGCATCCTGCCGCTCGCTGCCGATGATCTCCACGAGAGGCCTGAGACCAGCGAATCGCAACCCCTGCCCGGCTCCGCGGGCGACGATGGCCACGTGGAGTATCTTCATTATCAGGTGCGCGACAGCGTAGGTCGCGTTCTGCTCCGATCGCATGATGCGCCGGCGGCGCCGTTTCCCGCACCGCTCACGCGCGGCTTCTACGACGACGGCGAGCGGCGCTACTTTACGCAGCTGTCTCAATCCGGCGACCTCGCCGTCCAGGTCGCAGAACTCCCCGAGGAGCGGCGCGAGGCCGCCCTCGCGGTCTGGGTCGGCCTGCTACTCCCTCTTCTCGGCTTGCTACCGCTCGCGGCGATTGCCATTCGCGCAACGGTCACGCGAACGACCCGTCCGATGCACGAGGTTCGCCGCGAGATCGGAAACCGCGACGGGAGCAATCTCAGTCCACTCGACGCGCACTCGCTGCCAAGCGAGCTTGCGCCAATCGTCTGGGATATGAACCGGTTGCTGGAGCGGCTCAAGACGGCGCTCGAAGCGGAGCGTGGATTCGCCGCCAACAGCGCGCATGAGCTACGCAACCCCATCGCTGCGGCGCGGGCGCAGGCCGAGATCATCGCTCAGAGCGCAAATGACGAGGTCGATCAAAAGCGCGCGAGGAACCTGGTCGTGACCCTCACCGGCCTTGGCCGCAAAATTGAGACGATGCTGCAGCTCGCACGCGCAGATTCGGGCCTCGGGCTTTCACGCGAGGCGACCGATCTTGCGGCCGTTACGCGGCTGCTCGCCGATGAGTATGCGCGGAAGCCGCAGCACAATGGGCGGATCGTGCTGAAAGACGCTTCGGGCGGGCGCACCATGGTGGCGATCGACCCCGATGCGCTCGGCATTGCGATTCAAAATCTTCTAGACAACGCATTGAAGTACGACACGATAACCGGCCAAATCGTGATCACGCTAGAGGCTGGGCCTGTGCTTTCAGTCACGAACGAGGGCCCGACTGTCTCGGAGGCCGAGCTGGCGAAATTGCGCGAGCGCTTTGCGCGCGGCCGCAACCATGCGAGCGATGGCACCGGCCTCGGCCTTTACATCGTCGATACGATCATGCGACAGGCAGGGGGACAGTTGGATCTCTACTCGCCAGCTCGCGGGTGCACATCGGGTTTCGAGGCCGTGCTGCATTTCGCAAAGCCGGAAGCGGCGAGCCCTTGAATCCGCCGCCTCCAGACCGTCCGCAACTCAGGTAGCTGGCTACGGCCGATAGGCGCCCGGCGGGATCATGCCACCGACGTAGGCGAGATGCAGCGCGTCGAGCTGGGCCCAAAGCACGTTGCATTTGAACGTCACGGCATCGACGCAGGCCTGCTGCGTCTCGCGGGTGCGGGCATTCTCTTTCACATACTCGAGCGCGAAGGTGGCATCGCGCGGAGCCTGCGTCAGGCGGCGCTTGAAGTAGGCCATGACGTGGTCGTCAACGAAGCTGTAGTTGGCGAGCATGCCGGCGATGCGCTCGCGATGGATCGAGGGTGCGAAGAGCTCGGTCAGCGAGGAGGCAACGGCCACGACGAGCGGTTGCTCGACGACGAAGCGCACGTAGGCTTCGACGGCGAAGCGGGTTGCCGGAAGCGCCCCCTGCATGCTCGTCACGTATGCGCGCTCGAGACCCAGGCAATCGGTCAGAACCAGCCAGCGCTCGATGCCGCCCGGCTCGTCAGGCATCTGACCGTCGTGATCGTGGATGCGGTGCATCCATTCTCGGCGGAACTCGCGGTCGTAGACCCGGCTCATGAGAGCTGCGTCCTTGCGCGGGACGGCCTCCTGGTAGCAATACCGGTTCAGTGCCCACGCTGCGACCTGGCCCTTATCGAGCTTGCCGCCGTGCAAGAGCTTATGAAACTCATGCTTGTCGTGATAGCGCTCGGTGCCGACCGCGCGGATCTTGGCCTCGAACTCCTCGGGCGTCCAGGGAGCATCAAGGGTCTCAAAGCGTTTTACGAATTCGTTCATATGTGGGGCCTCGGGTGTTCCTCGATCAGGCGGCGTCTTCGGCAGCTCTCGTCTTTTTGCGCGTCGATTTGCCGTTCGTTGCCACTGGCCGGGACATTGCCCGAGCGTCGGTCGGAGCATTTGATCTACGTCAAGATTAGCGGTCACGGACGTCTCACAGGTCCGTGACCAGATGGCATCTGACGCTACTCGCCGTAACCCGCGATAGCCTTCACCTCGAGGTATTCCTCGATGCCGTAGCGGCCCCACTCGCGGCCATTACCCGATTGCTTATAGCCGCCGAAGGGCGCGCGCCGCTCGTTCGGGGCATTGTTGATGTTGACGTTGCCAGCGCGAAGCTTCAATGCGATGCGCCGTGCGCGGGCAATGTCGCCCGACGAGACGTAGGCTGCAAGGCCATAGGGGGTATCGTTCGCCATCGCGACCGCCTCGTCCTCGTCGCCGTAGGCGAGGATCGAGAGCACGGGGCCGAAAATCTCCTCACGCGCGATCCGCATATCGTTCCTGACGCCGGTGAAAACCGTCGGGCGCACATAGAAGCCGCGGTTCAGTCCCTCGGGCCGTCCGGGACCACCTGCCGCAAGCCTTGCACCCTCGGCAAGACCAGCCTCGATGAGGGCCTGGATCTTCTCCCACTGGCCGCGATTGACGACCGGCCCGATAGCTGTGCCAGCCGCACGAGGATCGCCTGGTCTTGTTTTAGCTGCCACTGCGGCGGCGATTATTGCCGCTTCATCCATCCGTTGGCGTGGCACAAGCATTCGTGTCGGAGCATTGCAGGATTGGCCTGAGTTCGAGAAGCAATGCGCCGTGCCATTTGCAATGGCCTTCTCGAAGTCAGCATCGTCGAGAATAATATTCGCCGATTTCCCGCCGAGCTCCTGTGTCACGCGTTTCACAGAGGGCGCGGCTCGAATTGCAACATCAATTCCGGCCCGCGTCGAGCCGGTAAATGAAATCATATCGAGGCCGGCATGGGCGCTCATTGCAGCTCCGACGTCCGGCCCTAGTCCATTCACGAGATTAAAGACGCCGGCCGGGACGCCGGCCTCAGCCAATACCTCGGCAAAAATAAGGGCGCAGGTCGGAGCATACTCGGAAGGCTTGAGCACCATGGTGCAACCGGCGGCGAGTGCGGGGGCGACCTTGCAGGCAATTTGGTTCATCGGCCAGTTCCACGGCGTGATGAGCCCTGCAACGCCTATCGGCTCGCGTACGACCATGGCGTTGCCGATACGCTCCTCCCATACGAAGGCGCGCAGCGCCTCGAGGGCCGTCATCAGATGGCTCGCCCCCGCGCCGGCATGCAGCCGCTCGGCAAAGGCAAGCGGCGCGCCCATCTCATCGGAAATGGCTGCACCGATGTCTTTCATGCGCCGCTTATAGACTTCGATGATGCGCGTCAGCAGAAGAATGCGGTCTTCGACAGTGACTTGTGAGAATTTCTCGAAGGCACGCCGGGCCGCGTCGACAGCTGCATCAACATCCCGGGCGGAGCCGAGCGCGAGCCCGTAAAGCTCCTCCTCGGTTGCCGGGTTGACCACGGCGGCTCGCGCCGTGCCGGCCGGGGCTTGCCACGCGCCATCGATATAGAACTTGTCTCTTTCTGCCATAGGCCGCCTCGCCTCTTCACACTCGCACGCGCTCTTTCGCACACCCCGGGGCACGGCGCCAGCCTTGCAAATACATTGCCCATTCAAAAATATCTGGAAACCTGTATTTCTTTCTTATGAAAACTCCGAATGTCACCTATTTTCTTCATTCGAAACGCATTTGATTTTTTCGTCTATTTTTCCCATTGCGCTTCTCCAATACACCCTCAGTTAAGCTTAATGGGTGAACCTGGGGCTGTCTTTCACCCCCCCCCCGGAGACTCCGTCATGCGTAATTCAACCACCCTGGGACTGCTTGTAGCAGCCCTAATGCCGCTTGCGGCAGAAAACTCGCTAACACTTCCTGTCTTTGCCGCGGCTGAACAGGTCGGCGCGGGCCACCTGCGGCTCCACGCAGCTCTCGAAGCCACGACCTTCCGCCTCGCACGCGAGATAGAAATCGACAACAGCATGAAGCTCTCTACCCGCGCGCGTGAAAAAGCCTTCACGGTCGCGCGGAATGCCGAAATTGCTGCCGGAATGCGCCGTTCGGACGCGGCTCGCGATGAGCTCTTTGCCGAAGCGCGCAATGCCGAGATCAATGCCGCCGTCGCTCTTTCAGACGCTGGCCGCACTGCCCTCTTCGCAGAAGCCCGCAACGCCGAGATCAAAACGATCGTTGTACTGGCAGCCGCCGCGCGCGATCGCGAGTTCATTGCCGCCCGAAACGCCGAGATCGAGGTTGCGGTTGCCAAGACGAACGCGCTCCGCGATGAGCTCTTCGCCGAAGCGCGAAATGCCGAGATCAACGCCGCCGTCGCTCTTTCAGACGCTGGCCGCACTGCCCTCTTCGCGGAAGCCCGCAACGCCGAGATCGAAGCGGTGATTGCACAGACGAACGCCGTGCAGACCCTCAAGTTTGCAGCGGCTCGCAATAGCGAGATCGACGCGGCGGTTGCAATGACAGCTGCCGCGCAGGCCCTGCAGTTTGCAGAAGCCCGCAATATCGAGATCGGATACGCAGCAGCTCAGTCGAGCGCGATGCAAGCCTTGCAGTTTGTAGCGGCTCGCAATAGCGAGATCGACGCAGGCGTCGTCGTCGCGGACGCTGGCCGCGCCGCGCTCTTCGCCGAGGCTCGCAACGCCGAGATTAACACGGCAATTGCGCTCGTCGACGCCTCGCGGGGGCCGTTCCTCGCCTCGGCAACAGGCCTTGGCGGCCGTCTTCTCGAGACGGGCAGCATTCCGACGACCTGCGTCGCGCACTAGTGTCCCGATCGCGAAGTTCGCCACCATCTGCAGCACGCTCTAAGCGAACTTCGCGATCGAAGGGACACTAGTTAAGTCTATTTCTCTCGTGTGGTTCAGATTGCGAAGTCCGCCTCTCTCGCCAGCTGCCAGGGGATGGCGGACTTCGCAATCACCACACGAGTGTCCCGATCGCGAAGTTCGTCACCATCTACAGCACGCTCCAAACGAACTTCGCGATCGACAGGACACTAGCAAGTCAATGATTCTAGTGTGGTTCAGATTGCGAAGTCCGCTCTGGAGCCAGCAGCCAAGTAGTGGCGGACTTCGCAATCACCACACTAGCTCCAGTCGCCTTCAGGTCCAACTCAAGAACTAGCGCGCGGGGCGGGGCCATCGAGGCCTCGCCCTTTCGTTTGCCGGTATCGACCGGACTTTGCGGCGCGGGGGGCCTTTGTGTATCGTGCGCGGCTCCTGATCTGCCCTTAAGGAGTGAGCCCAACGATGCCGATGGATGCTAGTGAAATCGAGCGCCTGATCAAAGCTAAGTTTCCCGATGCCAGGGTCGAGATCCAGGATCTCGCTGGCGATGGCGATCACTACGCGGCACGCGTCGAGAGCGCGGCGTTCAAAGGCAAGAGCCGCGTGCAGCAGCATCAGATGGTCTATGATGCGCTTGGCGGCCGCATGGGGGGCGTGCTGCATGCTCTCGCCCTTACGACCGCCAGCCCGGGTGATTGACAATTCTACATTGAACGCCACATCTACCAGCAGTAATTGCCGCGCCCATATGAAGGGCGCATGTCGAGGGAAAGGTGCAGAATGAGCGAAGCGGCTGTCCACGAGACGATCCGGAAAACCATCGAGGGCAACGACGTCGTTCTCTTCATGAAGGGAACTGCCAAGTTCCCGCAGTGCGGCTTCTCGGCTCAAGTTGCCAAGATTCTCGACCACCTCGGCGTGCCCTACAAGGACGTCAACGTGCTCGACGATGCTGGCTTGCGCGAGGGCATCAAGAGCTTCACCAACTGGCCCACCATCCCGCAGCTTTACGTCAAGGGCGAGTTCGTCGGCGGTTGCGATATCGTGCGCGAGATGTTCCAGGCCGGCGAGTTGCATGCCCTCATCCACGAAAAGGGCATCGCGCACACAGCTCACGGCTAGGCGCTGGACCGAAGCCCGGCCCAAGTTTCGCCTTGAGGCCTCGCTTCTATGATCGTCTCGCCTATGAGAGGCGGCTGCGGGCTAGACAAGAGACCATGCGCTTAGGTGGCCGGCGATTTCTGTTGAGCCTCGCCATCCTGGGAGCCGCGGTTTGTCTGGCCCTCGGTATCTCGCTGCCGATCATACGGCTCACGAAATACGTGTTCTGGTCGACCGAGCACTCGCTGCTATCCACGGTTTCGGTGCTCATCAACGACGGGCAGAGCTTTCTCGGCGGCACGGTGCTCATCTTCTCCATCGTGCTGCCGGTTCTGAAGCTGCTTTATCTGCTGCTGGTGTCCACTCTCCCCGCGGCCGAGATCATTCGCCAGCATCGGCGCCTCAAGGCCCTCGAATGGATGGGCAAGTGGTCGATGCACGACGTGCTCGTGCTCTCCCTCACGATCTTCTTTATCAAAGCGCAAGGGATCTACGACGCGGCGAGCCTTTCTGGGGTTTATTTCTTCACGGCCGCGGTCGTGCTGATGATCCTTTCCTACTCTTGGCTCCACATCGAGGGGCTGGCCATCGAAGGCAGGTCCGGGCAGGCGGAAAGCGACGCACTGGTGAAGCCGCTCTCGCCATTCCGCAATTTCGTGCTGTCGTTCTTGATCATCGTCGCGACGGTATTCTTCGCGCTCGGCATCATCCTGCCGGTCATTCGCTTCACAACGGTCTACGTCTGGACCAACGAGCACTCGATCGCAACGATCATCTGGGCGTTGTTCGAAAACCAGGAGTACTTCCTCACCGTCGTCTTGTTCCTTTTCTCAATCCTGTTCCCGTTCTTGAAGCTTCTCTACCTGCTGACGCTCGTCACGTCACCGGACATCCCGCCCGAGTTTCGCAAGAAGTCGATCGCAACCATGGAATGGCTCGGCCGCTATTCGATGACCGACGTGATGGTGCTGGCGCTCATGATCTTCTACGTCAATTCATCGGGCTACACGGAGGCCTCCGTATTACCCGGCGTCTACTTCTTTGCGGCCTCGGCTCTCATGACGATGCTCGCCTATGGGTGGGCCAATAGCGTACCTGCTGCTCGCCGGGCGGCTGCCGCGACGCCCACGCCTTCGTCTGTCCCGCCGCTTGCTCCGGCCGGTCCGGCGCCGCAGGACCACCTCCAGGTTGTGACGCTGCCGACCAACCCCGGCCGCCGGCATCGCCCGGTGTAACTACTGATTGTAACTGCTGAGCGTAACTCAGAACTTGCGGCGCTTGTTAACCATCCTTGTTGCAGGTCGGTGGGAAGCACCCTATTTCTCTTGCTCCAAACCTCGGCGACTCGGATAACTTGCCGATAGCTGGGGGAACATCTTCGATACCGACATGCACAAGCGCGCAGATGACGCGGCGCAGGCGTACGGGTTCACCGCGACGTTTGGTGGACTTATCGCAATCACCGCCACAGCACTTTCGAACATCGCTTTTGTTATCTTGAGGTTGGTCGCTCCAGGCCGAACGGCCCGGGCACGCTATGAGCGTCAACATCGGCGTCTTGCCGGCCCACGGCCCGGCGCCCGGCTTGGGTGAAGGAAGCGAATAGCGAATAGGACGTGAGGCGACGGCGCACTCACTGCTATTGGCCATTCGCTCCTTACTTATTTCATCGCCGACGTCAGGTTCTCGCTGACCTTGTCCAGGAAGCCTGCGGTCGAGAGCCACTTCTGGTCGGGGCCGACAAGCAGCGCCAGATCCTTAGTCATGAAGCCGGCTTCCACCGTTCCAACGCAGACCTTCTCGAGCGTCGCTGCGAACTTCGCCAGCCCGTCGTTGCTGTCGAGCTTGGCGCGATGCGACAAAGCCCGCGTCCAGGCAAAGATCGACGCAATCGAGTTGGTCGAGGTATCCTTGCCCTTCTGGTGCTCGCGGTAGTGGCGCGTCACGGTCCCGTGGGCGGCCTCGGCTTCCATGGTCATACCGTCAGGCGTCATGAGCACCGAGGTCATCAGGCCGAGCGAGCCGAAGCCCTGTGCAACCGTATCAGACTGCACGTCGCCATCGTAGTTCTTGCATGCCCAGACATAGCCACCCGACCACTTCATGGCAGAGGCGACCATGTCGTCGATCAAGCGGTGCTCGTAGACGAGCTTGCGTTTCTGAAACTCGGCTTTGAACTCGGCATCGAAGATTTCCTGGAACAGATCCTTGAAGCGGCCGTCGTAGGCCTTGAGGATGGTGTTCTTGGTCGAGAGATAGACCGGGAACCCCCGGTTCAGGCCATAATTAAACGACGCACGGGCGAACTCGCGGATGCTGTCATCCAGGTTGTACATCGCCATGGCCACGCCGGCGCCTGGGCTTTTAAAGACCTCGCGCTCTATGACGTTGCCGTCCTCGCCTTCAAAGCGGATCGTGAGCTTGCCTTTGCCGGGGAACCTGAAATCGGTGGCGCGGTATTGATCGCCGTAAGCATGGCGGCCAATGACGATGGGCTGGGTCCAGCCCGGCACGAGGCGCGGCACGTTCTTGGCAATGATCGGCTCGCGGAATATGACGCCGCCCAGGATGTTGCGAATGGTGCCGTTGGGGCTCTTCCACATCTCCTTGAGATTGAACTCTTTGACTCGCGCCTCGTCCGGCGTGATGGTCGCGCACTTGACGCCGACACCATGCTTCTTGATGGCGTTGGCCGCATCGATGGTGACCTGGTCGGCGGTTGCGTCCCGGCTTTCGATGCCAAGATCGTAATACTCGAGCGTGATGTCGAGGTAGGGGTGGATGAGCTTATCTTTGATCATCTTCCAGATGATGCGGGTCATCTCGTCGCCGTCCAGCTCGACGACTACGCCGGACACCTTGATCTTCTGCATATGGAGCGCCTTGAATGTGGAAGGTTGGTCAGGAACTTTAGCCGTGCTGCGATGCGGCAACAAGCACGTGTAGTGCGACAGGATTGGGCAATATTTTGCAGAACTATCCCGAAAACGAGGCTTCGTCGCACGTTGGGGCCGAAATTGCGGCTCTGCGGCCGTCCACCCTAGACCTCGTCGACGTGGCCGCTCAGGCGGAGCCGCATTTTGCGGGCACGGCTACTCCCGTTGCCGCGATTGTCCACGCCTGCCACGAGAAGACCGTCGATGCCGGGCTCGCGTCGCTGGCCCTGACGGGCCTTGACCGGGAGACGCTGGAGCCGATCCTCACCTATTGCGCCGGGCTTGCCTGCGAAGCCGATGGCGTCACTTGTCCCGGCTGCAAGCGACGCACCGAAGCCCAAGGCATCGCTTCGCTCGACGAATTCATTGCCCGCCACAGGGAGATCGTGGTTGGCGACGGCGCCGTGCGACTTTTAGGCCAAGGGCAAGGCACACTCACGACGCCGGCGCTGGCTACTCTCGAGAAGATCTGGTCGGGCGAGAACTATTGGTTCTGGGCGCGGCGCGTGCTGCGTAAGCTCCGCCACGGCATCAGGCGCGCGCATATCGCAGGATCTGCCGTCGGGTCGCCCGGTGAGAGCCCCTGCGTCATCCTGATGGAGCCGCAGCTTGCAGACAACATCGGCATGGTTGCTCGCGCCATGGCCAATTTCGGGCTGGACGAGCTGCGCCTCGTCTCGCCGCGCGACGGCTGGCCCAATGAGAAAGCGCGCATAGCCGCGTCCGGCGCCAATTACATCATCGACGATGCGGCGGCCTACCCGTCACTCGATGCGTCGATCAGCGACCTCACCTATCTCGTCGCGACGACGGCCCGCCAGCGTCCACTCAAGAAGCCGGTTCTCACGCCGGAGGAGGCGATTGAGGCGCTGCGTCAACGTATTGCGCAAGGTCAGCGTTGCGGAATTCTGTTCGGGCGGGAGCGGAACGGCCTCGAGACGGGCGAGGTCGCGCACGCCGACGCGCTCGTCATGATACCGGTAAATTCCCGCTTCGCCTCACTCAATCTTGCGCAGGCCGTATTGCTGCTCGGCTACGCCTGGATGCGAGAGAGTGGGGCCGCCAGTCTTGGGCGAGTGACCACTTACGAAAGCCCCGTTCAGACGGGGCTCAATCTGCGCGACGACCGTCCGGCCACCAAGGAGGAGTTCGGAGGCTTCTTCACCCACCTCGAGAATGCCCTGGATGCGCTCGGATTTTTTAATCCAGTCGAAAAGCGCCCTTCTATGGTCCATAACCTGCGCTCTATGTTCACGCGGATGGCTCCCACCGAGCAGGAGGTGAGGACCCTTCGTGGTATTGTTGCCACGCTCGCCAAAGGCAAAGGCCACGGTCGGAAGCCGTCCACATGAGCCGCCATGATCTGGCCAAGTTTTCAGCCGAGCGATGCCCCGCAACGAAGGGCATTTGGCTAACGCTCGGCTGGCGACCGGGACGTGAACTCAATGCACAAAAGAATCGGAGCGCAGCAGGGGCAAATGATGCGGAAATTTATCACGGCGACGAATCAGTTAGCGCGTGCGGCACTCGTCGCCGGCGTGGCTTTGGCCCTGACCTTACCTGCTCAGGCCGGCGAGGGTGAGCTCAGCGACAAATCAGTGCAAGTGTTCATGGACTATGCGTGGTCGCTTACCCCGCAGCAGTTCAGCAAAAAAGACGGCACGACGATCATCGTCGACAAGAACAAGCGCGAAGACGCCATGGTGCCGCTCGATGTGGCACGCGAAGTGATCCGCGTCGGCCGCATCTCGGCTCATGCGCAGGTCTGCAACCTGGCTGAGGATCAGGCGCTCAACCATCGCTCGCTCATGAGGCGGGAGCTCGACAAGAAGAAGTGGACCGACCAGCAGACCCTTTTCATCAACCAGCTCCACCTCACGACGGTGATGCTGCTCACGGGCAAGATAAAGCTCGTTGAGAAGGACGGCGACAAGGAGGTCGTCGTCGACGAGAAGAGCGTTCCCACGCAGACTTGCTCGGACGAGCAACGCACCAAGGTCAAGGATTTGATTGCGGCCTATGTCAAGGCTGGGCCGGCCTTGGCGGCAGCAGATGCACCTGCACCTGCAGCCGCAGCCGCTGCAGCTCCTGCACCCAAGAAGTAAGCCTCGCATCGTTATTGACGCGGGCCACCGGCTCAACTATCAAGCGGCATGACGCGGGCCAGTTTTGGCCCGCGATCTATTTGCGCACCCGTGGCGCCCCGCACTTTGGGGTCGCCTGTCAGCTTTGGGCCCATTCGTGGGCTACCTGAGCAGAGGAGGGGGCGCTCCAGGCCTACCCCTTAAGAACAAACAACTCTTGGAGTGCTATTATCATGACGAAGCGCATTCGCGCTAAGCACAAGATCGACCGCCGCCTGACAGAGAACATCTGGGGCCGGCCGAAGAGCCCGCTCAACAAGCGTCAGAGCCGTCCCGGCCAGCATGGCGAACGTCGCGTTTCGAAGCTTTCGGATTTCGGCCAGCAGCTTCGTGCCAAGCAGAAGCTCAAGGGCTATTACGGCAATATCTCCGAGCGGCAGTTCGCGAAGATCTACACGGAGGCGACCCGCCTCAAGGGCTCGACGTCTGAGCACCTGATCGGCCTACTCGAGCGCCGCCTCGACGCTATCGTGTATCGCGCCAAGTTCGTGCCGACCGTGTTTTCGGCCCGCCAGTTCGTTTCGCACGGCCATGTGACCGTCAACGGCCGCCGCGTCACCATCCCGAGCTATCGCTGCCGCGTTGGCGATGTCATCGAGGTCAAGGAAAAGGCGCGTCAGCTGCCGCTCGTTCTCGAAGCCATCAAGAGCGCCGAGCGCGATGTGCCTGATTACGTCGATGCCGATCACGGCAAGATGACCGCGAAACTTGCTCGCGTTCCGGGTCTCACCGACGTGCCCTATCCGGTGACGATGGAGCCGAACCTGGTCGTCGAGTTCTACTCGCGCTAATCCGCGGCTAAGGCAACAAACAAATATGCGAAAGGGCCCGTGCAAACCGGCCCTTTTTCTCATTTTGCCCTCTCGTCATCGAAAGGCGATGGGGGAGCTATGAGACCAGTGAGCCGAGGCTCGCGCGCAGCTTGCGCAAATGGCCGAGGCCGTCGGTTGTGATGTCGTAGAAGCCGCTTCCGGGCTGGGTGATCAGACCATTGCTCTTCAGCCGGTGGAGGTGCGATACCACGGCGGCCTGCGTGTCGACGATGCGACGGCCGGCAAGCCCGGTCATCAGCTTCTGCAGGGCACAGGGCGCCGCATTGCGCTCGATGATGTCGAGAATCACGGCCTCGCGGATGCGGCTTCTCTGGTTGCGGCCGAGGTCGTCGAGGTCGCTCTCTTGGCCTCCCTGCGTGCCTCCCTGTGACGCACGGTCCCCGGTCGCGGGATCAACCGCTTCCGCGCCGGCAGACCCGACGCGAAGACCGGCGTAGTCCGAGATCATTCGCACCTTCTCGATGTGCTGAGTAATGAGCGAGATCGCGGCTCCCGGATCATAGCCCGCGAGCTTTGCCACGAGATCGATGTAGTCGCCGCCGGCCCGCGCGGCCGCCGCCGCCAGCGAGTCGGGAGACGGTCCGCCATCAAATCCGCCGTCAGCTGCCATGCCGGACCCCGTCAACACCGGTTACATCGTCAATGCTTCGCGCCTGGCAATGCATCGCATCGAAATGAGATGCTCGCACATTTCATCCCATTCGTTCCATACCTTCTTGCTGATATACGACGAATTCGTTCGATGCAATTCCTAAGACTTGGTTAATATTCATTAAGATGCGTCGAATTCTTTCGACGAGGGCCGAAGCCAATACTTTGCCGGACTAACGGGACAAGTCCGATGCGCCGCCAGATCGATGCATTCGCCAGACGTGGCCTGCTGCTCCTGTTTGCTGCGTTTTATTCTTAGCCTATCGTTTTATTCCTTTGTTTTTCCATCTTTATTTCTGTTTCTTGCTTGCGCACCAGACGTCGCGCCTCAGCTTGCCGATCCATCGCAACCCCAGATGGAGTGGATTCCATGCGCACCTTGGTTTTCGACACGTTGCAAGACATCGCCTTCGATCCGTCGTTCATCGAAATCGTCTCCAGCGGACCTGTGGCGCCGTGGCAGGACGTCCTTGTCGGTCTTCTCGGTCTCGTGGCATGGACCATCGTGGCGCGGTTGCTCGGCCGGCTTTTCTGGGCGCTGGCCCAGCGGGCAATCACCGCGACGTCTCCCCTATCTCTTCGTCTTAGCTCTGAGGCCGCGCGCCACGCGGCCTGACGTGCCTATGGCGCCTTGCAGCGCCTCGCGGAACTCGTCGCGCTTTTCGTGGATGGAGGCGATAACAGGCCCCGTCGGCCCGCCAAGGCCGACGAGGGCCGCTTCCGAAAGCTGCAAGCTCGCCTCTATCGTCTCCGGCACCGCGTCGGTGACGCCGAGCTCGTAAAGATGGCGGGCGTGATCGGCGTCGCGAGCACGCGCGACGATCACCACCTTGGGATGCAGCGACCGTACGGCGCGCACGAGATCGTCGATCTCAAGCCAGGTGTGGATAGTGATGATGACGGCGTGCACGTCCTTGAGACCGCAGCGAGCCAGGAACTGGGTATTCTTGCCGTCACCGAAGTAGACGGGGCGGCCTTTACTGCGGGCCTCCGAGACGAGAGCTGCGGCGCGCTCGGTCACGACGTGCGGGATGCCGTGACGATCGAGCATGTCGGAGACAAGCTGGCCGACGCGGCCGTAGCCGACGATGATGGCCCGCGCGCTGGTCTCCTCGGGCGGCAGAGCACGCAGCGCCGGATCCTCAAAGGCCCCCGCCCGTGCCTCGAGCCGTTTGGTGAGCCAGTGGCCCAGCAAATCGAAAAGCGGGATCATGGCCATCGATATCGAGGCGACGGCAACAACGAATGCGCCCTGGCCCTCTGGTACCAGCTTGGTCGACATGGCGAGACTGAGCACGATGAACGCGAACTCCCCCGCAGGGCCCAGCAACAAGGCTGCCTGCACGCTCGCCGGCCAGCTGAAGCGGAAGAGCCGCATGAGGGGCGTGACGATAGCCGCCTTGAGCGCCACGAGCCCGAGCACAGCGGCCATGATCGTCGCAGGCCTCGTGGCAAGCGCCTCCAGATCGAGGCTCATGCCGACCGTAAAGAAGAAGAGCCCAAGCAGCAGGCCTTTGAACGGCTCGATGGTCGTCTCGATGGCGCGGCGAAACTCGCTCTCCGCCAAGAGCAAACCCGCCACGAAGGCGCCGAGAGCCATTGAGAGGCCGGCGCTGGCGGTCAGCATGCCACTGCCGACGGCGACGAGGAGCGTCGCGGCTACGAAGAGCTCGACATTCTCGCTCGAGGCGACGAGGCGGAACAGGGGGCGCAATAGCGCCGTGCCGACCACGACGATGAAGCCGACGGCGAGAGACGCCTGAGCAAAGGCGGTGACGATGCTGATGAGGATCGACCCCTCCTGCCCGGTGCCGAGGATGGTGACCAGGAGGAGCAAGGGCACGACGGCTAGATCTTGCAGTAGCAGCACCGAGAAGCTCGCGCGTCCGGCGGCGGTGCGCAATCGGTGCTGCTGCGCCAGCACCTCGACCACAATTGCGGTCGAGGAGAGAGCGAGGCTTAAGCCAATAATGGTCGAGGCGCGAGCGTCAGCGCCGAGGAGACCCGCCACGGCTGCGAGGGCGAGCGCGGAAACCGCGACCTGGAGCCCGCCGAGACCGAACACCAGCCGCCGCATTGTGACGAGGCGCTGCATCGGCAGCTCAAGGCCGACAAGGAACAGGAGGAACACGACTCCCAATTCGCCGAAGGCGCCGAGACCGGTGGTTTCACTGACACTGACCCAGGAAAGCCACGGCAGGGCGTTGGCCGCGGCGCCGAGGCCGTGGGGGCCGAGTACGGCACCGGCGAGAAGAAAGCCGAGGACGGGGCTCACCCTCATGCGCTGGACGAGCGGAACCACGACGGCGGCGGCGGCAAGAAACACCATCATGTCCTGCAGGACGCCGTTGTCTTGCGGTTGAACCATGGCAAAGCCTTATCATGTCAGAGCTTATTCGGCGCCAGCATGGAGGCCTGCGGCTGCGATGTCCAATGCCCCGAAGGATCAGCCGCGGACGTCGCTCGCGGGAGTGTCACGCCGGTTCGAGGCGACCTCGCGGACCCGCGACAAGATCTCAGGATGCTTGCGGCACAGCCGATCGAAGTCATCGCGCTCGAGCTTGAGGCAGCGGCAGCGCGTCGCGGCCAGTACGGTGTGTCCGACCGTGCGCTGCTCAAGGATGGCGCGCTCACCAAAGAACTCACCTTCGCCGAGGCGAACCTCGCTTGCATCGAGCTCGACGACGACCTCGCCCGAGGTAATGAAATACATGACGGTCGCCGGATCGCCGCAACGGACGATCGTATCGCCCTCATCCCAGGTTTCCGAATAGAGCAGCGTCATCACTTGTGCGATGGCCGCGGCATTGAGCCCGGAAAAAAGCGGGACGCGCGCAACAAGCGACCAGGTTACGACGAACTCGCGGCGCGTGACCTCGCGGCTAAAGCCGGTGGCGATAATGGCGATCGGCAACGCGAACGTGCCAAGCCCCAAGATGATGACAACGCCGCCGAAAAGCTTGCCTAACGCCGTGACCGGCACGGCATCGCCATAGCCGATCGTGCCGAGGGTGACGACCGCCCACCACATTGCGTCGGGTATTGTGCCGAAGGCTTTGGGCTGCGCCTGGCGCTCCAAGAGCCACATGCCCGTGGACGAGACCAAGAGCAGCGTCATCATCACGACGAAGGTGCCGAAGAGTGCCGCACGCTCGTCCTTCAGAACGCGGAAGAGAGAATGCAGCGCGGCGGAGTAGCGCGCAAGTTTCAGGAAGCGAACGAGCCGCATCGCCCATAGCGCAGCGACGTCGAGGGGAAGGATAAGCCCTAACACTGCTGGCAAGATAGCTACGAGATCGATGATCTGCGCAGGCCGAGCTGCGAAGTGAAGGCGGGCGCGCCAGGGCGGCATCTCGGCCAGGAACGGCAGCTCGACACAGGACCAGATGCGCAGCACGTACTCGATCGTGAAAACGATGACGGTCACCGCCTCAAGGGCCCAGAACCAGGGCCAATAGGCGTCCGCGATCCAGGGCACGGTGATCGCGGCGAAGGCTGCGACATTGACGAGGATCAGGACGATGAGGCCGAGGTTCACGAGGGTAGCTGCGGGCTCATGTCCGACACCCGCTTCCAATATGCGATGGACGCGCCTGCGCACGCCCTCCGTTGCACCCTCCGTCATCTCTTGCCGTCAGGTCCTCATTTGTTGGCTAGCGTCGATCACGCTCCTGCCGCAAGGCGGGCTTCGATGGCCGCCAGGGCAGCCTCTGCTTTCTCGCCGTCCGGGCCGCCGGCTTGCGCCATATCCGGCCGGCCGCCGCCGCCCTTGCCGCCGAGCGCCTCGGCACCAACCTTGACGAGCTCGACAGCGCTCCAGCTTTTGAGCAGATCCTCGGTCACGCCAACCGCCAGGCCGGCCTTGCCATCCTCGGTGATGCCGACAACGGCAACGATACCCGAGCCGACCTGCTTCTTGCCGTCATCGATGAGGCCGCGCAGATCCTTTGGATTGAGCCCCTTCACGGAGCGGGCGAGAAGCTTCACGGCGCCGATGCTGCGGACAGCCTCGGCGGCTCCTGCCGCGCCGTTCGCAGCGCCTGCCCCGCCACCGCCGAGGGCAATCTGCTTCTTGGCGTCCGCCAATTGCCGCTCGAGTTGCTTCTTCTCCTCGACGAGCGCGCGCAGGCGCTCGACCAGATCATCGGGGCGCGTGCGGAGAACGGCCGCGGCCTCCTTCAGCTTGCTATCGGCGTCCGCCAGATAAGCGCGAGCCCCCTCGCCGGT
The DNA here is from genome assembly GCA_041659825.1 of Hyphomicrobium sp. Classification (GTDB taxonomy): domain Bacteria; phylum Pseudomonadota; class Alphaproteobacteria; order Rhizobiales; family Hyphomicrobiaceae; genus Hyphomicrobium_C. The sequence goes on from JBAZXL010000011.1 coordinate 80,102, forward strand.
CAGCGCCTCGATGCGGCGCACGCCGGCTGAGCTCGCGCTCTCACCGAGAACCTTCACGAGGCCAATGTCGCCCGTGCGCCGCGCGTGCGTGCCGCCGCAGAGCTCGACCGACCACGCCTTGTTGGCCCCGGGTGCGCCCTCGCCCATGGAGACGACACGCACCTCGTCGCCGTATTTCTCGCCGAACAGAGCCATGGCTCCCGACGCTTTCGCATCCTCGAGCGCCATGAGACGGGTTTCAACGAGGCTATTCTGCAGCACGATGGCATTGGCCACCGCCTCGACCGCCGCGACCTCTTCGGCCGTCATTGGCTTTTGATGCACGAAATCGAAACGCAGGCGGTCCGGCGAGACCAGCGAGCCCTTCTGCGCGACATGGGTGCCGAGCACCTGGCGCAATGCCTCGTGCAAGAGATGCGTTGCCGAGTGATTGGCTCGCGTGGCGGTGCGGCGTGCATGATCGACCTCGAGCTCGACGGCGTCGTCGAGCTTGAAGCTGCCCGCCTCGACGCGGCCGATATGCACAAAGAGATCGCCAAGCTTCTTCTGCGAATCGGTGACGCGGAAGATGGCGCCCTTGGAGCTACGGATCAGTCCCACGTCGCCGACCTGACCGCCGCTCTCGCCATAAAACGGTGTCTGGTTGAGGATGATCGCGCCGTCCTCGCCGGATTTCAGCGATTTCACCTTGCGACCCTCGCGCACAAGGGCGCGAACCTCGCCCTCGGCCGCTTCGGTATCGTAGCCGAGAAAGTCGGTGGCGCCTGCCTGCTCCTTGATCTCGAACCAGATCTCCTCGGTCGCCGCCTCGCCCGACCCCTTCCAGGCCCGGCGGGCTTCCTCCTTCTGCTTCTCCATGGAAACAGCGAACGCCTTCATATCGACCGCGATGCCGCGGGCGCGTAGCGCATCCTCGGTGAGATCTACCGGAAAGCCATAGGTATCGTAGAGCTTGAACGCGACCTCGCCCGGGAGGACGTCGCCGCTCGAGAGCGAGCCCGAGGCCTCAGAGAGAAGCCCGAGGCCTTTTTCGAGCGTCCTGCGGAACCGCGTCTCCTCGAGCTTCAGGGTCTCGGTGATGAGAGCCTGGGCGCGGATCAGCTCCTGGTAGGTATCGCCCATCTGGCGCGTGAGCGCCGGCACGAGCCGATGCATCAGCGGATCCTTGGCGCCGAGCAGATGGGCGTGGCGCATGGCGCGCCGCATAATGCGGCGGAGCACGTAGCCGCGGCCCTCGTTCGAGGGCAGCACGCCGTCGGCGATCAGGAAGCTCGTCGCGCGCAGATGATCTGCAATGACGCGGTGGCTGAATTTGGCCTCGCCGCTGGCCTCGACACCCGTCGCGTCGACGGAGGCTTGGATCAGCGCCTTGAAGAGATCCGTCTCGTAGTTGTCGTGGGTGCCCTGGAGCACGGCAGAGATGCGCTCGAGGCCCATGCCGGTATCGACAGACGCCTTCGGCAGGTTGACGCGCTCGCCCGAGGCCTGCTGCTCGTACTGCATGAAGACGAGGTTCCAGATCTCGATGAAGCGATCGCCGTCGGCGTCGGCCGAGCCCGGCGGGCCTCCGGCAATCTTGGCTCCATGATCGTAGAATATCTCGGTGCAAGGACCGCACGGGCCGGTATCGCCCATGGCCCAGAAGTTGTCCTTTGTGGCGATGCGGATGATCTTATCGTCGCCGAACCCGGTTAGCTTCTTCCAGATGGCGCGGGCCTCATCGTCCTCATGGTAGACGGTGACGAGGAGCCGCTTCTTGTCGAGCCCGAACTCCTTGGTGATGAGCCGCCAGGCCAGCTCGATGGCGCGCTCCTTGAAGTAGTCGCCGAACGAGAAGTTGCCGAGCATCTCGAAAAAGGTGTGATGGCGCGCCGTATAGCCGACGTTGTCGAGGTCGTTGTGCTTGCCGCCGGCGCGGACGCATTTCTGCGAGGACGCCGCGCGCACGTAGGGCCGCTGCTCCTGGCCTGTGAAGACGTTCTTGAACTGGACCATGCCGGCGTTCGTGAACATCAGCGAGGGATCGTTGCGCGGAACAAGCGGCGACGAGGCTACCACCTCGTGCCCCTCGCGGTGGAAGTATTCGAGGAACGATCGTCTGATCTCGTTGACGCCAGTCATCTCATGCTCTCGATAGGACGGAAAAGGCGAAGGCGGTCGAGCCCCGCTGCCGGCTTGCCGCTCTGCTGCGCCGCCTGTGACGTGGGACTCGGTGACAAACCCGGCCATAAGCCCGGTGCCGTAAGCACGGTGCCATAAAACCGATGATTGGCCCCGCTTTTAGCGGTCCAGCCCCAGCATGTCCAGGAACGAGGGCCCTTTCCCTATCGCTTGCCGCGCACGCCCTTCTTGGGACCGGCGTCCTCCGCATCCGGGAGGACGCCGTCGGCGTCCGGCATCTCGCCCTCGGCATCAGCCTCCGGTTCGGACAGCATCTTGTCGACGATCAAGCCGGCGTTGGCGCGAATGGCCTTTTCGATCTCGCGGGCGATCTTCGGGTTCTCCTTGAGGAAGAGCTTGGTGTTCTCACGGCCCTGGCCAATGCGCTCGCCGTTGTAGGACATCCAGGCGCCCGACTTCTCGACAACGCCGATCTTGACGCCAAGATCGACGATCTCGCCCATTTTCGAGATGCCTTCTCCGTACATGATGTCGAACTCCACCTGCTTGAACGGCGGGGCGACCTTGTTCTTTACGACCTTGACGCGGGTCTGGTTGCCAACGACCTCCTCGCGCTCCTTGATCTGGCCGATGCGGCGGATATCGAGACGGACGGAGGCGTAGAATTTCAGCGCATTTCCGCCCGTGGTCGTCTCGGGATTGCCAAACATGACACCGATCTTCATGCGGATCTGGTTGATGAAGATCACCATCGTCCCGGACTTGGAGATGGACGCCGTGAGCTTGCGGAGAGCCTGGCTCATGAGGCGCGCCTGGAGGCCCGGAAGACTGTCGCCCATCTCGCCCTCGAGCTCTGCCTTGGGCGTGAGAGCGGCGACGCTGTCGATCACCAGAACGTCGATGGCGCCGGAACGGACGAGCGTATCTGCGATCTCAAGCGCCTGCTCGCCAGTGTCGGGCTGCGAGATCAAGAGGTCCTCGACCTTGACGCCGAGTTTCCTCGCGTAGACAGGATCCAACGCATGCTCGGCGTCAATGAAGGCGCAGATGCCGCCCTTCTTCTGCGCTTCCGCGATGACTTGCAGGGTGAGCGTGGTTTTGCCAGAGGACTCAGGTCCGTAAATCTCGACGACGCGGCCCTTCGGCAGGCCGCCAATTCCGAGCGCGATGTCGAGGCCGAGCGAGCCGGTCGAGATTGCCTCGACGTCGATCGATTTGTCGTTCGTACCGAGCCGCATGATCGAGCCTTTGCCGAAGGCCTTGTCGATCTGCGCCAGCGCTGCTTCGAGCGCCTGTTTCTTATCCATATTTCCCCCGTCGACGACCCGAAGCTCCGGCTTGGCCATGTGGCACCTTATGACATGTTCTATGTTGCAGGGCGACTCGATGCATCGTTCGTATGTACATGCTTTGTTCTCATGCGTCCAGATGTATGCCTGGGACTATCCGGCAATTTCCGCGCAATTTGAGCAATTGGCTCAACACCGGGTTATCGGGCAGCAAAGTAGGCTCCTCCGGATCGCTTCTTTTCGCGGCGCGTCCAACCAAGGCAGGCCCATTGCTCGACGCTCTCAACATCGCCCAGTCCGGACTGACCGCAGCGGCCCAGCGGCTCGAGCGTACAGCAGGTACGATTGCTGCTGCAGGCCTCAACACGCAGGGTGCCTCCGTGCCAGATAACTTCTCGACCGCGCCGCCTGTTCGCGTCACCTATCTCCCGTTGCCCCGTGACGCGTCCTCCAATGATCCGCTCGAGCAATTGACCCTGCTCTTCGAGGACGAGGCGAGCTTCAAGCTCAATGCGGCCGTCCTGCGCACGGCCGCCGATCTAGCGCGCAGCCTTTACGACGTCATTGAATAGCTTCGGTTCAGCGCCCTATCTCGGCTGAATATTGGGATCGCCACCCGGCTCTCCGGGCGGCGGGGTTACGCGCGTCGTGCCAGGATCTGGTACAGGCGCGGGGCGTTTGATGCCAGGATCTATTCCGGGGGGCGGGGTCAGCACTCCCTCCCCCAGCATCACCAAGCCCAGCGTCACGAAGGCTGCCAATAGCGTCGATCGTCCCATTGGCCGGTCCATTCTCGGAAGGGCTCCTTCGATCAGTTCCGAACATGCACTCGCAGCGCGCCGTGCTCAGGCGTCGGGAAAACCCAGCGTGGCTCGTCGGGGTCCCGTGATCGTCTGCGCGCGATAGCTCTGGGCGAAGGAAGTTGTCTTTCCGACCTGTTGCCCTGGAACAACGGGCTCAAGCCATCCCTCCGGGTGGATAATATCCGCTTGCAGCTCCCCCGCTGATCGTGGTTTGCATAATTAGGATATTATAACATCCGATGGTGGGCTCTATGTTGCGTTACAAAGTTTCGGCGTTGGCGATTATCGCTGTGATGGGCATTACGAAAACGGCCGGAGCGCAACAGGCCAGCGCTACGCAAGCTGGTATTGAGTTGCCGGCCGTGGTTGTGACGACCCCTAGTCCGGTCGCGAAAAGCAAGGCGAAGGATGCCGCGCCGCGACCCTCGGCCGCAAGTGCGGCACCCGTCGAGGGGCCCTTGCCGCCTGCAAGCGTCTCGTCCGAGCTGCCGGGGCAGGTGCTGCCGGGCCTTCTCATCGTCGCCGAGGACGCGTTCGCTCCGGTTACGGTCGTGACCGCGCGGGAGGCTTTGGCAACGCAGGGCCCCACGATCACCGACACCCTGCAAATGAAGCCTGGAATTACCGGCTCAACCTTCGCGCCCGGCGCCAGCCGACCGATCATCCGCGGTCTCGACAGCTACCGCGTTCGCGTCCAGGAGAATGGCATAGGCTCGCACGACGTGTCCTCCATCTCCGAAGATCATGCTGTGCCGATTGACCCGATCAGCGCAGACCGCATTGAAGTTGTGCGCGGCCCGGCCACTCTCCGTTACGGCAGTGGTGCGATTGGCGGCGTCGTGGCGACGGAAAATCAGCGCATCCCCACGTTCATCCCGCCTGGCGGCTTTTCGAGCGAGATCAAGGGCGGTCTCTCGTCCGTCGACGACGGGACCGACGGCGGTTTCCAGACGACCGCAGGCAGCCATGGCGTCGCGGTCCATCTCGATGGATTTAAGCGCTCGAGCGGCGACTACGAGACACCACGCGGGCAAGAGCGCAACTCCTTCGTCGAAAGCGATGGGCTCGGTGCCGGCCTCTCACGCGTCTGGTCGGACGGGTACGTCGGCATCTCCGTCTCGCAGTTCAGCAGTGTCTATGGTGTGCCCGGCGACGAGGCGGAGGAAGGCGTCGATCCTCGCATCGACCTTGCCCAGGATAACGCTCAGGCCCGCGGCGAATGGCGTCCGCGCGCAATGGGCGTGGATGCCATCCGCTTCTGGTTCGGCGCGTCTGATTATGCGCACAACGAGCTCGCCAAGCTCACTGGCGACGAGTTCGAGATCGGCTCGCGCTTCACCAACCGCGAGCAGGAGGCGCGTATTGAAATACAGCACCTCCCCATCTTCTCTCCGCTCGGTGAGTTTACGGGCGCTATTGGTGTACAGTTCGACCATAGGCAAACGCGCGGGCAAAGCTTCGAGGGTGACTCTCTGCTCGAGCCGGCCCGTACGAGATCCAGCGCAGCGTTCTGGTTCGAGGAGCTTAAAGCCAACGACCGATTGACCTATCAGGCCGCGTTTCGCCTCGAGCATTCCAGCATCGATGGCTTCGGCTGGACTGATGTTTCTAATCCCAATGCGCCGGTCGAATTCGATGGAGAGAAGGACTTCATCCCGGTAAGTGGCTCCCTCGGCCTACTCTATAAGCTCGGGTTTGATACGACCGGCCGACTAACGGGGCAGCTTGTGGAGCGTGCGCCGGACGCGGCCGAACTGTACTCAAAGGGAGCTCACGAAGCGACCGGAACGTTCGAAATTGGAAACCCCAACCTCGAAAAGGAAAGGGCGTTCTCGGTCGAGGCCGGATTGGCGCGCGCGGAGGGCCCATTCCGCTTCGACGCCGCCGCCTTTTATTCGCGCTATCAGGGTTTCATCTATCGAGCGCTGCAAGATGTCCGTTGCCTAGGTTTTCTAGTGTCGTGCGGAACGCCGGCGGCTGATGGCGCCCCCGAGAATTTCGATCTCGTCTCCTTTCAACAACGCGATGCGACGTTCTTTGGCGTCGAGCTCGCGGCTCAATACGACGTCGCTCATATCTGGCGGGGCGTCTGGGGTATCGACGGCCGTTACGATTTTGTGAATGCACAGTTTGAGGGCGGGGAGAATGTGCCCCGAATTCCGCCGCATCGCTTGGGTGGCGGCGTCTATTACCGCGACAACAGCTGGTTCGCGCATGCCGCTGTTTTGCACGGGTTTGATCAGACGCGCATCGGCGTGAACGAGATCGCGACGCCTGGCTACACGCTGGTTTCGGCGGAGGTCGGCTACACGGCGGAGGTCAGCCCAGGCACGAGCATGACGATCGGCCTCAAGGGCGAAAATCTTGGCAACGATGAAGTCTTGAACCACGCGTCATTCAAGCGGCGCGAGGAGGTGCTCGGGCCAGGGGCGAGCGTTCGGCTGTTCGGCTCGATCAAGCTCAACTGAACGCAGAGCCTCCTTACGTTGTTGATGGAATGCACTCGAGCTTCCATCGACAACGGCGGTGCGAACAGAGCAAATAGAGCCAACGCAACGCGCGGAGCACGCTCGGCGAGCACTCTACCGGCCTAGCTCCTGTTTCACCTTGGCGGCGAGCTGAGGCAATGAAAACGGCTTCGGGAGAAAGGCAAATTGCTCGCCGCGGTCGAGGCTCGTCTCAAACGCCTCGTGTGGGTAGCCCGAGACGAAGATGACCTTGAGCGCCGGATTGTGTTTCCGCAGCTCCTTCAGCAGGGTGGGACCGTCCATCTCGGGCATGACGACATCCGAGACGACGATATCGACCTGCCAATCATTGGCGGCAAGAACCTCGAGCGCCTCCACGCCGCTCGACGCCTCAATCACCTCGTAGCCTTGCCGCTTCAAGGCTCGCATGGCGAACGAGCGCACCACGTCCTCGTCCTCGACCAGCAAAACGCGGCCGGTGCCGGTCAAATCCTGCGGACGCTCCTTCTTGGCGGCCTTTTGAGTGACGATTTCGTCCTCGTTCTCGGGGAGATAGCGCGGCAGGTAGACACGGAACGTCGTGCCCTGACCGAGCTGGCTCTCGGGATAGATAAAGCCGCCCGACTGCTTGACGATGCCGTAGACGGTCGCCAGGCCGAGGCCAGTGCCCTTGCCGACGCCTTTGGTCGTAAAGAACGGCTCGAAGATCTTGCTCAGTACGTCCGGCGCCATCCCGGAGCCCGTGTCCTGCACCTCGATCAGCACATATTCCCCGACCGGCATGCCGTGATGGGCGAGCTTCTGGCTGTCGCGCTCAGAAACGTTGCGGGTCTTGATCGTGAGCCTTCCGCCCTCGGCCATGGCATCGCGGGCGTTGTTTGCGAGGTTGAGCAGCACATGCTCGAGCTGGGTGCGATCCGTCTTGACGTACCAGAGATCGCGGCCGGAGGACAATTTAAGCTCGATCCGCTCGCCGATCGAGCGCTTCAAAACGGGCGCCCATTCGGTCAGCTCCTCGCCGAGCTGCAAGGCCTCGGTCTGCAGCGTCTGGCGGCGAGAGAACGCGAGCAGCTTCGCCACGAGGCCGGCCGCGCGCGTCGCGCTCGAGCGAATGTTGCTGATATCCTTATAGGCGGGGTCGGTTGGCCTATGGGTCTGCAGCAAGAGATCGGAGAAGCCGATGATGGCCGTGAGCACGTTGTTGAAGTCGTGGGCGATGCCGCCTGCAAGCTTGCCGACCGCCTCCATCTTTGAACTTTGGGCGAACTTGGCCTCGAGGGCTTTCTGCTCGGTCGCGTCGATGAGATAGAGAATGGCGGCTTCACGGCTGCCATCGCCCTGGGCCAAGGGCGAGATATAGAGGCGCCGCGAAAATTCTTTCTGGTCGCCGGCTGTGATCTCGATAGGCGTGATGCTGATCGTGCCGGCAAGTGCCTGCTTCAGGGCATCCTCAACCGTGCGGAGCGTCTCGGGCTCGGAGGAACGCGCGAGCGCCATGGCCGCGGTCATGCCGGCTGCGGTACGGCCTTCAGGGACCATGCGAGCGAAGGCCGCATTCGAGCTGACGAGCTTGGCATCGGCGCTGATGGTCGCGATGCCGAACGGGGCCGATTGGAAAAAGCGCGCGAAACGGATGTCGGCCGAGCCGGCGTCGGCCTCTGCGAATGCCTGCTCGCGTGGAAAGGCTGAGATAATCAAACCACCACGCGCCTCGCGGCGGACGAATAGCTTCAGAGGCAGCGGCTCGCCCTGATCGCTTTTCATGCTGACGTCAAGGCCAGCGCCGCCTTGGGTGTGGAACTGAGCGGCCGCATTGGCCAGCATCTCGACGTCTTGCTGCGACATGAGGTCGGCCAGGCGGAGCCCGCGCTGTGCGAGCCCGGTTGGCTCAATGCCGAGCCAGCGCAGGAACATCCAATTCAGCCGGCGAACAACGCCGTTCGCGTCGACCTCCATGAGGCCGGATGGGGCCGCATCCAGCCGCTCGAGCGCCGCCTCGAGGCCGCGGACCTCGTGGGTATGGCGAGTTCGGTCCACGGTTACATCGGTAATGGTCCATAGTACGAGCGGGCCAAGCTCGCGTGCGTGACCAGGAACGGGACAGGGACGATGGGCGACGCGCCAAAGCCGCGTGCTCTCGCCATCAGGACCACGCGCCTCCAACTCTTCCCGCCAGGGCTCGTTCCGCTCGAGGGCGCGGAACAGCCGAAAGTACGCCGCGGCAGCGCGAGGCTCCGAGCCGAAGACGGCCTCGAGGGTTCGCAACTCGCCGCTAGGGGTAACGCCGGCCAGCTTACGCAACGCACTGTTGCCGTAGACGGGCGTGCCGTCCCGTCGCGAGACGAGAACCCCGTCCTCCAGTCCGTCGGCGAGAGCTTTGATGATGTCGTCCTGGCGCACCCGCTCGCCGATGCGGATGTGGCCCGCGGCCATGCCGAAGATCGTGAAGGTGCCGACCATGGCGAGAATGCCAAGCAGCGTCACGAGGAGAGGCTCGGCCGCGCTGCTCGCCACGAGCGCAAGCACAACGGCACCGGCCGCTGCTCCGCCGGCAAGGATCGGAATGAGGCCGGTCTCTTGGAAACCGGCTCCATATCCAAAATCTGCGATGACACCGGCGCGGGGCTCGCGCACTTCGCTTTCGCTCATAAACGGGAAAGCTATCTGATTCTCGGGATTGACCGAGGAGGATGCCTGCATTGTGGACACTGATACTCGCACGCTACACAGCTCTTATTGACGTGGAAGGGCATCTCATCTCGACCGGCCGCTCGATGGCGTCCGGCTGCCGAGCCGCGCACCGCGCCTCAAGATCAACAGTTCGACGATTACGGTTAAAATGGCATGAATTGGTGTGTACGCTGCAATGGTCGTCGTCAGCCTGCCTCGACAGGTTGTGTACACAGCCGCTTATGCAGCCGCTCCCGACTGTGGCCTAGCGATCGTGGTTAATTCCGCGCTATAGGTGCGCCGGGTTAAGTTGGGACGCCTCGATTTGCTGGAAAAAGGGGTGGCGCGGCTCGCTGCCGTGCCGTTGGCTGATGTGGGACATCCTCTACTACCTCGCAGTGGTGATCGCGATTGCGGTGGCTGCGATCATCGGTATTTACCTGATACGGGCGGTGATGAACGGGATTGCACCGCTCGACGCCATGGGCGGACTGTTCGGGCCCAAGTCTGAGAAACGCCTCGATGTCGTGGAATTTGCCAATGTCGATGGCCGGCGCCGACTGATGCTGATCCGGCGCGATGATGTTGAACATTTGATTATGACAGGTGGCCCCGTCGATGTCGTGATCGAGACCGGTATCCAGCAGGCCGCGCGGGCTACTCCCTCACCTGCCTCGACGCCGGCCTCGCCCTCGACCCCTGCGCCGGCGCCTGCCACTCCGCAGGCGATGGCCAAGCCCGCACCAACGACGGTCTCCACGGCGTCAACCGCCCGCCCGTCTCGATCGTAATCCTCGATAAGGCACAGCGACCCGATGCCCGATACTTTTTGCCTCCGCCATCGGCCGTTATTGGCCCGCGGCTCTCTCTGCCCCCGCGTTTCACTGGGGGCGTTGCTCATTGTGACGCTGGTTGCGCTCTCGGTCGGCGTGTCGGGCCACGTTGCTCATGCGGGCGCCACCGACACGGCAGCGCGGCCCGCCGTGGCGCCTGCCGAGCCGGTGCAACAACCTGCAGAGGCCGCACAGCCACCGCAGCCCGCCACGCAAACCCAGCCGGCCCAGCCCCCCTCTGCACCGGCGCCGCCCCCGCAGCCCGTTCTCTCGGCTGCCGAGCAGGAGCAGCTCGAGGACGTGCGAGCGCCGGCCCTCAATCTGATGACCGCGGTCGAGACTTTGGAAAAGTCCGTCGAGCGCAACCGCGAGAGCGACGCGGAGCTGGCCAGCACCCGGGTCGAGATCGAGGGGCTGATCGAAGGCGCGCAAAGCACCTGGGATAACCTCGGGCCGCACCTCGAGGCTCTTCGACGCCAGATTGAAAAGCTCGGTCCGCCACCGGCGAAGGATGCCGCTCCAGAGGCCGAGCAAGTCGCCACCGAGCGGGCACGCCTCAACGCGATGTCCGCCGAGGTCAATGGCGCCATCAAGACGACGGAGCTCGTGCAGGTTCGCGCCCGGCAGCTCTATTCCGAGGTGCAGAAGCTGAGGCAAGGCATTTTCGCAGGCCAGGTCCTGCGCCGGAGCCCGTCGCCGCTCTCACCCGCGACCTGGCAGCAGCTCGGCTCGGAGCTCTCCGGCGCCAGCCGTCAGGTCGGCGTCGTGCTGGCGTCTTGGCTCAGGGACGCGAACAAGCGCTCGGTCGAGCTTGTGACACTGCTCGTCGCAGTGGTCATACTGTTCGCGGCCTTGACGGCGATCGTGCGCCGGCTTCTTGCCGTGCATCTGGTCGCCGATCGCGACCCGCCACCCACCTTTTTCGAGCAGGCTGCGACCGCCGGGTGGGTCGCACCGATCATGGCGATCCCGGCCGTGGCGACGACAGCGCTACTGGGCACCGGCCTTTCGGCGATGGGCCTGCTCGAGAGCGAGGTCGAGTATATTGCGGCGGCTGCCATGCCGGCGCTCGCGATCTTCATCAGTGCTTCGGCGCTCGCTCGTGCCATTCTCCAGCCAAGGCGGCCAGACTGGCGCCTCGTAGACCTGGCGGACCGGCCGGCACGCATCCTATCGCGGATACTCACCCGTATTGCCGGCGTCTATGCGACCGACATCGTTCTGCAGGAGGTGATCCGCCGCTTATTCCTGCCGCTTTCGATCAGCGTGCTCGAGACCGCACTGGCCAGCATCGCGATTGCCGCGCTCCTAATCCAGTTCGTGCGCACGCCGTTCGATCCAAAGCCTCTCGCGTCGGCTGCGGCGCTCGCATTCGACGCTGAGCCGCAAGGGTTCGAGGCTGAAAAGCGCGCCATCCTTTACCCGCGCCTCTTGAAGCTGCCCATTCTCCTCATTGCCATCGCGATCCTCAGCCTCTCGCTGCTCGGCTATATCGGGCTCGGTCGTTTTCTCGCGGCTCAGGTGGTGGTCACGGGCAGTGCTGTGGCGCTCGTGCTGCTGTTGCATCTCGCGATCCGCGCGCTCCTTGGCGGCAGTGGGACCGGCATCCGGCCGATCGGGGCTATCCTCGAGGAGAGGACTGGCCTCAATGCAAGCCAGAGCAGCGTCATCGCCCAAGCGCTTTCCGTCGTTCTCAATACGGGACTGGCGCTGTTTGCAGTTCCGCTCGTGCTGCTGACCTGGGGCTATTCTCCCCGCGAGGCGATCTCGTGGCTCGAGGCGGCCATTTTCGGCTTCGAGATCGGCGACTTCCGCATCTCGTTCGCTCGCATTCTCCTCGCCGCCTTGCTGTTCCTCGGCCTCGTGCTCGCAACACGCCTCGCCCAGCGCTGGCTCGAGACCAGCGTGCTGAAATCCAAGGCACTCGATCAAGGCATCGCCAATTCGATCCATACCGGCGTCGGCTACGCCGGATTTCTGGTCGCCGTTCTGGCCGCGGTTTCCTATGGCGGCCTCGATATCACCAACTTCGCGATCGTTGCAGGTGCGCTCTCGGTCGGCATCGGCTTCGGGCTGCAGTCGATCGTCAATAATTTCGTGTCAGGCCTCATCCTGCTGGTCGAGCGGCCGATCAAGGTCGGCGACTGGGTCTCGGTGAAGGGCCAGGAGGGCTACGTGCGGCGCATCGCGGTGCGCTCGACGGAGATCGAGACGTTCGATCGCGCCAGCCTGATCGTCCCGAACTCAGACCTGATCACGTCGACGGTGACCAACTGGACGCACCGCAACGCACTTGGCCGGGTCGTCATTCGTGTCGGCGTCTCGTACAAATCAGATCCCGACCAAGTGCGCGAAATCCTGGAGCGGATAGGCCGGGAGTGCGCGCTCGTTCTGCAGCACCCGGCACCCTACGTTGGGTTCGACAATTTTGGTACGAATGCGCTCGAGTTCTCGCTTGGGGCCACCGTTCCCGACGTCAATCGAGCCGGCACCGTGCAGACCGAGCTCAGAACGCGGATCTTGAAGGAGTTCCGTGCCGTCGGCATCGAGATGCCCCATGCACAGCACGACGTGCATTTGCGCGACCTTGATGTGGTCCGCCATATCGTCAACCGGCTGGCGGAGGAGCGCATGCGGCAATCCGCAAATGCCGCCAGCGGTGCGTCTCAAGGCAATGGCAAGACTGACGAGCCGCTCTCAGGCTAACGAGCTTAGATCGCTTACTCGGCGTCTCCGAAGCTCGAGAGGTTGGCACTTGCAAGGTCGAAGGGCGTCCGTGTCTCGGTCACTGCCTGCCGCACATCCATGCGGGTCAACTCGGCCGCCGAGGCATCGGTGACCGATTGGGCACGGACCGCTTTGACGCGCGCGCGCTCGTCGGCATGCCCGAGCGGAAGATGCAGGACCAGAGCGGCAAAGCAAGCCCACGCGGCGGCAACCTTGATCCAATGGGTCCCGCTGCACCGCCACATCGAGCCCGCGTCCTCGCCGGTGGCACCACCCCGAATTGCGTCGTCGCGGTAAGGTGGGGTGCCGACGGGGCCGGGAACTTCTTTTGCCATAACGCGCACGCTCCTCTCGCGCCGATATCCTCAAAGTAAGGATGCGCGCAATCAGCTAACGGAGGCTTAAGAGCTGGCCCAATTTGCGACGTCTTGCTGCTTCCCGTGGCAGGCCGGTTTTGACGGGCGCGGGCCCTATCTTCTGACCATGACGGCGTTAGGCGTCGCGGCGATGCTTCGTCAGTCCTCGCGGTAGACGCGCTCGCGCCGTTCGTGCCGCTCCTGCGCCTCGACTGACAAGGTCGCGATCGGACGAGCATCCAAGCGCTTCAGACCGATCGGCTCGCCCGTTTCCTCGCAATATCCGTAGCTGCCATCCTCGATGCGAGCCAGAGCGGCGTCGATCTTGGCGATCAGCTTGCGTTGACGATCGCGGGCGCGCAACTCGAGCGCGCGATCCGTCTCGGAGGTCGCGCGGTCGGCGAGATCGGCGTGCTGGGTCGAATCCTCGTGCAGCCCCGCCAGCGTCTCTTTCGTCTGGCGGATGATCTCCTCCTTCCAGTTGACCAGCTTCTGGCGGAAGTAGAGCCGGTGCATCTCATTCATGAACGGCTCGTCCTCGCTCGGTCGGTAATCTGGCGTGAGGACGATCGTCGACGTCGGCGCACGAGCGGTGAGCTTCTTATCCGGTGCTTTATCGGCGGCGCGGGTCATGGTTCTCCGGGGCTTTACCGTTTCAGGAACGACGATTTTCGCGACTGCAGACGCTTTGGCCGAGGCCTTCGGGACTGACTTTGCGGGCAGCTGCTTTGCTGGCGGCGGGGCCGATTTGGATGGCCGCGCTAGCGCAAGCGAACTGGCGTTTTTTGCCGCCTCGCCCCTGGACGCGCCGTTTTTGGCCGCCGCCGTCTTAGGCGTCTTCTTGTGCGCCTTTGTCGTGGACTTCGCCGTTCGGGCAGCGGTAGGCACAGCCTTCACTTTGGCCAGCTTTCCAACAGCTCGCTTGCTCATGTTTGGCCTCCCGATGCTGGGCCTGTCAGAGACTTTTCGACCTGCTGCCCTGCCGGTTGGGCCTTGCAGAAGGCATCCGCGAGTTTCGCGTGCCCCTATTGAAGTGAGTGGCCGCGCGAGTCAAGAAAATCCAGGCATTAAGTGTTAAGCAGAACCCGCACAGCACGCCATTAGTGCATTGATTTTACGTCTCTTTTACAGCTATCCGCGCGCCGCGCTTGTTCGCTTGTCCGCCTGTGGATCGAAGGCCACGCCGGTCGCGGCGCGGTCCGTGCTTGCCGTTCCTTGCCGAGAGCAGGCGCCCAACCTATGACATGGCACTGACGTCAGCCGAACGCATCGAGGAGCCAAGGGCGCAGATGATAAGCAAGTTCGAGGGCACGAAGAGCTACGTTGCCACCCGTGACCTCAAAGTCGCGGTGAACGCCGCGATCACGTTGCAGCGCCCACTTCTCGTCAAGGGCGAGCCGGGAACTGGCAAGACGGTGCTGGCCCAGGAGATCGCTAAGGCCTTGGACGCGCCGATGCTCGAGTGGCATATCAAATCAACGACCAAAGCCCAGCAGGGCCTCTACGAGTACGACGCGGTTTCGCGGCTCCGGGATGGACAGCTCGGCGATGAGCGCGTTCGCGACATCGCGAACTACATCAAGCGCGGCAAGCTGTGGGGGGCCTTCGAGATGCCGGTCCGGCCCGTGCTCCTGATCGACGAGATCGACAAGGCCGATATCGAGTTTCCAAACGACCTCCTGCAAGAGCTCGATCGCATGGAGTTCTATGTCTACGAAACGGGCGCTACGATCTCCGCACAGACGCGACCCATCGTCATCATTACCTCAAACAACGAAAAGGAGCTGCCAGACGCTTTTCTTCGCCGCTGCTTTTTCCATTACATCAAGTTTCCAGATCCTGAGACGATGGCCGCCATTGTCGAGGTGCATTTCCCAGGTCTCAAGGAGCGCCTCGTCTCGGAGGCAATGCGGGTTTTCTACAATATCCGAGAGGTGCCGGGTCTCAAGAAGAAGCCGTCGACCTCGGAGCTGCTGGACTGGCTGAAACTCCTGCTCAACGAGGACATCGATCCGGCCGTGCTTCGCGAAAATGACAGCCGAAAGATCATCCCCCCCTTGGCTGGCGCGTTGCTCAAGAACGAGCAGGATATTCACCTCTTCGAGCGGCTTGCATTCATGAGCCGCCGCAAGGGCGAGTAATGCCACAGATCGAAGGCAGCCGAATTCGTTAACGGATAAATATGCCGCGAGTGGTAAGTGTCGTCTCACCAGTCTTCGACCTTGCGGGACGTCCCTGAGGCGGCATGCCATGAAGCTTCTCGAGCGGTTGAGCGACACACTCTGGCCTAAGGCGCCAACACGATCGAGGAAGCCGGACGAGGCCCTCGGCGCCCGCGGCGCACGTGCGCAAGCGCGAGCGTTTGAGCGATGGCTTTGTGACATCCGAGCGAATGATTGCGCCACGTGCGTGCACCTTGCGTGATTTGACAGCCTTCGGCTGCCGCATCGACATCTGGGACGACCTCAGCCCGAGGCTGCTGAGAGGCGGTCTGACGCTTTACATCATTGCCGACCGCAAAGAGGTCGACTGCGAGCTGATGTGGCGGCGCGACAGAGCCATTGGCCTCAAGTTCACCAGCCCATTTCGAGAGCCCGGCCGCAGCTATTTGAACCGCACGTGAGATAACCTGAACCGCAGGTCGACTATTGCGAACGAACCTGAATACGCTGGACCGTGCAGGATATTCTTGTCTGCTCAGGTGACGCATTAATCAACCGCAGCGTTTTGCCTCCCGATGTTGCGCGAAGTTGAGCAAAGTCAGCATCGAGAAGACGGCTCCCTTGCGCAAATCGTAGGTTGGCAGACGAGATCAGCTAATCTAAGCTCGTGAAATTGTGAGGGCCAGCGGAACCTAATCGGGGTGCGCCGCTCTTTTTTCGAGGATGTAAGCGCGTAGGCGCCGTGGGCGTACGAGTGAGGAGTGGCGGAATGAGTTATGCGTCGCAAACCGCAGTTCGTTACGGCTATGTCCCGTTCATGCTACTCGGCGTCAATTCGGCGGCCTTCTTCGTCGTCACTCAGGGGCACCCTCACGTTTGGTTGCTACCCCTTCTCATGACGGCTTTTGCGACCGCTTTCCTCGCCGAGCGAATTCTGCCCGTTCATGAGGAATGGAATGCGTCGCATGGTGACGAAAATGCCACGCTTTGGCATGTCGTCGTTTATGAATCGAGCAACGTCGCCGGCGTTCTCATGATCCCGCTCGTCGCGTGGCTTTTCAGTCTCAAGCCAGGAAGTCTCATCGGGCTCTGGCCGCGCGAATGGCCGATACTGGCGCAGCTGCTCCTTGCTGTCGTGCTTGCTGATTTCGCGTTTACCATCATTCACTTTTTGAGCCACCGCTGGTCGTCGCTCTGGCGCCTGCATGCGGTGCATCACGGCGTCGCGCGGCTCTACGGGTTCAATGGAGTCGTCCGACATCCGCTGCACCAGATGATGGATATGGCGCTCGGAACCGCCCCGCTCGCGATCGTCGGCATGCCGTTTCAGGTGGCGGTGCTGCTCGCCTTCTCGATCTCCGTGCAACTCATCGTTCAGCATTCAAATGTCGACTACGAGGTGGGCCCGCTCCGCAACCACCTGTCGATCGGGCGCATCCACCACTTGCACCACGTCAACTGGGGCAAGGAAGGAGATTGCAACTTTGGGCTGTTTTTGACGTTCTGGGATCGGCTGCTCGGCACCTTTACGCCGGAGCCGCCGCGAACCATCCATGCCTATGACATGGGCATTGACGAGGTGCCAAGTTTCCCGAAGTCCTATGCGGAGCAGTTGCTATTCCCGTTCCGCTATAGGCCGGGCAGCGGCTTGGCTGCGACGCCCGCGGGAGAGGCGCGCGCGAGCGTCGAGGAGCAGCGCGAGAGCCATCAGACACGCGCGGCCTAGCCTCGCCTAGCCTTCTCAATGTACCAATGAGGTGCCTTCCGGCTAAGCCGCGTCAGGCAGGCACTCTGGCCACACATCCTCAAGAAATTGCTATTTTCTTCACAGGCTCAGTCTCGCTCAGTCCAAATACGGCCGTGTTCGGCGACTCTCTGCGCGATCAAACGCGTGCCGGGACATAGCGCTCCAGTCACATGAACTGAATCTGAAGACGGACTTCAGGTCCGGTTCATTGAGGAGACCGTAATGATCTCGGAGTATAGCTGCTCTATCCGGGTAGCGTCATTTGGCTGGTGGAGAGCCTCGTGGCCGAGTTCTTGAGAAGTACTACGATTGTCCTTATGGGCCTGACCGTCATCGGCGCCGGCGTATTTGTCGTCTTCTACGGCTAGGACGGCATCTAGGTCTGGCATGGGTCGGCTCCAAAGCGAGCCTTGCGGGCAGGTCCGGCTGGCCTTACCTAGGGGGAACCTCACGAGGTCCCCTTTGTCCGCGAAAAACGTGTCCGCGAGAAACCTTCCCGATAGAGTGACCGATCTCTGGTCCAACGCTGGCGCGTTCGTCTCGGATCTGCTGACGCCGTCTTTGCGCCTTGGCGTGACCGGCCTCGCCCGATCAGGCAAGACGGTCTTCATCACGGCACTCATTCGCAATCTCGTGATGGGCGGACGGCTGCCTTTTTTCGCGCCCTACGCGGACGGGCGCATCCTTTCCGCGCATCTCGAGCCGCAGCCGGACGACGAGATTCCGCGCTTCGACTATGAGGCTCACACGCGCGCGCTCGAGGCCGATCCGCCCGAATGGCCTGAGAGCACGCGCAAGATCTCGGAGCTGCGCGTCGCCATCACGTACGAGCCCGAGCAGCGCTTGCGGCGGCTCCTCGGGCCGGTGCGGCGCGTCAACGTCGACATCGTCGACTATCCCGGAGAATGGCTGCTCGATCTCGCCATGTTGAACCAGAGCTACGCCACATGGTCGGCGGAAGCCTTGCGGCTGGCGCGCGAGCCGAGCCGGGCGAGAGCCGCTGGCGAGTGGCTGGCCTACCTCGCCACCCTCGACGGCCAGGCTCCCGAAAGCGAACAGACAGCCCTCGAGGGTGCGAAGCTCTTCACGTGCTACCTCAATGCCACGCGTTCGACGGAGCCGCTCACAACGACGGGGCCGGGTCGCTTCCTGATGCCGGGCGATCTCGAAGGTTCACCTCTGCTCACCTTCATGCCGCTCGATATCGACGAGGGGGACTTCGCCGAGCGCGGCACGCTCGCCGCCATGATGGCGCGTCGGTATGAAAGCTATGTCGCGCATGTTGTGCGTCCGTTCTTTCGCGATCACTTCAGCCGTCTCGATCGGCAAATCGTGCTGGTGGACGCGCTCGGCGCAATCAATGGCGGGGCGCAGACGGTGCACGAGCTCGAGCGAGCCCTCGAAGCGGTTCTAAAGGCTTTTCGGCCCGGGCTGCCGAGCTGGGTCTCGGCGCTGACAGGCGCGCGGCGGATCGACCGGCTGCTCTTTGCGGCAACCAAAGCCGATCATGTTCACCACTCCAGTCACGATCGGCTCGAGGCGATCCTGAAACTCTTGAGCGAGCGGGCTGGAGCTCGCTCGGCGGAAGCCGGCGCCGAGGTGCGTGTTCTGGCGTTGGCGTCGTTGCGCGCGACGCGTGAAGCGGAAGCGCGCGACGGCAAAAGCACGCTGCCGTGCATCGTCGGCGTGCCGCTGCCGGGGGAAAAGCTTGCCGGGTCCACGTTCGACGGGCGCCGCGAGGCGGCCGTCTTCCCCGGCGACCTACCAACCGATCCGAATGCAGCGCTCGACCGCGCCTTGCCACGGCAGGCCTCCTTTCCCCGCTTCCGGCCGCCGCGCCTGCTTAAGACGACCGCACGGGGAGAGATCCCGCCAGCGCCGCACATCCGGCTCGACCGCGCCCTCAACTTCTTGATCGGAGATTGGCTGGCATGAGTGTCGCTCGCAGGATTGGAGGCTCAAATGAGCGCTGATCGAGAGCCGCGCGTCTTTTCCGTGGACGACCCGGTCATTGTCACGCGCACCGAGCCCGACGCTCCCGAGGAGGCGGTTCCGGGCGAGGATGGCAGCGCCCCTAGCCTCGCGGCGGCGCGGCGCGACGGCCTCACCGCAAGCGGCATTCTCGTTTCCGCCATGGCCGGGCTCATCGGCCTCGCCTTCAGCGTGAGCTTTGCGCGCTTCGTCTCGCAGGCCTTGAACCGAAACGACTGGGTCGGCTGGACCGCCACGAGCTTGCTGATCATCGCCGGCGTTGCCGCGCTCGTGCTGATGCTGCGCGAGATTGGGGGGCTCCTGCGCCTCGCCCGCATTACGCGTCTCCGCCGCGATGCCGAGAAGGCGCTCAAAACCAGCGATCGCAATCTCGAGCGGACAGCTGTTCAGAGCCTCAGGGCAACATTCAAGGACCGGCCAGAGCTGGCGTGGGGTCTCGCTCGCCTCAAAGAGCACGAGCGCGATGTCCGCGATCCGGGCGACCTTTTCCGGCTTGCCGACCGCGAGGTTCTGGCCGCGATCGACCTGCAGGCGCGCCGCACCATTCTTCGGTCCGCCAAGAATGTGTCGGTGGTCACCGCCATGAGTCCCATGGTGTGGCTCGCCATGCTCTACGTCATGGTCGAGAACGTACGCATGTTGCGCAGCCTTGCTGGTCTCTACGGCGGCCGTCCGGGAGGACTTGGCGCCTTGCGGCTCGCGCGCATGGTTGTCGGCCACATCATTGCGACCGGGGGGCTTGCCATGACCGACGATCTGCTTGGACAATTTTTGGGCCAGGACGTGTTGCGCCGGCTTTCTCGCCGTCTCGGAGAAGGCGCGTTCAACGGAGCGCTCACTGCGCGGATCGGAGCCGCGGCCATCCAGGTGACCCGTCCGCTGCCGTTCCTCGAGGCGGAGCCTGTGCGCGTGCGCGACCTGCTGCCCGATGTGCTGCAGCCGGTCGTGGGCAAGCTGAAGCAGCTCGTCACTCGCAAAACGTAGAGCCTCTACTCATATCACGGTAATCGGGAGTGATCCCCGCCGGTTCAGGATCCGTGCCTGCTCAAGCGGCCTTTTTTAGGTTTGGGACGGGCTCGGGGCCGGGCGCGGTCTGCGTCAGCTTGGCGAGCTTCTCACGCCAGTTGCCAGTATGGCGTAGCGTGCGCAGGATGATCGAAGCTGGCGAGCGGTCGACGGTCGTCGACAGGATGACCGAGATGGCCGGTCCGGCCGCTTGCGCGGTCAGCCAATTGATCGGGCCGGCCAAGATTAGACCAACGAGCACGGGCGACATCCAGACAAGCAGACCTGGCGAAGCCTTCCACACCAGCACGGACACGACGAGGCCGGTCAGGCTGTGGCGCCAGTGGAAGCGGATCGCGTCCAGGAGATCAAGCCCGCCGGCATCGCGCATCTGGGCCTTCCAGCCGGCGTCGCGGCCGAGAAAAATCTGCACGACGGACGCCGTCTGCGTCATCATCATGATGGGCGCGAGCAGCATCGAGAAGATCGTCTCGGTCAACACGCCCGTGATGGCGCGCGGCATGCCGAAGAGCTCTCGCGAGCGGTGGACACGTTTGATCTCGAGGCCTAGTCCCAGAAACTTCGGCAGCAGCACGACCGCCATGGTGGCCAGAAAGAGCCGCATGGCGGCACCTGGATCGACGACCGGCCAAATCGGGAACAGGGTCTTGCTGTCCTGGAAATAGCTCGGCAGCATCTGCTGACCCTGCAGCGCGAGCACGACACCGACGGCAAGCGAGGCAGCCCAGATGCCCGAGACGATGTAGGCGAGCGCGCCCATGCCCAGGTGCAAGCGGCCCATCATCGAGATCCCCGACGTGGGCAGGATCGCGAGATGCTGAAGGTTGCCTTGCGACCAGCGCCGATCGCGGACGATAAGATCCGAGAGACGCGGCGGCGTGCCCTCGTATGAGCCCTCGAGCGTCGGGGCCATGTGGACGCCCCAGCCCGCACGCTCCAAAAGAACGGCCTCGACGAAATCGTGGCTCAGGATGTGTCCGCCGAACGGCGCCCCTCCCGGCAGGTTGGGCAGGCCAGCCGCGCTGGCAAATGCCTCGGTTCGGATGATGGCGTTATGGCCCCAGTAGTTGCCCTGGTCGCGGCTCCAGAACGCGAGACCTGCGGCGACGGCCGGACCATACGTATTCGAGGCAAATTGCATGAGCTTCTGCAGCAGCGTGACACCGCCGACAAGCTTAGGCACCGTCTGCACGAGGCCTGCGGTTGCGTCGCCTTCCATGGCGCGAGCGAGGCGCACGAGCGACGTTCCGGACATGATACTGTCGCCATCGAGAATGACGAAGAAATCGTAGCCGCCGCCGAACCGTTCGACCCAGTCACGGATATTGCCAGCCTTGCGGCCGGTATTCTCCATTCTGCGGCGATAGTAGACTGGGATTTGCCCGGAGAGCGTCCGCTTCAGCTCCGCGTAGGCCGCTTCTTCGCGCGCACCCTCGTCGGCGCCGCGCGTATCCGAAAGTACGTAGACCTCAAAAGCCGACGTCTTGCCGAGGGCGTCAAGCTCCTCGACGATCGCCGCGATCGTTCCCGAGATGCGCGCGACATCCTCGTGGTAGACAGGGAAGAGAAGTGCCGTTCGCCGACTGAGCGGCCCATCCGTGTCGGGGATCTTGATCGTGTCGGCACCCTCGTCGGCAAAAAGGGGAAGGAATCCGAGTGCCGCCGAGAGCGTGCCAACGGAGATCCAGCAGAACGTGACGGTCGAGAGCGCGAGGAAGATCAACTGCAGCGGCGTCACCTGCACAAACGAGAGCACGCCGTAGAGCTCATGCGCGAAGGCCGCCGTCATCAGGCCTGCCCCGAAGAAGACCGCTGTGCGCGGTATCCATGCGCCGCCCTTCGTCGGAAAGCGCCGCGTTGGCCGCTTCGAAAAATCCTGCACGGGCATCTCGAGCGGCATTTCATCTATGAGGAGCGACGGATCGCTCGCATCCAGGCGCGCCCTATTATGCGAGACGGCCCGCGTGCCGCCGCTCTGCTGCTCAGCAAAGTCCGCAAATTGTGTCGACCCCACACTGTCTGTGGCGCTCGTGCTCATGACTTCGTCCATCGATAGAGCCAATTTTCGGAGATCAACTGTCCGGCGAGCCTGAGGCCCAAACGCAACTCAATGATCTCGGTTCCGGCTGTGTTGAGGTCAAACTTGACACGAAGACCCTGAATCTCTGGATTGCGCTGAACGACGAGATTGGAGATGCCACCAGCGCTCGCCGCGACGTCAGCAACCGGCAACTCACGCAATTCCCTCACCGCGGGACCTGAGAAATCGACGACGAACAGGCTCTGGTCGGACTGCTTGCTGGGCGAGACGAACGTCTTCTCCGCGCGCGAGCCGGCCCACGCCGCCGGAATGAAGTCGGTCCATGAGATGCGATAGGCATAGGAATAGGCCTGACCTGGCTCGAGCGCCGTCGCCGGCTTCCAGTAAGCAACGATGTTGTCGTGGATCTCTTCCGTGACCGGGATCTCGATCAGCTCGACATATCCCTCGCCCCAGCTGCCCTTGGGCTCAACCCACGCCGACGGCCGGCGATCAAAGCGCGCTTCCAGATCCTCGTAACTTTCAAAGTCGCGGCTTCGCTGAATGAGGCCGAAGCCCTTGAGGTCTTTATCCAGGAAGGCGCTCGTCTGCAGCATCTTCGGGTTGGTCAAAGGCCGCCACAGGCGCTCGCCCTGACCGTTCAAGACGGCAAGGCCTTCGCTGTTGTGCACATCGGGGCGAAAATCGTGATTTATGCGCCGGTGCGCGGCCCCGCGCAGGAACATGCTCGTCAGCGGCGCAATGCCGACATGGGCGAGAGATTTTCGCGGGTAAAAGACGGCCTCGACATCGATCGTTGTGGCCTCGCCGGGGCGGATCGCAAAGCGATAGGCACCCGTCGTGCTCTCGCTATCGAGAAGGGCATGCACATAGATTTCGGGCGCTCCGGCCTGCGGGCGCTCGATCCAGAAGGCGCGAAAGAGAGGAAACTCCTCACCGCCGGGACGCGCCGTATTGATGGCAAGCCCGCGGGCGGAAAGGCCGAACTGCTGGCCACGGCCAACAGCCTTGAAGTAGCTCGCACCCTGGAAGGAGGCGATCTCGTCGTAGATGTCGGACCTATTGAGCGTGCCGTGCAGACGGAAGCCGGAAAACCCGAAGGGAGCTTCGACGGGTACTCTTTCTATGGCGCCGCCGATCGAGAAGAGCGAGCTGTCGGCCCTGAGGCTGCGGGCCTTGCCGCCCTCCACAAGCCAGATCTGCACCGGCCGGTCATAGAGCCAGCCCAAGGGTAGAAGCTGCACTTCATAGTCGATCCGATCGGATCGCCAAATGGAGGCCTCAGGACGAAAGCGAATGTCGCGATACTGATCGATCGTCAGCGCATTGAAGGGCTCCGGCACGTCGACGTGCGGCTTTACGAACTCCCTTGCGGCGAGATCTTTGGCGAGCGTCTTCACGTGATCGACAACAAAAGGCTCGCCGGCCGATGTTTCGCCGGCGCGCGCCGGGGGAAGGAGAAGCGCGGCGTCAATTGTCGCCGCTACCGCGCTCCACGCAGCAGCACCCATGAGCACATGACGACGCGTAGGGCCCGGCCCCATGTCAATTGCATCACTCATCGAGTAATTCCGGAAGGTTCCCAATGCAGCCGCACGACTGTCTTGCGTCCGCCAAAGGCTCAGGCACACGCTGCCCTTCGCCCTCACCGATCCCGCGCGACCCCCAGCTCGAGCGCTGCTGTCCCGTCAATAAGTGTTGAATCAACGGCTTGCAGCCGTAGCCGTAGGTAGATGGGGATTGTGGCAACATTACCCGGCACCTACTGCAGCGACGCAAATTCCGCATGCTTGTGGCTTAGATCACTCAAAGACTGCTGGGCTCTGCTCGTGACAACACCAACTATTCGCGACAATGCCAACTAAGTGACAACGCCAGTCGAGTGGAGCGCGGTCATTTCACCTAGCCGACGGGTACCAAGAACGACGGGTACCAAGACCGCGCAACGCGGCGACTATCGACTCAAGCAACGTCGTTTTGCGCTGCAACAAGAATACCTGAGCGCACCGCACCGAGCAAGCCGGTCGAGCTGCCTTTTTTTCATTGAACTGGTGCGTTAGCCCCAATTTCACCGCCAGGAGTAATGCTATTGACGATGGATGATGCCCCAAGAAACGCGAGCAGCGCGCGCCTGCGCGGGAATGCCGCCTCCACGACTGCACTTCGATCGGTTAACACGGACTAATCGTCGTCGTATTATTGCATGCCGTCAGCTAGACACCGTGCAACAGCGACGGAATTGCGATGAAATTCAATATGATACCGCGGCGACACTGCGCCGTTGCATGAGCGCCACATTTGAGTTGGATTCCACAGAAATCCGCACATTGCCCATTTCCTGAGCGACCCTGATCTGCGTAGTATCCTGCCCTGAGCGGTGATTCGGAGTAACGTGCTGCCGCTGGTCGAGTTGTTGAGCGTGTTGACGTAACAGCGTCATGCGCCCGTTTCGAAGTTAGTAGACGGGAGAAGGTAAATGAAAAAGTATAGCCTAAGCGCCCTCGCGGCGGCCGGCCTGCTCGCAGGTGGTCTCGCCACGGGTGCAAACGCAGCCGACCTCGGGGGGAACTGCTGCGCCGACCTCGAAGAGCGAATTGCAGAGCTTGAATCCACCACCGCCCGCAAGGGCAACCGTAAGGTCTCGCTCACCGTTTCGGGCTGGGTCTCTCAGCAGGTCCTCTACTGGGATGACGGCAAAGAGAGCAACACGTACGTCACCGACACGGGCTCCGTCTCCATCGGCACGCACGTCAAGTTTTCCGGCCAGGCCACCATCGCGCCGGGCTGGAGCGCCGGTTACGTGCTGAACATCGAGCCGATCCAGAACGACTCGCTGCTCGTCAGTCAGTCAAGCCCCAACGGCGGTGGCGTGAGCGCTCTCGCAGCCGTCGCTGGTGGCGGCGGCTCGTTTGGCGTCGAGAACTCCTACTGGTTCATCAAGAGTGAGCAGCTCGGCAAGCTGTCGGTTGGCAAGCAGTCGTCGGCTGCTGACAACCAGGCCATCCTGCCGGACGGCTCGGGCTCGCTCGTCGTTGCCAACTACGTGTTGTACGACGTCAACGCCTTCGCCCTCCGCAACACAAGCGGCGGGTTGTCGGGCTTGACCTGGGGCAACATCGCATCGTGCGCCCCGCTGAACGGCGGCGGCGGTGTGGCCGGCGACTGCGACGGTTATCCGATCAACGCCGTCCGTTACGACTCTCCGGTGTTCGCAGGCTTCCCGGTCTCGGCCTCTTGGG
>JBAZXL010000012.1:0-101437 GCA_041659825.1 Hyphomicrobium sp.
TGATCGCCCATTCCGCATCAGTGAGTTCGTAGCGGCGCAGTTGTGCCATCTCAACCTCCCTCGGTTGAGAGTATGAATCACTGTTCGCGCGCGTTGGGAATCCAGTTTATGAGTTTGTGACCTAGCCGGCTATTTGCATTTGAAACAAGGTCTCTGCGCTCGCTAACGGCGGGCCGGAAGCAGGTTCTGCTGCACGCCGCCCGGCGCAAGCTTCGGGCGTACGCTCGAGATGATACCGGTGTTGACGCCGGCCCAGCTGATCTCGCCTGAAAGCCGTCCGTACTCGATCTTCGGGCAGCGATTCATCACGACACTGAAGCCTGCGGCCTCAGCTTCCGCCGCAGCGACCGGATTGACCACGCTGAGCTGCATCCAGATGACTTTGATGCCGAGCCTCTCTTTGAGCGAGATGGCTTCGCGAACGATCTCGAGGGCGGCTTCGGAATTGCGGAAAATGTCGACGACGTCGACGGGGCCCGGACACTCGGCAAGGGAAGCATAAACCTTCTGGCCGAGGATCTCCTGTCCGGCGTGCCCCGGGTTCACGGGGATGACGTGATAGCCCTTGCCGAGCAGGTACTTCATGGCGAAGTAGCTTGGGCGCACGGTGTTGGCAGAGGCGCCGACGAAGGCAAAGACGCGCCCATCCCGGAGGATGCCCGCAATATAGTCGTCGCTATAGGCTCTGTGACTCATGGCTGGCTCGGCGGAAGAACGAACCGCCCTTCCGCATCTTTTTCGAGAAATGGATTGTGGGCGACCTCCCAGTTGTGGCCGTCGGGATCGGCAAAGTAGCCCGAGTAGCCGCCCCAATAGGTCTTCTCGGCCCGCTTCACGAGCGTTGCGCCGGCAGCGACAGCTTCCCTGATGACGGCCTCGACTTCAGCTTCGGTGTCGACGTTATGTGCGAGTGTCACGCCGGAAAAGCCGTGCCCCACGCCGGTCGCGCGCGTCTCGTTGGCTAGGGCTTCGCGGCTATATAGAGAAAGAAACGTGCCGCCTACGTCGAAGAAAGCGATGCTCGGTCGCGAGGCACTCGAAGCCTTGAAGCCCAGCCGCTCGTAGAACGCTCGCGCGGCGGAAACATCGACAACCCCAAGCGTGATGAACGTCAGGCGCGGCTTCACGGCTCAGCAGCCTTTCCAGGTTGGCTGCCGCTTCTCGACGAAGGCACGAATGCCTTCCTCGGCATCGGCGTACATCATATTCTCAACCATGACGCCGGCGGCGTAATCGTAGGCCTCGGAGAGAGGCGCCTCAATCTGCCGGTAGAAGGCTTCCTTGCCGATGGCAACAGTCGCAGGAGACTTCGACGCGATCTGGCGGGCCATGGCGATGGCCTCCTCCATAACCTGTGCTTCCGGCACGGCGCGATTGATGAGGCCATACTCGGCGGCGTGCGCGGCGGACAGCATCTCGCCCAGAAGTAGCATCTCCATCGCGCGCTTGCGCGAGATGTTGCGCGAAAGGGCAACCATTGGCGTCGAGCAGAAGAGCCCGATGTTGACGCCAGGGGTTGCGAAGCGCGCCGTGTCGGCCGCGACGGCAAGGTCGCAGCTCGCCACAAGCTGGCAGCCGGCGGCTGTCGCAATGCCTTGCACGGCGGCGATGACTGGCTTCGGCGACATTACGATCCGTTGCATGAGGCGGGCGCAGGCCTGCATGGTCTCGGCGTAGAAGGCACGGCCACCGTCGGCGTCGGCGCGATGGGCGGTCAGCTCTTTCAAGTCATGGCCGGCGGAGAACACGGGACCGGCGCCGGTCAGCACGACAGCAGAGAGATCGCGATCATCGGCGATTGCCAAAAGTGCGCCGTCGAGCGCCGCCATCATGGCGCGCGACAGACTGTTACGTGACGCCGGGCGATTGAGGGTCAGCAGGGCAACGCCAGGCTCAGGCGTCGTGATCTGCACGAAGGCGCCCGAGATTTCCGCCTCGGGCGCCGCTGTCGTTTCTTTGGTGGTCACGAGCTTAGGCCTTATTGGAGTCAGGGTGCGGGGCCAGGCTTTGCGGCCGGAGCGCTCTCACCCGCCTCTTCCGGGATCAGCTGCTCGATGGCGGCAAGGTTCTTTTTCACGACGTCGACGTTCTGCTTATACTTCAGAGCCTGAGCAGCCGCGATCTCTTGAGTCAAGTCGTCGACAGCGAGCTTCTTGTCCTCAGCCGGGATCGAAGCGTCGGCCTTGATCTCCTCGAGCTCCTTTTTCATCTTCTCGACGGGATCGGTATAGGCCCCGCTCGTGCGGTCCAAGCCATCAAGCACGATGGTGATGTTCGCGCCGACATCCTCGAACTCGGCGAAGCTCGTGAAGCCATGCTTCTTGGCGATATCCTCGAGTTCCTTGGTGAGCGCTGGATCCGGCTTTTCGCCTCCCTCGGCAAGCTTGCTCGACAAAGGCGCGAAGTCCTTCTGCGCGTCGATGAACGACTGGACGAGCTTATCGTTGAGCTCGATCTGCTTCAGGTCCTGGGCGGACGCGAGCCCTGCCGTCGAGATGAAAGCCCAGCTCATGAGCGCGATCGGCGCGAGACGCCCCAGTATTCCGGCCATTTTCGAGTTCCTCCGATTCTCTGTGTTGTGCTGATCTTAATGGTACGCATTGCGATCCGGAGGGACCAGATACCCAAACTGAGACGGATATAAGAACAGGGGTGCGGCACGCTCCGTTCCTCGGGGAAAAAACGACGATGCGCAAGAGGGAATAAGGTATAATAATACCATCATTGTGGTATTATTATACCTATATACCTAACTGATTGTTATAATTGACTTATTGTAATATCTATCGCGAAGCATTTGACAAGATTCGCACACTCAAGTACAGAGCGCGGCATCGTTGCGGCTCGGCATCTTATCCCGTTCCGCCCTCACTCCAAAGGCAGGAGCGCTGCCCGAATGAAAAGCTACGTCGCCAAGCCCGGCGAGACGGACAAGAAG
The DNA here is from genome assembly GCA_041659825.1 of Hyphomicrobium sp. Taxonomy (GTDB): domain Bacteria; phylum Pseudomonadota; class Alphaproteobacteria; order Rhizobiales; family Hyphomicrobiaceae; genus Hyphomicrobium_C. The sequence goes on from JBAZXL010000012.1 coordinate 2,939, forward strand.
TGGATCGTGATCGATGCCGAAGGGCTCGTCGTCGGCCGCCTTGCGACCATCATCGCCATGCGCCTCAAAGGCAAGCATAAGGCCATCTACACGCCGCACGTCGACTGCGGCGACAACATCATCGTCGTCAACGCAGAGAAGGCCGTCTTCACCGGCAAGAAGCGCGAGGACAAGGTCTATTTCCGCCATACTGGCTATCCCGGCGGCATCAAGGCCACGACGCCGAAGCGCCTCTTCGAGGGCCGCTTCCCGGAACGCGTCATCGAGCTTGCCGTCGAGCGCATGCTGGCGCGCGGTCCCTTGCAGCGCAAGCTCATGAGCAACCTCAGAATCTATAAGGGCGCCGAGCATCCGCACACCGCCCAAACCCCGACGAAGCTCGACGTTGCCGCGCTTCACCGCAAGAACTCGAGGGCATAATCCATGGTACAAGAAACAAAGACCCTCGAAGATCTCGGTGCGCTGAAGGTCGCCGCTCCAGTTGAGGCCCCTGTCTACGTGCAGAAGCTCGACAAGCTCGGCCGCGCTTATGCGACCGGTAAGCGCAAGGACGCCGTCGCACGCGTCTGGATCAAGCCGGGACGCGGCGTAATCACAGTGAATGCCAAGGACTTCAAGGCATACTTCGCGCGTCCGGTTCTGCAGATGCTGCTGCAGCAGCCTCTCAATGCCGCAAACCGCGCCTCGCAGTTTGATATCATTGTTACGGTCGCTGGCGGTGGGCTCTCCGGTCAGGCCGGCGCTGTTCGCCACGGCATCTCGAAGGCGCTCACCTATTACGAGCCAGAGCTGCGTGGCGTCCTGAAGAAGGGCGGATTCCTCACGCGCGACAGCCGTACCGTCGAGCGTAAGAAGTACGGCCGCATGAAGGCTCGCCGCAGCTTCCAGTTCTCGAAGCGCTAATTGCGCCCCTTCGCGAGCTATCCCGAGCGACGGCCCGGTTCGCGGGCCGTTGTTTTTTTGTGCTAAGTCGTGTTTCTCTCTGCTCGCATGCTGGACTAGTGTGATGATTTCGAAGTCCGCTTCATACTTCTCGGCTGGGTCGAGAGCGGACTTCGAAATCTGAATCACACTAGAATCATACACTTGCTAGTGTCCTTTCGACCGCGAAGTTCGTTCAGCGCCCGCAGCAGAATGTGACGAACTTCGCGGTCGGGACACTAGGAAGGTCTGGCTCGCAGGCAACGTGAAAGGGTCGATGGAATGATTGAAGCGGCATTGTCGGAGCTGGCTAATCTCGTAAGTCCGAGCTGGTGGCACCACCATGCCGTCCCGTTGTTCAATATCCTCATGATCGATCTGACGCTCGCCGGCGACAATGCGATCGTGGTCGGGATGGCCGCGTCGCGCGTGCAAAAAAGCATGCGGGCCAAGGTCATCTTCTGGGGCATCGCAGGCGCGGTCGTGCTCAGAATTCTGTTCTCGAGTATCGCGCAACAGATGCTGCAGGTTATCGGGCTCACGCTCGCGGGCGGGTTGCTGCTCTTGTTCGTATGCTGGAAGATGTATCGTCAGATCCGTGACGGCGAGGGGCACTCGATCGAAGAGGTCGAAGGCAAGCTCGCCTCGAATGGCACTGTCGCAAACGAGGCGTCGTTCTGGTCCGCGCTCTGGACCATCATTCTCGCGGACCTGTCGATGTCGCTCGACAATGTGCTCGCGGTTGCGGGTGCGGCAGGTGAATCGACCCTGGTCCTCATCATCGGCCTCACCGTCGCGATCGTGCTCATGGCCGTCGCCTCGAACTACATCGCAAAGCTCCTCTCGCGCTTCCCGTGGATCGCGTGGATCGGCCTTCTCATCATCCTCTATGTCGCGCTCGACATGATCTATCGCGACAGCCATCGCCTCCTCTGCGCGGCCTACGGCGTCGGGTGCTCGGAAACGATCTGGCAGGGCATTCTGCACAGGCTCGGGCTCAGCGGCTGACGGAGGTCCAGATGATGACCGGAAAATCAGCCTCCGTCTTCATCGACGGCGAGGCGGGAACGACGGGACTCGAAATCCGTGAGCGCCTCGCCGCGCTGCCAGCTATCGAGGTGAAGAGCATTGCAGCCGACAAGCGCCGGGACGCCAAAGCGCGCCAGGCGCTCATGGCGGAGGCTGACCTCATCGTGCTCTGCCTTCCGGACGACGCAGCGAAGGAGGCGGTTGCACTGGCTTCCGAGCTCGGCGAGCGCGCGCCGAAGATCGTGGATGCGTCTACGGCGCACCGCGTGGCCGACGGCTGGGCCTATGGCTTTCCCGAACTCGACCGGGATCAGGAGGCAAAGGTGCGGACGGCAAAGCGCGTCGCCAATCCGGGCTGCTATCCGACAGGCGCCATAGCGCTGGTGCGGCCGCTTGTGGATGCCGGGTACATTCCGGCCGATTTCCCGATTTCCGTGAATGCGGTGTCCGGGTATTCGGGCGGCGGCAAATCGATGATCGAATCCTACGAAGCATCAAAGACAGCGCCCGCGTTCGAGCTTTATGGCCTCTCGCTCGAGCACAAGCATGTGCCGGAGCTGATGCGCTATACCGGGCTCACCCGGCGGCCTATCTTCGTGCCGTCGGTCGGAAACTTTCGCCAGGGCATGCTGGTCAGCGTGCCGTTGCATCTCGATCTGCTCACGGGACGGCCCTCGGCCAAAGATCTCGAGGCGGTGCTCGCCAAGCACTACGCGGATGCCGCCCTCGTTCGCGTCGTTCCCTCTTCCGAGATCGCGACCTCAGGCGGCCGGATTGACGCGCTTGCCCTCAACAAAACCGACAAGCTCGAGCTTTGCGTGTTCGCGAATGAGAGCTACCGGCATGCTGTGCTCGTGGCGCGGCTGGACAACCTCGGGAAGGGCGCGGCGGGTGCCGCAGTGCAGAACATCAAGCTGATGCTCGGTGTTTGACGCGACGCGGGCCACTTACAGGCGGGCGCCTGATCAGTGTCCGCGCTGCGTGATGTGGACGTGACGCGTGACAAGGACGAGCAGCACTGCCGCGGCCGCTTGATGGGCGATGCCGAGGCCGACCGGGACCGCGTTCAGAAGCGTCGTGATGCCCAGCACGACCTGAGCCAATATGCCCGCCATAAGAAGCGCCGCAGAGCCCTTAACAATGGCGGCGCGCGGCCGGCTGAAGATGCTCCAGACGTGGGCAGCGGCGAGCGCAACCAGCACATAGGCCACGAGACGGTGGTCAAACTGAGCGGTCGCCGGGTTCTCAAAGATGTTCGCGTACCATGGCGTGAGCGCCAGGATGTCGTCCGGTACGAGCTTGCCATTCATGTCCGGCCAGGTGTTGTAGAGGAGGCCGCCCTTGAGGCCGGCGACGAACGCGCCGAGCACGACCTGCACGAAGGCCAGAGCGAGAAGTGCATTCGCCGTCATGCGCACGGCTTTCTCCGGCACGAGGGGCGCACGCTCACTTTTGCCGAGGCTTAGGCCGAGCCAGACGACGAGGCTCAGAATGAGGAATGCCACGGTCAGGTGCAGCGCAAGGCGATACTGGCTGACGTCGATGCGATCGACGAGCCCGGATTGTACCATGAACCAGCCGATTGCCCCCTGCAGCGCGCCGAGGGCCAGTACACCTGCGAGCTTCAGTGCGTAGCCGGGACGCAAAACGCCTTTGACCCAGAAGAAGGCCAGCGGGAGGGCGAATGCGAGGCCGATCATGCGGCCGAGAAAGCGGTGGCTCCATTCCCACCAATAGATGACCTGGAACGCATCGAGGTTCATGCCTTTGTTGACCAGGCTGTACTCGGGAATTTGCTTGTACCTCTCGAAGGCCGCGAGCCAGTCGGCTTCTGTCAGCGGCGGGATGGCGCCGAGCAGCGGCTTCCATTCGGTGATGGAGAGGCCGGAATCAGTGAGGCGCGTGGCGCCACCGACGGTAACCATCGCGAGCACAAGCCCGGCAATGGTAAACAGCCAGGCGCGCACCGCGCCGTCCCAATAGGCAGTGCCGGTCTTCACGTCAGGGTCAGTCGCTGCTAAGGCCATGGCTCGCGATCTCTTCGTCTCCTAGGGAATTGTGTGATAGGGCGAGTTTGAATGCGGTTCAATGCAATGATGTGCTACCGGCGGATCGGTGATCCAATGCGCGGGTGAGATCCTTCAGAGCTCGCCTAACCCCGAGGCCCCACGACATGACACAACGTCAACGCAAGCTCCTCGGCACCGTGCTGCTGATCTTGTTTCTAGCTGCTTACGCGCTCGCCGCCATGCTGGTCGCGGTGGTGCTGCAGGTCAATGCCAGCAAAGTTGTGGAGCTGGCGTATTATGTCCTCGCCGGGCTCCTGTGGGTGCTTCCCGCTGGCCTGCTCATCAAATGGATGGAGCGGCCTGACGATATGTGACGCTCTCTAAGGTCGAGCGCGCGGCTCTCGCTGCGTCGAAGAGCATGAATGGGGCCCCCGTCAGCAGCAACCGCACGCAATGCCGGCTCTGGAAATCGCCGTTGAGGGACGCACGCGGAAGTGCAGTGAGGCGCGTGGCATGGCTTCTCCGGATCACGCCTTTGCGGGTCGTCACTGCCGTGCGCAGGCCCAGCTCCTCAGCCAAAGCGAATTCCCGCTCCCCGGCACTCGTCTCGTCGCCGTAGGGAAAGCTAAAGTGGCGGCAGGGACGTCCAAGCTCTGCCTCGATGCGAGCGACGCTCTCACTAATCTCGGCGCGCGCTTCACTCACCGATAGTTTAGAGAGCGCCAGATGCTGGCGCGTGTGGGCGCCAATGGTCACGAGGGGATCTTCTGCAAGAGCGCGAATCTCGTCCCAACTCATGATCAGCTCGGCGCAGAGGCTTGCGGCATCATAGCCCGCTCGGGCCGCCAAGCCGTTTACGGCCGCACGAAGCTCATGCTCCGGCTGTGCTCGCAGGGCCCAGTAAATCGCGTGGAACGCTGCGTACTTCTGCGCGCTGGTCCGCGTCGTGTGGCGGTGGACATGATTGCCGATGGTCACCTCGAGATGATCCACCTTCTTGATCGCCTCCTCGAGTACGAGCCACCAGAGGGCACCTCTGCCGTCCGCATATTCGGTCGCGACATAAATGGTAAACGGCACGCCCATGCGCTTGAATACTGGATAGGCAAACTCGCGGTTGTCGCGATAGCCGTCGTCGAGGGTGAAGCTCGCAAAGGGGCGCTGGCCGGGCCCTTCCGTGAGGCGGCGCGCGACCTCGTCCAGCGAGATGACGTCGTAACCTGCGGCCCTTACCTCCTCGATCGCCGCTTCGAGGAACGCCGGCGTCACCCTCAGAATGCGGTTTGGCTCGAAAGGCTCTGGCGGCGCGGGGTGCACGCTGTGCAACATAAAGATGATGCCGCGGCCTCTCGCGACCGGCGCGACGATGCGGCCTGCACCCGAGTAGTGCAGGGCCGACATGGCAGCCTTGAGGAGCGACGTGGTGCTACGGCTCATCTCATCCTTCGCGGCAGTCTCTTAGGCAGCACAATGAGCGCTGCGTGGGATTTTTGCCGAGGAAGTGCAAATATCGCGTTAGCTCCCGGCGGCTGCCTCGAAAGACGGTTACAGGCTGGTTAACGCGATGATCTCAGCCGACCCGCGCGAGGCGGGTTCGGGCGCTTGTTCGTGCGGAGGGCGAGGCCACCTCAAAAGCGATCAGCTCCATGCCCTCGACCTCAAAGCCGAGGAACGTGCCTGGGCTGTCTGCCTGCGGCCTCCCCGCGGCGGACATCGAGATGCCGCAGTCGAAGCGGCCTTCGATGGCCTCGAACAGGAGACGCGCCGGCTCATTTTGCGCCGTCACGAGAATATGGTCATAGACACCGTCGAGGGCGTCGAGCACGGACGCAACGCTTTCTGGGTCTATGTCCGCGCCGGCCTCGCCCTTGCCGTGACCTGCCGCGATCAGATGGATGCCGGTCTCATTCAGCGGAACCACGACATCCTCGAAATGCGCCTGCTCTTTGACGAGCTCGATGAAGCCAGGCCAGGAGGCCTCGCCGAGTGCCTCGGCAATGCCGGTGCCGTCGAGGCTCCAGTCGACGACGATGACCGTCAATCCTCGATCGGCGAGCGCGTGCGTGAGCTTTCTGATCTCGGTTGCCAGGCTGAACGGGTCCGTGTTGCCAGCGATCAGAGTTCTTGTGCCCGACAACCCGCGCTTGCGTAAGGCTTCGAGACGATCGGCGACATCGGCAAGGTCGCTGACGTGCCTCGGCTCGCTGGGTTGATTGACAGCAGGGTCTGCACTGCTCGCTGCCGGCATGCCTGCTTCAGGCTGGCGTACCTCCGGCGTGCCTCGGTCCAAGGATATCGGAGCTGCATTTTTGGGTGCCGGCTCAGAAGGCGGAGCGGTCGCAAAAAGACGCCGCTCTGCCTTGGCATTGAGCGGAGCAATGTCCTTGACTGTATTAGTGCGCGTCGCAGGCGGCAGCACGGGCTCTGCCCTGGTCCGAACCGTGCTCTGGCGATGGTAGACCGGCGTGGCATGGCTTTGCCCGGCGAGAAGTCCGCGCGTGATCACCAAGGCCAGCCCAATCATCAGCGTTGCGACCGCGGCGAGCAGCGCGGACGCCGTCTTCTTCGGGAAAACGGGAATGCTCGCAGGGCGCGCATTGGAAAGAATCTGGGCCTCGACCGGAACGGCGCGCGTGTCACCGGCGCGGATGCGATTGGCCTCATATTGCGCCTTCAGGCGCTCGAGCTCGGCCCGCTTCGACTTGGCATCGGCCTCGAGACTTCTCAACCTCGCCTCGTCGGGGCCAGTCTTGACGATGCGGGCCTTGATTTCGCTGACACTCTTGGCGACGGCGTCCTCGCGACTGGCCGCAACCTTCGCCTCTTTCGAAAGGCCATCGACGATTTTGGCGACCTCGGTATTGATCTGCGACTTGAGGCCTGCAAGGTCGGCCGCCAGCTGGCGCATGCGCGGATGGCCTGGCAGCAGCGTTGCAGAAAGCTCGGAAATCTGCCGTTCAAGACGCACGCGGCTTTGCGTCAGGTTTTGCATGACAGGCGACTTCTGCACGTCCGCCAAGGCGTCGGCACTGCCGGTCACCAGCATCTCGCGCGCTTGCTTTGCCCGTGCATCGGCGTCGCTATGGGCAGCCTTCACTTTCGACAGCTCAGCGTTCAGCTCTGTAAGCTGCTGGTCATTGAGGTCGGTCTGCTGCTGACCGCTTTTGAAGATGTTCGCCTCACCGCGAAATTTTTCAACCATGGACTCGGCATTTGCCGCTTCCACGGACAGCATGGCGATCCTCGGCTCTAAAGCCTTCTGCACATCGTCGGTTTCGGAGATGGTCTGTCTGGCCAGGGTTGCGCGGTACATTTCCGCGAGCTTATTTGCAACCTCAGCCGCAAGCTCCGGATCGCTTGCCGTGAAACGGATACCGATCGAGCGGCTCTCTTTCGGTGAATAGACTTCAAGGCGTTTTGCGAAGGCGTTGAGAACGCGCGCCTGCTCGCTTTCACCGGCGCGTGGGAGGTCTATGCCAAACGTGTTCAGGATGGCGGTCAGCTTGTCGGGCGCACCCAGCGCGCTGTTGAATTCGACCTTCTCGTTAAGCTTCATCGCTTGCGCGACGGCAACAGCAAGGTCCTGCGATTTGAGCGCGCTCACGTGCGTGTTGATCGCTTCCTTATCCATGCGGACGCTGACGAAGTCGGACGCGCCCGCGCGGGAGGGATCGGCGTAAGGATTGGCCGAGGCCTTCGAGATGATTGCGACTACGGCTTCCGAGCTGTAGCGCGGCGCGACAAGCATCAGTACGCCGTAGGTGGCCGCACCGACACAGGCGCTCAGCGCAATGAGCCTCGGCAGGCATTTAAGCGCCAAGGAGCCTAGGGCACGAACGTCGATGTCCGCAGGTGCGGGGCGTGACGTATTTTGCATCGGAGATACGAAGTCCTAATGGGTTCCATACTCCGGAATACATCGACGACGTTATCATTCACTTAACTGGCTGTGCCGAAGAGAGGCAGACGGTCAGGCTTTATTAACCGTGCGTGCTCATAATTCGTAGGCCTTCATACGAGTTGATCATGCGCACCTCAGGTCTTGCATTTGCCGCTCTGCTACTTCTCGCGTGCACGCTCTCAGGGTGTGCCGACGGGCAGCCTGGTCTTTGGGCGGAAGCCGTGGTTAATCCCTTGGACGCTTTGCGCGGGGACGCGCCGGCTGAGCACATTGCCGAGCAGCCGTCCTGGGGACCGCCGACCGTCGTGCCGGCCACGCTCGAAGGGCCGCGTGCCGCCGCGGACGCGGACGCGGACGGGCCATACCTACTTGATACCGGCGACCGCTTGCGGGTCTTTGTCTACGGCCAGCCGAATTTGTCCCGGGCCTATACCGTCGATCACGACGGCCGCATCACCATTCCCCTGATGGGATCGGTCGAGGCGCGCGGCCGCACGACGGCAGCGCTCGAAAAGCTCATTCGACAAAAATTGGGTACGGAATACGTGCGTGATCCGCAGGTCACCGTCGATATCCTGCAGAACCGGCCCTTCTTCATCTATGGCGAGGTGAGGGCGGGCGGCCAGTATCCTTACGTGTCCGGCATGACGGTCGAGACCGCAATCGCCATTGCGGGCGGATACTCCGAGCGCGCGAGCACGCGCGGCTTCCGCGTCACGCGCCGGATCAATGGTGCCGTCGATCAGATCGAGGCACCGGCAGATTACGTCCTGCAACCGGGTGATACTGTTTATGTCCGTGAGCGCTTTTTCTAAGCTTCTGGTCTCGTCGAGTGCTCACGGTGCCGCGCCCGCAGCCGGGGCACGACGCTCCTTGCGGGTGCTGCTCTGCATGCGGGCTCCGGTCGGCGGTCTTTTCCGCCATGTCCTGGATCTTGCGGGCGAGCTTTCGGTGCGCGGGCATGCGGTCGGCATCGTCGTCGACAGCTCGACGGCTGATCCTCTCACCGCGGCGCGCCTTGCCGCGATCGCCCCGTCTCTGACGCTCGGCATCCACCCTGTCGCGATGGACCGGATGCCGGGTGTCGGCGACTTTGCGGCGAGCCGGGCTGTGCTCGCAGTCGCCAAGAAGCTCGACGTCGATGTGTTGCATGGCCACGGCGCCAAGGGCGGCGCCTATGCACGCCTAGCTGGAGCGCTTCTGCGCGACAAGGACAAGCGGCCGGCCGTGTTCTACACGCCGCACGGCGGCAGCCTGCACTACAAGCGCGGATCACTCGAAAGCCACATCTTCCTATCGATCGAGAAGATCTTCAGTCTCATGTCGAGCGGGCTGATCTTCGAGAGCGATTACGCGCGGCGCGCTTACGAGGGCTTGGTCGGTGCTGGGTCTGTCCCGGTGTGCGTCATACCGAACGGTGTCAAGAGCGAGGACTTTGAGCCCTGCCTGCCGGCGCCTGACGCGGCCGATTTCCTATTCGTCGGCGAACTCAGGGAGATCAAGGGCGTGGACGTGCTTCTCAAGGCGCTCGCCATTCTCAATCAGCCGCGTCGCGTCACGGCGGTCATCGTTGGAGCAGGACCTGAAGCCGCGGTGCTCAAGTCACTGGCGTCCGAGCTTGGTCTCGACGGGCGCGTCGTGTTTCCCGGCGCTATGCCCGCCCGGAAGGCCTTTCGGCTTGGTCGTTGTCTTGTCGTGCCGTCGCGCGCGGAGAGCTTCCCTTACGTTGTGTTGGAGGCCGGGGCCGCGGGCCTTCCGGTTATCGCCACGAATGTCGGCGGCATCCCGGAGATGGTGGTCGGCACAGCCTGCAAGCTGATTGAGCCGGCAAATGTTCGGCAGCTCAGCGAAGCGATGAGCGAAGCCCTCGACGCTCCGGAAAGAGCGCACTCGCGCGCAGGCGAATTGCGAGAAATGGTGGCTAGAAAGTTCACCGTCGCAACGATGACCGACGCCGTGATCGACTTCTACTTTGCAGCGCTTGCCGTCTGATCGGCAATTGGACCGCTGCAATACGGCGCTCAGGCGGCGACCGGGCTCTCGGGGAAATACTCGCCTGCGCTGGCGAGCGCCTCACGCATGGCGCGCGCCATCTTGTGCGGATTGAAACCCCATTTGGCATTTAGGCGCATCGTGGCTGCAACCTCGAGGGCGAGAATTACGCCCGCTTGGCCGTGCTCGGCAATGAGCTCGCTTACGCGGCGCGACTGGCAGGCGGTGACGAGGCTGCGGAAGCGGAGCAGCACGGCGATCTTGCGTTGACGCGAGCGGCGCGAGATCTGCCAGAAGGCCTGCTCGACCTGACGAAGGTCGAGGTCGGACAGGGCGGGCGGGATCAAGAGACCCTTACCCGAGGTCAGCATCTTGAGTGCAAGGACGAGCTCACGCGTACCGACCAGCGGCACATCGCTCGTATCGATCGAGGCGCTGGCGGCGATTGTGGCCTCGGTCGAGGCGGAGGCGACTTGTGACATCGGTGGCATGGCGATCTAGCTCCGCTTTACAGCTGCGCCGGCCCGGCCAAAAACGGCCCAGGGCGATCCATGAAGCACGATAATATCTCTCGGCTTATGCGATTCGACCAGGAAGTCAACTTCCAGACCAACAAGCTTTGCATTTGGGTTCGACACGTCTTTTCGAGAAAAACGGAATTTCTGACCGTTGGAGCCCTGGATGATGCCGAACCCGATGTCCTCTCGAAACATCGTGATATTACCTTGCATTACACTCTCCATCAGATGCGCCCAACCGACACAGGGGTGGGCTTGTTCAACGATTGAGAGCTTCGCAGATGAGGCCGAGAGTTACTGTTCCGGTGGATACATAACCGCGGTTATTCGAGTATTTGTATGAAGTCGCGGCGGCAATAATGTCAAAGAGGCTGTCCTGTTGCAGGGCAGCCTCACTATTAGCGTAAATATCTTAAACTTGGTCCCTCGAGACCTGCCAAGGCTCGCCTGCCGGCGTTCGATCGAGGCGTGCGATCAATCCTTACGAAAGAACGTATCGACGCGCATTCCGGGCAGGAGCGGCACGGTGCCCACGAGCTCTACGGTTACTTCCATGACCTCGACATCGTTGGCGTGGCGTGGTCCGCGGGGCCCGATCTTTACCGACCCGAGCGAAGGGGCAAGGCGGGTTACCTTGCCTTCGAAATCCTGCCCCGGGTAGCTCAGCGCCCGTACGAAGGCGCGCTGTCCAACCTTGACTTTCGAGACGTCGCCTTCGTCCACCTCGGCCTTGACGCGGACGACACTCATGTCACCCATCACGATCAAGGGATGCTCGGGCGACGGCGCGATAATTTCACCCTGCTTGGCATTGAGTTGCAGGATAGTTCCTGCCGATGGCGCGCGGATGCGGGTCTTGTCGAGCAGAGCCTCGGCCATTCTCACCTCGGCGCGAGCGGCGCTGACGGCGGACTCGGCGCGGCTTGGCGCTGGCAATCCTGACTTCGACTGGGCCTTTACAAATGCAACGCGCTCGCGCTCGAGGCGCTCATTGGCTTCGCGCAGTCGCCGGCGCGAGTCGGTCACCGACTGCTCGGTACCCGAGCCGTTGCGTTTGGCAGAAATCGCGTAATCCAGCTCGATGCGGGCCCCGGTGACCGCGCGCTCGGCTGAATATATGGCGTCTTCTGCCTTACGGACGTCCTCGCGGCCACTGGCAAACGCCTTCTCACGATCCTCGCGCAGAGCCTCGGCCTCAGTCTCGGCGGAGGCGAGCTTGGCGCGTGCCCAGCGTCATCGAGACGTACGAGCAGCTCTCCCTCCTCGACCTTGTCCTCGACCTTGACCAAGACTTCTTCCGTGCGTCCAAGGTGGGTCGCGCCGAGGCGGATCTCGCCTTCCTTCGGCTCGACGCGGCCGGTCGCCGCAGCGATCCAGTTGATGGTCTCGACTGCGGGCGCGTCTTCGTTGGCCTTGCTCTGCTTGATCTTATCGTAGGCGACGTAGGCACCGAGGCCGGCGACCGCCACGAGGGCAAGCATATTGGTGATCTTCGACATGGCGCGTTCTTTACCTCAAGCTGCAATGATGTTCTTGGTGCCCGCGCCTTTGCCCTGGGGCTGGCCAGGTCCGGATCGCTCGTCTGCGACGATGCGGCCATCCTCGATGCGGATGATGCGGTCGGCGTAGCTCAGAGTACGGTGGTCGTGGGTGACGGCGAGGACAGCGCGCGTCGGGTCCTTGGCGACCTCGGCGAGCAGCTCCATCACCGCCTTGCCGTTCTCGCTGTCGAGGGCTGCCGTCGGTTCGTCCGCAAGGATCACGGACGGGCTGCCTGCAAGGGAGCGCGCGATCGCGACGCGCTGCTTCTCGCCGCCTGAAAGCTTGGACGGATAGGTATGAATGCGATGACCGAGACCCACAGCGCGCAGCGCGTCCTCGGCGGACTGAACCGGATCGGCAGAGCGGGCCTCGCGCACGTCGAGCGCGACCATCACATTCTCGACGGCGGTCAGCGTCGGAAACAGATTGTAGCTCTGGAACACGAAGCCGACGTGCAGGCGGCGGACGTCGGCCAGATCCTCGGCGGTGCGTCCGACAAGCTGCTGGCCGGCGAGGTGGAGCTCGCCGCTGGTTGCGGTCAGGATGCAGCCCAATATCGAGAGAAGCGTCGTCTTACCGCTACCGGATGGCCCCATGAGAAGCGTCAGCTCTCCGGGGCGGAGATCCATACTAACGCCTTTCAGAATATGCAGCTCTCCGGCGCCGGTGCCGATGCTTTTGCGAATGTTGCGAGCGTCTAACAGAGGCCGACTTCCGGCGCTTGCCGCTCTCGAGGCCATTGGCGAGTTCTCCCTTGACCGTGATTAGTGATCCGTTACTTGCGATATTACCTGAACATTGCCCAGACGCTGTTACGTGAGGCACAAGATCAGCGCCGCAATTAATAGGTAATCATGATGGATGTTTGATTGGGAAGCCGGTGCGCGGAAAGACGCTACTAAGCCGCATGCAGTCGCGCAAGGGCTCGTAACTCGCGAAGCCGGGTAAAGTAAAGCCCGGGAGCGCGTTAACCGCGTCCCGGGCTTCGACTTTGACTTCAAATGCTCAGCGATTGAACACACCAGCCGGATCAATACGCGTGACTTTTGAGATGGCGGTTATCGCGGCAATCATGCACATGCCGACGGTCAGAGCGAAAAGATAGATGGCGAGCTTCGGCGTCATGAGAATAGTGAGCGTCGCCTTCTTGGCTGCGAGGCCATAGATGACGAAGAGTGCAAGCGAGATGCCGATCAAGTAGCCGATCACCGCGCTCAAGAGAGCCTGGATCAGGATGACGGTGTGGATGTAGCTCGCCGATGCACCGAGGGCGCGCAAGGTCGCGAACTCGTTCAGGTGGTCCTTGGTGCTGGCATAGAGCGTCTGCGCCACGATGACGACGCCGACGATGATGCCGAGCGCTGCACCCATGATGAGAGCGGCACCAGCACCGGTGTTGAACATCCAATAGTTGAGGCTGCGCTTGCGGAACTCATCGTGCGTCAAGACCTCGGTGTCGGGCAGGCGCTTTGCGAGCGCCTCCCGAACCGCCTCGAGGCTAGCGCCGGGAGCGAGTGTCACGAGCTGATACGACGATTGCGTGGAGCCGACGTCGGTCAACTCGCGAGCCCGCGTAATCGGCATGAAAATATACGGCAACGTCGTAAAAGAGCGAATTGCCTGCGTAATCGCCGTCACGTGCACGCGCTGGCCGTTGATCTCGGCGTTGGCACCGATACCGACGTTGTCGATGCCGAGATCGACCAGATAGGACTTATCAACGGCGACGGCAGCCGGGGCTTCGAGATCCTCAACGCTACCTTGGCTGAGGTTCCATGGCTTGGTGCCGCCATTCGCCCAGTCGAGGCCGACGAGCACGAAGGCCTTCTTGCCGCCGGCGGGCTTGCGCCATGACGAGAAGCTCACCAGCATTTCCTCGACCTTCTGGACGCCGGGCGTAGAGAGCGCCACAAATTTTTCGCCGCCTGTCATGAACGAGGGGTCGTCGAAGCTCTTGGTGCCGATGGGGACGATCCACAGGTCGGCATAGGCTTTGTCGAGGACGGTCGCGATCTTGCTTTCAGAGCCGAGATAGAGGCCGCACTGGATTGCGACAAGAACCACCGAGAAAACGATGCCGACGAGCGTCACGATCAAGCTCATGCGATCGTGAAAGAGGTTCCGGTAGGCGATCTTCGGGGCCATCCTTATGGCCCGGACGTGTTGGGCGCCTGTCGCGGTCATGATCGTCTCCAATGTATCGTCCTGGCGAGGAGTTGTGCGCTGAACTTCGTTTCAGGTCCAGTGCAACTCGCGCCGCACAAAGATATGGTTATTACTCGCCACAGCGGACCGAAATCGTAAGACCCACAGCGGGTATGAATTTCTTGCATCCAAACGCTTCATCCGAACCGGACTTGGGAGCGTCCGCTTTGGGCGGCTCTTGCGCAGGATTTTGAGCGAGAACTGGCTCTGTGGCGGCTGCCGCGGCGGGCGCTGAAGTCGCGGTCTCCGTTGCTGCGACGGCTTTCGCAGCCTGAGGCGGCTGCGGCTCAGTCGCGGCGTCCACCTGTGTGGTTGTCGCGGCCTTCTGGCTGAATACGGTCGTCGCACTCGAACGCGGCTCGGTCGAAACCTCGTCAACCTTGCCGGTCGTCGATGCGTCCTTCGCCACCTCGGCTTCTTTGGTGACCTCGGCGGCCTTCGCGGAGTGACTGTCAATTACGTCGCTCTTTGGCTCGGCCCTCGGCGAGCGAGAGGCCTGAACGACGGGCGACTGACGCCGTGGTCCCCTCTTATAGTCGTGTGTCGTCGTGCCGGAGTTGCCGCCCGATGGGGTTGCGACGAAGGTTCCCAAAGGGTAGCCAAAGCCGAGACGGACGCCGCCCCCTGCTTCAGCAGAGCAGGTGAATGCGGTTGAAAGCGCCAGTGCTGCTGTCCACTTGATGATCATACCGGTCATGCTCGTCACTCCAATCAGTGAGAATTGTTTTCTTTTCATGACCGGCGTGTGGCCGGCGAATGGTCTTGAATGTGCCAGCATGGCGTGCGGCTAGCTGTTCCGGTCGTGACACGGGCAGTGCGAATAGACAGGAAAGTCTGAAGCTCATTCTGAAGCTCAGACGCAAGAACGGGAGGGCCGTAAGGCCTACCCGCCCGCGTCTTCAAGTGTACTCGTGTCGTCGGTGCTCAGGTCGTCTGCGCTCGGGTCGTCAGGTTCTCGCGCTTTTCCAGCTTACTCGCAACCGACCGAGACGGCCACGCCGAGTGCCGGGACATAACGCTTGCAGCCTGTGTCGGCAGCCGGCGTCGATGCGGCTCCATCAGTGGCGGTCGTCGACGTGGGCTCGAGGGTCGCCACCGTATCGGTCGTGGCCTGCTGGCTCTGCGCGATATCAGTCTGGGTCAGCGCGGTGCTGCTCGACGGGGCGGCGACGTATGTGCTCGCGGTCGTGGTAGATGTGGTCGAGGCTTCCGTCTTGGCGACCTCCGTTGCTTCTGACGCTGCTTCATTCTTCTTTGCAGCGGCAAGCTCAGCGCGGCGGGCGGCGGCGGCTTCCGCCTTCGCCTGTGCACGAGCCTCTGCCTGGGCGGCGGCGCGAGCCTGTGCCTGCGCTTCGGCACGGGCCTGCGCCTGTGCTCTTGCCTTGGCGCGGGCGTGGGCGATGGCACGGGCCTTCTCCGCCTGCTGGGCCTTGTGGGCGGATGCCGCCATGGCACCGACGGCAAGAACGCCGAGACCGATACCGAGGCCAAGGCCAAGGCTTTTAGCCTGAGCTGCGGGGGTGATCGCCATAGTCGCTACGAGCGTTGCGGCGAGGAGGGTGCTGAGCTTGGCCATTTTCGTCTCCATTTGTTTCTGTCGGTTTCGAAGTATCTGCAGTGGGCAGTGCCGCGCTGCATCGCTTGGACCTGAGATTGCCGGAACGGGCTGCGTCCGGCTGTTCCGGGGGAGACAAAATTTGATTTTCCGTAAAAATAGCTCCGAGGCGTTTTCAAGGTCCTCGGGCTCGCGCTCCAAGCTGTGCCGCCAGACGCCAAAGGCCGCCGGAACGAACCGGCGGCCCTTTGGATCCTGTGAAGGTCGGCTCGGGCTTTATTCGCAGGCGACCGATACGACCGCGCCGAGTGCCGGGACATAGCGTTTGCAGCTATTTTCCGGCGCAGGCTCTGTTGCGGCGGGAGCGGTCGCCTTAGCGCTTGCGTCCGTAGCCGGCGCGGTCGCCGACGTCGGCTCGAGCGTCGCAAGCGTTTCCGCGGTAGTATTGGCCTGCTTGCTCTGCGAGATGTCGCCCTGGGTCAGTGCGGCGCTGCTCGAGGGTGCGGCGACGTAGGTGCTGGTGGTCGCCTCTGTCGACTTGCCCTCGGTCGCGACATCCTCAGCTAGATCAGCGTTCTGGGCCTTTGCATTCTGGGCCTCGGCGTCCTTGGCTGCTGCGAGCTCGGCGCGGCGTGCCGCGGCGGCCTCTGCCTTGGCGTCGGTGCGGGCCTCCGCCCTTGCGCGCGCTTGCGCCGAGGCGCGGGCCTGAGCCTTCGCTTCTCTCGCGGCGCGCGCTTTTTCTGCCTGCTTAGCCTGGTTGGCGGATGCCGCCATGGCGCCGACTGCGAGAACTCCGAGCCCGATTGCCAGTCCGGCGCCGCGGCTGCCGGCCTCCGCTGCGGGAGAAATTGCCATTGTAGCTGCGAGGGTTGTGACGATGAGCGTGGTGCTAAGCCTAGCCATTTGCGCCTCCGTATCCCGATTGGCTCTGTTGGATAGGAGCCGCTATTTCGCCGCCCGCACCCCTTGAACCCGAGATTGCCCTGATAAGCCAGACTACGCTGTTCCCGGAGAAACAGGGAAACTTTTTGCAGAAAATCTGGACTCGCCTCGGACCAAGGCGGCATTTTTGACTGAAGTTTTGCCCCCCTTTTGCGCCGCAGCTAAAGCGGCGTGGCAGCAAGATCAGGCGAGCGAAGATCAGGCGAGTGAGGTGCGAAGCCGCGTTGCCGGCGCGTTGCGCTTGGCGAGGCCGGTCCGGTCCGTACCACCAACCCTTGCTGCAAATTCCCGCGTGCGGCCCAGCACGATGTCTCGCTGCCGGTCGACGGTCACCATGTGGTAGCAATCGTCCAGCACGACGAGGTCGACCTGGCCGGAAAGCTCGCGCTGCAGGTAGGCGGCGTTGTCGAGGCCGGCGTAATCGTCGTCGCGCGCATGCAAGATCACCGCAGGCTGCGAGATGCCTTTCAAAAGGCTCATCGCAACTTTGCAGAGCCGTCGCCGCTCGACGACGACAGCGCCGGGAGTTCCGATCGACGAGAACGCACCACTCGCCGCTCGGCCCGCATTGCTGACGAAGTCGCGGATGCGCTGGTCCTTGATGCCGATGTGATCCGGCACGGGGAACCTAAAAAAGTTCGCGAACCACTTGCTGTCCACAAAGCGGAAAAGGGACAGATAGCGGGGGACGCTGCGTCCGCTCAACCACAACGTCGGCGAGTACAGTGCAAGTCCATGCACTTTATCCGGGCGTCTGGCCGCCAACATGAGGCCGAGGACAGCACCGGTGGACAGGCCACCGACGATGACCTTGTCGCAGGTTGCAGATAGTTCTTCGAGGGCTCGCTCGGCGCTACGGTACCAATCGTGCCAGCTGCTCGTTTCGATGTCCGCGGCGGAGCCGCTATAGCCCTCGAGAGCCGGGCAGCTTACTGTCATGCCTTCACGGGAAAGGCCATTGGCGACAAAGCGGAGCTCGGCCGGAGAGCCACAGAGCCCGTGCATTAGCAGAATGCCAATCTTTGCACTACCTGTAGCTGAATCTGCTGTCATGGGTTTTCCGATCGCTCTGGACGTTGCCGAATGCGCCCAAGCTAGCTTCGCAAGAAAAGTGCCGCTGTTCCGGGAGGTACAGGATTTTCTGTTCGAGTGCGCAACGAATGTTGCATCGCACTCTATCGTTTAGAAAAGACTTAGTCGGAAAATGAATCCATCTGGTAAACATTGGCTATGTTGTGTTGCGGATGTACCAGCATCGCTGATCAGCGTTCTCAGATTAGCTCGCCAATTCGCCCATCCCCACGAGGAGCGTCCATGAAGGGTAAGAGAGAAGTCATCGACATTCTGAACGAGGCGTTGAAGCTAGAGCTCGGAGCCGTAAACCAGTACTGGCTCCACTATCGGATGCTCGAGAACTGGGGCTTTACGAGGCTCGCCAAAAAGGAGCGGGCCGAATCGATCGAGGAGATGCAGCATGCCGACAAGCTCGTGGCGCGCATCATCTTCCTCGAGGGCTTGCCCAATCTGCAGCATGTGGCGCCCCTCATGATCGGCGAGAACCTGAAGGAGGTGCTCGAGTGCGACCTCAAGGGCGAAAAGATCGCACACGAAACCTACACACGCGCCCGCGAGATCTGCCGCGAGGCGCGCGATTACGTGACGATGGAGCTTTTCGAGGACCTGCTCGAGGACGAGGAAGGGCACATCGACTTCCTCGAGACGCAGCTCGACCTCATGGACAAAATCGGCAAGGAAAATTACGGGCAGCTGCAGTCGGATCCCGCGAACGAAAGCTGAGCCACCCTCAGGCTAGCACCGAGACCCTCTCCCTCTCGCTAAGCACGCGGTATTGTCCGGGCTCGAGCGCGGATGGCAGCTCGAGGCCGCCTACGCGGTCGCGGTGGAGAGCGGTCACGTGATTGCCGGTGGCGGCGAACATGCGGCGCACCTGATGGTAGCGGCCTTCGGAGATGGTGAGGAAGGCGGCATTGTCGGCAATCCTCTCGAACGCCGCTGGGAGAAGCGGCTTCTCCTCGCCGTCGAGCATGAGCGTGCCGGACGCGAAAAGCTCTGCCTCGTTGCCCTGCATGGGGCGATCCAGCGTGATGCGATAGCGCTTGGCGACGTTGCTTTTCGGCGAGATGACGCGGTGGAGATAGGCGCCGTCGTCGGTCATCAGCAGAAGGCCAGACGTTTCCTTGTCGAGGCGCCCTATGGTGGAGATGGCGGGGTCGCGGCGACGCCAGCGCTCAGGCAGCAGAGCGTAGACCAGGGGCCCCGCTTCCTTATGAGAGCAGGTGACCCCGAGCGGCTTGTTCAGCATGAGTGTCAGGCCCGGCGGCGGATCCAGCGGCTTGCCGTCGACCTGCATTCGCGACGGCAGGTCCGGCGTGACGGCGATGCGCTGGTCGGCTTTCTTCAGAAGCGCGCCATCGAGCGAGATGAGGCCCGACCGTGCCAACTGCTGGATCTCGTTGCGCGAGCCATAGCCCATGTTGGCGAGGAGACGGTCGAGCCGCAGCGTCGTCATCGCACGGCCTCGTAGACCTTGAAGCCCCGCTGCTCAGTTACAGGCCGGACCTCCTTGAAGAGCGGCGCCATGACGGCCTCATAGGGGAGATGCCGGTTGGCGACGAGCCAGCACGAGCCGCCCTTGCGAAGCGCGGCGGCGGCGCGCTGGATGAAGATCCTGCCGAGATCGCGGTCTTCGATGCCGCCATCGTGGAACGGGGCGTTCATGGCGACAAAGTCGAGGCCGGTCAACACGGGCGTGGCGGCGCGGACGTCCGCCCACAGGAACACGGCGCGCGTGTCTTCGATGTTCAGCCGCGCCGCCTCGACCGCGCGGCCGTCGATATCGACGAGGACGAGGCGCTTCACCCTCTCTGACTTCAGGATGGCGCGAGCGAGAAAGCCGTAGCCGCAGCCGAGGTCGGCGCCGGAGCCGGCGAGGTCTGGGAGCACGCTCGCGAGCAGCGCACTGCCGGGATCGATGCGATCCCAGCTGAAGATGCCGGGCTGGGACCAGAAGCCGATCTCGTCCACGAAGCGCGCCGTGCCTTCGTTCATCGCGTCTTCGAGACAGACCAGCTCAGCCGGCCGCCTCGCGGAGCAGATGCGATGGTGGTGCTTCACGCTCTCGGTGACGTCGCAGCCGAACGATCCCAGCTCCTTAGCTAGGCGGCTGCCGCCTTTGTCCTTCGGCGCCATGACGACCAGCTCGGCATCCAGCGCAAGCGCACGCAGCGCGAGGGCGAGGGCCCGGCGCCGCTCGACGGTGCCGGGAGGGGCCAGCATGATCATGCCGGCTAGCGAACCCTCGGGGCAGGCTGCGAGAGGGGCCGCCCCCGGATGCAGCGGCGAAAACTGCGTCGCGTGCGCAGGAGGTGTCGCCAGCTCGCGCGGCAATGAGCCGAAGACGCCGAAGGGCTTATGCGCCTCGCCTTCGCTCACAGCGGGCCAAGCACTCGAGCCGCCACAGCGTCGAGCTTACGAAGAAGTGAGGGGTCGCGGGCTTCCGGCGCGGTGATGATCGCGACCTCGAGCGCCGTATCCGAGCCGATGGGACACTTCGGGTGCTGGCGCGGGAAATTCTTGGCCAGGCTCAGCACCAGGCGCTGCGCCTTCTCGGTATTGCCCTGCATGACGCGAATGACGGCCGCGACGTCGACGTGGGCGTGGTCGTCGTGCCAGCAATCATAGTCTGTGACCATGGCGACGGTGGCGTAGCAGATCTCGGCCTCGCGGGCGAGCTTGGCCTCGGGCATATTGGTCATGCCGATGACGTCGAGGCCCCAGCTCCGGTAGAGGTTGCTTTCGGCGCGTGTCGAGAACTGCGGGCCTTCCATGACGAGGTAGGTGCCGCCTTTGGTGTGCGCGATGTTCTCGGCCTTGGCGGCGGCTTCGATGGCGTCGACAAGAAGCGGGCTTACCGGATCGGCAACCGAGACATGGGCGACGCAGCCGGGTCCAAAAAAGCTCTTCTCGCGCGCGAACGTGCGATCGACGAACTGGTCGACGAGCACGAAATGGCCGGGTGCAAACTCCTCCTTCAGAGATCCGCAGGCCGAGATCGAGACGAGGTCGGTGACTCCGGCGCGCTTCATGGCATCGATGTTGGCGCGAAAGTTGATGGCGGACGGCGGCACGGGGTGGCCGCGGCCATGGCGCGGCAGAAAGCGCATCGGAAGTCCGTCGAGCTCGGCGAAGAGGATTTCGTCGGAGGGTGCGCCCCACGGCGTCATCACTTTTTCCCAGCGTGGGTTCTCGAGGCCGGGAAGGCCATAGAAGCCGCTGCCGCCGATGATGCCGAGTACCGATGCCGTCATATTATGCCTCTGCCTGCTATTGGGGTTCATGGCCGATCAATAACAGAAAAGGCCTCGCAAACGAGGCCTTCTCATCTGATCGCGTGATGAAAGCTCAAAGCTCAGTGCGGGATGTTGGCCCAGATCCGCCTCTTGCCAACGTAGAGGAGCGCGGTCGTCACGATGAGATAGAGCATGACCAGCCAGCCCGTAGACTTGCGTACATTGAGCGACGGGTCGCCGGCCCATGCCAGGAAGGCTGCGATATCGCGAGCGTTCTGATCAAGGGAGCCAGTGCCGTCCTGGTACTTCACGAAGTTGTCCTTCGCGAGCGGTGGCGGCATGCCGATCTGATTGCCTGGGAAGGCCGCGTTATAGAACATGCCGTCGGCGATCTTTATGCCGTGCGGGACTTCAGCCGAATAGCCAGTGAGGAGAGCGTAGAGATAGTCAACGCCGCCCTCCTGGTATCCAGTCGCGATATCGCGGAGCATCGAGAACGGGTGAGCCCAGAAGGGACCCGTGTATTCGACGTTGCGCGCCTTGGCGATCAGCGAAAGGTCGGGCGGAAGAGCGCCATTCTGGGCGGCGCGGGCTTCCTTGTCGTTCTTGTAGGGCCCGCGGATGGGATCGAACGGCTTTGCCGGCCGCTCGAACATCTTGCCGCTGTCGTCCGGTCCGTCCGTGATCTGGTTCGGCCATTCGGCTGCAAGCGCCTTCACCGATTCCTCCGGAAACTCGGGGCCGCCGGGCTCGGAGAGATTGCGGAAGCGAACGCGGCTCAGACCGTGGCACGCCGAGCAGACGTCCTTGTAGATCTGGAAGCCGCGCTGCAGCTGAGCCTTATCGAACTGGCCCTTGAAGCCGCCGAACGCCCAGGTCTGCCGTTCGATATGCGTGCCTTCGCTCGACGCCTCGGCCGAAGGAGCGGCGAGAAGCGCTGTTCCAAAGGCCAGAACCAGGGCGACTAGAGATCCGTTCATGCCAGTTTTCATCTGGGCTCTCGTCATTGGAGGTCCCCCGCTCAGTGCTTGCTCGGGGCGGCAGCCGAAGCGGCAGGAGAGCCTGCTCCTCCGGTTGACAGCACCGATGCAGAGATTGATTTCGGTAGCACGTTCGGCGTCTCGAGAATGCCGATGATCGGCATCACGATCAGGAAGTGGGCGAAGTAATAGGCCGTGAAGATGCGTGCCCAGAAGACGTAAATGCCATCTGCGGGCTTGGCGCCGAGATAGCCGAGGGCAACGCACGAGAAGGCGAATAGCCAGAAGAACCACTTGTAGGTCGGGCGGTACTTGGTCGAGCGGACGCGGCTGGTGTCGAGCCAGGGCACGAAGAAGAGGACGGCAATCGCGCCGAACATTGCGATGACGCCGCCGAGCTTCGAGGGAATGGCGCGCAAGATGGCGTAGTACGGCAGGAAGTACCATTCAGGTACGATGTGCGGCGGCGTTACCAGCGGATTGGCTTGCGTGTAGTTGTCAGCGTGTCCCAGGTAGTCTGGCACGTAGAAGACGAACCAGGCGAACATGATCAAAAAGGCGAACATGCCGACCGCGTCCTTGGCGACCGCGTAGGGGAACATTGGAACCGAGTCGGCCTTGGTTTTGATGTCGAGGCCGGTCGGGTTGTTCTGTCCCCCGACGTGCAGCGCCCAGATATGCAGCACGACGATGCCGAAGAGCACAAAGGGCAGCAGGTAATGGAGGGCGAAGAAGCGGTTCAGCGTCGTGCCGGAGACGGCGTAACCGCCCCAGAGCCACTCGACGATGGCGGTGCCGACACCCGGGATGATCTCGTTCAGCGAGGAAAAGAGATTGGTGATGACGGTTACGCCCCAGAAGCTCATCTGGCCCCAGGGGAGCGCGTAGCCCATGAAGGCGGTTGCCATCATGACGAGGAAGATCAAGACGCCGAGGATCCAGAGCACCTCACGCGGGGCCTTGTAGGAGCCGTAGTAGAGGCCGCGGAAGATATGGATGTAGACCGCGATGAAGAACATCGAGGCGCCGACGGCGTGGAAGTTTCTGAGCATCCAGCCGTAGTTCACGTCGCGGCGGATGGCCTCGACCGAGTTGAAGGCTTCGGCCGCGCTCGGCTGGTAGTGCATGGCGAGGACGACGCCGGTGACGATCTGCGCGACGAGCATGAAGGTCAGGATGCCGCCGAACGTCCAGAGATAGTTCAGGTTGCGCGGCGTCGGAAAGTCGACGAATTGGCCATGCATCAGGCGCGCGATGGGAAGGCGGTCGTCCCACCACTTGGCGAAGGCCGACTTGGGCTCGTAGCTCGACGTGTGCTCCATGGGAAGCGCCCCCTCAGCCGATCTTGATCTTGTTGTCGCTAACGAATTCGTACGGCGGAACCTCGAGATTGCGAGGTGCCGGGCCCTTGCGAATGCGGCCCGAGGTATCATAGTGCGAACCATGGCACGGGCAGAACCAGCCGCCGAAGTCACCCTTCGTATCGGCAATCGACTGGCCCTTCGGAATGCAGCCCAAGTGGGTGCAGATGCCGATCAGGATCAACCAGTTCTCTTTGCCGGGCTTGGTGCGGTTGGTGTCAAGGGCGGGCGCCGTCTCGGGCAGCAAATCGTTGCGGGCCGAGTCGTCAGGCAGCTCCTTGGGGTCGGTCGCGTTGGCGGCGTTGACCTCTTCCTGCGTGCGGTTGCGAATGAAGATCGGCTTGCCGCGCCACATGGCGGTGATGGCCTGGCCCGGCTTCACCGGTGAGAGATCAAGCTCCACCGAGGCGAGCGCCTGAGCGCCGGCATCCGGGTTCATCTGAGCGATGAAGGGCCACATGGTTGCCGCAGCACCCACTGCGGCGAATGCGCTGCCGGCGAGCACCAGGAAGTCACGGCGGTTTGGGTCTTCGGCTTCGATTGCCACATGCCCCTCCAGAGTTCGACACAATTCTCGCCGACCATCTGCCCTCGATACGGGCGCTGAGCGGACGCGCGATTTTATAATCCTTATACGCTGGTGCGAGGCACTCGGTTGCGAAGCAATCGTTGCTCGCGCGGCGACGCGGCTCTGGCTGAGGCTTTTTCGTTGCACAAAACATCACGGTTCGCGAGCGAGGCCTCCCTCGACGAGCACGTTCATTTTCTGCGCGAAAAGCTCCAAACCATGACGGCCCATTCTTCTTGCACCGATTGCCTGCCCCCTCAAGGCACCTTAAGTCTCGGATCACGGGGCAATTTGGCGCACGCGCAGCGATACTGCGCAGGCGCGCTGGTACGACAGGTCTTCGACATGCGCGTTGCGCTATATCAACCCGATATCCCACAGAACACCGGGACCATCCTGCGTATGGCGGCCTGTCTCGGTGTGCCCGTCGACATCATCGGTCCGGCCGGTTTTGACCTGCGTGACAAGACGTTGAGACGGGCGGGGCTCGACTACCTCGAGCACGTTTCTCTGACCCGCTACGAGAGCTTCGAGCACTTCGAAAAAGTTGTGCTCAGCGATGGCAGGCGACCGCGCCTCGTCCTGCTCTCGGCTCACGCCAGCGAGCCCTATGCCGATTTTCGATTCGCGTTCGGCGACGTGCTGATGCTCGGACGCGAAAGTGCAGGCGTCCCTGAGAGCGTGCACGCACGGGCGGACGGGCGCGTGCGCATTCCGATGCGGCCCGGGCTGCGGTCGCTCAACATTGCGGTCGCCGGAGCGATGGTGCTCGGGGAGGCCTTGCGACAGACGGGTGGGTTCGTCAGCCCTTGTCAAGAATCAGAGTGAGGCCGACGAGGGTCTCGCTGAAGAACTGAATCTCGATGATCTGCTTCTTGTCGCGGACGATGATCTCCATGTTGGCGCTGAGGCTCGTCTCCTTGCCCTTCACAGCCACACGGAAGCCACGCGGCGTGACCTCTCCGCTGATATCGCCCACAATATTGTAGACGGTCTCGGTCCAATTGCCCGCGAGCTTACCTGCGTCTTGCGTTACATTGCTCGTGAGCTCGACCTTGCCGCTGCCGGACGCACAGCGAATTGTCTGCTTGAGTTCGTTGCCGCCAGCCTCGACGAAATAAGTTGCCCGGCATTTCACCTGCTCGAGCTTGCCGTCCTTGAAGGAGAGACGGCCTTGACCACCCCACCAGCCAGCGAGCGCTGCGAAGGGACCGGTCTCGGCACGTACGGCCTCCTCCGCAAGGGCTCGCTGCAAAAACATTGGATTGCTTTCGATCGCGAGGGCAAACGCGAGCGCGAGGATGAAGCCCGACAACCCGGTCCTGCCCGCAGTCCATGGCCTGTGCCCAAGATCGCGCATCGCGTCGCTCCGATCGTTTCGTTGCCACCCGACTGGTTGGCTCGAGGGCACATGACCCCGTGCCACCGCACTCATGGCTGATTCGAGGGCATGAAAGGAGCGGCAATCTCTCACGCGAGCCAGCAAGGGCGCGAGTGAGTATAAGACACAGCGATGCAAAAACTTTTGGCTCGGTGAATTCGTTCTCGCCGTCGGGACGGCGGAATGGCCCAGCTCTATGTCGCTCTTGTTGCTTTATTTCGCTCTTGGGCCGGCCATCTGGCGCAATGCGGCCTCGATGCGCCGCCAAGTAGCGGCCTGCTCAGCATCGCGCCGCTCCTCGAATGTGCGTGCCTTATGCGCCGCCTCGGCGATGGCCTTCGGGCCTTGGACCTCGAAAAGCTTCCTGGCGTGCTCCTCGATCTCGATTGCGAGCATGGCGCATATCTCCCGCGCTTTGGTGTTTGTGGTCTTCGGTTCTCCGCTGCCTCCCCGCCAACGCCTGACCCTTCATTTGGGGGGCGCGAGACGGTTGACAAGGGCTGCCCGGCGACCGAGTTCGGTGCACCGCGATGAACCGAGCGCGCTCCGCAAAAGCAAAGGCCTGGGCAAAAGCAAAGGCCGGGGCGCTTTCGCGCTCCGGCCTCGCTTCTTCTAAGGGGTATCGGAGCTTGTGGCTTAGAAGTCCATGCCACCCATGCCGCCCATTCCACCCATGCCGCCGCCGCCCATCGGCATAGCGGGGCCTTCCTTCTTGGGCTTGTCGGCGATCATAGCTTCGGTCGTGATCAGGAGGCCTGCAACAGAGGCCGCGTCCTGCAGCGCGCAGCGAACGACCTTAGCCGGGTCGATGACGCCTTCGGCAACGAGGTCGCCGTAGGTGCCGGACTGGGCATTGAAGCCGAAGTTGTACTTCGAGTTCTCGAGGATCTTGCCGACGACGACGGAGCCGTCCTCGCCTGCGTTCTGGAAGATCTGACGTGCCGGGCTCTGGAGCGCCTTGCGCACGATCATGATGCCGACCTTCTGGTCCTCGTTCTCGCTCTTGAGGGTCTCGAGAGCCTTGATGGCGCGGAGCAGTGCTACGCCGCCGCCCGGAACGATGCCTTCCTCGACAGCGGCTCGCGTTGCGTGGAGAGCGTCGTCGACGCGATCCTTGCGCTCCTTGACCTCGACCTCGGTGGCGCCGCCGACCTTGAGCACGGCCACGCCGCCCGCAAGCTTGGCAAGACGCTCCTGCAGCTTCTCGCGGTCGTAGTCCGAGGAGGTTTCCTCGATCTGCGCCTTGATCTGCTTCACGCGGGCCTCGATGTCGCCCTTCTTGCCGGAGCCATCGACGATCGTGGTGTTCTCCTTGTCGATCGAGACGCGCTTAGCGCGGCCGAGCATATCAAGGGTCACGGTCTCGAGCTTGATGCCGAGGTCCTCGGAGATAACAGTGCCGCCCGTGAGGATGGCAAGATCCTCAAGCATGGCCTTGCGGCGATCGCCGAAGCCGGGAGCCTTGACGGCCGCGACCTTCAAGCCACCGCGCAGCTTGTTGACGACGAGCGTCGCGAGAGCCTCGCCCTCGACGTCCTCAGCGATGATGAGGAGCGGCTTGCCGGTCTGCACGACGGCCTCGAGCACCGGCAACATGGCCTGAAGACCCGAGAGCTTCTTCTCATGAATGAGAATGTAGGGGCTATCGAGCTCGGCAATCATCTTGTCGGCGTTGGTAATGAAGTAGGGCGAGAGATAGCCGCGGTCGAACTGCATGCCTTCGACGACGTCGAGCTCGGTCTCGAGGCTCTTGCTCTCCTCGACCGTGATGACGCCCTCGTTGCCGACCTTCTTCATGGCCTCGGCGATCTTGGCGCCGATCTCGACATCGCCGTTGGCGGAGATGGTTCCGACCTGAGCGATCTCCTCGTTCGAGGTGACCTTCTTCGACTTGGTCTTCAGCTCTTCCACCACGGCTGCGACGGCGAGGTCGATGCCGCGCTTCAGATCCATCGGGTTGGCGCCCGCGGCAACCGACTTTGCGCCTTCCTTGACGATCGCCTGGGCAAGCACGGTGGCGGTGGTGGTGCCATCGCCGGCGAGATCAGCAGTCTTGCTTGCAACCTCGCGCAGCATTTGTGCGCCCATGTTCTCGAACTTGTCTTCGAGCTCGATCTCCTTGGCGACGGTGACGCCGTCCTTGGTGATGCGGGGAGCGCCGAAGCTCTTCTCGATAACGACGTTGCGACCCTTGGGGCCGAGCGTGACCTTCACGGCGTTAGCGAGAATATCGACACCGCGCAGCATGCGCTCACGTGCGTCCTGGGAAAACTTTACGTCTTTGGCTGCCATAGCTGGCTTCTCCAATGTTTAATCTTTAGGATTTCCGATCAGGGGATTAGGCGGCGGCCTTGACGTTGGCCTTGCCTTCGAGGACGCCGAGAATGTCGCTCTCCTTCATGATGAGGAGTTCCTCGCCGTCGATCTTGACCTCGGTACCGGACCACTTGCCGAACAGCACGCGATCGCCGGGCTTCACATCGAGTGCCACGACCTTGCCTGCTTCATCGCGAGCGCCGGGGCCAACGGCGACAACCTCGCCCTGCTGCGGCTTTTCCTTCGCGGTATCGGGGATGATGATGCCACCCTTGGTCTTGGTGTCCTCTTCAATACGCTTCACCACGACACGATCGTGCAATGGGCGGAACTTCATGGGTCTAACCTCATGATTTTGAATGGCAGTTTTCTGATCGAACCGGTGACAGATGAACACCAGCGTGTGCCGATGCCTATGCCGACCGGCTATGCGCGCGCGGCACCTTGCATCTTAAGTGGGGTTCTTAAGCGTTGGTTCACGGCGCAGCGCGTATATGGAAGGAGCTGTTAGCAGTGTCAAGAGGGGAGTGCTAATCGCGGCAGCCAGCGAGTGGGACGAAGTTAACGAAAATCCCGAATCCGCCCTGCGAGCAATGGAGCCTCGCCCGCATTTATTTATATGCGAAGGTTGAGAAAATCTCTTCTCCCAATTCAACGTCGCGAGCCGGCGGTCAAGAAGAGCCTACAATGACGCATAGTGATTAGTAGCGTCTGGCACCCAAAACAAGCTTCGCCGCCCGAAGCCTTTTGGCCCGTGCGGCGAAACGCGGATACGACCGGCTCTTAAACGGCGAAGTCCGTCATCTTGGCGCCCTTATTGAGCTTGGCCACCAACCAATTCGGCTTGCGGCCGCGGCCGGTCCAGGTCTCGGCGCGATTGTCCGGATTCATGTATTTCACCGACACCGATTTGCCGCGGCCACGCGTGCCAAACAGCTCACCGACAGAAAAACCCGCGTTTTCGGCAAGGGAGGCGATCTTGTGTTTCAGATCCGTCCGCTCACGATCCTTGGCGGCAGCAAGTGCCTTCTGCGCCTTCGCAAGGTGATCCGTCAGCTCCTTCACCGACATCTTGTCGTAATTTATCGTCGCCATGTAAACTCGTTCCTCAGAATAGTAACGCCAGCGCATACAGCCACGTTATCGTCTTATAATGCGATCTATATTTCCCTGCATTCTATTTTTTGTGACTAATGATAAAGACGGTTATTTTTTGCAGGAGCATAGGTAAGCCGTGTCGGACCCGCAGCTCTCTCGTTCTCGACGTGTTTCTTGAGAGGCAGAACGTCCAGTCCACAGCAAGCTGACGGGCAATAATGGTTTTTTCGCCCATCAGTCAAGACCCAGAATGGCGATCGAGGGCCTATTCGCTTCTCAGGGCGTCGATTGGATTGAGGTGCGCGGCGCGCCTTGCAGGAAAGAAGCCGAAAAAGATTCCGGTTGCGGCGGCTGCTCCCATTGCGCCGGCCAGCACGCTCGGCGAGACGGCGACAGGCCAATTGGCGGCATAGGCAATTGCTGCCGACGCGGTGAAGCCGATCGCAACACCTATTAGGCCACCCAACATGCACAGCGTTACAGCTTCGACGAGAAACTGCCGGAGAATGTCGCCGCGGCGGCCGCCAAGAGCCATTCGAAGACCAATTTCGCGCGTCCGCTCAGTGACGGAAACCAGCATGATGTTCATGATGCCAATACCGCCGACGAGCAGTGAAATCACGGACGTCGCCGCTAGAAGATAGCTCAATGTCGAGAGCACCTCGGTACGGGCTTTCATGAACTCCGCGAGATTGCGAACGGAGAAACTATCGTCGCCTCCCTGCGATGCGCGCCGACGCTGGCGGAGCAGAAGCTCGATGTCCTCCTGCGCCTCGGCCATGTCCCTTGGCGTGTCGATCTTCACATAAATCTGGCCGATGCGGTCATTCTGAACCTGGTCCTTGCCGGCAATGCGCAGCCGTGCCGTTGTCATCGGGATCAGGATAATATCGTCCTGGTCGCGACCCAATGCCGATTGGCCCTTTGGCGCGAGAACACCCACAACTTCGAAGGGAACGTTTTTGACACGTACGACCGCGCCGAGGGGCGTTTCCCCGGCGAATACCTCTTTTGCTACGGTTTTGCCAATCAACGCGACCTTTGCGCCGGTGCGGATATCGGACGGCGATAATTCGCGTCCGCTTTCGACCGGCCAATCGCGAACGGTCGTGTATTCGGCGTGCACACCGCTGAGGGTGGTCGTCCAATTGACATTGCCGCGAACCACTGGGCCCGAGTCATTGAGCTGGCCAGATATCGCGACCACTCCAGAAACTTTGTCGCGGATCGCAGCCATGTCGGATTCGGAGAGCGGGAGATCGGTGCCCGCTCCGCTCGAACGGCCCAATACGCGGCTCGACCCGGGAAATACGACCAGCATATTGGTGCCGAGAGCCTTGATCTGACGATCGACCTCATTGGACGCGCCGGTGCCGACGGCCACCAGAATGATGACGGATGCGACGCCAATAACGATACCGAGGGTGGTCAGTATCGAGCGCAGAAGGTTCGTGCGAAGCGCGCTCAGGGCGACGAGGAAACTGTCCCAAATTGTCATGTCGCTGCCTGTGCCATCAGATCTACTGGCCCGGCCGGTACGGAGGGAAAATGCGGTGTCTGGCGGACGTCGTCCACAACGTGGCCGTCGCGAAAGAGGATGCGCCGGCCGGCCCAAAGCGCCACGTCCGGCTCGTGCGTTACGATCACGACAGTGATGCCTTGCCGATTGAGCTTGGTAAAAAGCTGCATGATCTCGTCGCTGGTTTTCGAATCGAGCGCGCCGGTCGGCTCATCGGCGAGAAGGATCTTCGGATTGTTGACGAGGGCACGTGCGATGGCGACACGCTGTTGCTGGCCGCCAGAGAGCTGGCGCGGAGTGTGATGCATCCTTTCTCCAAGACCGACCTCAAGCAAGCGCTCACGCGCGAGGGTCTCGGGATCGGCAGGTCGCGGGCGGGCGTAGACGAGCGGCAGCATCACCTGCTTCAGGGCGGATGTGCGCGGCAATAGGTTGAACTGCTGGAAGACGAAGCCGATCGTGCGATTGCGCAAGTCGGCCAGCTCGTCGGCGGAAAGGCGGGCAATGTCGCGGCCGTCGATGGTGAGGCTGCCCGCGGTCGGCACGTCGAGCGCGCCGATCAGGTTCATCATGGTGGATTTGCCGGAGCCGGACGGCCCCATGATGGCAACGAACTCGCCATCCTCAATGTCGAGTGTCACGCCCGCAAGTGCCGCCAGCTTCTGATCGCCTACCGTGTAGACCTTCGTGAGGTCGACCGCACGAATGAGCGGAGTGTCGATCGTCATGACTTGGGCTCCCGAGCGCGGATCACGACCGCGTCGCCCTCTGCAATGTCAGCTCCGAGGACCTCCGTGAACTGGTCGTCGGCGATGCCGGTGCGCACGTAGCGGCGCTCGATCCCACCGGACGCCGCGAGAACCCAAATTGTGGCGCCCCGCGTCGTCTCGCGTCCCTGCTTCCATTTCTCGTAGGCGGGGCGCTGCGCGTCGGTCAGCAAAGGTGCTAGAGCAGATTCGATGCGGGCCGCGGCGCGTTGGCGGAACTCGCCCCTGTCGCCGCCGCCGGACGAGGCACCGAAGCTCGATTGCGCGCCTTCCCGTGTCTCTTTGCCAAGCTTGGCGAGCGCGTCTTGCACCGCTTGCTCTTGCGCGCTTGTGAGTTGCATCTCAGTCTTGAGACGGTCGATGAGGCGCGTGGCGCGGTCGGCACTGCCAGGCTTGCTACCGCCGCTACGTGCCGTTGCGCCCTCGCCTTTCGGCTTGAAGCGGAAGGCATCGTTGGGGACACGCAGGACGGCATCGCGCATGGCCGATAGAATAACGACATTGGCCGTCATGCCGGGAAACAGCAGGCGTCCCTCATTCGACGCCTCGATGATCACCGTATAGGTGACGACGCTGTTGATCTCGGTCGCCGCGAGGCGCACCTGCGTGACGCGCCCTTCGAACTGGCGATCAGGGTAGGCGTCGACCGTGAAGGTCGCGGTATTGCTTTCCGCAACGGAGCCGACGTCCGCCTCGTTCACCTGCGCCTCGATGCGAATGCGCGAGAGATCCTGTGCAATCTTGAAGAGCTCGGGGGCCTGAAGGCTCGCGGCGACGGTCTGACCTGGATCGACCGAACGCGAGATGACGGTGCCGTCGATGGGCGAGCGAATTTCGGCGCGGTCGAGATCGATGGTTGCCTGGTCGAGCGCGGCCTTTCGCTGATTAATCGTCGCCCTGGCGCTTTCGATCTGCGCCTTGCCAACGGTGATCTCGGCATTCGCGACCTCAATATCGCGCGTCGCCGTGTCGAGGGCAGATTGGGCGGAGAAGCCCTTGGCTGCGAGCGTGGATTGGCGCTCGACATTTCTCTGTGCAAGCCGCGCGACGGCCTCGGCCCGGAGCAGAGCAGCCTGCTGATTGGCGAGAGCTGCCTCGGCAGCAACGAGGTCTGCTTTCGCCTGCGCGACCCTGGCTGCGAACGTCTGCGCGTCGATGGTCGCCAGAATGTCGCCGGGCTTAACCTCGCTGTTGAAGTCGACCATGACGTCGCGGACCTGGCCGGAAAGCTGGGAGCCAACACTGACTGTGACGAGTGCGCGCACCGGCCCAGACGTGCTGACAATCTTGCGAATGGCCCCCTCGGAGACGGGAACGGTATCGTAGACGATGCCACCGTTCTGCTTGCTGCTGAGGCCAAGCATCCACGCCAGGGCAAGACCTGCGAGTACAAGCGGTACGGCCAAGGTAAAGAGATACGTAAATCGTCTACCCATAAATCATCGCCTTGTTCGGCACCGGGTGAGCTTCCGGTCGCCAGCTCTTATAGTTCGCAATGGAAAACGGTATTGCAATGCCGATCCGTCGCTGTCCGGATTACAGTTCCGACAGGGTTACCTGCGAAGATCGCGCTCGTTTCTCTTGAATGAACGCCACATGAATGTGTCATTCAGTGCGAATTCAGCGGGAGGGTGTGAAGATGATGCCACCCTGAAATCCCAAACGTCCCGGCGTGATCCAAAGGGGTGCACCGCTCAGGGTCGGTGCACTCCACTCCCCCAATTCCCATAGACTGCGATCGCCCGCCACTCTTGAGCCGATGCTGCCGTCGAGCAGAAGACCTTGAACGGAACCGTCCGACCCGTTACGTCATTGGCGACACGTAACCGCTCGAGACGGAGTATCGCGCCCGTGACATTCAAGCTCCCTGACCTCCCCTATTCCTACGACGCCCTCGTGCCATATATGTCGGCCGAGACCCTGCAGTTTCATCACGACAAGCATCATCAGGCCTATGTCGACAACGGCAACAAGCTGATCGTCGGCTCGGGTCTCGAGGGCAAGTCGATCGAAGAGATCTGCAAGGCTGCATTCGCTGGCAAGAATGCGGGCCTGGTGAACAACATCGGCCAGCATTACAATCACATCCACTTCTGGAGCTGGATGAAGAAGGGCGGCGGCGGCACTAAGCTTCCCGGCGCACTCACGCCACTCGTCCAGGACTTTGGTGGCTACGACAAGCTGCGCGCCGACTTCATCAATGCCGGAATGACGCAGTTCGGCTCCGGTTGGGCTTGGCTTGCTATCCGCGATGGAAAGCTCGAGGTCGCCAAGACGCCGAATGGCGAGAACCCGTTGATGCATGGCGCTCAACCTATTCTCGGCTGCGATGTCTGGGAGCACAGCTATTACATCGATTATCGCAATGCGCGGCAGAAATATCTCGAAGCCTGGTTCGATAACCTGGTCAATTGGGAGTACGTCGAGCAAATGATGGGCTAACGTCCATCCCCTCTCCCTGATGATGCTATTGGGGAGAGGGGCTTTGATCAACTCAATGCTTGATCAACTTTACGGTCGATCACTCTGATACTTGATTGGCCTGATACTTGACTACTTCGCCACCCGTAAGCTTTCAAGGTAGGCGAGGAACGCCTCAATCTCGGGTGGCTGAAATACGAACGCGGGCATGTCTGGATGGCCGGAGACGATGCCTTCGGCGAGTGCTTCGGCGAGATTTTCGACCGGATATTTCGTGAGAAGCGTGCGGAAGGGCGGCGCTTTCTCGTGCGAGCTTTGTCCCTCTAGTCCGACGGCGTGACAGCGGGCACAATTCTCAGTCGCTATGGCCTGGCCGCGCGCCACATCGCCAGCGCCCTCCTCTGCCGCAGGCGCTGGCTGCTCTGCCGCTGGCGCTGGCGCTGGCTGGCTGACAAGTAGAGCCGCAAATGCAAGCAGTAGTAGGGCTGTCGCGGCCGGCCTTGGCATTGCATGTTTCCTTGAGGCGATCGACGTAGCCTAGCGATTGGGCACGCGCTGCGCTTGATAGAAATCAATCAGAATCCATCAGCGGCGCAGCCACCCGGCTAGCGTCGACGCAACGGAGACCCCCTCCGGTATCTGCACGGATACGGGGAAACGGCGGTCCGGCAGCGACACCGGGGTCGGCACGCCACGACGATCCCGCAGGAGGGCCGAGACCCGGACGACCAACTCCTGGTCGCCCGCCGTGCGCGGCGTCACGAGCCAGGCCCAGCGCCCAAAGCTACCTGGATCACGTCCTTCCGCGATCGCAAACCGCTCGCTCACGAACTGCGTGCGCTCCGACTGGCGCTCGATCTCGAATGCGTCGCCGAGGCCATAGAGGCTGATTGAAAGCGTCTCGATAACGATCCGTTCGGCGGACGGCAGCGCGGCGCGGCCTCGCTCTCGAGGGCCGCGCTCATGCGGAAGGACCGCGGCAGTGGAGCTGGCTAGTACCTGCTTGTCGATTTGAATTTCGATGGTCAAAGGTTCGCCATGCCACATGGCGCGTGGAATCTGGGTTATGAGGAGCCCGGCATTCAGAAGCTGAGCGAGATCCTGCGCGGAGGCGGTCGGGGCCGCCGGAGGCTCTGGGCGGACATAAATGGGAACCCTCGCCGGTTGCGCTGGCTCCGCATTGGCCGGCTCCGCATAGTCAGAATTAGGCAGGGAGGGACCTGATTGGTGCCCGGTGACGACCTGACGCTGGGTGGTATCCGGGGCAGGCGTTTGGGGATTGACCTCGGGCAGATCGAGACGGCGAAGCGGTTGTGACCTGCCGCCGGGCGCCTCAGCATGCGTTACCGGAGACGTTTCCGTGCGGGTAGGCGTTGCCTGACGCCGCTCGATCCCAATTGCCGGTGTCGCGGCTCGCTCAAGCTCCTCAGCGTCTTTGCGCTGTGCGTCGCGCACAGCCATTTCCTTCAGCGAGGACGCGGCCGTGCTCAGCCGCGCGACGAGCCGGGCTATCGCGTCGACGTCGCGGGGCGCGAGCATGTTCAGCTTGCGAAAAATGAGCGGAAGGCCCGCCGCGTCGACGCTCTCAGAGCGGATGGGTACGAGAATGTTCAGCGGCAGCGTTTCGCGGGCAATGTCGGCGAGGCCGGCGCTCGCCAGCGAATACTCCGTCCAGACGACGATGACCGCCTCGAACTGGCGCACCCGCGCGGTGCGATCGGCGCGCGCGACATCAGGCTCTCCGTCGAACGAAACATAGTGGCCACGGCCCATGAGCGTCGCGCCGAGCTCGCGCGCGGTCGCGCCGTCTTTCGGTACATGACAAATAAGGATGCGCGCCATGCTCCTCGCCTCGGTCCAAGCGATGCAGCACCGAGAGGCCATCGCTCGCGCAGCAAATCACATCGTTGAGCTTGCGACCCCTGGATGGCCGGGTCAAGCCCGGCCATGACATGGGTCGCGTAAATAACCGTTAGCTCTCGCTTCGGCGGCCCGGTTATGTGAATTGGGAGCCCGCTTGCGCTTTTGCTCGCCCTTTCGCCGGAAGCTTGCGGCTTCCATCTCGAACGATCAGGCAAGGCTCTTGTTTGAGAGACTGATTCACGCTCTCGATGGAAGCTTGCGGCTTCCATCTCGAACGATCAGGCTCTCTAGCGGCTGCGGCCGGTGATCGACTTCACGATGATGCTCTTGATCGTCGAGGCAACCGTGCGCGAGATCGAGCGCTTCAGTTCCTTGCCAATCATTTCGCCCATGCCCTGCGTCGGGCGGCCGCCCTTTTTGCCGGGCGCTGCGCCGCTACCGCCAAAAATTATGTCGCCCCAGCCACCGCCCGCATCGGCTTCGGTGGCGGCCGCCTCGGTACGCTTGCTCAGAATCTCGTGGGCGCTCTCGCGATCGAGCGTTTCCTCGTACTTGCCGTAGACGGGGCTGTACTCGATGACGCTCTGCCGCTCGTCCTTCGTAACGGGGCCGACGCGGCCCTCCGGTGGGCGGATCAGCGTGCGCTCGACGATCGAGGGCTCGCCCTTGTTCTCGAGCATCGAAACGAGCGCCTCGCCAACTTTCAGCTCGAGAATGACGCGCTCGGTGTCGAGCGCGGGGTTCTTACGGAAGGTCTCGGCGGCGGCCTTCACGGCCTTCTGCTCCTGCGGCGTGAAGGCGCGAAGGGCGTGCTGGACGCGGTTGCCTAGCTGAGCCGACACAGTATTCGGCACGTCGAGCGGGTTCTGGGTGATGAAATAGATGCCCACGCCCTTGGAGCGGATCAGGCGCGCAATCTGCTCGATACGCTCAAGAAGCGCCTTCGGCGCATCATTGAAGAGAAGATGCGCTTCGTCGAAGAAGAAGACGAGCTTCGGCTTTGGCAAGTCGCCAGCCTCGGGCAGCGTCTGCCAGAGCTTGGTCAGCATCCAAAGGAGGAACGTCGAGTAGAGACGCGGCTTCTCCATGAGCTTGTCGGCGGCGAGAACGCTGATGACGCCGCGTCCGTCGGGCGCGACGCGCATGAAGTCCATGATGTCGAGCGCAGGCTCGCCGAAGAACTGGCCGGCGCCCTGCTCCTCGAGCACGAGCAAGCGGCGCTGAATGGAGCCAACCGATGTCGTCGCGACGTTACCGTATTTCGACTGCAGCTCCTTCGAGCGCTCGGCGACGTTGGTGATGATGGCGCGCAGGTCCTTGAGGTCGAGGACCGGAATTTTCTCGTCCGCGGCGACGCGGAAGGCGATGTTGAGGACGCCTTCCTGCACCTCGTTCAGCTCCAGCATGCGCGAGAGCAGAAGAGGCCCCATGTCGAGCACAGTGGCCCGGATCGGGTGGCCTTCCTGTCCGAAGACGTCCCAGAAGATGGACGGGTATGCCCGTTGCTGCCAATCAGACCCGAGGCCGACGTCGGCCGCACGTTTCACGAGAAAGTCCTTCGGCTCGCCGACGGCTGCAATGCCCGAGAGATCGCCTTTGATGTCGGCCGCGAAAACCGGGACGCCCGCTGCGGAGAAGCCCTCGGCAAGTCCCTGGAGTGTCACTGTTTTGCCGGTGCCGGTGGCGCCGGTGATCAATCCGTGCCGGTTGGCGTAACGTAGCTCGAGGTATTGCGGCTTGGCGCTGCTGCCGATGAAGATCTTGCCGTCTACAAGCACCGATTGGCTCATCACGCTCTCCGAATTCACTTTGTCCGGGCTCGGTCAGTTTCCCCTTTTTTGCAACAAGACCGGGGCGGCGACTCGAACCACCAAGCTTACGGACCTCTTTGCACGAGGCTGCTCAAGTTTGCAAACTCGGTTGCATGCGCCTCTTCGTCAAGCTGGGGAAAGGCCAGAAGGTCGACAAATCGGCGTGCGACGCTCACTTTTCCGGCGCGCCGAACCGTCGCGGCGGAGTTGCAACGGAGATTTCCGCGTGCGCCTTGCGGCTCTATTCCTTATAGATTTTATGAAGGCGGCAGCGCCCCGTCTCGCGCTGCCCATTGGTGACAGGTCAAAGCGGGTGCCAGACGCACATGAATGCGCATGAAGTGAAGCTTGCGGCAGATTTCGAGGCGGCGAGCCGCGAGCAGTGGCTCGCCCTCGTCGACAAGGCTATCAAGGGCGCCGATTTCGAGAAGAAGCTCATCTCGAAGACCGAGGACGGCCTCAGGGTCGAGCCGATCTATGTACGCGGCGACGCCTTACCGGCGAGCGACGGAGAAATGCCGGGCGTCGCGCCCTTTACACGGGGGACCTCAGCAAGCCCAAAGGGCCTTGGTTGGGACATCCGGCAGTTTCATTCCGGTAGCGATCCCGACACAGTCAATCGTGCCATCCTCGAGGACTTGGCGGGCGGAGCAAACTCGATTGCACTGCACATTGCTTCGCCCGGTAGCTCGGGGCTTTCGCTTACAGAAGACGCCCTCTCCAAGTCTTTGAATGGCGTGCTTCTCGACTACGCCGGCGTGGCCTTGGTTGCGGGGGAGAACGCGGCTCCTGCCGCCAAAAAGCTCATCGCTCTCTGGAACGAAAAAGGCATTTCATCTGAACATCGGCGCGGCCATTTCAATATCGATCCGCTCGGCACACTGGCGGCTGGCGGCAGCCTCGGCACGCCCATCGAGGAGAACCTCGCGAGTGCAGCGGGCCTCGTAAAGACCGCGCAGGACATGTCGGGCGTCACGGCCATGCTCGCCGATGGGGTGCACTATCACAACTCCGGGGCTACCGAGGCTCAGGAGCTTGGGGCGATGCTCGCAACGCTCACCGCCTATCTCAGGGCGCTCGCGGAGCATGGGATTGCACCGTCCGCTGCCCTGCCCAAGATCGCTGTCGCGCTTGCAGTCGATGCGGACCAGTTCCTGGGACTTGCGAAACTCAGAGCTGCGCGCCGTCTCGTCTGGAGGGTGGGTGAGGCTTGTGGCGTGGGCCAATCGGCCCGGTCGCTCAACATCACGGCCGTGACCTCTTGGCGAATGATGACAAAGCGGGACCCCTGGACCAACATCTTGCGCACGACGATCGCGACGGCTGGCGCTGTGCTCGGCGGGGCCGATGCCATCGTCGTTCTGCCGTTTACCTATGCGCTTGGTCAGACTGATTCATTCACGCGCCGCGTGGCACGCAACATTCAGATCGTGCTGCAGGAGGAATCGAACCTGGGTCGCGTCGTCGATCCCGCTGGCGGCTCCTGGTACATCGAGCGGCTGACCGACAGTCTCGCGCATAAGGCATGGGCGGTCTTCCAAGAGATCGAGGCGAAGGGCGGGATGGCAGTCGCGCTCAGGTCGGGCTTTGTCCAAGATGAGATCGAGAAATCGGCCGAGGCGCGGGCCAAGGCGGTCGCAACGGGGCGGATCGAGGTCACGGGCGTGTCGGCGTTTCCGCTGTTGGGTGACGACGGCGTCAATGTCGAGCCGTGGAGCGGTGGTATTCCGGCAAGTTCCAACCCTGCAGTCTCGGTCAAACGGCTGAAAGCCGAGCGGCTCGGCGCGCCATTTGAAGCACTACGCGACAAGGCCGATGCGCATCAGGCGAAGACCGGCAAGACGGCAGACGTTTTCCTCGCCAGCATCGGCGCTGTGATCGACCACACGCTGCGCTCGACATGGGTCAAGAACTACCTAGCAGCCGGCGGCCTCAACGCGCTCACGAGCGACGGCTACAAGGATGCTGAGGACGCGGCAGTGGCGTTCAAGGCGTCCGGTGCGGCCACCGCGTGCATCTGCTCGTCCGACGCGCTTTACGCGGAGCATGCGGAAGCTGCGGCGAAGGCGCTCAAGGCCTCCGGCGCCAAGCTCGTGTTGATGGCCGGACGACCGGGCGACAGCGAGGCGGCTCTTCGCGCCGCCGGCGTCGACCAATTTCTCGTCGCCGGCGCGGATGCGGTCGCGACACTTGCCGGGTTGCAGGTGAAGCTCGGGATTGCTGGTTAAGCTTGCGGGAGCCGCGATGGCTGTCATTCTTATGCTATGCTGAGACGCTGGAGTGCTCAGGTGAACACAGCCCAACTCAGTTTGCCGCCCATGATGACGGTCGCCGATTTCATCGACTGGCCGGGCGATGGTACGTCTACGCGCTATGAGCTGGTCGATGGTGTGCTCAGGGCGATGGCCCCCGGCAGCGACACCCATAACACGATCGTCAGCAACCTCACGGGGCTCATCTGGCAACATCTGAAACAAAGCAAGTCGTCATGCCGCGTGGTTGGCGCTTTGGGCGTGCAGCCCCGCGTTCGTGCCGAGTGGAATTTTCGCATTCCCGATCTTGGCGTCACATGCAGTCCCAACAAGGCTGGAGAGATCATGACACCGAACCCGATCCTTCTCATCGAGGTTCTGTCGCCGGGCAATGCCAACGATACCTACGAGAACGTACGCGCCTATGCCACGCTGCCGAGCGTTCGCGAAATTATGATTGTTCATTCGACGCGCATGAAGGCGGAGCTGCTTCGCCGCAATGAGAACGGCGACTGGCCAGCTGATCCCGCCGATATCGAGACTGGCGGGACCGTGCACCTCGAGAGCATTGGCGCTGAATTTGCGATCGCCGAAATCTATGCCGGCACTCATCTTCTTTCCGATCCAAACTGAAGGCAAAGTCCCGTGACCATCATTCCTGACTTTACCAAGATCGACCTCGATGGCGCGGCACCGGCCGCAGCCCCAGTATCTGCCTCAGAGGGCGAGACGTGGACGACGCCCGAGGGCATCCCAGTTAAGCCCGTCTATACGGGCACCGATACGGCGGGCCTCGATTTTCTCGATACCTGGCCCGGCGTTGCGCCTTACGTGCGCGGCCCCTACCCGACCATGTACGTCACGCAACCGTGGACGATCCGCCAGTACGCCGGCTTCTCAACGGCCGAGGACAGCAACGCCTTCTACCGGCGCAACATCGCGGCTGGCCAGAAGGGCCTCTCGGTCGCGTTCGATCTTGCAACGCACCGCGGCTATGACAGCGATCACCCGCGCGTGCGAGGCGACGTCGGCATGGCGGGCGTCGCGATCGACAGCATCTACGACATGCGCACGCTGTTCGACGGCATCCCGCTGCAGGACATGACCGTGTCGATGACCATGAACGGCGCGGTGCTTCCGGTACTCGCGCTCTTCATCGTAGCGGGAGAGGAGCAAGGCGTTCCGGCAGCCAAGCTCGCGGGAACCATTCAGAACGACATTCTGAAAGAGTTCATGGTGCGGAACACCTATATCTATCCGCCCGCGCCTTCGATGCGCATCGTCTCGGATATCTTCGCCTATACGTCGAAGGGCATGCCGAAGTTCAACTCGATCTCGATCTCCGGCTATCACATGCAGGAGGCCGGGGCGACGGCCGATCTCGAGCTCGGCTACACGATCGCAGACGGCATCGAGTACGCGCGTGCGGGCGTCGCGGCCGGCCTCGACATCGACGCGTTCGCGCCGCGGCTTTCGTTCTTCTGGGCGATCGGCATGAACTATTTCATGGAGATCGCCAAGATGCGCGCGGCGCGTCTTCTCTGGGCGAAGCTGATCAAGGAGGAGTTCGCGCCGAAGGACGCTCGCTCGCTCTCGCTACGCACGCATTCCCAGACGTCGGGATGGAGCCTCACGGCGCAGGACATCTTCAACAACGCGACGCGGACCTGCATCGAGGCGATGGCCGCGACGCAGGGCCATACCCAGTCGCTGCACACGAACGGCATTGACGAAGCCATCGCGCTGCCCACGGATTTCTCGGCGCGCATCGCTCGCAACACGCAGCTCGTCCTGCAGAAGGAGAGCGGCACGACGCGCGTCATCGATCCGTGGGGCGGCAGCCATTTCATCGAGCGGCTCACCTACGAGCTGGCGCTCAAGGCCATGCGTCATATCGACGAGGTCGAGAAGCTCGGTGGCATGGCCAAGGCCATCGCGGCGGGCATCCCGAAGATGCGAATCGAGGAGGCGGCCGCGCGCACGCAGGCGCGCATCGATTCCGGCCGGCAGACGATCGTCGGCGTGAACAAGCTGCGCACCTCGAGCGATATCGAGGTCGAACTGCTCAAGATCGACAACAAATCGGTGCGCGAGCAGCAGATCGCGAAGCTCGTGCGGCTGCGCGGCGAGCGCAACGAGGCTGAGACGCAGGCTGCGCTACGGGCCCTGACGGAGGGCGCTCAGGGCAACGCCAACCTGCTCGATCTCTGCGTCAAGGCCGGGCGGGCGAAGGCAACGGTCGGCGAGATGACAGAAGCGATGGAGAAGGTCTTTACGCGGCATCGCGCCGAGATCCGCACCATCTCGGGCGTTTACAAATCGGAGGCTGGGGCTGTGAATGACGATGTCGGCAGCGTGATCGCGATGGCTGCGGCTTTCGAGAGGATGGACGGCCGGCGTCCGCGCATCCTCATCGCCAAGATGGGCCAGGACGGCCATGACCGCGGCCAGAAGGTGATCGCGTCTGCGTTCGCCGACCTCGGCTTCGACGTGGACATCGGACCACTGTTCGCGACGCCGGACGAAGCAGCAAGGCAGGCGGTCGAGAACGACGTGCACGTGATCGGCGTCTCAACCATGACGGCTGGGCATTTGACGCTGGTGCCGGATCTCAAGGCCGCGCTTGCCAAGGACGGCCGCGACGACATCATGGTCGTCGTTGGCGGCGTTATCCCGCCCCACGACTACGAGGAGCTGCATGCCGCCGGCGCGGAAGCGATTTTCGGGCCCGGCACGAACATTCCGAAGGCGGCGGCGAGTTTGATCGAGAAGCTCAACGAGAAATACGGCTACTCGAAAGAGGCGGCGGAGTAGTGGGGCCGTGGCGTCTCACAGATCGTCGAAGAAGTCTGACACAGCTAGAGTGAGGCCGGGAGGATCGAGATTGAGCGAGCCGTCGCGTACGATTATGATCTCAGCCTTGCCGGGAGCCGCTTGGCGGTAGTGGTGAATTGCTCTGCGCTCGAGATCGACGATCAGCACATGCGCAATGCAGGGAACGCCGAGGTAGTCGGCAACCTTCACGGTCTTGTCCATATTCTGCGTTGATGGCGATAGAACTTCGACGACAATGACCGGGCTCGGGGCGAACAGCGCGTTGCCTGGAAGACGCGGTCCGCAGTTCACGAGTGCGTCCGGCTCGTAGGTGGTCGTTTCGTTGATCATGACGGAGAGGCCGTCAACAAACGCCTCACAGGCGGCGCCTGCGCGCTTTATTCCGGCTTCGAGGAGATTGGCCGCACGGCGCTTAGCGCGCGCGTGGTCAGCCTTCTCGGCCGACATCTTGAACACCTCGCCGCGAAACAGCTCGTAGTGCTTCTCAGGCTGCTGCTCAGCCCAAACGAGAAACTCGTCCGACGTCATGCGCTGTTTCGGGAGTGCGTTCATGCAATGCAGCTTAACACACGCGCTCTAGGCGCGGAAACTTAGACAATCGATCCGCAAAAAAGGGGCCAGACCGGCTGGTCTGTCCCCTTTCTCATGTCTCTCACTCGTCCTTCTTCCTCGGGACGCTTGGGACGGCGCCAGCTGGTCGCGTCGGCTTGTCCTTCTTGTCCTTAGGGCCCGGGAGAGCTTTGCGAGGAGTTGCGTCGGCGAGAGCTGCTTCCGTCTCGTCGTCCTCCTCATCCTCCTCATCCTTGGACTTCACCTTCTTCGAGGGATCGGCAGGGATGAAATCGAAGGTGAGGGTCGAATCTTCGCCCTTGCCCTGGACAAGCACCTTGACGGTGCCGCCGTTCTCAAGCTTGCCGAACAGAAGCTCATCGGCCAGCGGCTTCTTGATGTACTCCTGGATGACGCGTGCGAGCGGCCGGGCGCCGAATTTCTCGTCATACCCCTTCTCGCCGATCCAGGTCATGGCGCCTTCCGACACCTCGATGACCACGCCGCGATCTGCAAGCTGCGCCTCGAGCTGGAAGATGAACTTCTCAACGACCTTGGCGATGACCTCCGGTGGTAGGCCGGCGAACGGGATGACCGCGTCGAGGCGGTTCCTGAACTCCGGCGTGAAGAGGCGATTGACGGCCTCGGTATCCTCACCTTCGCGGCGCTCACGGGCGAAGCCCATGGGCGGGCGGGCCATGTCGGTTGCGCCGGCGTTGGTCGTCATGATCAGGATGACGTTGCGGAAATCGACCTGCTTGCCGTTGTGGTCGGTGAGCTTGCCGTGATCCATGACCTGCAACAGGATGTTGAACAGATCCGGGTGCGCCTTCTCGATCTCATCGAGGAGTAGAACGCAATGGGGATGCTGGTCGATGCCATCCGTCAGCAGGCCGCCCTGATCAAAGCCGACGTAACCGGGAGGCGCGCCGATCAGGCGGGAGACGGTGTGCTTCTCCATGTATTCCGACATGTCGAAGCGGAGCAGCTCGACGCCCATGAGGGCGGCCAGCTGCTTTGCAACCTCGGTCTTGCCGACGCCGGTCGGGCCGGAGAAGAGGTAGGAGCCGATGGGCTTCTCCGGCTCGCGGAGGCCTGCTCGTGCAAGCTTGATGGCGGCGGAGAGGGCGATTATCGCCTTGTCCTGGCCGAACACGAGGCGCTTCAGATCCTTCTCGAGATTGCCGAGGACCTCAGCGTCTGACTTGGTGACGGTCCTCGGCGGGATGCGCGCCATGGTGGCGACGGTCGCCTCGACCTCCTTCACCGTGATCTTCTTCTTGCGCTTCGCCTCGGGCACCAGCATCTGGGACGCACCCGTCTCATCGATCACGTCGATCGCTTTATCGGGCAGCTTGCGGTCATGAATGTAGCGCGCTGAAAGCTCGACGGCGGCCTTGATGGCCTCGCCCGTATACTTGAGCTTATGGAACTCCTCGAAGTA
Source organism: Hyphomicrobium sp. (assembly GCA_041659825.1). GTDB lineage: Bacteria > Pseudomonadota > Alphaproteobacteria > Rhizobiales > Hyphomicrobiaceae > Hyphomicrobium_C. The sequence goes on from JBAZXL010000012.1 coordinate 47,028, forward strand.
GGGCTTCAGGCCCTTCAGAATCGCAATGCTATCCTCGATCGTCGGCTCCTTGACGTCGATCTTCTGGAAGCGGCGGACGAGGGCGCGGTCCTTCTCGAAGTGCTGGCGATACTCCTTGTACGTGGTCGAGCCGATGCAGCGAACCGTGCCGGATTGAAGAGCGGGCTTCAAGAGGTTCGACGCGTCCATGGCGCCGCCCGAAGTTGCACCTGCGCCGATCACGGTGTGGATCTCATCGATGAAAAGGACGGCGCCGGGATAGTTCTCGACCTCCTTCATCACGGCCTTCAGGCGTTCCTCGAAGTCGCCGCGGTAGCGGGTGCCTGCCAGCAGCGCGCCCATGTCGAGGGCAAAGATGGTGGCGCTTTTCAAGACCTCGGGCACCTCGCCGCGGATGATCTTGCGGGCAAGGCCTTCGGCGATGGCCGTCTTGCCGACGCCGGGGTCGCCGACGAACAGCGGATTGTTCTTCTGACGGCGGCAGAGCACCTGGATGGTGCGCAGCACCTCCTGCTCGCGGCCGATCAACGGGTCGATGCGGCCGTCGCGCGCCTTCTTGTTGAGGTTCACGCAGTAGGTGTTGAGCGCGTCCTGGCCCGGCTTCTTCTCCTCACCCGCCTCGCTCGCCTGCTCGTCGTCCACTCCGCGTACTCCTCTCGGCTCGGTCATGCCGGCGCGCTTGGCTATGCCGTGACTGATGTACTGGACGGCATCGAAGCGCGTCATCTCCTGCTCCTGCAGGAAGAATGCAGCGTGGCTCTCGCGCTCGGCGAAGATGGCGACCAGCACGTTCGCGCCAGTTACCTCTTCGCGGCCCGATGATTGAACATGCACCACAGCGCGATGGATAACGCGCTGGAAGCCGTTGGTCGGCGAAGCTTCGGCCGAGCCCTTGTGGACCAGGTTGCCGAGCTCGCTATCGAGATACTCGACGACGCGGAGCCGGAGCTGGTCCAGGTCCACGTTGCAGGCACGCATGACTGCCGCGGCATCACGGTCGTCAATCAGCGCGGCGAGGAGGTGCTCCAGCGTCGCAAACTCGTGACTACGCTCATTGGCGTACTCGAGTGCGCGGTGAAGGGACTGTTCGAGGCTCTTTGAGAAGGATGGCACGTCTGACCTACTCTTTCTCCATGGTGCACTGTAAAGGATGGCCATGCTGCCGCGAGAAGTCCATAACCTGCGTCACCTTTGTTTCGGCGACCTCGTAGGTAAAGACCCCGCACACGCCGACACCCTTGTGGTGGACATGCAGCATGATGCGAGTCGCCTCCTCGCGGCCCTTGCTGAAGTACTTTTCCAGCACGAGCACAACGAACTCCATCGGCGTATAATCGTCATTCAGAAGCAGGACCTTGTAAAGGGACGGCTTCTTCGTCTTGGGACGAGCCTTTGTAACGAGGCCGGTTTTGCCTTCGTCCTCGCGCCCGTTGCCGCGATCGTTACCCGCACCGTTTTTGCCCGCCATCGTTGTTTTCGCTTCGCGTATCATCGTGTCCGTAACGCCTGAGTATGCCCTAAGCCGATCACCCTCTGCCGAACATCGGCCGGATCAGACGCATTCTTACGCAGGTTCCTTGCGCCAGCAATTCCTAGAACGCATGTCGGAGCGTACTGGATGCACTTCTAGCCCGAGCTATCCACCACGGAACGTGCCGTCATCGCGCTAGGCGGCGCGCATCCGGCAGGAGAAGGGCGACAAGCGTAGCCAAAGCTACGGTTGAGCCCTTCATGCCGCAAGCATGTTTCCAACATGACGAACCGGGGCGCCCGCCAGGCGCGACCCTTACTGTCGAAGACACGCCTCCGGCTTGATGGATGGGCGGGGCAGAAATGACCAACGGCTGCGTCAAGCTGGTCGGCCGTAGATCGGCTACGACTCTCCCATCTTTCCTGGCCGTTCGTCATTTCTGCCTCCGTGCCGGCGCGTTGCGTGGTGAATAGATCGGGCTAGGTGATCGTGCCTTTTCGGCGAAATGAGGATAGGCGCAGGCCGAGTATAAAAAAGGCCCGGCGTTTGCGCGCTTGGGCCCCTTGGATCGACGATCTGCGAGCCGCCGCCAGCGCGGGCCTTTCGACCAGCCAAAGGGCCAGACGGGCCAACGGGCGGTTAGCGACCGGCCTGCATCGCCTTTTCGACCGGCTTATAGGCGTCCTTGGCGAGATTGGTGTACATGCCGCCAATTTTCGTCACCTGGTGCATATAGTCATCATATGCACGCTTGGCGAAGCTGGTCTGGATCTCGACGGCCTGCTCGAGCGACTTGGCGCTCATCAGCTTCTCCAAGGTGGACGTTCCGTCCTCGAAGGCGCGCTTCGAGTAATCGGTCATCTCGGCGGCGATCGCCTGCCAGCTCTTGTTCCAGTCACCGAATAGCTTGACGGCGGACTCAACGTTGGCTTGGCTGAGCTTCTGCATGTCTTGGATGTTGTTCATCTGTCGTCCCTGCTCGTGGCTAAACTTCTCTACGCAACGCGGCCAATACTTTATTTTAGGAGCGGCGCAGCATTTTACAAGGCTTTTGCTGCGGCGCACAAGCGGATTGATCGTTAACGCTGTGGCAGGACAGATCAGTTACCCAGCTTCCCGTGCGGCGCGCATCGTGCCGTCGTAATGACGCCCTAAAAAGAACAGCGGGCTCAAGTCTCTTCGTTCTATGGTAAACTAGTTGCGTCACGGCGGTCAGGGCGGGGCAAGCCGATCAGGACTAAACCGTCGTCTTGGATGGTCATCTAACGGGGGAGCATTTGGCGAAGCTTTCGGCCATTGCAGCGCTCTTCGTGGGCGTGCTCGCCACTGGCGTGCTGGTCGTGTGCGCCGCAGGGCTCGCATCCGGACGGGCGCTTGCCGACGTCAAGCAGGCCGCCCTCGTGGTCGACGCCAATACAGGCGCGGTTCTGCACGAGCAGTTTGCCGACGCACCGCGGCATCCGGCGTCGCTCACTAAGATGATGACGCTCTACATGGCCTTCAGCGAAATCGCTGCGCGGCGATTGAGCATCTCGAGCAAGCTTACCGTCAGCGAAAAGGCGGTCTCTGTCGCCCCTTCGAAGCTCGAGCTCGCAGTTGGTGAAGAAATCGAGCTCCTGGACGCGATCAAGGCGCTCATCACCAAGTCCGCAAATGACATGGCGGTCGCGATCGCCGAGCAAATCGGCGGCACGGAGGCGAATTTCGTACGCCTGATGAATGAGCGCGCGCGCCAGATCGGCATGACGTCGACGCGGTTTGTGAATGCGTCGGGCCTGCCGGATAATCGGCAAATCACGACGGCGCGCGACATGGTCACTCTTGCGCTCCGGCTGCAGGACGACTTCCCGGAAGAGTACAAGCTCTTCTCGCTGAAGGAGTTCGAGTACAAGGGCAAGGTACACCGGACGCACAATACGCTGCTCTTCGGCTTTCCCGGCATGGACGGCATCAAGACGGGCTATACACGCGCCTCTGGCTTCAATCTCGTCTCCTCGGTGCGGGCCGATGGCAAGCATCTCGTGGCCGCGGTGTTCGGCGGCACGACGGCAAATACGCGAAACGCACATATGCGCTCGCTTCTTTTCCATGCGCTCGAGAAGGCATCGACCGTCAAGACGCGCCAATCGCAACCATTGCTCGTTGCAAATACGGAACCCGCCGCGCGGCCGCCGAAACCTGCCGTCAAGCCTGTCGCGATCGTGAAGGCTGCCGTAGTGGGGCCAGCGATCAAGCCGGCGAGGCAGCTCGTCAAGTCCGTTGCGATAGCGGCCGCTCCGAAGCCCACACTCAAACCGCGCAAAGACGAAATCGCGGCCGTTCTCGCGAGCGACGGCCCGACCACCGCTCCGCCGCCGCCTCCACCTGCATCTGCCGGTACTTCAGCTTCGGCGCAGTCGCCCAAGCTCGACCTCACGGCGCTGCGAGAGGCAATGTCCCGAGGACCAGACGAAGAGACGAACGCCGCGGCACCGGTCCCTGCTGCGGCTGCGCTCGCCGATGAGACGGCAAGCGCTCGACCACCATCTACGCTCGAGGGGCAGGCACGGACGCTGAGCAATGGGTTGGCGTCGGATGCCTCGAGCCTTTCGCACCTCAATGGCCCCCCACCGAATGCCGCCGAGGCTCCGGCGGTAACCGGCCGCGTTTTCGAGATCCAGGTCGGCGCTTTTGGCACGGTGGAGGAAGCCAGCTCCAAGCTCGCGCTGGTTCGTACGCGGGCCGAAAAGCTGCTCGCCGCTCACCAGAGCGCGACCATGGCCGTAATGAAGGGCGATCGGCGCATTTTCCGCGCCCGCTTTGTACGTTTCGAGGAGGAGGTTGCGTCGAGCACCTGCCTCGAGCTGCGCCGTCTCGCCATCGACTGCTTCGTGATGAAGGCGGAGTAGCTTGCCCGTTTGGCGATTTGCTCTGGCGCGCATTAAGCGCGCGCGCTTCCGTTCTAGATAAGCAGGTTCTAAGCGCTGATCTCTTTCAAGAGTACGTCTTTCGCCTCGTTGACTTGGGCGGCAAGGTAGGTCGAGCCGCCGCGGTCGGGATGCAGCTTTAGCATCAGCTCGCGGTGTGCGCGGCGAACGTCCTCCTCCGTAGCGCCGGGCTTCAGACCCAGGATGTCATAGGCCTGGGCCGGCTGCATGCGGCCATCCTTATCGCGCATCTCGCGCTCGCCGCGCGCAACGTCGTCGCGCCAGGTCGGGTGAACCTGGTCGAGGTAGGCTTCGACGATCTGCGCCGACTGCGGATCGACGAAGCGGCAGTCATGCCAGAGAAGCGCCAGCTCGGCGGGGCGCAGGCTATCGAGCGCACGGCCGGCGAACATGCCTTTCGTAATGCGGCCGGACACTGCTCCCGTATCGTGGTCGAGCATCACCTCGAGGTGGTCGGTCTTGACGGAGGAGGCCTGACCGGGCCTGGGTGCCGGGCCCGACGTGCCGGCTCCGCCCCAGGGCAAGCGGCCCTGCCAACCCATGAGCCACGTGCCAAGCATACCGAGGATTGCCGCCGGCGTGATCATGCCGCGGACGAGCAAGAGTGCCGCAAGGCCCAGCGCGACGGCGCCACCCGCCAGGCGAAGCTGCCGCGCCATGACTGCGGCATTGGCGCGCGCAAATGCCTGTGTGAGCAGCAGCGCGATCACCAGCGCCGCCAAGCCTAAAAGAAGGAACTGCATGCGTCTCCTAGCGTGCGCGCTTATGGTTTCATTTGCCCGAGCAGAAGACGCGCACCTTCGCCGCCCGGCTTCGCCAAAAGCGCTTGGAGAGCCTTCTGGCCTCCGGCAGCATACACCGCAACGGCCGTCAACAGCGCTCTGAGTTCGTGGGCGGAACCTGTTCCGAAGGTGCAGTAGGCGCCCTTTGTAATCCGCGCCAGCTCTTGAAATGCACGGGCGGCATCAGGGTCTCTGCCCTCCTGGAAGAGGAACATCGGCACGCCATGAAGGGCCAGCTCACCGGCCCGGCCTGCCAGATCATCTACGCTCTCCTCCATGGCATCACCGACATAGACGAGCGCGTTGACCTTGCCCTTTGCCGCCTCCACGCGCGCGTGTGCGAGCACCTTTGCGATCTGAGTGTAGCCGCCGTGACAGGCAACCTTCCGCATGAGCCGATCCAGCTCGCCTGGATCGGAAACCCAGCGCGAGGCTCTCGCCTCCTCGGCGCCGCGGAAATACATAAGTTGCACGTCGAGACCGCCCACCTCTTTCACGGCATGGAACATGTCGCCTTGGAGAGCTAGCGCCATGTCCCAGGTCGGCTCCCGGCTCATGGTGGCGTCCATGGCGAAGATGAGCCGGCCGCGGTTGCCGTGATTGTCCGATGAGAGCGCTTTCATTTTGGCGACGAAGTCTGCGACCTCAGCCGCCGTGGTGGACGCCGCCGCCGGCGCGCGGCCTTCGGATAGCGAGGGCTGGACCGGAACCGCCTTTTCTTTTTCTCCCGTCGTCACGGGCTTCCTGTCGTCGGCCATAGATCCGCCTGCTCGGTCCCGCTCTCGCTCAGCAAAACAAGATGCCAATAAAGCTGGAAGTTAAGATGGCGAGCGAAGCGGCCGGGTGCAATGCGCGAGATCACTCCGTGAAGCCTGCGGCCTCCTGCGTCAGAAGCCCGACGTTGCCGCCGGTGGCGGTGACGTCGGTGCTGCGGACGCGCTCGGTCGCGAAGCGGGCAAGATAGTTCGGACCACCGGCTTTGGGGCCGGTACCGGAGAGGCCTTCGCCGCCGAACGGCTGCACGCCCGGCACGGCGCCGATCTGATTGCGATTAACGTAGAGATTGCCGACGCGGGCGTGCTCGGCCACGTAGTCGGCGACGGCGCCGATGCGGCTGTGCAGGCCGATGGTCAGCCCGAAGCCCGAGGCGTTTACGGCCTGGACGACCTTGTCCATGCGGCCGCGCCCGAAGCGAACGATGTGCAGGATCGGACCGAACACCTCCTTGTCGAGGAGGCTCATGCGCTCGATCTCGTAGGCGGCCGGCGCGACGTAGGTGCCGGCGCGGCTGGCTTCGGGCAAGCGCATATCGATCAGCTCACGGCCGTCACGCTGCATGCGGATTTTGTGTGCTTCGAGGCTATCCTGCGAGGTTTCATCGATGACGGGGCCGACGTCGGTCGCATAGTCAAACGGGTCACCGACATCCAGGCATTCGATGGCCCCGATCAACATGCGGATCGTGCGGCTCGCGATGTCGTCCTGAAGAAAGAGCACGCGCGCGGCCGAGCAGCGCTGGCCGGCGCTGTCGAAGGCGGAGCGGACCGCGTCGCGGACGACCTGCTCGGCAAGCGCGCTACTGTCCGCTATCATGGCATTGATGCCGCCGGTCTCGGCGATGAAGGGCACGATTTCGCCGCGGCGATCGGCGAGCGAGCGCTGAATGGCCCAGGCCACGTCATTGCTGCCGGTGAAAGCCACGCCTTTGACGAGCGGTGACTTGACGAGCGCGGCGCCGGCGGCGGCGGCGCCCGTGATGAGATGCAGCACGTCCTTCGGCACACCCGCATCGTGCAGGATCTGCGTTGCCAAGAATGCGGCGATAGGCGTCTGCTCAGCGGGCTTAGCCAGCACCGTGTTGCCGGCGGCGAGCGCTGCGGCGACCTGGCCTAAGAAGATCGCGAGCGGAAAGTTCCAGGGTGCGATACAGGCGAACGGACCGCGGCCGCGCAGCTCAAGCGTATTGGCTTCTCCGGTCGAGCCCTTTAGCACGACAGGCGTGCTCATCAGTCGCCGCGCCTCGAGGGCGTAATAGCGCACGAGGTCTGCCGCCTCGCGCACCTCGGCCAGAGCCGCAGGCAAAGTCTTGCCGGCCTCGCGCACGAGCACGGCCATGAGGCGGGGGCGGTCGCGCTCGATCATGTCGGCCGCGAGATCGAGGATCTTGCCGCGGGCGGCGCCTCCGAGCCGGTCCCAATCATGGGCGGCGCGCGCGGCCCGCGCTATCGCCGCCTCGACCTGCGCGGGCGAGGCGATCCGCACCGAGCCCAGGCGCTCGCGGACGTCATGGGGACAATTCACTGCGGACGCGCTGGCACCGCCTGTGGTTGCCTCGCCTGCTATGATCGGACCGACGTAGAAGGGCTCGGCAAGTGAGGCTTCCATCTGCGAGACGAGCGTCTCGCGCGCCGTCCTGTCGGTGAGCGGCACGCCTTGCGAGTTCTTGCGCTCAGGCCAATAGATCTCGCGCGGCTTTGTTAAAAGCCTGACCGTTGCGCTCTCCAGGCGCTCCTGCTCTGCAATCTCTACAGGGTCGCCGATGATCTGCGCGACGGGGGCCTCGTCGTCGGCCAGGCGATTGACGAAGGAGGTATTGGCGCCGTTCTCGAGCAGGCGGCGCACGAGATAGGAGAGCAGATCCTCGTGATCGCCGACGGGAGCATAGATCCGGCAGGGCTGGCCAAACTTACCGTCGCCTGCGACCTCCTCATAGAGCGCCTCGCCCATGCCGTGCAGGCGCTGGAACTCGAAGTCCGTGTGCCCTCCGGCCACGAGCGCTGCGGAGACAGTGTGTGCATTGTGGGTGGCAAACTGCGCGTAAAAGGCCGACTGCTCCGAAAGTAGCAAGCGCGTGCAGGCGAGGTACGAGACATCCGTATGCAGCTTGCGCGTCAGAACCGGGTAATCGGAAAGCCCGCGCTCCTGCGCCCATTTGATCTCGCTATCCCAGTACGCGCCCTTGACGAGGCGGACGGGAATGCGTTTTGCGCCCCGCTCGGAAAGGCGGCGCAACCAGCGAATGACCGGAATGGCGCGCTTGCCATAGGCCTGCACGGCGATGCCGAGGCCCGACCAGTGGGCGAGAGAGGGATCGAGGTAGGCTCTGGCGAAGAGGTCCAGCGTCGGCTCGAGACGCTCCTGCTCCTCGGCATCGATAGTGATGGCGAGGCCGTTGGCATCGGCGGCACGCAGCAGCGTCATGAGCCGGGGGAGCAGCTCGGTCTCGAGGCGGGCCTCCTTCCCGGGCTCGAAGCGCGGATGGAGCGCAGAAAGCTTCACGGATAAGCTCGGGCGGGCGAGCAGCGCATCGGCAAAAACCGTGGAGAGCGGCCCCGCGGCCTTGCCCACCACGTCGACGGCGGCCATGTAGCGGTCGAAGTAGCGCTCGGCATCCTGCTCGGTCTTGGCCGCCTCGCCCAGCATGTCGTAGGAGAACCGGTAGCCGCGCGCCTCGTAATCGGCGGCTCGCGCGATGGCCTCCTTGATCGTGCGGCCAAGCACGAATTGATCGCCCAAGAGCTTCACAGCATGGCGCACGGCCTGACGTATAACCGGCTCGCCCGAGCGCGCGACGAGGCGCTTCAGGGACTCCCATGGATTGGCTGCCCGTGTTTCCTTGATCCGCATGAGGCGGCCGGTGAGCATGAGACCCCAGGTGGACGCATTGACGAACGTGCTCTCGGAGTGGCCGAGATGACGCTCCCACTGGCCACCAGAGATCTTCTCGGTAATGAATTTATCGGCGGTCTCGGCGTCGGGAATGCGCAGCAGAGCCTCGGCGAGGCACATCAGAATAATGCCCTCCTCGCTCGACAGCCCGTACTCGCGCATGAATGCGTCGACGCCGGGATGCTGGGCTTGCCGCTCGCGGGTGGCGTGCACGAGACGGCGTGCCATGTCACCGGTGCGACGGCGCTCGTCCTCCGAATAAACGGCGCGCTCGATGAGGCCGCCGACAAGGCGCGTCTCGTCGATCAGGTGGTGGGCTGCAATCTCGTCGCGCGGTGGCTCGGCGGGCTCGCTCGCGCGGGCGCCAGCAAGTTCGGATTGTCTCAGCGCGACCATGGGCTTCCTCTAATATTACCGCGGCAGAGCACACATGATTCGTCGTGGCTTCGCACTCTAGTTCGCACTCTAGCATGTGACCACGGCCTGTGAGTTCTGCAACGGGACTTGACGAGTCACAGGACTTGGCTCCCTCTCCCCGCAGGCGGAGAGAGGGTACGAGAGGCGCGATGCCAAATACGGTAAGGTCGATAAAGGAGTTGCGGGCGGCGGTCGCGGTGTGGCGGCGGTCCGGCGCGCGCGTGGCGCTGGTGCCGACGATGGGTGCATTGCACGACGGGCATCTGGCCCTCGTCAAGGCCGCCCTCAAGGTCGCGGACCGGGTTGTCGTCTCCATTTTCGTCAATCCTACGCAATTCGCGCCGCACGAGGATTTGAGCCGCTATCCGCGCGACGAGGCGGGCGACGTGGCGAAGCTCAGGGGAGCGGGCGCGCATCTCGTGTGGGCGCCGTCGGTCGCGGACATGTACCCTGACGGCTTTGCGACGCGGGTCGAGGTTGCCGGCGCAGCGCTGCCCTTGGAGGGAGAGTTTCGACCCGCGCATTTCGGCGGCGTGGCGACCGTCGTGTGCAAGCTGTTCTGTGCGGTCTCGCCGGATGCGGCCTTTTTCGGAGAGAAGGATTTCCAGCAGCTCGCCGTCATTCGCCAAATGGTGCGGGATTTGAACCTGCCAGTGGCGGTGGAGGGCCTGGCGACGGTGCGCGAGGCGGACGGATTGGCGCTCTCGTCGCGCAACCGGTATCTCAGCGCCGAGGAGCGGGCGATCGCGCCCAAGCTTTACCGGGTGATCTCGGAGGTCGCGCGTGGGGTGTCGGCTGCCGCAATAGCGCGCGACCAATTAATCGCTGCGGGCTTCACGAAGATCGACTACCTCGATGTGTGCGACGCCGAGACGCTTTCACCCTATGACCCCGGAAGCGGCCGGCCCGGGCGCGTGCTGGCGGCCGCCTACCTCGGGCAAACGCGGCTGATCGATAATGTCGCCGTCACGACAGGAGCCGAATGACAGACGCAAGACTGAAATATTGGCGTGCTAGCTGATTTTGCATGGATATCGACAAAGAGCTTCGCGATCTCAAGCGGCGACTGGACTTGGCGGAGACCCGCCTCGCGCAGCTCGATGGCCGTTTCGAGTTCGTCTCGGGCCAGCTTCGCGACATTCAGCTGTCGCTTCATGCGCGCACCGAGGGCATCGACAAGCGCTTCGACGAGCTCATGCATTGGCTCGAAACGGACTCACTCGCGCCTGAAGCGGACGACGACGCGCTTATCGACATCGATACGCGGCTCGCATCCTTCGAGTCGAAGGCTGTCGATCTCGACACAGCCATCAAAGCGCTCGACGGCAAGGTCGAGACATTGCCGCGGCTAATCGCAGAGCTGGTCACGCGTAAGAAGAAAGATCAGAAAGAATAGGCCTTACGCGGCGCGGCGCAGTGTTGCGAGCCATACACCAAGGCCGATGAGCGCGATGCCGACCCCGTTATAGGTATGCAGCGTCTCATCCAGCAGCAGCACGGCCAAGATCGTCCCGAACACGGGCACGAGATGCGCAACGAGACCTGCGGTGTTGGCGCCGACAAGCTCGACCACGCGGTTGAAGCTGATATAGGCCAGGATCGACGCAAAGATCGCCACATAGCCGATGGCCAGCATCGACTTTGCGGTCAGCGGCAGCGGATGACCGCTCCATGTCTCCCAGGCGTAGATGGGAATGAGGAGGATGGCACCGATCAAGAAAGTCGCGAAGATGAAGCTCAGCCCGTGCACGTCAGGCCGCAACCGCAGCATGGCGGTGTAGAGGGCGTAGCTCACCACCGCCACCAGCATCCATAGATCGCCGGGCTTGAAGTCCAAGCGCGCAAAAACGCCGGGATCACCGTGCGAAATCAGCGTCAACGCGCCCAAGAGCGACATTGCAAATCCTACGCCCTGCCGCAGAGTCACCGTTTCGCGGAACAGCATAAATGAAGCGGCGACGATGAAAACCGGCATCGACGATTGCAGCATCACAATGTTGACGGCGGTCGTCGTATGGGCTGCGATGTAGAGGCAGGTATTGAAGACAGCAATGCCCAGCGCCGAGAGGGCGAGCATGAGCGGCCAGCGGCCGAGCATAATGGGGCAATCACGCTTGAGGTGCGGCCAGGCGAATGGCAAAATGAGCGCCGCGCCGACCGCCCAACGCCAGAAGGCCAGGGCAACCGGGGGAATTTCGCCTGCGACACTGCGCGCGACGATGGCGTTGCCCGCCCAGAAAAGGCCGGGCAACAGCATAAGAAATCGGGGCTCATTTGCGAGCCCGCGCGCCAGTCTGCCCAGAGGGGCGCCTCCGCCCTCGGCTTCTTTCGTCATCGAATGATCTCCGAGCCCTCGCAACAGGGGCCTGATAGCAGCGGACGGCCTCGGCCTCAAATGCGTCACATGACCTGCGGGGCCCCGCGTCATACTTTTTGCGTTAGAATCGAAGCGTGGAAATCTGGGCCCCTGTGGCGTTGCGGCACCGCCAGAGCATGAATGAACATGCTCTGGCCATTGTTCTGACCGACGATTCACGCTTCGGACTGGTAGGGTCCGAAGCGATCGTGGGTCCACCCTTGCCAATCCACAGGCGGGCGTGCGACCAGTCACGCTGCTAGCAAGCTCGACACCGAGATTCGGGCCCGCGCCGCTCCCTGTCCCGCGTATGACCGCCGGGCTCCCGAGGAAGGGCAAAAGGGGTGCAAACGCATGGCCCAAGCAAAGCCTGATCTTTTCGCCAACACCACACACCTTTTCTCGAACACCACACAGAGCATGACAGACAAGACCAATCGCGCCCGCAAGACTGGAGACGCCTCAGAGACCTACACGGCAGCCGATATCGAGGTGCTGGAAGGCCTCGAGCCGGTTCGTCGCCGCCCTGGCATGTATATCGGCGGCACGGACGAGAAGTCGCTGCATCACCTGTTCGCCGAGGTCATCGATAACTCGATGGACGAAGCGGTGGCGGGACATGCGACGTGGATCGAGGTTCGGCTCGGCGCGGATGGCTATCTGTCGGTCGTCGACAACGGGCGCGGCATCCCGGTCGACCCGCATCCCAAATTCAAGAACAAGAGCGCGCTCGAAGTCATCATGTGCACGCTGCACTCGGGCGGCAAGTTCGACGGCAAGGCGTACAATACGTCGGGCGGCCTGCACGGCGTCGGCGTGTCGGTGGTCAATGCCTTGTCCGAGATCTGCGAGGTCGAGGTGGCGCGCGGCCAGCAGCTCTACCGCATGACGTTCTCGCGCGGCGTGCCAAAGGGCAAGCTTGAAAGCCTCGGCTCCGTGATGAACCGGCGCGGCACGAAGGTGCGCTTCCTGCCGGACGAGCAGATCTTTGGCAAGGGCGCACATTTCAAGCCGGCGCGGCTCCTCAAGATGGCGCGGTCGAAGGCGTATTTGTTCGGCGGCGTCGAGATCCGCTGGAGTTGCGATCCGTCCCTGATCAAGGACGACACGCCGCCAGAAGCGGTGTTCCATTTTCCGGGCGGCCTCAAAGATTATTTGAGCTCGGAGATTGCCGGGCAGACGTTTGTCACCAAGGATCTCTTCGCGGGTAACATCGAGCGCGAGGGCAAGCACGGCTCCGTCGAATGGGCCGTGGCGTGGGTCGCGGATGCGGACGGCTTCTGCCGCTCCTACTGCAATACGATCCCAACGGGCGAGGGTGGCACGCACGAGAACGGCTTCCGCTCGGCTCTCTCCAAGAGCCTGCGCGAATTCGGCGAGCGCGTCGGCAATCGGAAGGCCGCGCAGATCACGGCCGAGGACGTGATGGGCACGGCGGCGGCCATGCTGTCGGTTTTCATCCGCGAACCCGAGTTCCAGGGCCAGACTAAAGACAAGCTCGCGACGCAGGAAGCCGTCCGCATCGTCGAGACGGCGGTGAAGGACGCGTTCGATCACTGGCTGACGGACAGCCCGCAGCAGGCGACGCGCCTGCTCGAGTGGACCGTCGACCAAGCGGAAGAGCGGCTCAAGCGGCGACGCGAGAAGGAAATCGGCCGGCAATCGGCGACGCGCAAGCTGCGTCTGCCGGGCAAGCTTGCCGACTGCTCGATCCAGCAGGCGGCAGGGACGGAGATCTTCATCGTCGAGGGCGACAGCGCCGGCGGCTCGGCCAAGAGCGCGCGCGACCGCGAGACGCAAGCCATTCTGCCATTGCGCGGCAAGATCCTGAACGTGGCCAACGCGTCGTCCGCGAAGCTGTCGCAGAACCAGCTGCTCGCCGATCTCATCCAGGCGCTCGGAGCCGGCACGGGCAGCAAATACCGCGACGAGGATCTGCGCTACGAGCGCGTCATCGTCATGACGGATGCCGACGTGGACGGGGCGCATATCGCGTCGCTGCTGATCACCTTCTTCTACCAGGAGATGCCGGAGCTGATCTCGAACGGGCACCTGTTCCTCGCCGTACCGCCGCTCTTCAAGCTGACGCACGGAGCAAAGTCGTTCTATGCGACGACCGTGGAGCAGCGCGACGAGATCCTGAAGCGCGAGTTCGCGTCCAATGCCAAGGTCGAGATCAACCGCTTCAAAGGTCTCGGCGAGATGAACGCCTCGCAGCTAAAGGAAACAACCATGGACCCGAGGAAGCGACTGATGCTTCGGGTCGAGACGGGCGACGGCGACAAGAGCCTGCTCGCCGAGGCGGTGAATGCGCTGATGGGCTCGAAGCCGGAAGCACGCTTCCGCTTCATCCAGGAGCGCGCCGCGTTCGCGAAAGATCTCGATATTTGAGCTGGCGCAGGCGCTCCAAAGACCTCTCTTGGGGCAGATCGGGCTCGCAGCGGCGCAACGGCGGCAATCCGGGATAGCGGCCGGAAAGTCCGGCTAAGTCGCGCTCCGCACCAATACCGCAAGACCCGCGTCCCTTCCTCGCCGCGCCATAGTTCCGCCCGCTCGCATGCTGACGGTCTTCGCCACCGCATCGGTGGAGAAGATACCATGTCGCCTATTGCTCAGCAGGTCGGCCGGATCGGGCGCAGCCCAGGCTTCAAGTTTTTCCTCATCTGCTTTCTCATCCTCCTGTTGCTGATCCCGCTTCTGATCGTCGCCGGGCTCGTGTCGGAGCGGGAGCAGCGAGCGAATTCGGTGCAAAGCGAGGTTTCGCAGACCTGGGGCGGACAGCAGCAGCTATCCGGCCCGTTTCTCGTCGTTCCCTACATGGTGAGCGTTCGCATCCGCGATGGCGAGAAATGGATCGAGGAGTTGCAGGAGCGGCGAGCCGTATTCCTGCCCGAGGCGCTCTCGATTACCGGCAGCGCGGCCTCCAAGATACTGCACCGCTCGATTTTCGACGTAAGCGTCTATTCCTCAAAGCTCTCGATCGATGGCCGTTTCGAGCCGCCGTCGATGGCGGACGTGGACCCGAATGCGCGGTCGGTTCGCTGGGCGGATGCTGCGATCGCGTTGGCTCTGAGCGATGTGGCAGGGCTTAAGGAAGCCGCGACGCTCACCGTCTCCGCGACCGGCCCCGGGACCGCGGCCAGCGGCACCGATGCGCTGGCGTTTTCGCCGAGCCTCGGCATTCCCGGCATAAACATCAATGGCATCCACGCAAAGCTAGGGCCGGCCAAGACGGCTTTCGGCGGCGATGGCACGCTCCAGGAGATCACCTTCCATTCCGATCTCGTGTTCAGTGGCTCAGGCAAGCTTACGTTTGCGCCGGCCGCGAGAGAGACAAAGGTCTCGCTGACATCAGACTGGCCGCACCCGAGCTTTATGGGAGCCTTCCTGCCGGTCGACCGGGAGGTATCGGTCAACGGCTTCAAGGCATCCTGGCGCGTGCCGCATCTTGCGCGCAGCGTGCCAAACGTCTGGAGCCTCGCAGATGCAGGGTTCGACCGTTTCGGGCCATACCAGTTCGGCGTCTCGTTTTATCAGCCCGTCGATTTTTATGATGCCGTCAATCGGGCGGTGAAATACGGCATATTGTTTCTTGCCATGGCGTTCATGGGTGTTTTCGTGCTCGAACTGCTTTCGAGAGAGAGCGTGCATGCGGTTCAATATCTTTTCGTCGGTATAGCTATGGTGTTTTTCTATGTGCTGTTGTTGTCCCTGTCAGAGCACATCGGCTTTTTCGCCGCCTACGCCATAGCGTCGGTCGCAACCGGCGGGATGCTGTCGCTTTACGTCGGCAAGACCTTGCGCAGCACGTCGAGCGGACTACTCATGCTCGCGCTGTTTTTACTGCTCTACGGCCTTCTCTATTTCATCCTTCAGCTTGAGGACTATGCCTTGCTCACGGGTGCGATCCTCGGCTTCACGGCGCTCACGGCCGTGATGTTCGCGACACTCCGTGTCGATTGGACGGGCCTCGCACTGCATGGAAACGACGCTGCAGCGCAATAATCGAAAGCGGCCCATTTTATGTGGATGAGTTTCGCGTTGGAACCTGCGTCACATAGTTCTTATTAAGCTTGATTGTGATTCTCAGGAGGTTTTCGACTGTCAGCTTGCGCCTGAGAACGAGCCCAAAGAGAACAACACGGGGAACAGGAGCGGACTCAATGAACATCAAGGCACTTGCTGCCGAGTTCATCGGCACATTCATGCTCGTGGCATCAATTTTGGGAGCGGCGTTCTATTCGTTCGGCGCTCCGGCCGGCGCGGCGGGAATTCTCGGCGTGGCATTCTCGATCGGCATTACCGTGATGGCGCTCGCCCGCTCCATTGGCCACATCTCAGGCGGACACTACAATCCCGCCGTTACGATCGGCCTCGTGGCTGGGGGGCGCTTCTCCGCTGCAGATGCGGTGCCCTACATCATTGCTCAGTGCCTCGGCGCCGTGGCTGCGTCCTACATCTTCTCGGTTATCGGCAATGCTCCCGCGTCGTTTGCAGCAAACGGCTACGGCGAGCTTTCGATGCTGAAGTCGAGCCTCACGAGTGTGGCGCTGATCGAGACCGTGCTGACCGCCTTCTTCCTCATCGTCATCATGGGCTCGACAAGGGCAACCGCCCCGGCCGGCTTCGCGCCGGTCTCCATTGGGCTCGCGCTCACGGCCATCCACATCATGTCAATCCCGGTTTCCAACACGTCGGTAAACCCGGCGAGAAGTCTCGGCCCCGCGATCTTTGCCGGCGGCGAGGCGCTGAGCCAGGTCTGGGTCTTCTGGGCGGCTCCGATCGCAGGCGCCATCATCGGTGCGCTCATCTTCCGGTGGATGGACGAATAAGGGCCCAAACCTTCAGCGATGAATGGCCAGGCCTACGGGCTTGGCCATTTATTCAGTTTTTCCCCTGATGCGGCGTTTGTGCACCACTAAAAGGCTCGGTTTTTCTTGCCTTTTTTCTTGCCCTGTGCAAGCAAGTTCATGGCTCGAGCGCAGGGGCTCTATGAACTATTTGTTCGGGTTTGGCCCGACCTTTGCTGAATTTGCCCCTTCGAGGCATGCCCCTATCCCCTGCGCTCTCGTCAGTCCGCGCTGCGCCCGGAGGGTCGCTTTTTGCCCAGAGGGTCGTCAAGGAGGTCCTCGTCTGGATGAGCGCGCGGTGACCTGAGTACGGAGATGGAGACCTACGTTTTTGGAAACAAAGACCTTCGCTGAGCTTGGGCTCAGTCAGAAAGTTCAGGCTGCTATCACAGCGGCCGGCTACACGACCCCGACGCCCATTCAAGCCGCCGCCATTCCGGTCGCCGTTGCGGGCCAGGACGTCCTAGGAATTGCCCAGACGGGGACGGGCAAAACGGCATCCTTCGTGTTGCCAATGATCGCCCGCCTCGAAAGCGGACGGGCGAGGGCCAGGATGCCGCGCTCGCTGATCCTGGCGCCGACGCGTGAGCTTGCCGCCCAGGTGGCGCAAAGCTTCGAGAAGTACGGCGTCAATCACAAGCTCAATGTGGCGCTGCTGATCGGCGGCGTATCCATGGACGATCAGGTCCGCAAGCTCGACCGTGGTGTCGACGTGCTGATCGCGACGCCCGGACGTCTCCTCGACCATTTCCAGCGCGGGCGCCTGATGCTGATGGGCGTCGAGATCCTCGTCATCGACGAAGCCGACCGCATGCTCGACATGGGTTTCATTCCAGACATCGAGAAGATCTGTAAGCTCCTGCCGCCGAAACGCCAGACGCTGTTTTTCTCGGCGACCATGCCGCCGGAAATTACGCGGCTTGTCAATCAGTTCCTGCGCGACCCGATTCGCATCGAGGTGGCGAAGCCCGCGACGACGGCCAAGACAATCACCCAGAAATTCCGCTTCTCGCCCGAGAGCGAGGATTACGCCAAGCGCGAGATCCTGCGCGGTTTGATCAGCACTGAGAACGTGCGCAACGCCATCATCTTTTGCAACCGCAAGCGCGATGTCGCGATCCTTCTGAAGTCGCTGCTGAAGCACGGATTCAATGCCGGCGCGCTGCATGGAGACATGGATCAAAAGGCCCGCATGGACACGCTCGACAAGTTCCGTAGCGGCGAGATCACGTTCCTCGCCGCGAGCGATGTCGCAGCCCGCGGGCTTGATATCCCCGACGTGTCGCACGTGTTCAACTTCGACCTGCCCTGGCAGTCGGACGATTATGTGCATCGCATAGGGCGCACGGGCCGCGCGGGGCGTGAGGGTGCTGCGTTCTCGATCGTTACCCCCGAAGAGCTCAAGAGCTTCAGGGACATCGAAAAAATGCTCGGCGAGCCGGCCGTCTGGACCGGAGAGCCCCCTAGCGAGCAAGACTTCGAGGGTGCCGGCAAGCGGCGGCGCGGCCGAGGGGGCCGTGGTGCCCGCGGTACGGCGCGTGACAGCGGACGGCGGGATGGCCGGGGCAGCAGCGAGCATCGTGGTGAGCGCCGTCCTCGTCCAGAAGGCGAACGCGAACAACCGCAATCCGCCGAAGTGCGCGAGCAGACCAAGGAGCATGTGGCGCGGCAACCACGAAAGCCGCAGGAGCCGCGAGAGGCGCGCGAGCCACGCGAGCATCGCGAACCGAGGGACGCGACAGCCACGGCCAGCGGGCCCCGCGAGCCGCGGCGCGAACGGGAACGTCGTGATCGTGAGCCGCGTGAAGCCGGTTCTGAGCGCGACGGAGCAGCGCGTGGTGAGCGCCAACAGCCGGCCCACCGGCACGAGACGGCTCCGCGACAGGAAGCTACTCCCCGGCGCGAGGATCGGCCCGCTCGTTCGCGCGAGCGGCCTGCGTCCGGCCAGTCGGCTCCGGCCGGAGGATTTGCCGACAACGTGCCGGCGTTCCTGCGCCGCCCGCCGCGTCCGGCGAAGGTCGCTAGCGAATAATCGCCGAGATACTCGACGACTGAGTGTTCTGTCCGGAAAATGGGGCCAGGATTCGGGAGAGGGAAATCCGGCCTCAATTTCATTTCATCTTTTTGGCCACGCTTCTTTTGGCCAAGCTGGGCTTCTTTTTGGCCTGTGCCTGGCGGGCGACGATGATCGCTCGGCGAGCCCATTCGCAAAGCTCATCCCCCTCGTCCAGCAAGCGCTCCGGCACTCGCCAGTAGCTCATCAGCGCACCGGGGCCGTTCTTGGTGTCGTACGCGAAAGGGCCCATGCCCTCGGCCGCGAAGGGGGTGCGACCTGCCTCATCCGTCTTGAAGTAGAGGGTATCATTGTCGACAAGCGCGAAGACCTGCCCGTCGCAATAGAGGCCTGCGCCGCCGAACATGCGCCGCACCGTGATGTGGCCTAGTGGTGTGAGTACTTCCTGCAATAGCTCGAGAAAGCCTGCGCTCACTGACATTGTTTCCAACTTGATTCGAGCTGTCTCGCCGGCAAAAGCCGTCGTCACACGGATTATGCGTCAAGTAAATGTCGCAGTGCAAGACACCGTGAACAGTGGACAACTATTGAAGTCGCTCACAACTCTGACCTGAAACGGCTTATGCTGCAGAAAGTCTGGAGGTGACCGCTATGCGACAACACCGGCTCACTACCACGCCTGGAGCGCGCCCAATCCGCGTCGAGGGTACCGCTCAGCCCCCTGAAGTCATCGAGAGGCTTCAGCTGGAGCGGCTCGCCAGTGCTGTCCTCTCCAAGCGGCCAGCCGATCTCGCCGCTTTGGCCGAGAACAATCCCATGCTTATCCGCGAATGGATCGACGTTTTCCGCCGCGAGAGGTGCGCCGCGGAAGCCGACGTGCGCTACTGGTCCGCAGCCATGGCGGCGCTCTCTACGGCAACTCCTGGCGCCGTTCTTTACGCAGCCGAGTAATACCGGCCGGACTAAGTTTTGACTTTCAGTTTATCGCGTCCGGCCGGTATTACTTCTATGTTTGCGCGCGGCCGCCCCACCAACCCCGCGCGCTCCCTTGTTTGCGCGCGGCCGCCCCACCAACCCCGCGCGCGAATACCAACGAACTGCGTCAAGACTTCGGTTGGTATATGCGGCACGTGACACGGGTGAGCTCGGGATTGGCCATTTATCGATGGGGCGACGTCTGCCAGCGCGCTGGCGTCGCTGGCGAGGTTGACGAGATCTTCTTTGGCGCGAGCGAGACCAAGTCATTCGAAAGTGACAGGGCAAGGCTCGCATTCAGGGAGCGCTGGCTCGGGCGCTATCTCATGCACTTTGCCGCGCATGCCTATGTCGCGATTGCGGATGACGGGCACGTCGCGGGCTATGTCGTCGGGAGCCTCAGGGATCCTGCGCGCGACCCCTTGTTTCAGGACCTTCCCCACTTCGCCGAGCTTCGCCACCTCACCGCTCGCTTTCCGGCTCAGCTCCATGTCAACGTGGGAGATCGCTTTCGCGGACTGGGGCTCGGCGCGCGGCTTGTGGAAACGTTCGTCGCCGGGGCGAGCGAGGCAGGTGCCCGTGGCGTGCACGTCGTGACGGCACGCGGAATGCGCAACGTAGGATTTTATCTCGCGAACGGTTTTCGCGAGGAAGGCATCCTCGAGAGCAATGGGCGGGTGCTTTTGCTGCTGGGCAGAAGCCTTACATAGTCGCCGCGCGTCTTAAGCATTGAGAAAAGTATCCGCTCTCGGGCATACTTGCTCGCGGCCCCTACGAAATACGAGAGCAGATGCCCCTTACCCCATCGCCAGTGCTATCCGAAGCGGCGGCTGCTGCCGCGATCTCAATGCGTGGCGTCGATAAATGGTTCGGCGCGTTTCATGTCCTGCGCAATGTCAATCTCGAAGTGAGTCCAGGCGAAAAGATCGTCATCTGCGGCCCCTCAGGGTCGGGAAAATCAACGTTGATCCGCTGTCTCAACGGGCTCGAGCAGCACGGGGCAGGCGAGATCATCGTCGATGGGACTGTTCTCACGCGCGACATCAGAAGCCTCGAGAAGGTCCGCTCGGAGGTCGGCATGGTGTTTCAGGGGTTCAATCTCTTCCCGCATCTCTCTGTGCTCGACAACCTGTGCCTCGCTCCGCAATGGGTCCGCCGCGTCCCGCGCTCGGAGGCAGAGGCGCGCGCCATCAAGCTGCTCGAGCGGGTTCGCATCGGAGAGCAGGCGCATAAGTTTCCAGGCCAGCTTTCGGGTGGACAGCAGCAGCGTGTCGCCATTGCGCGCGCCCTTGCCATGAACCCGCGCATCATGCTGTTCGATGAGCCGACCTCAGCGCTTGATCCGGAAATGGTGAAGGAAGTGCTCGATGTGATGATCGAGCTCGCACGCGGCGGCATGACCATGCTCGTCGTCACGCACGAGATGGGATTTGCCAAGGCCGTCGCCGATCGCGTTATCTTCATGGATCGTGGCGAGGTCGTCGAGCAGGGACCGCCGGCCGAATTTTTCGAGCGTCCCAAGCACGAACGAACGCGGGCGTTCCTCTCGCAGATCATCAAGCATTGAGCCAACTCATGCAAATGCCACCTCCGCGCACATTTTCTCGATATGCGGGCTCACCACGTCGTCACGACAGGGCTTCGGCCCGGCAATCCAGGGGCCCGGTATGCGAGCGTTGGGCAGGCGTCCCCTGTATGGCCGCCCCGAGGGCGGCCTTGATCCGGACTTTTGTTGCAGCTCTGCTCTTGCCCTTAATGATAGCTGGCATAGCGACGGCATCGCAGTCGGCAACCTTGGATAGCGTGCGCGCTCGTGGCGTGCTGGCGTGCGGGGTCAACACAGGGCTCGCGGGCTTCAGTGCGCCGGGCGACAAAGGCGAATGGACGGGCCTCGACGCCGACTTTTGCCGTGCGGTGGCGGCTGCCGTCCTGAAAGACGCGAGCAAGGTGCGGTTCGTGCCGCTCAATGCCAAGGAGCGATTCACGGCCTTGCAGTCCGGTGAGGTTGACCTCCTCGCGCGCAACACGACGTGGACCATGAGCCGCGATACGTCGCTCGGCCTCAACTTCCCTGGCGTCCTCTATTACGACGGTCAGGCCTTCATGGTGAGAAAGGGCTCGTTCGCAAAATCGGTCGCCGATCTCAACGGGGCGAGCATCTGCGTGCAGACCGGGACGACCAACGAGCTCAACGTGGCCGACTATTTCTCGACGAAGGGCATGACGTTCCGGCCCGTTGTCTTCGAGCGACTCGTGGAGGTGCTTGCCGCCTACATCAGCGGCCGATGTGATGCATTCACGACCGATAGCTCGCAGCTGATCTCCGAGCGCACACGCCTTCCCGATCCCTCCGGGCACGAGGTCTTGCCCGAACTCATCTCGAAAGAGCCGCTCGGGCCCGCCGTGCGCCAAGGAGACGCTGGGTGGGCCAACATCGTGCGCTGGACGCTTTATGCGCTGGTCAATGCCGAGGAGTACGGGATCACGAAGGCCAATGTCGCCGAGATGTCGCTATCGCCAAACCCGGAGGTGCGGCGTCTGCTGGGCTTTGAAGGCGACTATGGGCGCGGCATGGGGCTCGACAACGACTGGGCGCTAGAGGCGATCAAGGCGGTCGGCAACTACGGCGAGGTGTTCGAGCGCAATCTCGGCCAGGGCTCGCCGCTCAAGATCGCACGCGGCAGAAATGCACTCTGGAAGGATGGCGGGCTGATGTATGCCCCGCCGGTGCGATGAGGCCCGCGATGGAAGGTATCGCCGCGAAGGCCCGATTGCTCGTCCAGACCCTTGTCCAGACTTGGCGCAATCCCAAGGCGTGGGTGGACGCTGCCTATGACCCCAGAACGCGAGCCGCAGTCTTCCAAGCGCTTCTTCTGCTCGCGCTGATTTTTTTCGCCTACGAGGTCGTCAGCAATACGGCGGCCAACCTCAAGAAGCAGAACATTGCCTCGGGGTTCGGCTTCCTCAATCGGGCGGCGGGTTTCGAAATCTCGCAGACGCTCGTCAGCTATTCGAGCAAGAGCAGCTACGTCGCCGCGTTCATGGTTGGCCTCACGAACACGCTCCTCGTGTCGTTTGCCGGCATCGTGCTCGCGACGCTTCTCGGGTTTATGATCGGCGTCGCGCGATTGTCGCCGAACTGGCTCGTTGCCAAGCTGGCTCTCACCTACGTCGAGATCGTGCGTAACGTGCCGCTGTTGTTGCAGCTCCTCGTCTGGTACGTGGCGGTGCTTCGCGCCTTGCCGCTGCCGCAGCAAAGCCTGGCACTCGGCGCAGGCAGCTTCGTCGACGTGCGCGGCCTGCATCTGCCGCGACTGATATTTCAGTCGGGGATCCTGCCGGTCTTGATCGCGCTCCTCATGGGCGCGGCGGGCGCTCTCTACCTGCGCTCCTTGGCAGCAAGAAAGAAGCTCGAGACCGGTGAGACCACGCCGATCGTGGCGCGGAGTGCAGGGCTCATCCTCGGGCTTCCGCTCCTGGCGCTTATCGTCGGCGGTTTTCCGAGCCTCGATTTTCCGCGCCTCGGGCTCTACAATTTCGAGGGCGGCCTCACGATCGAACCGGAGTTCATGGCGCTGCTGCTAGGACTTACGATCTACACGGCGTCGTTCATTGCGGAAATCGTGAGGAGCGGCATTTCGGGCGTTTCGCGCGGACAATGGGAAGCGGCGAACGCCCTGGGTCTCGCCCGCGGTGATACGCTTCGGCTCGTCATCATACCCCAGGCGATGCGCATCATCATTCCGCCGCTCACCAATCAATACCTCAATCTGACGAAGAACTCGTCGCTCGCCGTGGCGATAGGCTACCCAGACCTCGTCTCTGTTTTCTCCGGAACTGTGCTAATCAAACAGGGCAAGCCGTGGAGGTCATCCTGATCACCATGTGTGTCTATCTCTTGATCAGCCTCGCGACCGCGCTCCTCATGAACTGGTTCAACGCGCGCATGGCGCTGGTCGAGCGATGAGGAGCAGCATACGCATGGCGATGAGCGAGATCCTAGATCGTGGCATTCGGGCCTCGGCGCCCGCCGGCCTCCGCGCACTCTCTTGGATGCGCGAGAACCTCTTCTCATCACCTCTGAATGCTGCCCTCACGTTCGCAACGCTTTGGCTCGCGTACTGGATTTTGGGCGGCTTCGTGCAATGGGCCTTCGTTGACGCCGTCTATTCCGGCGCCGACGGCTCGGCGTGCCGCGTCGACGAAGCAGGTGCTTGCTGGCCGTTCATAACCCATAAGCTCGGGCTGTTTCTCTATGGGCGCTACCCGGAGGCCATGCGCTGGCGCGTGGACCTCACCTACGTGATGGCGCTGATCGGTCTCGTGCCGCTCATGGTCAATCGCATGCCGGGAAAGATATGGTGCGCAATCTACATGCTCGCCGTGTTTCCGGTGATTGCCTATATTTTGCTTTATGGCGGGATGCTCGGCCTCGCGCGCGTTGGCACCGAGTTGTGGGGCGGGCTTCTGCTCACGCTCGTGATCGCAAGCACCGGCATTGCGGCCTCATTTCCGCTCGGGATCCTGCTCGCGCTCGGGCGGAGGTCGGATCTCCCAGTCGTGCGTTGGTTCTCGGTCGGCTACATCGAGTTCGTGCGCGGCGTACCGCTCGTGACCGTGCTGTTCATGGCATCCGTAATGCTGCCGCTGTTCATGCCGCCGGACATGACGGTCGATAAGCTCTTGCGCGCGCTTATCGGGGTGTCGCTGTTTTCGGCAGCCTATCTTGCGGAAGTCATTCGCGGCGGCCTGCAGGCCATTCCGCGCGGGCAATATGAAGCGACCGACGCGCTTGGTCTGACGTATTGGCAGAAAATGGCGCTCGTCATTCTGCCTCAAGCGCTGAAGCTCGTCATTCCGGGATTAGTCAACTCGTTCATATCTCTATTCAAGGACACGAGCCTTGTCCTCATCATCGGGCTTTTCGATTTGATCGGCATCGTCGAGCAGTCCGTTCAGGCTGACGCAAAATGGTTTTCTCCACAGACCGCAGCGACCGGATATTTCTTTGCGGGTGCGGTGTTCTGGGTGTTCTGCTTTGCAATCTCTCGCTATTCTGCCGCGCTCGAGCGCCGTTTCGCAGGCTCAGAGCGCAGCTAACCCGCCGTTCGACCCCCAAGCCAAACTGTCATGACAAGGCGCATGCGCTGGTATAAAAGTTTTGTGCCACCCACTTAAGAGGTGGCGGGAGACTTGGGGGTTTCAAAATGTCGTTCTTGCCTGCTGAATATTCTTGGCTCGAGCCGGTGCTCATCGCCGCTGCCGTCGTGTTCGTCGTTGACCTCATCGGCAACATGATCTCGTTCTCGAACCGCATCCTGAACGCGCTCGTGACCGCAATCGTTTTTGCCGTCATCTTCGGCTCGCTGTCGTTCATGGCGTATCGCGAAGGCGCCGCCGTGCCGACGATCAGCGTTCCTGCTCCGACTGCGGCGCCCGCCGCCAAGTAAGCACGGCGCGCGTCAGAACGCGGCCGTCCTGGACTTGCCGAGATCACGCGAAGGCGGCCCTCACTGGCCGCCTTTTCGTTGGGGCCGCCTTTCTATTGTGGCCGCGTCCTTCTGGGGTCGGCTTTTATGGCGCCACTTCGTCCGGAGAGCATCGCTGCCACGTGATTGCCTATTGCAAGGCACGATGTGAGGCCCGGGCTTTCGATGCCATAGAGCGCAACGAGACCTAGGTGCCCATGCTCGGATGCGCCGTGGATTGCGAAGTCCGGCGCAGGCTCGCCCGGACGATAGATTTTAGGCCGTATGCCGACGTAGCCTGGAACGAGGGCGCCGTCGGGCAGGCCCGGCCAATAGCGACGAATTTCCTGCTCGAAGCGCTCGCGGCGCTGGCCTGCCGCGTCGTCGAAGGCGAGACTCGGCTCGGCATGCCACTCGAGGTCAGGGCCGAATTTGGCGGCACCCGCAAAATCAATCGTCAAATGTATGCCGAGCCAATTGCCGTCGGGGAGAGGGTAAACCAGGTGGCTGAAGGGCACGCTGCCGGAGAGCGCATAATAGTGGCCTCGCGCGGGGTAGGTTTCCGGGACCCTGTAACCAGGCTTTCCACCGATGGACTTTCCGAGCTTTGATGCCCCGAGACCGCCGGCGACGACGACGTTCTTGGCTTTGAGTGTCGAGATCTGGCCCTGGCTGTCTGTCGCGAGCGCAAAGATGTCGTCATACCGAGCAATGGCGGTCACGGTTGTCGCGAGCACGATGTTGCTTCCGGCTGCCAGGATCTCAGCCTCGAGCGCCTGCATCAGGCCGTGGCTGTCGACTACGCCGGTCGATGGCGAGAGGTAAGCCGCCACGCATCTGAGCTCGGGCTCAATGGCGCGGCATGCGGCGGCGTCGAGACAGATAAGATCCGCAACGCCATTTTGAGCCGCACGGGCGGCAATTGCCTCGAGGGCCGGTACTTCCTCGTCTCGGGTCGCAACGAGGAGCTTGCCACGGGCCACGTGCGCGACGGCGTGCTCGCGTGCGAATGCGTAGAGCAACTCACGGCCCTTGACGCAGAGAGAGGCTCGCAAGCTGCCGGGCGGATAATAGAGCCCGGCGTGGATCACCTCGCTCGAGCGCGAGCTTGCCTCAGTGCCAATGCGGCCGTGGCGCTCGATGACGAGGACCTGGTGGCCTTGCCGCGCGAGGGCGCGGGCAACCGCCAGACCGACGACACCGGCGCCGATTACAACTGATTCTATGTCAGCGGACATCGACCGCCGCCTGGAGATATCCACAGGCACTCGTGCCTTTAGAACTGAACATTATCTCGCGCTTCTTCAATAAATTAGGCTCTCATCCCCAGCAAACTATCCACAGATGTTCCCGGTTTATCCAGTTCAGCACAGAAGTGGAACACTGATTCGGGAAGTCGGGCAGGAAAGAGCCAATGTGCCAGCCGCGAACGAAGACGGCACGCGTCCCGTGCGAGACGCGTGCCGTTGCAATCAAGACCCACCGAGGGGAAGCTCAGCCGCTAAGCGAGCGGCGTCATATTCGTGGGATCGGAGGCGCGCGCCGGTGCGGGGCTCGCTTCGGGGGCCGGGTCAGCGCGACCAGGGCGGCCAAGACCGGCAATCGGGTCGTCCGAGCGGCGGGATTTGCCTTCAAAGAAGGCGCCCTGCTCGATCGCAACGGTCTGATGATAGACGTCGCCTTCGACGTGGCTCGTTGCCTGCAGAATGACCCGGCGGCCGCGCACCGTGCCAAGCACATGACCGCGGATCACGCACTCTTCGGCGACGATGCCGCCCGTTACACGAGCCTTTTCGCCGATGACAATGTTGGTGCCGTGAATATCGCCTTGGATTTCGCCTTCGACCTGAACCTCGCCCTTCGAGATGAGGTTGCCCTGGATTACGAGATCAGGGCCGATCACGGACGGAGAGCCGATAGATCCGGTCCGGAAGGAGGTCGGAGCGGGGCGTGCACCAAGAGAGGAACTCTGCGGCGCCGGCATGGAGGGCATCGCAGGCGTTCCGAGCGTTGGTGATGGCGACATCACCTTAAGACTCTCGCCTTCGGGCTTACGAAACTGGGGCAACATCCCTCATCCTCCGCAACTCTAACGACACTGAAATCAAACTGATTTTACTATTGGCTTTTTTTGTGGACCCGCCCAAGGAGCATGAGGCCGCATGAGGCGTCGATTAGCATATCCGGGCGGGCGGGTCATCATTTTTGCTCACCGAGCGAGTACATCAGACGGCCCGCACGCGCGCGACGGCGCACGAGTGCATCTTTTCGCAGCGAACAATGCTAGCCTGCTGAGCACGGAGCTCGATTGCGTCACTCCCTGAGCGCGCGAACAGCCGAAAGAACCTCCTCCGCATGGCCAGGCACCTTCACCTTGCGCCATATGCGCGCAACGCGACCCTTGCCGTCGACGAGAAAGGTTGAGCGCTCGACGCCCATATACTTCTTGCCGTACATCGACTTCTCAACCCAGACTGCGTAGGCGTTGGCGGCGGCCTTCTCCTCGTCTGAAAGCAGCAGATGGGTGAGCCCGTACTTGCATTTGAACTTGTCGTGGCTGGCGACGCTGTCGGGTGAGATGCCGATGACCTTAGCGCCTAGTTTTTCGAACTCTGCCTTCAGCGACGTAAAATCCTTGGCCTCCACAGTGCAGCCCGAGGTATCGTCCTTTGGATAGAAATAGAGCACGACAGGGGCGCCGTTCAGCTTCGAGAGACGCACCTTCTCTCCATCGTCGCCAGGGAGCTCGAAATCGGGTGCCTTGTCGCCGTCTGCCAGCATCGTATACGCCTTTCTTTTGTCGCTTTTGCTCAGCCTCATCGCGCATTGCGGGCGAGGCGGTAGACATGATTGAACAGTCTCAGGATTCGGCGTTTTTCGGCAACAAGACTCACCTCTCGTGCGCATCCATGCAACGTGCTGACAAATCGTGCTGACGGAGCCTTGCGGGTAGTGCAAAGAGTGCTCGCTTGGTGGGCTCGGCGCGTGCCGCCTAACAATGAATAGAACGGCCGAAACACCGGATCGGACTGCTCGCGGGTGGCAATGACGACAGAAAATACTAGCAAACATACACGATCGCGCAGGTATCCATCGAACCAGTTCGCGGATGCCGGCTCGCGTGCGCTGCCCCGCCCGAGCGGCAACCGGGTTTGGCGATGGCTCATGCGCGTCGGACACTGGTTTCTTCTCTTTGGCGGGCCCGTCATTCTTCTCTCCGTGATCGCCGCTATCGTCGTTTATGTGCGCTTGTTGCACGGCCCGATCTCACTCAAGAGCTTTGCCGGTAGCATCGAGAACAGCATCAACGCCGAGCTCGACGAGGTCAAAGCCAAGATCGACGATGCTGTGCTGACATTGTCGGACGGCAGCCGGATCGAGCTCCGCCTCATAAATCTGCGCTTCAACAAGCCAAACGGAGACTTGGTCGCGTCGGCGCCGCTTGCCGCCGTCGAGCCCAGCACCCGTGCGCTGTGGCAGATGCGTCTTGCGCCCGAGCGGGTGTTTCTGATCGAGCCGCGGCTTTCATTGTTTTACACGGAGCAAACCGGCCTCGTCATGAGCTTCGACGATCCGGCTCCCTCCCCTGACAAGCCGGCGCCGGGAGCGGCCTCGGACCAGGGCTCGCAAACGACGGCCGTGACAAAGGACCGTCCGGGCCAAGGCACGAGTGGCGCTGCTTTGCCTGCCACATTCCTACGTGTCGATCTCGCCCGGACGCTGGCAGAAAGCTCGCGTCGTGCGCGGAGGCGAGAGGACGCCAGCTCCGAGATCAAGGAGATCGGGCTGCGCAATGCCACCGTCGTCATGCACTATGCGGGAAGCGTGAGCGAGCTCAGCGTCGAGCAGGCGGCCCTCTCTCTCGACCATCGCAAGAAGCGCAGTGTCATTTCCGGCTCGGCAACGTTCCAGTCGGCGCAGGGCCCGTGGTTCATGACGTTTCGTTCGGAGGATTCGGAAAAGGGAAATTTCCTCAAGGTTTCTACATCGGTGAAAGGGCTGGTCCCAAGCACCCTCGCGAAGGCGTCGCCGCAGTTGAGCCTTCTCGCGCCGCTCGAGATGCCGGTTTCGGGTGAAATGGACGTCGAGCTTTCGACCGAGGGCGACCTCAGGGGGGCGAGCCTGACGGTCGATGTCGGTCGAGGGCGGATCAATCTGCCATCACTGGCGAGCGCTCCGCTCATTCTCGACAGCGGCCGTGTCAGGGTCGAATGCGATGGCGGGGGGCGCGGCATTCGGGTCTTACCGTCGACATTCAAGTGGGGTGACAGTCATGTGACGCTCGAAGGCTCGATGACAAGCGAGCAGGGCGGCAACGGGCTCCGGGAATGGGCCTATCTCTTGAAAAGCAGCGAAGGAAAAATAGTCGCCGAGGAGTTCGGCGTCGCTGCCATCGCTCTTGACCAGCTCGAGGCGAAGGGGCGTATCATACCAAGCGAG
The DNA here is from genome assembly GCA_041659825.1 of Hyphomicrobium sp. GTDB lineage: Bacteria > Pseudomonadota > Alphaproteobacteria > Rhizobiales > Hyphomicrobiaceae > Hyphomicrobium_C. Next base: position 76,397 of record JBAZXL010000012.1, read on the forward strand.
GGACTCGTCAAGCTCGCCAAATTTACACTCAAGGCCGGTGGCTCGGAGATCACGGCAAACGGCGATCTCGTTACCGGCAGCGGCGTTCCGAGCACCCGCGTTGAGGCCGCGATGAGCCCGATGACGCTGCCCACGCTCAAAGCCCTCTGGCCGCGCGCGGTGGTGCCGAGCGCCCGCGCCTGGATCGGAACTCACATCACCCAGGCCAATCTGCGTTCGGCGTCCCTAAAGCTTTTGTCGGGTAGCTTCCTCCCCGAGGCGAATGGCATTCAGCAGGGGCTAGGAGCGCACCCGTCAGGTCGCCTGTCGATGAGCATCGAAGTCGGCGACCTCCGGATGCTCCCGTACGACAAGGGCCTGCCGATCGATGCGCCCCGCGCGCTGATCCGGCTCGAGAACGACGCGTTGGAAGTCACCGTGCCGGAGGCGGCAGTCGTAGCCGGTCAGAAGCAAGTGCCGCTCAAAGGCGGGCGCTTCACGATCGTGAGCCTGGAGAACGAGGTGCCGATCGGCGAGCTGGCGTTCCGCGCCCAGGCGCCGCTCGCCGCGGTCGCGGAGGCGATGGCTCTATCCGGGATCGGTCTCAACGGGACACAACCACTGCCGATCGAGGGCCTCGACGGCAAGGTCGAAGGTCAGTTTAAGTTGACAATGCCGATATCGGAACGGGACGTATCCGCTGTGCCCAAGATCGAGGGGAAAGCGCGCGTCACCGAAATCCGCGGCAAGCACAAAGGCGCTAAGGTCGAGATTCAAGGCGGCTCTGTCGATATGGACCTCTCGCCAACCGGCGTGCTCGTCATGGGAGAGCTGATCGTCAACGGCGTGGTCGCAAAGGTCAACCTACAACGCATTTTTGATGCTTCACCCGAGTTGCAGCCTCCGTTCCGCATCACGGCCAAACTCGATAACGCGGACCGCACACAGCTCGGGCTCGATATCAATCATCTCGTGCAGGGGGAAATCGCCCTTGAGCTCACGGCCGCCAAGAGCGAGCAGGAGGCAATGGCGATCCACGCTCGCGCCGATCTGACAAATGCCGAGCTAATTTTCGATGATCTCGCATGGCGCAAGAGCCCCGGCCGAGCTGCTGGTGCCGAGTTCGACGTTGCGATTGTGAGCCCGGACCTATTGGAGCTCAGAAATTTCCGCATCGTCGGCGACACGGTGGCGATAGAAGGCTCGCTCTCGATCGACGCCAACCACGTCGTGCAGGAATTCTCGTTTCCGAACTTCTCGCTCAACGTCGTGTCGCGGCTCGACGTGCAGGGCAAGCTCGGCTCGGACAAGATCTGGAAGATCAAGGCGAAGGGGTCCACCTTCGATGCGAAGGATCTGTTCCGGTCATTGCTGTCCCTCGGCAAGACAGCAGAGGCGGAGATCAAGCCCTTGCGGCCCGCGGCTGGCGTGGACCTCTCCGCCGAGGTCGATACCGTCCTCGGGCATTCGGATATCTCGATGCGGGGGGTTAAGGTCAAACTCTCGGAGCGAGCCGATCAATTGGTCGCGCTTGATGTGCAGGGCGCGCTCGACGGCGGAAAGCCGGTTGCCGTCCTCATGAAAGCAGAAGCGGGTCGAAAGATTTTTGCTGAATCACAAGACGCAGGGCAGGCCTTCAAGCTGGTCGGCTTCTATCCGAACCTTCAAGGCGGACGCATGCGTCTCGAGGTGGATCTTGCGGGGCGCGGGGCGGCTGAGAAGACCGGTATCCTCTGGGTCGATGATTTTCGCGTCCTCGGCGATCCCGTTCTGCAAGACCTTTATTCGACCGTCGAAACGACGGGGCCGGGCATCGACGCCCCGTCGCAAGGACAGCGACGCGTCACGCGAGAGGTTTTCGATTTCAGTCGCATGAAGGTGCCGTTCTCAGTGGGACACGGCCAGTTCGTGCTCGACGAATCGTATGTGCGCGGGCCGCTGCTTGGAGCATCGATCCGAGGCAAGGTCGACTATACGACAGAGCGCCTGACGCTCGGGGGCACCTACGTTCCGCTGCAAGGTATCAACAGCGCGTTTTGCGATATTCCGCTTGTCGGCCCGCTCGTCTCGGGCCTCGATTGCCAGGGTGTGTTCGGCATCACCTACGCAATCGAAGGCCCAATGACTGGACCACAGGTTTTCGTCAATCCGCTGTCGGTGTTTACGCCTGGAATTCTGCGCGGCATCATGGAGCTGACTAGTCCCAATCCCGAGGTGCAGCCGCGCTCCAACAAGCCGAAGGGACCGGTCGAGCAGCGCGTGCGGGCGTCCAGCTCGGCGGCATCGGCCGGTCAGGCAGGTGGCGCACAGAAACCTGCGACCCCAGGCTCGGCGAACCCTGCAGCGCACGTTGATGGATGGTCTTTGGGGACGACGACCGGCGCGGCACCGGCAACGCCTGCCGCCGCGAAGCCACAGCCTGCAAAGAAGAAGAAAGCAGCTGCTCCGGCAAAGCCGGCTGCGCCGACCGCAATCACCCCTTGAGCATTCCTTATAGGAATGAGCTTTCCTTATAGGAAGAAGGCTCAGCCGACTGGCTTCAACAGCACGTGCTTCTTCTTGCCGAGCGAGAGCTTGATGACACCGTCGGGTCCGACGTCGCCGGCACCGACCTGCGCCTTCTCATCGGTCACGGGCTTGTCGTTGACCTTGACGGCGCCACCCTGAATCTGTCGGCGCGCCTCGCCGTTCGACTGCACCAGTCCGGCGCGGACGAAGGCGCTCAGCACGCCAAGGCCGGCGTCGATCTCGCCTCGCGCGATCTCGACGGTCGGCAGGCCGGCTGCGACAGCTCCTTGCTCGAACGTCGTCTTGGCCGTGCTGGCCGCTTCGTCCGCCGCGGCGCGGCCGTGCACAAGTGTGGTCGCCTCCGTCGCCAGCACCTTTTTCGCCTCGTTGATCTCGGCACCTGCGAGAGCGGAGAGGCGCTCGATCTCGTCCATCGGGAGCAGGGTGTAGAGCTTCAGGAAGCGGCTGACGTCCGCGTCCTCGACGTTGCGCCAGTATTGCCAGTAATCGTAAGGAGCGAGTTGCGCGGCATTTAGCCATACCGCGCCGGCTGCCGTCTTGCCCATCTTGGCGCCTGAAGACGTTGTGAGCAGCGGGCAGGTCAGCGCGTAGAGCTGATGGGCAACGCCCATGCGGCGGCCGAGATCGATGCCCGTCACGATATTGCCCCACTGATCGGAGCCGCCCATCTGCATGTTGCAGTTCCAGCGCCGCGCCAGCTCAACAAAATCGTAGGCCTGCAGCAGCATGTAGTTGAACTCGATGAAGGACAATTCCTGCTCGCGCTCCAGGCGGAGCTTTGCACTGTCCATCGTCAGCATACGGTTGACGGAGAAATGGCGGCCGACGTCGCGCAGAAACTCGATATAGTTGAGCGGCGCCAGCCAGACGGCGTTATCGGTCATGACGGCGTCAGATTTCTCCTCGCCGAACTTAAGGAACTTGGCGAAGACCTGCTTGATGCCGTCTTTATTCGCCTCGATCTCGGAAATGGTGCGAAGCTGGCGCGTTTCATCGCGACCAGAAGGATCGCCGACGCGCGTCGTGCCACCGCCCATCAGCGCGATGGGCTTGCCGGCGCCGGTCGTCTGCAGCCAATGTAGCATCATGATCGAGAGCAGGCTGCCGACGTGGAGCGAGGGGGCGGTGCAGTCATAGCCCGTATAGGCCACGATCTTGCCGGCGGCGGCGAGCTTGTCTACGCCCTCCATATCGGAGCACTGGTGGATAAAGCCACGCTCAGTCAGGATGTTCAAGAAATCAGACTTGAGTTTGGTCATGATGGCCGCGTTCGTCTTTCCTGGCAGGGGGCAGTTCGTGTGATCAGTGCATCTGGCTAGCATTCCCCCACCACGGGCGGTTGGGAAAGGTGTCACGACTGACGCTCACAGAGTTGCGGCGAACATGCATGAGGAGAGGCGCTTGGGCAAGCAAGACGGTAGCAAGCGAGAGGGTGACATCTGGCGTGCACTTGGCCTCATGAGCGGAACGTCGCTGGACGGCATAGATGTGGCCGTCATCGAGACGGACGGCTGTTATGACGTGCGGCACGGCTTCACGGCGACCTATCCATACTCGGATGCGTTTCGCGAGCAGCTCAAAGCCGCCTTGAAGGACGCGGGACAGATCCGTGCACCTGGGGAGCGCCCCGGGCGGCTGCACATGCTTGAGCAATATCTGACCGAGCTGCACGCGGAGGCGATCGGCCATTACCTGACGGATCATCACATCCCAATCGACAGCATCGATATCATCGGGTTCCACGGCCAGACCGTCCTGCATCGGCCGGACGCGGGGCTTACGGTCCAGCTCGGCGACGGTGAGCTGCTGGCACGGCTCACGGGCCGAGATGTCGTCTTCGATATGCGGGCCGCGGACGTGGCCGCCGGCGGGCAAGGCGCTCCGCTGGTGCCGGTCTATCACCGGGCCGCCGTGGCGCGCGTCGAGGATCGGCCGATCGCGATCGTGAACATCGGCGGCGTTGCCAACGTGACCTGGATCGGACGCGAGGGATCGCTGATGGCGTTCGACACAGGGCCAGGAAACGCCATGCTCGACGATTGGATGGCGGCGCACCGCGGGGTCGCACACGATGAAGGCGGGGCATGCGCGGCAGAGGGGATCATCTCGGAAGACCTCGTGACCCTGTACCTCAAGAATCATTACTTCACGGCGCCAGCTCCGAAATCACTCGACCGAAACGCGTTTGGTCTCGACCTCGTGCGCTCGCTATCGGTCGAGGACGGAGCGGCGACCCTCACCGCCCTGGCGGCGGCCGGCATCGCCAAAGCGCGTGAGCATTTCCCAGAGCCCGCGGCGCTCTGGGTGGTCTGCGGCGGCGGTCGGAAGAACAAGACGCTGATGAGCATGATCGCCGAGCGCGTCGAGAACGCCGTTGTCCCGGCCGAGGCTGTAGGGCTCGACGGCGACGGGCTCGAAGCGGAGGCGTGGGCCTATCTCGCAGTTCGCTCCGCGCTCGGACTGCCGCTGACGTTCCCAGGCACGACGGGCGTCTTGAAGCCGATGACGGGTGGCAAGCTGGTAAGGGGGGCGGGGTCCTAGTCGGCCCAAGACTGCTACTTGCCTGCGAGGATGTCATTCGAAATGATGTCCTAATAACTTCAGGATATCATGAAGCAAATGCCGTGCAGGTTTCGAAATGGGGCAAAAGTCTCGCTGTGCGTCTGCCCAAAGCGCTCGTAGAGCGGATGGGGCTTAAACAGGGTGATGAGCTTGAGATCGTCGAGGCCGCTGATCACAAGGTAACGGTGGAGAAAGCAGATCGGAAAAAGGCTGCGCTCGAGCGCATGGCGTCGCGCAGGTGGTCGCTTTCTCAAGGCCCCCGCTTCAACCGCGATGAGGCCAACGAGAGGTGAGTGCCTTCTTCGACACCAGCACCCTTGGCAGTTGAGGACGTGCTCGCGCTTGTCGACCCGCCGCTGGCGCTGACGCTGGACCTTCACGCTGCCGCCCGCCTGCTGGCTCCGATGAACCAACATGCCTTCTACGACGCGCTCATCGTCGCGGCCGCAGTGGAGGCAGGGTGCGACAGGCTCTACAGCGAAGACCTTCAGAATGGTCGCGACATAGGTGGCACGACGATCATCAATCCCTTCGCGCCGGGGGGTGCGCCCGGCAATTGATTGCCGCCACTCGGGCCAGCAACCACCCAGGCCCCCAATCGACGTCTACTCGTCGTCGTCGCCCGGCACGTCGGCGATGGGCTCCTCGACCATCTCCTTCTCGCGCTCGCGCTCACGCTCGCGGGCAGCCTCGCGCTCCTTCTCGCGGTCCTTGGCGGTCTCGCGATCCTTCAGAGCTTTTGCGAGGCGCATATCGAGGTAGCTGCCGACGACGCCCTGTAGTTCATCGGTCTTGTTCTCGAAGAAATGGTTGGCGCCGGGAATGATCTCGTGGTCGATCTTTATGCCGCGCTGCGTCTTGAGCTTGCCCGTGAGCTCGGCGACCGAGTTCGAAGGCACGACGCGATCTTTGTCACCATTGACCATGAGGCCCGAGGACGGACACGGGGCGAGGAACGAGAAGTCGTAAAGGTTCGACGGAGGGGCAACACAGATGAAGCCGTCGATCTCGGGCCGGCGCATCAGAAGCTGCATCGCAATCCAAGTACCGAACGAGACGCCGGCGATCCAGCAATACTTGGCGTCAGGCTTCACCGACTGAAGCCAATCGAGCGCGGAGGCCGCGTCTGCTAGCTCACCCGGCCCGCCGTCCCAGAACCCCTGGCTGCGCCCGACACCGCGGAAATTGAAGCGAAGCACGGAGAAGCCGCGCTGCGCGAACGTGTAATAGAGACTGTAGACGACCTGGTTGTTCATCGTGCCACCGAACTGCGGGTGCGGATGCAGGATGAGCGCGATAGGGCTGTCGCCAGCCGGCTCATGATGATAGCGCGCTTCGATGCGGCCTGCCGGCCCATTGAGAATCAGCTCAGGCATGTGCTTGCGTCTGCTCGCTTTTCAATTTTTCTTAAGCCGGGCGGTGGTTTACGCCGCGTGCGGGTGGACCGTTTTGGCGGGGCGCGTGATCATTCACGCGATCGTGCCAAGACAATGCTTGATTTCCCCGCTCGGAATTTACATATTCATTGTCGAGTTTAGAACGTTTCGAAAGTTGGTCGCCGCCATGATAGTGGTGGGGCCAATCGGGGTCTCTTAGCACACGTTGGGTGGTCGGGTGCAAGGGGCTGGAGAACGTAAGCCGCAAAGCAACGCTGAGTTGGCCTGCGAAATCTAGCGTTCAGAAGACCCTTAGCGGTCGGAGGACCCAATGGAACTCAATACACGCGGGCGTTACGCGGTGATGGCCATGGCAGATCTCGCCAAGCATGGCGGAGACACGTCGGTTCCGCTTTCGGCGATTGCAGAGCGCCAGCAGCTGTCGGTCGATTATCTCGAGCAGATCTTCCTCAAACTCAGGCGCGCAGGGCTCGTCGAAAGCACGCGCGGCCGGCTTGGTGGCTACAAGCTCGGGCGCGCTTCGGGAGAGATCTACATTGCCGAGATCATGTCGGCGGTCGAGGAGGAAACGCGCATGACGCGTTGCCTCAGCGGCGATGGCAACGGATGCGTAAGCGGCTCGCGCTGCCTGACGCATAATCTGTGGCAGGCGCTCGGCGAGAGGATCGAAGCGTTCCTTGGCAGCGTCAGCCTTCAGAATGTGCTCGACGGCGGGCCGCTCGGCGTGGATCTCGGTGCGGGTCCAATACAGGATACATTTGACGCAGACGGGGCGCTCGCCGACACGGAGACACGGCCGCTGTGAGCCAGACGCGCACATACCTCGATTACAATGCGACGGCGCCACTGCGGCCAGAGGCGCGTGAGGCGATGGTGCGCGCGCTCGATACATTCGGCAATCCGTCGTCGGTTCATGCCGAAGGCCGGCGTGCGCGAGCGATTGTGGAGGAAGCGCGAGAGGCTGTGGCGGTGCTCGTCAATGCAAAGCCTTCGGAAGTCGTCTTCACGAGCGGCGCGACCGAGGCGAATGCCTGGGCCATTTCGGGCGCACTCTCGGGTCAGTGGGCGGCGATCCTCGTGAGCGCGGCCGAGCATGACTCCGTGCGGGGCCCAGCTTCGCATTACGCAGCTCTCAAGGGCATACGTGTCAACGAGCTTGCCGTCTCGGTCGATGGCATCGCGGACCTTGGGCAGCTCGACGCGCCTAAAGACGGAAGCCTACTGCTGGCTCTGCAGCTAGCAAACAACGAGACCGGCGTTATCCAAGACGTGGCGCGGGCGGCAGCGCTCGGCGCCGAGCATAGGTTTTCGCTACACACTGACGCGGTCCAGGCGGCGGGTCGCATGGTCGTCGATTTCCGCAGCCTCGGTGCGACGACCTTGAGCCTTTCCGCGCACAAGCTCGGTGGACCGAAAGGTGTTGGGGCGCTTGTCATTCGCGATGGTTACGAGCTTCCGGCGCTGATCCCGGGCGGCGGACAGGAGCGGCGGCGGCGGGCCGGGACTGAGAATGTTGCGGCGATTGCGGGCTTCGGCTCGGCTGCCAAGGCGGCGCTCGCCGAGCTCGATCAAATGTCGCGCGTAGCCGCGATGCGCGACGGGCTCGAAGCCGAAGTGGTCCGCCTGACGCCAGAGGCCGTCTGCATAGGTAGCGACGCGCCGCGCCTGCCCAATACATCGTGCATCGCGTTACCGGGACAGGCTGCGGAAACGCTGGTGATCAAGCTCGATCTTGCCGGCATCGCCGTCAGTGCGGGGGCTGCGTGCTCGTCGGGCAAAGTGGGGCAGAGCCATGTGCTCACAGCCATGGGGCTCGCGCCGGATATCGCGCGCAGCGCCATCCGCGTCAGCATCGGGACGGCGACGACCGAGCAGGATTTGGCGGCCTTCGTCGCCGCCTGGAACGCAATCGGCAACGCAGGACGCCTCGCGGCCTGAACAATACATCGCGGCCAAAAGGCCGCGTCGGAGTGGGTGAGAGAATGGCAGCAGTCCAGGAGACGATCGACCAGGTCCGCAAGATCGACGTCGATCAATATAAGTATGGCTTCGAGACGAAGATCGAATCGGTGAAGGCGCCGAAGGGCCTCAGCGAGGACATCGTCCGCTATATCTCCGAGAGGAAGGGCGAGCCCGCCTGGATGCTGGCGTGGCGGCTCGAGGCCTATACGCGTTGGCGCACCATGACCGAGCCGACCTGGGCCAAGGTCAGCTATCCGAAGATCGATTTCGAGAACCTCTACTACTATGCAGCACCCAAGGGCACCGAGGGGCCGAAGAGCCTTGCCGACGTCGACCCTGAGCTGCTCCGCACCTATGAGAAGCTCGGCATTCCATTGCGCGAGCGGGAGGTGCTGGCTGGTGTGCAAGGCTCACGCGTCGCAGTGGATGCCGTGTTCGACAGCGTTTCGGTGGTGACGACGTTCAAGGACGAGCTGGCCAAGGCCGGCGTCATCTTCTGCTCGATCTCGGAAGCCGTACGCACGCATCCGGAGCTGGTGCGCAAATATCTCGGCTCCGTTGTGCCGCAGTCCGACAACTTTTACGCATCGCTAAACTCGGCCGTGTTCTCCGATGGCTCGTTCGTCTACGTGCCCGAGGGCGTGCGCTGCCCGATGGAGCTTTCGACGTACTTTCGTATCAACGAGAAGAATACCGGGCAATTCGAGCGCACGCTCATCATCGCCGACAAGGGCGCGTATGTGTCCTATCTCGAGGGCTGCACGGCGCCGATGCGCGACGAGAACCAGCTCCATGCAGCCGTCGTCGAGTTGGTCGCTTTGGACGACGCCGAGATCAAGTACTCGACGGTGCAGAACTGGTATCCCGGCGACAAGAACGGGCGCGGGGGCATCTATAATTTCGTGACGAAGCGTGGCGACTGCCGCGGGCACCGCTCGAAGATCAGCTGGACGCAGGTGGAGACGGGCTCGGCGATCACGTGGAAATATCCGTCGTGCATCCTGCGCGGCGACGACAGCCGCGGCGAATTCTATTCAATCGCCGTCTCGAACGGCTATCAGCAGGTCGACAGCGGCACGAAGATGATTCATCTCGGCAAGGGGTCGTCGTCGCGCATCATCTCGAAGGGCATCGCGGCCGGGCGCTCGCAGAACACCTATCGCGGGCTCGTCTCGGCGCATCGGAAAGCCACGGGCGCGAGGAATTTCACGAACTGCGATAGCCTGCTTATCGGCGACAAGTGCGGCGCGCATACGGTGCCCTACATCGAGGCCAAGAACGCCTCGGCGCATTTCGAGCACGAGGCGACGACGAGCAAGATCTCGGACGACACGCTGTTCTATTGCCGCCAGCGCGGGCTTTCCGAGGAGGAGGCCGTGGCACTCGTGGTCAACGGCTTCGTGCGCGATGTTCTGCAGCAATTGCCGATGGAGTTCATGGCCGAGACGCAAAAGCTCATCGGCGTGAGCCTCGAAGGGAGCGTGGGCTAAATGAGATGGCGTGGTGGAGACAGCGTTGGAGCGGCATCGCGGACGATGGCATCGGGCAGAGCCTCGTCGACGATCTTCTCTGGATCGCGCGCTTCCGCCGCTGCTGTGGCCGGCACGTCGTCTGGCGTGAGCCCAGCACGGAGGAATGCGCACACTACGAGGCGCATCAGCTACTCGGCCGGTTCGGCGACTGGACCTGCGCGGTCGCCTTGGTGGAAGGGCGCACATGGATCGTGCGAAGTCGCACTTGGTACGGATGGCCGGACCCGCCGGAATTCGTATTCTTCGCGCTCGGGCCCGACGGCGCAATCTGGTGCGCCCGCGATTTCAGCTCGTGGCCTCGCGCATGGTCCCGGCCTGGCACATAGGCACACAGATGGGGGCTGGTCGCCGTTTGCGATCGCGATCGACTATCGAACATAAGCGGAGTTTGGTTGGAATGCTTGAGATCAAGAATCTGCATGTAAAGCTCACGGAGGAGGACAAGGCGATCCTCAAGGGGCTCTCGCTCACGGTTCCGAAGGGCGAGGTGCATGCGATCATGGGGCCCAACGGCTCGGGCAAGTCGACGCTTGCGCATGTTCTCGCGGGCCGCGACGGCTATGACGTAACCGACGGCCTGATGAGCTGGAACGGCGAAAGCCTTCTCGGCATGGAGCCGGAGGAGCGGGCGGCCAAGGGCGTGTTCCTGGCGTTTCAGTATCCGATGGAGATCCCGGGCGTTGCAGGGCTCACCTTCCTGCGCACGGCGACGAATGCGGTGCGCAAGAAGCGCGGGCAACCCGAGCTTTCGACGCCCGAATTCATGAAAGTCGTGCGCGACAAGGCTTCTAAGCTCAACATCGATATCGAGATGCTGAAGCGGCCGGTCAACGTCGGCTTTTCAGGCGGCGAGAAGAAGCGGGCCGAGATCCTGCAGATGGCAATGCTCGAGCCGACGCTCTGCGTCCTCGACGAAACAGATTCGGGTCTCGATATCGACGCCATGAAAATCGTCTCCGAGGGCGTGAACGCTTTGCGCTCGCCGGATCGGGCGATGCTGGTCATCACGCATTATCAGCGCCTTTTGGATTACATCGTGCCGGATCGCGTGCATGTGCTGGCGGACGGCCGCATCCAGGCCTCGGGCGGCAAGGAGCTCGCACTCGAGCTCGAGCGCTCGGGCTATGCGGAGTACAAGGGCAAGGCAGCTTGAGATGGCGCAGGACGGCGTGGTCGAGGCTTTGAAGGTTGAACGGCCGATGACGGTGCAAATTGTTAGAACGAAGGCCGAGACGGCGCTCATTCAGGCGTACGATGCCGTGGAGCGCGAGCTGCCGGGTGGCGCTTGGCTGAAGGCGCGGCGGAGCGCGGCCATCGGCTCGTTTGCCGCGCAGGGTTTGCCGAACCGGCGCGTCGAGGAGTGGAAGTACACAGACCTGCGCGCCGGCCTCAAAGAGATGTATCCCTTGGCCACGGGCAAAGTTGGTGGCGCGGGCCACAGCGCCGAGGCGATTATTGCGCGGATCCTGCCGGGCGTCGAGGCGTCGGGCTTTGTGCATCTTGAGGACGGGCGCGGCGCGGGCTTCGCTGGTATTTTTTCGTCAAAGGACGACACGTCGCCGTATCTCGCCGATCTGCTCGGTTCTCCCCCTGCCTGGCTCAGGGCCGAGCTCGAGCGCGGCATGGCGACCGGTGGCACCGACGGCATCGGCTCGCTCAATGCCGCGTTCTTCGCCAATGGCGTCGTGCTCGACATCCCGTCGAGGCTCGAAATTGATCAGCCCCTCGTGATGCTGTTCACCGACGGCGGCGAGGGTCGCGGGTCCGTGTTCTCGCGCTCGGTGATCCGCGTCGGCGATGGCGCCAAGGTCACGCTTGTCGAGGTGCATTGTGGAAATTTTGCCGCGGCCCGACAGGTGAGCGCGGCCACGCAGCTCATGGTTGGCCGAGGCGCGATGGTCACACACATCAAGTTCGTCGAGACGGAGGCGGACGACGTGCATACCGGCAAGTGGGACGTGCGGCTCGGCTCAGAGGCGACGTACAGGCCGTTCCAGATGACGCTCGGCTCGGGGCTCGTGCGCAATGAGCTGGCGCTTTCGTTCGACGGACAACACTCGACGCTTGATTTCGGCGCGGCGTTCCTTGCCGGCGATCGCGGGCACATCGATACGACGCTCTTGATCGATCACAAGGTGGGGCACTGCACGAGCCGCGAGCTCGTCAAGGGCGTGCTCGACAACGCCGCGCGCGGTATCTTCCAGGGCAAGGTGATCGTGCAGCCGAACGCCCAGAAAACCGATGGCAAGCAGATGGCGCAGGCGCTCATGCTTTCGGCGGACGCGGAATTCGATAGCAAGCCGGAGCTCGAGATCTATGCCGATGACGTTGTGTGCGGCCACGGCAGCACCTCGGCGGAGCTCGACGATGATCTGCTTTTCTATCTCAGGGCGCGCGGCATTCCGCTCGCGGAGGCAAAGTCGCTTCTGGTCGAATCATTCATCGGCGAAGCTATCGACAAGGTGGAGCACGATGGGCTTCGCGAGGCGATGATGGGGCATGCGCGGCGGTGGCTCGCTGCGGGCCACGTCGGCGCATAACTGCTTAGGGAGACGCTTGATCATGGTAATGGCGGCGCGCGAACAGGCTCATCCTGCCCGGGGCAGTAACGCTCAGGCGCTCGATGTGGAGCGCATCCGGACGGACTTCCCGATCCTCTTCCGGGAGATCTACGGCAAGCCGCTCGTATTTCTCGACAATGGAGCTTCGGCACAAAAGCCGCTGCCGGTGCTCGAGGCGATGGATCACGCCTATCGCTTCGAGTATGCAAACGTGCATCGCGGATTGCACTACCTCTCGAACACGGCGACGCAGCGCTTCGAGGATGCGCGCGAGACCGTGCGGCGCTTCCTCAATGCTGCGAGCGGCGACGAGATCATCTTTACGCGCAATGCGACTGAAGCCATCAATCTGGTCGCGTCGTCGTTCGGCGGCATGGTGATCAAGCCCGGCGACGAGATCGTGCTTTCGATCATGGAGCATCATTCGAACATCGTGCCTTGGCACTTCCACCGCGAGCGCAACGGCGCCGTGCTGAAATGGGCGCCGATCGCGGACAATGGAGAGTTTCTGCTCGACGAGTTTGAGCGGCTCTTAGGTCCCAAGACGAAGATGGTCGCGATCACGCATATGTCGAACGTGCTCGGCACAGTGGTGCCGATCAAGGAGGTGATCCGGCTGGCACACGCGCGCGGCATCCCGGTGCTGGTGGATGGCAGCCAGGCTGCCGTTCACATGCCAGTCGACGTGCAGGACCTCGACGCTGACTTCTATGTCTTTACCGGCCACAAGACCTATGGGCCGTCGGGCATCGGCGTGCTTTACGCCAAGACACGCCATCTCGAGCGCATGCCGCCGTACCAGGGCGGCGGCGAGATGATCGAGATCGTCGAGGTGGACCGGATAACCTACGCGAAGCCGCCGCATCGCTTCGAAGCGGGCACGCCAGCGATCGTCGAGGCCGTTGGCCTCGGTGCCGCCCTTTCCTATATGATGCAGGTGGGGCGCGAGCGGATTGTGCGGCACGAAGCCGAGATTGGCGCCTATGCCGAGGCGCGCCTCTTGGAGGTGCCGGGGCTTACGATCTACGGCACAGCGCCGGGCAAGGGAGCGATCGTCTCGTTCGGTCTCGAGGGGCTGCATCCCCACGACATTGCGACGATCATCGATCGGTCGGGCATCGCGGTTCGGGCAGGGCATCATTGCGCGCAGCCGCTGATGGAGCGCCTCGGTGTCTCGTCCACGTGCCGCGCGTCGTTCGCAATGTACAATACCAAAGCCGAAGTCGATGCACTTGCGGCGGCGCTCGCCAGAGCTAAAGAGTTCTTCGCGTGAGGAGGGCCGGCTGATGGACCTGGAAGTTGACGGCAAGACGGCCGAGTTGCAAAAGCCCGTCGAGGTGGCGACGGCTCCGGAGGCGCCTTGCGACGTAGCGGCGTCCAGCCTGCCGCCGGAGGAGCTCGATAGGCTCACGACGGACATCGTGGCGGCGCTGAAGACGGTTTATGATCCTGAGATCCCGTCCGACATCTACGAGCTAGGGCTCATTTATAAGATCGATATCAACGACGATCGCGAGGTGTCGATCGACATGACGCTGACCGCGCCGGGCTGTCCGGTCGCGGGTGAGATGCCGATGTGGGTCGAGAACGCCGTGAACTCGGTAGCCGGCGTTTCCGGCAGCAAGGTCAACCTCACCTTCGATCCTCCCTGGGATCAGAGCCGGATGTCGGACGAGGCGCGTCTGGCGTTGAACATGTTTTGAGGGTGGCGGCAGGCTTTTCTGTCACGGCCCGGCGGAGGCCTCGCAGTTGGCGCAAACAAGCGCTATATTCTCTCGAGAAACCTCGGCCTTGAACCCAGGACTTCAGCTCAGATGAACGATACATCTCCCGTACGCCCGCGCCGCCCCCGGCCGCAAGTGCTTACCCTTACGGCCGCGGCCGCCAAGCGTGTCAAAGACATCATGGCCTCAAAAGGGGCGGACGTGCTCGGCCTCAAGATCGGCGTCAAAAAGGGCGGATGCGCCGGCATGGAGTACACCATGACCTGGGCCACCAGCATGGAAAAGTTCGACGAGGTCGTGGAGCATGACGGGGCGCGTGTCATCGTCGACCCTCAGGCGGTGTTGTATTTACTTGGTACTGAGATGGACTTCAGAAGCGACAAGCTCTCGACAACGTTCGTGTTCAACAACCCGAACCAGAAGAGCGCATGCGGGTGCGGCGAGAGCGTGAACCTGGTTCCGGCAGCCGACGCCGCCCAGCTCAACGACTGATCCGGCAAACCGGTATCGCGGCTTGCGTGAGCCTATGTCGCTAAATTGCGACTTGGGTTCCGACCTCGACCACGCGGTCCGTCGGGATCTGGAAATAGGTGGTTGCGTCCTCGGCCGTCCTCGCCAACCAGATGAAGAGCTTCTCCTGGAAGCGCGGCATCTCCGACTTGGCCGTCGTGCGAAGCGACCGTCGCGACAGGAAGAACGAGGTGGCGCCTATGTCCACGCTCAAATCCTTGCGGCGGCAGCTCTCGAGAATTTTGGGGATGCTCGGCGTCTCCATGAACCCATAGAGAGCGATGACCTTGACGAAGGTCTCGTTCGAGCGATCGATCTGCACGCGCTCGTGACGCGGCACGCGCGGAATGTCCTGGGTGCGGATCGAAAGCACAATATTGCGCTCGTGAAGGACGCGGTTGTGCTTCAGGTTATGTAGAAGCGAGGTCGGCGCAGCGTTGACGTCGGCGGATAGGAAGACGGCTGTGCCAGGAACGCGAGCCGGGGGCTTCGCTTCGAGCTTGCGCACGAGCCAGTCGAGGTCGGCTTCGTTGCGCCGCGTGATCTTCGAGAGGATGCGGTAGCCTCTGACCCACGTAAACATAACGAGACAAAGCGCGGCCGCGATGACCAGCGGCACCCATGCGCCTTCGAACAGCTTCAGAATGTTCGCGGCGAAGAATGTCTGCTCGATCAGCAGCAACGGCAGCATAAGCGCTGCAACCCGCCAGACTGGCCATTTCCAGCATTTCCAGACCACGAAAAACGCCATCAGCGTGGTGATGACCATTGTTGCTGTGACCGATACGCCATAGGCCGATGCGAGCGTCGACGAGTTGCGGAAGAGGACGACGACGAGCACGACACCAGCCAAAAGCAACCAATTCACACGCGGCAAATAGATTTGCCCAGCCATGCTTTCAGAGGTGTGCTTGATTGCAAAGCGGGGCAGTAACCCAAGCTGAATGGCTTGTCTGGCTAGCGAGAACGCACCGGTTATGACAGCTTGGCTCGCAATAACGGTCGCCACGGTCGCAAGGAACACCATCGGCACGAGGGCCCACTCGGGATAGAGGCGGTAGAAAGGGTGTTCTATGGCGGACGAGTCGCCGAGGATCAGCGCACCCTGGCCCAGATAGTTCAACATCAGCGACGGCAGCACGAAGCCTAGCCATGCGCCCTGGATCGGCGCCCTGCCGAAGTGGCCAAGGTCTGCGTAAAGGGCCTCGGCGCCAGTGACGGCGAGAAAAACGAGTCCGAGAACTGTGAGGCCGAGCAGGCCATTGCCGACCAAAAAGCGAATGCCGTACCAAGGATTTATGGCATTCAGCACGACGGGATTTTCGGCGATGTGGGGAAGACCACCTGCAGCAAGTGCCAGGAACCACAAAATCGTAATTGGTCCGAAGAACTGCGCCATGCGGGCCGTGCCGTGGGATTGCACGGCGAAGAGAGCAACTAGAACCACCAGAGAAAGAGGGACCACGAGCCCTTCGAAGGCCGGAGAGACGAGCTTCAAGCCTTCCACAGCCGAGAGCACCGAAATTGCCGGAGTGATGACCGCATCACCGTAGAAGAACGAGGCGCCAGCGACGCCGAGAGCCATGATCAAAGGTGAGCTGCGTTTGGCGACCGACTGACCGAGAGCCATGAGCGCGAACATGCCGCCCTCGCCTTTGTTGTCGGCGCGGAGCAAGACCAAGACGTATTTGAGCGTGACGATGAGCATCAACGCCCAGAAGATAAGGGACAGCACACCGAGCACGGCCTCTCGGCCGACGAAGCTGCCGCCGCTTGCGGCCAGGACTGCTTCGCGGAACGCATAAAGCGGGCTTGTACCGATATCTCCGTAAACGACTCCGATTGAGCCGACGACGAGCGTCCAGTACTGGTTGGACTGGTCGGTTGCGCCATGCTCGACGGCTGGCTCGGCCTTAGCACGTGCCACGGGTGGCCTCATTTGAAACCGCTGCGTTGCAGCAAAACCAGGCGCTTATACGCCCGTTCACGTGGGCTCGAAAGCGGTCAAATTCGAGCCTGACATTATCGTTTGCACTTGACAGTTGCGCATTCTGCGGAGTCTGAGCATAAGCGCGCAGATGCTTGTAGCCGCTATTTCGGCCAATTGTCCCTGATCCAACGCGCGAGACCTTCCTCCACGACCTCGCCGGCCGCGAGGTCGATCATTGCGATAGTTGCCTCTGATGGCAAGGGCGCTAAGGCAATCCCGTTCTTTCGCAAGCGAACGCGTAAGCCGCAGCGAGAGCCGCAAGATCAGTTTCGCCGTGGGTGTATTTGTTCTGAGGACGTCCCAGCGCGGACTCGAAGCGGCCTTCGTCGCGAAGGCCTGCCGGTCCGCCAAAAATAGATAGTTGCTCACCGTGAATGCGGATCGCCTGCCCTTTCGTAATCCAGCGCGGCTCGCTCATTCGGCGAGAGCTTTAAGCGTCGACTTATACTCCTTCATCACGTCCCGAGCGATCCGCATCGTCTCATCATCATCGTCACTATAGGCGCTGATAGTCAGGGTCTTGTCCGGCGCTTCGGTGACGATGACGTGGTCGCCCTGGGAAAGGCCGAGACGCGCAAGCAGCTCCTTCGGCAGGATGAGACCCGTGGAGTTGCCGATCTTCTTGATTTCAAGCTTCATGGCTACGACCTCCTTCGTGTTGTACAGATTGCACAACACAACAGGGCGGACGTTCTACAAAATGTATAACGCCCGCCCCGATACCCCCATTACGACGAGCGATGTATCAGACAGCGACCTCGTCCATGGCTTCCAGCTCGTCGATCATTCGCTCGATGACCTTGAGGCCCTTACCCCAGAAGCCAGGGTCCTTGGCATCCAGGCCGAAGGGCGCAAGAAGCTCAGCGTAATCCTTGGAGCCGCCGGCTTGCAGAAGGTCGAAGTATTTGCCGACGAAGCCAGGGTGCGCCTCCTCATACAGTCCATAGAGCGAGTTCACGAGGCAATCGCCGAAGGCGTAGGCGTAGACGTAGAAGGGCGAATTGATGAAATGCGGGATGTAAGCCCAGAAGACCTCGTATCCCGGCTTGAGATCGATCGCGGGCCCGAGGCTTTCGTGCTGCACTTCGAGCCAGAAGGCGTTGAGCTCGTCGGCTGTAAGCTCGCCCTTGCGGCGGCCTTCGTGGACTTTCCGCTCAAACGAGTAGAACGCGATCTGGCGCACGACCGTGTTCAACATGTCCTCGACCTTGCCGGCGATCATTGCCTTGCGTTCGCGCGCATCCTTTGTGCCGGCGAGCAGGGCGCGGAAGGTCAGCATCTCACCGAAAACGGAGGCCGTCTCGGCAAGGGTCAGCGGAGTTGGGGCGAGCAGCGGCCCCTGCTCGCGGGCGAGCATCTGATGCACGCCGTGGCCGAGCTCGTGGGCGAGCGTCATCACGTCTCGCGGCTTACCTTGAAAGTTCATGAGCACATAGGGGTGCACCGAGGGCACGGTCGAGGCGGAAAAGGCGCCCTGGGTCTTGCCTTCGCGTAGAGGCGCGTCGATCCAGCGCTTGTCAAAGAACTCCTTCGCAACGCCTGCCATGTCGGGGGCAAAGGCTCCGTAGGCATCCAGCACGACGCGCTCGGCCTCGGCCCAGGTGAAAACCCGCTCCGGCTTATCGGGAAGCGGCGCATTGCGATCCCAATGGGAGAGTTTCTCCATGCCAAGCCATTTGGCCTTCATGGCGTAGTAGCGATGCGAAAGGCGCGGGTAGGCGGCGCGCACGCTGGCGACGAGCGCGTCGACAACGGGGGCCTCGACACGATTGGCGAGGTGCCGGCTGTCGGCAACGTCCTTGAAGCCGCGCCAGCGGTCGGAGATCTCCTTATCCTTCGCGAGCGTATTCGTGATCAGTGAAAAAAGACGAATGTTCGATTTGAAGACCTTGGCAAGGGCCTCGGCAGCGGCCTTGCGGCGCGGCTCGACCGGATCGGACAACAGATTAAGGGTCGCTTCGAGCGCCAGCGGCTCTGCCTCGCCTTCGACATCAAACCGCAGCGCGGTCATCGTCTCGCTGAAGAGGCGGTTGAAAGCACCGCGTCCGGTCTGGCCTTTTTCCGTGAAGAGCTGCTCGAGCTTCTCGTCGAGCTGGTAGGGCTTCTCCTTGCGGATGTCCTCGATCCAGGGCTTGAAGCGGATGAGGGGAGGCTCGTCGAGCGATTTGGCGAGCGCCGCCTCCTCGATATGATTGAGCTCGAGCTCAAAGAAGATGAGGTCCGTCGAGATCTTTGTGAGGCCTTCCGAGATATCGCCGTAGAACTTGGCACGCGCCGGATCGGTCTGGTTTGCAGCGTAAAGAAGCCCAGCATATGAGCCGAGCTTGCCCATGAGATCGGAGAGTGCCTCGTAGGCGGCGATGGCGGACGCGAGCCTCTCACTATCGCCGGCCAGCGAGGCGAGCTTTCCCTGATTGCTTTCCTTTATGCGCTTTGCCTCGCGCGCTGCCGCGTCGAGATCGCGAGCGACCTCCGGCGCGTCCATGCCGGTGTACAGGTCCGAGAGGTCCCATTCCGGTATGGCTCCGAGATCGCCTTTCGCCGCGCGGGCGCTCGCGTCGACGGCCGGGAGATAATCGGGATTGCAGATAGACATGTTCAGCGCGCGTGAGGTCAGCGTCATAAGGGCTCCAGACGTGGGACGGATGATGACCCACAATGTGCGGAGAGACGCGGCGAAGTTCAAGCTTGAACACGCCGCTCTCCGTGGAGGTGCACCCCCCGAGTTGCGCCCGATGTCCAATTTCGGCGCACGAAATGGCCTTCGCGCTATTGCCAGTCCACAACATGGCGGAAAAAAGGCTCAACATGAGTGTTAGAGAAACCGCTTATTTACTGTTGTGGGGCAATCTCAGCTTCGAGTTGAGTTGCCGGTTGCTGGCTGTCCCCAGTTGGGACGCCCGTGAAGTCCATGCAGCTCGCCCTGTATCTGTTGTGTTGTGTCGAGTGGTTCATGGCTAAGCGTATCCTTATCGTTGACGACGATCCCGCCCAGCGCCGCATTCTAGAAGAGACGGTGAAGCGCTTCGGCTTCGAGACCAAATCGACCAACTCCGGAGAGCAAGCCGTCGAGCTCCTCGAAGGTCCCGAACGCACCGCCATCTCCCTCGTGCTCCTCGATCTCGTGATGCCCGGCATGGGCGGCATGGGCGTGCTCGAGCGGCTCGGCGGCAAATCGGCTCCGCCCATCATCGTTCTGACCGCGAATGGATCGCTCGATACGGCAATTTCCGCAATGCGGCTCGGCGCTGTCGACTTCGTCGTAAAGCCCGCGTCGCCCGAGCGGCTCGAAGTCTCCATGCGGAGCGCCATGAAGATCGAAGCCCTCGAGGGCGAGATCAACCGCATCAAGAAGAAGGCCGATGGCACGCTCACCTTCAACGATCTCATCATTCGCGGCGAAGGCATGCATCGCGTCATCGCGCTTGGCAAACGGGCCGCAGCCTCGAATATTCCGGTCCTCATCGAGGGCGAAAGCGGTGTCGGCAAGGAGTTGATCGCACGCGCCATCCAGGGCGAGAGCGAGCGCGCCGGCAAGCCATTCGTCACAGTGAACTGCGGCGCCATACCTGAGAACCTCGTCGAGAGCATCCTGTTCGGTCACGAGAAGGGCGCGTTCACGGGTGCCATGGAGCGGCGGACGGGCAAGTTCCAGGAAGCGGACGGCGGAACGCTGTTCCTCGACGAGGTCGGGGAGCTGCCGCTCGAGGCGCAAGTCAAGCTGCTGCGTGCACTGCAGGACGGCGAGATCGATCCGGTGGGAGCGAAAAAGCCGGTCAATGTCAACTTCCGGCTCGTGTCGGCGACCAACCGCGACATGATCCAGCTCGTCAAAGACGGCAAGTTCCGCGAGGACCTGTACTACCGCTTGAACGTGTTTCCGATCTGGGTCCCGCCACTGCGCGAGCGGAGCGGCGATATTGCAGAGCTCGCAGCCCACTTCCTGGCCCGCTTTGCCGCGGAGGAGGGCAAGCGGATTACCGGTCTCGACGAGGAGGCGCTAAGGCTTTTGCAGGCCTATTCTTGGCCGGGCAACGTTCGCCAGCTAGAGAACGCCCTGTTCCGGGCGATCGTCTTGTCCGACGGACCGGTTCTGACCATCGCCGAGTTCCCGCAGATCGCGAGCCAAGTCGAGGGCTTCGATATGGAAATTCCGGCAGCACCCACGTCCTTGCAGAAGCCTCCCGCCTACACTGGACCGGCTCTCATCGGGGCCGAGGACATCGTCCCGCAAACGCTCGAGGTGAGGAGCGGAGCCGGCACATCGGCGCTCGGCATCCCGGCGGTCACCGAGAGCGGGGAAATCCGCGCCCTCGAAGATATCGAGGCAGACATGATCCGGCTCGCGCTCGGCCGCTACCGTGGTCATATGACTGAGGTGGCAAAGCGCCTCAAGATCGGCCGGTCGACACTCTATCGGAAAATGCAGGAATACGGTCTCGAGCCTCGCGTCAACTAGCCCCCTCTCTCTCCTGGAGGATCTCCTGTCGCGCTCTTGATCGTTGGGGGCCTGGCTTTCAAAGCCAGGCCCTTTGTGCGTGCCCGCCTGGTCGTTTCACAATTTGACAACAGTCGTTGCTTAATTACGCCCTCAGATGATCGCCTACGACGCGGAAAGCCTTCTCAAAACGAGGCTCGTCGGTTAGCGTGAGCGTATATTCCAGGTAGGGAGCGTCCGATGAATGTCTGGCAGAGGCTGATGCCGCAGGTGTGCGCGGCTATCGCAATAGCTGCTGCTGCCCCAGCGATCGCCGAGCCAGCACCCGACGCCCCGACGACGGCCGCGGTAGCTTCGCCTTCTGCTCCGGCGGCGACCACTCCCACAACACCCGAGACCGCTGCCTCGCCCGCCGCCCAGCCTGCAGGCGTGCCAGCGAAGGACGCCGAAGCGCCGGCCGCGCCCCCTGCAGTGCAAGCCGTTGAATCGCCAGCTGCTTCCTCTCCGGCGGCCGCGGCAGCGCCCGCTCCGGCTGTCCAGGTCGAGCTGCCGAAGCCAAATCCGGTCGGGATGCTCCTGCGCCCGCGACTAGAAGCTCACATGGCAAAGCTTGACGAGGCCGACAGGCCGGATGCAACGGCTCTCAAGGCCTTCTACGAGGCGCGGAAGGACGAGCCGCTCTGGATCGGCGACGATGTGCTGAGCGGCAAAGCCAAGGCTGCAATTTCAGAGATCAAGCAGGCCGACGACTGGGGTCTCGAAGCAAAGGCCTTCAACGTGCCGGAGGCTAGCGGGCCACTCTCGAAGGAACAGGCGGCGGATGCCGAGATCGAGCTGTCGCTTGCGGCACTCAAGTATGCGCGTCACGCCCGCGGCGGCCGCATCATGGAGCCTGCGACGCAGCTATCCTCCTATCTCGACCGCAGGCCGCAGCTGCTTGAGCCAAAGGTCGTTCTCGAGAAGCTCGCCGCTGCAAGCGACGGAGCGGCTGTGCTTCGGAGCTTCCATCCGCAGCACCCGCAGTTCGAAAAGCTCAGGCAGGCGTCGCTGGCGCTGCTGAAGTCCGCCAGTGCCGCGGCCACGGTGGTGAAGCTGCCGGCCAAGGGGCCTACGCTCGTGCCGGGGCAGAAGCATGCTGACGTCGTATTCCTACGCGAACGTCTCAACGTTGCGGCGGCGGCGGGTACGGCCGACCGGCCGCAGGACGCGAGCTTCTACGACGAGGCACTGGCAACGGCCGTAAAGGCGTTTCAAAGCGAGAAGGGCTTGCGTCCGGATGGCATCGTCGGGGCCATTTCGCGAGCGGCGTTGAACGAGATCGAGGTGGCGAGTCCGGCGAAGCTACGCGCCAATATGGAGGAATGGCGATGGATGCCAGACCTCGGTGACTATTACGTCTGGGTGAACCTTCCGGAGTTCATGGTCCGCGTCGTCAAGGGCGGGCAGATCATCCACGAAGAGCGCGTGATCGCCGGGCTTGTGGAGAAGCAGACGCCCGTGTTCTCGGCTGCGATGGAGCTTGTTACGCTCAATCCGTCCTGGAATGTGCCTGAATCCATCAAAGTGCGTGAGCTCTATCCGAGCCTCGCCCGCGGCGGCTCCTACTTCGCCAAGCAGGGACTGACGCTCAAGCGTAATGGCAAGCCGATCGATCCGTATAGTGTTGATTGGGGCTCGACCGATATTCGACAGTTCGACGTCCAACAGCCGCCGGGCGGCTCGAACGTGCTTGGCGTCGTCAAGCTGTCGTTCCCAAACAAGCACATCGTCTATATGCACGACACGCCGACGAAGGACCTCTTCAATGAGGCGAGCCGGCCATTCAGCCACGGCTGCATGCGCGTGCGCAATCCGATGCGCCTCGCCGAGCTGATACTCGAAGCGGACAAGGGCTGGGACGCCGCGAAGGTCGGCTCGATGCGTGGCGACGGCCGCGTCGAGACGCCGATCACGCTCGACAAGAAGGTGCCAGTCCACATCACCTATTTCACGTCGTGGATCGCAGACGACGGTACGGAGAAGCGCTTCAAGGATATCTACGGGCACGAGAAGCGCATCATGCAGGCGCTCGAAGGTCGCTTCGACGAGATCGCCCGCGGGCAGGACCACCTCGCCCCCGTGGCCTATCCGAAAGTGGAGGTCGCGACGAACCCGTTCGAGAACTTCGTGAGCGGCTTCTTCGGCGGCTTCTGATCTCCACAGGCTTCGGCGGATCGGTGGCTCGGTAACGTCTCCTCATCGGCGCCGAGCCGGCAAGCCGTGTCGACGTCCTAAGATCGTCGGCGTTTACCTCGCATTAACCTCGATCGGCGCTTGATGGCGAAGTGCCCCGCGTATGCCCTGTTTCCGCCGCGGGCGGGCCCTCTAATGCGCTCATTCCTTGGCTACAAGCCGCTTGGTTAACACCTGGATTGTGAGCATCGAGGCTTGAGCCCGCGCGGGGGACGCGTGGTACGAGGGAGGGACGCATTTTGGCAATACGCGCGCACTGCGTTGCGAGCCCGATCGCTGCGCTTGCTCATCCCTTCTCTGCGACACTCAATCGAATTGCAGTGATTGCTGCTGCCCTTGCCGGCTTTTGCGCCAATCCTTCTGCCGCGGCAGAGCCTGATCGAACGATCTCGTTCCACCACATCCACACGTCGGAAGACCTGACGGTCACCTACAAGAAGAACGGCCAGTTCGTTGCCGAGGCGCTCGAGAAAATCAACTGGATCATGCGCGACTGGCGTAAGAACCAAGCCGTTCCCATCGACCCGAATACCATCGACATCATTTGGGAAATGCATGAGGAGCTCGGCTCACGTGAGCCCGTGCACATCATTTGCGGATACCGCTCGCGCGACACGAACGAAATGCTGCGCAGGACCGTCGGCGGACAAGCAAGCCAGAGCCAGCACATCACCGGCAAGGCCGTCGATCTCACCTTCCCCGACGTACCGCTCCGGCGGATGCGCTATTCCGCGATGGTCCGCGAGCGCGGCGGCGTCGGCTATTATCCGACCTCCGGCGTGCCGTTCGTGCACGTGGATACGTCGCGCGTCAGGCACTGGCCGCGCATGGCACGCGACGAGTTGGCGATGATTTTCCCGTCAGGGCGCTCGCAGCACGAGCCTTCGGACGGCGGGCCGATCACGCCTGCGGATGTGGCGAAGGCGCGGGCCCGCAATAGCTCACTCGCGACGGAGATCGCAGCATTCTTCGATCTCAGGAACAGGCCGAAACAGCCCGTGCTGGTGGCTGATGCCGGGCCTGCTCTTGCCGCCGCGCCAAAGCCTGCAGTGAGGCCGGCGGTCAGCCGCGAGCAACGCATGTCGGTCGGCGCACCACTGCCTGCTCCCGAGGCGATAGCGCCTCAAGGCATGCCGTCGATCGTTGCGCCCAAGCTCGTTGCGGCGCCATTGCCCGCCGATCGCCCGTCGCGCCTCAATGCCGCCTTGCCGCTGGGCGACCGGGCGAAGCTTGATAAGCTCGTAAGCCTTGCCTCGCTCGAGTTGCCGGCGGGGGCCGTGGCGGACGTGATCACATCGGCGCTTGCGAAAGCTGCTCGCCCTAAAGCCGATGCCACGCCGAAGGCCATCGCGGCACTCCCGGGCACACCGGCGGAATTGCCCCTACAAGCCAATCCGCTCGCTAAAGCTGGCGCGAGAACAGCCTGGGTTGCAGCTCCGGATTTCGACACGGATCACCCGGACGAGCTATCCTACCGCCCGTTCCCTTTGTTGCCTCTGCTAGAGTCTTTCCGACTTTAATTGAATCGCGAGGGATTCCCAACGAGAGCGAACAGTGATTCATGCTTGGTGCTGGGCGGAGGCCAGCAAGGCATGGCACGAGCTTATTCTCTCGACCTGCGTGAG
>JBAZXL010000013.1:0-97575 GCA_041659825.1 Hyphomicrobium sp.
GATGTCGGCTCATCTCATCCTGGGGCTGGAGCAGGTCCCAAGGGTATGGCTGTTCGCCATTTAAAGAGGTACGTGAGCTGGGTTCAGAACGTCGCGAGACAGTTCGGTCCCTATCTGCCGTAGGTGTAGGAGAGTTGAGAGGATCTGACCTTAGTACGAGAGGACCGGGTTGGACGCACCTCTGGTGGACCTGTTGTCGCGCCAGCGGCACAGCAGGGTAGCTATGTGCGGACGGGATAACCGCTGAAGGCATCTAAGCGGGAAACCCACCTCAAAACCAGCTCTCCCTTGAGAGCCGTGGTAGACCACCACGTTGATAGGCCGGGTGTGGAAGTGCAGCAATGCATGGAGCTTACCGGTACTAATAGCTCGATTGAGCTTCGATCACTCTCATTAAGCAATGCTCATCGTAATCGCTTATGGAGCCTGTTCGCGCGCTAGCATCGCGCTGGTTCCACCGCGAGGGCGGCACTTGTGTCGGCGACCATTGGTCGTCCGCGCCTAGAGGCGCGATATGGCATAGCCGCTCCCGATGAGCGTAGGAACATGACTAGAAGACCAGAATTCATCTCACATCACGCTTCCGCCGACCTGGTGGTTATGGCGGGGTGGCTGCACCCGATCCCATTCCGAACTCGGCCGTGAAACGCCCCAGCGCCAATGGTACTTCGTCTTAAGACGCGGGAGAGTAGGTCGCCGCCAGGTCTGCAGAAGCGTGATGTGAGATTGAAAAGTTCATCAGATCCCCTTTTTACAGTTTGATTAAGAAAAAAAAGCCCTTCCGGTTTGCCGGGAGGGCTTTTTCGTGCGTGGCCTCAATTTGGTGGTCGAATCGTCGAGTAATCTATCGTCGCCCAAAAGATTGCCGCGAAACCGGAGTCAAGACGTTTGCGTAATACGTGCGAGCTAGATTCGTGTGCGCTTGAGCCGAGAGCGTTTCTTGGAAGGACTGATGTGATGCTTTTTTCGCGCAAGAAGACTGAGATGCCAGCGCCTGGAATGGCGCTTCCAGGTCGAGCTATGCCTGTTCCGACGGCAGTGGAGCATTATATTTTCTCCCGTCCGCTCGTGGGGCCTTATCCGGTAGGAATGGAGACGGCGATGTTCGGGCTCGGTTGTTTCTGGGGCGCGGAGCGCAAGTTTTGGGACCTCGCGTCCGGGATTTGGATCACCGCGGTGGGCTACGCAGGCGGCTACACGCCGAACGCAACCTATGAGGAGGTCTGCACCGGGCGCACTGGGCACAATGAAGTCGTGATGGTTGTTTTCGATCCCGCCGAGCGTACCTACGGAAGCCTTCTGAAGACGTTTTGGGAAAGCCATGATCCGACGCAGGGCATGCGCCAGGGTAATGACATCGGGACGCAGTATCGATCTGGAATCTATACGTTTTCTGAGGCCCAGCTACAGGCTGCCACGGCGTCGAAGGTCGCCTATCAGCGCGCTCTGACTGCTGCCGGGCTCGGAGCTATCACGACCGAAATTCTTTCGGCGCCGCAGTTCTTCTTCGCGGAGGAGTATCACCAGCAATATCTAGCGAAGGTGCCGCACGGATATTGTGGCCTCGGGGGCACTGGCGTCAGCTGTGCAGCGCCAACAGGCGTAACGGCTTAATTCCAATTGCAGGCGGACCGCTTGCTGACGCGCTTGTGAGCAAAATCACATAATCAACTGAAAATACTGCGTCAAATTTTTTTCTCCCGAGCTTTTTCGTCTCGCGTCGGCGGCGGTCTTTTATCGCCACCGCGGAAGCGTTTTTGGTCTGCTGCTGCATTGCACCATTTTCGCCACTTTCTTGCGATGGTAGGAGGTATCAAAGCAAAAGCGGGGAGTTTGGGAAATGCGGGTGGCTGGAATTGTCGTTGTCGCGATGGGTGTGGTTGGATCGCCGGCAGGGGCTGATGAGCTGCAGCTTCCTCCAGAGGTCACCCCTTCACTACGTGCGGCTTGCGAGACGGACGTTCGTCGCTTGTGCATCGGTGCTCAGCCAACCGTGGAGAAGGTCAAGCGGTGTGTGGCCTTGAAGTTTTTTCAGCTCGGCCAGAAGTGTCAGGTTGAGCTCGCGTCGCTTGGCTTTGGCGGGTAAGTGGCCGGGCTGTCCATGCGGATCTCGGCGTGGCGCCGATGCGTGGTCTTCTCCCAATGGAATGGTGCCGTCGCGAACTGCAGCAGGGCTCGGTACGCCGCGAGCGAGATGAGCAGCCAATAAAAAGGCATCCAGAGGGCGTGCATCGCGAGACGCCGTTCGCCTCGCCGCAGCATTGAGCGATAGCCAAGGCCGATGCCGGCGGCATAGCCGACAAGCATATTGGCGACGCCGATCCAGAATAGGACCTGGTCTAGCCTCGTGAGCTGAGCGTTCTCGCTCGAGACGAGCCACTCGCGGGCTGCCAGCACATAGATCCAAGGGTGGACATAAGCCGAGAGCAGCAGCCCACCCATCAAGACTTGAAGGCCAATAAACCGGGCGAAGCCAAGATCGCGGAGCGTCGTCAATGGGCTCCGCATGTGCACGAGGTAGGTCTGGAGCCAGCCCTTTAGCCAGCGCGTCCGCTGGCCGAACCAATCGCGAAGGCTCGGCGGCGCTTCTTCCCACGTCGTGGATGGCAGCATCCTGACCTCGAAGCCCAGGCGTGCCAGACGGATTCCGAGGTCCGCGTCCTCCGTGACGTTGAATGGGTCCCAAGCGCCGGCTGCCTCGAGCGCCGAGCGACGGAAGTGATTGGAGGTTCCGCCGAGCGGGATCGGCATGCCTATGGCTTCCAACGTCGGCAAGAGACCATCGAAAAGTGCCGTGTATTCAATGGCAAACTGGCGCGTCAGCCAGGTTTCCCGTGCGTTGTAGATGTTGAGCCCCGCTTGTACGCATGCGAGGCATGGCAGGCGATGAAACATGTCAACGGCGCGCCGAAGCTGACTGGGCTCCGGCTGATCCTCGGCGTCGTAGACGACCACAAAGTCGCCGGAAGCGTGCGAGAGCGCGAAGTTCAAGGCGCGGGGCTTGGTCCGGGGTGAGCCCTTGGGGACTGTGAGCAGGTAGGCGCTCTGCCGCGCACGGATACCGGCCATCACCGCGCGTTTCGTGTCGCGATCACCGGCTTCAACAATAAGGAAAATCTCAAGCTTACCCGCTGGGTAGTCGATGCGCGCGAGAGCGTTCATGAGATCGGGGACGACGGCGGCCTCGCGGTAGAGCGGCACCAGGATTGTATAGGTGGGCAGGACTGTGTCGCGAGGAGGCTCATTTTCCGGTGCGTTGGTCGATGTCATCTTCGCCATGACAAGGCTCGCGATCCTGAGGGCGGATACGCAAATGAAGGGCAGCGAGAGAGCTGCCAAGAGCCAAGGCAGTGCGACCGCTTTGAAATAGACAATCGTCAAGATCGCGATCGCGAACGACACGCAGAGGATTATTTTCTGTCGTGCCCAGAGCGGCTCGGAGGCCGAAAGGCCGGGATGGGTATCGCGAAGGCTCGACGTTGCCCACTCAATGCGTGCTTTTGCCGAAAGTGTGCTGGGTTTCTTGTCACTATGCCGGTCCCCAGGTCGTGTAATAGATGCAATCTCTGGCCGCTCAGAGGCGAGAGCCCGGGCCTGCAAAGGCATTTGACCGCTTCGGCTGGTAATGTGGTGATGCAGCACTGGATGGCACGCGGATACTCTGACGTCGTGTAAGTATGCGCGGGATCCGCGCCTTTGGGATAGGCAATCTTCGCCTCACTCGTGCTAAAAAAGGCGGGCTCAGATGGATTGCGGGGTTTCGGCGATGGTGATGGCGACGATGAGCACGGTGTTTTGGTGTTTACGGCGCGGCCGCGCGATTGCACTCTCCCGTCTCTGGTTGGCCACTTTCTGGCTGGCGTCGTCGGCCGCGCTTGCTCCTTGCGTCGCTCAGGGTGCCGTCGATGGCGCTGCGCCGGCGTCGCGGGAGGCTGCGGCAGGCGAGCAGCGCCGGGTCGTCGTGCGGTTCTTGACCGAGGGCGAATTCCCGCCCTTCAACTACCTTGACGATGAGGGCGTGCTTGCCGGGTTCAATGTGGATCTGGCGCGGGCGATCTGTCAGGAAATCGGAGCCGCGTGTGACATCAAGGTGCGGCCTTGGGACGAGCTTATGATCGGCCTCAAGCGCGGGGATGCAGATGCGGTCATTGCAGCGAACGCTGTGACGGCAAAAGCTCTCGCCGAAGTCGATTTCTCTGATCGCTATTTCTATACGCCCGGCCGATTTGCCGGCCGGACTGGATCGTCTAGCCAGGAAATCAGTCCAGATGGCCTCGATGGCGTGTCGATCGGTGTCGCGCGCGGTACGGCGCACGAGGCCTTCCTCAAGGCGTATTTCCGTGACAGCAAGATTGTTCTCTTCGAGAATCCGGAACTCGCGCGCGAGGCTCTGCAACAGAGCAAGGTGGAGCTTGTGTTCGACGACGGCATCAGCCTTGCGTTCTGGTTGAATGGCTCTTTGGCGCGGCAATGCTGCGAGCTGCGCGGCGGGCCATTCCTCGATGCAAAATACTTCGGCGACGGGCTCGCGATCGCGGTGCCGCGCAGCGACCCGCAGATCAAGACGCTTATCAATGGGGCGTTGAAAAGGGTGCGGCAGAGTGGCCGTTTCCAGGAGCTCGTGGAGCGCTATTTTCCGACAAGGATCTACTGACTATTGCCATTGCGAACCTGATCGTGCACCTTGCTTGCACGTTGGGTGAACAAGGTTAATTGCGGATAGGCGCCCGTGTTGATGCGGGTTGTCACATTCCTGAAACTCAAATCTCCTTCAAAGGGGATTGAAACGTAAACGTAGCCCTTTGATAGCGATTGGGTTGGAGGCCAGCCCCATGGAGACCGAACGCTCCTACCGCACTCTCTTTATCTCCGACGTCCACCTCGGTACGAGGAGTGCGCAGGCGGAGCTGCTGCTGGACTTCCTCAAGCACAATACCGCCGACACGATCTATCTCGTGGGCGATATCGTCGATTTTTGGCGTATTCGCCGCGGCGCTGTGTGGCCGCAGTCCCACAACGACGTGCTTCAAAAG
This sequence comes from Hyphomicrobium sp., assembly GCA_041659825.1. Taxonomy (GTDB): domain Bacteria; phylum Pseudomonadota; class Alphaproteobacteria; order Rhizobiales; family Hyphomicrobiaceae; genus Hyphomicrobium_C. The sequence goes on from JBAZXL010000013.1 coordinate 5,034, forward strand.
CTTCTGCGCAAAGTGCGCAAAGGCGCGCGCATCATCTACATTCCTGGCAACCACGATGAGGCGCTGCGCGACTATTGCGGCATGCACTTCGGTGGCATCGAGCTTGAGCGTCAGGCCATGCATACGGCGGCAGATGGCCGTCGCTATCTGGTCATGCACGGCGACGAGTACGATGTCGTCGTGCGCTACGCACGCTGGCTCGCGTTCCTAGGGGATCGCGGTTACGAGTTCGCGCTTTGGATGAACTGGCCGTTGAATTTCGTTCGCCGGCGCTTCGGGCTCGGCTTCTGGTCGCTGTCCGCATATCTCAAGCATCGCGTCAAAACGGCGGTCAACTTCATCGGCGATTTCGAGAAGAACCTGGCCGAGGAAGGTCGTCGCCGTGAGGTCGATGGCGTAATCTGCGGGCACATTCATCACGCCGCCTCGCGCCAGATCGAGGGTGTTCAATATCTTAACTGCGGCGATTGGGTCGAAAGCTGCACGGCGCTTGTCGAAACGCACACCGGCGAGATCGAGTTGATCCGTTGGCTGGATGTGGTCCGTGCGAGAGAGGTCAAGCCGGCCGACGTCCCTGCGTTGCAGGCTGCCTGATGCGGATCCTCGTCGCCACGGATGCTTGGCGGCCACAGGTCAACGGTGTGGTGAAAACCTATGAGCGGCTCGGTACCGAGGTGCAAGCTTTCGGCGCCGAGCTGATCTTCCTCTCACCCTCGGACTTTGGCTCGGTGCCGTGTCCGACGTACCCGCAGATCCGGCTTGCCGTCCCCGATCAGGCGCGAGCCAATGCGTTCATCGACGCGGTTCGGCCGGATGCGATCCATATCGCGACAGAAGGACCGGTTGGCTGGATGGCGCGACGCTATTGCCGACGCCACAATCGCGTGTTCACCACGAGCTTTCATACGCGCTTTGCCGAATATGTAGCCTCGCGCTCCGTCATACCGGAGAGCTGGATCTATGCCGTGCTGCGCCGCTTTCATGCGCGGAGCGCTGGCGTGATGGTGGCCACCGAGAGCCTTTCGCAGGACCTTGCCGCGCGCGGTTTCACGCGTCTTCTGCCATGGACCCGTGGCGTCGACACCGATCACTTCCGGCCTCGCCCGATCCGCCGTTTCGGCGAAGGCCCGGTGTTTCTCTATGTCGGCCGGGTTGCCGTAGAGAAGAATATCGAGGCGTTCCTATCGCTCGACCTGCCGGGGCGCAAAGTCGTCGTCGGCGACGGACCTCATCTCGCGTACCTGCAACGGCGCTTTGCCGACGTGACCTTCACCGGTGAATGCTCGGGCGACGATCTTGCCACCTGCTATTCGTCAGCTGATGTGTTCGTTTTTCCGAGCCGCACCGATACGTTCGGAATGGTCATTCTGGAAGCGATGGCGTCAGGGCTGCCGGTGGCGGCATTTCCAGTTACGGGTCCAAGGGATCTCGTAGTGCCGGGCGTTTCCGGATCTCTCTCCGAGGATCTCCGCGCGGCTGCGCTTTCCGCAATGACGCTCAGTGCTGAGGATGCCCGCGCCCGCGCGCTCGGCTTCAATTGGGAGCATGCGGCACGTCTCTTCGTCATGCATGTTCGCAACGCGCTCGGCGCCGATGTTGTCACCGAAGCGCGGGAGCTTGCGAGAATTCGTGCCTCGCGGCCTGCACATTTCAGCGGATGAGCGGAACCAAGCTCTGGTGCGCTAAGCGCAACGGGCTATGCTTGGTCGTTGATTTTGAGGCCTCTGGGTTCGGCGATTCATGCTCGTACGCGCGTTAAACTTCGCTGCATTCGCCGTCATCTCCGCAGCGCTGGCCAGCCCGTCGGTTGCCAAGTGCCGGATGCATGATCCAGACCTTTCTGTTGCCGGCATTACCCTTCTCGACAATGAGAGTGCCGCCCGCGTTCTGGGCTCGGGGCTCGAGTTGAAAGGTGGCGAGGAGGATCTGCCGTACGCGGCGTTCGTCTCGAGAGATGGGAAGCAGGCGCTCGTCGTCTTCTCGCACTATGGCGCCGTCCTTGACGAGTACGCCGAGGTTGAGGTGAGAGCTGCCGGCAGCGAGGCGCTCGTGCTCAAGGATTTGCCGGTTGACGTGTTTAAGACTGCCCGCGGCGTCGAAATGGGTCTCTCCGCTGATGCGATCATCAGCCTTTTCGGCAGCTGCTATAAGGCGCGCGAAGCGAGCGAAAACGGCGAGATCATTCAATACGAGATCAAGCGCGAACAGATGGATCCGGCGCTCTTGGCGCATGGCCAAGACGCCTATTTCGCAGAATACGAGTTCGCGAGCGGCAAGCTCGTCCGCTTCCGCTTCGGTTTCGAGAGCCCTTGAGTTGCTCGCTCCGTCAGTGCGGGAGCGAGCAAATCTTTTGCGGCGCAATCGTGCTCTAAGTAGCTGTTGGGAGTCTGACCCACGCTCTCGATGGAAGCTTAAGTGCTTCCATCTCGAACGATCAGGCGAAGTCTTTGCTTGAGAGTCTGATTCACGTTCTCGATGGAACCTCAAGTGCTTCCATCTTGAACGATCAGGCTCTCGGTCAGCGCGGACGACGCGGACCGCCGCCCGGCCCAAATGACGACGGCGCCGGTGCGGCGCGCGTATCCTTGTGGCGGAAGTTAATCCGGCCCTTTGTCAGATCGTAGGGCGTCATCTCGACGGTGACCTTGTCGCCGGCGAGAATGCGGATGCGGTTCTTTTTCATGCGGCCGGACGTGTAGGCGACGACCTCATGCCCGTTGTCGAGTTTCACGCGGCAGCGAGCGTCAGGAAGAACTTCGACGACTACGCCCTCGAACTCGAGCATCTCCTCTTTCGCCATTCACATTCCTTTTGATGGCTCGATTGATAATAAACTACGGGGAGCAGACCTCTCCGCTCCCCGTAATCATAATGCCGGCGAGTAACTTAGAGCGGACGCAGATTGACGGCAGCAATCTTGCCGTTGCGGCCACGCTCGGTCTCGTAGGCAATCTTCTGACCTTCGCGAAGTGTCTGCAGCCCTGCGCGTTCCACGGCCGAGATGTGAACGAAGACGTCGGCGCCGCCTTCTTCGGGCTGGATGAAACCATAGCCCTTTTGACCGTTGAACCACTTTACAGTGCCGTTAGCCATTGAAGTTCTCCAAAGCAGGGAGTGTATTCTCCGGACCCGATGACCGGAGATGTCATCAAATCGCGCGATGGAGACGTCCAGTGTCAGCGTCGGCCGCTGTCGCAGAGTGAACCAAGGCGTGTTCGATGGCCTTATATGGACTGGCTTTTCTACAAAGGCAAGGTGCTGGTGGCCATTCACGGTTATCGAATAATGGAGCAATACGTGTTCCTCTAAAGTGCAAATGGGGAGAGGGCCTGCTCGTTTCTGTGGCAGATCTCTGGGAACGCCCGCGAATCCGTGCGATTGCTCGGACACCGTTCAGCTCTGCTGAAATAGAAGCCCGCCAGACTGATAAAGCGTCTTCAGGAAAACTTGCTAAGTTGCTTGACGCAAAGTTCAATCTCGAGGAAGCCTTGGGTTCCTAGGTTTGGCATGCATCTTTCACTGGACCGCAAGCCGCCTGTTGCAATCGGCGCTCTGCGCAACTATAACGCCGGTCGAGCCGCCCGGCGGGGCATGCCGTGGCGGCTTTTATGCTTTGAAACTGCGGCTCCCGCAAATGAAGCATCCCTCTGTTCTGGGCTCATAGTCGAGCCCTGGCCGATTTTTCGGCTCGCCGGTTCACTCGTCAAAGTGAAGGGTTCCGACGGAGGGTTACCTGGCGCGCAAGTGCTGGGTCTGTGGGCGCTTGAACCTCGATTAAGGAGAGCAAAATGCCCAAGATGAAGACGAAGAGTGGCGCCAAGAAGCGCTTCAAAGTGACTGGTACAGGTAAGGTTGTGGCCGCGGCCCAGGGTAAGCGGCACGGTATGATCAAGCGGCACGCCAAGTTCATTCGCGACGCGCGCGGCACCATGGTGCTGAACGACAGCGATGCCAAGATCGTCAAGAAGTACATGCCTTACGCCCGTTGAGCTCGAACTAGAGTTCAAATAGTACCCAATCCCAGTCACGAGGAAGCAAGACAATGGCTCGCGTAAAACGCGGCGTTACAGCCCACGCCAAGCACAAGAAAGTTTTGAAGGCCGCCAAGGGCTTTTATGGCCGCCGCAAGAATACGATCCGCGTTGCCAAGCAGGCGGTCGAGAAGGCGCAGCAGTACCAGTTCCGCGACCGCAAGCGCCGCAAGCGCACGTTCCGCGCGCTCTGGATTCAGCGCATCAACGCGGCGACGCGTGAGCACGGGCTGACCTATGGTCGCTTCATCGATGGGCTGACGAAGGCCGGGATCGAAATCGATCGCAAGGTGCTTGCCGATATCGCCATCCGCGATGCGGCAGCGTTCAAGGCGCTCGTCGACCAGGCTTCGGCCGCCGTCCAGGCTGCTGCTGCCGCCTAAGGGTTTCGCTCCTCGCTTCGTGCAGTTCCCGGTCGCGAGGCCGGGGACGCGTAGTTCTGGCCAGCCGTTTGCCGGACAGGCCTGCTCACGCCAACGAGGCGCGAGATGAGTAAACACTTGGAGAGGCGCGCGATCCGATGACCTCGACTAAATCTCCCGACCTTGGCGGCCTCGAGAGGGTGCTTGTTGCTGCCATCGACGCCGCGGCAGATCTCGCCGGGCTCGAGGCTGTGCGCGTCGATGCACTCGGCAAGAAGGGGAAAGTCGCCGAGCAGATGTCTAAGCTCGGCTCCTTGCCGGCCGAAGAGCGCAAGGCATTTGGTGCTGCGGTCAACGGCGTGAAGGAGAAGGTTACTCTCGCGCTCGAGGCTCGCAAGAGCGCGCTCGAGGTCGAGGCGTTGTCGCGCCGGCTCGAGAGCGAGCGGGCGGATGTGACGCTGCCTGTGCGCTCAGGCCCCGAGGCCTTGGGCCGTATCCACCCGGTGAGCCAGGTGTTCGACGAGTGCGTCGAGATCTTCGCCGATCTCGGTTTCGACGTGGCCGAGGGGCCGGATATCGAAACCGACGAGATGAACTTCGGCAAGCTCAACATCCCGGCCGAGCATCCCGCCCGGCAAGAGCACGACACGTTCTATTTCCCGACGAAGCCCGATGGCTCGCGCCTGCTTTTGCGCACGCATACGAGCCCGGTGCAGATCCGTACGATGCAGACGAGGAAGCCGCCGATCCGCATCATCGCGCCGGGTCGGGTGTATCGCTGCGACAGCGACCAGACGCATACGCCGATGTTCCATCAGATCGAGGGGCTCGTCATCGACGAGACAACTCACATGGGGCACCTCAAGTGGGTGCTTCAGGAATTCTGCAAGGCTTTCTTCGAAGTTGATGAAGTCAAGATGCGGTTTCGCGCATCGCACTTTCCCTTCACGGAGCCGTCGATGGAAGTCGATATCGGGGCGGAGGCAATCGGCAAGCCGGGCCGATGGCTCGAGATCCTCGGCTGCGGCATGGTGCACCCGAATGTGCTGATCAATTGCGGTCTCGATCCTGACAAATATCAAGGCTTTGCGTTTGGCGTGGGCCTCGATCGGCTTACGATGCTGAAGTATGGCGTGCCGGATTTGCGCGCGTTCTTCGCCGCTGATCTGCGCTGGCTGCGCCACTACGGCTTCTCGGTTCTCGACGTGCCGACGCTGGGTGGTGGGCTGTAAGCGCAAGATGGCGCGTCTGATGTGATGGGACGGCTTTTCTACGCGTGAGCGAGGAACGATGACACCCAGGCTTAGAGTGGTTGCCGGTGCGGCGCTTCTCCATGCAGCTTTCGCGGGCGTCGCAAGTGCGCGCGATCAGCGCGAGGCCGTTACTCTTTCTAGGCCAGATGCGGCCCACATGCTGGCGGGCATGCGCCAATATCTCAAGAGCGTCGAGGGTGTGCTCCTCGGTATGGCGCGCAACGACATGAAGGCCGTCGCCCAGAGTGCGCGCAAGGCGGGTATGGCGATGGTCTCAGATGTCTCGTTCGAGGCGGCGCTCTCCGTTCCATCCGACTTCGCTCTCCGGAGCATGGAAACGCATCAGCTGTTCGACCTCGTCGCGGACGAGGCGCGTGATATCGGAACCAAGCTCGCGGTGACCAAGCGGCTTGGCGAGGCAGTCGCGACGTGCAATTCGTGCCACGCAATGTACCGGCTTAGTGGGCGGTAAGATCTAACTACGCTCCGGGACGGTCTGGAGAGAGGAAAGACGACAATGAAATTCACGCTGTCGTGGCTCAAGGATCATCTCAAGACCAAGGCGACGGTCGAGGAGATTGCGACGAAGCTTTCGGCGATCGGTCTCGAGGTCGAGAGCGTCGAGGATCCGGGTGAGAAGCTCGGCGCGTTCCGCGTGGCGCGTATCGTCGAAGCCAAGAAGCATCCCAACGCTGACAAGCTGCAGATCGTGCAGGTCGAGGTCGCGAAGGGCGAGCCGCTGCTCGAGGTCGTGTGCGGAGCGCCGAATGCGCGCGCGGGCATGCTCTCGGTGTTCGCACCGATTGGGACATTCGTGCCGGGCCTGGGCGTCACGCTCGAGAAGAAGCCGGTGCGAGGCGTCATCTCGAATGGCATGATGTGCTCGGCGGCCGAGCTCGAGCTCGCCGACGAAAGCGCCGGCATTCTGGATCTTCCGGCCGAGATGGCCGACCAGGTCGGCGAGCGCTACATTGATGTGGCTGGCCTCAACGATCCGGTGTTCGAGGTCAAGCTGACGCCGAACCGGCCGGACTGCACCGGTGTGCGCGGTATCGCACGTGATCTCGCTGCTGCAGGCCTCGGCACGCTGAAGGCCGAGAAGGCGATTGCAGGTGTTGAAGGTGCGTTTGCCTGCCCGATTGCCGTGAAGCTCGAATTCTCCAAGGAGGCGACAGACGCATGCCCCGTGTTCGCGGCGCGGCTCATCCGCGACGTCAAGAACGGGCCATCGCCAGAGTGGCTGCAAACCCGGCTCAAGGCCGTAGGGCTGCGGCCGATCAATGCGCTGGTCGATGTCACGAACTACATCAGCCAGGATCGCGGCCGGCCCCTGCACGTCTATGATGCTGACAAGCTCAGCGGAGCTATCCGGGCACGGCTCGGCAAGCCGGGCGAAAAATTTGCGGCGCTCGACGGCAAGGAGTACGCGGTCGACGAGAGCATGTGCGTGATCGCCGACGACAAGGGTGTCCTTGGGCTCGGCGGCATCATTGGTGGAGAGGCGTCGGGCTCGACCGAGGCCACGACCAACGTGCTGATCGAGAGCGCGCTGTTCGCCCCGCTCAGCATCGCCGCCACGGGCCGCAAGCTCGGCCTCGTGTCAGATGCGCGCTATCGTTTCGAGCGCGGCGTCGATCCCGAGAGCGTGATGCACGGGCTCGATCTCGCGACGCAGATGATCCACAAGATCTGCGGTGGCAAGCCCTCTAAGGCGACCGTCGCCGGCAAGGCGCCCGACACGCGGCATGCGGTCGTGTTCGATATGGCGCGGGTGGCGAAGCTCGGTGGTCTCGAGCTGCCGGAAAAGGAGATTACCGATATTCTCGAGACGCTCGGCTGTGTGCTGTTGCTCGGCGAGCACGGTATGCTCGAGGTGACGCCGCCGTCGTGGCGTCCGGATATTCACGGCAGCGCTGACCTCGTCGAAGAGGTCGTACGTATCGCCGGCATCGATCGCATTCCGCCAACGCCGTTGCCGCGCATGAGCGGTGTTGCAAAGCCCGTTCTCACCGAGCGCCAGAAGCGGGCACGCGTGGCGCGGCGTCTCTTAGCAGCGCGCGGGCTGGTCGAGGCCGTGACGTGGTCCTTTATTCCGAAGCCCGAGGCTGCGCTGTTCGGCGCGGCCGAGAAGCCGCTCGAGCTTGCCAATCCGATCTCCATTGACCTCGCCGTGATGCGGCCGAGCCTGCTCCCAGGCCTGCTGACCGCGGTCGAGCGCAATCGCAACCGCGGCTTCGGCGATGTGGCGCTGTTCGAGCTCGGCCAAGCTTATCGCGGGGAAGCCACAAGCGACCAGTTTCTTGCAGCCTCCGGCGTTCGCGCCGGCACGGCAGGCGCTGCGAGTGCGGGTCGGCATTGGGACGGAGCCGCACCGCCAGTCACGGTCTTTGACGTCAAGGCCGATGTCGCGGCAGCGCTCGGCGCGCTGGGTTTCGATATTGCCAAGGCGCAGGTCACGCGCGATGCGCCGGCCTGGTATCACCCGGGGCGGTCCGGCACACTGAGGCTCGGGCCCAAGCTGGTGCTCGCGCATTTCGGGGAGGTGCATCCGGCGACGCTGTCGGCGCTCGACGTGGCGGCGCCGGTGGTTGCGTTCGAAATCTTCCTCGACGCCCTGCCGCCGGAAAAGAAGAAGAGCCGTGCCAAGGCGGCGCTCGCTGCTGCAGATCTCTTGCCGGTACGGCGCGACTTCGCATTCGTGCTCGATAAGGCAGTTGCCGCGGGTGATGTGGTCAAGGCCGCGCTCAACGCGGACAAGGCGCTGATAGTGAATGTTGCCGTCTTCGATCTCTTCGAAGGAGGGTCTCTCGCGGGTGAGGGTAAGAAGTCGGTTGCGATCGAGGTGACGATGCAGCCTCAGATACAGACCTTGACCGAGGCGGAGATCGATGTGGTCGCTCAAAAGGTGATCGGAGACGTCAAGAAAGCAACCGGTGGCGAGATACGCGGTTGACGCGGGGGAGGTAGACCCCATGGCCGCCCTCGATACTCTTGCCGAGCCGCAAACCTGATCTACATCTTTTCAGGGCCTTGATTCGCCGGGGACGTCTGCGGACATGCGCATTGCTGACCGTGCATATTGTAAACCGCGCGCATCGCAAACGATGTGCCTTCGTGGCGCGAGCAGGTTAAGCTTCGCCTCGCATTGATTTGCGCGAAAGGAAATTCTCGATGGATGAGCAAGTGAGCCAGCCGACAAGCTCCGGTCCGCTGATTTTGCCGAAGCCCGACTTGCACCATATCATCGTGGTCGGCGGCGGGGCGGGCGGCCTCGAACTCGCGACCCAGCTCGGCAACAAGCTCGGCAAGCGCCGCAAGGCGGCAATTACGCTCGTCGATCGATCGCGGACGCATATCTGGAAGCCGCTTTTGCACGAGATCGCGGCCGGCAGCATGGATGTCGACCGGCACGAGGTCGAGTACATCGCGCAAGCGCATTGGCACGGGTTCAAGTTTCGCTATGGCGAGCTGATCGGCATAGACCGGGCGAAAAAACTCGTGCATCTCGCGAGGACGCTCGACGAGGACGGTCGCGAGATTACCCCGGACCGCTGGCTGCCCTACGATACGCTGGTCATCGCCATCGGCAGCGTCTCGAATGACTTTGGTGTGCCCGGTGTCAATGAGCATGCCATCATGCTCGATACTCCCGAGCAGGCAGAGCGTTTCAATCGCCGTCTCATCAATGCGTGCGTCAGGGCCTATGCGCAGGGCGGCCCGGTGCGGCCCGGTCAGCTTGACGTCGTCATCATCGGCGCTGGGGCCACGGGCACCGAGCTTTCGGCGGAATTGCACGGGACGGCGCGCGGCGTCGTTGCGTTCGGCCTCGACAGCATCGACCCGGACCGGGATATCAAGATCACCCTGATCGAGGCGAGCGAGCGCATCGTGCCGGCGCTACCGCCGCGCATCTCGGAGGCGACGACCGAAATTCTCTCCAAGCTCAACGTCGACGTGCGCACGAGCGCGCGCGTCACCGAGGTAACGGCCACGGGGGTGAAGCTCGCGAGCGGCGATTTCGTGCCGTCCGAGCTCGTGGTCTGGGCGGCGGGCGTCAAGGGCCCGGACGTGCTGCGCAGTCTCGATGGCCTCGAGGTCAGCCGCTCGAGCCAGCTCGTGGTGAAGCCGACGCTCGAGACGACGCTCGATCCCAATATTTTTGCGTTTGGTGATTGCGCCTATCTGGTGCCGCCGGGTCAGGCGCAGCCCATTGCGCCACGCGCGCAGGCGGCGCATCAGCAATCATCACACCTCGTAAAGCAGCTACAGGCGCGGCTCAAGGGCGCCGAGCTGAAGCCGTTCGTCTATCGAGACTTCGGGTCGCTCGTGTCGCTCGGTCACTACTCGACCGTCGGCAGTCTCATGGGATTTATCACCGGCCGAAAGATGCTGATCGAGGGCCTTTTTGCCAAGCTCATGTACCGGTCGCTCTACAAGATGCACGAGACGGCCCTGCACGGCTTCTGGAAGGTGGGGCTCGACACCCTGTCCCGGCTCCTGACGCGGCGCACGGAGCCGCATGTGAAGCTGCACTGATACCGGTCGGACAAAGTCTTGACTCGCGGGTCTGCGGCGTGCGGCCGGTATTCTCGCTTGTCTGCGCGCAGACATGCTGAAAGCATGCTTCACGCCTCTCCGGTTTAGCGTCCGAGCACATCAATAGCACGTCATGGCCGCCCTTTGAGGCGGCCATCCAGGGGCTGCTTGTTCCAGCGTTTGTGGGCTTGGCCCTGGATGGCAGGGTCAAGCCCTGCCATGACGGAGAGGGGAGGCGGGTACAGCGTCTTCCGAGAAAGGTTAGCGCTAAACCGGACAGGCGTGAAGCATGCTTCCAGCATGACACACCAGCCCTGCGCGCTGATACCAACCGCACTGCATCAGTACTTCGTGCGGTTGGTATGAGAGGGGAGGTCCGAGGTCCGAGGACGCTCTCTCCCTTGGCCTAAGCCTCCTTGACCCAGCCCTCCCCCCTCGAGGGGGAGGGAGCGTGGTCGGGCTCTACTTCACGATCTCGCCTTCGTAGATGCCCCAAAGCTGCTTTTGCAGAAGGTAGCCGCGATACTCGCTGATCGAGATCTCGCACCAGCGGCCGTCGCAACGGTGGATGTTGGCTATGACATTCGGCTCGACGAGGGCCACGGTGCGCGAGCGCTCGCTGTCGCTGTAGTAGACGGCGATTTTCGCCGGCGCTGCCGCCTTGCTGTCCCACGGGGTTACGAGCGCGGTGCGCCGGCCGGAAAGAAGGGACTGCACGACCCAGCCCATCGTGCCCTCGCTATCGCGCACCTGCCGCCAGGTCTCGAACTCGTTCACGACCTCGACCGGCAGTCCGGCACGGCGAAAGACCCAGGATGTCGGGTAGTCGGTGCCCGGCCCGTTGCGCAGGTTCACCCGGTCTGACTTGAGGCTGACAAAGCGCGGCACCGGGAGCCCGCTGACGGACCCGGGCGCGGCAGGCGCCGGGGCGGCGGGTGAGGCCGGCCCAATTGCGTCAATTTGCGCGGGCGGTGGCGGCTCGGCCGCGGCGTTGCCCGCGGCCAGCAGCATGGCTAGGAATAATAGGCCTGCTGCCGTCCGGTGCTTGCGCTGCAATGGCATCGAGCCTCCCCATTCGTCACTTATGCCAAGTCGTACTTATGCCACGGCGTACTTAGGTAAGTCGGGCTTGTGCAGTGCCCGGCTGGCCGCCATCATAACGTGCTGCTCCCTGGCGGCGCACGCTGTTCGCTCGGACACTCAATCCATTACTTTGTCATCGCGATGACGTTCTGTTAGACACTGCAATACTCAATTTCGCTTGCGGGAGCCACATGCCGACACCCCCGAAAACGCCCGTGATCATCGTAACGCGCAAGCTGCCGGACGTCGTCGAGACGCGTATGCGCGAGCTGTTCGATGCACGCCTCAACGTGGACGATACGCCGATGACGCATGCGCAGCTCGTCGAGGCTGCCAAGGTTGCCGACGTGATCGTGCCGACGGTGACAGATCGCATCGACCGCGGTGTCATCTCGAGTGCCGGGCCGCAGCTGCGGCTGATCGCGAACTTCGGCACCGGCGTCGACAACATCGATCTCGATACGGCGAGGAACCGCGGCGTCACGGTCACCAATACGCCAGGTGTCCTGACCGAGGATACGGCCGATATGACCATGGCCCTGATCCTCGCCGTGCCGCGGCGTGTGACGGAGGGTGCCAACTACCTCAAGGACCCCAAGACACATTGGGCGGGCTGGTCGCCGACATGGATGCTCGGCCATCGCATTTTCGGCAAACGGCTCGGTATTGTTGGCATGGGTCGCATCGGGCAGGCGGTGGCGCAGCGGGCCAAGGCGTTCGGACTGCAGATCCATTATCACAACCGGAAGCGCGTCGCGGCCGACGTCGAGCAGGAGCTCGGCGCGACCTACTGGGAAAGCCTCGACCAGATGCTGATGCGCATGGATATCGTGTCGGTGAACTGCCCGCACACGCCGGCCACCTACCATCTGCTCTCGGCGCGGCGCTTGAAGCTGCTCAAGCCGTCGGCCTACATCGTCAACACGGCGCGCGGCGAGGTGATCGACGAGAACGAGCTGGCGCGCCTGATCGAGGCGGGGTCGATCGGCGGCGCGGGTCTCGACGTGTTCGAGCACGAGCCGGCGATCAATCCGAAGCTTTTGGGTTCGGACCGCGTCGTCGCGCTTCCGCACATGAGTTCGGCCACCATCGAGGGCCGCGTCGACATGGGCGAGAAGGTGATCATCAACATCAAGGCGTTCCTCGACGGCCACGCGCCGCCGGACAAAGTACATCCGGCGATGTTCTGAGGCACGACATCCAACGACACAAGGCGAATGGGAAGGCCCGTAGCGATGAGCCGCCGCGTCTACCTCGCTGGCCCTGAGGTTTTCCTCGCCGATTTCGGCAAGCCGATCTTCGACGCTAAGAAGCGCATTTGCGAGCGTCATGGGCTTGCCGGCGTCTCGCCCATGGATGGTGAGCTCGACGTTGCGCGCTTGGCACCGTTCGAGCAGGGCATCGCCATCTATCGGGGCAACGTGCAGCACATGCGAAGCTCAGATGCTGTGATCGCCAACATGACCCCATTTCGCGGCGTCGGCATGGATGGCGGGACGGCCTTCGAGATGGGTTACATGCGCGCGCTGGACAGGCCGGTGCTCGGCTACAGCAATGTCGTGCGGCCCTTCTCAGAGCGGAGCGAGCGCTACTACGCTCTTGGCCATCATCTCGGCGTCGATCCCTACACGGCCGGGACAAGCATCGAGCGCTTCGGCATGGCCGACAACCTGATGATGGCCGGCGCGGTGGACGAGAGTGGGTTCCAAATCATCTGTACGGAGGTTGCCGCGGGCCACGAGCTCGACGATCTCACGGGCTTCGAGCAATGCTGCGATATGCTGGCTGGGTGGTGGAGCGAGGAGCGGGGGAGGTAGTAAGAAGTAATACTTCTTAGCGCGAGATGCGCACCGAAGAGAACCACTTTGCAGCCTCCCTCAATCGTCTCGTGTCCCGGATATTAAGACCCAGGTACGGAGCGACCGCTTATCGAGTCCGTGATCCAAACTGGCCGAGGGCCCCCACTGGTTTTGATGCCGCGTCTTGTGCAGTAGGCAGGCCATCAAGGTTATTGCCGACCTCGGCTTGCCACGGCGTAATCCGCTCCAAGAGCACGAGGAGGATCGCCAAGGGAGCGGCAAGAGCGAGCGCCACCAACCAGAAGGGCAGATTGAGTAGGCCGTCAAAAGTGACCTTCTCGCCCGTTTCGGCAAGTAGCCCAGTGATGATCTCGCTGTTGTAGCCATAGAACATGGCGCCGACGATGCCACCCGCGATCACGAACAAGGCGTCGCGATAGCCCGCACCAACCTGGGCCGCCGAAGTGCCGGGGCAGGCGCCAGCAATCACTATGCCCGCGCCTAGTAGCAAGCCGCCGATGATGTCGGCGCGCCATAGGAGCGGCTTTATGCTGAGCTTCACGCCGAGTACGCCGTTCAACACTGCCAGCACCACGAGCCCCGAAATCACGGCCGCGAGAAACACCTTCAGCATGACAAAGGTTCGGAGCTGCATCTGGCCGACGATGATACCCGGCTCGAATACGCGTGACTTCTCCAGGGCGAAACCGAATACGATACCCGTTGCGATCCCGATCAGGATCCCTTCGACAACCGACATTTTGACCTCCTCGCAATCAGACGCGGCGTAAAAGCATCGCTGTCAGGATGCCGCCAGCGAACATGGCAGCCACGGCAACCGTGGAGCCCGCGGAAAGTTGGGCCATGCCGGATATGCCGTGACCCGAGGTGCAACCTCCAGCGATGCGCGCACCCAGCAGAGAAATGAAGCCGCCAAGAAAGGCGATCGGCGCGCGGGTCGCCAATGTCGAGGTTCCCATCGCTCGCGCCCATACCGGCGAGATGGTCTCCCGAACCGCGCCCGAAAGGCGCATCGAGAGGTAGGCACCTATGCCAATGCCGGCGACGACGGCTACTTGCCACCAGTTCTTGGCGCCCCACATGTGGCTGGTGAAGTACTTGATCTTTTCGACCCCGGGATCGACGAGGGCCGCAATGTGCGCCGCCGCCGTCACGAACGATGACGACGCGCCAAGTGCCGTCTCCATCAGGAGGAAGGTCGGGATCTGCAACAGCCCGATGATCGCGCCAGCGACGTAGGGCGACCAGCTCTTTTCAGTGAGAATGCTCATCGCAATGCTCATCCATTTGGGAGAATTGAGCGCTTGTATCTCGATAAGACCAAGGCAGCCTTGACTGGAACCAATCGCCTTGTGCTCGTCACAGCCATCGTGTACCGCAGCGCTACTAGGCCGGTATGTGATCAAGTCACTGAGCAAAAAGTGGCACACGCCTCTGATGCGCCTTAGTCCCCATTCAGGTTCGGTGGCGTTCACGCGTCGGCAGCACCTCCTAGGTGCGGACATTGGCTCGGATGCTCGCCGCAACTCGCGTACCCGGCTGCCCGAAGACCGTTCCTGTATACCCGCGTCGGTCGGGTCTTGTGCGGGCAAGTACCTTGTCTGATCTTGCGCGGTTGCTAAGATCGACGGACGAATTCCCGGGGGGAGCCATGCCCTGAATTTATTGGTACCGCCTTCCCGGATCGAACGGGAGACCTCTAGATCCACAATCTAGCGCTCTAACCAGCTGAGCTAAGGCGGCAAGCCATTGTTTTCGTTTAAAAATCTCCGTCTTGCGTTTGTGTCGGCGGCGATCTCGTTACGCGGGAGAAGTCTCTCCGCGTAATCACCGGCCCACTGGTTGGCTTCTCTATTGAAGTCCCTGCGCAACCGTGGCGATTCTGATACGGCTCGATACCATGGAACGCAAGTCTGAAATTCTCTCATGCCTTTACGCAGGGCCGGGCGTGGAGGTTGAGCCCAGCATCCGGCCGAGGGCGTCGAAGGCCCCGTCAAGATCGGCAAGGGACAACATCACGGTTCTGGCGGCCTGATAGTCTCTTCGGACTGCTGGATCCACGTAGATCGAGCTGCCTGCTAGAATTCGCAGCAATCCCGTAAGGTCGGAAATCAATACCCTCACGAGATGAACAGCGGCTGAGGGTTGTGCCGGCCATCGCATCGGCGCCGTCAAAGCGCGGCCGCTCGAGTGCGGGATGCCATCTCCGATCACGACGCCCGGTCTCAGTCGTTCGGCGACAGCAGCGTAGGCCATGAGCGAAGCCTCGATCGTCGCCTGTGCAGACTTTTGCCCCCGTGCGAGTTGTTCGATAAGTCCGCGCGTATGAAGCTCCCAACTTGCAAGTAGCGAGACCGTCTCGGGCCGCACTTGCGCCTTGCCGAAATCATGGAAGGCGAGCCGCGCCAGCCGGCGAACGATCTTGCCGGCCTTCTGCAGCTTCCGCTCCATGATGTCGTCCGCTGTGGCGTCGATCGCTTGGCGCAGGGTCAAGGCCTCGCTTTCTGGGTGTTGCTCGCCCTCGTGCGGGCCCGCGGCCGAAACCAGCACGATGTCACGGAAGAAGCCGCGCGTGAGACCCTGCAAGCGCCGGACAACCTGTAGGCACTCGTCCTGTGTTTCGATGCTGTCTTTGTGGGTGGCAACGAAAATGGCATTGCGGAAGCAGCGGGCCGGCAGCGCGCTCCAGACCGCACGCTCGCTTTCGGTCCACGCCCGTGACGCGACGGAGCACCAGAGAACGATATCCGCCTCGGCAACAAAAGCTTTCGGCGTGGCAAGTGGCGGCGTGTCAAGGATCTGGTAGTGCTTGAGCCACGGGAGCGGGAGATTGATCTGGACCGCACGATACGTAAGATCAGTAAGAGGATCGTCTCGGTCGCCGTCGATGCGGATGGGGGCACCATTGCCGTCGATGCCGTAGAGCGCGGCTCTGCTCGCGTAGCTGATCTGCACGGGAACCCGCGTATTGGAGATGACGCTGGTCGGCAGGAGACCATGGCCGATGAGAAGGTCTGCGACCGCGGTCTTACCAGAGTTGTATTCGCCGAGGACCACGACGCGTAAGGGGCGGCGGAGGAGCTCCTCGATACGTGCGAGCCCCGCGACGCAAGACGTGAGGGCCGGATCGCTTATCCTCGTACGAAGTAGGACCTCGCGGGCGCCCTGAAGATCTTGACTGTACCGCTCCGATGCAAAGCTCATGGCTTGCGAGCCTCCGACTTCAAGATGCTGTCGATGTGGCGAGCGAGGTGCTCAAGATGCTGGGTCAGCGCCTCGTTGTCTTTGAGCCGTTGCGCCTGTACCTTGATGCGCTCCCCGATTTCTCTCGCAGCCGTTATCCGGTCCATAGCGCTGGCATGGATCTGCTGCTCGGCAAGCAAATGCTCAAGCCTGCGCTTCAGGGCCTGTTGGATGTTCCGGCATGCGCCGAGCGCCCAATTCATGGTCGTGCGGCCAAAGTCGTGGAACGTGCGTCCAGCCGCATCGACCAGCTCGTCTGCGACCTGCGCGAACTCGGTCCGGATCAGCGCCTCAATCTTATCTCCCGCATTCGTGGCCGACGCGTTCCGGTTCCAGAAAACTCCCCATTTTGAGTGATCGAGGTCGAGAACGAGCATGCGGCTCAAAGGTATGGTCGTGGGCATCGGTATTGCGAGCGTTTCGCTCTGGGGTGCAGCAAGATCCGGCGTCGGCACGAGCGACTGGAGGAGTTTGTGAAGCTCAGGAACAAATCGGGTGTGAAACGCGAGGAGCCGATTGGTGGAAGTTTGGAAACCCTGGCGGAAATCGTTGAGCAAAGCTCGGCGCAGCTCGCCCCCCTCATGCGTCCACACCCGCGGCGTGCGGCCGCGTGATAGCGTGTCGACTAGCACGTCGCGCTCGCGCGCGGCGTACGCCTCGATGGTTGCTCCCAACGAGCTGCGAAGCCGCTTCTGCTCCTCCTGGATGATCCGCACGAGTTGGGCCTCGATGGCCTCAGCCGAGGCGTCGATATTGGCCGCAACCTGCATGAGAAGATCACGTTCCTGAGTGTAGATCGGCATAAAGACGCTCGGCGCTACGGGCGTCCCCATACTCGCCTGATTGGCAAGCAGAATTTGCAACTCGCTCCGCGCAGCACTTTCGCAGGCGCGCGACATCTCCGTAAAGCCGCGCGCGATATGGCTCATGGAGAACGCTGGCTGCGCAAGACCTGTCATGGTCTCGATCGCTTCGTACACGGCCGGCATTCCGGACATGGCATAAAGCGCCTGAGCTATGCGGGCTCGCGTATCAGGGTCGCCCAGAACTACCGGATCGAGGTCCTCCCGCTGCAAGATGCCGCCCCGGCAGAGATGGGCAGCAGAGGGGCGTCTCAGGATGCGCGCGACCGCTTCGGGGTCGAACGCGAGCGACTGCGCCGCCCACCAGCCGCTTCCACATGCGACTGGAATGCTCGACCCTGGAAATTCATCGGCGAGCCGTTTGCGGACGAATGACGCGACCTGCGGCAAGTCCTCCTCGATGTCGGTAAAATCGTCGATCCGGTTGATTAGGACGACGATGCGGTCCTTATTTAGACCACGCATCACTCTAAGCAGCGCGACGTCCTGATCCGACAATGGCTGGCGAGCCGTGAGGACAACGATGTAGACGTCTGCGGCGCCTAAGTTGCGCCGTGTGATCTCGTCTCGGAGGAGAAACGGATCATTGACGCCCGGCGTGTCGGTCACCGTTGCAGGGAATTCGAAGGGACCTTGCTGAAAATAGAGATCGGCGCTGCTCGTGATATCGGAGTATTTTCCGACCGACGACAGGCCTGTGAACTCTCCCGAGCAGATGTAATGCTCGAGCGTTCCCGGCGCGAGGCTCTCGAACACATGCGAGCGTCCAAGCAGCTGCTCGAACTCGGGCCCAAGCTTCTCCCTGGCGCGTACCGCAAGCGCGGTAGCTTGGCGCTGCAAAAGTTCAGGCTCGAAATCGGGAACGAGTCGTTCGGTAAGCTCCCGGATCTTTCCCGCGCCCATCGCGATCTGGTCCCATTCGCCGCGCTGCATGAAGGTGAAGCTTGCAGCGCAGCGGCCAGGTGGCGTCTGGCGAAAGTGTAGGTTTGTAATTGCCGTCGTCCACGGCGTGACGGCCGTCGGCAGCAGGTTCGGCTGGCGCACGAATGCGTTGATGAACGTGCTCTTGCCGGACTTGATCTGTCCGACGACCGTGATACGGCAGGCCATCCGGGAGAGCTTGTCGAGAGCATCGGTGACCAAGGGCTGGGCGTGCGGCTCGACGAGCCCGGCCATTACGCTACCGCAGGAGAGGAGCTGTTTGCGCACGCTTTCGAGCCGCTTGCCAATGCGACCTGAGAAGGCAGTTGATTGCGGCTTTCCAACGTCCAACGGTCATTGGTCCCCAATTGGGCCGATCATCTCAAGGACCGGCGTGCGACCTCGTGAGGGAAGCGCCGAGCCTTATCGCGCGTTCGAAGCGGAGGCTTCCCTCTCGACATCCTCGATGCCGAGAGCACGGGCACGCTCGTACCATGCGCGAGCAAGAGCAGGATTGGTCTCGCTCTCGGCGATGGTCATTGCCTTGGCCTGCGCCGGATCATAACTTCGGGCGAGCTTGAGCGCCGCCGGGCCAGAGCCGAGATCTGCAGCTTGCTTCAGAAGCTCGCGTGCGGCCTCAACATCTCCCTTGTCTAGGAGCAACGAGGCACTTCGCAAAAGCTCAATTGCGACCTCGCTCGCCGCTCTCGTTCGTCCCGCCTCCAAACCCGTCCCGGCAGGCGCATACTCCAATTTGCTTGGTACAACGCGATCCGTGGCGGGTGCTTGCCGCGCATCATGATCGCCCGACCGTTGATGGCCCGACATCACGAGGTAGACCGCGACTGTGGATGCTGCCGCGGCTGCAACAGCCGCGAGCAAAGCTGCGGAGGTTGCTGACATTTTCCGGTTCGGCCTGTCGATCCTAGTAGGCTCGCCAGGACCTGGCTCAGGTGCACCGCGCAGCGCGCCGACGTAGTCACGCTGCTCTCCGTCCGGCTCCGCGGACGTCTTGCCGACACTCTTACTTCCGTCCAGCCCATCGAGCCGGCGCAGCAATCTTTTGAGTTCGGCCATCTTGGGCTCGTCACTGGGTTTCATATCGCAGCTTCTCGCTCTCGCCTCGACCCCACGGTGCACGTTCGCTAAGATAAGCTGACGAACTGCATTTTCTAGGAGAATAACGGCGACTTCGGTTCGTTATTCTCGGAACTGCCCTCGTATCAGTGCGGAACTCTCGAAATAAGCGTGGAGCGATCGAGTCTTGTGCACGCTGCCTGAAAATATATCAGCAAAAGCTTTGATTGCGTGCAGCGAAGATAGC
Source organism: Hyphomicrobium sp. (assembly GCA_041659825.1). Lineage (GTDB taxonomy): Bacteria > Pseudomonadota > Alphaproteobacteria > Rhizobiales > Hyphomicrobiaceae > Hyphomicrobium_C. Next base: position 24,470 of record JBAZXL010000013.1, read on the forward strand.
ATGCTCATGAGCACAACGCGCGGCAGTCATGATTATTCCGCAGCCCGGAGATCGCTGCTCAAATCAACGTCCGGCACAAGCGGCCGAAGGTGAAGATCTCGGAGATGGTTCAATGAGCAGGTTTCTGGTCGTCGTTTCGGCCGCGATCGTCGCACTCGCCACCACGTCCTTGCCGGCGTTGGCTGCCCCTGACAAGGGTGATACGGCGTTCCTCATGCTCTCGACGGTACTGGTCCTGCTCATGACGATTCCCGGGCTCGCGCTGTTCTACTGCGGCCTCGTTCGGACCAAAAACGCTCTCGCGACCATGATGCAGGTCTACGCAACGGTCGCTATCGTCTGTCTCATCTGGATGCTCTATGGGTACAGCCTCGCATTCACGTCGGACCCGGCCTTGGGCTCATTGGTCGGAGGTCTTTCCAAGGCGTTTCTTGCCGGTGTCACTCGAGACTCGACGGCCCCGACGTTCTCGCACGGCATCTACGTACCCGAGTATGCCTACATCTGGTTTCAGATGATGTTCGCTGCCATCACCCCGGCGCTCATCGTCGGCGCGTTTGCCGAGCGTATGCGCTTTGCGGCTTTGCTCGCCTTCGTAATCCTGTGGGTCACATTCGTCTATTGCCCGATCGCGCACATGGTCTGGTATTGGCCTGGACCTGATGCCCTGAGCGATGCTGCGAAAGCCGCCCAATCCGCCACCGGTCCCGCAAAACTCGTTGCCGAAGCCGAATTGCAGCAATTGCTCTCGACAGCCGGCCTCGCCGCGCAGTGGGGCGCAATCGACTTTGCCGGCGGCACGGTCGTTCACGTCAATGCCGGGATCGCAGGCCTTGTCGGCGCGCTAATTATTGGTCCACGCTCCGGCTACGGACGCGAGCCCATGCCACCCCATTCATTGACGCTGAGCATGGTTGGCGCAGCGCTCCTCTGGGTCGGCTGGTTTGGCTTCAACTGCGGCTCGAGCCTCGAAGCGAACGGAACCGCAGCGCTTGCCATGGGCAACACGTTCGGTGCTACCGCCGCCGCAGCCTTAACGTGGACGTTCGTCGAGTGGGCGATCAAGGGAAAGCCCACCAGCCTCGGTTTCATCACGGGCATGGTCATCGGGCTCGTCGCAGTCACGCCAGCATCTGGCTTTGCCGGTCCAATGGGAAGCATCGCGCTTGGTGTGGCCAGCGGCGTCATCGGCTACGTCGCATGCACCTGGATGAAAAGCGCCTTGGGCTACGACGACAGCCTCGATGTTTTCGGCGTCCATTGCATCGGCGGGATCGTGGGGGCCGTTGCGACTGGCGTTCTCGTTGCGCCCGAGTTCGGGGGTACCGGCGTTGCCGACTATGTCTCGAAGCCAGGGCAAATCACAGTAGGCTTCGATCTCGTCCTTCAAGTAACGGCCCAGCTCAAGGCAATCGCGCTCACGGTTCTCTGGTCCGGCACGCTATCAGCAATCTTTTACAAGGCCATAGACCTTGCAATCGGACTACGGCCAGTGAAGGAGAAAGAGCGCGCGGGCCTCGATCTCGCGGAGCACGGAGAGCGGGGCTACTACTATTGATGGCCATCTCATCGCGACGGCTTCGCGCGAAGAAGGCTAAGTGTACGAGCGCTGAACACCAAGCGAGGAGTGCTGACGCCGGGATCTCCGTTCACGGCCAAATTTCAGCATTCGCAGTTCGACCACGTAATCGGAATCGCATGCACTCTGCATGCTGCAGAACTATCGGGTCATGAGCGACTGCTGTGGACCCTGTGGTGCGTCCTAGTTGTGACGCATGGAGGATGAGGTGGCAGATCCAATATATCTCGAACCCGTTGGCTTTGTTCGAGGGGGCCGGACTGAAGTCATCGATGACAAGTGGGGTCAGAATAGGTCGAAAATTGAGCTCGATCCCTCCAAGTTTTCACCGGATGCCTTGGCGGGGCTCGGTGATTTTTCCCTATGTTCTATTTTGGGTGCGAGGGCATGCGAGAGCCTAATAATGCTGATCCAGAGGCCGGACCAGACCAAGATCCCGAGCTCGCACGCGACCATCGGCTTTGCGCTGGCCCGCTCGAGACTGCGCCCCAACTTGCGCAGCGGGGGGCATACCGCCATCGAAGTGTGCCTCGTCACGGCGGCCGAGGTCGTGGCGCATCTCACGCTTTGCGGCTGGCGGCTCGCGCGGAAGCCGCCGGCCGAGCTGCACAGTACGCCCGGCCCGCCGGCTGAGGATCGCCCGCCGGCGGCTCGTCCGCGCGACCGGCCTCCGCCGCTGGCTCAGCCTGCAAAGCCTCGCCGGGAGTGAGGCGATGGCGCCGTTGCATCGAATTGCGCTTGGTGCAGTTATACTCCTGGCGTTGAGCTATGTTCTCAGCGTTCGAGAGCGCGGTGAGATGACCAAGACCTTAAAACCCGCCAAGGTGGTGCGCGCCACCCGCATCGAGGACGCGCTCGCGGCCTGCGTCGGCGAGGCTTGGGTCATCGATACGCGCGCGGGCGCAATCATCGCGGCGACGGCTAGCGGCGCGAGCCGGCTCGGACTTGCATGCGGCCGCGGCGGCGCGACCATCCTCGATGGCGCCATGCCGGGGCTGGCGCGGCTGCGTGAGCTGGTGAATCGGGAGCTCGTGAACAGCTTGAGCCAGACGGGCGAATGTCCGACGCGCGTCCGTCACACGGGTGAGCGCCTCGTATTTTGGACGCCGTCCGGCAGCCAGGCGCTCATCTGCGATGTGACAATTCCGGCGTCTGGTCTCGCTTCTGGCCCAGTGTCGGCTGACGAGGTCGGCACCATCCTCGTCGAGGCGCGCGGTGGACGGGGCGAACGGTCGGTCCGGCCAGCTGCGACTTCGGCGCAGGATATTTCGGAGGAGATGCCGGAGGCATCGCTGGGGATGCCGGCTGGAATGCTGGGCAAGCTCGCGCACGAGCTTAAGACACCTTTGAGCGCCATTTCGGCGGCGTCCGAGATCATGAAGGACGAGCGGCTCGGGCCGATTGGGAATGCACGCTATCTCGGCTATGCCGCCGGTATCCACGACAGCGCGCGCCATGCTTTGGGTGTGATCGAGCGCCTCATTGGCCGGGGGGAAGCGAACGAAGGAGCGCTCGAGTTTGCCGAGATCGATGCCAACGCCTTGCTACAAAGCTCGGCGTCGCAAGTGAAGCTTTTGGCAGAGCGCGCCGGCATCGAGCTCGCCCTCGACCTTGAGCCGCGCTTGCCGCACGTCGTTGCCGACGCCACCAGCCTGCGCCAGATCGTGTTCAATCTCCTGACCAATGCGCTGAAGTTTACACTCGCCGGCGGCCGCATTACGGTTGCGTCTGCTTATCAGCTCGATGGTCCGCTTCGTATCGAGGTGAAGGATACGGGGCGGGGCATGTCGCACCGCGAAATCAGGCGCTACCTCGATGCCAAGTCGGCACCGCGGCCAGAGCGGCGCGAGGGCGGAGGGTTTGGCATGGGCCTGCCGCTGGTGCGGGCGCTCGCCGAAGCCAACGGGGCGCAGCTCGCAATCGAAAGCGCGCCGGGCAAAGGCACGTCCGCCGCCGTGATCTTCTCCAAGGACCGTGTCATTCCGGTGTGACGAAATCGTCCGACGGGGCGCGAGGTTAGACAGCGTCTCGACGCATTCTTGACTAAAGATGTAGAGAATGCTCTAGCTGAAGAAGCTATAGCTTGTTGGCACGAGCCTTGCGGCCTGTCTGACAACCTGCCTGACAAACTGACCTCGGAGTCTTGGTGATGATGCTCAAGCGCATTTTGCAGCGCGCTGCGTTCGGGATAATACTGGCCTGGCCCACATGTCTCGCTATCGCGGAGGCGCCGCGTGCGGCTGAGGTGGTTAACGTCTACTCCTATCGCGAGCCCGGCCTCATCGAGCCTTTGCTCAAGGCCTTTACCCAGAAGACCGGCATTGCCGCCAACATGGTGTTTGCCAAGGACGGTCTCGTCGAGAGGCTTGCGGCCGAAGGCAGGAACAGTCCCGCCGATGTATTGCTGACGAACGAGTTCGGGTTTCTCGTGCAAGCCAAGGCGGCCGGCGTCACGCAGCCGGTTAAGTCCGAAGCGATCGAGCAGGCAATTCCAGCGACGCTGCGCGATCCGGAAGGACACTGGTTTGCGGTCACCCGGCGCGCCCGCGTCGTCTATGCCTCGAAGGATCGCGTCAAGCAGGACACGATCACCTATGAGGAGCTCGCCGAGCCCAAGTGGAAGGGCCGCGTCTGCATTCGCTCCGGCCAGCACACCTACAACATCGCGCTCATCGCCGCCATGATTGCGCACCACGGCGAGGACAAGGCGGAGGCATGGCTCACGGGGCTCAAGAACAATCTGGCGCGTAAGCCTGCGGGCGGCGACCGAGAGGGTGTTCGCGACGTGCAGGCCGGGCTCTGCGATATCGCCATCGGCAACACGTACTACATGGCGGCGATGCAGGCCAATCCCGACCAGAAGGCGTGGGCGGACGCGGTCCGGATCATCTTCCCCAACGCCGGCGATCGTGGCACGCACGTCAATATCTCAGGTGCCGCCGTCGCCGCCAACGCGCCGCACCAGGCGAATGCCGTCAAGCTGCTCGAGTTTCTGGTGTCGCCCGAGGCGCAGCAGCTCTACGCGGAGAAGAATGGCGAATACCCGGCCGTGGGTGGCGTCGAAGCCTCAGCGCTTGTGCAAAGCTGGGGACCATTGAAGCCCGATCCACTGCCGCTGGCAGACGTCGCGGCGTTGCGCAAGAAGGCCTCTGAGCTGGTCGACAAGGTGCGGTTCGACGCGGGTCCCAGCAGCTAAACGGGCGCGCAGCATGAAAGACCTCGCTGTCATGGGCGTGCGCGAGGCGATCGGTCTCGTATCCGGGTCGCGTGCCCGCCTGTCGATCTGGCGGGCGCGTCGGCGCTCGTCACCGGGATGGACCGCCATCGTCGCCGTCATTGTCGCTATCATGTTGCTGCCGGTCGGCGCGGTCGTGTTTCTTGCATTGACGCCAGACGACAACGCCTGGCCGCATCTCATGTCGTCCGTACTGCCCTACGCGCTCGGGCAAACGCTGCTACTCGCTGCCGGCACCGGCGCCGTCTCGCTCGTGATCGGCACGAGCACGGCATGGCTCGTGACGATGTACCGGTTTCCGGGGCGGGCCATTCTCGACCGGCTGCTCGTCTTGCCGCTCGCCATTCCGACCTACATCGTCGCCTACTGCTATGCCGAGTTGCTCGATTACGCTGGGCCGTTGCAGACTGAGCTCCGCGCAGTGTTTGGCTGGACCAGTGCGCGCGATTACTGGTTTCCCAACATTCGCTCGATCGGCGGCGCCATTTTCGTCATCTCGATGGTGCTCTATCCCTACGTCTATCTCGCGGCCAGGGCGAGCTTCGTGCAGCAGTCGGTGTGTGCGCTCGAGGTCGCGCGCACGCTTGGGCGTACGCCGATGGGGGCGTTCTGGTCGGTGGCGCTGCCCCTCTCCCGGCCAGCGCTCGCAGCAGGCGCCGCGCTGGTGCTGATGGAAGGATTGAACGATCTCGGCGCGGTTCAGCATCTCGGTGTGGAGACGCTTTCAGCAAGCATCTACGCGACGTGGTTGCAGCGCTCGAACCTCGCCGGAGCGGCGCAGCTCGCAAGCGTTCTCCTCGGCTTCGTGTTCGTGCTCTTCGCGGTCGAGCGCTTGGCGCGCGGCGCCGGGAAAGTGCATCACACGACCAGCCGCTATCGTGCCATTCCGTTTCAGGATATCGAGGGCGTTCGGGGCTACGGGGCGGCCGCACTCTGCGCGCTGCCGTTCCTCGCAGGCTTCGTGCTGCCATGCTGGGTGCTGATCGGCTACGCTGCGGGGCACGTGACCGTGGCGCTCGAGGGCGGCTTTCTGGCCGCGGCCATGAACAGCCTTCTCTTGGCCACCGTCTCGGCCGTCATCGCGGTGGCACTCGGGCTCATCATCGGCTACGCTCGGCGCGTCGCCGCCAACGGCTTTACCCGCCCGGCCGTGCGCCTCGCCGGCCTCGGGTACGCGTTGCCAGGCACGGTGCTCGCCATCGGCATTCTGACGCCGCTGGCGTGGGTCGATAACCGCATCGATGCCATCGCACGCGACGTCTTTGGCTATTCCACGGGTCTCATTCTATCTGGATCAATTGCGGCGTTGACCTACGCCTACGTGGTGCGCTTCCTGGCGGTTGCCCTCGGCGGTATCGATGCCGGGCTCGAGCGCATCTCCCCCAATCTGGATGCCGCGGCTCGTGCGCTCGGCGCAACCGCGATGGTCACGCTCTGGCGCGTGCATTTACCATTGGTCGTTCCGGCCCTGGGCTCGGCCGGCCTCCTGGTCTTCGTCGATGCGATGAAGGAGCTTCCTGCTACTCTTCTGCTGCGACCGTTCAACTTCGAGACGCTGGCGACGCACGTCTACGGCTTTGCGGCCCTCGAGCAGATCGAAGGCGGCGCGCTCGGAGCGCTCACCATCGTGCTCATCGGACTCGTGCCGCTCATTATCCTGCACCAGGCCGTGGCCGGCGGCCGCGCCGGCAGAACTGCGTCATAGTGCGCCGCACGCGTCCTGCCCTAATATAGTCCATTGCGTGCAGGTCGTGGATTTTTTCCACCATCGGGAATAACGTCGATTCGGAATTTGCTTTCGCAGGGCCCCGGTCCGCGCGATCATGTGTTGCACCGGTTTTAGCCCTTCAGTAGAACTTGGGCGCTGGAAGAACAAAACGCCCGGACATCCAAGGCCAGCGCCCCTCGAAGTGTCTTATTGTACGCAGCACCAACTGCTCGAGACGGCCTTTCATGACATTTGAACGAGACGGGCGTCGATCATTGCCAGCGGCACTTGCCCTGCTTGCGTTGGTCGGTTGCGCGCTCATTTCGCCGGTTCTCCTCGGCGGCTCGCGACCCGGCCCGGGGTCGGCGGGCTATCTCAATGCCGCCTCACGCGACAGCTTCCCCATTGCCGCGCCGCTCCAGCTCTCGCGCGAGCCGCTGATCGTGCTCGAGAGCGGAACGATCACGCTCAGCGCTGCTGGCGCGGGGCCGAAACCCGGCCAATCGCTTCTTGCACTTCTCATCGGGCGGCGTGCCGACCTCGTCGTTTCGGATGCCATCATCACCGTGCATCGCTCCGGCATTCTCGATGCGCCGCTTGCCACGGAACCCAGCCAATCTCTCGCACCAATCGTCGCGTCGCTCGGAAGCATGGAGTTTCGCACGTTGACGCTCAATGGGGCGACAGTCGCCCTAAGGTCGGCAGACGGTGCTACCGAGACCTTGCACAACGTGAGCGCCGATATCGCACATGGTCGCGGGCGGGAGATCACGGCAGCCGGCAAGCTCACCTATCGCGGAGACGACGTTGCATTCGATGTCGCGTTGACGCGTGCAGGTGATGGCAAGGAGCTTTCACTTCCTGTGCGGGCAAAGATATCGAGCCAGCATCTCAATGCGAGCTTTGAGGGCAGCCTCACTGCGAGCGACCGGTTCCAGCTCAAGGCACCTAGTGCGCAGCTTACCATCCGCAATCTTCGCGAGACGGCGGCCTGGCTCGGCGAGCAGTGGCCAACGGGACCGGGGCTCGGCGCCTTCTCCGCCACCGGCGTCCTCATCATCGACAAGGATGCCGCGACATTCGAAAATGCGCGCATAATGATCGATGGGAACGGCTCGTCCGGCGCGTTGACGCTTGCTCTCGGCAACGATCGGCCATCGGTGCAGGGGACGCTGGCCTTCGATGGCTTGAACCTTATGCCCTACGCAGCCAAACAACAGACCACTGCGATTGCGCTCACCAACGACTGGCTTGCAAGCCTGCGCCTTCCAGGCCTCGAAACGCCGTCGCTCGTTCGCGAGCTAGACGCGGACGTGCGCATTTCAGCGAAAAGCGTGTCGATTGGCTCCAGCAATCTCGGTCGCTGCGCGGCGAGCCTCAACATTAAGAATGGCAGGCTTTCGGCCGATATCGCAGAAGTCGAACTCGAGTATGGCGGCAGCGGCGAGGGCCGATTGGACGTCGACATGACCGGCGCCGTTCCGCGCTATGGGCTTCGTACCAATCTAACGGGCGTCGATTTCGGCAAGCTCGCGGCTCGATTTGGCCGCCCGATACTCGAAGGGGTTGGCGATCTCGCGCTTGACCTCGCAGGCGAGGGCAGCACGGACGCGAACGTCCTGGCCTCGCTCTCAGGCAAGGTCGCCGTCGACATGGTGGAGGGCGGCCGCCTTGGTTTCAGCACGGACGCGCTCGCCGGTGCTGCTGCCGCCAATTCGAGTGCTGCCGCCAATTCGAGTGCTGCCGCGTTGACGGCCGTGACGGCCAGCTCAATCACCGTTGATCGCGTCATCGCCCGGCTCGTGGCCGAGCATGGCGTCCTCACCGTCGACAAGCTCGAGGCGTCGGATGCCGAGCGCATGCTGACTGCCGCCGGCTCTTTCGGCATCGCCGATCGTACGGTCGATCTCACGTTGACACTGGCGCCGTCGCGCGATGCAGTGCTTGCGCGCGGCCTCTCGACGTCGGCCGCCTCTCCGGCGACGTCGGCATTCCGCGTCAGGGGGCCATGGACCGCTCCCGCCATTACCATCGTGACGCGCCCCGGGAAATCGGCAGAGCCTACCGCAGCGCCAGCGCCTCCCGGCGGGCCTAAAGTTCCCGGCTGACCTTAGAAGCTTCCGGCGCTACTCTACTCCTCATGCTCACGCCTGAAGAAATCCAGCGCTACCGCCGCCATCTGGTTTTGCGCGAGGTCGGAGCGCAAGGTCAGCTCAAGCTCAAAGCCGCGCGTGTTCTCGTCGTCGGCGCAGGCGGGCTTGGCAGCCCGGTGCTGCTTTATCTCGCGGCGGCAGGTGTCGGCACGATCGGCGTTGTCGACGACGACCGTGTTTCGGCCGATAATCTGCAGCGACAAATCGTGCACCGTACCGGGGCTATCGGCCAGCTCAAGGTGCAGAGTGCGGCCGAGACGATTGGGGGCGTCAACCCGCTGGTCAATGTCGAGACGCATGTGGCTAGGCTCGATGCCGCGAACGCCATGGATCTCATCGCGCACTACGATCTCGTCGTCGATGGCTCCGACAATTTCGCGACGCGCTACCTCGTTTCGGACGCGTGCTACCTCGCGCGGAAGACGCTCGTTTTCGGCGCGGTCGGTCCGTTCGACGGCTACGTTACGACGCTGAAGCCGCATGAGCGCGAGAGCGACGGCACGCCCTACCCTACCTATCGGTGCATCTTTCCCGAAGCGCCGGCGCCAGGCACCGTGCCGAGTTGCGCGGAGGTGGGCGTTCTCGGCGCCGTCGTCGGCGTCATCGGGACAGTGCAGGCCACCGAGGTCTTGAAGGAGATCACCGGCACCGGCGAGAGCCTTGCCGGCCGTCTCCTCATTTATGACGCGAAGGACGCCCGCTTTGAAACGGTGCGCATCTCGTGGGATCCCGAAAATCCACTCTCGGGCACGAACGCGTCGATCAAGGATCTCTCTCTGCACGCGGCGGCGGCGTAAGTGACGATCATTTTTTTGCATGGACGCTTCTCGCACGACCCTGCGGCACAATTTCACGATGTGCCGTGTCGGGATACGGTTAGCATGGCTCTTATGAAGCGGACTTGTGACGCGGACTTATGAACCGGGCCTGGCGAGGAAGCAGGAGTGGCTAGCCTTCAGCGCGTGGTAGACGAGATTGCCGACGAGATGCGGCGGCGGCCGGACCGCGGCGACGTTGCGCGCTATATCCCGGAGCTGGCCCGGGTCGATCCGAAGTACTTCGGTCTCGTGGTTGTCGAGGCGGATGGAAACGTCGCGGCCGGCGGCGACAGCGACACATTGTTCTCAATCCAGAGCATCTCCAAGGTTTTCACGCTGACGCTTGCCTTGGGCAAGGCGGGCGACCGCTTGTGGAAGCGGGTGGGCCGCGAGCCTTCCGGCAGCCCGTTCAATTCCATAGTCCAGCTCGAGCACGAGCGCGGCATCCCGCGCAATCCATTCATCAATGCCGGCGCCATCGCCGTTACGGACGCGATCCTTTCCGGGCATCAGCCGCGCGAGGCGCTGGGCGAGATCTTGAGATTCATGCAGTTCATCGCCGACGATCCATCGATCGCGATCGACAATGCAGTTGCGGCATCCGAACAGCGCACGGGGTTTCGCAATGCGGCGCTCGCCAACTACATGAAGTCGTTCGGCGTGCTGGAAAACCCCGTTGAGTTCACACTCGGCGTCTATTTCCACCATTGCGCGATTGCCATGTCCTGCCGCCAGCTCGCTATGGCTGGCCGCTTTCTCGCGCAATTCGGCAGCAACCCGACGACCGGATTATCGGTCATCCAGCCTGAGCGTGCGCGCCGGATCAACGCGATCATGCTGACCTGCGGCCATTACGATGGCTCCGGCGAGTTTGCTTATCGGGTAGGCCTGCCGGGCAAAAGCGGTGTCGGCGGCGGCATCTTGGCGATCGCACCCGGAAAGGCGTCCATTGCCGTCTGGTCGCCAGGATTAGACGCGTCCGGCAACTCGCACCTCGGGCGGATTGCGCTCGAGGCGCTCAGCAAGCGAATGGGCTGGTCGATCTTCGGCCCATGACCGGGCTGCGGGATCGGTGTCCGCTTTGGGATAGGACCAGTTCAGCGTTTGCGGGCGGGCTCTACGTCCAAAAGTGCTTGCTCGTGATACCAGCCACAGCCAGAGGCGATCGCAAGGGGAGCTACGTGCTTCTCTTCTACGATGGTTTTCGCAAGTTCGCGACGTACGGCCAAGCCTGCGCGCCCACCAACCGGGAACTGATAGATCTTCGCGGTTTCGCGATGTGAGCTCATTTTCATTTCGAGTTTCTCCTTTTGTCTACCGCTTTGAAGCGATTAAACAACTTCGTCTTAATAGCATGCTTTGCTTGTTTGTTGCACAGTTTGCACATTAAATATCGCAAATTGCCTTAATTATAGGCATGATTGTTTTTGCTTATTTGAGTAGCATTTTTTCGGCGGCGACTTTGCCACCGTTGGTGTCCACCGGATCGTCCCAGGCTCGTGACAGCATTGCTACCAAACAGCGCTTTTTCCTCCGGCCTATCGCGGACCGGACTGATGGGCGACTTGTCACTTGTTGAGCGGGAGCGCGCTCCGCCGCTGGAAGCCGGGCACGTTGCCGATCTTTTTCAGCCATCGCTCTTCAACACTCATCGCTCATCAAACTAGGAGAGACGCGCAATGACGAAGTACAAGCTCGAGTACATTTGGCTCGATGGATACAAGCCAACGCCGAACTTGCGTGGCAAGACGCTGATCAAGGAATACAGCGCGTTCCCGGAGCTCGAGCAACTTCCTCTCTGGGGCTTCGATGGCAGCTCTACGCAGCAGGCCGAAGGCCACAGCTCGGATTGCGTGCTGAAGCCGATCCGCGTGTTCCAGGATCCAGCGCGCAGCAACGGCGCACTGGTGCTCTGCGAGGTCATGATGCCGGATGGCAAGACCCCGCACGCCTCGAACAAGCGCGCCACCATTCTTGACGACGAAGGCGCGTGGTTCGGCTTCGAGCAGGAATACTTCTTCTACAAGGACGGCCGTCCGCTCGGCTTCCCGGCTGCAGGCTATCCCGCACCGCAGGGCCCCTATTACACCGGCGTCGGTTACAAGAACGTCGGCAGCGTCGCGCGCCAGATCGTTGAGGAGCATCTCAACCTCTGCCTCGCCGCCGGCATCAATCACGAGGGCATCAACGCCGAGGTGGCGAAAGGCCAGTGGGAATTCCAGATTTTCGGCAAGGGGTCGAAGCGGGCCGCAGACGAGATGTGGATGGCGCGCTACCTGTTGGAGCGGCTCACTGAGAAGTACGAGGTCGACATCGAGTATCACTGCAAGCCGCTCGGCGACACGGATTGGAACGGCTCGGGCATGCACGCCAACTTCTCGACTACGTTCCTGCGCGACGTGGGCGGCAAGGAGTACTTCGAGAAGCTCATGGAAGAGTTCAAGAAGAACCGCGAGGATCACATCGCCGTCTATGGCCCCGACAACCACATGCGCCTGACCGGCAAGCACGAGACCGCGTCGATCCACCAGTTCAGCTACGGCGTCGCTGATCGTGGCGCCTCGATCCGCATCCCGCACAGCTTCGTCAACAACGGCTACAAGGGCTATCTCGAGGATCGCCGCCCGAACTCGCAAGGCGACCCGTACCAGATCGCATCGCAGATCCTGAAGACCATCTCGGCCGTGCCGACCACAGGCGCCGCCAGGGCTGCCGCCTGAAAGCGTATGTTCGGAGCTGCATAGTCCTAGCGATTGCGCCGTAAACCGGAGATTCAGGACCTGGATACCAGGTCAACGACACCGCCCGAGGGACGTTCCTTCGGGCGGTTTCTTGTTTGGCTCGGTGGCCTGCTACGTCGGGCTCGCCGTCTTGATCGAGATCAAGTCTTGCCGCGGCTATGCGGCGCCGCAGCAATTTGATTGCGGTCATGCAGAAGATGCAGATTCTGGCTCAAATTCAGCCCATTACCGACGGGCCGCAATGGTGGCTCGGGATGCAAATCGCACGGAGGGACTGCGTGATGAGCACGAACGATGTTGTTAAACTCGAAACCAAGACCGGCTTCCAGGTGAGCGTTCGCCCCGCCGACGCGAGCGACGATGCGGCGCTCTCCTGCTTCTTTGAGCACGTCTCGCGGGACGATCTCCGCTATCGGTTTCTGAGCCCCATCGCGAGGGTCTCGCCGGGGCAGATCACGGCAATGACCCACGTCGATCACCGCCAGACCGAGGACTTCATGGTGTTCGCGCCGGGCGGCCATGATGTCATCGCCAATGCCATGCTGGCGGCGGACAAGTCATTCGAGACTGCGGAAGTCGCCATCGCGGTGCACAGCGATTTCAAGGGCAAGGGCATCGAGCAGGCGTTGCTCGAGCATGTGACGCGGTGCGCAAAGGAGCGTGGGATCAAGCGGCTGCAATCGATCGAGAACCGCGAGAACCACTGCGCCATCGAGCTCGAGCGCAAGTTGGGCTTCACCGCGCGTGGCATCGAGGGCGATCCGATGCTTGTGCTGCTCGAAGCGAGCTTGTGAGGTGAGGCGGGGGAAGCGTTTGCATCCGCTGCCGCCGCGCTGTTGTCACGCCTTGCTGACAATCAGCACTCTACGCTTCCCGTCTCCTCGACAGGGAGGGGTTAGGGGTGGGGTGATGCCAGAAAGCCAAACGCCTGTTCTATAGCCTCACCCCACCAGGCGCTCCGCGCCCCCTCCCCGTCAAGGGGAGGGAAGTGAGGTCGTGACCAATCAATGCGCGTACGGGATACAGTTTAAGCATCACGTGAAATATTCGCCCGGTGCGAGTGCTCCGCTTCCCTTTGGGGAATGGTATCAATTGCCATCGCCGCCATAGCGGAGATTACCAAAAGCTGCTTCGCCTTCGAGAACTCCTTCAATGGCTTCGGACCTTCATCACCAAGACGACACACAAACCCAAGTACATCCTGCCTCCCGCCGAATGCCCCTGATGCCTGCGAGCAAAGGTTTCTTATGTCGGTTTCTGAGATGCTTGTTTTTATCCCCTTCTTGAGGTGAGCGATCCCGTTCCTTATTTTGTTTAGCTCGTCTGCTATTTGAAAGATAGCTCCTTCGGCGCCAAGAGCCCTCAGTGCCCTTAAGTGCTGCGCAAAGCTATCATGCTTTAATGCCTCGTATTTTGGGTACTTCTTCTCAAGCGCTCGGATCATTGCGCGTTCAAGCTCAAGGTGGGCACGGACTATGACGCCGATGTCATCGTTAGATGCAGCCGCCTCGAGGATCATTGCGGTATCCAGTTCAGTGATGAAGCACGGTTGAGCCAACGAGGTCATAAAATTAAGTCTCCTTAGCGTTCCGGTTGCCGGGAGGCGATACCACTATGCATGGCTCGATGCCCAAACGACACCCAAATCCATCACGAGACTGAGCTTCAAGCGAGAGCTAGGCCAGTCGGCGGGACAACGTCCTGATATGCGGCGCTCTTCGTGTCCGGCCGTTGCCAAAAACCTCCAGCTTTGCAACGCCGAAGCGGCGGCAGTTTCGACCGGAGCCGCTTAAGCCGGCATGGACAGGAGGTCTATGAACCCGTCGATGCTCAGGGGACGTGCGATGCCGTAGCCTTGTGCGAAGTCAGCGAGGCCCGAGGCTCGGAGCGTGCTCAGCTTTGACTCGGTTTCCACGCCTTCAACGACAATCACCCGCCCAGAGGCTTTGATCAGCTCCAGAACCTGCACGAACATGCGGCCCAAAATGCTTTGCGAAGGCGCCATCGCAAAGGACCGATCAAGCTTCACGCCATCGACGGAGACAGTCGCGATCCTCTCGATGCTCGAAAATCCTGTTCCGAAATCGTCGATATATGTCTTGATCCCGGCAAGTCTGAGATCCCTGATCGCGGGCTCAGCCTTCGAAACGTCGATCTCATCTGTTTCGACGATCTCGACCGCGACACTGAACCGATCATCTTTCCTCAAGAAGCAATGCAAGATCGGCAGCAGAGCTCGGCTGTCGAGATCGCATGGAAAAATATTGAAATTGACTTGCAAGGTTTGCCCTTGGGGAACCCTCGCAGATAGCTCCTTGTAAGCAAGCTCCACAACCGATCTGGTGAACGGCAGCGTACGGCCTGACTTTTTCACAAGGTCGATAAAGCGATCCGGAAAAACGATCGCTCCGTCGAGGTCGCGCCAGCGCGCGAGTACCTCACAGCCGGAGATCTCGCCTGAGCGAAGGTCCACGATTGGCTGATACGCTATGACGAGCGTGTTGACGTCGAGATATCTCAGAAAGCGTGCGTCGAAGGACGAGTAGCGCGCGATGGCTGCTTTCAGCGCTGTTGCACAGAGCCACGCAAATACAGCGACCAGGATGATCACTGACAAGAGAATGACCTTCCATTCTCCTGCCCAAGAGAGCAGGTCTGCCTCCGAGGCGATGCAGTAGACCGTGTTTTGGTCGCACTTGACTTCTCCAGGCGTCAGGAGATCCGAAAGCTCGAACGCAGTGTCGCCTGCGCGGCGAGCAAAAACTCCTGGCTCGCCTGCGAGATTCCAGACCTGTCCTTGGGAACTGACCGCAACGAGCTCTTTCTTGAGCCAGCCCGCAGTGTTCTGCAGGCCAGCATGAGGCGGAATCGCAACAGCGAACTCTCCGTTCTTCAAGATCGTGCCCTTCGAGCCCGGACGTCCAAATGGTGTCAGATCCTTCTCGAGCCAAAGCGCAAGTCCGCTGGCGGCGTCTCTAATATCAGCCGGGCCGAGAGGAACTGGAGATTCAAATTTCGGATTTGTTGTGCTGCACAGAACGTTGTCGGAAGGCGCATAGAAGAACTCGTTTAAGCCGTCCGGCAGAAATGAAACCCTTTTGAGCTGTGTTAGGAACTCCTGGGAGCAGGGAGGTGCAACGACCTCGAGCCGGGATTTTTTGAGCGCGTAGAGCGCATCGGCATTGACCTTATCGACGCGACCTAGCTCGAAATCCTGATCGTGGCGAAGGTTGTTGGCGATCTGAAACCAAATAAACGCGTAGCCGACGGCCAGCAGGCCGGTCAGGATCACAAGCCAAAGCACCCACGGGGGAATGTGCGTTCCCCCCATAGCTATTCTCTGCCGCAAAGTTGTTCTCATCTTCGGAGTGGACCACCGGAAAAAGTGCAAAATTGCAGATGCTACTGACGATAGTGCGATTCTGGCACTGATCAAAGTGGCACAGGTTAGGGAGCCGCTTCAGCTACGAAAAAACCCGCGCGGCTGGATTGCCACGCGGGTCGAGATTGTCACCATACGTGATACGTGCGCGCCTAATCGCACCCTGCCCTAAAGGCCGCCCCCACTGGCTCCGCCACCCGCGGGGTACAGGCTGATCCGCAGCAGTCTACAGATCAGCCGATCAGGCCCGTGAGCGAGCTAAAGCGGAATGTTGTCGTGCTTCTTCCAGGGGTTTTCGAGGGTCTTGTTGCGCAGCATGTTGAGGGCGCGGCAGATGCGGCGGCGGGTGCCGTGCGGCAGGATCACCTCGTCGATGTAGCCGCGCTCGGCGGCGACGAACGGGTTGGCGAACCGCTTCTGGTATTCGTCGATGCGGAGCTTGATCTTCTCGGGGTCTGCGAGGTCCGAGCGATAGAGGATCTCGGCTGCACCCTTGGCGCCCATGACGGCGATCTCGGCGGACGGCCAGGCATAGTTGACGTCGCCGCGGATGTGCTTTGAGCTCATAACGTCGTAGGCGCCGCCGTAGGCCTTGCGTGTGATGAGCGTGATCTTCGGCACCGTTGCCTCGGCGAACGCAAAGAGCAACTTGGCGCCATGCTTGATGAGGCCGCCGTACTCCTGTGCCGTACCGGGCAGGAAGCCGGGCACATCGACGAGCGTGATGAGCGGGATCTCGAAGCAATCGCAGAAGCGGACGAAACGGGCAGCCTTGCGCGAGGCATCGCTGTCGAGCACGCCTGCGAGCACCATCGGCTGGTTCGCAACAATGCCGACGGTGCGGCCTTCCATACGGGAAAAACCAGTGATGATGTTCTTGGCGTAGGCTTCCTGGATCTCGAAGAAGTCCCCCTCGTCGGAGATCTTGAGGATCAGCTCCTTCATGTCGTAGGGCTTGTTCGGGTTATCCGGGATCAGCGTATCAAGGGAGAAATCCTCGCGATCGGCGCTGTCACCTGTCGGCAGGAACGGCACGCCGGACTTGTTGTTCGACGGCAGGAAATCCATGAGGCGGCGCATCTGCAGCAGCGCCTCGAGGTCGTTCTCATAGGCGCGATCGGCAATCGACGACTTGGTGGTATGAACCCTGGCGCCGCCGAGCTCCTCGGCCGTCACGGTCTCGTTGGTCACCGTTTTGACGACGTCGGGGCCGGTGACGAACATGTAGCTCGTGTCCTTCACCATGAAGATGAAGTCGGTCATGGCGGGGGAGTAGACGTCGCCGCCGGCGCAGGGGCCCATGATGACGGAAATCTGAGGGATGACGCCAGACGCCATGACGTTGCGGGTGAACACCTCGCCATAGCCGCCAAGTGCGTCAACGCCTTCCTGGATGCGGGCGCCGCCGGCATCGAAAAGGCCGACGATGGGCGCACGGTTCTTCAGCGCCATGTCCTGGATCTTGGTCATCTTGCGGGCGTGGCTCTCGGATAGCGAGCCGCCCATGACCGTGAAATCCTTGGCGAAGACGTAGACGACGCGGCCGTTGATGGTGCCCCAGCCGGTGACGACGCCGTCACCCGGCACTTTCGTCTTCTCCATGCCGAACTCGGTGCAGCGATGCTCGACGAAGGTGTCGAACTCCTCGAAGGAGTTTTCATCCATCAGAAGCTCGATACGCTCGCGGGCGGTAAGCTTGCCGCGTTTGTGCTGTGCGTCGATGCGCTGAATGCCACCGCCTAGGCGTGCATTGTCGCGCCGGCGCTCGAGCTCCTCGATGACTTCCTTCATAGAGACTGACCCCGTATGTATGTTCGGTGACTGGCGATGCTGTGTGTGAGATAGCACAGCAATTTCGGGGGGCCAATGGACGGTTGCCCCCCGCGACATGGGGTGCTTCTCCTCTCCCCATGGCCGCCCATGCGGAGCACGGCTCCGCCATGACGATGGGGAGAGGGGAATGAAACCGAAGGGAGAGAGACGTGGCGAAGGCAATACACATGATGGTGCGGGTGCTCGACGAGGCGCGCTCGGTCGACTTTTATAGCAAAGTGTTCGGGCTCGCCGTTGCCGACCGGGTGGATTTTCCCGATTTCACCTTGATCTACATGCGCAACCCCGAGGCGGACTTCGAGGTGGAGCTAACCGTTAACAAGGGCCGGACCGAGCCGTACGACCTCGGCAACGGCTATGGACACGTCGCCTTCGCGGTCGATAGCCTGGAAGCCGAGCGTGCGCGTATTGCCGAGCTTGGTTTTAGCCCGAAGGACATCAGGCAAATGACGCATGAGGGCCGCCCCTTCGGCCGCTTCTTCTTCATCGAGGACCCGGACGGCTACAAGATCGAGGTGCTCGAGCGGGGCGGGCGGTTCCAGTAAGGCGCTGCTGCTGGATGGCCGGGTGTCATGTCGAAGACATTCTTCACGGCTGTCCGGTTCAGCCGCCGAGCACAACAATAGCACGTCATGGCCGCCCGTCCGCGCGGAGCGCGGCTCCGCCGCGACAGGCGGCCATCCAGGGGCTGCTTGTTCCAGCGTTTCTCGGCTTGGCCCTGGATGGCAGGGTGTCATGTCGACGACATGCTTCCAGCATGAGCCCTGCCATGACGGAGAGCGGAGGCGGGCGCAGCGTCTTCCTAGTCAGGTTAGCGCTAAACTTGCAAAATGAGCTTTGCTATTCGGGACCTGTAAGCGCGCGCGGAAACCTCAACCGGACAGCAGTGGGGCAAGCCCATGGAGAGGGGGAAACATCTGTCAGGCAAGCAGAGCTGGCCTGACAGCGCCACGTGAAATTCCGAATCTAATATCAAGCGGGCGGCCACTTTGGCGCAAGCTTCGCATCAGCTCATTCCACTAGACCATTGAATCTGAGCAACGTTTCGTGCCTTGGCATCAGATGTTTCGCGCCTTGCGCAACATCTCGAACCAGGGACGAGCAACATCATGTGCCTCAGCGGGTCAGCGATGCAGCATCCAGCGCCACAGTCCATGCCACTGGCACCTGACGTGCCAGCCGAGACGCATCGTTGCGTGCCGCCTGCAACGGCTGATGCCGCCGGCCGCGCTGGGCCGTGCTCGGGAGCTCTCAAGTGCCCGCACATGGCGGGGCTGTGCCCGGCTCTCGCGACGCTCTTTGCCAGCAAGAAGATTGCCGACAGCTCGGCCGCGAACGAGTGGACGAAGCGCATTGCGCCGTGCGGCTCGTGTCGCGTGGCGTTTGAGAGCGGGCGCGCCGTACTGAGAGGCGTGCGTCTTGGGCAACGCGAGCGCGAGGTGCTGATCGGAGCGTCGCAGTCGGAGAGCTTTGCCGTCACGGCGCCGGGGATGACCCGCTCGCTGAGCGCAGCGCGGCGGCGTGCGGCTCAGCAACTCATCGGCGCCGGGCTCGTCGCCTCGGTTGCGGAAGGCGCACGCGGCCGCGCGACCGTCGAGCTCACGGCACTCGGCCACTATGTGATGGCGGCCTACGGGCGCTTCATCCTGACCGGCAAGCCGGTGCGGTGGGATCGGCCCGCGTCTAAAGTCGCGCTGCCGGGGCGGGATCCGCATGGTCTAGTCGACGAGGCCGTCGGCCTCACGCAAACCGCTATGCGGGAAACGCTGGACGAACTCAAAAGAGTTCTGATCGCGGCCGTTGGCCGCCCGGTCAAGGACCCTATGCAACTGGACCGTGTGACGCGGCATCTGGAGCGCAAGGCTACGGGCCTGCGGGAGTTGCTCGAACCCGTTGTTTGAACCCTTTGCTTGAACCCATGGGGGAGGCTTGAGGGGGCTTGGGCCTGTGGTGCCCGGAGCTGACACCCTAGGCCATTCTCAACGCCGCTTCTGCGGCAAACGGACGGGGTCCGAGGCTCGTCCGGCGGGTGCTTGCTGGCGGACAAATTGGTAAATAAAACTCTAGCTTGAACGTCGGGTCTCAATCACCATATCGGTGCTTGAAGCGAACATGCTGGTGCCCGGCTTGGGGCCAGCAATGCGGTGACCGATAGGTGCTGCATAATACCTAAACAATGAAGGTCGCTTACCGAAAGGGCTTTCGCGGAATGTCCAGATTGTCAGTGTTGTCAAACCCACTTCTCTTAGGATTCGAGGAAATCGAACGGCTCATCGATCGCGCGGGAAAAGGGAGCGACGGCTACCCGCCCTACAACATCGAACGCATAGCCGCCGTTCACGGCCAGACGGAACGGCTGCGGATCTCTTTGGCGGTCGCAGGCTTCACGCGCGACCAGCTTGAAATCACGGTCGAGGACAACCAGCTTCTGGTGCGCGGAAAGCAGGCCGAGGAGAACGGCCGCGACTATCTCTACCGAGGAATCGCCTCCCGCCAGTTCAGCCGGACGTTCGTCCTGGCCGAAGGTATCGAGGTGACGTCCGCGGATCTGAGCAATGGGCTGCTCTCAATTGATCTCGTGCGACATGAGCCTGAGCGATTGGTGCGCAAAATCGAGATCGGCGCCAGATGAACCCGGAGCGGCTTTTTGCAGACTTTGATGCTGCCGGGTCACAGCCAAAGCGCTGGAATCGTATGATGATGGTGGTGAGATTGAGCATATTTACGCGACAATCTCGTGCCATGACGTTGGAATACCTCGAGAGAGGAGGAGTTGCGTCATGAATAGGACCTCGACGAAGAAGACGCGCAAGCGTGCGTCTGCGGCTCCCCAGGTGATGAGCGAGGTTGAGCTTGCTCGCCTCGGCGGAGGTCATGTCGCCTATATTAAGACAATGTCGTCCGATGAAGCGCTGCGCATGTTTCCCGCCATCGAAGGACTGCCGCGGGGCATCAATCTTTATGCGCTGCATGCGGCCGATGGCACCCCGATTGCACTGACCGATACGCGCCAGGCTGCGCTCAGCCACGCCATGGACGGCGAGCTTGAGGTCGCGAGCCTGCATTGAGCCTGATGGCGGCCATGATTCTTAGGGCGAGTGCTCAGCTGAGCGCTCGCCCTTTTTAATTCTGGACTTGCTTGGTTTGCAGCGGGGTTCCGGGGGCGCTTCCGCTATCGTCGCAATTATACCGGCCGGACGAAGTCTTGGCTCATACCGGCCGGACAAAGTCTTGGCTCACTGGTCTGCGGTTTCTGGCCGGTATTCTCTTTAGCTTGCGCGCAGCCGCCACACCAACCCTGCGCGCTGATACCAACCGCACTGCGTCAGCACTTCGTGCGGTTGGTATTACTTCGCCTTGCAGCCGTCGAGCTGCTGCTTGCGCTTCTGAAGCTGGACCTTCCACTGGTCGGGACCGACGCCCGAGCACCAGGCAATGTGGGCCTTGAGGTCGGGGCTCCATTCAGCGCCGCCGAAACCGCATTTCTTGGCTTCGTTCTCTTTCTGCTGCTGTAGGGCGAGCTTGCCGTACGTATCGCAGTTGGCCTGGGCGTTGGCGTCAGTGGCAAAGCCTGCCGCGGCCATCACGGCGGCGATCGAGAACGCGGCGAACACACGGTTAGTCAGCATTTTTTCCTCGCTCAGGCGTGGGGAGGCGCAATCCGCTGCCCCGTTTATAGTCGCGAAGCTAGAGAATTGCGCATGAACCGACGCTGAATGTCGCCCAAGGCCGGCGTTCAGACAACCCCGATTGATCGTTGCGCTGCGATAGCCGTCTCCCGGTAATTGTGCGGAGAGTGAGAGGAAGCATTATAACCCGAGCTTTGCACTGATCGCAGTGCGGGCGGCGGTGGCTGCTGGGCTCCATTCTGCAACATTCGAGGCGACGAGATTTGCCTCGGAGCGCAGGATCACGCCATCGTCCAGAATGCGAAGGCCGTTGGCACTGAGCGTGGCGCCGGTCGTTGTGATGTCGACGATAAGCTCGGCGGCACCGGACGCAGGCGTTCCTTCCGTGGCGCCGAGGCTTTCGACGATGCGATAATCGGTGACGCCCTTGGCGGCAAAGAAGCGGCGCGTGAGGTTCAGGTATTTCGTTGCAACGCGGTACCAGCGGCCGTGGGCTCGGCGGAAGGGGAGCGCGATCTCGTCGAGATCTGCCATGGTGCGCACGTCGATCCAGCAAGCCGGGACAGCGACCACGACGTCGGCGCGGCCGAAGCCAAGCTTGCGCAGGAATGTGACTCGATGGTCGGCGTCCGACATTTGCTCGCGCACGAGATCCTCGCCGGTGACGCCGATGTGGGCGCGGCCGGTTTTCAGGTACCAGGCGATCTCGGAGGCGGAGATGAAGGCGACCTCGATAGCCTCGTGGCCAACGATCTCGCCGCGGTAGCCGCGCTCGTTGCCGGTCTTGCGCAGTGTCATGCCGACGTCGGCAAAAAGCTCCTGCGTCTGCTCCATGAGCCGGCCCTTGGACGGGACGGCAAGGATAAGCTTATCGTTCATACTGCGCCTCCCGTGATGGCGGCAACGAGGCGCTCGGTGTGGATGGCGGCGCCGACAGCGGCAACATCGCGAGGGCTGCCGGCCGCCCGCATCAGGTCATCGTAACGGCCGCCACCAGCGACGGGGCTATTGCGGCCAAGTGCTTGTGTGATCACCTCGAAGACGAAGCCGGTATAATATTCGAGCGCGCGGCCGAACTCGGCCGCGAACTCGGCGCGCTCGACGTCGACACCGGCATTGGCCAGGAGGTCGAGGCGGCGCTCATAGGCGCCGAGTGCGGCGCTGATATCGATGCCCATCAGCGTGGCAAGATCGCTCATACGCTTCGTGGCCGAGCGCGCCGGTGCCGAGATCGCGACATAGCTGGCGATGAGCTGCGCGGTTTTCGGCGAGAGCGGGTCGGACGTCGCATCGGCGACGCGGGCGAGGAGGTTCTCCGCAATCTCGGCAACGGAGCGGACGCCGACGATGTCGGTGCCGCTTTCTTCCAGAAATGCCGCGACGATGGCCTCCGCGGTTGCCGGGTTTTCGGGATCGAGCGTGTCTCTCAGTTTTTTCGGAAGGTTTGCCGACGTCGATCCTGGCTGGGTCGTCAGGCGGTTCAACTCGGCACGGAAGGCGTCCGGGTGCCAGAAGTGGTGCATGAGGCGCTGGCGCCAGCGCGACGGCATATCGGCGGCGGTCAACAGCGCGCGAAGCAGGCCCAGGTCACCGAAGCGGAGCGTGAACTCGGAGAGGCCCGCTGCCTGAAGTGCTCTGACGATGGCGCCGACGATCTCGGCTTCCGCGCGCTCGCGGTCGGCTGCACCGAAGGCCTCGATGCCGGTCTGGCGGAACTCGCGCGTGTGGGAGCGATCGGCGCCTAATGGCTGAAAGCGGAAGGCAGGGCCATTGTAGCAATATTTGGCGGGCCTATCGGCTGCGGGGTGGCGCTCGAGGTGGAGGCGGCAGGAGGGCACCGTGAGATCAGGCCGCATGCAGAGCTCGTCGCCATCGGGGTCGGTGAAGACGTAGGTGCGGGCGCGCAGCGTCTCGCCGATCACGTCTAGGAAGACGCCGGCCGGCTGGATGATGGCAGGCGCCACCGCCTCGAAGCCCGCTCTCGCGAAGCAGGCCATGAGGGTTTGCGAGCTGGCTTCCAGCGCGTCGAACTGTTTTGCCGTTTCAGCGGCCATGCAAGGTGCCTCGACATTTTCCTCTCTCCCCGTATGCGCTCGGAGAGCGCTACGGGGAGAGGGTTAGGGTGAGGGGCAGGTTCCAGGCCGCAGCGCAAGCTGCCCCTCACCCCAACCCTCTCCCCATCGAAGTCGATGGGGAGAGGGAGATTAAGTGTGAGCCATCCCCTCTCCGCGTCATCGCGGGAGCGATTGCGGAGAGAGGGGGCCTTAAGTGGAATGCCTCGCCAAGATCTCGCGGACGGCTTCGACCAGGTTTGCTTCAGGAACGGAAACCTGCGCGGGGCGGGCTTCTTTCCATTCTTTATTGTCCGTGATGGCGGCGGCTGCCTTGGCGCCCTCGATCAGATCCTTGATGATCACCTGCGGCGGCTCGGCGTTGCGCTCGTTCGAGCCCTGGATGATGACCATGGGCGAGCCGCGCTTGTCCGCATACTCGAGCTGGCGGCCGAACTTCTTCGGGTTGCCGAGGTAGAGCTCGGCGCGGATGTTGGCCTGGCGAAGCTGCTGCACCATGCCCTGGTAGTGCGGCAGCTGATCCTTATCCATCACGGTGACGACGACGGGGCCGAGGGTCGTGCTCGTTGCTGCGCCGACGAGATTGAGCGCTGCCTGGAGCCGCGAGACGCCGATCGAGAAGCCGGTGGCGGGGACCTTCTGGCCGGTGAAACGCGCGACGAGATCGTCGTAGCGGCCGCCGCCGCCGACCGAGCCGAAGCGGACGGGATGGCCTTTTTCATCCTTGGCCTCGATGAGCAGCTCGGCTTCGAACACGGGGCCGGTGTAGTATTCGAGGCCGCGGACGACGGATGGGTCGAAACGAATGCGGCGAGAACCGTATTTGGCCGCTCGCAACAGCCTAAACATCTCCCGTAGGGAGGTGACAACAAGCTCGCCCGCGGGTTCCTCCTTGAAGAACTGCGTCAGGCCAGTGATTGTGTTCTCATTCGAATAGATTAGATCGCCCTTCTCGTACTCGTCACCCGTCACGAGGCTAGATGCAGCTTGATCAATCTCATACCCACGAATGTGCTTTGCAGAAAAAAGGAAGTCGGTCAGACATTTTACTTGATCACTCTCTAAACCCGCCCCCTTTGTGAAGGCGCCGCTTTCGTCTGTTCGGCCTTCGCCCAATAGTAGAGCCACGCCCTCGGATCCGAATTTGTCGTATTTATCCAGGGCACGCAGAACTGCGAGCCGGAGTTGGGCGTCCTGTGGGCTCGATGGGTCGATACCGACCCGCGCCAAAACCCCATCAAGAACCTTACGGCTGTTGACCTTCACCACGTACTGCCCGCGCGGGATGCCGAGGGCCTCGAGCGTGTCGGCAGCGAGCATGCACATCTCCGCATCCGCCGCGACGCTCTCGGCGCCCACGGTATCGGCGTCGAACTGGGTGAACTGGCGGAAACGGCCGGGTCCGGGTTTCTCGTTCCTCCACACCGAGCCCGTAGCATAGCGGCGGAAGGGTTTTGGCAGTGAATTGAAGTTCTCGGCCACATAGCGGGCGAGTGGTGCCGTCAGGTCATAGCGCAGCGACAGCCACTTTTCGTCCTCATCAGTGAAAGAGAACACGCCCTCGTTCGGTCGGTCCTGGTCGGGGAGGAATTTTCCGAGCGCGTCGGTGTACTCGAAGGCCGGCGTCTCGAGCGGCTCGAAGCCATAGCGCTCGTAAACCTCACGGATCTTGGCGAGCATGGCTTGCGTCTGGCGCAGCTCCGCCGCCTCGATGTCGCGCATGCCTTTCGGAAGGCGCGCGTCGGGGCGCTGGGGCGGGCGCGAGGTGTCGTCCTTAGGTTTCTGGGCCATGAATTCCGTGGAAAATGAGTTGTCTGTTCGCTCAGGTGCGCTGGACGGCCGAGGCGCCTCAAGCATCGCGGCCTTATAGCGGATGCACTGGCGGGGGAAAACTGCTTCTCACGCGCCCTTCGCGACGGTGCATCAGCGCTTTCGACCGGCTGACCCTCGTCAATTGGGCTCGGAAGCGAGGCAGACGCTGGTTTAACGGCCCGAACGCCGCAGATGGAAATGCTTTCGAACCGGCCCGGAAATGGGTAGAAGCGAGCATGGTTCAGATCCTTCAACATTTGGCGCCCCGAGAGGGCAGTGGAGTGGGGGACGCGGAGGCGCCCTACAGGCCAACGCTGGCCGGCATGAGCCGTGAGCGGCTGCGCGACGCACTGGCCGCGATCGGCGTGCCGCAGAAGCAGCTCCGCATGCGCGTCATCCAGCTTTGGCGGTGGCTCTACATCTCGGGCGCGACCTCGTTCGAGCAAATGACCGACATCTCGAAAGTGGTGCGCACGGCCATGGAGGAGGCTTATAGCCTCGACCGGCCGGAGATCGTGGAGGAGCAGGTGTCGGTCGACGGCACGCGCAAGTGGCTGCTCAGGCTGCCGAAGCGCGGTCACGAGCTGCGCGCGCCCGAGATCGAGACGGTCTACATTCCGGAAAGCGACCGCGGCACGCTCTGCATCTCCTCGCAAGTCGGTTGCACGCTGACGTGCAGCTTCTGCCATACCGGCACACAGCGCCTCGTGCGCAATCTCGACGCCTCCGAGATCGTCGGGCAGATCTTGCTCGCACGCGACCGCGTCGGCGATTGGCCGGGTGCGGCCGGTCCGGGCGATGGCGGCCTCCTGCCCGAATCGGGTGCGCTTGCCTCCGGCAGGACAGAAGGGCGTGCCTCCGGCAGGACAGATGCGCGTGCCTCCGGCAGGACAGATGCGCGTGCCTCCGGCACGACCGAGCGGCGCATCACCAACGTCGTGCTGATGGGCATGGGCGAGCCGCTCTACAACTTCGACAATGTGCGCGAGGCGATGGACATCACGTCCGACGGCGAGGGCATCTCGCTCTCGAAGCGGCGCATCACGCTTTCGACCTCGGGCGTCGTGCCGGAGATCGCGCGGTGGGGCGAGCTTTCGGGCACCATGCTCGCCATCTCGCTGCATGCGGTGCGGGATGACTTGCGCGACGAGCTCGTGCCGATCAACAAAAAGTATCCGCTCCGTGAGCTGATGGAGGCTTGCCGCAGCTATCCCGGCGTCTCGAATGCCAAGCGGATCACCTTTGAATATGTGATGCTCAAGGGCGTGAACGACAGCCTGGCGGATGCAAAAGCGCTGGTGCGGCTGCTCGCGGGCATTCCGGCGAAAATCAATCTCATTCCGTTCAACCCGTGGCCCGGTTCCAAGTACGAGTGCTCGGACTGGGATACGATCGAGCGCTTTGCCGAGGTCGTGAATAAGGCCGGCTACGCGAGCCCCGTCAGGACGCCGCGCGGGCGCGATATTCTCGCGGCCTGCGGGCAGCTCCGCTCGGAAAGCGTGAAGCTCAAGGCGCGCGACCGGGCCGTGGCCGCTGAGGGCTCGAGCAGGGATTAAGCTCGATACTAACGATGGTAGCAAATGGGTCCTGGCCGCCGTCTCCGGATGGAATGGCCGGGCAACCCTCTAGGAACGAGTGGCAAATGTTCTGGAAGACGCTGGGGCGGCTTGTTCTCGTGCCGATCGCCTTTCTCCTCGCGACCGCGGCGGCGGGGTTTGTGGCGGTGACCCTTGGGCTCGAGAGGATCACGCATGCCGTGCATGGCCAGGAGGCACCGGAGATCGTCGAGCAAGGCTTCGACTTCCTTTGGCAGGGATCGCTCCTCGCATCGGGTGCCAGCATCCTGCCGGCTCTCGCCGTCGTTATCATCGGCGAGGTGGCGCGCATCAGGTCGTGGCTTTACTACGTAATTGGCGGCGGGATTGCACTGGCTGCCATTCCACTTCTGGCGCGGCTCGGGGCGGCATCGGACCTCACCCTCACGCCGGTGGGGCAGGTGCTTGCGACGGCCGGCTTTGCCGGGGGGCTTGTCTACTGGCTGGTCGCCGGACGCACCGCTTGAGGCAAGCTTTGGGTGGGGGGTGAGGTCGGAGGACAGCATGACGGCACCATTTGCTCGCGGCCGCTGCCTGTGCGGGGCGGTGAGCTATGTCATCAAGGCAAAGCCGGTTCGCATGGTGCAGTGTCATTGTAAGGACTGCCAAAGGTCGAGCGGCACGGGCCATATCTCGAACGCGCTGTTCAGGCAGGAGGACGTCGAGATCAGTGGCGCGACGTCGAGCTACGCTGTGATGGCCGACAGCGGCAATACGCTGACGCGGCACTTCTGCCCCGTGTGCGGTGGACGCGTGTACAACTTCACAACAGCGCGGGCCGGTCTCATCTCGGTCACGGTGGGTACGCTTGACGACAATAGCTGGTTCAGCCCGGACGCAGTCCTCTACATCAAGCGCCGCGCCGATTGGGACATCACGCGAATGGACGTGCCCAACTTCGAGGCCATGCCGCCGCCGGTGCGTTGAAATCGATTAAAATCCTAAGCTTTTCCAGCACCCAGGTTTTACGCGGTGGAGCGTATCTTCGAAGGCGTGGGCTTGCATGCCTGCGCATTTGGAGCTCAGGCCGTGTCCGACGGATTCTTATTCATCTCTGCCTTGGCCTACCTCGTTGCGTGGCTTGTCATGGGACGCGGATGGGGGGCGGCGTTCAAGGCGCCCTTCGCGGTTCTGATCAGCGGGATTGCGCTGGTTACGGTTCACGCCACATTATTCGATGGATTTGCCTCGCTACCAGAGACGATCCTCGCGATGGTCTCGTTCGCCGCCATGTATTTGTTTGGCATTATGTGCCTGCGAGTGGCGGTGCCAAAGCGGAAAGCAAAGACGGCTTAGTTCCGGGACCCCGCGCGGAGCCCGTTTCCCGACTGGGGCGACTTGCGCATGGAACCTTATTCCTTGCTACGCTTTGCCCCGGAGATAGCCGATTTTGCCGCCTGAGACCTCGCGGAGGCGCTCCAAATGCGAGAGCAGCTCACGCGGGTGGATCGGGCGCCCCGTCATCTTAACGTGGTTTTCGTCGAGAGCGCGCATAGCCGGCATCAGGCTTTCAGCGGTCTTGTGCAGCATGATGATGGTCGCGATGGTGCTGCGGTTCATGCTCGACGGGATCTTCGGGACGACGCTCGAGAGCAACTCCTTCACGCCGTCGAAGAAATAGCTCGATATCCGCCCAAAAATTGAGATCAGGCGGACGAAAAAGTCTGGCCGAAAGCCATAACCGCGCGTCTCCATCCATTCGAAGAATTTGGTCATGATCATATCTTGGCGGCGCAGCGAGGCTGTTGAGCGGTAGTCCTGCCATTCGGCTACGAGGTCGAAGCTCGGATCGAGATCGATGTCGCCTGGCGCATACGTTTCGGTGGTGCGAACGCCGATGCTGCGGAAGAACTCGCGATTGCGCTGATCAAAACGCGTCTTGAATGCCGGCAGGCGAACCTTGCCGTTGCTCGCGTCGAGAAAGGCCTGGTGTACGAGCTTGGCGCAGAAGAGCCTGCGACGGCCTGTGAGGCGCATCGAGAAATCGTACGGGATGTGGCGGCTCCAGCCCTTCGAGGCCCTGATGCGAGCATGGGTAAGCTCCGCGGCGCGGGCTGCGAGCATAGGATCCTTGTGGCGGTAGAGCACGGCGCGGCCGATGCCGTGATCCAAAAGATGCTCGAGCGTGTTGATGACGGCACCATCCTCGATCAACGCCTCGAGGGCCCAGTGCTTGCCTTCCTTGTCGACGTAGATCATCGCGGTATGACTGAACTGGGTATCGACGTCGCCGATGCGGGCGATGGCCGCGCTATTGTGGGCGTGGCCGCGCACGACAAGCACGTCGCCCGAGCGGAAGGCGATGTTGCGTCCGTCGAAGTATTTTGGGTGGACTTGCGTGTTGTAGTCCCGGCCCGTGAAGGCGCGGCGCGGTTTTTCGTCCGCCTCCAGGTGCCGGTTCTCTATACCAACCTCGCCAAGCATGTCGTTGGCGTAGCGCATGATACGAAAGGCATCGCGAAGCGCCACCTCAGCAGGGCGCGCAAGGAGACCTTTCGCCTGCCATTCCGCAATGCGGTCACGCAGCACCATGCGGGCGGTGAATAGTCCATGCATTGCATGGGCAGCGTGCTTCAAGAGATCAAGGCTATCGAAGTCGTGCAGGTCTGCATCATTGATCGAGTGATAGATCTGGCGCAGGCTTGCTTCGAGCTCATGAGGACCCTCAATGGGCCGTCCGGCCATCTGGATGACTTGGGCAAGCTTTTTGTCGAGGCTCGAAATCAGAGACCGCTGCACAACCAAACTCCCCCTACTCAAACACGTCCCCTACTCACGCACGTTCCACGCTACAGCTTTCGTCATTGCGTCTTCGCGACACGGCGTAGCTCATACCACCTTTCAGCCGCCACGAAGAATGGCCAACAACTCCGGTGTCGGATAAGAATCGGCTGGAAGCTTGTATTTCTTCTGCATAGCCTTAACTGCCTGGCGGCTCTTCAATCCAAGCTTGCCGTCGATCTGGCCGACGTCGAAGCCGCGCTTGACGAGCTGGCGCTGCAACTCCTTTGCGTCCTCCTGGCCGAGCATCGGAACGCCTTCCGCGCCGCGGTTCATCACAGGTGCGCCGTCGATGCGTGTCGCGAGATAGGCGGCGGTCGTCGCGTAGTTCAGCGACTGGTTCCACTGCAGGTACACATTGAAGTTCTGGTAGGCGAGGAACGCCGGGCCGAGGCGTCCCATTGGCAAGAGGAGGGATGCCGGCAGGTTGTCCTTCTCGAGCGCCTTGCCGTCTGCGCGCGTAACGCCGAGGGCGGCCCATTTCGAGCGCGGATGCTTGATTGTGAGGTCGGCCTCCTCCCACGGCAGCTCGGACGGCACGCGCACCTCCTCGATCCAGGGCTCACCGCGGCGCCAGCCCAAATGCGTCATGTAGTTGGCCGTGGTGCCGATGATGTCGGCCGGGTTCTCGTACAGGTTGATGCGGCCGTCGCCGTCGTAGTCGATCGCATGATCGAGATAGCGCGTCGGAAGAAATTGCGTCTGGCCAATCTCGCCCGCCCACGAGCCGATCATCTCGGCTGGCACCATGTCACCGCGCTCGACGATCTGAAGCGCTGCCTTGAGCTCGTCGCGGAACATCGGGCCGCGGCGGCAGTCGTAGGCCAACGTCGCGAGCGAGCGGATAATCTGGAACTTACCTATGCCGACAGATCCGAAGTCGCTTTCGAGGGCCCAGAACCCGGTGATGACGGACGCGGGGAGGCCATACTGCTTCTCGACGCGAGCGAACGAGTCAGCGTTCTTCTTGATTTGTGCGCGGCCGTTCTGAACTCGGTTTGCGGTGGCGAGCTTGGCCGAGAAATCGGTGAAGCTCTGGGCGAAGAATCCCTGCTTGCGGTCGCGCGAAATGATCGAGGGGTCGAAAGTGATGCCGTCCAGTCCCGCAGCGATGGCGCGCGCGCTGATACCTTCGGCTGCGGCTTCCCTGCGGAAGCCCGTCATCCAGCCTTCGAATGTGCCGGCTGTTTTGCAGTTGGCGGGGGCGGGCGGCGGCGGCATGCCGCGCGTCGAAGGCTTGGTCGCCGCGGCGGCGGCGGCGGGGGCCTGAACCGCGGCCGGGGTGACGGGGCTTGTCGCTGGTGCGGCTTCCTTTGGTGCTGCGGGAGCGGTCGCGGCCGGTTTCGGCTTCTGAGGCTTTGGCTTCGGCTTCTGTGCCGGCGGCGGCGAATCGAACTGAGCGCGGGCGGGCGCAACGGCGAGCGGGCTTACGAGCAGGATTGCGATCGCGGCGGCGAGCCAAGTCTTGAGGCGCATCAAAGGTCCTTCCTAGTGAAGTTGGCCTAGTGAAGTTGGCCTAGTGAAGTCGGCCGAGTGACGTTGGCCGAGCGGGGCTCAGCCGGGTGGTGTCGCTGGCTGGGTGAGCCATTTTGGGGACACTCATGCTGAGCGATGTGGCGCCGTCAAGACAGGGGCTTACGAACTGCGCAAAGAGGGCCTGGTTTTGCGGTGCTTTCTTGTCCTGGGCGACCGAGGGGTAGCGAAAGGAACGGAAAAGCCGTGAACTCGCGAGGTGCGGATCCACGGCTTCTTTAATCGACCCGATCTGGGCGGTGGGACCTGCCGGAGATTGGCCGGTGATGCGCTTGGCCTCTACCAGGAGCCCCACTTGTTGCTGCCGCCAGTCGAGCGGCGCTTGGACGTCGTGGCAGGCGGGGCGTCCGAGAAGAAGAACCAGCCACCGCTGCTGTTGTCGTCAAACTCGCGCAGGCGCTTACGCTCCGGCTTCGAAATCTTGGCGATGACCTCTGGCATCTGCACGATGAAATCGGTGCCAGGACGTGTTTCGCTGCGGGCCATGTCGAAGTCTGAGATGATCAGGGTCGAGCCGGGCTTCACGACCTGGGCGATCTTAAGCGTTATCTCGCCTGGGATGGTGATGCGCGAAAGTGCGGCGGCGGCCTTGCTTGCGTCCGTTGCCGGCGGAACCACTGCTTCTTCCTTCGACTTTTTCGAGCGGCGGTCGGTCGTTTCCACTACGTGCTCGCCGTCATTCTCGCTGCCCACGGAAAGGGCGGTCCACTTGAGCGCCGTCTCACTCTGGTCGTGCCAGCCGGTGGCAGTGAATACGTAGGTGCCGAGCTCTTCGTCCGGACGCTCTATCGTTACAGGAGCCTCGGCGATCGTCTCCCAACCCTGACGAATGGAAATGTTGCCCGTCTTGGGAGTGATGAGCACGGTGATAGGCAGATTGAGATTTGCCTCGCGCCGGTCATGGGTGGCGACACGCTTTTCCGCAACGGCAATGGCGTCGACGGCGGCTTTCGCGGCCTTCCGCGAGCCCTTGCTTTGTGCATCGGCGCGGGCGACGTTTGCACGAAGGGCATCAATGTCGCTTTTCGCGCGGGCGGCGGCGTCTGCAGCCCAAGTGACGGCCGAGTTCGCGCCGGCTAGATCGTCGATCGCCTTGTTCTCGTCGGAGCGCAGCTGCTCGAGCTGGTCAGCGCGGAGGCGGTTTGCCTGAGAGGCAATGCGCTTGCCGATATCCTTCACTTTGCGCTCGGCGCCGCTCTTGTCGTTGACCGCCTTCTTCGCTGCACCGCCTAGTTTGTCGGCCTCGACCAGCTTGATCTTAAGCTCGGTTCGCGCGGCTTCGGCGGCCTTCGCGAGCGCTGGCACAGCGTCAGCGGCCTTAACGGAGGCGGCCTTAGCAGCTGCGACTGCGTCGATCAGGCGAGCGCGTTCGCGCGCACGGTCGGCGGCGGCGCTGGCCATGGTCACGGCAGCTTCGCTGGCAACTGCCGCCGTGACAGGGAGGAAAGACCCGACGTCGGATGCGGTCGCGGCTGTCTTTTCGACGAGCGCAGCCTGAGGAGCGGTGCCGTCACCCCTCGGCAGAGCGGCAAAGAGCAGCGGGTGATTGAATGGAACGGGAGACTGCACGTCAGGCGTGACGATGACACGCTCGTTCATTGTGGTCATCGAAAAGAGCTTGGGAGCGAATTCGAAGGGCAGACGGATGCAGCCGTGAGAGGCTGCATAGCCGGGGACGACGCCCGCATGCATGGCGATGCCGGTCTGCAGGAGGCGCTGCATGTAGGGCATTGATGCGCCCTCATAGATATTGGACGTGTGCTCCTCTTCCTTCTGGATGATGCTGTAGATGCCCTTGGGTGTGTCGTAACCCGGCATGCCAGTGGAGACGCGCGAGCTGGTGATGAAGCCCTTGGCGTCGTAGACGAAAATGCGCTGCTTGTTCAGCGATACGAGCATCGTCAATGGGGAGATCGGGGCGAGGGTGGCCGGCTCCGATACCTGTGCGGCCTCGGCGCGGCGCTTCTCGCGCGCATCCGCTGTCGGTGCAGTTACAAGGCTCGAGACAAATGAGAGCGCGAGCGTGCCAGCAAGGACGCTCAACATGTGGGCCGATGACGAGACGAGAACGTGCTGTGCGAGGCAATTGCCTGCGACACGAGACTTTGAAGCGAGCACTGATTTTCCCCCATTCGACAGGCTGCACGATCTGCTAGCCGAAGCGTGCATCATCTTGCTTAATTTTTTGCATAATCTTGTGCGGAAGATCAACATCTTGCAAGCGTTTATGCAAGTCGTTCCGTAAGCGCGATGTCCTGGACCTTGGTGTGATATTGCGCGTGCGGAGCTGGTCTCGCGGCTCATGATCATGGCGCGACTGGACGTGCACAAAAACATGGCAGCGGCAGCCGCCAGCGGTCCACGAGCCTCGGCTAGCGTCTCGGCCTTACGCGAATTTTGATTTCACGTAAGCCAGGACGAGCGCGGTCAAGGCGCCGCTGACACCTCCGGTGGCGAAGCCGCTAACAACAGCATTGAGGTCAATGCCTGACGTGGCAGCCGCTCCGCCAAGGCCGATCAATGGGCCCAGGATCTGACCGCCGAGACCACCACCGAGTGCGCCGGCGATGATATTGCCGATGGAGCCGAGCGAGTCGTTCTTCGTTGCCGTGTTGGCAACCTGGCCGCCGAGCGCGCCGCTGGCTGCCTGGATGAGGATGCTGGTAAGGTCCATGGGTCGTCTCCCAAGTTGTAAGGGTCGAGACGATTTAGCATGGCTTAGACCTGATTTCCGCAGTTTCTTGTCGGTCGAGCGAAATAGACGTCATCAGACGCTGTTCCTGCGACCACGAAGCTCAGCTCTGCGGTCTGCGTCGCCCGGCGAGCAGGCAGCTCAACTATAGCGCTTTGACCTCTACGCACTGCCGATCAGTATGCCGACCGCGAATACGACAAGACCGCCGGCGACCACCTCGAGGGTGGCGCGCATGAAGGGCGTGTCCATATAACGGGCCCTAATCCAGGCGATGATCCAGAGCTCGACGAGCACGACCCCGGCTGCAATGCCGGTTGCCGTCCAGAACTCCGGAATGAGATACGGCAGCGTATGGCCTAGGCCTCCGATTGCGGTCATGAGGCCGGTTATGCCGCCGCGCATCCAGGGGTGGCCGCGGCCGGAGATCATGCCGTCGTCGGCCATGGCTTCGGCGATGCCCATGGAAATGCCGGCGCCGACGGAGGCAGCCATGCCAACGAGAAACGTCGCCCAGGTGTTCTGGGTCGCGAAGGCGGCCGCAAAAATGGGAGCAAGTGTCGAGACTGAGCCATCGATCAGCCCGGTGAGGCCCGGCTGTACATATTGCAGGACGAAAGCGCGGCGCTCCGTCGTTGCTTCCAATTCTTTCACGTCCGCGGGGAGCTCGGTCTCGCCGAGGTGCTGGGCGAGGGTCACGTGCTTGTCCTCGGCGGCGACCAGATCGCCCAACAGCTTCCTCACGGCAGCGTCGGTCGTGTGGTCGAGAGCGGAGCGGTAAAAATTGCGTGTCTCCCGCTCGATGGCCTCAGCCTGAGCGCGCACCTTCTCGAGGCCAAGCGGACGCACCATCCAAATCGGCTCATGGCGCACGAAGCCGCGGACGTCCTGGCGGCGAATGAGCGGAATGTGGTCGCCGAACTTCTGACGGTAGAGCTCGATCAGCCAACGGCGGTGGTCGTTCTCCTCCTCGGCCATCTCGGAGAAGATCTTGGCGGACGCTGGAAAGCTCTCAACCAATGCGTGTGCGTACTCACTATAGATGCGGCTGTGCTCTTCCTCGAGACCGACGGCAAGGGCGAGAATCTCGCTTTGGCTGAGTTCGGCAAAGCTGCGCACGGATCTACGTCTCCAGAGTGATTTGCGTTCTTAGAACATTTCTAAACTGGGTCGTCAACACAGTGCTGCGCGGCGACACGGTTTCCCGATATCAACCCGAGGCTCAGGCGCGGCGGGTCTGGAACGCCCCTTTTGCGGCGCCCGGCGAGGTGCTAAGCAGCCGCGCATGACCGATATCTCATTGATCCGCAATTTCTCTATCATCGCCCACATCGACCACGGGAAATCCACGCTCTCGGACCGGCTGATCCAGCTCTGCGGGAACGTCGCCGACCGTGAGATGAAGGCGCAGATCCTCGACAGCATGGATATCGAGCGAGAGCGCGGCATCACCATCAAGGCGCAGACCGTGCGCCTCGACTACAAGTACAAGGACGGCAAGATCTATCAGCTGAACCTGATGGATACGCCGGGACACGTGGACTTCGCTTATGAGGTGTCGCGGTCGCTGGCTGCCTGCGAAGGCGCAATCCTGGTGGTGGACGCCTCGCAGGGCGTGGAAGCCCAGACGCTCGCGAATGTCTACCAGGCGCTCGACAACGATCTCGAAATCCTGCCGGTTCTGAACAAGATCGACCTGCCCTCTGCCGACGAGGATCGCGTCAAGAAACAGATCGAGGACGTGATCGGCATCGATGCGTCGGAGGCGGTCGGCGTCTCGGCCAAGACCGGGCTCAACGTGGCCGCCGTGCTGGAAGCGATCGTCGAGAAGCTGCCGCCGCCGACGGGGGACGCCAACAAGCCGCTCAAGGCCATGCTGGTTGATAGCTGGTACGACGCCTATCTCGGGGTCGTGGTTCTCGTGCGCATCAAAGAGGGTGTGCTGAAGCGCGGCCAGAAGGTGCAGATGATGGCGACCGGCGGCCACTATCAGGTCGAGCGCGTCGGCATTTTCCGGCCGAAGCAGGAAATGCTGCCGGAGCTTGGTCCCGGCGAAGTCGGCTTCTTCACGGCGGCGATCAAGGAGGTGGCCGATACGCGCGTTGGCGATACCATTACAGACGAGAAGAACCCGACGGCGGAAGCGCTTCCAGGCTTCAAGCCGGCGCAGCCTGTGGTGTTCTGCGGTCTCTTTCCGGTCGACGCGGCGGAATTCGAGGATTTGCGCGATGCCATGGCGCGGCTGCGCCTCAACGATGCGAGCTTCTCGTTCGAGACCGAGAGCTCGGCGGCGCTGGGCTTCGGCTTCCGTTGCGGCTTCTTGGGCCTGCTCCATCTCGAGATCATCACTGAGCGGCTCGAGCGGGAGTTCAACCTCGACCTGATCACGACGGCGCCGTCGGTCATCTATCATTTGCATATGACGGACGGCTCGATGATCGAGATGCACAATCCGGCCGACATGCCGGACCAGGTGCGCATCGACCACATCGAGGAGCCGTGGATCGAGGCGACGATCCTGGTGCCGGACGAGTATCTTGGCGCTGTGTTGAAGCTCTGCCAGGACCGGCGCGGACGGCAGAAGCAGCTCACATATGTGGGCTCGCGCGCGATGCTCATTTACGAGCTGCCGCTGAACGAGGTGGTGTTCGATTTCTATGACCGGCTGAAATCGGTCTCACGCGGCTATGCATCATTCGACTACGCGATCAAGGGCTACGAGGAGAACGATCTCGTGAAGCTCTCGGTCTTGGTCAACGATGAGCCGGTGGATGCGTTGAGCATGATCGTGCATCGCAGCCGGGCGGAAAGTCGCGGGCGATCGATGTGCGAAAAGCTCAAAGAGCTGATCCGCCCGCACCTGTTCAAGATCCCGATTCAGGCGGCGATCGGCGGCAAGGTCATTGCGCGCGAAACCATCAGCGCGATGCGCAAGGACGTGATCGCGAAGTGCTACGGCGGCGACATTACGCGTAAGCGCAAGCTGCTCGACAAGCAGAAGGCCGGCAAGAAGAAGATGCGCGAGTTCGGCCGGGTGGAGATCCCGCAAGAGGCGTTTATCGCCGCGCTCAAGATGGATGAGAATTAGGGGGGAGCTCCGGGCGAGCCTGGAACTCCCCCCCCAAGTGCCTAGGCGTAGCGCGTGAGGCGCCAGTAAACCGACTTGCCGCGGTGAGGCGGCATGCGATTACCGCGAGCGATTGGCGCAGTGGTGGACGGAGTATCTTCCGCCGTCCAAACGCCGCTTTCAGGACAGCTTTCTCCCGTGCGGATACGGGTACCGATTGCAGTGGCCATCTTGGCCTCCTGGAGCTTCCAGACCTTCCGCGATCTCGCGAAATTTCGCCGGAGTGGCGCGACATTTTGAGCTTCGCGTTGAAGAGAGCGCCTGAGCCGATATCCATCGCTGACATAATGGGCTTCATTAGCGAGCGTAATTTCACGATAAATCGCAATGCTGTGCGTTCGCAGCTGCATTCCTACGCCAATAGAGGCTTCCTCGAGCGTGTAGGTGATGGCTTGTATCGAGCCACCGATGTGGTGAAATCTTACTGCTACTAGCTAATTGTGATGCGCCGGTTGGTTTCTCTCAACGTCATTCTGGCGTAGGCCAGGACCCACGTTAGTCTCTGCGCTTTGTACGACAGCGAAAGGATGAAGCGCGTGCCGCGGCTCGCGTCGGGTGCTTGCTTCCACCGTTCCACTTGTTGAAGCTTGCGTGGGTGCCGGCCTGCGCCAGCATGACGGGTGAGGATGAGGCGGGCGATGAGATCTATCGCGAGACGTCGCTTGGCCGGTGTAGAATGGCCGGCTCAAAGCGTTGCGCAGAAGCGGGCGATGGCGCTGGCGGCGGAGGCTAAGTTGGCGGCCGCGGTCGTGCCGGACGAAGCGCGGGGGCTCAAGTCATGATCGCCATCCTGCATCCACTTAATCGTGATCGCGCGAGCGAGCGGGTAGCCTTCGACCTCGGATCTGTTGCCAAAGGGGTCGCGCTCGCCTTGCACGATGAGGGTCGGGCAGCGGAGCGTCGCGAGGTGCGCTGTTCGCACTTGCTCGAGCTTTTTCGGGGGATGGAACGGATAGCTCGCGCAGACGAGGCCGGCAATGATGCCTTGCTCAAAGAGGCTGTCGGCGATCATGCTGGCGACGCGCCCGCCCATGGATTTGCCGCCGATGACGAGGCGCTGGCCCTTCGGAGAGGACGCGGTGATCTCTTTGGCGAGGCTTACGTACTCAGGCATGAGGCGCTCGGCCTTGGGTGGCGGTTTGCGCGCGCCTTGGTGGCGGGCGTCCATATAGGCGAACTCGAAGCGCGTGACGCGGAGGCCTTCAGTTGCGATGAGGCTCGCAAGGCTGGTCATCCAGGGGCTCGTCATGCCGGCGCCCGCGCCATGGGCGAGGATCAGTTGTGTGGTGGCGTGTTCCGGGCCATTTGTCAGTAGCGTTGGCATAGCCTCATTCTTTCAATCGGCCAAAAACTGGAGGCGTCATGGAGCTTTTCGGCGGTGTGAGCGAGACGGTGGTTCGGCTTTTTGCGTTCGTCGGCGTGCTTGTGCTGATGGGCACTCTCGAGCTTGTCTCGCCGAAGCGGAAGCTCCGGGCGTCGCGGGTGCGGCGCTGGGTGACGAACCTTGCCATCATCGCGACCGACAACTTGTTCGTGCGTCTGATGGCGCTGTCTGCCGTTCCACTCGTGGCAATCGCGGCTGCCGTGTTTGCCGAAGGCCATGGGCTCGGGCTGTTCAACCGGCTCGCCTGGCCGGGCAGCCTCGAGGTGCTGGCGAGCATCATACTGCTCGACTTTGCCCTTTGGCTTCAGCACGTTGCCTCGCACAGGATTACGCTGCTTTGGCGGTTGCACCAAATGCATCATGCCGACCCCGACATCGACGTAACGACGGCCATCCGTTTCCATCCGATCGAGATCATGCTGTCAATGCTTTGGAAAATCCTGTGGGTGATGGCGCTCGGAATCTCGCCGCTGGCCGTGCTGCTGTTTGAAGTCATCCTCAACAGTTGCGCCATGTTCAGCCACGCCAATGTTGCGCTGCCGCCCGCGGTCGATCGCTTGCTTCGCAGGGTTATTGTAACGCCCGATATGCATCGGGTGCATCATTCCGTGCTCGTACGTGAACATGACGCGAATTTCGGCTTTAACCTTTCGGTCTGGGACCGGTTGTTCGGCACGTATATCGATCAGCCTGAGAAGGGACATGAGGGCATGACGATCGGGCTTGCGTCCTATCAGTCTGACGGGCCAACGCGGATCCTTTGGAATCTGGCACTACCGTTTCGCAGGCTGAAGGAAAATGAGTAACTGCCTGCGATGCGCAATCGCGGTCGCAATTTAGCCGCCCGTTAGGCTAAGATGCGCCATCTGGGAAGTTTCGGTTGCAAATGTCGCTCATCCGTGGCCTCGCCGCCTGCGCCCTCATCGGCGCGCCTTTGCTGCTCGCGCCCGCAATGGCTGACGAGATCGGCGAGCTTTTGCGTACGTGGAGTGGACCGGCTGCGGCGACCGCTGATGCGGCCAAAGATGCAGCGGCTCCTCAGTCGTCGCAGACGCCGCAACCTGGTGGCGCTCCGGCGGCAGCCCTGGGCGCAAGCGTGCCGACCTCGCCTCCCGCGGCCGTCACTGCGCCGGCGCCAGCCGTTGCGCCTGTGCCTGTCCCAGCGACGCGCCCGGCGGACGCGGCCCTGCCCAGCGGCGCTCCGGCCGGTACCGAGTCGGCGCCAGTCCTGCCGGTTGCGGCCACTTCGGCGGGGGTCGGGACGCCGGAGGCGAAGTTGCTCACGAAGGATGCCACGGGCAAGGGTGCAGCGGCCAAGGATGCAGCGGCGAAAAACAAGAAGCCGCCGATGCCAGCCAAGCAGCTCTTTGGTGCGGTCAAAAGCCCGGCTGATCTCGCGGTGAGGTCCATCGGCTGGTACGCCAAGGGTTGCCTTTCGGGTGCCAAGCCGATTTCAGTTGATGGCCCGGCTTGGCAGGTCATGCGGCTTTCACGCAATCGCAACTGGGGTCACCCCAAGCTGATCGCAATTGTTGAGCGGCTCGGCAACGAGGCGAAAAGCAACAAGGAATGGTCGGGCCTGCTGATCGGCGACATTTCGCAGCCGCGCGGTGGACCGATGCTGACAGGGCATGCCAGTCACCAAGTAGGACTCGACGCCGACATCTGGCTTACTCCGATGCCGGATCGCAAGCTCTCCCGCGAAGAGCGCGAGGATATCTCGGCGACATCCATGCTTGCCGACAATGAGATTTCCGTCGATCGGAAGGTTTTTGGGGACGGTCAGGTCAAGCTCATCAAGCGGGCGGCGTCATACCCGGAGATCGAGCGCGTGCTCGTGCACCCGGCGATCAAGAAGGCGCTCTGCGAGGCGGCGGGTACGGATCGGGCGTGGCTTAGCAAGGTGCGGCCCTATTTCGGGCATTACTATCACTTTCACATGCGCATCGGCTGCCCGGAGGGCTCGACGAATTGCAAGGCTCAGCCGCCGGTGCCTGGCGACGATGGCTGCGGAGCCGAGCTCAAGGACTGGCTGAAGAGGGTTGCGCCAAAGCCGCCGGCAAAGGACGCAGCCAAGCCGGAGACACCCTCCAAGCCGGAAGCGAAGAAGAATGAGATTACGCTCGCCGATCTGCCGGCGGAGTGCCGGTCGGTGCTTCTTGCGGGCGGCAACAAGCCGCCGACGGAACCGACGCTAGTCGACAAAAGCAAAGATGCGGCGCCGGTCAAGCATGCCGAGTCGCATCGAGCAGCAACACCGGTGAAAGCCGAACCGGCAACGACCGCTCAGCAAGACTGACGTATTCTTCATTCGGCAAATGCGCCCGGCCGCACCGGGGGGTGGCCGAAAGCGCGGACCGGCTCCGTGTAGGTGGTCAATGCCGGCACGGAGACGATTTCCTTCTCGGGCCAGCGCAGAGCCGAGAGCTTGCCGCCGAAGCAGCAGCCGGTGTCAATGCAAAGCGTGTTGTTCACCCAGTCTGGTTCCGGCACAGGCGTATGGCCATAAACAATCGAGGTGGCGCCGCGATACTCGGCGGCCCAGTGATAGCGTACCGGCAGGCCGAACTCGTCAGCTTCGCCCGAGGTCTCGCCGTAGAGACAGAAGGATCGCACCTCGCCTGACGATCTGCCGAGCATGGTGTCCTTGAGGCCGGCGTGTGCGACCGCGAGCTTGCCGTGGTCGAGCCAGAGGTGACTTGGCAGGCTTGCGATGAATGCGCTAACGCGGGGTTTGAACCCTGACGGTTCCGCCTCGATCTGCTGGATAGTGCGATCGAGGCCATGGGTGGGCTTCACCTGCTTGCCGTCGAGCCAGCGGCGGAACTTGGCGTCATGATTGCCGGGTACGCAAAATGCCGTGCCGTCCTCGACCATCTGCATGGCGATGCGCAGGACGTCGGGTGAGCGGGGGCCGCGGTCGACGAGGTCGCCGACGAAGATGGCGCGGCGACCGGGCGGAGGCGTGACGCATACTGTGCGTACGCCATTGGTCACAGCAAACGACACGGCGTAGCCAAGCGTGCGGAGAAGCTCCTCCAACTCGCTGGCGCAGCCATGCACATCGCCGACAATGTCGAACGGGCCGGTCTCCGATCGTCTGTCGGGGCTCGGCTCGTCCTTTGGGCGTTCCATTGCTGTCATCGCGTCCGGTGCTTACGTCCTGCTTATTACTGCCAAGTGACACGTGTGTGCTTTTCAGCACTCACGTCGCATCGATGAAATCCTCGACTGGCCGGCCAGGGCCTGGAACGTCGGTGACATAGGCCGCGAGGTGCTCCAAGCCTCGCGGCACCGGCCCGCCGTGGGCCCAATCGA
Source organism: Hyphomicrobium sp. (assembly GCA_041659825.1). Classification (GTDB taxonomy): domain Bacteria; phylum Pseudomonadota; class Alphaproteobacteria; order Rhizobiales; family Hyphomicrobiaceae; genus Hyphomicrobium_C. Next base: position 65,862 of record JBAZXL010000013.1, read on the forward strand.
GCAGCTCGACCGTGTGGACGATCTCTATGTCGAGCCCATCCTTAAGCTGGGTGATGCAGCCGATGTTACCGGCGGCGACAACGTCCGCCCTGGTCGAGCGAATGGCCTTGATTTTGCGATCGCGCAGCTCACCGGCGATTTCAGGCTCGAGGATATTGTAGGTGCCGGCCGAGCCGCAACAGATGTGGCCGTCAGGAATATCGGTCACGGCGAAGCCGGCAGCCTTGAGCAGTGCTCGCGGCTCGTCGTGGATGCGCTGGCCGTGCTGGAGCGAGCAGGCGGAGTGATAGGCGACGCGGAGTGAGGACCAGCGCTCGGGTGCGCCGAGGTCGTATTCAGACAGGAACTCGCTCACGTCCTTGGCGAGGGCCGAGATGCGCGCTGCTCGCTGAGCGTATTCGCCCTCGTTGCGGAACATATGGCCATAGTCCTTGACCGTCGTGCCGCAACCGGAGGCGTTGACGATAATTGCATCGATCCCATTCTTTTCGATCTCTCGCGACCAGGCATCGATGTTCTTGCGCGCATAGCGCTTGCCGTCCTCCTCGCGCCCGAGGTGGTGGACGACGGCACCACAGCATCCCGCGCCATTGGCAACCACGACGTCGACACCGCGCCGTGCGAGCAGGCGAATTGTTGCATCGTTGATGTCGGGGCGAAGAACCGGCTGCACGCAGCCGGTCAGCAGCAGCACGCGGGCGCGCCTCGCGCTCTTGGTGACCGCTGTGCCTGGACCGCTGAAACGCGGCTGCGGCGACAGCACAGTTCGCGGCGCGAGATCGATCATGGCGGCAAGCTCTTTGAAGCCAATGCGCCTCAAGAACCCCGTCATCGGGCGGCCGAGTTGAGCAAGCCGCAATGCCCAGCGAAAACGCCCGGGATGAGGGATCACAAGGGCGAGGAGACTACGGAGCGCACGCCCCTTGAGGCTGCGGGGAGACTTCTCCTCAATGTGGGCGCGGGCGATTTCAACGAGGTGCATGTAGTCGACGCCGCTTGGGCAAGTGGTGGAGCAGGAAAGGCAGCTCAGGCAGCGGTCGATATGAGTTCGCACCTCGTTGCTTGGTGCGCGCTCGTCCGCTCGCTCGAGCATGTCCTTGATGAGATAAATGCGACCGCGGGGAGAGTCGCGCTCGTCGCCGAGGATAACGTAGGTCGAGCAGACGGCGGTGCAGAGGCCGCAATGCACGCAGCGGCGCAGGATACGGTCCGCTTCCTCGATGCGCGGATCGTTGAGCTGCTCGGCGGAAAAGTTCGTTTGCATCGCTCGTCTTTCTCGGCAGTCCGCTCAAAGTCCAGCGTACATGCGGCCTGGGTTCAGGATGTGCATGGGGTCGAAGGAGTCTTTCAGGCCTCGGGTCAGGCGGTCCAACGCCGGGGCCAGCGGCTGGAACACTTCGACCTCCTGGCGAACGTCGCGTTCGGCGCGGATCAATGTTGCGTGGCCGCCATGGGTCGCAACCGCGCGCCTGATATCGGCGGAGCCCGCGTCGGCAGAGGGCTGCGTCTCGAGCCAAACGAGGCCTCCGGACCAGTCGTAGAAGGCTTCGACGTGCATGTGGCGCCGAACGGCCGCGACGACTTTGGGAGCTTGCTTCGGCGCCGTCGAGATGCGCCATAGTTGCGATGTCCCCGGCGGCAGGAACGAGAGGCTGCGCATCTCGCTCCAGAACCGCAACGAGTTTTCGAGATCGAGGTCTGCCGGTGTGCCGTAGGCTTTGAGCGCTTCCTTGAGACGCGCTTTGCGATAGATGATGGAGCGCGTGAAATTCTCGAGCCTGATGGCCGTCAGCGAGCGCGCCTCGGCGGCAAGTTGATGGTGGCGCAAACGGCGAACCAAGCCGGCCGGCAAGTGAACCGTGCCCGATACCTCATAAGGCAACATGAGCGCGAGGCTCAAGAGCTCGACCGCAAGATCGTCGGTTAGCCCCCAAAAGACGAGGGTCGCGACATCATCCGGAAGCGGCATCACCTTGAAGGTGACCTCCGAGATGACAGCGAGCGTGCCCCAGCTACCTGCGAGCCCACGGGCTACGTCGTAGCCTGTTACGTTTTTCATGACACGGCCGCCGGATTTGAAGCACTCGGCGCGGCCCGACATCGCCCGGACGCCGATCAGATGGTCTCTGGCGGCACCGCCCGCGATGCGGCGCGCGCCCGAGATGTTGCCCGCGAATACGGCGCCGATCGTCTGCAGCCCGGCGGGGGAGCCTAGAGCCGGCCCGAGGTCCAGAGGCTCGAACGGCAGCATTTGCCCGCGCGAGGCGAGCTCGATCTCGATTTGCGAGACTGGCGTGCCGGCGCGCGCCGACATCACCAGCTCGGCGGGCTCATAGAGCGAGATGCCGCGCATGCCCGCCGTCGAGATAGCGATCGACGTGGCCATTGGCCGGCCGATCTCGCGCTTCGTGCCGGCGCCGATGATCTCGACCGGGATTTGCCGCTCGGCGAGCCCGGCGATCATGCCTTTCAGCTCCCACTCGGTCGCGGGCTTCAGGATCTCATGCAACGTTCAAGACTCCTCAGGCCGCTGCTGCGGAGCCGGCACCCGGCGGCGTCGGGTCGGCAGTCCCACGAGCAGAGTGCGCTGCCGCGGCGACCGCGTCGAGCGGGAAGACCTTTGCCGGATTGAGAAGCCAGTCCGGATCGAAAACCGATTTGATGCGGAGTTGGACGGCGAGATCCTCATCTGTGAACTGCACGCGCATAAGGTCGCGCTTCTCGATGCCAACGCCGTGCTCACCTGTCAGGCAGCCGCCGACGGAAACACAGAGCTTCAGGATCTCGGCTCCAGCGCTTTCAGCTTTCTCGGTCTCGCCGGGCTTGTTCGCGTCATAGATGATGAGCGGGTGCAGGTTGCCGTCTCCGGCGTGAAAGATGTTGGCCACCTTGAGCCCATGACGGGTGCAGATTTCCGAGATCTGCTCCAGGACATAGGGCAGGTGACCCAGTGGAATGGTGCCGTCCATGCAGTAGTAATCCGAGATGCGGCCGATGGCGCCAAACGCCGATTTGCGGCCCTTCCAGATCTTGGCGCTTTGCTCTGGAGACGCACTGATGACGACCGCCTTGGGGGAGAGCTCCTGGGCGAGGCCCACGATATACTCCAGGCGGTCGCGAATTTCCTCGTCCGAGCCTTCGACCTCGACGATGAGTAGGGCTTCGACGTCCAACGGGTAGCCGGCCTTGGCAAAGGCCTCGCAAACCTCGATGGCAGGCCGATCCATGTACTCTATGGCAACTGGGATAATGCCGGATGCGATTACGCGTGAGACAAAGATGCCGGCCCTGGAACTCGAATCGAACCCTATCATGACGGGACGGGCTCCTTCGGCCGCGCGCAGAATGCGAACTGTCGCTTCCGTGATAATACCGAACTGGCCTTCGGAGCCAACGATCAGTGCCATGAGGTCGTAGCCTTCGGAATCGAGATGTGGCCCGCCGATGTCGACGATGTCGCCGTTCATGAGGACCATTCTGAGGCCGAGCACATTGTTGGTTGTGACGCCGTATTTGAGGCAGTGGGCACCGCCGGAGTTCATGGCAAGGTTGCCGGCAAGAGTGCAGGCGAGCTGGCTCGATGGGTCCGGCGCGTAAAAGAAGCTGGCGGCCGAGACCGCATTGGAAATGGCGAGATTTGTGATGCCCGCCTCGACGCGCGCGATGCGGTTCTCGTAATCGATCTCGAGAATCTTGTTCATCTTGGAGATGCCGACAACGATGCAGTCTTCCGTTGGAAGCGCGCCTCCGCAGAGTGACGTGCCCGCGCCGCGGGCGACAATCTTCACGCCTTGGGACTTGGCGTATTTCAGAACTTTCGAGACGTCTTCAGATGTGGTCGGGAGAACGACGGCGAGCGGCATGCAACGGTAGGCGGTCAATGCGTCGGTCTCGAAGGCGCGTCGTCCGTCCTCGTCAGAGATTACGGCGTCGCGGCCGACAAGCCCCTCAAGCGTACTGACGATCTCGAGACGTCGCAACGTAACTGATTGATCTGGAAGCGGGAGCGCGATCGAGGACATTTCATTCCCTTGATAATTGTCAATGCTCAGATCAATGCAGGTCGACCAAAGTCGATTGCGATGATATGCTGCACGTGCTCAATGATGCACGACACGATGCACCTCGGTGTTTCTGTAGCAGTCGCGGTGCGGAATTCGCAGGCGCTCGTTGCAAATGCCTACAGAAAACGGTACTTGCAGTCTAATGGCACTTGCAATCTGAAGCTGTGCAAGGTGGACGCAGTGACGACCATTAGCGACTTTGACATTTTTGCACGCGTCGCTCGGACCGGCAACATGTCGGCTGCCGGTCGCGAGATGGGCGTCTCGCCTGCCGTCGTGTCGAAGCGCATCAGCCTGCTCGAAGAGCGGCTTGGCGCCCGGCTCTTTCAGAGAACCACACGGCAGCTGACTTTGACCGAGACGGGCGAGGGCTACTTCAAGCGTGTTCTCGATATTCTTACCCTCGTTGCGGAAGCGGACGATTTCGTTAGTCGCCGCAACACGAAGCCCAAGGGTCAGCTCAGGGTCACGGCGCCGACAGCGTTTGGCCGCCTGCATCTGGTGCCAAGCCTTCTTCGCTTCGCTGACGCCTTTCCAGAGATTCATATCGACCTCGAGCTAACCGATCGCTTCCTCGACATCATTCGCGATGGATATGATCTGGCGTTGCGCATCGGGGAGCTGCCGGATTCCTCGCTCGTGGCTCGTAAGCTTGCCCCGGACCTCAGGATCATCGTGGCGGCGCCGTCCTATCTCGAGAAAGTGGCGATGCCGCAGACCATTGCCGATCTCGAACGGCACAATTGCCTCTCCGGAAGTGCGCATGACCTCTGGCGGCTCGATGGGCCGGAAGGCGCGTGCAATGTACGTATCAAGGGCAACTTCAGGAGCAACTCCGGAGATGTTCTACGCGAGGCGGTCATCGCGGGCCTAGGTCTCGGGCTTAGAAGCACCTGGGAGATCGGAGCCGAGCTTAAGAGCGGAGAGCTGGTTCACGTGCTGCCTGAGTATCATGGCTCCTCGCAGCTCGCGATCTTTGCTGTCTACCCGAGCCGTGATTTCATGCCGGCGAAAGTGCATGCGTTTATTGAGTTCCTTGCCGGCACGTTCTCCGGCAACGAGCTCGAACGAGGCAGGGCCTCGACAAATGGCGCTACTGCCAGCGATCCCGCAGGCGGCTTCGGAAAGAAGCCTCGCGTTGCGCGGCGCGCGGGGTTCCAGCCGGACATCGGCTAGTGTGGTGATTGCGAAGTCCGCCACCACCTTGCAGCTGGCCTACGAGGCGGACTTCGCAATCTGAACCACACTAGAATCATTGACTTGCTAGTGTCCTCTCGATCGCGAAGTCCGTTTGGAGCGTGCGGCAGATGGTGGCGAACTTCGCGATCGGGACACTATGTTTACCGCTTCACCGTCATCTCGCGACGAGCTAGGGTAGCGGCCTGCTTTCGGCATCATTGGCGGCCGGTTAATGCATGGGGGCTTGCTCAGTTGCTGCCGCGTGTCGGTCTTTTCGTGACTTGTCTCGTCGACCTCGTGCGTCCGTCTGTGGGGTTTGCTGCGGTTCGCCTCCTTGAGGCCGCGGGGTGCGAGGTTGAGGTCCCGTTACAGACCTGTTGCGGGCAACCGGCCTACAATGCCGGCGACCGTGCCAATGCACGAGATATCGCTCGGCGCACGATCGCGACGTTTCGGACCTACGACTATGTCGTTGCTCCGTCCGGATCGTGCGCAGCCATGCTCCGCCTGCACTACCCGAGCCTTTTTGCCGGCGAGGGGGCGGCTGAAGGTGAGGCGAAAGCATTTGCCGAGCGCGTCTACGAGCTCACGGTTTTTCTTGCCGATGTGCGGGGGGTGAGGCAGACGGGTGCACATTTTGCGGGCCGCGTCGCCTACCACGACGCCTGCTCCGGCCTGCACGAGCTTGGGATCGGTGCCGCGCCGCGCCGCCTGCTCGGCGCCGTCGAGGGGATCGAGCTTGCCGAAATTTCGGATGGGCAGGCATGCTGCGGATTCGGCGGTTTGTTCTCGGTCTCGTATCCTCAGATCTCCACTGCGATCGTGGACAAGAAGGTGGCAGCGGTGCGTGCAACCGGCGCTAGCGTTCTCACCAGCGCTGATCTCGGCTGTCTCATGAACATCGCAGGCCGGCTTCAGCGCCTCGGGTGCGCCATCGAATGCCGGCACGTCGCTGAGCTTCTCGCAGGCACGCTCGATGATCCGCCAATCGGAGAGGTCAATCGGACAGATCATCTGACTGGTCATCTGACTGGCCAATCGAATTGAGGCGTGAGGCGCATGATCGAGGAGCCGTCAAATTTCACCGAGCGCTCTTTCCGCGCATTGGCCGATCAAGGCCTGCAAGCGGCTTTGGCGGGCTTGCCGGGCGGCCTCGTCAAGCAGCGTAGCATGGCCAAGGCCCGGCTGCCCGAGTTCGAGGCAATGCGCGTGGTCGCACGCGACATACGCGATCATACGATTGCAAACCTGGATGCCTACCTCGACGTGTTTGCCGAGCGCGCGATGGCTGCGGGCTCGCACGTGCATTGGGCGCGTGACGGTCTGGAGGCGCGCGCCATCATTCTTGAGATTTGCAAAGCGGCCGGGGCGCGCCTCGTCACCAAGGGCAAGTCGATGGTCTCGGAGGAGATCGCTCTCAATGATCACCTCGTGGCCGCGGGCATCGAGGTGGTGGAGACGGACCTTGGCGAGTACATCGTGCAACTGCGCGGGGAGCGGCCGAGCCACATCATCGCTCCGGCCATCCATCTCACAGAGCCGCAGGTCGAGGCTGAGTTCCGGCGCAAGCATGCGCATTTGCCTATCGACCGGCGCTTTGCTGATGCGGCCGATCTCGTTGCCGAGGCACGAGCGGTGCTGCGAGAAAAGTTTCTCGCCGCAGACGTCGGCATCACTGGGGCCAACTTTCTCGTCGCAGAGACCGGCTCGGTCGTGCTTGTCACGAACGAGGGGAATGGAGATCTCACCGCGCAGCTACCGAGGGTTCACATCGCACTTGCGTCGATCGATAAGGTGGTGCCGACCCTCGAGGATACAGCCGCACTCCTGCGTGTGCTTGCCAGATCCGGCACAGGGCAGGATATCACGGCCTATACGAGCTATCTAACCGGGCCGCGTCATCAGCGAGACCCCGACGGGCCCTTGGCTTCGCATATCGTGATCCTCGACAACGGCCGCAGCAATCTCCTCGCGAGCGAGTTTCGCGACGCGCTTCGCTGCATCCGCTGTGGCGCCTGCATGAACCATTGCCCAGTTTACAATGCTATCGGCGGGCACGCCTACGGCGGCGTCTATGCGGGGCCCATCGGGGCCGTGCTGACGCCGGCGTTCAGTGGAATTGCAGCCGCGCATGATCTTCCTTCTGCCTCGACGTTGTGCGGGCGCTGCGAGGATGTGTGTCCGGTGAAGATCCCGTTGCCGAAGCTGTTGCGGCGCTGGCGCGAGGCGGGATTTGCCGCCGGCGCCACGCCAAGCAGGCGCAGGCTGGCGCTTTGGGCCTGGGCGTACGTGGCGAAAAGGCCCAAGCTCTATCGCGTGGTGACGCGGCTCGCGGTGGCAGCACTGTCTGCGCTCGGCGGTACGCGCGGAGCGTTCGGATATCTTCCGTTCGCTGGTGCTTGGACACGGAGCAGGGACTTTCCGGCACCACCGGGGCGTACGTTTCAGCAGCTCTTTGCCGAGCAGCTACGTCGAGTGACGCGATGACGCGCGAGGAGATGATGGCGCTGATCGGCAACCGGCTGGGCTTCGAGCGCCGCGGGGAGGCCGCACGCCGCCGCCTTGCCGAGGCCCGATTGGCGAGACCGCCAATTCATCTCCTTCCGGCAATCGCGTGCGGCGGCGGAGCGGAGTGCGTTGCCGGCTTCGTCGAGCGCGTGCGTGCGCATGGCTCAGACGTGCTCGAGCTAAGTAATATTGCGGAGCTGCCGTCGCGGATCGCGACCTACCTTGCGACGGGCGGCTTTGATCTCCGGCTTGCGGCAGGTTGCGACCGTCGCCTGCTCGACCTAAAATGGGCGGCGGCACCTCTTGAGCTACAGCACGGCTGTGCGGTGCCTTGCCGGGTCGCGCTTTCTCACGCCTTTGCCGGCGTTGCTGAAACCGGGACACTGGTACTTCTATCTGGCCCGGATAATCCTGGGCTGCTGGCGTTTTTACCCGAGATACATCTCGTTGCGATAGCACGGGAAAGCGTTGTCGCCTCCTATGAGGAGGCTCTTGCAAGGGTTCGCCTGGCGTCGTCGGGAACGAGGCAGCTTCCGCGCGCGCTCAACCTCGTCTCGGGCGCGTCCCGGACGGGTGATATCGGTGGGCGAATTGTAATGGGCGCGCACGGGCCGCGCCGGCTGGCTGTCTTTCTCTACGGCTAAGCATCGAGAAGGCGATCGCTTTCGCGTCTACGGACAAGGCGGGCTACTCCGGCCCAGGCGCGGGAGCGGCTCGTGTCCCCTTGATGCCGATGCAGGCTGGAAAAGAAGTCGGCGACCTCCGCGGCATGGTTGCCGTGCCGCCCCTCGAGGACGACGGCCATCAGCTCGGCTTCCCGGAGTGCTGCTGGGATCTGCTTTTCCTGCTTCTCTTGTTGCATACCGTTTGCCATTCGCGCCTCAAGCTGGACCTGCTCGCGAAGGGAATGCAAACGCGGCGCCAATCCAGAAGGGCAAAAACGTCGAGTTTTCGCCATTCTGGGCTCTGGATTCGCGCAAAACCGGACGACGGCGGGGGCTTGCTGTTTCAATCCGAGCCAATGGATTGAACGGACCCCTGGACGCTCATCCTTGCCCCAACTCCGTCATTCAGGCCGAAGCGGGTATCATACTCTCCTCCGTCATCCTGGCCGAAGCGAGGCTCTTAGGCCGAACGGAGCGCCGGGACCTAGCGGAAGGAATGCCGCGCAAGCGGCTCAGAAGATCTTTCGCGCTTCGCACTTCCTGGGTTGCGCTTCTGATGCCCAGGTCTTGCCGAAGGCGAGCCTCTGGCTCAAGCATCCGCGCTTGCGCTGGGTCCTGGCTCTCGCTCGGCCTGGAGCCTCGCTTCGGCCAGGATGACGGCGGGAGGGATCGAGGGCGCAATCAGGGCGTTAATGACTCGTCGCTATGGCGTGTCCTTGGGGACCTTGGCGGTCTTGGCTTGCCGCTTTGCCGGCTGCTTCGCGGGGGAGGCGATTTTGGCTGGCTTTTCTTTCGTGGGGGGTGATGCCCCGGCTGCCGCGGGGGTCGTGGCTGGAGCTGTGACGGCCGAGGCTGCTGCGGCGGCAGCCGGAGCGGATTGATCTGTCTCTGCAACCTTGGCGGCCGTATCGTTCGCCGGCCGCGCAGCATCATTCGCGGGCGGCGCAGCCTCAATTGCGGGCGGCGTGGCCGCGGCGGAGCTCTCCTCCGGTTTAGGCTTCCTGGGTCTATGGCCCTTTCTGCGGGCAATCCGGCGGCCACCGCATTCGCCAGACCGTACCGTCTCGCGAATGCTCGTCACGGCCGTGACATCGGTCGAAATGGGTACCGTGTCGATGGTTGCCGGGTTAAAGAGCTGCTTCCACGCGTATTGCTGGAAGCCATGCTCCAGCAGGCTTGCGGCGCGGACCGTTCGCTCAGCGCCAGTCTGCTCTCCGAGCACGACGGCGACGAGCTGGCGTCCATCACGCGTGGCGGTGGCAACAATGTTGTAGCCTGAATCGCAGATGAAGCCCGTCTTCATGCCGTCTGCGCCTTGGAACGATCCGAGCAGGCCATTGTGCGTCGAGAGCCGGATGTTGCCGATGCGTGCGTCGAACATCGACCAGTACCGCGTGTACTCGGGGTAATCCTTGACGACGGCTCGGGCGAGCTTTGCGAGATCCCGTGCCGTGGTTACCTGTTGCAGCGCGGGGAGCCCATTTGGATTGACGAAGTTGGTGCGCGTCATGTCGAGGCGTTGGGCCGTGTTGTTCATGATCGCAACGAAGCCGGGCTGGGAGCCGCCGATCGCCTCGGCGAGCATCACGGCCACGTCGTTCGCAGATTTGATAATCAGGGCTTTGAGCGCGCTATCGATGGTGAGCTGGGCGCCGATTGGAAGGCCGAGCTTGCTCGGCGTCTGCTCGGCGGCGAGGGCGCTATAGGGAATTCGGTCCTCGAGCTTGAGCTTTCCCTGTTTCAGCGCCTCGAAGGTCAGGTAGGCAGTCATGATCTTGGTGAGCGAGGCCGGGTGCCATTCGGCGTCCTGATCCTCGGCATAAAGCACCTTGCCATCAGAAGGATCGAACAGGAGTGCTGGACCCGCAAGCGAAAGCCTAGCCGGCAACAAGGCTAGAAGGAAAACAGCAGCGATCAGCCCGGCGCGCATGAAATTCCCTTATCCCAGACCCGACGGGGGACACGATCGACTGGATCGCGAGGTATCATATTCGCGAGCCGGGCGGCAATCCAGCACCTCTCTGAACTCGTCTCTTAACTTGCCGCGCGCGCGTGTCTCGTTGGCTGACGTTCGTTTGGTGACCTCCTCAGAGCCAGGGGCGGGTGGTGGCGGCGGCCGTCTCGAAGGCGGTGATCGAGCTTTCCTTCTCGAGCGTCAGACCGATGTTGTCGAGGCCATTCAGGAGGCAATGCTTTCTAAAAGCGTCGATCTCGAACTTGATGACGCCGCCGTCGGGGCCACGGATTTCCTGCGCTTCGAGATCCACCGTGATCGTCGCGTTGGCGCCGCGGCTTGCGTCATCCATCAGCTTGTCGACCTCGCTCTGCGGAAGCTTGATGGCGAGAATGCCGTTCTGGAAGCAGTTATTGTAGAAGATGTCCGCAAAATCCGGGGCGATGACGCAGCGGAAGCCATAATCGAGAAGTGCCCACGGCGCGTGCTCGCGCGAGGAGCCGCAGCCGAAGTTCTCGCCGGTGACCAGGATTTCAGCCTTCCGGTAGGCGGGCTGGTTCAGAACGAAATCCGGTTGCTCCTTGCCCGACTGGTCGTAGCGCAGCTCGTAAAAGAGCGAGCGGCCAAGGCCGGTCCGCTTGATCGTCTTAAGGAATTGCTTGGGGATGATCATGTCGGTGTCGACATTGCGCATCGGCAGCGGCGCGGCAACACCCGTAAGCTTCGTGAATTTCTGCATCTTTTCCTCTCGGGTGCGGGTCTAGCCGCGCAAATGTCAAACGCGCAGGCTATCGGCCAACGCACGGAAATAGCCTTCTGCCGCGACCAGACGGTCGACACAGACTTGGCTCCCTTCGCCCGCGACCCATTTGGGCACGGGTGAGGGCCAAGCTGTTCGAGCCGCCCTTTTAACGCCAGCTAGCTTTCTCCCGTCAAGATGATGCTTGAGCACGCCAACAATGGTCTCGAGATAGCCGTGGATGCGACCGCACTCTCGGACGAGGCTGCACGCCCCGGCCAACACGCCGGCCCAACGGTGGATGACCTCCGCCATGGCAAGGAGCTTCTTGGCACACTCTGCCAGATTGACTGCGACATGCGTCGTTTCGGGCCCGCACGGGAGGCTCCGCTCACTCTAGGAGCAGGCCGCGGCGCGGAGATAATATCTCAGCGGATATTCGGATCAGCGAAACACGTGCGCATGTAGGAGCAGCGATGCGAGCCGGAGAAATGCATGCTGTCGCCTTTCGACGGCGAGATAAAGGTGCAGACCTCCTCGAGGCCTTCGGGGGTCAACCAGCCTTGGCGGCGACCGCGCTGAACGGCGAAGCAGTCGGCCGTCTCCTCATCAGGACCGCGGAACTGGTGACCGCATTCGTGTGCATATATCCAGAGCTTAACCGGCGTCGAGACCTTGTTCAGGAGGCGCGGGTTCATGATCAGAAAGCCCGGATAGGCCGCGCCGAAATCGTCGAGCTGGCTATCGATGACCGTGGGACGCTGACCGCAAACCTGCTGGATGCCATCGAGCTTCAAATCGCCCGGCGGGAGGACGTGTGCGTCTCCACCGACATGGGCGCTATATTCTTCCGGCGTCGGCACGTCCTGGGCGCTTGCGCTGGGTGCGAGCAGGTTTGCCGCCACCTGAAGCGTTGCCGCTGCGAGCAGAGCAATGAGGTTTCCACCGCTAACGGTTCTCGTCATCACTGGTACACCTTACGTCTAAGCCCATCAGGACCTGCGGATCAAAACCACAGCATCGCCTGTATTGGTTAACGGGAAGCGTCCTCGACTATGCCGGTGAGCCGGAGACTAAGCAACCGCTTCGTCCTCGATCTCCTCCATGTCGGCATCGGAAAAGCCAAAATGATGACCGATCTCATGAATTAGCACGTGTGTGATAATATCGCCTAGGGGCTCGTCGCTGTCAGCCCAATAATCGAGGATGGCTCTGCGATAAAGGAACACAATATCCGGCTCACGTGACACATCGGATACGCTTTTCTGATCAAGGCTAAGTCCTTGATAAAGTCCCATAAGGTCGAAGGGGCTTTCGATCTCCAGCTCGTCGAGCACCTCATCTATGGCGAAGTCCTCGACCCGGATGACAAGGTCGCCACACACCTCGCGAAATTCCGGCGCGATGCGCTGCCATGCGTGCGCCGCCATGGCTTCGAAATCTGTGAGTGAGGGTGGAGTTACAGGCTTCCAATCCATAGTGCCGGTCATTGACGTCCCCATCTCTAAGCGCCGGTTCCATCGACGGTCTATCGGTATGCAACGAGCGTCGGCCCGCGCGCCAACATCCAGACGTATGCGCTTCGCGCGGCATTGCAAAGTCCCGAGCTCGCCCGATCTATTCACCACGCAACGTGCCGTCATCGCGCTAGGCGGCGCGCATCCGGCATGATGGGCGGGGCAGAAATGACGAACGGCTGCGTCAAGCTGGTCGGCCGTAGATCGGCTACGACTCTCCCGTCTTTCCCGGCCGTTCGTCATTTCTGCCTCCGTGCCGGTGCGTTGCGTGGTGAATAGCTCGGGCTAGACGGGGGCGGGAAGCGGATCGCCTCCGCTCGTGCCTCGCTGCTTGAACTTTTTCGGCAGGGGAAGCGCGGAACTTATCCGCCGGGCAATGTGCCGGTGGTTCTGCTCAAACACGACGTCGACGAGGTTCTGCTCGAACGGATGGCCAGCAACTTGTTCTTCAAGATCGACGAAGGCGAGATCGCCGAGCTGCGCACGCTTCTGCCGCCCATCATGGTCGAGCGTGGGGTTTAGCCTCGAGCGTGTTCAGCGTCCGCTGGCCCAGGGGCTATCGAACAAGAACGCTCATCAAAAAGGTCGCGCCACTCGGGGTTCATATCCTCGATAATCCTGGGCTTCCAAGCTCGATGCCATTTCTTGAGCTGGGATTCGCGTTTGATTGCTGCGTCCATCCGCTCGTGCAACTCGTAATAGACTAGCCTGTGTACAGCGTATTGTTTCGTGAACCCTTGAACGAGATCCTGCTTGTGGGCGGCGACGCGTGCGAGCAAATCGCTGGTCACGCCAATGTATAGGGTGCCGTTGCGCTTACTTGCGAGAATATAGACACAGGGCATTTTGGGTTTGTAGTCGCGCACGGTGATACTCCCACCTCGGTTCGACCTCTGTGCGGCGAGTAACGTCGAAGCACCGATAATCCGTCGCTGTTCGTACTGCGGCTTATTCCTTTTGAAACGTCATGGCCACGAAGGAGGCCACCCAGACAGGCCCCCGGCTCCTCAACGCTGTCTGCATGCGCGCAAGTCCTCACCCCAAGCGCAACAGTTGGTCGGCCAGAACGCACCCATGTGGCCCGGTGACCCGGGTGGCCACCTTCGTGGCCATGACGTTGGTGGAGGCGCTTGTGTACAGCGAGCGTTTAGCCAACGCTTCGCCTTCGCGAGAAATTGAGAGATTACGTTCGAATAGTCCGGGGCTCGCGCCCCCGGCGCTAATCGCGTCTAGCGGTCAGCTTCAACGCCATCTCGAAGCCGTTCTTGATGCGCCGGAACCGGAATGAGAGCCCGATTGCAACGATCTTGAGTGCGACTACAGCAGCGAGAAGCTTGATCAACCAGACGAGGACGTCGGGCATCGTTGCTCCAATAAAAAAGGCCCGTGAAAGCGGGCCTTGCGAGCAGTGCTTGGAGGAGATGAGACGGCGGTGCCGTAGCAGTCTCCATACCGAGAAACGCAAACCGCCGAGAGCCTAGTGGCGCTCGGCGGAATCATCCCTACGGTATCTAAAAAGTGCCGTGAGACTCGGATTATGGATAGTGCTATCGAGCAACACATCGCTCGCGAAAGCTACGCGATCAATACTCCCACTCCCGAATATCCACGAAGTGGCCAGCGAGGGCGGCGGCGGCGGCCATGGCGGGGGAGACCAGGTGTGTGCGGCCTTTGTAGCCTTGGCGGCCTTCGAAATTGCGGTTCGACGTCGAGGCCGAGCGCTGACCCGGTTTCAACTGATCCGGGTTCATGCCGAGGCACATCGAGCAGCCGGGCTCGCGCCACTCGAAGCCGGCGGCCTTGAAGATCTTGTCAAGACCCTCGGCTTCTGCCTGCTCCTTCACAAGGCCTGAGCCCGGCACGATCATCGCGTAGGCCAAGCGATCCGAGATCTTCTTACTCTCGACGATTTTTGCCACGACGCGAAGATCCTCCATGCGGCCGTTGGTGCACGACCCGATCCAGACGACGTCGAGCGGGATATCAGTGACCTTGGTGCCGGGGGCGAGTCCCATGTACTCGAGCGCGCGGACCATGGAGGCGCGCTTGTTCTCGTCCTTGACGTCGGCAGGGTTCGGTACGTTGCCGGCAACCGAGACGACGTCCTCCGGGCTGGTGCCCCAGGTGACGATCGGAGGTAATTTCGCCGCATCGAGCTTTACGACGCGATCGAAATGCGCGCCGTCCTCCGTGTGCAGCGTCTCCCAGTACTTCATCGCCATGTCCCAGGCTGCGCCCTTCGGCGACTTGGGGCGATCCTTGATAAAGGCGTAGGTCTTCTCGTCGGGCGCGATCATGCCGGCGCGCGCGCCGCCCTCGATCGACATGTTGCAGACCGTCATGCGGCCTTCCATTGAAAGGGCACGGATGGCTTCGCCCGCATATTCGATGACGGAGCCGGTGCCGCCGGCGGTCCCGATCTCGCCGATGATGGCGAGGATGATGTCCTTTGCGGTTACGTGCGGCGGGAGCTGCCCGTCGACCTCGACCAGCATGTTCTTCGCCTTCTTCTGGATCAGCGTTTGCGTGGCGAGCACATGCTCGACCTCGCTGGTGCCGATGCCGTGGGCGAGCGACCCGAAGGCGCCATGCGTCGACGTGTGGCTGTCGCCGCAGACGATGGTGGTGCCGGGCAGCGTGAAGCCTTGCTCGGGGCCGACGACGTGGACGATGCCCTGGCGCTTATCCAACTCGTGGAAATATTCGACGCCGAAGTCGCGCGCGTTGTTTGCGAGCGTCTCGACCTGGATGCGGCTGTCCGCGTCGGCGATGCCTTTCGAGCGGTTGGTTGTCGGCACGTTATGGTCGACGACTGCGAGCGTCTTCTCGGGTGCGCGGACCTTGCGGCCGGACATGCGCAGACCCTCGAAGGCTTGTGGGCTCGTGACCTCGTGGACAAGGTGCCGGTCGATGTAGAGCAGGCAGGTGTCGTCGGGCTGCCGGTCGACAACGTGATCGTCGAAAATCTTGTCGTAGAGGGTCTTTGCCATGTGGGGACGCCTTGGAGCTTAATTGTATTCGCCGGCGATGAGATAGCGCCTTCATCGCGAGGTTGCAAATCCGTCGCGTAACGATCGCCCGCAAAGGGGCCGGGCCCGGAGGCCCAGCCAAGGGTGTCGTCCGGGATCAGGCGCTCTCGGGTGGCGGCAAATAACCCTAAGATTGCGGCGTCTCGGATGCAGCTTTTACGGCCACGACCGGCTCTGGATCATTGATTGCTTAGCGGGCTAGATCTTCCATTGCCGGGCCTTGGCGATGAGGAAATCGCGCAAGACCTGGACTTTCTTGGAAGATTTCAGCTCCTCAGGATAGACGAACAGGATTGGCAGATGCGGCTGCTCATCCTCAGTCCGGTTGAGCACCGGGACGAGGTCCGTCTCGTCCTCGGTCATGTAATCCGGGATCATGCCGATGCCGATGCCGGCAATGATGGCGTAGCGAATGGCCACCACGCTGTTGGTGCGAAAAGCCGGGACGCGCGGCTCGCCGCCATCCCGTCCCGCCGTCTCGAGCCATTTGATCGCTGGTACCAGCTGGTTGGCCGGGCCGCTGTAGGAGATGACGCGGTGGCCATTGTCCAACTCGTCCAGCGTTTCTGGCGTGCCATAACGGCGCGTGTATTTCGTCGAGGCCATGGGTCGTACTTTGGCCGTGAAAAGCGGCCGCCGGATGAGCTCTGTCTGCTCGGGCTCGCGCGTCCAGATGGCGACATCGGCTTCACGCATAGCAATGTCGATCTGGTCGTCATTGAGGATGAGCTCGACGCCGATTTCCGGGTAGAGATCCATAAACTCGCGAAGCCGCTGTGAGACCCAAACGGTGCCTAGGCCAACAGGGGCGACAATGCGGAGCGTGCCGGTTGGCTTGGTGGTCGTATCCGAGAGCAGCGTCTCCGCCGTCTGGAGCTTGCTCATGACATCGGCGACGGTGTTGTAGAGAAGCTCGCCTTGCTCGGTCAGCACAAGGCCGCGTGCATGGCGATGGAACAGCGAGACCTTCAGGTCACGCTCAAGGGCGGAGACCTGGCGGCTGACGGCGGACTGGCTCATGCGCAAGCTGTCGCCGGCATGCGTGAAGCTGCCTGCAGCGGCGGCGGCATGGAAAATTCTGAGCTTGTCCCAATCCATAGGTCAGGCCCTTCGTATATTATAGCTATGAGCAGAGCGGAGCACTCAGATGACCTACAATTGCGATGAAATATAAGCAATTGGTCGCTCGTACATAAATATTTTTGAACTTGGCTGGGTCTTGGGCAAGATCAAAGCGGAATGTCGGACCACTCAGGAGAGCTACGGATGGTATTCAAGTGTTTCACGGCAGCATTCGCAGGGATGGTGCTGATTTCAGGGGCGGCCGCGGCTGATGCCCCGACTAAGCTTTGGGAGCTTGGCTGGCTCGAGACGCCGGAATCGGCCCTACCAGATTCGGACGCCAGCGTAATCTACGTCAGCAACATTGCCGGAAAGCCGACGGAAAAAGACGGCAACGGCTACATTTCGAAGGTCTCGATCGACGGCCGGATGCTCGAGGCAAAGTGGGTGACGGGCCTCGATGCCCCAAAGGGCCTCATAAAATCGGGTGGCAAGGTCTTCGTGTCGGATATCGACAAGCTGGTCGAGATCGACGTGGCTTCAGGCAAGATCGCCGCAAAGCACGAGGCGCCGGGTGCCAAGTTTTTGAACGACACGGCCGTGGATGGCGTGGGCAACGTGTACGTATCCGACATGCTCACCAATGTGATCTGGCGGCTTTCCGGTGGCAAGCTCGAGCCGTGGCTCAGCGCGGATGCGTTGATCAACCCGAATGGACTTTTCGTTGATGGTGATCAGCTCGTTGTGGCCGCGTGGGGCGTGATGGCCGAAGACTGGTCGACGAAGGTGCCTGGACACCTGCTGGCCGTCTCACTCAAGGACAAGAGCGTGAAGGCGCTCGGCAGCGGCGCGCCGGTCGGTAATCTTGATGGTCTCGAGCCGCTCGGCAAGGACAGCTTCCTTGTCTCCGATTGGGCTGCCGGCAAGGTCTTCCGCATCGCCCGCAGCGGAGAGGCGACCGAGCTTATTGCGCTATCGTCCGGCAGCGCCGATCTCGGCTATGACGCCAAATCGAAGACAGCCTTCATCCCGCTGATGAAAGACGGCAAGCTCGTTGCCTACAGGATTGGTGAGTAGGCCAACAAGGCCCTCCCCCATCGTTATGGCGGAGCCATGATGATGGGGAGAGGAAAGGCGCAGTTACTCCGCAGCTTTTGCGGTCTCGGCGTGGCCTGCGAGGAAGCGCTCCGCTTCAAGTGCGGCCATGCAGCCCATGCCGGCGGCGGTGACGGCCTGGCGGTAGACCTCGTCCTTAACGTCTCCGGCTGCAAAGACGCCGGGGATTGCCGTTGCGGTGCTATCCGGCGCAGTGATCAGGTAGCCCGATGGCTTCATCGCCAGCTGGCCCTTGAACAATTCTGTCGCCGGGGCGTGGCCGATGGCGATGAAGACGCCATCCGTCGCGCGCTCCGTGATCCCGCCGGTTTTCACATTGCGGAGCCTGACGCCCGTCACGGAGCGAGGCTCCGTCGTGCCGGTGATCTCGTCGATTGCGCTGTCCCAGATGACCTCGACCTTTGGGTTTTTGAAAAGGCGCTCCTGCAAGATCCTCTCGGAGCGGAAATGATCGCGGCGATGCACGACAGTGACGCGCTTGGCAAAGTTCGTGAGGAAGATGGCCTCCTCAACGGCGGTGTTGCCGCCGCCAACGACGACGACCTCCTTGCCCTTGTAGAAGAAGCCGTCGCACGTCGCGCACGCCGAGACACCGTAGCCCTTGAAGGTCTCCTCCGTCGGAATTCCGAGCCAGCGGGCCTGAGCGCCCGTGCAGACGATGAGGACGTCGCAAGTGTAGACGTCGCCGGAATCGCCCTCCAGGCGGAAGGGGCGCTTCTTGAGCTCCACCTTAGAAATGTGATCCATGATGATCTCGGTGCCGACGTGCTCTGCCTGAGCCTTCATCTGCTCCATGAGCCACGGGCCCTGGATGGCATCGGCAAAGCCAGGATAATTCTCAACGTCGGTTGTGATGGTGAGCTGACCACCGGGCTGAATGCCTTGGATCATCACCGGCTTCAGCATGGCGCGAGCAGCATAGATCGCGGCCGTGTAGCCGGCGGGTCCGGAGCCGAGAATAAGGACTCGTGCATGCTTCGTGGTGCTCATAACAGCCCTTTCTGTCTCATGGCGTGATCGATGGATGCGCCCACGCAATACGAGTTTGGCTGGCTCATATAGCGACTTCGATGCCAAATCGCGAGCCCCTGCGGCGGCGCGTCAAGGGCTTGTGAGGAAGGCGATGGCGGCGCGGACAACGGGGGGTGCGTAGAGAATGTTGCGGTGGCCGAGGTTGTCGAAGGGAAGAAGCGTTGCTCCGGGGCACGTTGCGACAACCTCCTCGGCCGCGCTGAATAGCACCTCTGCGTCGTCACGCGCATGCAGGAGAAGGGCTCTTGCTCCGGTTGCATTGAGAAGGCTGGCGGTGGAGAACTCGGCAATTCGCCGGTGTGCTATGCGCTCGAGGCGGCGCTCATAAGCGGCGCGAGCTGGTGCGGAAAGGCCGATCTCGTTGGAAAAGTTCTGGGTTACGATCGAGAAGCGGTTCGGTGACGAGACGAGCACGTAACGCTCGAAGGGGTGGGCGCGGCGCATGGGTGTGCGTCCCTCGCCCGCGAGAAGTGCGGCGATGCCCCCCATGGAGTGGGCCAGCACAAAGCGGATCGGCCCGAGCTTCTCGGCGACGGTGAGGAGCGCGCGAGCGCAGTCGATCAGGCTCGCGCGCTCGCTTTGGCTTTTCCCGTGTCCGGGCTGATCGAAGGCGACGACACGAAAGCCTGCGCGCCGGAGCTGCTCGGCGAAGACGGCCATGAAAGACGCTTCGCCGGTCCAACCGTGGGCGATCAGCACGCTAGCGGGTGGCTGTGCTCGGTTTTCTGGCTCAAAGACATAGGCTTGAACGCGGCCTTCGGATGTCTCGACGCTGATCCAGTCAGCATTACGCAGATGAAATCGCGCGCGTGCCGTCAGCATGTCGTGGTTGTGGCTGCGGTGGCTTGAAAGTTTCGGTGTGCAGAAGCGGCGGAAGGCCAGGTCACCGGCAAGCGCGGGCGGCAGCTTCGCGTAGCACTCTTGGAGCGCTTCCCGCGAGGTCGTGCGTCCTGTGCTGTGGAGGCTCTTGGTCTCGCCACCTTGGGCGCGCTTCGAGCTACCTTGCCCATTACCTGTGGTGGTCGTTGGGCCCACGGCGGAGATTGGTCGTCGATGTATCTCGAACCAGCGTGTGGTCATGGCATCACAGTAAGAAGAACTCTCACGCATGAAATAATGCCGATGTCTGAACCGTATTACATACTTGTGGCGTAAGCGCTGTTATAAGGTGCTTCCCCACATCAAGTTCCGGATCTCTCTCAGACAGCGATGAAAATGACTTTCAAGACCATCGCCATTGTAGCTGTATCCGTATGCGTCTTGGTAGGGCCGGCCGCGGCAGGAGGCCGCAGCGACAGCGGGCTTGAGCTGCAGGTCGGCGGCGTGGTCGCGGTCTCTCCAAAATTCGAGGGATCCAAGGACTACGAGGTGGTGGGCTTTCCGATCGTTGCTCCGGCGGGGTCTTCGCTTGGCGACGGTCTCGTTCAGTTTCGCGGGCCGGACGACGTGCGGCTGCGTTTGCTCCGTGCCGGTAAGTTCGAGGCCGGGCCGCTGGCGGGGTGGCGATTCTCGCGAGTCGAGGACGACGCGAGCCGGTTCGCCGGGCTAGGCGATGTCGAAGGCGGCTTGGTCGCCGGAGCTTACGCGGCCTACAAGGCGGGACGCTTCACCCCGTTCGTCTCCTAACACCATGGTGTGACCGGTGACGAAACGGGCGGGCGCCTGCGCGTCGGCAGCGAGGCCAAGGGGACGGTTGCTTACGACGTGAAAATGACGGCGACCGCCGGCGCGAGCTACGCCGATGGTGACTACATGGACGCCTATTTTTCCGCGTCGGCCGCGCAGAGTGCGAACTCCGGTGCCGGCCTCGCGGTCTATGACGCAGACGCGGGTCGCTGGGCGCTACGCTCGCCGCCATGCCGGAGGTGGTCGACGTCGACATGGTCTCGGGCGAGGCGGATTTCCTCGTCGAGGCGGTGGCGGCTGACCTGGAAGGCTACGAGAGCTGACTGACCGACCGGCTGCTGGCGTCCGCCGGTGTTGACAATGTCCGCTCCTTCTTCTCCATCCGCGCCCTGAAGAACGACGGGGTCCTGCCCATCGAGTGATGT
Organism: Hyphomicrobium sp.; assembly: GCA_041659825.1. Taxonomy (GTDB): domain Bacteria; phylum Pseudomonadota; class Alphaproteobacteria; order Rhizobiales; family Hyphomicrobiaceae; genus Hyphomicrobium_C. Next base: position 86,778 of record JBAZXL010000013.1, read on the forward strand.
TTGGCTCAGGCGTCGGCCGCGCCGCCGCGCCCGGCGACGGTGAGGCTGTAGCCGGTCGACCGCACCGAGCGGACGGGGAGCGGATAGCCAGTCTCACGCTCGACCTTGCGCCGGAGGCGGTTGACGAGGACGGCGAGGCGGGCGGCGGCCTGATGGTCGTCGACGCCGCCGGTTGCTTGCACGAGATCGCTGAAGCCGACGGTCTCGCCCGCCCGGTCGAGAAGGGCGGCCAGGAACGCGCGCTCCGCCGCCGTCAGATCAACCCGTCCGCCATTGGGCGCCACCAGCTTCCACGACGCCGGGTCGAGCGCCCAGGTCGCGGGCGCCTCCGCCACCTCCGCCGCCGCCAGCACCAGCCGGCGCGACAGGCTGGCGATGTTGGCCTCCAGCGTCCTGAGGTCCACGGGTTTGGTCAGGTAGATGTCGGCGCCGGCGCCGAGCCCGGCGATCTGGTCCTCGGCGTCGTCGCGGGCGGTCAACATGATGATGCCGATGGCGGGATCGCGGCCGCGCAGGCGCCGCGCGATGGCGAAGCCGCTCTCGCGCCCGAGATTGACGTCGAGGAGGACGATTACCCCGGTCTGGCCCTCGGCCGGCGCCTCCAGTACGCCCTCCAGCGCCTTTTCGGATGTGACGCCGACGGCACTGAAGCCGCGCATGGCAAGGAAGTCGCAGACGGTCTCGCGGAACGGCGCCTCGTCCTCGACGACGATGACCGGGATCATGCCAGGGCCTCCTTCAAGGCGGGGAGCGTCATGACGAATTCGCTGCGCGCCCCCGACCGGGCGACGACCGTGCCCTTGTGGGCGCGCGCCACGCCGGCGACAACCGACAGCCCGATCCCGGCGCCGCCATTGGCCAGCGTGCCGGGCGAGCGATAGTATTTCTCGAACACCCGCTCGCGATCCTCCTCCGGGATCCCGGGCCCGTCGTCGCTCACCGTGACGGTGAGCGTGTCGACGCTCGGCCCCGGGCCCAGGGCGAGGATGACGCGGCCGTCCGGCGGGGCGTATTTCAGCGCGTTGTCGATGAGATTGGAGAAGGCGACAGTGAGCAGCCCGCGATCGCCGTTGACGGTGGTCGGCACCGTCTCGTCGCGGGCGAGGTCGGTCATGTCGAGATAGATCCGCCGGTGGGGATAGAGCGTGCGCCACTCTTCCACCAGCCGCTCGATCAGCGGCGGCAGATCGACTGGCAGGAAGGATTCCGCCGCCAGTCCCTCCAGCCGATCCTTGGCGAGGCACGAGGCGATGAGGTCGGACAGCTTGCGCGTGGCAACCGAGATCTTGCCGATTTCCCGCTGCCCCCGGCTGTCATGCGGCGACAGGCAGTAGCCGATCAGCTGCGCCGAGGCCGAGATGACGGAGAGGGGCGTGCGGAAGTCGTGGGCGAGGATGGAGAGGATGTTGCGCTCCTGCGCCAGCGCCGCGCGCAGTTCCGCCTCCGCCCCCTCGCGCACGGCGACCTCGTGGCGCAGCCGGCGGGACAGCGCATAGAACCGCCCGCCGATGCCCGACACGAGCAGCACGGCGAGCGCCATGCCAGCGACGAGTTCGATCACCGTCTCCCGGTTCATGCCGGTATCCGGGCGATAGAGGAAACCGTCCAGCGACGGGCCCGGCTTGATCATGCCGAGGCTCGCGTAGGTGTCGGCGATGTGGCGCCAGCGACCCTCGTTCATGTAGCCGAACTCGACCACGTCGAGGGCCATCAGGGGGCGGCTGTGCTCGGCCTCGTAGAGCAGGTGGTCGAGCGACTTGCGCTCGCTGTAGCGCGCACGGATGAGGCGAGCCATCTCGTCGGGGTGCGCCATGGCGTAGTGCCAGCCGTGCCGGACCGCGTCGAGGAGCGCGGCGGCGCGCGCCGGATGGGCGGCGATCTCGGCCTCGGTGGTGAACAGCACGTCGCTGTAGAAATCGATGTCGACCGAGCGGGCGCTGAAGAGCTGGAACTCGAGCCCGGCCTGGGCAAGCGCGAAGGTCTCGTCGGTGGTGTAGACGGTCATGGCGTCGACGTCGCCGGCGATCAGGCTCTTGGTGTCGAACGTGTGCGGCACCAGCGTCATGCGGTCGGCGGCGATGCCCTCCGTCTTCAGATAGGCCCAGATCTCGGCGGCCTGCGGTTCGACCATGACGCGTTTTCCCGCGAGCCCATGCACCGTGTCGATGCCGCGCCCGCGCAAGGTGGCGATGCCTGAGGGCGAATGCTGGTAGGTGGCCGCGAGCGCCACGAGCGGCGCGCCGTTGGCGCGGGAGACGACCAGTTCCGACGTGCCGATGCCGTAGTCGGCGCGCCCCCCCGTCACCACATGCACCGGATCCTCGCCTTCCTCTGCCTCGCGCAGCGTGACGTCGAGGCCGGCGTCGCGGAAATAGCCCTGTTCGATCGCGGCGTAGTAGCCGGCGAACTGGAACTGGTGGCGCCATTTCAGCTGGATCGTGACGCGGCTGTCCTCGCTGGCGCACGCCCCAGGCGTCGCCAGCATCGGTGCCGCGAGGGCGAGGAGGACGGACAGAAATCGACAGAAATTCATCGTTGAATTAGTTTGTAGGCCAAGGATACTAGATCAACATACTTGCCGCGACCTCAGGCGAACTGCGTACGGAGCATGCGTTCCGTGCGAGTGGCGATCTTTACGTAAATTCACAAGAAAAACGACGATCTTGACGGGTGAACCCAAAGTCAATGCGGCATGACCGCAGGAACGCAGGAGACTTCCATGAGTGAGATTGAGCGCAAGACCCTCGCATTGACCCGCCGCCACGTTCTGCTCGGCGCCTCGGGACTGGGCGTCGCCGCCCTTGGCGGTTTCTCGACCTCCGCCTCTGCTGCCGGCGGCCTGAAGGTCGCGGCGGTCTTCGCCACGCCCATCGAGGAGCCGTGGGATCACCAGATCCATGTCGCGCTGCAGAATGCGGAGAAGACGCTCGGCATCGAGTACAAGTTCTCCGAGAACGTCAAGGAAGCCGATTTCGCCCGCGTCATGCGCGAATATGCTCAGAAGGGCTTCCAGCTGATCGTCGGCGACGCCTTCGCCGCCGAGCGCATCTCGCGCCAGTCCGCCAAGTCCTTCCCTAAGACCGCCTTCCTGTTCGGCTCCGGCGCCGGTCCGGCCGAGCCGAATTTCGGCGTCTTCGACAACTGGATCCAGGAGCCGGCCTATCTCTCCGGCATGATCGCCGGCAAGATGACTAAGTCGAACGTGCTCGGCGCCGTCGCCGCCCTGCCGATCCCGGAAGTGAACCGCCTCGTCAACGCCTTCTTCGCCGGCGCCAAGTCGGTCAACCCGAACGTCAAGAAGAAGGTCGCCTTCATCGGCTCGTTCTTCGATCCGCCCAAGGCCAAGGAGGCGGCGATCGCCCAGATCGAGGCCAAGGCCGACGTGATTTATGCCGAGCGCTTCGGCGTCATCGAGGCGTGCAAGGAAAAGGGCATCCTCGCCATTTCCAACATGTCCGACCAGTCGTCCATCGCCCCCGAGACCGTTATCACCGGCCCGGTCTGGAACATGTATCCGACCATTGAGCAGGCCATCAAGCTGGTCAAGGCCGGCGTTTTCACGGCGCAGGACTACGGCGACTTCTCGCGTATGGGCAAGGGGGGCTCGGATCTGGCGCCCTACCACGAGTGGGACAACAAGCTCCCCGCCGACATCAAGGATCTCGTCGCCAAGAAGCGGGAGGAGATCCTCTCGGGCAATTTCCGCGTCGACGTCGACGAGGGCACGCCGTCGTCGGATTGAGGGCGCATCGCCCCCTCATCCACCCTTCGGGCATCGTCTCTCGCAAGGGGCGAGGGAGGGGGCACTTTCCCTCTCCCTTCACTCCGGTTCCTCACCCTGAGGAGCCGCGCAGGCGGCGTCTCGACGGGGCGTCCGCCTGATCATCCGGGGTCGCCAGACTTGCCGACCCGGGACGCGATGCTTCGAGAAGGGCCTTGGCAGGCCCTCCTCAGCATGAGGGTTCGGAGTGAATGGCGAGACGGTTTCCCCAACACATCCCGTTCATCAGTCCCCCGGAAGGCTGCGCCATGTCCCCACCCCCGCTTCTGGAAATGCGCGGCATCACCAAGGTCTTCGGGGCTAATCGCGCCAATGACGGGGTCGACCTGACGGTCTGGCCGGGCGATGTGCTCGGCCTGCTCGGCGAGAACGGCGCCGGCAAGACCACCCTGATGAACGTTCTCTTCGGCACCTACCACGCCGATGCCGGCGAGATCCGCATCGCCGGCCAGCCCGTCCGCATCCGCAACTCCGCCGACGCGCTCGCTCACGGCATCGGCATGGTGCACCAGCATTTCCACCTCGCCGCCCGCCTCTCCGTCCTCGACAATCTCCTGATCGGCCAGCCGGGCAGGGGCGGCCTCCTCGACCGCAAGACGGCGCTGAAGCGCCTCGATGAGATCCGCGCCGATTTCGGCCTCTGGCTCGAGCCGTCCCGCCTCGTCTCCGGCCTTTCAATCGGCGAGCAGCAGCGGCTGGAGATCATCAAGGCGCTCTATCGCGGCGCCCGGCTCCTGATCCTCGACGAGCCCACCGCCGTGCTCACTCCCACCGAGGCCGAGGGCCTCTTTACTGCCATGCGCGCCATGTCGGCGGAAGGGTTCGGCATCGTCTTCATCTCCCACAAGCTGGCGGAGGTGCGCGCGGTCGCCACCCGCTGCACCATCCTGCGTCACGGCCGCGTCACCGGCGCCATCGAGACGCCGGCGGAGGCCACCAATTCCGAGATCGCCCGCCTGATGTGCGGCCGCGAGATCGTGCCGCCCGAGCGCACCACGGTCACCGTCGGCGCCCCCGTCCTCGAACTCGCCCGCGTCTCGACGCCGGCAAAGGGCGGCGCCGGCCTCGCCGACGTGTCGCTGACGGTCCCGGGCGGCGAGATCCTCGGCATCGCCGGCGTCTCCGGCAACGGCCAGCGCGCGCTCGCCGACGTGCTCGCCGGCATGCTCGCACCGACCTCGGGCGCCATCCGTATCGCCGGCCAGCCGATGTCCCGCTGGACGCCGGAGGAGGCGCAGGCCCTTGGCCTCGGCCGCATCCCCGAGGACCGCATGAAGACCGGCCTCGTCACCGCGCTCTCCGTCGCCGACAACATGATCTTGCCGCGCCTGGCCGAGCCGCCTTTCAGCCGGGGCGGCCTCATCGACCGCAAGGCCATCCGCGCCTTCGCTGAGGAGCGCATCAAGGCCTTCGACATCCGCTGTCCCGGCCCCGATGCCCGCGCCGGCATGCTCTCGGGCGGCAATCTCCAGAAGATCCTGCTCGCCCGCGAGCTCGCCCACGATCCGGCGATCCTTCTCGCCGCCCAGCCGACGCGCGGCCTCGACATCGGCGCCACCCGCTTCGTCCATGACAGTTTCCTCGACATGCGCGCCGCCGGGCGCGGCATTCTCCTGATTTCCGAAGACCTCGAGGAGCTGATGACGCTCTGCGACCGCATCGCGGTGATGTATGACGGCCGCATCGTCGGCGAGATGGCGACGGAAGACGCGACCGTCGAGCGCCTCGGCCTCCTTATGGCGGGCGCCGGTATGACGGCGGGGAGGAACTGATGGGCATCCGACTCGAAGCCCGCACCTCCACCCCCGCCTGGCTCAACGCCGCGCTGTCGCTTGGCGCCGTCGCCGCCGCGCTCGTCCTCTGCGCCGGCCTGATCAAGGTCGCCGGCGCCGACGTCATCGCCGCCTACACCATCATGTTCGAGGCCGCCTTCGGCGACATCTACGCCCTGACCGAGACCTGCGTGAAGGCCGCGCCCTTGACCTTCACAGGCCTCGCCATCGCGGTGGCCTTCCGCGCCAAGTTCTGGAACATCGGCGCCGAGGGCCAACTGATCGCCGGCGCGGTGGCCGGCTGCTGGACGGGCGGCTTCGCCGGCCTGCCGGGACCGCTCGCCATCCTCCTGATGTTCGTCGCCGGAGCGGCGGGCGGGGCGGCGGTGGCGCTGGTTCCGGCGATCCTCCGGGTCAAGCTCAAGGTCGACGACGTCGTCTCCTCGCTCCTCATCAACTCCATCGTCTACTACGCCATGATGGCCCTCATCGAAGGCCCCTGGAAGGACCCCCTGAGCGGCTATCCAAACTCGCCGCCGATCCAGGACAGCGCCAATTTCCCGGTCTTTCTCGAAGGCACACGCCTGCATCTCGGCATCTTCGTCGCCGCGCTCGCCGTGCCGGCGATCTGGTTTCTGATGCGCCGCACTACGCTCGGCTTCCGTATCCGCGCGGTCGGCGAGAACCCGGAAGCCTCGGCCTATGGCGGCATCCGCGTCGACCGCGTGCTGCTCACCGCCGCCGCGCTGTCGGGCGCGCTCGCCGGATTGGCCGGCGTCGGCGAGGTCGGCGGGGTGCACTATCAGGTGCTCGCCAACCTCTCCGGCGGCTTCGGCTATTCAGGCATCGTCATCGCCATGCTGGCGCGCCTGAACCCGCTCGGCGTCATCCCCGCGGCACTCTTCTTCGCCGCCGTCATGACCGGCGCCGAGGCCATGTCGCGGGCGACCGGCGTGCCGGTCTTTCTCGCCGACGTTATCCAGGGCACGGCCCTCATCTGCATGTTGGTAGCGCTGCTCTTCACCGCCTATCGCATCCGACGCACGGGAGGGACCGCCGGTGTGGGGGCTCTTTGATCAACTGCTCCAGGTCGGCTTCCTCGCCGCCCTGATCCGGATCGCCACGCCGCTTCTGCTGGCGACGCTCGGCGAAATGCTCTCCGAACGCGCCGGCGTGCTCAATCTCGGCATCGAGGGCATCATGCTCATCGGCGCCATGGCCGGCTTCTCGGTCGCCTACTTCTCGGGATCGCTCTGGCTCGGCGTCGGCGCGGCGGTCGTGACCGGCATGGTGATGGCGGCGCTCTTGGCGCTTCTCACGGTGACCTTCGGCCTCAGCCAGCACGTCTCGGGCATCGGCGTGACGCTGCTCTCCTCCGGCCTCGCCTTCTTCATCTACCGCCTCGTCTTCGGCCAGCCGTCGCAGCCGCCGTCGGTTCCGCCGTTCCAGACGCTGCCGATCCCCGGTCTCGTCGACATTCCCATCCTCGGCCCAGCCGTCTTCAATCAATACGCCCTCGTCTATGTCGCCCTTCTCCTTGTGCCGCTGATGGCCTTCGTGCTCACCCACACGCCCTGGGGCCTTTCCGTGCGCATGGTCGGCGAGAACCCGCACGCCGCCGAATCGGCCGGCGTTTCCGTCGCGTCGCGGCGCTGGCAGGCGGTGGTCATCGCCGGCGGCCTGATGGGCGCGGCCGGCGCCTTCCTGTCGCTCGCCCAGTTCAACGCCTTCACCTTCGGCGTCATCAACGGGCGCGGCTGGGTGGCGATTGCCCTCGTCGTCTTCGGCCAGTGGCGGCCCTGGCGTTGCGCGGCCGGAGCGCTCATGTTCGCCTTCATCGACGCGCTGCAACTGCGCTTGCAGGCCTCGGGTCTCGGCCAGCACGTGCCCTATGAAGCCTTCCTGATCCTGCCATTTCTGCTAACCATCGTCGCCATGGCCTCGGTGTCGCGCAACGCGGTGGCGCCGGCGGCGCTCCTGAAGCCATTCCGCAAGGAGGAACGTTGATGCTCGACCTGATCTTGCGCCGCGCCAATCTCGCCGACGGCCGCACCGGCCTCGATATCGGCGTCGCCGGGGGCAAGATCGTCGCCCTGGAACCGGCGCTCGCCGCCGAGGCCGCCCGCGAGATCGACGCTACCGGCCGGCTCGTCTCGCCGCCCTTCGTCGACAGCCATTTCCACCTCGATTCGGTCCTCTCCGTCGGCCGCCCGCGCTTCAACGAGTCGGGCACGCTCCTGGAAGGCATCAAGATCTGGGGCGAGCTGAAGCCCGACATCACCACGCAGGACATCTATGACCGGGCGCTGAAGCTGTGCCACTGGGCGGTGGCCAAGGGCACGCTCGCCATCCGCAGCCATGTCGACATCTGCGACGACCGACACCTCGCCGTCGAGGCGCTGCTGGCCGTGCGCCAAACCATGAAGCCTTACGTCGACATCCAGCTCGTCGCCTTCCCGCAGGACGGCTATCTCCGCTCGCCGACCGCCCGCAAGAACCTCGACGAGGCGCTGAAGCTCGGCGTCGACGTCGTCGGCGGCATTCCCCATTTCGAGCGCACCATGGCCGACGGCGCCGAGTCCATTGCCGCCCTCTGCCGTCTGGCCGCCGAGCGCGGGCTGATGGTCGACATGCACTGCGACGAGAGCGACGATCCGCTGTCGCGCCATGTCGAGACGTTGGCCGCCGAGACGGTGCGCCACGGTCTGCACGGCCGGGTGACCGGCTCGCACCTGACCTCCATGCACTCCATGGACAATTACTATGTCAGCAAGCTGATGGCGCTGATGCGCGAGGCGAAGCTCCATGCGGTCGCCAACCCGCTCATCAACATCACGCTGCAGGGCCGTCACGACACCTATCCGAAGCGGCGTGGCATGACGCGGGTGAAGGAACTGCTCGCCGCCGGCATCAACGTTGCCTTCGGGCACGATTGCGTCATGGATCCCTGGTATGGCCTCGGCAGTCACGACATGCTGGAGGTCGCCCAGATGGGGCTCCATGTCGGTCACATGACCGGCCGCAACGAGATGCGCGCGAGCTTTGCCGCCGTCACCACATCGGCCGCCAGGGCGCTGGGGCTGGCGGACTATGGGCTCGAGATCGGCAAGCCCGCCAGCTTTGTCGTTTTGCAAGCGTCCGACCCCGTCGAGGCCCTGCGCCTGCGTCCGGCCCGGCTGCACGTCTTCCGCAACGGCCGCGAGATCGCCACGACCCGGCCGGTCGAGACCACCATCGCGCTGGATGGCGCGCCGGAGACAATCACGTTTCAGCTCTAGCAACATGCCGCCGTGCCGCTCCACCCACTGCACCCTCAGGCACCGAGACCCCGGAAGCCGCCGCCAAGCGCCTGCAGGCCGGGCTTGACGCCTGGTAAAAGCCGGCGAAGTGATGATGGGCAGAGGGTGAGGGGGGCTGCCACCCCCCCCCAACCGCCCCCTCAAATCAGCCTTAGTGCCTTTAAGCTCGCGTGGGCGTTGCGGCCAACGATGATGTGGTCGTGGACGAGCACGCCGAGCGGCTTGCCGGCATCCATGATCATGCGTGTCATGTCGATGTCGGCGCGGGAAGGCGTCGGGTCGCCGGAGGGATGGTTGTGCACGAGAATGATTGCGGTTGCGGCAAGCTCGAGTGCTCGCTTCACGACCTCGCGCACGTAGACCGGAGTGTGGTCGACCGTCCCCTGACCTTGCACTTCGTCGGCAAGGAGACGGTTCTTCTTGTCTAGAAACAGAATGCGGAACTGCTCGCGTTGCTCAAAGCCTTGTGCGGCGCGCAGGTAGTCCAAGACCTGGCTCCAGGATGAGAGCAGCGTGCCGGAGGTGATCTCGCCTTTCATGATCCGCAACGTTGCGGCACGGATGAGCTTCAGCTCGGTAATGACTGAATCGCCGGCGCCTTGAATCTCCTTGAGCCGCGCTTCGGGAGCGTTCACCACCTCGGCGAAAGAGCCGAAACGGGCAATGAGGCGCTTCGCCAGGTCCTTCGTATCGCGACGCGGAATGGCCCTGAAAAGCACAAGCTCGAGCAGCTCGTAGTCGGGCAAGGCATCGGCGCCGCCTCTGCGGAAGCGGTCTCTCAGGCGCTCGCGGTGGCCCGAATGGAGGGGGAGGGCGGATTCGAAGAAAGAGCCCTGGGTTGCGTCCGTTGTGGGATTTGGCTGCGGCGCGCCGTCTTGATGTTCGCCTTGCGGAAGGTCAATTGGATCCAGGGGGCGGCCGGGTTTCTGGATCATCGCACGCGCCCTTGCTTGACCTCAGCGCGCGAAGCTCTGTGGCCATTCGAGGCCAAGCGGGGAATAGGTGAAGACCTCGACGCCCGTTTCCGTGACGCCGACCGTATGCTCGAACTGGGCCGAAAGTTCGCGATCACGCGTGACCGCGGTCCAGCCGTCCGAAAGCACCTTCACGTGTGGCTTGCCGAGGTTGATCATGGGCTCGATGGTAAAGAGCATTCCCGGCTCCATGATGACGCCTTCGCCTGGCTCGCCATAATGGAGGATGTTCGGTCGATCGTGGAAGAGCTGGCCTAGGCCATGGCCGCAGAAATCGCGGACGACAGAACAGCGCTCGCCTTCGGCGTAGGCCTGGATTGCCCCACCGATGTGGCCGGTGGAATTGCCGGGCTTCACCTGCTCGACGCCGCGACGCAAGGCCTCGAAGGTTACCTCGATCAAGCGCTCGGCGCGGCGGCTGATCTGGCCGACCGCATACATCCGGCTTGTGTCGCCGTGCCAGCCGTCAACGATCAGCGTGACGTCGATATTGAGGATATCGCCCTCGCGAAGCGGTTTTGAGTTGGGGATGCCGTGGCAGACGACGTGATTGATCGATGTGCAGATCGATTTGGTAAAGCCGCGATAGTTGAGCGGGGCCGGGATTGCGCCATGGTCAAGCGCGAACTCGAGTACGCGCGTATCGAGCTCTTCCGTGGTGACACCCGGTACGACGTAGGGTCTGATCATGTCGAGCGCTTCGGCGGCGAGGCGGCCGGCCTTGCGCATGGCAGCGAAGGCCTCGGGTCCATGCAGCTTGATCGATGTGGTCTCGCGCGGCTGCTTGCGGCTGACTTCGACGTTCGACATGACGGCGATGCTCTCTGATGACATTCTTCTAGTGTGGTGATTGCGAAGTCCGCCACCACCTTGCAGCTGGCCTCCGAGGCGGACTTCGCAATCTGAACCACACTAGATACATTGACTTGCTAGTGTCCTCTCGATCGCAGATCGGAAGAGCGTCGTGTAGGG